>NZ_WTUW01000002.1:0-10683 GCF_009882915.1 Sneathiella litorea
CTTCATATCCTGTCGCGGGGTGGAGCAGCCCGGTAGCTCGTCAGGCTCATAACCTGAAGGTCGTAGGTTCAAATCCTACCCCCGCAACCAATATTAACGCAGCTATATCAATAAGATATCGGCGTTTTTGCGTTAACGAACATTCCCTATAAATCATCAATGGAAGCATATTGGAAGCAGGTGGCTTAGTGCTGATACGCTAATGGGAAACGATTAATATGGATACGATTCCGGCAACGAATTAATTTGAAATGTAATAGTGAATTAATTCTTGTTTTGGAAAGCCTGTATACTCTTCAGGCCGGTTTGGGCAATCGCTTCTTGAGCCGCTTTTGCCGCTGTCTCTACAAGAATTGAAGCCTGCTTGCCCGGTAGTTTTATATGAAACCTAATCCAATCGTCACGGAGTTTTTCTTCTTCGTATGCGGCTCCTTTCATCGATACTAATCCTGCATCGACTCCAATTTTTAGAAACTGAGGCTCTCGCGCCATTACATCAAAGTAGAATTTCTTTCCGTCATCATGAAAATGTACTGACGCTACCAAAAGGCCTCCCTCTGCCACAAAATCTGCTCGCTCTGTATTCCAGAAATCTTCCCATCTTTCCTTTTGACAATCAGGTAGTAGTTTGTTCTGAGCAAGGCACTCGTAAATTGGTTCTACGGAAAGCACTGAAAGGAAACCGAGCTCGGCAGGCTGCCCTCCTTGGATAAGACTCTGTGTAATGACACCAAGGGCGAAATCAAACTCATGTATAGCCAAGCCACCACTAAAACCGCCACGAGGGATTGCTGAAAGTATGAAGGTTGCGTGAGATTGAGCCCTTGTCCAAGTAACGGTATTAATTTCAGCACGTGCTGATATTAACTCGGGCGCTGTGGTGAAAGGAATGGGTGGATAGCCAAGGATTAGAGCCTCGGACAATCGCCATTCATTTCTGATAATCCAATCATCGAGATGACTACCTAAAGGCACAAAGGGTCGATTTGGGTGAATTTTTCCCACACGAAATACGGCGATATCTGCTTTTTCATCGTTATGGAAATATGGGCCGTCTGTTAGACTAAGTGACTCGTGCAAAAGCGGCCAAGTGGGCGGCGATCCTATAAGTTCCGCTAGCTCGTCGATAGCCTCTTGAGGATATTCCGGTACCACTTCTTGGATTGGAACACGTAAGTGCTCACTGAGCACCACTTCTTCTATAAAGTAATTTTCCACAACGTGACGGGCCGTCACAAATACCCCTTCTCCGACGTGAAACGCGCTTCCGATACCGCAGTTCCCAGCGTCATCTTTAACGGCAATGTAGGCCATTGCAGGCGCGTATTTTTGCAAAAGAGTTTGGCGTTCCAATGTGTCCATTTATCTACCGTATATATTTTTTGGGACCATTAAATACATTTCACAATTATAGCAGCTATTTCCCTACATTCATTTGCGCGTGTCTTATTTTTTAGAACCCAAAGGGCGTAGGTTCAAATCCTACCCCCGCAACAAAATTAAACGCCGCTATATCAATCATATAGCGGCGTTTTCGCGTTAATAATTATCCCCGATAAATAATCAATGGAAGCAATACGAAAGCAGATGGATAAACGGCAATCATCTAGTAGAGCCTCCAATACACCAATGGCAATTAAATCTCACACTATAGTATTTCAGAAAAGAGTAAGAGGTGGTACAAAATAAGAACAAATAAAGTTTTACCAAAGCGTATCGTGGATCATGTTTCAAAAACTTAAAAAATTACGGACATCCCTTGCCAGTTGGACCAGCAATTCCGGCCAAGATAATTCTGAGTATGTTGATCTTGCTCCCACAGACAAAGCCGACAAATCCGGGATCTATTCTGATGCGCTGATCAAAGCGACCAAGAACCCAAATGTGTTCAATATTGCTCTCACCGGACCTTACGGCTCAGGAAAAAGCAGCATCATAAAAACCTTTCTCAAGAAACATAGAAAGTATTGGCTATTTAAAGAACGAGTGCTGCAAATTTCGCTTGCAGCCTTTCTTCCTGAAGCAGATGGTTCAGTGACTACTGAAAACACTTTTGAGAAAGATAGCTCAGCTGAAAACGATGGCGCCAAGGGCAATCAGCCGAAAAAGGGCAATGTCAGCAAACAGGAAATCGAAAGAAGTATCTTACAACAGATGCTTTATGGAGGGGACGCCAACAGCCTTCCGCTGTCAAGATTCAAAAGAATACAATCGCCAAAATGGTGGTCCCCGTTTGTTTCACTATTCATAGTTTTAGGGCTGGCCGCATGCTGGCATTTGATACAACGAAAAGAAGATATTTTAGACGGATCGTATATCCAACCTCTTGATCATACTAACTGGTTCAATTTAGCTTGCTTTGTATTGGGATTTTTGTTTGTTTGGAAGACATTACACTATATTTACATCAAGAGTTTCGGCGTATCCCTAAAGAGCATCTCGCTCAAGGATATCGAGATAACGCCAGAGACCGCCCGAGAAGAGTCTATTCTCAATCGTCATTTGGACGAAATCATCTATTTCTTTCAATCGACAAAATATGATTTGGTCGTCATTGAAGATTTAGATCGCTTCAACAACCCCGACATTTTTGTGACCTTGCGCGAGATCAACAGTCTCATAAATGCCAATGCGGGTGTTAAAAGGCAAATACGTTTCCTCTACGCGCTTAGGGACAATATGTTTGTGAACACGGATCGAACCAAGTTCTTTGAGTTCATTGTTCCTGTAATACCGATCATAAACAGCTCCAACTCAATCGATAAAATCATTGAACAAGGAAAACGCCTGTCTCTGGACAACCATTTTGATCGCCAGTTTTTGAGGGAGGTATCGCGCTATCTTAATGACTTGCGGCTAATCCAGAATATCTTCAACGAGTATACCATTTATGGCAAAAATCTGAAGACGGATGTAGAGAACATCCTTGATCCGAACAAGCTCCTTGCCATCCTGATTTATAAAAACGTACTGCCAAGTGATTTTGAAGAACTCCACCGGGAAAAGGGGAAACTTGCCGAGATACTTAACAAGCATAACGAGCTGATCAAAAATGCGGAAACGCAATACAAGTCGCAGATATCAGAACTTGAGCAGCAGATTAATGACGCTGAGAAGCAAGTGTCTTCCAATTTGGGAGAACTCCGCAAGATTTACGCGATGACTTTGATAGACAAGATTCCGCATGGCTACACGACAATTGAATTCAATGAAAAATCTATCAACTCGATCCAATCCCTTTGGAGCCACGAAGACTTTGAGCAGCTCTTGGAAACGCGACAAATTACGTGTCGCACACCGCAAAAGCAGAGGCGGAATGTAGTTCTCGCTGGCTTGCAGGAAGAGGTTGACGCGGACAAGACTTATCAAGAACGAAAACAAGAGATCGAGCACAAATCTGACGAATTCAGAAATAATGCATCGAAGACCATCAGGGAGCTAAGAGCCAAAATTTCTAACCTACGAATGACCAAATTTAATGAAATCATTCGGATCGATATAAATAGTACGGAAAGGTTATTTGAGGCGTTTGGGGAGAGCAAGGAACTCGTCAAATTTTTGGTTTTTGAAGGGTTTCTGGATGACACTTATTATCAGTATACGTCTCTTTTCCATTCCGGCCGCCTCTCCCCTAATGACAACAAGTTTCTGATCCAAATCCGAGCTTTCAACAACCCCGAGTCAGATTTTCAGATTGACAATCCGAAGGAAGTCATTGCCGCCATGCGCGAAGATGACTTCCGGCAGCATTTCGTTCTCAACGTGATTCTTGTTGACTGCATGTTGAGTAACCCGAATGAGTGCGGTCATCAGATTTCAGGGCTACTTGAATTCATATCTTCAAATTTTGAAGAATGTGGTGCGTTTTTTACAACCTATTATGAAAGGGGAAAGCAAATTTCTGAGCTGACATCCGGACTGCTCGGCAAATGGCCCGGGTTCGTATCGGCCGCACTCGGAAGTTCAGAGAACGTCACTCATGTTGCGAGGTTTATCGCTCATCTACCCGAAGAACATCTCAAAACTCTGCATCAAAAAGATGACCAAATATCGAAGTTTGTCTCGACGAATTTATCCGAGATTCTGGCACTGGGAGTTGATTTCGACCCTGATCGTCTCAAACTCCTTCCATTCGAAACGCAAGAGTTAAAGAATATCCAGCAATATCCGGCAATTGTCCGATTATTAATCGATGAAGGACTATTCAAAGTTACCATTGAAAACATCGAATTCATCTTTCGAGATGTATTTGGCTTGCCCAATGTGGAAGAGCTACAAACCAAGCACTATTCGACCGTCTTGAAAAGCGCTAGAACGAATCTAATCAACAAAATTGAAGATGATTTTGAACGCTATTTTAAGAGAGTTCTACTTACACTTGAAAATAATGCCGAAGAAGATGTTTCAAGTATTATTAAAGTGATCAATCACGAGGAAATTGAAGGTAAGGAACTGGAAGAGTTCATCGACAAACAGTCCGCAAAGTTGCCTTCACTTGATCACGTCCCGGCGCGGCTATATGCATCATTATTCAGGTTGCAGAAAATTAACGCCTCATGGGACAATTGTCTCGGGTTTGTTGCTAGCAAAAATTTTGATGCAGATACGCTTACGGCATTTCTTGAACAGGATGATACAAAGGCCGTGCTTTCTTTGGTCACTATCGACGACGATGAGCCCACACATCCGCTACGTCAATTCTTGATCCACAATAACGATATGGAAGAGGACGCCTACAGAACTTATGTCCGAGTGCTTCCAAAGCAATTCAAACAATTTCCAAACGATATCGATTCAGGAAAATTGCTTATACTTATTGAAGAAGAAAAAATCACATTTTCAAAATCCAATTTCGCCCGTTTGGCAGATCACCTCGATTACCAAGTGTCATTCATTGAAAAAAACATAGAACGCTACTTTGAGATCAAAGATCAATTCACTTTTGATGATGACTTCCGGGAAAAGCTGTTAAATTCCGACATTACCGATGATCAAAAGCTGAGAATCATTGGCGATATGGACATGGCGTTGATTGCCGGTTTGCCGGCGCGCGCTTTTGCTATCGGTGCGCTGTTTTATCGTACCAACGCCGATTTCAGTTACTTGACGGATGAAGCTGCTCAAGCAGTGATCATCAGTACAAAGCCTGTCGAGGTCCAAGTTGCACTCTTCAATAAATGTCATAACATCCTATCAGACGATCAAATCAGGCAGACGCTACAGAAAATGCCGGATCCTTTTCCAGATTTCAAACCGGGATGGCGGCAACCAACAATACCGAACACTGAAGCTAATGTAAAATTTGTGGAATTGTTGGTTGCACGCAGAATTATTTCGTCTTGGAGAGTGTTTTGGTCTGAAGAAATTCGAGTTTATAATTTTCGAAGCTGAAATGAGAGTGAGCACGCAGCCGCCAAGCTGGCTTGGCGGCAGTGATGGAATAACGAGGCGAGCGGCAAAGCCGTCCGTGGGCGGCTACTGTGCTAAAAACGCTATTGGCGCTCCGCCTTTTCGAGCTTGGAATAAAAATAGTCCGTATCCCGGCACAAACTTTCATGCACCAGCTTTTGAACAGTCTCGGGAAAGTTTTCCGGGGAGGTGGCTTACCTGTCTTCTAATATCGCCGCATATGAGGCGGAGAGGCCCGTTATTTACCGCCCAGCATCTTTGGATGTTCACGGTGAATTGCTTTTTGCACGGTGCTGGGAAAGACGTTGCAGGCTAACTCAAAGAGATCGGATAGCATTTTCTGCTACGTTTATGCTTGATTAATTAGCTAGCTCGATTTCGAGTGTATTTTAAGAATAATTCTATTCTGCGCCCTATCTCTGCTCTCAAAAAAGCGAGTATCAGGATCGTTTATCCTGTTCGATACAGTTTGCCCAATATACTGACCGAATGTTTCCCTAATTGCTTCATCTGTTAATTCGAGTGCCGCCGCAAGCCCAGCCGCATTACCTGAAATTTGCTGAATATAAGTTTCTGCCTGTTGTTTGCGAAACACTTCCCGCACTTGTCCGGGAACAAGCCCGGCGCGGTAGTCGGTCAGCTTTCTCGATAAGCATTCTGTGGCCGCGACCCAAAGCGGATGCATGCGCTGCCGAGTGACATTGCCGTCTGTCTGGAAGTCACCGAGATAGCGCACTTTCTCAATCGCATCATTAAACACATCGCCAATGGAGTTTTCCAGATCGAGGAAGGTCCGAATGTTCCATTTGTCCTTGAGTTCCTTCTTTCCGGCTCTCAGTTCAACCCGCCAGATATTCTTGGTCGTATCCTTCTGGTCTACTTCCCATACGTTGAACCAGTAATAGGCTCGCTGCTCAATAGCTGCCTTTCGCTTGTTATAAACGATCATTTGCCGACCTGGCATCTTGCCGATGGTCACAGACCCAATGCACCGCCCCTGAAAGACAAGGGAGGGGATATTGGGGTCCTGTTCTTTCTTCTCTTCAAAGTAAGGCGAGACTTTAGAGCGATGATGCGTAACGAATTGCATGTGATTAAGCTCGAAGGTTTCCGGCATCAGAAAATCCATCGCGAAGTCTACGCGCCGGATACTCTCTGTGCCGAAACGGCAGCCCATGGCTTTAAGGGTGTCAAGGAGACGATTTTTTGTTTCCTGATAGCTGTGACAGGCGAGGGCGCTTGCATGAGGTTTGACGGCAATATTCCATTTACTGGGGTCTGCACTGTCCTTGAAGCTCCAAAGGTCTCCTGTGGGCCCGGTATCGAACAGGAAAGCATAGCCACCGGTCAGGCCATGGGACGCTATATGTCCCGTAACGTTTCCCGGTCCAATTGTCACCAATTGCCGTTCCTGCAATTTTGCCGCTTCCTGCTTGGCTTCGCGAAAGACTTCTAAAGTCTCAATTGGTAATGCTCCCAGAAAGGCAACTTCAATAGTGTCAAAACCTGCATAGAGTTGTTTGATCTTCATGGTTACGCTCTTTTACGCTCAAGTAATTCTAGAGGGGGGTGTTACAAAGACCCCCCTCATTACAGAATCCTCTGTGAGATAGTTTGAAGTTTCAGGAGTTGGTTCACCGATTATCGGCTTGCGTCGTATTCGCGACGAGAAGGGACTCTGCCCAAGCGATTAAATCCCTACGGCGGTAGCGGATGGAACGGGAGGAAACTTTGACAAAATCCGGTCCACCCCCGCGTACTCGCCAGTTTTGTAGAGCCCGGACGGTATATCCTAGAAAGTCGGCAGCAACCCGCTCATTGATCAGGCTATCGTAATAGACTTGGTTTTCAGTAATTTCTTTGGTTGTCAGCTCATTTTTCATAGTAATAGTTGTCCTTCAAAAGTTAGTGAATGACATAACTATCGCCAAAGAAGACTTATGAAAAAACTCCCCAACTGTTTTAAATAAACCCCGGAATTTGACCCTTGGGTTTAATCCTGTTTAAAAATAGGGGCTTGGGATTCAAATAATTTAAACCCCGGACTGTAAAAAAGTAAAAGTCTGGGGTTTAATTTGTTCGGCGACCCGGTTTCTTCCATTGAATTGGGGCATGGTCTTTCCAGACGCCATTGAACATATTGCGGGTAAGATTGTGAATTTCGGTGTTCATTGCCTGCCAGCAATCTTCCTTTTTCATTCTTTCGTGTATCTCGGCTAGCTTTGCCATATGCCGGATGGTTTGCTCCTTTTTTGTTAGAATTTCCGGCTCACTCTCGACAAGAGGCTGAAGTGTTGTCAGCCATTGCTCAAATGAGTCTTTTGAAACAAAGACTGGAGCGTCCCCGCGTGTGCTATATTCAGGTGGCGCGGTCGCAAGGGAAAGGGTTACGGAAACTTCAAAACTCTCGTAGTCGCGCCAGAGTTTCCAGTCGATGATCTGGTCCAGCCCGAAAAGGGCTTTTACCTTTTTATTGGCAAAGCCTAAAAACAGGATTTCCCGGGCCTGCCGTCCGCGCTGATATTGGTCATAATCGGCAATCAGGGTTTCCCGGTAAGAGGGCAGGGCGCATTTTTGGTTTAGAAGCTCCTGCTCTTGTTTCTGGAGCTCGAAGAGCCGCTGGTCAATTTGCTCTTTCTCCTGTCCCATTTCCAGCCTGCCGCCTTTCTGAAAGAGCGCCATCTTTTCAAGTTCTATCGTATCGAGCTGGTCATCCAGTTCCTTAAGTTGGTTCTTTAATATTACCGGATCATCGGAAGGGGATGCAAACGCTTCCATGCCCGTCCAGTCGCTTCGATACAAATGCCGCCCGAGACGATCAAACGCCTGCAACAGAAAATAATAGTTATCGAGATCGAATTTGAGCGGCATGGGATTAAACCCTTCTGGATAGGCAGCGTATTGGAGAGAAAATAACCCATAAGGGAAAGAGGCGGAAAAATAAACCACCGGCGCATACCAGCGTGACAATTCCCTTACGGGATAATGTGAAAACTTCCCATACGGATGTGAGTCGAAAAGCGTGGAGAAGTAGAGCAGAAAACCTTTAGAACCGTTTCGTATCGTATCGTTACGTAGAGCATTATAAAACCCCTATGGGCAAAGGAAGTCGAAGGCATTGCTAAAATAGATTTTGAATATATTCTACTTAAGGTATTTTTTTAATAAACGTTAAGCTATGAGATGAGGTGGCTGGAAATGTCAAAACTTATTCAATGCCCGGTCTGTGGTAATTCGATATCTGTAAATGCGACTTCTTGTCCTTCGTGTGGAGAGCCTATTGCAGAGCAGGTCTCCCATCAAATTCAATCAGAAAAAGCGGAGAAAATAAGTAAGCTTCTTGCGCGAAAAAAGCGAAATAAAAGCATTTTTGTCAGTCTTATGGCGATATGCTTCATAGTTTTTATTGTTCTGCCAATTTTATCCAATTTTGGTGGTGTAGATATGGAGGAGTTGAAGAAGACCGACCCTGACAAATATGAGCAGTTGATGAAGGAGAAAGCAAAAAAAGAAAAAGAAGAGGCTGAAAGGTTAGCTGCCCAAAAAAAGGAAGAGGCAGAAGATCGTAGGGCCGGGTTTCACTGCCTTAGTCCATGGGACGGTTCTCATCGACGGGTAAGTCAGCAAGTGGAAGAGATGATGCGAGAGCCTGATAGCTTTGAACACATTGAGACTAGGATATCTCCTGTTAACTCGAATGGAAATCATAATCTTGTCATGACTTATCGCGCGAGAAATGGGTTTGGGGGAATGAGTATAGGAAAGGCCACGGCTATTATTAAGAACAGTAATTGTGAAGCGACAATCTTATCTACCGAATAATTAGTTATTGATGTTAATGAATTTTTTTGAGGCCATTAACTTCGCAAGTTCTTCGGATATTTTATCAGCAGACCCCTGAACTGGATCATCGGCGAGATGGGCATAGCGGGCCGTGGTCTGCACCTGACTGTGCCCCAGCAGCTTGCCGATCATGGGAAGGCTCTCGCCAGAGCCGACGGCGATTGACGCGAAGGTATGCCGCAAGTCGTGAAGGCGGACATCTTCCAGATTGGCCGCCATACGTATCCGTCGCCATGGCTTTTGCATATCCGTGATATGGGAGCCGGGAAGCTTCCCGGTAATGACATAGGGGTTATCTTCGATACGCTCGATCCCGGCGAGAACGTCCAGCGCCGCCGGTCCAAGATAGACCCTTTTTGGTCCCGTCTTTGAATCCGGCAGAAAGGCGGAGTTGCCTTTTAAGTATTCCCATTTGAGGGTCTGTATCTCTCTAAGGCGGCAACCGGTCAGGATCAAGAGGCGAATACAGTTGATGGCCGATCGCGATTCATCGCCTTCCGTTTTCAGATCAGCAAGGGTCTGGCCTAGGCGGGAAAGTTCCTCGCCGCTTAAATACCGTTCGCGTTTCTTCTCTTCATATTTTCTGACATGACGGCAGGGATTTGTCCCTTCGGGACGAAGGCCCCAGACTTCCGCCTGATTGAACATCACCGAGAGAACGCCCAAGGTCCGGTTCGCCTGATATGGCTTATCCCTATGCTTGTGATGCAGTTCGGCAATATCACTCCGCTGCACTTCCTCCACCTGTACCGTTCCGAAGGCGGGCTTGATAAAAAGGTCCATGCAGCGCCGATATTCCTTCGCCGTGCTTTCCCGGCAGTGGGAGGGCACATAATCTGACATAAAGCGTTCGCAAAGTTCCGAGATAATAGCCGCCCCGCGCTTGCGCTTGGCTTCCTCGGCAGGGTTTTCCCCATGGGCAATGCCGCCAAGCAGCTCACGAGCCTTCTCCTTGGCTTTTTCGGCGGTTACTGTTCCGTACCGCCCGAGCCCTTTCCGCCGGGTGCGCCCGCCGCCATCGCGATACTGGATCAGGAAGGTTTTCCGCCCAGACGGCAAAACCCGCAAGCCATAGCCGGGCAGGGTTTCATCCCAGACAAAATAGTCTTTCTCTTTCACAGATAAGCCGTCAATGGTACGCTTGTTCAATCTCATGTTCGCTTCCATCACTCGTTTCGGAAGCATAATGGAAGCAAATGACAGCGAAAATCAAGATGTTTGTGAGAGGTAAGGAGTAGCAATCATATAAAATAATTTAATTATAACAATTCTATATGATTAAATTTGTGACTATGTGATAGATCGTGATAATATCTATAAACTAACTCATAACCTGAAGGTCGTAGGTTCAAATCCTACCCCCGCAACCAACAATATCAACGGCTTAGTGAGTAATCACTGAGCCGCTTTTTGTTGNNNAAAAGACGCTTA
>NZ_WTUW01000002.1:10692-993300 GCF_009882915.1 Sneathiella litorea
GCATTGCAGTGAGTTTAGGGAGCAGGTGGACTGGAGCCGCGCCAGGGCGGCGCCCAATCGGCGTGCTAAAAAGACTCCTTATCGCGGAGGTTGGGTTTGGCATGGGCTTAAATTATTATTTCTGTCGATCAAATACCGCAAGGCCGAATTCATTTAGAAACTCGATAGTGAATGACTTCGCTGTTCCGTCTTCGCGCAAGGCAAATTTGAGCGAGGAGGTTGATCCGAACGGCATGTTTTCATTGAAAACAGGGAACCGGAAAACTTCGCCATCCCAATGGTTCAGGATAAATTCTTGCTTATCCGGACCAAGGATGAGGACCAGAGACTCATTTTTAACTTCCAGTTTCGCCATCCCGAAATAGTCACTGTTATAAAGCCCTTCCAAAAGTGTGAGCTCAGCAGATGGCTCGGGGGTCTCGGGAGGTTCTTGACCAGTGAGCTCACCAATCGGCGAATTCATCGGCGCAAACAGCTTTTGATAACCCGCCAGCCATTCTCGTTGCACTTCGCCATATTGAACCAGGTCCATGAACTGCGCCGTCAAGGCTTCGGCGGCACCAACCGGAGTGCCATTCGTAAAGACAGCTATGCCCAGTTCACTGGACGGAAGCATCATGTAGTTCGTTGCCGAACCAAGGATAAAGGCACCTGAGTGGCTGAGCATTGTCTGGCCTGATGGCCGGATATTAACGCCAACGCCGTAGCCATAAAAACCAGCAGGATCTTTGGACGTGGCCGGATGCCGTGAAATGCTCTCTGGTGTAATCGCCGGTATCAAGGCAGCTTCATCAATGATCACTTTGCCTTCGAATCGACCTTGTGAAAGTATCATGATCATCCAGCGTGAAAAATCGTTGATTGTCGAGCAGACACCCCCGGCCGGCGATTGTGGATCGGGCAAGCGCTGCAGGGCTGGCTTGAAAACCCCTTCAATAAGGGCATGGCCTACTGCCCGGTTTTCTTCCGCCATATAGTCTTCGAACCGGGAACTCGTCGATGTCATGCCAAGCGGCTCATAGACGGCGCTTTTTGACAGACTTTCCCAATCCATGCCAGACGCGGCGGCAACGGCTTCCGCGCCAGTTGTCAGACCAAAATTGGTGTAGGCATAGGTGTTGCGAAATGAATGGAGCGGGATGTATCGCAATTGTTCCAGAATATATCGCCGATCATACCCGATATCCTCCAGATCATCTCCGGCATGGTCTGGGAGGCCGGATCGATGGGCAAATAAATCGCCGATACTGACATGGCGGCTAATCCATGGATCCTGTAACTGAAACCATGGTAAATACTGCTGTACCGGGTCGTCCCAGCTAACCGTTCCTTTGCTCACTTGGTGTGCAACGACACTGGCCGAAACCGATTTTGAGAGTGATGCAATCTGAAAGACCGTATCCGGGTCGATGGGATCGTTCTTGCCGATTTCTCGGACACCGTAACCCTTGGCAAATAATGTCTTACCCTGATGCACAACGGCCACTGCCAGGCCAGGCACTTTTGTCTCCGCCATAATTGCCTGGGTGAGTTCATCAAGCTGCTCAACAGCATCCATGATCTGGCTGGCAGGAACTGGAGCCGTCGCGTCCTGTGCCTGAGACGGGTGGGAGAATGAACCTGTGGCAACTGTGATGGTAATTGCCAATGCGGCGATAATTGCAAGTTGTTTTTTCAAAAGGTGACCTATGGTTAGTTGACGTACGAAAAGCCCAGGCGATACACTCGCTCTGACAGAATATTTAAGGATCTTATTCATATTGCCCTCCCGGCCGCATTTCCTATCTTACCCGGGGTGTTGTTGTAAAGAACCTTGTTCTCGATCTATATATGATAGAATTACCATGGTTTCCGTTCTAATTTTTATCTATAAAAAGGTGATGCTACTGCCTTGATAGCCTTACCAAATAGTATTGAGACATTCCTTGATGAGCCGGTATCTATTGGGGAGCGGTTTATACTTTTTCTCGATTAAATATATGGTTTCCCTGCATGGTGTCTTTAACGTTACCTTGGTTAGTAAATCCGTCTCAGGATGCAAATCGAAAGTATTTTCCGGAATGACCGTAAAGCCCAGTCCCTGTGTAACAGGTAACAGGATTTGATTAAGTTGGTTGATGTAACCTTTAATCGGGATATCCTTAAAACCCGTAAATTTATCAGCGTAATTTTCTTCAAATACCTGCGCCGCGTAGTGGGCGCCATTTGGGTGGTTTATGTATCCCAGAGCCATTAAATCTGCCCATTCGGCTGAGTGGTTCTTGGGCAGGGCAAGGCATAATTCATCATACCCAAGTTCGGTAATTTGTATTTCAGGGTCATCGATGAAACTTGTAATTAACCCGATATCAAATTCATTCTTTTTGACCAGTTCAATCGACGCTTCATTCGGGGCTGCTTCCAATGAAATGGACAATTCCGTAAATTGCTTCTGAAGTTCTAGTAGTTTGGGGTAAAGTTGAATGGCCATGGAGCCTGAACAGGTAATCCTGCACTCTCCTTTATGAGGAGAATCCTCTTTCAGCCTGTCCCGTATTATTTTTTCGGATTGAACCTGTTTATGGGCAAACTGTCTGAAGAGCTCACCGGCAGGCGTTAGTTCTATTTTCTTTCCGGATCGATGGAACAAGGACACGTTCAATTCAGATTCAAGCGCCTTCAGATGCTGGGATACGCCCGGTTGCGTCATGTTCAACGCTTCCGCCGTTCTGGTGAAATGACGCGTTTCCGAGAGGGAAAGAAATGTTTTTATATGGGCAGAGTTTATCATAAAATTACTTTATCAAAATAATCAGAATACATAATTTTACATTATTCAGTAATATTTTAAAGTGGGTTCATCGAACAACTCACTTTAGGAAACGAAATGACCCAAATATCTCATACACCATACCCCCGGACCTTTTCCCATATTGGTCTTTCCGTGCCGGACCTGGAAGCTGCTGTAAAATTCTATACAGAGGTTCTTGGTTGGTACTTGATTATGAAACCGACGGAAATTGTAGAGGATGACTCCGCAATCGGTGAAATGTGCACGGATGTTTTTGGTGCGGGATGGGAACGCTTCCGTATTGCCCATCTATCGACAGGTGATCGCATCGGTGTGGAAATATTTGAATTTAAAAATCAGGAAAACCCTGAGAATAATTTTGAATACTGGAAGACAGGTATTTTCCATTTTTGTGTTCAGGACCCTAATGTAGAGGAACTGGCGGAAAAGATTGTTGCTGCGGGCGGCAAGAAACGGATGAAAGAACCGCGTTATTATTACCCGGGCGAAAAACCCTTCCGTATGATTTACATGGAAGATCCGTTTGGCAATATTCTGGAAATCTATAGCCACAGCTACGAAATGCATTACGCATCGGGTGCCTATAACTAAGCGTTTTTCACTCCTGGGTAATTATCATGCGACAGCGGCTTGATAGAAGTTGGCCCCTGTCATGAGTAAGCCATTTGAGATATTTATAAACCCAAATTTATTTATAAGGTTGCGGGGGTTCGTTGGTTGCGGGCCCCCGCAATCAATTCAAGAATCTCAAACCAACCCTAATTCTGCATCTGTCGCGGACTTCCCGTATTTATCCTTGGGGGGCCAAGGGCGGCTTTGCCAGTCGGGTGTGAAGGCAAAGCTGGAGACCTGGCGCCCTTCCACCAAGGCGCCATTGCCCGCCCCGAGCGCGTAGTCATAGTAGAGTTTGACAATTTCCTCCCGCGTGACCTGCTGCGCCGCTGGATGGGCGAGACAGGCTTCTCGCCATTTCCGCACGCGCGCATATTCCGGGCTGTTGGGGAGGTCAAACCCCTCATAATACTCCAGAAACCAGAAGCGCATAAACATCGGCGTGAACACACATTCGGCAAGGCCGAAATCCTCAAAAAGCCAGGTACCATCCGGGTTGTGTTCCTCAAGGAAGTCGTTGAGATCCCTGTAGAGCGACAGTATCTTGTCAAGATGCCCGTCGCGTGCGGCGGGGTCCCGGTTCATGACAAAAAGATAGCCGGCCATTGTAAACGGCCCTTCCTTGGCAATCATCATATTCTCGATTGCATGGCGATGCGGGTCGGTCGCGCGCACCTGGCCACCCGGCACGATCTCATCAAGATAACGAAGCAACACAAGGCTTTCCTTCAGAATGTCACCATCCGGCGTTTCCAGCACGGGAAGGGCCGTCGTGCCGCGCGTCTTTTTAAGGAGCGCCGGATCCCGTGGCCGGGTAATGTCCACCACCTCGAACCGGGCCTTTTCCCGCTCTCCCTTCAGGGTCAGGAGGATTTCAAGACGTTGGGAAAAAGGACAGACGGGGATATGGTAAATCGAGAATTTATCAGTCATGGCGTTAATCCTATCTGTTTGTCTTGGTGGGAGACGGGAACCATTAGCTTAAACGATCACTCCTCCGTTTTAAAACCCTTATTCCCGGGCGCTCTTGTTACAGGGATTTTCTGGCATGCCGCCTTGCTATCCATAAGCCGACCTGGCTATGTTATTATGGGCAGATATCTATCCGGGATATGCTTCTATATTGGACGCGGGGGAAGAATAACTTATGACCAGATTTACCGAAGACGTGTCGGCTGGCGTTGTCCTGCTGGGGGAGCCGACCCTGAACAAGGGCACCGCTTTCACCTTGCAGGAACGGGAAAAATATGGCCTCCTCGGATTGTTGCCGCCGCATGTCGAAACGCTTCAGGAGCAGACGGTCCGTGCCTATGATGCGCTGCAGGCGAAAGACACGGATCTGGAGCGGCATATCTATCTTCGGGCACTTCAGGACACGAACGAGGTCCTCTTCTATAATCTGGTAATCAGCCATATAGCCGAAATGATGCCGTTGATTTACACGCCGGTGGTGGGGGAGGCCTGCGAGAAGTTCAGCGAGATTTACCGGCGCCCGCGCGGCCTGTTTATTTCCTACCCGCATCGCTACGACATTGACGATATTCTTGATAACGCCGTGAACGAGACGGTGAGGGCAATTGTTGTCACCGATGGGGAGCGTATTCTCGGCCTTGGTGATCAGGGGACCGGCGGCATGGGCATCCCGATTGGCAAGCTCGCGCTCTATACGGCGGCGGGCGGGGTTGACCCTACCGTGACGCTGCCGATTATTCTCGATGTCGGCACGAATAACGAGGAACGCCTGAAAGACCCGCTCTATATCGGCTGGCGCGAGAAGCGCATCAGCGGGGATGAGTATTTTGAATTCGTCGATCTGTTCGTTCAGGCGATAAAGCGGAAATGGCCAAATGTGCTGCTCCATTTTGAGGATTTCGCACAGCCACACGCTGAACCGCTACTGGTAAAATACCGAGATCAACTCTGTACCTTCAATGACGATATACAAGGCACAGCCGCCGTCTCCGCCGGTAGCCTGCTCGCAGCCAGTAAAATGATGGATAAGCCGTTATCCCAGCATCATATTGCCTTTCTCGGCGCCGGGTCGGCGGGCGCGGGGATCGCGGAGCAGTTGATCCGGATCATGATGGATGAAGGACTCTCGGATGCAGAGGCACGAAAGCGCATCTATATGGTCGACCGCTACGGTCTATTGCACAGCGATATGGACGGCTTGATGGATTTTCAGAAGCGCCTGGTGCAGGACCATAGGAGTGTGGCTTCCTGGTCGAGTTCTAAAGATGGCAGTATCAGCCTCCTGGATGTGGTGAAGAACGGCATGCCCAGTATTCTCATTGGTGTATCGGCACAGAAGGGCCTGTTTACTGAAGAGATCATTCGGGAAATGGCTAAAAATAGTGAGCGGCCGATTATTTTTCCTCTCTCAAACCCGACATCCAAGTCCGAGGCGGTTCCTGCGGATATTCTGGAATGGACGGACGGCAGGGCCTTGATCGGGACCGGAAGCCCGTTTTCCGATGTCACCTATAACGGACAGGTCCATCATATCACGCAGAGCAACAACACCTATATTTTTCCGGGGGTTGCTCTCGGGGTCCTCGCCGTGGAGGCAACGCGGATCACGGACAATATGTTTATGGCGTCCGCCAAGGCACTTGCGGAATTGGCGCCGGTGTTGAAAGACCCGCTCGGCGCCATGTTGCCATCTGTCTCTGATATCCGTAAGGTCAGCAGGACAGTGGCCCTTGCCGTTGCCAAGCAGGCGGTGATGGATAAGGTCGCGCCCGAGCAGAGCGACGTGGATATTGAACAAAAGGTTGACGCGGCGATTTGGTCACCCGTTTATAAGAAACTGGGTTAAGATATTGAGATAAAGAGGTCTTTCTTATGGTATTTGACTACGCAGGCTATCAGCCCAAGGGGGACAAGAAAAATTCCGAGTTCTTTAATGAATTTCGCCAGAGGATTTATGAGCGGCGCAAATCCAGCGGGATCGAGGATCTGGTCGGGAATATGCGTAGCCTGGTCATGCAGGTCGAGCCGGGAACAAGCCTTGCGACGATGATCGAACTGTATGAGATGACCCCCTATCGCCATGCGGGCAGCTATATCGGGGAAACCCATAAATTCCATGTCCTGCACAGCCGGCCGGTCTTTCCCGCCCTCATCCTGATGGAACCATTGAGCGAGGCGTTTGAAGAATATATCACCCGCGTCAACCGGATGTATCCGCTTTCGCGGGCAACACCCCACAGCCGCTATGTCGGCGAGATTTATGAAAGTGCGAATAACGACGAGATCCGCAAGGCATTGGAGGATCAGTCTGTCCGTTTCGAGTATAGCGGGGAGGTTGAAAACCCCTTTTATGCGGCCAATGGCTTTCTCTTCACCATGCCGTCGGACTTCACCGGCAACCGGGTTGGCTATAGCGACCTGGATTTCAACGATCCGGACAGCCTCGGCCTCGGTGGGCGTTTCGAAATGACGGCGGATGAGCAGGCGAAGCTTGATGAGGCGGCGGATTTTGCCGAGGCGTCTGGTGTGGGGGAGCTTCTTCTCGGGGTGGATCATATGGCGACCCGTATTCTCGCCGCAGATCGGGAGGATGCAATTCTCGAGTTCCTTACTCAGGTGCCCTATTATTTCTGGGGGGCCTATAATATCATGGACATGAATTCCTCTACTAATGTCAACCGTAACGGCTCGGTGATGGATGACAAGCTTTCTCCAGCCAAGGTTTTTACCGCGAACAACACACCCTCATTCGTCAATTCCTTCGAGAATAAACCCATGCCGACGGAAACTTTCGTGCGCAATTATGGCCGCCGGATGCATCATGTCGCGATTGAGGTGCAGGACGGCGATCATGCAGCAGGCGAGAAGAATGTCGATTTCGTCGTCAACGCCCTGAAGGAGAAGGGCGTGCCGTTCCTGGCCCATGTGGTTGGGGAATGCAAGGATGAGCCGAACCTGAAGCAGATTTTCTCGAAACATTCGAAAAACACCATCCTGATCACGGAGTATGTGGAGCGATGCCACGGCTTCGACGGCTTCTTCACCAAGGACAATGTTGCGGCCCTGACCGAGGCCGCGGGCCAGGATGAGCAATACAAGCATGGACAGATTTTCGATTGACGGGTTACTTTTCGAAAAATAATTAGAAATAGGGACGAAGGGGCGACGCAATATGGCACGTAACATCTTTTTCGGAGTATCCGCAGCAGGATTACTTCTGATCTTTATCGTGCAGTTTTTCTGGTCACCAATCGTTCATCTGCTCTGGGTGCTGGTCCCTTATATTCTGCTCGGCTTTTATGATATGCATTTCGCCAGTCATAATGTGCTGCGCAACTACCCGGTTGTTGGTCATTTGCGCTATGCCCTGGAGTTTATCAGCCCGGAAATACAGCAGTATTTTATAGAAACCAATGAGAGCGGCCGGCCTTATAACCGGCAGCAGCGTAATCTTGTATACGCCCGGGCGCATGGCGGACTGGACACGCAGCCCTTTGGCACACAATGGGACATCCTTGATGTCGGATATCAGCGGGCGAGCCATTCGCTGGCGCCCAAGCATGTCGTGCCGGAGAAGGCCCGTGTTGTCGTTGGTGGTCCGCAATGCAAGCGACCTTACGAGGCATCGCGCCTCAATATCTCTGCCATGAGCTTTGGCGCGCTCAGTGCCAACGCGATCCATGCGCTGAATGCGGGCGCCAAGATCGGTGGTTTTGCCCACAACACCGGGGAAGGGGGGCTCAGCCCCTATCATCTGGCGGGCGGCGGCGATATTATCTGGCAGATCGGGACCGGTTATTTCGGTTGCCGCACGGCGGAGGGCAATTTCGACGCGGAAAAATTCAAGGCCAATGCCAACCGCGATGTGGTCAAGATGATCGAGATCAAGCTCTCTCAGGGCGCGAAACCCGCCCATGGCGGTGTACTGCCCGCGGCCAAGGTGGATGAGGAAATTTCCAGAATTCGTGGTGTTCCGATGGGCAAGGACGTATTGTCCCCGGCCGCCCATACTGCCTTCTCGACGCCTGAGGGGCTATTGCAGTTTGTCGAGGATCTGCGCGGCATGACAGACGGCAAGCCGGTCGGGTTCAAGCTCTGCATCGGGCGGCGCAGCGAGTTTATGGGGATTTGCAAGGCGATGCTGAAAACCGGCATCCTGCCCGATTTTATCACTGTCGACGGGGCAGAGGGCGGCACTGGTGCCGCGCCGCCTGAATTTTCCAACCGGCTCGGCGTGCCCATTGATGAGGCGTTGGTTTTTGTCCATAACTGCCTTGTCGGGACTGGCCTGCGACAGGATATCCGCATTATTGCCAGTGGAAAGGTCGTCACCGGCTTCGACCTGATGGAGAAGATTGCTCTTGGTGCAGATATGTGTAACGCCGCCCGGCCGATGATGTTTGCGCTTGGCTGTATTCAGTCCCTCCGGTGTAATACAAATACCTGCCCGACCGGGATTGCCACGCAGGATCAGACGCGCGCGCGCGCTGTGGATGTGTCGCTACGCAAGCAGCATGTTGCGAACTATCATGACGCGACGATAGAAAGTTTCCGTGAACTGGTCGGGGCTTGTGGGCTTGAAGACCCTGTAGACCTGACGCCCCATCATATTTACCAGCGCCTCGCGGATCAGTCGGAGAAGTCATCGGATGAAATCTACGATTATCTCGACGAGGGCGAACTGTTATCTGATATGATCCGCCCGAGCTACCTCAAGGACTGGGACAAGGCCCGTGCGGAGGCATTCTAAGTGTGGACTATTGCAGGATAGCGGCGTCTTTCAAGGCGTTAGAAATTTCCGTCACTGTAACCACCCCAACGATATCCGCCGCAATTTTTGTGTTTGGTGCGGCGGAGACGAGGGCGATTTCCGCCTGACGTTGCTGCAGTTTTTGCAGAACTTCAACCAAGCCCATTGCCTCTGGCACAATAAGGTGTCTTTCGGCGATGCCGACGGAGAGGGCTTCTTCGGCCCGGTTCTTATCGACAAAACGCCGTTCCACCGAGAGGACATTCCCGTTCCCTGTCCAGATGACGACACCGGGGCTGTTAGGCGGGGTTTCCCCTTTGGGCAGTGCCGTGAAATTATGCGCCATGATATCCTTGATCTCCTTCGCCGCGAGGAAGGCGGACGTCATCCCCTCCGGCACTGCATGGCCACGCCTGTTAAGCTTCAGGGTGTAGATGCTGGCGGGGGAGAGATATCGGCGTAGCGCATAAGCGACCGCCGTTGTGAGAACTGTCGGCAGGACGGTGTTATGATCGCCGGTCATTTCCGCCAGCATGACGACGCTTGTAAAGACCGCACCGGTAGTGGAGCCGATCATGGCCGCCATCCCGGAAATGGCGAAAACCGTGATGCCAACCTCAAGCCCCGGAAAGATCATATGCATAACATTGCCGAAGGCCGCGCCAAGGGTCGCGCCCATAAAGAGCGATGGCGAGAACACACCACCCGAGGCGCCGGAACCAAGCGTGAGACAGGTCGCGATCATTTTAAGGGCGAACAGCAACAGGAGAAACCAGGGATCAGAGAGCGCATTCATCAACACATCAAGGATGGTGGCATAGCCGACGCCCTGTATATAGAAATGCCCGGCATAAAGCTGCATCACATAGATCATCACCCCGACGATCGCCATGCCGAGCATATGCCGGCTGTAATAGTTGCCGGGAATTGCATCAAACTTGTCTTCCGCCCAGTAGATTGCCCGCACGAAGAACGTTGCCGCCACCCCGCAGATCAGGCCAAAAGGGAGAAACAGGATAAGGCCCCAGTTTGCCCCGACCCCGAAGTCTGGAATTTCCAGTGCAGGCACATTGAAGCTTGGCGTCATGCTCAGAAGTTGGCGCCCGATATAGGTCGCCATGATCGACGAAGTGGCGAGAAGGAAGATACTTTCTGCGCTGATCGAGACAAGCAGCAGTTCAACCGCAAACAATATACCGCCAAGCGGCGCGTTGAAAGTGGCCGCGATCCCGGCACCAGCACCCGCCGCTACAAGAATGACCCGCTGACGCGTTGGCATGGCGACCCAGTTTCCAATCAGGGAGCCAAACGTTGCCCCAATCTGGATAATCGGTCCTTCCCGCCCGATGGCGCCGCCGCTGCCGATGGAGAGGGCGGAGGCGAGGGATTTAACGATTACCACCACAGGCCGGATTTGACCCTCGTTATAATAGATGGCATCCATTACCTCGGGGACGCCGTGGCCCTTGGCCTCCGGTGCGAAGGTTTTTACAAGCCAGGCGACGCCGACGGCACCAATAACCGGCACAAGGATCACCCACGCGCCCCAGACATCGGTGGGCGTATGAATACTGGCGTCATATTGCAGGCTGAATTTTCCCAAAAACAGGAGGTTATGGAACAGACCGATCAGAAGCCGGAAAACCCAGGCCCCGATACCGCCGATAACGCCGACAAAAATGGCAAGCAGACATAGCAGCACAAGGCTGCGGTTCTCAGTCTCCGGCATTTCGACCCCCCTCGATACCTAAATTTGTTGCGCATCATAGGGTTTTTCCCGTGGGTTTAAAGCACTTATCGGAAATATTTATATATTAAAGGGGGGCATATTTCTAAGCCTGAAACGTTGTCGAGATTGGCAATTTTAATATTGATCGTCAAGGTGGTGCGCACTGTCAGTTCCTTTCTGGTAAGTCCCTGACAGCGCTAGCGGATTAAAAAATCAGCCGTAGACTGCCGTCCCCCAAAGTTGGTTATGGCTATAACGGGCCCCATGGGCAAAACCGAGGGGGAGGATCTTCTCGATCTCCGCAAGGTCGGTGGCCGTAAGGTTCATGGCGTCCGCTTCCGCGCATTCCTGCATATGATCGGCACTCCGGGTACCGGGGATCGGGATCATGTCGCCGTCCTGTGCCAGCACCCAGGCGATGGCGAGCGTAGCCGGGGAGACGCCCTTGTCGGCGGCCAGGGCGTTGAAGGGCTCGATCGCCTTCATGTTATGCGAGAAGTTCGGCTCGACAAAGCGGGGGTTGTTCTTCCTGAAATCCGAGTCCGAGAAGGTTGAGGGATCGAGGGGTTTCCTGCTGAAAATACCCCGCCCGACGGGAGAGAAGGGAACGAAGGTCACGCCAAGTTCCCGGCAGGCCTGAACCATACCCAGCTCCGGCAGGCGGGTCCAGATGGAATATTCACTCTGTACCGCCATCACCGGATGGACCGCATGGGCGCGTCGGAGGGTCGCGGGCGATATCTCGGAAAAGCCGAAGCCGCCGATCTTGCCTTCCTTCTTGAACTTGACCAGGGTCTCCACCACTTCCTCGACCGGGCGGCTCTGGTCCTGTCGATGGATATAGTAAAGGTCCACATACTCGACACCAAGCCGCTTAAGTGATTTCTCAAGTTCACCACGTAAATATGCTTCACTGTTATCAAATGTGCGTTCCGTCGCGCCGGGTTCGCGCTTGATGCCACCCTTCGTTGCAATCTTGAAAAAATTCGGGTGATCCTTGAGGAAGGCCCCGATAACCTCTTCTGACTTGCCCGCGCCATAGACATTGGAGGTGTCGAGGAAATCAACCCCGAGATCCATCGCCTTGGCCAGCGTCGCATGGCTTTCCGTGATATCCGTCGCCCCGTAAAAACCTGCAAAACTCATACAGCCAAGGCCGACAGCCCCCACCATTAATCCGTCACTTCCAAGCGGTCGCTTCTGCATTTAACAACATCCTTTTTTTCAGCGTCTTGTTTTTTATCCAATAATGTTACTATGTTAAGACCACGGCGCAAGCGGTTAAAAAAATAAAGAGAAGGGACCGACCCCATGCATAAACTTGAGTTTTTCTTCGATTGTTCCAGCCCCTGGACTTTTCTGGCTTTTGAAAGCCTGCAGCAGATGCTGACCCGTCATCCCGACCTGGAGGTCCAGTATCGGCCGTTTTTGGTGGGTGGGGTTTTCAATACCGTCAATCCCTCGGTTTATGCCTCCCGCGAGAACCCGGTGGTCCCCAAGCAGCGCTATGGTAAGAAGGACCTGCAGGACTGGGCAGACTATGTCGGCATCAAGATCATTCCGGCGTCCGACCTGTCCGTTTTTCCCGTCAACAGCGTCAAGGCCATGCGCGGCGCCTTTGTCGCGATTGAGGAGGATTGCCTCGTCCCTTATGCTCGCCGGGTGTTTGAGCGGTACTGGAGCGAAGGCGCGGATATTTCGCAGGAAGAGGAGCTGAACGGCATTATCGCCCGAGTTGGGCTCGACAAGTTCGATTTCTACGACAAGATCAATGATCAAAAATACAAGGATATGCTAAAGGACAATACCACGGAAGTGATCGAGCGGGGCGGCTTCGGCACGCCAACGATGTTCCTTGACGGGACGGACATGTATTTCGGCAATGACCGGTTTCAGCTCATCGAAGCGAAACTAAAATAATAGCCAGTTTTCATAAGGTATTAAAATGATTGATCTTTATTACTGGCCTACACCGAACGGCTGGAAAATATCCATCGCGCTTGAAGAGATGGGGCTCGACTACCGCGTGGTGCCGGTGAATATCGGCAAGGGCGAACAGTTCGAGCCGGATTTCCTAAAAATCAGCCCGAATAACCGTATGCCCGCCATCATCGACCAGGATCCGGCCGACGGCGGGGAGCCGATCTCCGTCTTCGAGACCGGGGCGATCCTCATCTATCTCGCCGAGAAATGCGGCAAATTCCTGCCGAGCGACCTTCGTAGCCGGAAAGAGGTGATCGAATGGGTGATGTGGCAGATGGGCGGCCTTGGCCCGATGCTCGGCCAGAATGGGCATTTCAAGTTCTATGCGCCCGAAAAAATTCCTTACGCGCAGGAACGCTACTCCACCGAGGTACTTCGGCTCTTTGACGTGCTGAATTCCCGGCTGGAAGGGCGGGACTATATCTGCGGGGAATATTCCATCGCCGATATGGCCTGCTGGCCGTGGATCATCACCTATAAACGCCAGGAGATCGACCTCGGCGAGTTTCCCAATATCCGCCGCTGGTATGACAATCTGAAAACCCGTCCGGCGCTTCGGCGCGGCTATGAGGTCGGGCGGGAGTTGAGCAAGCCGACCGGGGAATGGAGCGAGGAATCGCGTAAGCACCTGACAGCGCAGCGTCGGCCAGCCAAGGGTTGATCGCCAACCGATGACGGCAGCCGCCACCTATGTGACCCTGTTCGTCAGTGCCTTTCTCTCGGCAACACTGCTTCCGGGAGCATCGGAGGCAGCGTTTGCCCTGTTCCTAGCCGACGGGGTTGGCGCGCCAGTCCTGCTTCTTATCGCGGCAGTGACGGGGAATGTGCTGGGGTCAGTGGTCAACTGGTTCCTGGGGCGGTTCTTTGCGGAGTTTCGGGATCGGCGATGGTTCCCGATCAAGGAGGCGCATTATACCCGCGCGGTCCGCTGGTTCGATAAATATGGGAAATGGTCGCTTCTGCTCGCCTGGGCACCGATGATCGGTGATCCACTCACGATTGTCGCGGGCGCCCTGCGGGTGCCCTTTGGGGTGTTTTTGCTGCTGGTGAGCATCGGCAAATTAGCGCGCTATCTTTTTATTCTTCAGGCGGCGCTCATCTGGCTAGGGTAACGGCAACAAAGTCGAATGTTCTTGGGTTACTCCGGGCGGTCGGCTTCAAGATACTGGCCGGCGGTCCAGCCAACCATACCATTATACTTGATATTGCACCATTTACGGCGGGTTTCGACTTTACGAATGGCCGTCGTGGAGTTGCGCCATTCAAGATATGGCATCCCGACATGACAGCCGAGATTGACGATCCCGTCTGTTTCCGCCGCCAGGGCACCGATTTTCTTGCCCTTCAACGAGGGGTCCTTACGGACATTTAGGGTCGCCCCCGGTTTCATGTTAACCCGAAAAAACTTTGGATCATCGACCTCTGCATTTGCCGGGGAGGCAAGCGGGGTAAGGGCGACACTCAGCCCTGTGGCAAGAATGCCAATGTAGAAAGCGGTCTTAACTGTCGTCATCAATTTCATTGCGGCAAACGCATCCTGTTTATGGCTCACAATACACCTCATCGGGATAGTAATCTAAATTGACACTTCCAGATGATCAACAAAAGTTATTAAAAAACGGTTGTTAAAATAAGTTAAGAGTTTGTGAAGAATGTCTCCGGTCGCGGTTTTGTGACGGTTGATACAGCTTTTTTCTGCCTGCGGCGGTATTTGATCGTTCTGTTTCGGGCCTTGAAACCCGACTTTTAGGTTAACCAAGTTTGGGTCAGAAAAGACTAAGTCACGGTTTCCATGGAAAGAAATTTCAGCCGTATGGTAAATTTTATCTTCCCTGAAGATTTAATGGAATGGAATCCTCTAATACATTGAATTTTATTAAAAATTTTACGTTTATTTTTTTACATTTATCCCCCGAATGAGGTATGCAATGACCATCTTCCTTCGCTACTCTTTTCTTATTATAAATCTGTCAGGGTTCATTTCAGTACCGTTGAGAGATCACTTAAATGGATAGTCAAATGTTTAGAGAAGACGTTGGTCGGGACATACTGTTTGGGGGAGATGAAAGTGATACACTCTTCATCTCTGCCGTTGAGCAGGACCCGGAAACTATTGAACTTATAAAAAATTTCCCTCATATGCTTGGTGATGAAGAAGAGATATTCGCCGTTGATGCGGTCGCTTATAATGCGGACCCGGTCGACGCGGATATTCCTGTAGATCTGGACGAGGATACTTTTGATCCTGACCTGGTTCTTGCCAAGGTGGACCTACATGCAGAGGATTTCCCTTTACCGCAGTCAATAGAGAATATGGTCATGGAACCAGCGGCGGGACGGGTCGATCTTGATCAGCTATTTGACATCATGCAGGTCAAGCCGCATGCCGGCTATACGGAAATCGACGGTTATGAAACCAGTGGGTATCTTTCCGATGACAAGGGGGCGCCCGCTGAAGGCCGACTGGATAGTTCCGACCTTCCTATGGTGGCGCTCGATGCCCTTTCTTCCAACGCCGGAATTGACGATATTTTCGGAAAACTGGTTTATAGCGACGAAAGTTGAGAGCCTCTTTCACCTCGCAATTAAGTGATTGCGACAATGCCTTTGACGCGGACATATGTTCGTTTATCATCCCCCTAAACTAGAATAAGAAAATGGGGGAGAAATGTCAGCACTTGACGATACCAATGTATTCCTGCCAGAGCTCTGGCATACCTACGCCACTGTCACGCCGGAAAAAGATGCCCTGATCTGCGGCGATAAGAAAAGATCCTGGAGAGATTTCGACAAGAATATGAGCCGGATCGCCAATGCGCTGATCGCCCGCGGGATTGGCCGGGGGGACAAGGTCGCCGTGCTGGTCAGTAATAATATTGAGGCGATGGAGATTATTTATGGCGTGACCCGCGCGGGGGCCTGTGTGGTTCCCTTGAGCGGGCTGCTGACAGCGGAACAGCTTGCGGTGCTGATTGATGACTGCGATGCGTCTTGCCTGATCGCGACAGATAGCTATCTGGACCGGATCTCCGAAATCAGGGACAAACTAACAAAGATCCCGCCGGAAAATTTGATTGCGGCGGATTTCACGGCAGATGGCTGGGTCGGTTTTGACCGCTTTCTCGGCGATGCCTCTGATGCAATGCCGACTGTCAAGTATCGTCTCGAGGATAACTTCAACATCATCTACAGCTCCGGCACCACAGGGTTGCCCAAGGGGATAGTGCAGACTCACCGCGCGCGGCAGCACTGGTCCTACAGCAATGCAGTTGAACTCCGCTTTCACAGAAATGCGGTGGCGATGACGACAACCTCGCTCTATTCCAACGGCACCTGGCTCATGATGCTGCCCAGTCTCTTTGTCGGGGGCACCCTTGTCATCATGCCGGAGTTCAGCCCGGAGGCGTTTCTGGAAACGGCGGTTGCCCATAAGATTACCCATACTTTTATGGTCCCGACACAATTTATCGTCACGCTGGATCACCCAAATTTTGATGACTACGACCTCAGCCAACTTGAATCGGTTCTTTGTGCGGGATCTCCGCTCCGGCCCGACACAAAAGCAGACGTCTTAAAACGCCTGACACCGAACCTGAGCGAGCTTTATGGCTGCACCGAAGGTTTTGCCTCCATGTGCAATCCCGATATGCATGCCGTCAAGCCGGGCAGTGTCGGCAAACCGGTGCTGGGTTTTGATCTCAAAATCTTCGATGATGACGGCAATGAACTCGCCCGGGATGAGGTAGGGGAGATTTGCGGTTACGGCGCCGGTATGATGAAGGAATATTACAAGCGCGAAGACCTGACCGAGGAAATTATCGTGCGGGACCACCATGGCCGGACATTCCTGCGCTCCGGCGATATTGGCCGCATTGATGAGGATGGCTATCTCTATATTATGGACCGCAAGAAGGACATGATTATTTCCGGCGGCTTCAATATCTTCCCTGCGGATATCGAGTCGATCATCGGGGAGCATCCGGATGTCCTCGATGTAACCGTGATCGGTGTGCCCCATGAAAAATGGGGAGAAAGCCCGCTCGCGCTCATCATCGGTCGCAAGGGGCTTGAAGGGACGGCGGAAATAGTTAA
The DNA here is from genome assembly GCF_009882915.1 of Sneathiella litorea. GTDB lineage: Bacteria > Pseudomonadota > Alphaproteobacteria > Sneathiellales > Sneathiellaceae > Sneathiella > Sneathiella litorea. The sequence goes on from NZ_WTUW01000002.1 coordinate 27,622, forward strand.
ATGGGCTAATAGCCGGCTCGCCAAAAGTCAGCGCATAATTGGCGCTGAATTGCGCCAAGATTTTCCGCGCAATGCCCTTGGTAAGGTAGTCAAACGCGAACTCAGGGATCCCTACTGGGAATAATTCCCAAACAGGAAGGAAGAGGCAGATGCGCTCAGAAAAGGTAATGTTCGAGGGGACAAGTGGCAATTTGGCAGCGCGGCTGGACCTGCCGGAAGGGCAGCCATTGATGTATGCGTTGTTTGCCCATTGCTTTACCTGCTCGAAGGATGTGTTTGCCGCTTCGCGCGTGTCGGCAGTGCTGGCAGGTCTGGGTATTGCCACCCTGCGTTTTGACTTTACCGGCCTTGGCGAGAGCGACGGGGAGTTCGAGAACACCAATTTCACATCCAATATCGCGGATCTCCTCCATGCGGCCGGGTTTCTCGCCGAGAAATACGAAGCGCCGAAACTGCTGATCGGGCATAGCCTGGGCGGCGCGGCGGTGCTGGCCGCGGCCTCGGACATACCGGCGGTGAAAGCTGTCGCCACTATCGGCGCGCCCTTTGATCCGGCCCATGTCGGACAGCATTTCATCGACCAGCATGAGAAGATTAAGAAGGAGGGAGTCGTCAAGGTGGACATCGGCGGGCGACCCTTCAATGTCAGCCGTCAGTTCCTGGAGGATATCGAGGATCAGGCCCAGTCAGAAAAGCTTGGCAAGTTACGAAAGGCCCTGCTTATCTTTCACAGCCCGCTCGATAATATCGTCGGGATCAATAATGCGACGAACATATTCGTCGCCGCCAAGCACCCCAAAAGCTTCATCTCCCTCGACAAGGCCGATCATCTGCTCAGTCGGAAGGAGGATTCCCAATATGTAGCTGAAGTCATTGCGAGTTGGGCCCGTCGCTATATCCCGGAACTTATCCGGACGAAACCAAAAACGGGGTTAAAGGCCGGGGCGGGGGATACTCTTGTTATCGGGGCACCGCAGGAAAAATTTCTGCAATATGTCGATACTAACGGTCATCCACTGCTCGCGGACGAACCGCTCAGCTACGGCGGGACAAACCGGGGACCATCGCCTTATGATTTGCTGCTCTCCGGGCTTGGCGCCTGTACTTCGATGACGATCAAGATGTACGCGGACCGTAAAAAATGGCCGCTCGATAACGTGGCCGTGCGCCTGAGCCACAAGAAAATTCATGCAACTGACTGCATCGACTGCGAGACGACGGACGGAAAGATCGACGTGATCGAGCGGGAAATAGAACTTACAGGAAACCTGTCCGGCGAACAGCGCGATCGCCTGATGGAGATTGCCGATCGTTGCCCGGTTCATAAAACACTGCATTCAGAAGTAAAAATCGAGACGGTCCTGGCCTGACAGACGCCTGTGCACACGGCCCTGTGGTTTGTGTCGGTGGGTACATTGAAGCTGACCCTCGCGGGGTAGGTATTTTTGAGCCTTGTGAGGGAAAAAACCGATTCAAACAAAGTTTCGCCATGATTGTATTAGAGAATGGTAAACTGGATAAAAATTTACCAAAATGCATCTTAAATGCCACATATTTTATCCTGCCATAATTTCCTTTCTGCGGTACATTTATAAATTAACAGTATCTTAAACTTTGCCTGAGAGAATATCTGTAGGACCACTGTACCCATCGTTTTTGTATTGAGTATCGATGTAAGGATATTTTTCCGTGACCGAGCAATTTCATAAGAATTTTGGCGTTATTCTCGCCTTTCTTGCAGCGCTCTTCGCCCTGCTTTTTTTCTGGACGTATCAGGTATATTCCCTGAATGCTCCAGCCCGTTGGCTGAATGCGGAGCAGCATTTCAGCGAGACCACTATCAGCAGTGAACAGGTAATGAACCTGGTTGGCTTTCATAGCATGGTTCACAACTTTAAAGATTATATACTCCGTGGCGATCCCAATGATAAAGAGCAGTTTTTTGCTCATTTTGAAGATGCGCGGGAGGAACTGAACCTACTTCGCGCTCATTTTGGGGTGGCCGCAGAGGCGGAAATTTCGGCGATTGATACGACCCTCCGCGACTATTTTGTCAGCATTAACCGGATCGACCAACTCCGCGAAGAGGGAAAATCCATCGCGGAAATTGACAGCAGCATTTCCATCAATGACAGCACTGCCTTCGCCGCGTTTCAACAAATTCTCGAAATGTATCAAAAAGAGAAGGCTGATATCCGTACCCTGGTCCTGGAAGCAATGGATCAGGACCGCAGCAATTTGCAGTCTCTCTATACAACGCTATTCGCCATTGGCCTTCTCCTTGCGATCGCGGTTGTCATGGGACTGCGCTTTGAGTATCTGAAGCGGCGGGCGCTTCAGGAAAAATCAGAGACAAAATCCCTGTTGGAAGGTTTTCTGGATTATTCAACCGTTCCCTTCCTGATAGCCGGTCCGGACAAGATTATCCGTCATTGTAACAAGGCGGCAGCCCGCCTTCTTGAAACCAAACCTGGCAATCTTGTCGGTGCATCGCTTGCGCAGATTGTCGATGTGGATCTGCCCGAGGGGGAGGTGCAATCGTTTAGCGGTGGCCGTGCCAAGCGGATCAGTACGGTTATTGAGTTGCACAGCGGGCGGAAAATTCCAGTATATGCCGATTTTTCAACAAACCGGGATGGGACCATGCGCATTGTTGCCCTGTTCGACCAGAGCACGGAACTTAAAATCCGTGAACGCATCCTGTTCGAGGCGGAGCACAAGCTGGCCAATGACACCATTGACGGCAGTCTTTCGATCCGCCGCGATATCCAGAAATTTAATGACCTGGTGGCTGAATTTGCAGAACATATTGGCGAGGATCGCAAAGATTTCGCGCGCCGTGCCCTCGACATTACCCAGTCGCTGAAATCCAGCCTCACCGATTTTATTTCGCTGTCCAATCCGGTGACTGAAGGGCGGCTTGCTGTCAATTTGGGGGGGCCGGCATCACAGAAAATCGACAAGACCATTTCCGATACGCTTGAAAAATTCAAAAGCGTGATCGCGGACAAGGAACTGATGTTCAACTGGGTTAATCATGTCCCGGAAGGGCGGGAAATTGATTTCCCCGCGCAGTTGCAACGTATCCTGAATAACCTGGTCAGCAATGCCGTCAAATACACAAAAAATGGCGGCGCGATTAAGATTTCCACCTCGCTGGAGGCAGAAAACCTGATGTTGAAGATCGAGGATACTGGAATTGGTATCGAGGAAGAAGATATTCCCCGGATTTTCGAACGCGGCGTGCGGATGAAGAATGCGGCCCAGATGAGCGGCGGGCTCGGTATTGGCCTGTATGCCGTGCAAGAAACATTGCGCAATCTCCACGGTGAGATTACCTGCAATTCCTATGCGGGGATCGGGTCTGATTTCGTTGTGAAAATTCCCATGTCGCAGCAATCAGGAACAGTGATTGCCCTTCAGTCAGCCGCATCGGCGAACTAGAGCCGCGTAATCTCTTTCTCTGCGAGGGTATTGGCAATAACGGTGCCCAGCCATTTATTATGCTCAAGATACCGTTCCCGCGCATAATTTTCATCTGCCCGGAGCAGGAGTTCCTTAACCTCGTTATGATCGCGCAGGCATCGCATTCTGTCGTCCGCCGCGATATGGCGCAGGGCTTCCATGTTGGCGCGTTGGATGATGTCGCGGAAGTTGATGCCGGCTTCCTGTAATCTCGGGTTGCCGTTCAATATAAACAAGCTGCGGTGAAACTTCTCATCCGCATCCGCCCAGGCCTCAAAATTTTCGGCGCGTAAGGCTGCTTCCTCCGCGGACAGGGCATAGAGAAGGGGCATAATATCTGTCCGCGTTAGCTTGCGGGCGCAGATGTTCCCAAGGGCCTGTAACTCCAGCCCGGCGACAATCTGGTAATAGTTGGCAAGGTCGCCAGCACTTAACGCGAGCACGCGAATGCCCCGCTTGGGCACAATTTCCACCACCTTTTCTGTCTGCAGGCGTAACATCGCCTCGCGGATCGGGGTGCGGCTCATCTCCAGTTGATGCTCGATTTCAGGTATATTGATAAAACTGTCGAGCGGAATTTTGCCGGCATTGATCTCTGCCTTGATGGCGGAATAGGCCATGTCGGTCAGCGATTGCTTCTTTGGGACGAGCGACGGGCGCGCTTTATAATGGAGAACTGTTGTCATGATGGCCGCAGTGTGCCATCGGGATAGTTGCAAAAAGGTTAATCAAGACACGAACTTCCGCAAATCTTTATGTTTTTGAATAGGAAAACCTCTTAACGCCATTTCAGGAAATATTTCTCTGCGCGCCCGATGAGCCAGGCGAATATCAAGCCGAGACAGGAGAGAATGGCCACCCCTGTGATCAACTGGTCCGTTGCCATCAGGCTGCCCGCCATAAGAATATAGGCGCCGACCCCGAACTCGGCGGCGATCATTTCCGCGGCCACTAAAAGAATGATCGCGATAGCCGCAGAAATCCGGGCGCCGGAAAGAATTGCGGGCAGGGCGCCGGGCAGGATGATTTTTCGGATAATCGACATCCGGGAAAGTCCAAAGGACTGGCCCATCCGGATCAATCCGCGATCCACATTGTCGATTCCGCCGTAGGTGGCGATAACTGTCGGGAAAAAGGTGCCGAACAGGATGGTGGCGACCTTTGATCCCTCACCAATCCCGAACCAGATGATAAACAGGGGCAGGAGAGCGATTTTAGGGATCGGGAAGATCGCGGATACCAGCGGTTGCAGCCCGGAACGGGCGACGGAAAAGAGCCCGATCATCGTCCCGACGATAACGCCGAGCAGGGTTCCGCAAAACCAGCCGATCAAGAGCCGCTGCAATGAGGCGGCGAGATGTTGCCAGAGAAGACCGGAGCTTAAAAGGTTCTTGAAGGCCTCGAATGCTTCTGACGGGGCCGGAAGGATCAGCGGGCTGATAAAGCCAGTGCGAGCGCCCCATTCCCAGAAGGCAACCAGCCCAATAAAAAGGATTGGCGCGACAATTTTTCGCGACCGTGGCAGGAAACCACCGCCCCGAAAGGGAACCGGCTTACCCATGGGCGTACCATCGGCGACTTTATCGCTCATTTACAAGCTCCATATCGGCGGCGCGGGCCTCATCCCGCATCAGGTTCCAGAGCCGCTTCTGGATTTTTTCCAACTCGGCATTCTCGTTTGTACGCTCGGACAGCGGCATGTTAATCTCGACAATCTCGTGAATTTCACCGGGCCGGCGGGACAGCACGACAATCTTGTGTCCAAGCCGCACCGCCTCGGCAAGGTTATGGGTGACGTAACAGGCGGTATAATTCTCTTTTTCCCAGAGATCGACGAGATCATCCATCAGAAGCTCCCGCGTCTGGCTATCGAGCGCGGATAGCGGCTCATCCATCAGCAAGACGGCCGGGCGAACGCTGAGCGCGCGGGCAATGGCGACGCGCTGTTTCATGCCGCCGGAAAGTTGGCGGGGATAAGCGCTCCGAAATTCGCTGAGTTTGGTGCGGGCGAGGACATCGGCGATAATTTCCTCCCGCTCTGCGGCGCCAATCTTGTGGTCTTCAAGGACGAGGCCGATATTCCCTTCCACCGTCCGCCAGGGAAGGAGGGCGAAATCCTGAAAGATGTAGGTGAGGGGGTTGAGACAGTCTGCGGGCGGATCGCCAAGTTGCAGAACCTCCCCCGAAGCAGGGCGTTCCAGCCCGCCAATCATGCGTAAGAGTGTTGACTTCCCGCAGCCGGACGGGCCGATGATGCAGACGATCTGCCCCTGTTTGATATCCAGATTGATATCGCGAAGGACCTCAACCTCATCATAGTGGTGGGTGATATTGCGAAGACTGAGATCCATAAGCGAACTAAAACGTTTTGACGAAGTTAGTGTTAACCAGGGTATCGATGGTAATGCTCTCCTTGACCAGGCCTTCCGCCTTGAACCAGTTGAGCTGGTCCGTCACATTGGTGAGGTTAAGCGCAGCGTCCTTGTTGATGCGCATCGCCCCATTTCGAATGGATGGGGCCGCTTTTTCAATCGGCCGGTCGGCATACACATATTTATGGATCAGCTCCACCATGGCGGTGGCACCTTCTTCGCCTTCCGTCTTGTCGACGAGCGCCGCGTTGAAGTCATCCGCGCCCTTGGAGAAGGCCGCAAGAAAGCGCTTCGCAATATCTTGCTTATTCTCTGCGATCTCTGTGGATGTGAAGACCGTCGTAACCTGATAATCCGGAATATAGTCGGCGACCACACCGATCTGGAAAATTTCCGGGCTCTTTACCAACCCTTTGGCGATATGGGGCACGATGGTCCAGCTATCAATCTGGCCCGATTTCAGGGCACCGATGAGCGCGCCGACTTTCTGCAGCGGGACGAGTTTTATATCGGCGGTCGAAAATCCTTCCTTCTCGGCGATTTTAGAGGCCATGTAATGGAAGGAGGAGCCGACCTGCGTAATACCGAAGCTGCGGCCTTTTAATTGGGCTGGGCTTGTCACGCCGTCCTCATAGGCCATTTTGGAAACGAGGATTATCTGACCGTCAATGCCGGGCTCTTCCTGCAGGGCGCCGCCGATCACCTTAATCGCGCCTTTGTCCGCGAGGTTGATCAGTCCTCCGGAAATGGCAGTAATGCCAAAATCCACATCGCCCGAGGCAATGGCGACGGCCATTGGCTGTGCAGCCTGGAAGAACTTGAATTCAACCTCCAACCCTTCGTCGGTGAAGTACCCTTTCTCAAACGCGACAAAGCTCGGCGCATGGGATGTAAACCGGAGTGCGCCGACGGTAATCTTGTCTGCCGCACTTGCGCTGAATGTCATGCCGGCGATTGTCGCAAGTGCGGTTAACCCGCCCAGCAACGTCTTGTTAAAAGACCGTTTTGTCATTGAGATCATGAACAGGTTCCTCCCCGATACAGAAAACTTATATTTAGCGTCAGAAATTTGGCCTTTATCTACGTGCTTAAGCCCTCGGGTGTCAATTATTAAACTGACGCCTTATCGGCCTGCGATCCAGCTTTTCAGGACATTCATTCCGGCATCAACGAGGACAAGATCGGCGCGGTAACCTGTGGCAATACGACCCCTGGACTTTTCAAGGCCCAGATAGGTCGCCGGCGTGCAGGTTGCCATGGGAAGGGCCTCCTCCAGCGGAAGACCAAGCAGGGAGGTTGCGTTGCGGATGGCCGTTGCCATATCAAGAGCGGATCCTGCAAGGGTGCCTTCCTCCGTGGTGAGCCTGCCATCCTTCAGTTTTATCAATGTATCCCCCAGGTGAAATTCGGTCATGTCCGTGCCAATAGTGCTCATGGCATCCGTGACCAGCATTAACCGATCGATCCCTTTCGCGGCGATAACCACTTTCAGGGTTGCCGGATGCACATGATGGCCATCATTGATTATACCGCAGTAACAGTCTGGGCAGGTCAGCGCGGCGCCAATCAGGCCCGGAGAGCGGCTTTCCATCGGGGGCATGGCATTGAAAAGATGGGTGGTACCGGTCAGCCCGGCATCGATAGCGGCGGTCATTTCATCGAAACTGGCGGCACTGTGCCCGGCGGAGACACGCACACCCTTGGCGGTGAGTTTCCGGATAGTTTCAAGAGGGACTTTTTCCGGCGCGAGTGTTACCAGGACACAGCCAAGGTCGCCCTGCGTTACGAGGTCGATAAATTTGTCGTCCAGTGCGCGGATCTGCCTCTTGTCATGGACGCCGTTGCGGACCGGGTTGAGATAGGGGCCCTCGAAATGAATGCCGAGAATGCCGGGAACGCCCTTGGCGATGGCCTCCCGGATCAGGGCGGCAACTTCGGTCATCCGCTCCCAGCTATCAGTGATCAGCGTTGGCAGCATTCCGGTGGTGCCAAACTTGCGATGTGCGGCGGCAATGGTCTCAATATCGGCAAGGGTGCGCGCATCGTTCAGCATCATCCCGCCGCCTCCATTGACCTGTATGTCTATAAAGCCTGGCAGGAGATAACCGCCAGCCAGGTCTTCACATTCATAGCCGACGGGGCAGTCGGCAACCCGGCAGAGACCACTGATCTTTTCATCTTCTATCAGTAGGGCCAGTTCATCCTGCCAGGTATGCCCGGTGAGTATATGGCTATTTACCAATGCTTTTTTCATTCCCGTGCCTTTCCGGTCTTGTTGATCAACCCGGTCCGGTTATTGATCAGGCGAAGCGCCCCATCGAACACATCCCCGCGGGGCTTTGCCAGATAGCGCCCATGCGCTTTGTCCAGCCAGGGGCGGATTGGTTCGGCAAAACCGCCGATATGATGAATCTCCTTTACGTCCCGCCGGACGAGCGAGCGGATCATCTGATTAACTTCCTCCGCGATGGTCCGAACAAGGCTCCTTGCGACTTCGTCCTCTTTTACGGCATACTCGATAACAGTGCTGGCGAGGGCCCCGTAGTCAGCGGGCTTTGCCGTACGTGCCCAGCCGGATACCTCTGGCGGATGCGTCCCTACCTCGGCCAAGATTTTCTTGCATAAGGGGGATGTTGGCAGGATGTCGTCATAGGCCTGCAATGCGCGGCGCACGGCAAGATGACCAAGGCGTGCCCCGGATCCCTGATCAGAGACCGGAAAGCCCCAGCCGCCGAGGTAGAATTTCTTGTCCCCTTTCACAGCAAACGCGCAGGAGCCTGTTCCGGTGATCAGCAGGCCGCCATCGCCGCCGGCAAATGCGCCCAGTTGAGCGACAAAAGCATCGGTTTCCGCTGTCATCGAAGCGAAGGGGTGAGGTATACGAAGAAATTCCTGTCGCCGCTCTTCTTCAACCAGGCCCGCAATGGCCAACCCGGCATGCAGACGGGAAAGGGGGATAGTTGCGCCGTTCAGGCGGGCAAGTGCATTTCGTGTGGCCCGGAAAACCTCGCTCAGGACCGGTTCCAGGCCAAGCGAGGCATTGGAGGGTCCTCCCAGTCCTTCACTGAGCAAGGCGCCATCTTCATTGAAAAGCCGGACCCGGCAGTTGGTGCCACCGCAGTCAGCTGCCAGATAAACGGGTGTTTCATCGGATGCTGTCATGAAATACCGCTGTACCTCCCCAACTTATTGAAATTTCTTATTCCCTTTGTTCCAAAATGAAATTCGGTCCCGGGCCTCGTGTCTATAGTATTGCGCTAAATAACAGGCTGCAATGGCGCCATTGGGAAAACTAGGGCAGGGTCCAAAAATGAGAACGCAAGTCGCCATTATTGGAAGTGGCCCTTCCGGTTTGCTGCTTGGTCAGTTGCTCAACCAACAAGGTATCAACAATATCATTCTTGATCGGGTAAGTCCTGATTATATTCTGGGGCGGATCCGTGCGGGCGTCATCGAGCAGGGATTTGTTGACCTGATGACGGAGGCGGGGGTTGCGGAGCGTATGCTGCGCGAGGGCGAGATTCACCATGAGGTCGACATTGCCGTTCACGGAGAATATCACAGCATCAACCTGCTGCAACTGACGGGCGGCAAGTCAGTCACCGTCTATGGTCAGACGGAGATCACCCAAGACTTGATGGACGCACGTAATGCCTCCGCGCAGATATCCTATTACGGGGCGGAGAATGTCGCCCCCCATGACATGAACAGCGACAACCCTTATGTCACCTTTGAGAAGGACGGGGAGACCTTCCGCATCGACTGCGACTATATCGCAGGCTGCGACGGTTCTCATGGCATCTGTCGGCAGAGCATACCGGCTGGCGTCCTGACTGAGTATGAGCGGGTGTATCCCTTCGGCTGGCTTGGATTGTTGTCCGATACACCGCCGGTCAATTTCGAGCTGATCTATGTGAAAAGCGATGAGGGTTTTGCACTTTGCAGCAAACGATCGGCGTCACGTAGCCGTTATTACCTACAGGTGCCGCTGGACGAAAAGGTTGAGAATTGGTCAGACGATCGATTTTGGACGGAACTCAAGAACCGTCTACCGGACGATGCAGCAGATCGATTGGTGACCGGCCCCTCAATCGAGAAGAGCATTGCGCCGCTAAGAAGTTTCGTGGTGGAGCCAATGCAGTATGGCCGCATGTTCCTGCTCGGCGATGCCGCCCATATCGTGCCACCGACAGGGGCGAAGGGGCTCAATCTCGCGGCGAGTGATGTCAACACGCTCTACCGTATTCTGGTAAAGACCTATAAGGAGGGGCGCCAAGACCTCGCAGCGCGCTATAGCGAAATTGCCCTTCGACGGGTGTGGAACGGTGTGCGTTTCTCCTGGTGGATGACCAACATGCTACATCATTTCTACAGCGACAGTATTGAGGACAAGATCCGCGATTCCGAGCTCAACTTCTTCCTTGCGTCCGAACATCGACGTCGCATCCTCGCAGAGCAATATGTCGGTCTTCCCTATGAGGACATTGAGTAGCGCGACCTACCAGACGCCGAAATAGATGCCTCGATTTTTCGCGGTATCCGTCTTCTTTTCGATTTCCTCGTGAGACGTCGTCGTGCGGTTGCGCCGGTGTCGCAGCCAGCGATTGAGCCGCTCTTCCATCTCGGCGCGGATTTCCTTATGCAAATCGCTGGCGCCAAGATCAATCAGCTCGTCCGGGTCTTTCTGCAGATCGAAGAGCTGCGGGCGAAATTGATCGTAAGAGATATATTTCCAGCGTTCGGTTCGAAGCATATAGGCGCGCGCATCGTCCGGCGTAAGGCCAAGCGAAAGGCGCGCCCCGCGCCAGGAATAATCCGCCTCGCTTATCACGAAATCGCGCCATTCCGAGCTATTATTCCCCTCAAGCAGCGGCAGAAAGGATTTGCCCTCCAGCATATGGGGTTTTGCCTCTCCGCCGAGTGCCTCGATAAAGGTCGGAATAAGGTCAATCGCCTCGATCAGCACGTGAAGCTCACTGCCGCGTGTTGACTCGCATGCACTGTCCGGATTGGAGACGATCAGTGGAATACGGACGCTTTCCTCATGGAACATTTCCTTTTCCCCAAGCCAGTGGTCCCCGAGATAGTCGCCATGATCGCTGGTAAAGACAATCATCGTATCGTCTAGGCGGCCCTGTTCCTCAAGAAAGGTCATCAACCGCCCGATATTATCGTCAATCTCCGTGATCAGGCCCATATAGGCAGGAATGACATGGCGGCGTTTTGTCTCGTCGGAGAAATTGACGCTTTCCTCATGCCCCATAAAGGCCTCGATCACCGGGTGCGGGTTTTCTTTTTCTCTCTCCCCGCGATTGGCGGCAATGACATCCTTTTCCGTATACATATTATGATAGGGCTCGGGCGCGATATAGGGCCAGTGCGGTTTGATATAGCTGAGATGCATGCACCAGGGCGTCTCTCCCAGCTCGGTGATTTTCTCCATGGCGCACATCGTCATATAGGCGGCTTCCGAATGCGCCTTGTCCACCCGGGCGGGCAGGTGGGCATTGCGCAGATACCAGCCGCTGACCACGTTCCCCGTTTCATCCACGCCGGAGTTTGCGTAAGTGTGCCACGGGTTGTCGCCGTCATATCCGTTGTCCCGGAGATAGACGTTATAGGCAAGGTTCGGGTCGGTGAAAGCGTCGGGATGCAGGCCGTCGTCACGCTCCCACGGTTCAAAGCCGCATTCGGCGGCGAGCACGCCTTGTATACTGCTCCTGTCGATCCCGAGGCGCTTCATCCCCTCGATATCGGCGGCCATATGGGTCTTGCCGACCAACCCGGTCGCTACGCCAAGGTCGCGCATATGATCGCCCAGTGTCGGCTCCCCTATTTTTAGCGGGACGCCATTATAGGTCGCCCCGTGAGACTGGACATAGCGGCCCGTATAGAAGGACATCCGGGACGAACCACAGACCGGCGCCTGACAGAAGGCATTGGTGAAGCGGACACCACGCGCGGCCAGAGCATCAATATTCGGGGTCTTGATGGAGGGATGACCGGTACAGGCGAGATAATCGGCACGAAGCTGATCACACATGATGAAGAGGATATTTCTGACGCTACCCATTTCTTCTCTTTTCTTACAGATCTTGTTCAGATGACGGGATCATCCAATCGGTCAACATAGAAGGATACATATCCTTTTATGTCCAGCATTTCCTGAAAAGGTTCCTCGTAAGACCAGGCAATATTGGCTTCTGTCCCGAAGTTCCAGTAGCTCGCCATCCCCTTATAGGGGCAATAGGTGTCTTTATCCGACATGGTGGCTTGATCGAGCCGGACATCCTCCGGCGGAAAATAAACGAGCGGTGGATAATCGGCTTCACGCAGGATAATGGCGCGCGTGGTTTGCGCAATAGGTTCCCCCTGAAGCGTCGCGATAAACTCCCGCTCCGGTCTTTCCAGCGTGATCCGGTACTCGGGGTTCTTGGCGAAACCAGGGGACGGCTCCAGCGCGGCAGCGGATGTTTCTGTTTCCATAAAATGTTTCCCTTCTAACTTGGCGGGATAGATGACCAGTATGGTCGTGCTTTTCGCCAGAATACAAGACTGTTTTTTTAGTCGCTTTTTGCACTTTCCGGGCCGGAAAGATCACTTGGTGCCTGTAATATTACCTCCTCATCCGTCATCGGATGGCGTAACTCCAGTCGCTCTGCATGGAGTTGTAATCTGCTTGCACGTTTGCGGATGACCTGGTCTGCATAGAACCGATCCCCGAGGATGGGATGGCCTATTGCCATGCAATGAACGCGGAGTTGGTGGGTGCGGCCGGTCTTTGGCGAAAGCGCCAGCAAAGTCGCATTATCGCGTCGTTCCAGTACCTGCCAGAAGGTGAGGGACGGCTTGCCGTTTTCCAGATCGACTTTCTGCAAGGGACGGTTTGGCCAGTCAACGCAAAGCGGAAGGTCAATCTCGCCCGACTCCGTAGACAACAACCCCGCGACCCAGGCGAGATAGCGTTTGGCAATCTTCCGTTCGGCGAACATGTTGCTTAAGCGACGGTGCGCCTCGGCGCCCTTGCCAAACAGCAGAATGCCGGAGGTGTCCATATCCAGCCGATGAACGGTGCGGGCATTACGATCATGTGCCTTTGCCCGCAACTCCGCGCAGTCGCCTAAGTGATCGCCACGACCGGGCACGGAGAGAAGGCCGCTCGGCTTGTTCAGTGCCAGCAGATACTCATCCTCGAATATTATGTCGCTCTTTCGCGCCGCGGGTGGATTATATGCGGGCATCGGTGTCACGATTTTACGCGTCTGATGATATCTTCAACAGGACAAGGCCCGAGACGATCAGCAATGCGGCGGTGACGCGCATTGGGTTTGCCAACTCTCCCAACACAAAGATACCGACAAGAAACGCACCGACCGCGCCAATTCCGGTCCACACCGTATAGGCAGTGCCGAGCGGCAGAGACCGCATGGCAAGGGCCAGCAGCGTGAAGCTTGCGATCATGGTAATAATGGTGACAATGCTGGGCGTGAGGCGGGAAAATCCCTCTGACTGCTTCATTGAATACGCCCATATAATTTCAAGAAGTCCCGCGGCGACGAGATAGATCCAGGCCATTTCATGGCTCCATTTGATGTGTCGGGTCGTCCCGGAAACGGCTCTGATGTGGGGGTCGTCCCCCAATAAAATTGATATATACAATCGTAGCGGGGTTGCGCAAGAACTAACCTTCTTGCGGGGTATCATTTTTCACAGTCTTTGCCATAGCTATCAGCCGACGCCGCTGCATATCTTGTTGCGGCGGTGTCGGCTGAATTGCACCCGTTTACATCAATCCGCGAGGAGGTCGCGGCTGATGATTTCCTTCATGATCTCGGACGTGCCGCCGGCAATGCGGGCCATGCGGTTGTCCGCCCAGGCGCGGCAGATGGGATATTCCCACATATAGCCATAGCCGCCATGCAACTGCACGCAGTCATCAAGCACATCCCAGAGAACCTCTGTCGATTGCATCTTCGCCATGGCGGCGGTGACGGAATCAAGCTCGCCTTTTAGGTGCGCCGCGATACAGCGATCAACAAAGGCACGCATCATCACGGCCTTTGACTTGATCTCGGCGAGCTTGAAGCGAGTGTTCTGGAACTCGGCGATGCTCTGGCCGAATGCCTTGCGTTCCTTGGTATACTCGACCGTCCATTCCAGCGCGGTCTCGATGCTGGTGGCGGATCGGACAGCGATGACCAGCCGTTCCTGCGGGAGCTGCTGCATCAGCTGCTTGAAGCCGCGCCCCTCGACGCCGAGCAGGTTGGATTTTGGCACCCGCACATCATTGAAGAACAGCTCCGATGTGTCCTGCGCCTTATACCCGACCTTCTCAAGGTTGCGCCCCCGCGAAAAGCCTTCTCGGTCGCCCTCGACCAGTACAAGGGAAACACCTTTGCCGCCCGCATTCGGGTCCGTCTTGCAGGCAACCACGATAAGATCGGCAAGCTGGCCATTGCTGATAAACACCTTCTGGCCGTTGATCACATAGTCGTCACCATCGGCGATGGCAGTTGTCCGGATATTCTGCAAATCCGATCCTGCACCGGGCTCACTCATGGCGACGGCGGCAATCGCTTCGCCTTTCACCAGCTTGGGAAGCCAATGCTTTTTCTGTTCTTCCGTGCCATAGGCGGTGATATAGGGCGCGACAATCTCCGAATGCAGGTGGAAGGAGGGGCCGCTCGTTCCGGCGCGCGCCAGTTCTTCAAGGAAGATTGCGCCAAAGAGGAAGTCGCCGCCCGCGCCGCCATATTCTTCCGGTACCGAGCAACAGAGAAAACCGCCGTCGCCAGCTTCCTGCCAGACCTCGCGGCTTACCTGGCCGTCTTTTTCCCACTGGGCATGAAAGGGGGCAATCCGCTCCTCAACAAAGCGGCGGGCGGAGGCCCGAAAGAGATTATGTTCTTCACTGAAAAGCTCGCGCTGCATGATAGTTCCATCTTGTTATTGTTATTGTTTATGTGGAATCCGTTATAATACTCCGTTGTGGCTTTGTAAATTCAAGCTTCATCATATGCCCTCCAATAGTTTGCGGCACCCTCATGAGATGTTTTTTTGGAATTTATGGTTAATTTATTATAGTAAAAACAATAGCTTGAAGTTGTATAAAAATTAATATAAAGCTAATATAAATTTTAACGGTTCATGTTTGTTTGTAAATTGCATTTGTGAGCTTTCCAGGCGCTGACAGTTACGGCGCTCACACCTAAAGCGCTCACACCTAAAGCGCTCACACCTAAAGCGCTTAAACTCGGGGGTAATAATGAAGAAATTTCTTGGATTGGCTCTCATCAGCGGATTGTTTTTTTCTGTAAATGCTGAGGCAGCACTCTATCGCGTTGATTTCAGTGGCACGGTGAATGAGGGGACTTATAATGGGTATTTCACCTATGATAATGCGGGTCTGGACCTGAACGGTTTTAATTTGGCGCCCGGTAGTATAAATTCCCCGGCGTTGCCGGAGGATGGGCTGGAAACTTCCCTGGTAATGAATATAAGCTCTACAGCCGTTTCGGTAAGCTTTGATGAAACGACGGCGGGATCGTCTTTTCTGGATTTCGCGGCGGGTGAATTGACCGGCTGGGCGATTGGAGGCAATATTCTAGGTTTTGGCACGGTTTCAAACGCCACTGCGCTTGATTTTAGTTTGTCCAATAACCTATTGGCTTTTAATACGGGATCAATTGAGGGCGGTCTAATGTATGGAAGAAGCCCTGATTGGCAGGTGACGGAACTTTCCGCCGTGCCGCTGCCGGGGGCGGTCTGGGCGTTCGGCGCCGGATTGCTCGGCCTGCTCGGGTTAAAACGTCGGCGCAAGATAAAGATGCTGCGTACCGCCACCGCGTAATGCGCAAACCCTCGATAATGAAAAGCCCGGCATTCGCCGGGTTTTTTTTGGCTAAAATTTTAAAATCAAACATCTGGTTGTCTTCTTCCCACGCCAGGCCGGAAAGCCGTTGACGGGAAAAATAGCAATGATTGATTGACAAATATTATAGTTAATTTTATGCAGAAAAATCAATAGCTTGACAGTTGTATAAAATTTATTATAAAGATAATATAAATTTTAACGGTTCATGTTTGTTTGTAAATTTCATTTGTGAGCTTTCCAGGCGCTGACAGTTGCGGCGCTCACATCTAAAGCGCTTAAACTCGGGGGAAATAATGAAGAAATTACTGGGATTGGCTCTCATCAGCGGATTGTTTTTTTCTGTAAATGCGGAGGCTGCACTCTATCGCGTTGATTTCAGCGGCACGGTGGATGATGGGACTTATAATGGGTATTTTACCTATGATAATGCGGGTCTGGACCTGAACGGTATAAATATGTCGCCCGGTGGTTTAGGTTCCGCGGCGTTGCCGGAGGATGGGCTGGAAACTTCCCTGGTAATGAATATAAGCTCTACAGCCGCTTCGGGAAGCTTTGATGAAACGACGGCGGGATCGGCTTGGTTGATTTTCGCGGCGGGTGAATTGACCAGCTGGTTGATTGGAGGCAATACTCTAGGTTTTAACACGGTTTCATCAGGCACTGTGCTTGATTTTGATTTGGCCAATGGCCACTTTATTACTAATAAGGGATTAGGTCAGAACTTTCTAGTTTTTGGATCTGCCCCTGATTGGCAGGTGACGGAACTTTCCGCCGTGCCGCTGCCGGGTGCAGTGTGGGCGTTCGGGGCCGGATTGCTCGGCCTGCTCGGGTTAAAACGTCGGCGCAAGATGAAGATGCTGCGTACCGCCACCGCGTAATGCGCAAACCCTCGATAATGAAAAGCCCGGCATTCGCCGGGTTTTTTTTGGCTAAAATTCGAAATTCATTCACCCGGATGTCTTCTTCCCACTCCAAGCCGGGAGCCGTTGTCGGTAAGACCATCAATGATTGATTGATAAATATTATGGTTAATATTTTATCAGTAAAAACAATAGTTTGACAGTTGTGTAAAAATTATTATAAATCTTGTTTATACGCTAAATTTGTGTAGATAGTATTTGGTTGATTAGCGCTGGAGGATGCGTGATGAAAAAATTACTGGGATTGGCTGTTGTCTGCGGCCTGCTTGCTTCAGGGAGCGTTCAGGCAGCCTCCTATCGCGTTGATTTCAGCGGGACCGGTTCGGATGGTGCAATATATGATGGATACTTCACCTTTGATACCGCCGGGCTTAATCTGGATGGGGTAAATGAAATACCCTGGACTTTTCCAAATCCTAATGTTGCCGGCGACGGGTTCGCGACCTCCTTCCTATACAGTTACGCTGATGACTTCGGTAATGTCGGGTCCTATGATGAGACCACGGGCGGCGTGTCAAAACTGGCCTTTACGGACGGCGAATTGACCCATTGGACCGCTGGCGGTTACGTAGGTGGATATGGGGTAAATGTTCCCGTTCCATTGAATGACTTCCTCCTCTGCACGACCGGTTGCACGAACCTGACCTATGTAAATGGTGCCTTGGGTGGGTTTTATATGCAGACCCCGACGTGGGAAGTGGCGGAACTTTCCGCCGTGCCGCTGCCGGGGGCGGTCTGGGCGTTCGGGGCAGGGTTGCTCGGCCTGCTCGGGTTAAAACGTCGGCGCAAGACGAAGATGCTGCGTACCGCCACCGCGTAACGCGCAAACCCTCGATAGTTAAAAGCCCGGCAATCGCCGGGTTTTTTTATGCACGGGGTTGGGCCGGCTCCGCGCGGTGATTTGACTTTGCCCTATTGCTTTCCCATTTTTTTCAGGAGGGACGAAAAATGGAAAAGCAGCGCGGCGCGACCGAGTGAAATTACCGCATATAGCAATTTCTCTGCAGCTTAAACTCGCCAAATAATTAAATATAATTATAATAAATTCTATTACAGTTTGGAAAATAACCTTCATGTAAGCGTGTCAATAAAAAACTATTTTAAATAGATAATTATATGTGAATTAAAAAACTTTAAAAGTTCTTATTATTTATGACTTAATATTTTAAGTATTTTATCTATTCTATATTTTATATAATAATTATTAAATAAATAATATATTTTCTGGTCTCCATTGACGGATCGTGCATGGTTTCATTATGCTAAGCGCCAGCCTAGCTCAAATCAACTGAAATTGCGGCACTATTTGCCTTCGACAGGAAAATAAGGGTCGTTATATGAACAAGTGGGTGGTCAAAACAGTGGGACACTCATATTATACAAACAAGATATACTTAAATATTCAAAATTTTTTTGATTAAACCGAACAGGGAGAAGAACCAAAATGTCAGTGAAAAAAATGGATCATGAGGCGCCAAATCGCGTCCATCCCATGATCGAAGACGTTAAGGAACAATTTCGCAGCGGAAAAATGGATCGCCGTGAATTCCTGAGAACTTCCACTTTACTCGGTTTGTCTGCGGCGGCGGCGTATTCCGTTGTCGGTATGGCCGACCCAACCATCGAGGCCCAGGCGGCGGAGCCCAAAAAGGGCGGTATCCTGAAATGCTCCATGCCGGTGCAGGAAATGGCCGATCCGGCCACCTACTCATGGAATGAAAAATCCAACATTGCCCGCCAGATAGTCGAATATCTGACGATCACCGGGCCAGACAACGTGACGCGCCCATATCTTGCGGAAAGCTGGACGGCGTCGGATGATCTCAAAACCTGGACATTCAAGCTGCGTCAGGGTGTGAAATGGCATAATGGCGACGAGTTCAATGCCGATGACGTTGTGTTTAATATTACCCGCTGGCTCGATCCGGCGGTCGGCTCCTCCAACATCGGCCTTTTTGCGTCCATGGTGACGACCGAAGGAGAAGGGGAGAACGCCAAGAAATCCATGACACCGGGTGCGGTTGAAAAGGTTGATGACCATACAGTGCGGCTGAACCTTAACAACGCCGTCCTCTCCATTCCGGAGAATTTCTACAATTATCCGACCGCCATCGTGCATCGCGACTTCAAGGGCGATCTGTCGAAAGAACCGAACGGCACCGGACCGTTTACACTGACGGAATTCGTGGTCGGTGAAAAAGCCATTCTGCGCCGCGTGGAACAACCTTACTGGGATGGCGAAGTCTATCTCGACGGCATCGATTATTATGATCATGGCGCCGCTTCCGCCGCGCAGCTCGCGGCCGTTGCCTCTAACCAGGTTGATATGAACTACGAGTTCGACATTGCCTCCCTCGGTATGGCGCAGTCTATTCCGGGCTTTACCATTTACGACGTCCGGACCGCGCAAACCGGTGTGATGCGGTTCCGTACCGACAAGAAGCCGTTTGATGATATCCGCGTGCGTAAGGCGATCCTGCTCTGCTGTGATGCGGAGAGATATAACGAACTAGTCTTTGGCGGGCGCGGTGATGTTGGCGAACATCACCATGTCGCTCCCATTCATCCGGAGTATTATGCACTCAACCGGATGGAGCAAAATATCGAGGAAGCCAAGTCGCTGCTTGCTGAAGCAGGCTATAATGACGGTCTCGAAATTACCATCGACCTTGGCAATACCAATGGTCCGTGGCAGCAGCAGGTATGCGAGATCCTGAAAGAACAGCTCTCACCTGCCGGCATCACTCTGAACCTCAACCTGATGCCTGCGACGAAATATTGGGAAACCTGGCAGACGGCACCGTTCGGCTTTACCGCCTGGACCCATCGTCCGCTTGGCACCATGGTCCTGAGCCTGGCGTATCGGGCGGGCGTGCCGTGGAACGAGACGGCCTATGATAACCCGGAATTCGAGGCAGCACTCGACGCGGCTGAAGCTATTGTCGATGCGGAAAAACGCAAAGAAGCCATGAAAACGGTGGAAGAAATCCTACAGCGGGATGCGATTATGGTGCAGCCTGTGTGGCAGCCGAAAATGTTCCTTGCCAATGATAAGGTGAAGAATCTCAAGGCTCACCCGACACAATATCACCAATTCTTTAAAGTCTGGATTGATAGCTAAAATCAAATGAAAAAAGCAAGGGTGCCGAAAGGGCCCTTGTTTTTTTAGAACCTTACTTTTCTGCTGGGGGTTTCCATGTTGATATTGGCCGCACGTCGTTTTATTTCCATGGCCCTGATTATGGTCGTGATTTCTTTCACCTTATTCGCGATTTTCGAGACCGACAAGCTGGCGGTTGCCGGCAAGGTATTGGGGCCGTATTCCAGCACGGAGCAGCGTGAACTCTGGCTTGAAAATAATGGGTATAATGAACCCTTTTTTGAGCGGTATGTCAGCTGGGTCGGAAATGCCCTTGTCGGTGATTTCGGCGATTCCATCCAGTTCAAGGTGCCGGTCTCCGAAATCCTGTGGCCCCGGCTCGCCAATACGGCCATTCTGGCGGGACTCTATATGGCCTTCATGATACCGCTGTCCCTGACCCTCGGGGTTATTGCCGGCATGAAGGAGGGATCATTTCAGGACCGGGCGGTGTCCGTGGGTTCGGTTCTTACGACCTCGGTGCCGGAATTTGCCTCGGCCACCTTCTTTACCGCCATATTTGTATTCTGGCTAGGCTGGCTGCCCGGCACCTCGGCCATGACCAGTGGTTTCAGCTGGGCGGAGATATTCCTGCCCGTGTTCGTGCTGGTGATGTATGGCTTTGGGTATACGACACGCATGACCCGTGCCTCGATGGCGGAGGTGATGACGTCGCACTATATCCGCACGGCGGTCTTGAAAGGCATCCCCTATCGGCGGGTGATCATGAAACATGCGCTTCGAAACGCGTTGATCGCGCCTTTTACGGTTATTATCCTGCAGCTCAACTGGCTGCTCTCGGGGGTGATCGTGGTTGAAGTGTTCTTCGCCTACAAGGGCTTTGGCAAGCTCATCCTGGATAGCGCCCTGTTTGGTGATATCTATTTGATAGAGGCCTGTACCCTGGTTGCGGTGTTCGTCGCCGTCTTCTCGCAATTTATCTCGGATATTGGCTATACGCTGCTTAATCCGCGGATCCGGTTCACATAAGGGGAGGGAGAGTTATGACAGCTGACGTTCAAAATAACGATACCGCCCCATCGGCGATCGGTAAATTCTTTAAGTCAATCGGATTGCTTCGGGAAAGCCCGATTGCCATTTTCGGCCTATCGCTGATCCTGTTCTGGGTGATCCTCGCCATTCTTGCGCCGGTATTACCGCTATTTGATCCAAATGCCCCGTTGGAGCCGTTCAAATTCCCGATGTCAGAAGCACGTGATGGCGGACTTTACTGGCTCGGTACGGACCATAAGGGACGGGATATCCTCTCACGCGTCATCTTTGGCGCGCAGCAGGTGCTAATCTGGGCAACAACCGCGACGGTCGTTGCCTATATCGTCGGCATGCTGATGGGCGTAGTCGCGGGTTATCTCGGCGGCTGGTGGGACGAGGCGATCTCCTTTATCTCCAACGTTTTGCTCTCCTTCCCGGTGATCGTTCTTTATATCATCATCATCACCTATCTTGGCGCAACCGGCTTTAACATTGTGCTTGCCGTGACCTTCGCGTCGGCGCCGGGCATCATGCGTATTGTGCGTGGCCTCGTGCTCGACCTGCGAACGCGGGACTATATCTTTGCGGCGCAAACCCGTGGTGAAAGCTCGCTCTATATCATGCTGGTGGAACTGCTCCCGAATGCGCGTGGGCCGCTGATCGTTGATGCCTGCCTGCGTCTTGGTTATACGACGATTACCATTGCCATGCTCGGCTATCTCGGCCTTGGACTGCCGCCGCCAGATCCGGACTGGGGAAAGATGATTGCGGAAACGCAACCTCTCGGCAGTTTTGCTGGCCATATGGCGGTTGTTCCCGCTGCGGCGATTTCGTCACTCGTGCTCGGGTTTAACCTGCTGGCTGACGGATTGCGTGAAATTTCCCTGAAGGATTAGGAGAGAAGCGATGGAACAGACACCTATTCTGGAATGCCGCAATCTCTGCATTTCCTATGAAACGCGCGCCGGTGAAATACCGGCGGTCATCGACTTTAACTTGAAGGTGATGCCGGGGCAGGGCGTTGGCATTGTGGGGGAGAGCGGCTGCGGGAAGTCCACCGTCGCCCTTGCCATCATGCAGTATCTCGGCTCAAACGGCTATATCAAGAGCGGGGAGATCTTCTTCCATGGCCGCGACATGCGCACCATGTCACAGGAGGAATTGCGGGCGCTTCGTGGCTCCAAGATTGCAATGATCTATCAGGAACCCATGGCGTCTCTCAACCCGTCGATGAAAATCGGCGATCAGCTTGCCGAAGTGCCGCTCTTTCACGAGGACGTCACGATATCGGAGGCCAAGGCCCGCGCCCTTGAACTGCTGGAGGCCGTCAAACTCCCGGACCCCAAGCGGATCATGGACAGTTACCCGCACCAGATTTCCGGTGGGCAGCAGCAGCGCGTGGTGATTGCCATGGCGCTCCTGTCGAAGCCAGACCTGTTGCTGCTCGATGAACCCACTACTGCGCTTGATGTCACGGTGGAGCGGGGCATTGTTGAACTGGTCAAGGAAATCTCGGCCGAGTTCGGCACGGCGATGGTTTATATCTCCCATAACCTCGGGCTTATACTGGACACCTGTGATCGGGTGACGGTGATGTATTCTGGCGAGGCGGTGGAAGATGGCACAGTCAATGAAGTGTTTGATGACATGTACCATCCTTATACGAGTGGGCTTTTCGCTTCGATCCCGCTGCCGGGGGCGGACAAGAACGAGCGGCCGCTAGTGCCCATTCCAGGCCAGTTGCCCTTGCCCCATCAGCGGCCAAAGGGGTGCTTCTTCGGGCCGCGCTGCGCCTTTTTCAAAGATGGCGTTTGCAATACCGACAAGGTTGACATGCGTCCCGTACCCGGCCAGGAAGCCCACACCGTACGTTGCGCCCGGTTTGAGGAGATCGACTGGGCAGAAGGCGACCATACAGCTGTCACGGTGAAATCCGTCAAATCGGGTAAGGTCGTGCTCGATGTGCGCAACATGAAGAAATATTATGAGGTGCGCTCCAGCTCGATCTTCTCCATGATCCGCGGCGACGCGGTGAAAACCGTGAAGGCGAATGAGAATATCAATTTCAACGCACGCGAAGCGGAGACGGTCGCGATTGTCGGGGAATCCGGTTGCGGCAAGTCAACCTTTGCGAAGGTATTGATGGGACTGGAGGAAGCGACTGGCGGGGAAGTCATTCTGAATGGCGAGGATCTCGCGCATGTCACCGTGCAGAAGCGAAAGGCCCGTACTGTGGGCCACTTGCAGATGGTGTTCCAGAACCCGTTCGATACGCTTAATCCCTCTCATTCCGTGGGGAGCCAGATTGCCCGGGTAATCCGAAAATTTGGCGTTGAGAAAGACCCGAACAAGGTACGTGAAAAGGTAAACGACCTGCTTGATTTGGTGAAACTACCGCGTGATTTTGCCCATCGACGTCCGCGGCAGCTTTCAGGTGGCCAAAAACAGCGTATCGGCATCGCCCGGGCCTTTGCCGGCAACCCGGCCGTGGTGGTTGCGGATGAGCCTGTCTCGGCGCTTGATGTGTCGGTGCAGGCGGCAGTGACGGGCCTGTTGACCGAGATCCAGAACGAACTCCGCTCAACCCTTCTCTTCATCAGCCATGACCTTAGCGTTGTCCGTTACCTCTCTGATCGCGTCGTGGTTATGTATCTTGGCCATATCGTGGAGCAGGGGACAACAGACGAGGTTTTCTCGCCGCCTTACCATCCCTATACGGAGGCGCTCCTGTCCGCCGTGCCGATCGCCGATACCTCGGTCGAGCAGAAGCAGATCATCCTGAAAGGGGATATTCCGTCGGCCATGAACCCGCCACCCGGCTGTCCGTTCCAGACCCGCTGCCCGCGCAAGATCGGTAGTATCTGCGAGACGGAAATGCCGCCGGTGAAGGAACTCTCGCCCGGTCATACAATCCTCTGCCACCTCGAGGATGACGAGCTGAACGCCATGGAGCCAGTCATCGTTATGCATGATGAGGAAAAGACCGCCTCGGCCAGCTAAACCCGCCATAATTCCAAGCTTAAAAGGCGCTCAACGGGGCGCCTTTTTTGTGTCTGTCCGGAGCATGGGCATTAACCATAATTGAAATTATTATTGCTATCCAGAGTAGAGCCAATATAGTTTTAATAAAATATATTTAAAATTGTATTGAGGAGATCATGAAACATATTATTCGGATTACTTCGACACTTCTTATCAGTTTAGGACTGGCAACAACAGCCCAGGCCGCCTCCTATAGCTTTTCAACGGCAGATTCACCGTTGTACGGTACAAATCCCGCCAATTTTTGGTCGAGCGATTTGAATCAAGGATGGTGGTCCTCTGGGTATGATAACAAAAACGATAATCCCAACATCGTCGTAGGTGATTCCACGAATTATCTTTACAGAAACTTTTTCACTTTTGATCTGTCAGACTTGTCGTTGGCTCCAGATGAAGTAATTGTCAGTGCGTCTTTCTCTGGATTTACTCACACTATTGAAGTTGCGGGCGGCCTATTTGAAACGGTTGAGTTTTTTGATGTCTCTACGGACGCAGGGACGTTGAACTATAACGTAGCTGCCAATCCAACGATCTATGAGGATTTGGGGACCGGTAAAAGTTACGGAAGCCGTGATTTCTACGCTTCAGAATCTAATACTAATTTTTCGATGGCATTGAATGACAATGCCATTGCCGATATCACAACGGCACAAAACGGATGGTTTTCAATTGGTGGTATGTTGACAACGTTGGACAATTCCGGTCAGCCTGAATGGGTATTTGCCTTTTCCAATGAAGATGTTGCTCCCTACAAGCTCGACATAGAAACCCAGATCTCCGCCGTGCCGCTGCCGGCCGCGTTGCCGCTCTATGGTGCGGGCCTTGCGGTCTTGGGCTTTGTTGGCTGGCGGAAGAAGCGTAAAACGGCTTGAACTTCAGGGTCATATCCCATCCAGAAAGGCGCTCAAACGGGCGCCTTTTTTGTGCGGAAAATCTACAAAAAACAGCCGCAAATTAACGGTTTCTTTATCCTGTTTGCCTAGGCTGCAGGCTTCCCCCGGTTTTTGGGCGGGATTGAAGGATAGAGATGACACCGGATACAAAGACATATTCGCAATTTGTTGTCCAGACGCTGTTTGATACCAAATGGCGCAGCTTTGGCCGCTATGAATGCGAAAAACCGGCACAGGATATCGCCCGCCAACTCGTCACGGAGTGGGGCGGTCCCCGTGTGCGGATCCTCGGCGGGTATTTCTCGCCTGAGAAAAACCGCAATGTCTATCACACAGTCGAGATTGCAGAGCCGGCCCGCTTCCGCGATAGCCGCACCTATAAAAATTCAAAATTCGCGATTGGCAGCATGGCCCTCGGCGGGGCGATGCTCGCGATCTTCCTTATCGGTTACAGTTTTATTGCTCCCATTTCGTCAATGGCAGACGACGGGAAGGGATCGGAGCAGGCATCCCAGGGACAGCCCACCACGATCGCTCCCATTGTCAAGCCCGTCAATTTGCGTGCACGCTTTACTGAAGTCATCAAGGTCCCCTACGACAGGGTATGGGACTTCGATCGCGTGCCCCTGCGCCTTCGCGGCGAGTGGAGCACGGCTTGCAATACAGACGGAGGGAAAGTTGTCCTCGGCGAACGGGAGCTGATCCCTTCCGAGGAAGAGCCCCGCACACCGCTGACGTCCGTCTGGCAGACCGGCCAGCGCTACGGCCTGGTCCGTGAGGGCGGTTCTGTTGATATGGTTGACATGATCTCTGCGGATCGTCTGCAGAAGATCGGCACCATGAACCGCCTCGGCGAGTTTGTCGCCGATACCACCGGTGCCATCCTGAAACGCTGTCTCTGAAGGCGAGGACCCTGCCAACCTGCACAATGTTGTCAGACTGGCCGCTCCCGGCCTTATAGGGGCCGATCTAACCCCGGACAGACGCCGCCCGGCAAACCGATTTACGAATACCCGCAAGACTGACGGTACAAAACGCCGGGTACCCTTTATTCGCATATATATGGAATTTGGCTGAAGGGGCAGCCACCCCTTCTCACGCCGAACAGCCTCTCAAGCCGCAACGTGAGGATGTAATTATAGAAGAATATTGCGTGTTTTGCAAGAGTTCGGAGATAATAGTTACGCAAAACCGCTCATAATTCAGCAATGGAAGCTAACAATATCGCATTCGTTGCTGATGAAATTGACATGTTCTATACTACTAAAATGGGAAATGAAGACGACAAATCGAAAATCAACCGACTGCGTGATGGTGCAATGTCAATGACAGTCGGCAACGAAAATGATGGTAAAATTACAGATTTGATCAGTGTGGCTGATGAGAACCTTTATATAGTAAAAGAGAATTCGATATATCGAGTTATGTTGGCAGATGATATAGATCCAGAAAGAACCAACATCAATATTCCCAACAGCCATCAACGTATTGTGTCAGCAGGATCAACATCACCTGTTGTCGCTCGCAGTTTTTTATCCGCTGATACATTGTTCAATTCGACATTGTTTGATCAAAATTTCGATCAGAAATTGCTAATGCAAATCAGCATAGATTTCATGAAGGAACTACTAGCTGCTGATCGATACTTGGATAATTATGTTTCCGCCGAGCTCGCTGCTTGTGCTGGAATGAATGAGCCAAAAAATCGTGAATTTACAATTCCTACAATTGATGACCTCGAAGGACAGGTCAAATCCTACTTACAAAAAATAGAGCATGCCGTACAAAAGATCTATCAACTTACAAAAGTTTTCTATGATCATAACAAGAAATTATTTACGGGATTTGCTGAAAAAATTGAGGAAAAATATGGAACTGACGACAATTTTGCCAAATTTGCGAAAGAAATGGCAAAGTTTATGCAATTTGTAAGAAATGCTCGTCATTGCATCGAACACCCAAGTAAAACACAAATGCTTATAACTAAGGACTTCACATTAGATGCAAGTGGTCAGTTGTCTCCTCCCAGCATTGAAATAATTCACGCTGAGACGCCACAATCACAAATGGCTATTGCTGATTTTATGAAACAAACCTTGGAATATATGATTCTAATAAATGAAACTTTGATGCTTCATTTAAGTGATAAGCATATGCTCAAGACTGATGGATTTGAATTTGCTGTCGGATTTATTCCGGAAGAGCAACGTCGAGGCGATACTTTAGTAAGAGTAGGTTACCTAATTAATATAAATGGGCACTGGCAAGTACTAGGATGATTTTGCAGTAACTAGGAGCGTAAAGGCATTTTTGGCAATATATCCTTCCCCGCTTGTCTTAAAACTTGCATTACGGGAGCCTTCAATGCACCTCGCGACAATCCCGCGCCCATCTGCTACGCTTCCCCCCCAAGGGAGGAGGGCAGTATGAAGAGATCACTTGTTCTGAATGGCAATCCGATGGAGGAGATTGTCGGCTTTGCGCAGGCGGTGCGCTGCTTTTGGATATCAGTTACTTCACGTGATCAATCTCCGAAATGCCGCATTTTGCCTTGCTTTGCGCTATCCAGTTGCTGAATGGCCTGATCGAGTTCGTTCCTGAGGCGCGAGAGCTTTTGTGCATGGGCCGCAAGGTCGAGAGAGAAATCCGGCTCATTCACCAACTGCATCATTTGGCGGGCGCATCGCAACGCGACATGGCGACTATACTCCGCGCCGACCGTCTCTTCCGGTTCGGCAAAGATCAGCTGGTCAACCGCGGTGTAGTCATCGACGGACATATCGGCGTAGCTATAGCCGTTGACGAGTGTGATGCGCTCTCCCGGTTTACTCAGCCCCTTGGCGCGGTGAACGACGTAATTGCCCTGCATGAGGACTGCATAGCCCGGACCGGGCATCTCGGGCGAGATAATCCGGTCTTCGGGAATTGCCTCGCCCCGTGCTTTGATTGCAGCCATTTCATCGCGGGTTCCCCGAAAATACTGGAACTCTCCGCCGGAGACAGACTTGGGGTCGGTCACGAACATGACCGTATCAACCTGCAGGGTGTCGCAGTGCCATTTGTCCACATTTTTGCCCGCTTCTTTTGGCGCATAATTGAGGTGGGCGAGTTGATGACCCATGGAAATGGGGCGCAACGGGGCTTTCAATATACCGGACAGGTGTTCGGCGACCTCAGGGCTTAGGGAAAAATCTCTCAGAAATCGGGATCGGTACACGCCACCACGTGTATTGCGTTCAATGCGTGGATTGGACGTCGTAAAGGCCTCTAGCTGTTTACAGACATGGTACATGGCTGCGACACCTTCATCCGACAGGACGCGAAAACATGCGGAAGCGGCGATGTCGCTCCCCGTTGCGGATTCATTTTCTAATTCGTAACCCAGGTCAGCCAGAGAAATAGTGAATTCCGGTTCTTCCAATGCCAAATGTCGATTGGGGTCAAAGGGCGGGTCATCTGATATTACTTCGTTATAAGGTGACGTCGTCGGAAATAGATTTAGGTGGATATCATTAACTGACATCAATCATCCTTTTCAATTGTTGGAAGTTCACCAGCAGCAGCCATAGTAGTAGCACTATCGGCAACGCAACAGTTCGTCAAGCATCCCAAATATTCACTCCCTGAAAGAGGTAGGCTTGGTTTCCATGTGTATGTAAGCCATTTTTTTGTTTGTTGTGGAGAGGAGAGTCTAAGTTACAAATTTACTGTATCTCTCAAGCGAGATTTTCATCCAAAGTTGAATGTCTTTTCGCTCTGTTTTTTTCCCCCCATCCCAAAATACTGCATCCCGAATATCGCCGTAAACCCAAGCGCCATGGTGATCACGACGTTATTGGTGAGGATGGCCACGACAAGGGCGAAGGCGGCGGCGATCCAGGTGAGGGGGCTCGCGTCGGCGAGGGAGGTGGCGACAAGGGCGACGATCAGGCAGCCCGGCAGGTCATCGAGCAGGGTTTTAAGCCGCTCATTGCGCAAAATGGCCTGTCCGCCGATCAGCCCGGCGAGGCGGAGGCCATAGGCCCCGACGGCAAGAAAGGCAATCAGCAGCGAGTGATCGAGGATCATGGCGTCTCCCCCGTCTTGGCTTGCCGACGGAGGAGGGCGGCGATGGCCATGCCGGCCAGGCTGCCGAGCAGGATGGCATAGGCACTCTCCACACCGAGCTTTATCAGCAGGATTGTTGCCACAAAATGACTGCCCAAGGCGCGATATTGTGCCGTCCGCGCCACATCGCCCGCGCCATGGCAATAAAGGCCGCGGTAAAGGCAAAACCGAGGCCATAGCTCGCGAGATCGGGCATCGACTGGCCGAGCAGGGCGCCGAGCGCGGTCGAGGTCGTCCAGCTGGTCATCAGGGTGAGGCCGGAGCCGATCAGGAAGGCGGCGCCGATTTTCGGGTCCTGCGCATGTCTCGCCATGGTGAGGGCCCAGTTCTCATCCCCCGTGATATGAATGGCGACCAGCTTCTGCCAGAGCGGGATATCCTTTAATATGGCGCTGAGCGTGGCGATGATGCCGAGATAGCGGAGGTTGAGCGCAATCCCGGCGAGGGCCGCGCCGATCACCAGCCCGTCCATGCCGAAGCGCTCCACCGCGACAATCTGCGACGAGCCCGCATGCACGGAAAAACTCATCAGCGCCACGCCCCACCACGGATAACCCGATTGAGCGGCAAGAATGCCAAAGGCAAAGCCATAGGCCGCCGCGCCGAGGGCGAAGGGCAGAATACCGTAGAATCCCTGTTTCATGGGGAGAGAATAACGCCGATCCTGATTGACGGCGAGCGAACTATTGTCCCAAGGACAAGTTTAAACGGGGAAGGTTTTCAGGAAGGCTTTCTCGCCTTTCGGATTGAAGGCGACAATACGGGAATTTTCCACGCGTTTCGCCCAGCCGAGATCGTAGAAACGGGTAAGCAGGGCGTTCCCCAACGATCCGGCGAGGTGGCTGCGCCGGTTGCTCCAGTCGAGGCAGGACTTGCAGAGCGGGCGGCGGAGTTTCTCCAGCGGCTCGAAATCAATCTCAAATTCCTCGAAAAAGGCTTTGCCATCGCCGGTCAGGCCGAGACCTTCCGTCTCCGGCGTGAGGAAATTCTTTGCGAGCAGACTGTCCATCATGCGCACGCCAAGATCGCCAGCAAGATGGTTATAGCAGACGCGGGAATAACGGAGCGCCGGGTCCTTCGGTCCTGTCCGGGTGCGCAGATGGCCTTTTTTTGCGGCGAAGCCCATCATTGCCTCCAGCAAGCTGCCAACATCATCATCGGCGAGGGCGAAATAGCGATGCCGACCCTGCTTGCGGAGCTGAAGCAGACCCGCAGCTTCCATCTTGGAAAGATGCGCACTTGCCGTCTGTGGGGTGATCCCGGCTTCACCTGCCAGTTCGCTTGCCGTCAGGGCCTTGCCCGAAAGCAGGGCGGTCAGCATATTGGCGCGCGCCGGGTCCCCGATAAGAGACCCCAGAAAGGCTATGTCCGGTCCTTCTTTCATGGTTCGATGATAAGCGAAGTATTGTTGTTCTGCAATCGGAAAAATTCATCCTGTGCGAGGATTGGACCGTCCTCAAGCTTGCGTCCCATCCGCCGGGCAATATACCCGGCGGACGGTAAGAAAATGTATCAGGCTGCCTTTATAGCCCTGATCTGGTCTAGCAGCGCCTCCGCCACCCCGGTCGAAGAGGCGGGGTTCTGACCGGTGATGAGGTTGCCGTCGACGACCGTATGGGGAGCCCAGTCGGCCCCCTTGGAATAATGGCCGCCGTTTTGGGTCAGAGCATCTTCCACAAGGAACGGCACAACCTTCGTCAGGCCGGCGGCTTCCTCCTCACTATTGGTGAAGCCGGTGACTTTACGACCGGAGACGAGGGGCTGTCCTTTCGCATCCTTCGTATGGCGGAAAATGCCGGGTGCGTGACAGACCGCGGCAATGGGGAGGTTCTTCATCGCGAATGCCTCAATCAGGCTGATGCTGTTCTTGTCTTCCGCAAGATCCCAGAGCGGGCCATGCCCACCGGGATAAAAGACACCGTCAAAGGTACTGTAGTCAACGTCGGCGAGGACTTCCGTCTTTGCGAGTGCTTCCTGGGCGGCTTTATCATTTTTGAACCGGCGTGTATCGTCCGTCTGGGACTCCGGCGCATCGCTTTTCGGATCGAGTGGCGGCTGTCCTCCCTTTGGCGAGGCGAGCACGATATGGGCGCCGGCGTCCTTTAGCGCATAGTAAGGCGCCGCGAATTCCTCCAGCCAGAATCCGGTTTTCTCTCCGGTGTTGCCCAGCTTGTCGTGGGATGTCAGGACCATAAGAATATTCATTGTCATTATCCTCAGTTTTGAGTGTGTTGCGGTGTATCACCAAATGAGGATCAACGTACCGCCGACGAATTATCGGTGGGCACTCCCGCTTTTCGGGGGTGGAAATGGGACTGATCAACCCTCTTGGATGGGGTTGCCCCTTCGTCATGACAACTACCTATGTCTGGCGGCACCGCTTTTCCATAGAGGGAATTTAAAAAGCTTTATTCGCCCGCATGGCATAACAGGTTGCGCGGGTATCGGTGCCAGAATGAGCCCGCCGGAGGTGTGTTTCTATGACCCGAAAAGGGTGGCGGGCAGGCCATCTTTTGCGAGGAGAGGTCGACGCATTCTGAAGGCGCGGACGGCTTCTTCTGTCTTGCCGAGTTTCAGCAAGGCATGGATAAAGGTAAATTCGATCAGGTCCCGCTGCGCGTTACTGCCACCGAGGCGTTCATGATTGCTCATCATCGGGAGGAGGCCGTCAATCACCTTTTGCCAATCGCCCGCGGCAAACGCCGTGAACACATCGGCAAGGGCGCGCACCATGTCGCTTGCGAAGCCTGCCTTTGTTTCCCTCAGTTTTTGAAGGCCAGCGTCATTTCCCGCCATGGCATGGGCGAGGGCGGAATGCGCATCGGCAAAACTCACACCGGGGGTGGAAAAATGGATGGTGGCATAGTCGCTAATCTCCCGCCAGAGCATCTCGTTGCGGGCAATGCCGGCGAGTTCCACCCGGAACAGGAAGGATGCCATATCGGTCAGGACATTGATCGGCGGACCCGAGGTCGCCCCAGGGCGGACCGCCGACTTAATGACAGCCCAGGCGGTATCTGTCTCGCCCAATTCAAGCGCCCAGAGTGCGTCATGCCAACTGATATGGCAATGCATGAATCCCGCCGGATCATAGGTTTTGAGCCACTCGCGCACGAAATGCCATCCCGCCTTATGCTCTCCCGCCTCATATAGGAAATGCCCCCGGTAATGGGCGGCATTGGCATTCGCGGGGTTGGTAGCGCAAGAGCGGTCGATAAAGGCCTCCGCGTCACTCAGGCGGCCCATTTCGGACAGCGCAAAGGCATAGACTGAATCGAACCACCAGTCTGCCTCAAAATTATTTTTCAAATTATCAAAAAAGGCGAAGGTCTCCGCCTCACGCGACTTGCGGCCGCTGAAGGCAATCAGACTGAAGACCCCGGCGCAGGGTTGCAGGGTGAGCATATCGCGCGGGTAGTCCGCAATATGTTCCTTGATGGCGCTATAGGCCCCCTGGCTATTCCCCTCAATCAACTTGCCGATAATCGAAATATGGGACTGTTCCCTTACGGTATATCCGGCGCCAAGCTCCCGCGCGGAAATTATTGACTTTACCGCTTCCGTCGGGCGGGCATACATCTGGTGATGACGGGCGAGGGCGGCATGGGCAAGCGCGAAGGAGGGATCCTCGGCAATGGCACGTTCCAGGGCTATATCTGCACCAGTCTGCGCCGCGAGAAAGAGATTGACCCCTTCGTTATAGGCGTCAAGCGCCGCGCGGGAGCCTGTGCTTACCTCATTGCCATAAAGATCCTGCATAATCCTGATTTTCCTCTATTCGTTTGCTGAAGAGAAGACTAGCAATTCGGGGATTCTATGTCACGGGCGGACTTTGTGGAAAATTTTGCAAAGAGCCCAATGGGGATCAGGGCACTACAACCTCAAGTCCGGCGTCTTTCCAGCCGTCAAACCCGGCCTCAAGATGATGGACATTGGTGATGCCGCTGGCGCGGAGAAGGGGTAGGGTATTGCCGCTGCGTCCGCCAGACTTGCAATGCAGGAGATATGTCGCTGTCGGGTCAAGGGCCGCAATCCGGTCATCGAAATCGGCGGCGAAATAATCGATATTGATCGCCCCTTTTATGTGCCCGCTGTTAAATTCCTCGGGTTTACGAACATCAAGGACAACGACGTCCGGTCTTTCTTTTAATAGCGCATCAGCTTCAAGAGGGTTCACGATCCGATATCCATATTTATCAATAATTTCTGATGCCTGGAGCGGCAAGATAACGGGAAGGGTTAACGTCGCAAAGACGAACATGGCCACTATCGACAATGATAAGACTGGGCGCATGTTTCCCTTCCAAGGCTAGACGTGGAAGGAGGAACCGCAGCCGCAGCGGCCCTTTTCATTGGGGTTTTCGAAGGTGAAACGTGATTGCAGCCCTTCTTCCAGCCAGTCCATTTCAGTGCCCGCAACGAACTGCACGGCGTCATGATCGATCAGCAGGGTAATATCCCCTGCAGCGACCACGGCATCGTCCGGTTTCTGGTCCGAGGCATAGTCCATGGTATAGCTGAGGCCATTGCAACCGGTATTGGTAATGCCGATGCGAAGACCCAAGGGTTTTTCCGTCGCCTTGCCGAGGAGCGATTTAACGCGCGCGGCGGCCCGGTCAGTCATTGTCATAATTTGCGTATCAGTCATATTTCACCTGTACTCTTTAATATAAGCACGCCTTAAAACATTCCAAGGTCGAGTTTGGCCGCCTCGGACATATTTTCCGGCGTCCATGGCGGATCCCAGAGGATTTCGACCTCGACATTCTTCACGCCCTCGACGGGCAGAACCGCATCGCGGACCCAGATCGGGATTTCCCCGGCGACGGGGCAGCCCGGCGCGGTCAGGGTCATGCCAACGAAGACATCGCCATTTTCAGAGATATCAACCACATAGATCAGGCCGAGATCGAAGATATTGACCGGGATTTCCGGGTCATACACCTCACGCAGAGCGGCGACGATCGGTTCCTCCAACGGGGAGCCCGTGGTGCCTTCCTCAAACGGTCCGGTTGCGACCGGGCGTTCTATTTTTCCAATTGCCGTCATGGTCTACTCCGTCGAAACATCAGGCTTTTCATCCATGGCTGAGGTCATGGCGTGCCAGGCAAGTGTCGCACATTTGACGCGCATGGGAAATTCCTTCACGCCGGCCAGCATCATCAGCCGTTCGGTATCCTCGCCGGCGTCAAAGTCATTTTCCTCGCCCTTCACAAGCTTCTGGAAGCCGTCAAAGATATGCCGGGCCTCGGATTCAGTCTTGCCCTTGATGATATCTGTCATCATCGAGGCGGAAGCCAGCGAAATGGCGCAGCCCTTGCCTTCAAACGCCGCATCCTCGATCAAGCCATTATGGCCCATCTTGAGATAGACATTGACCGTATCGCCGCACAGCGGGTTATAACCATGCGCCTCATGGTTCGCATCTTCCGGATGGCGGAAGTTGCGGGGGTTCTTGCTGTGATCAAGGATCACTTCCTGATAAAGTTCTCTCAAATCATCAAGCATCAGCCAAAAATCTCCTGTACCGATTTCACCGCCGAGACGAGCGCATCGACATCGGCGCGGTTGTTATAAAGCGCGAAGGACGCACGAGACGTGGCCGCCACATCGAAATGGTCCATCAGCGGCTGGGCGCAGTGATGGCCGACCCGGATGGCGACACCGCCGCGATCGACGATGGTGCCGATATCATGCGGATGCACATTATCCAGCGTGAATGAGATGATCGCGGCTTTATGCTTTGCCTGACCAATAATTCGCAAGCTGTTGATCTGGCTTAATTGTTCGGTTGCATAGGCGAGCAGCATTTGCTCATGCGCGCCGATCTTTTCAAACCCGATCTCGTTTACATAGTTGATCGCCGCGCCAAGGCCAATAGCCTGTACGATGGGCGGGGTGCCCGCCTCAAATTTTGAATGACCCTTGGCGTAGGTGGTTTTCGCGAACGTCACCCGTTCGATCATGTCCCCGCCGCCGAGGAAGGGTGGCATGGCGTCCAGCAGGTCTGCCTTGCCATAGAGCACACCAATGCCCGTCGGACCAAACACCTTATGTCCGGTGAAGACATAAAAGTCCGCGTCCAATGCCTGCATATCGATCTTCATATGTGGCGCGGCCTGGCTCCCGTCGATCAGGACCACCGCGCCCGCATCATGGGCGGCATTGATAATCTCTTTCACCGGCGTGATCGTGCCGATGGCGTTGGAAATATGGGTGACCGCGACGATCTTCGTCTTCGGCCCCAGCATCTCAAAATAGGTATCCAGCATGAATTCCCCATGCTCATCGATGGGGACGGCCTTGACAACGGCACCGGTTCTCTCGGCAATCAGCTGCCAGGGCACGATGTTCGAATGATGCTCCAGCGTGGAAAGGAGTATCTCGTCGCCGGGCTTCAGATTGGCCCCGCCGTAGGATTGCGCTACCAGATTGATGCTCTCGGTCGCGTTCTTGGTGAAGATAATCTCTTCAATGCTGGCCGCATTCATATGGGCGCGGACAATCTCCCGCGCACCTTCATAAAGGTCGGTCGAGACCTGGCTCAGGTAATGCACACCGCGATGGACATTGGCATAGGTTTCCGCATAGGCCTTCTCCATGGTGTCGATTACCACCTGCGGCTTCTGCGCCGATGCGCCACTATCAAGAAAAGCGAGGGGCCTGCCATGCACTTCCTGCGAAAAAATCGGGAAATCGCGGCGGATTTTTTCGACGTCAAATGTTGTCATGTCGTTCATCGGCTACACCTTCTCCATCCAGCGGGCAGTGATGGTCGCAAAATACTGCCGCACCGCTTCGTCCGAGATTTCATCCAGTACATCGGCGAGGAACGCATCAATGAGCATCTTGCGCGCCGCTTTCTCCTCGATCCCGCGTGATTGCAGGTAAAAGAGGGCGTCCTCGTCAAGTTCACCCGAGGATGCGCCATGGCTGCATTTCACATCATCCGCATGAATTTCAAGCTCCGGCTTGACCGAGACTGATGCCCGGTCGGACAGGAGCAGCGCCCGGCTCAACTGATCGCCGGCAACTTGCTGCGCATCCGGGACAATCTGGATTTTTCCCTGAAACACGCCTTGCGCCTCGTCATCGAGAATACCTTTGTAAATCTGCGCGCTGTCGTTTTCCGGCACCAGATGGCGGGTCACGGTGGTCGTATCGCAATGCTGCGCACCCCGCATCAGATAGGCACCGTTCAGTATGCTCTTGGATTTCCCGCCGCTAAGGCGTGTTTCAAGTTCATTGCGGCTGAGACGTGCGCCGGTGGAAAGGGCAAAATTCTCATAAACCGCATCCGCTGGAACTTCACAATCTGTATTGGCAAGGTGGAAAGCGCTGTTACTCTCAGCCTGTAGCTTATAATGATTGAGTCGCGCACCCTTTTTAAGGGTAATATCCGTCACCGGGTTCGCGAAATAGGCATGACCGTCAGCGCCGAGATGTTCCTCAAGCAGGGTAACGCAGGCTTTTTCGCCAAGGCGAATGATGTTCCGCATATGATGGGCATTCTCCGTCGCATCCGCCTTTGTCACGAAACGAATGAGAAGGGGGGTCTCCATCGTCACCATGTCATCGGCGGTCAGGACAAAACCATCTTCCATAAAGGCGGTATTGAGTGCGACGACGGCACGGTTATCTTCTGTGTCCGACCCGAGCAGCGCAGAGTTACCCGCTTCCAGCTCTGCGGCAAGAGACGTGATTTTGATGCCATCGGGCAGTTTATCAAGTCGGCTCTCGCTGGCGGAAAAGCGCCCATTCACAAAAGTCATGACATGGGGCGTCTCAAACTCGGCGGCGGGCAGGGCGGCATTCGCCGGTGCGTCCGTCGTCTTGATCCCCTTGGTCAGCGCCGTGAGGTTGGTAAAGCGCCATTCCTCAACTTTCCGGCCCGGAAAATCGAGCGATGCGAAACGGGCAAGGCCGCTTTTCCTCAGGGCCGCGACCGCCGGGCTGTTATGGCCGGGCAGGGAGCCGCTTGCCGCACTAAAGCGATCAACGTAAGTCTGAGCTAATGGCGTTAAGTTTTTCATTTCACTCACTAATTCCTTTTAGGCTGCGCTCAGGGCCGCATAGCCTTTTTCTTCAAGTTCAAGCGCGAGGCTCTTGTCGCCAGACTTGACGATCTTTCCGTCGGCCAGCACATGCACGAAATCTGGCACGATATAGTCCAGAAGCCGCTGGTAATGGGTGATGATCAGTCCGGCGCGTTCCGGGCTGCGCAGGCGGTTGACGCCATCGGCGGCAATTTTGAGCGCATCAATATCAAGTCCACTATCCGTCTCGTCGAGCAGCATCAGGTCCGGTTCCAGCAGGGCCATCTGCAAGACCTCGTTCCTTTTCTTCTCGCCGCCGGAGAAGCCGACATTGACGGCGCGTTTCAGCATGTCGTCCTTGATGTCGAGCTCTTTCGTCTTCTCGCGGATCAGTTTCAGGAATTCCATGGCGTCCACTTCGGGCTCGCCGCGGTATTTCCGCTGCGCGTTATAGGCGGTTTTCAGGAAGGTCGCGGAGGCAACCCCCGGAATTTCCACCGGATACTGGAAGGCGAGGAAAATACCCTTCGACGCCCGCTCATCCGGCGACAGCGCGAGCAGGTCCTCGCCCTTGTAGAGGACTTCCCCCGATGTCACTTCATAACCGTCACGACCGGCCAGCACATAGGATAAGGTGCTTTTCCCGGCGCCGTTCGGGCCCATGATTGCATGAATCTCGCCCGCCTTGATGGAGAGGTTGATGCCTTTCAGGATTTCCTTATCCCCAACCGTGGCATGTAAATTTTTGATTTCCAACATAACTTTATCTTTCCTTAACCGACACTGCCTTCAAGGCTGATGCCGACGAGTTTCTGGGCTTCCACCGCAAATTCCATGGGGAGTTTCTGCAATACTTCCTTGCAGAAACCATTGACGATCAGCGCCATGCTTTCCTCTTCCGAGAGGCCGCGCTGCTGACAGTAAAAGAGCTGCTCCTCACTCACCTTGGAGGTGGTGGCTTCATGCTCGACCGTCGCGGTGCGGCTCTGGTTCTCGATATAGGGGACCGTATGGGCACCGCATTTATCGCCGATAAGAAGACTGTCGCAGACTGTGTGGTTCCGCGCATTCTCCGCCTTCCGGCCCATGCGGACGAGGCCGCGATAGGTGTTCTGGGCCTTGCCGGCCGAGATCCCCTTGGAGATGATCGTGCTCGACGTATTCTTGCCCAGATGGATCATCTTGGTGCCGGTATCCGCCTGCTGCATATTGTTGGCGATGGCAATCGAATAAAATTCCCCGACCGAGTTATCGCCCTGCAGGATGCAGGAAGGATACTTCCAGGTAATTGCCGAGCCGGTCTCGACCTGCGTCCAGGAGACTTTCGCATTCTCCCCGCGGCAGGCGGCGCGCTTGGTCACGAAGTTGTAAATACCGCCGACGCCGTTCTCATCGCCCGGATACCAGTTCTGCACCGTCGAGTATTTGATCTCGGCGTCCTTCATGATGATAAGCTCGACCACTGCGGCGTGAAGCTGGTTCTCATCGCGCATGGGGGCGGTACAGCCCTCAAGATAGCTCACATAGCTTCCTTCCTCGGCGATGATCAGCGTCCGCTCGAACTGGCCGGTCTGGGCCGCGTTGATGCGGAAATAGGTGCTGAGCTCCATCGGGCAGCGCACGCCCTTCGGGATGTAGCAGAAGGAACCATCGGTAAAGACCGCGGAGTTAAGTGTCGCGTAATAGTTATCTGTATAGGGGACGACAGAGCCAATATACTTCTGTACCAGCTCCGGATGATCGCGGACGGCCTCGGAAATCGGGCAGAAGATGACGCCTTCCTTCTCCAGCCGTTCCCGGAAGGTTGTGGCAACGGACACACTGTCGAACACCGCATCGACGGCGACGTTATGCGCCCCCTCTACACCGGCGAGCACTTCCTGCTCTTTCAGCGGGATGCCGAGTTTCTTGTAGACTTCCAGAAGTTCCGGATCGACCTCGTCGAGGCTTTTCAGCTTTTCTTTCTGCTTGGGCGCGGAATAGTAGTAGATATCCTGAAAATCAATTTTCGGATAATGCACATTGGCCCATTCCGGCTCCTCCATCGTCAGCCAGTGACGATAGGCCTTCAGCCGCCATTCGAGCAGCCATTCCGGCTCCTCCTTTTTGGCGGAAATAAAGCGGACAATATCCTCAGACAAGCCAATCGGCGCGGTGTCCGCCTCGATATCGCTGATAAAGCCGTATTTATATTTGTCGGAAACAGAGGCTACCTGTTCGACGGTCTCCTGGCGAATAGCCATTTATTACTCCGCTTGGGTTTGGGCGGGCTGATCGGTTATCCCGAACGGCCGCGCCGCAGTGCTTACATTCTCCGTGTCATGGCACATGTCGGCCAATGTCACTTCCTCGAGCGCGGTATTGAGCGCCCGGTTGATCTTCTCCCATCCGCCCCGCATCGGGCAGCTTGCCTCGACCGAGCAGTCAAGCTCACTCTCATCGACGCAGGACGTAACCGCAACCGGTCCTTCCATCGCCCGAACAATCTCGGCAATCGAGATATCCTTCGGCGTGCGTGTGAGCGAATAGCCGCCATGAGCGCCACGCTGGGATTGCAGGAACGGGCTTTTGGCGAGAATACGCAGGATCTTTGCCGCCGTCGGTACCGGCAGGCCTGTATAGAGCGACACGTCCGGCGCCGTCATTGTCCGGTCTGGCAGTCGGGCCATTTCGGACATGATTACTACGCCATAGTCAGTCATTTTGCTCAGTTTGATCATGATATTATCTATATCGTACCATTTTAGTCTCAATTCAAGAGATTTATAACAGACGGATTTGGTCTTGTATATAGAAGGAGCATAATATTCTGGCAAGCGGTGGATTGCCGCAGCTGCACTTATTTTTCCGCTTTATGGCCCTTTGGGGGAAACTGTGTTTCAGGCCGAAAAAAAACCACCCGCAGGTCCGGAAAAAGGGCAGATTTATTTGAAAGTGGCTTGACAAATGGCGCCGATCTGCCGTTTAAATATGCCCATGGCATACAACACGAACATTATTGTGGTGAAGATTCTCTCCATTCCCCGAATGGCGGAAGTCCGTATGCCGTAACGCAACCGACCCAACCGCCTTCGAGGCGGTTTTTTAATGCTCCGTCTCCGAAGGCCCCCTAAATCAGGAGACGAAGACATGTTACTCGAAACCCCACAGGAAATGACCCCGCCCGAAGAGGAACCGGACTGTCGACCGACCGAACCGGTTCTCTATCTGCTTTCCGGCAAGATCGGTGCAGGCAAGTCAACACTCGCCGCCACTCTTGCGCATCGACCCAAAACCCTTCTCTTTTCCGAAGATACCCTGCTGTCCGAACTTTATCCCGGCGAGGTCTCCGACATCAGCAATTATATCCGGTGTTCCCTCCGGCTGAAATATGCGCTGAAGGATCATATCGTCAATCTGCTCAAGTCCGGCTTCTCCGTCGTGCTCGATTTTCCCGCCAATACGCCCGAAGGCCGCCGCTGGGGCAAGGAACTGTTCGAGGCGGCAGGCGTGCCCCATGAGCTGCATTATCTCGACATCCCGAATACGATCTGCAAGTCCCGCCTGCGCGCGCGGAACAAGGCTGGCAATCATCCGTTCAAGGCAAGTGAAGCGGAGTTTGATACCTTTACCCGTCTCTTTATCCCACCAATGCCGGAGGAAGGGTTTAACATCGTCCGTCACGTAAAATAAGCTCCAAAGACCGTCACGGGGAATTGCCGGACCGGGTCATTCAATGTTAGAAGCCTTGCGAGACTTCTGACTTCCTTGATAAGGCACATAATTTCCATGGCGGCTCCTATTCTGGCCCTGCAAAATGCCCGCATCACTTTTGGTGGCGGCGATTTGTTCTCTGATATCTCGCTCGGGATCGAGCCGGGAATGCGTATTGCCCTGATGGGGCGGAACGGTTCGGGCAAGTCGACGCTCCTGAAGGCGATCGCGGGCGATATTGACCTCGACGGCGGGGAGCGGTTCCTGCAGAGCGGGGTCAAGGTAAGTTACCTCCGGCAGCAGCCGATTATCGTGCCGGGCCGCACTGTGTTCGCGCAGGTACAGTCGGGCCTATCGGCGGGCGGGGAGGCCGAGGATCTTGGCTATCTGGTCGACCAGGTGCTGCAGGGTGTCGGTATTAACGGGGATCGCCTGCTAGACACTCTTTCAGGCGGGGAGGCGCGGCGAGTCAGCCTTGCCGAGGCACTTGTCTCTGATCCGGACGTGCTGCTCCTCGACGAGCCGACGAACCATCTTGATATCAAGACGATCCTCTGGCTGGAGGAGGAACTCAGGGCCTATAAGGGCGCGCTGATGATCATCAGCCATGACCGGCAGTTCCTGAAGAACCTGACCAACCGGCTGTTCTGGCTCGATCGCGGCAAGCTGCGCACCCATGGCAAGGGCTTCGCTGCCTTCGATGAATGGTCAGAGGAAATTCTCCGTCGGGAGGAAGTGGAAACCAAGAAGCTCGACAAGAAAATCGCCGAGGAAACAGACTGGTCCCGCAAGGGGATCACCGCACGGCGCGCCCGTAACGAGGGCCGTATTCGTGCACTCCATCGCCTGCGGGCGGAGCGAGCCGAGCGGCTGGCCCCGGTCGGGTCCGCCAAGCTCTCCGTCAAGAGTGGCGCGAAAAGCGGCCGGGTGGTGGTCGAGGCGACTGATATTTCCATGACTTATGAGGGGGAAGCCGGCGAGCCGCGCGAGGTTCTCGCAAAATTCTCAACCAAGATCCAGCGGGGCGACCGGGTTGGCATTATCGGGCCGAATGGTGCGGGCAAGACAACGCTGCTTAAAATCCTGATGGGGGAGCTTAAACCCACCACCGGTGACGTCAAGCTCGGCACCAATCTCACCCCGGCCATTTTCGATCAGCATCGCGACAGCCTCGATCCGGAGATGAGCCTCTGGGATACACTCGCAGACCCGGGCAGCGGGCAACTCCTCGTGCGGGGGGAGGTTCGCCATGTGGTTGCGTATTTGCGGGACTTCCTGTTCGAGGACCGGCAGGCGAAAAGCCCGGTCAAGGCGCTTTCCGGCGGGGAGAAGAACCGGCTTCTGCTGGCCAAGCTGCTGGCACGGGAGAGCAACTTCCTGATCCTCGACGAACCGACCAACGATCTCGATATGGAAACCCTCGACCTGTTGCAGGATATGCTAAGTGCTTATGACGGCACGCTTCTGGTCGTAAGCCATGACCGTGATTTCCTCGACCAGCTTGTTACCTCCACCATTGTGATCGAGGAGGACGGCAAGGTCGATGAATATGTTGGCGGTTATTCCGATTACCGACAGGCGCAGACGGCGGAGGCGAAAAAGACTGCCAAGGCCGCAAAACCGAAAGAGGCGACCGCGAAACCCGCGGCGCCGCGGAAAAAGCTCACCTATAAGGATCAGCGCGATTATGAGCGTCTTCCCGCCGTAATTGAGGAGCTGGAGGCCGCGATCAAGGCGCTTGAAGCCGATCTCGCCAACCCGGACCTTTTCAACAAGACACCCGATAAATTCAAGGAAAAGGCCGCCGCGCTCGCCAAGGCCCAAAATGACAAGGACGACGCTGAAACCCGCTGGCTTGAACTGGAGATTTTGCAGGAAGAGATTGCGGGGAGTTAAGATCTAGGCTCACTCAATCGGCAGGTTGTGCATTTTGAGGAAGCTGAGTTTATCCCAGTAGCCGCGCTGGAACTGGATCAGGCCGTCCTTCACCGTGAAAAAGCCACAGCCGCGCAGGCCCAGCGGATCGCGCCACTCCAATATGGCGACATCGCCTGCCTCGTGAATGGCTTCGGGGATGCAGACCATTTCGGTGGCGGAGAATTCCTTCTCGAACATCGCCTTGATGGCAGCGCGGCCCTCGACGGGATCCTGCGTCACCTGATGATTGACGGCCTCTTCCGCATAGAGCCGGGCGAGGGCGTCGGCGTCCGCTGCGTTGAACCGCTCCACCCAGTCCTCGACAACTTCGCGGGGTGTTTTCATGACCGAGACGGGATCGGTTGCAGGCCACAGGTGCGGAGCACTATGGTAATGATAAAGTCGGTGGCGGCGTCGAAATCCTCTGCCTTCAGCTTTTTCTTGCGGCCAAGAACGGCGGCCCATTGCACTTCGAAATCCGCCCAAGTCTGGGTCATTGACCAGATATGAAAGAGAAGGCGCTTGCTATCCACAGGGGCCATTCGGCCTTCCTCGATCCAGTGGTCCAGAATAGCTGCTTTTTCCTCAACCCACTCCTTGAGTTCTGTTTCCAGATAGCCGCTGATGCGCGGGGCGCCGCGAATAAGTTCATTGGCGAAGACTTTAGACGCATTGGGCCGGTTTTGCGAAAGCTGCATTTTCGCGCGGATATAGTCAGCGAGGGTGGTCGCCGGGTCGTCATTCTCCCCGATTTCCCGGAAAGACGAGAGCCAGAGCGCAATAATGTCATCAAGGACGGCGCGGTATAGTTTGGCCTTGGTGCCGAAATAATAATGGATATTGGCCTTGGGCAGGCCTGCCTCCTCGGCGATGGCCGCCGTGGTTGCGCCACGAAAGCCGTTGCCCGCGAAAACCTTCTCGGCCGCCTTCATGATCTTTTCTATATTTTCCTGACGTATACGACCCTGTGAAGAGTCATCTGCCGTCGCGTTTGTTTCCACGTTCATTATCGGCTCTAAGTTTATAAAATACTTATATTTCCCGCTCCATAAATTGACTATTTTTGCCGCTTTTGCAACTATTTTTAATTAGAACTTGACCGTTTGGTCAGGATTTGGCTATGGTTTTTTCAAGGCATTTAACGGCTTTGTATGAGCCGCCATTTTCAGACATGGGCAAGGGGTGCGGGCCATGAGCGATATCGCGGCAGGACGGCTTTCTGGAGAGGAACTGGCAGAAAATTTCTCCGACATTCATCCGCCACTGGATGCAATGTCTGCACATATCGAGGCGAGCCGTTGTTACTTTTGTTATGATGCGCCCTGTATGGAAGCCTGCCCGACGGGCATCGACATCCCGAATTTTATTCGGAAAATTTCCACAGATAACGTCCGCGGCTCAGCGATTGATATCCTGGAGGAGAATATCATGGGCGGGGCCTGCGCGCGGGTCTGCCCAACGGAAGTCCTCTGTGAGGGGGCCTGTGTGCGCACCGCGCAGGAAGGCAAGCCCGTTACAATTGGCGCACTGCAGCGTTTTGCAACCGACTGGTTGATGGAAAAGGGGGAGCAGCCTTTTGCGCGTGCCGCCGCAACGGGCAAGAGGGTCGCCATCATCGGCGCCGGTCCGGCCGGACTTTCGGCTGCGCATCGCCTGTCGCAACTCGGGCATGACTGTGAGGTGTTCGAGGCCCTTCCGAAATCCGGCGGGCTTAATGAATATGGCATCGCCGATTACAAGGTCGTCGATAACTTCGCGCAAAAGGAAGTCGATTTTATTCTCGGTCTCGGCGGCATTACCGTCAACCACGGCAAGAAACTGGGGCAGGAGTTGGCGCTAGGCACCATTCGAAACGATTTCGATGCAGTTTTTATAGGAAGTGGACTGGGCGGGGTGCAGGCACTTGCCCTTGAAGGGGAAAGCATCGACGGTGTTTTCAATGCGGTCGACTATATCGCCAATCTCCGGCAGACTGCGGACAAGGCAACGCTGCCCATCGGGCGGCGGGTCGTCATCATCGGCGGGGGCAGCACGGCGATCGATATTGCCGTGAAATCAAAA
This sequence comes from Sneathiella litorea, assembly GCF_009882915.1. Classification (GTDB taxonomy): domain Bacteria; phylum Pseudomonadota; class Alphaproteobacteria; order Sneathiellales; family Sneathiellaceae; genus Sneathiella; species Sneathiella litorea. Next base: position 72,134 of record NZ_WTUW01000002.1, read on the forward strand.
CGCCTCGGCGCGGAAGATGTCACCATTGTCTACCGAAGGGGAGCCGAGGCAATGAGTGCAACCGACGTTGAGCAGAAATTCGCACAAACCAATGGCGTGAAAATCAAGCACTGGATGCAGCCGGTCGGAATCGTGTCAGACAATGGCGCAGTCAGCGCGGTTGAGTTTGAATATACAAAACAGGGGCCAGATGGAAAACTCATCGGCTCGGGCGAAAAAACAACGCTTGAGGCCGATATGCTGTTCAAGGCGATTGGCCAGATATTCGTGCCCGATCCTGTCTTTGGCACGGCCGCTCAGCTGGAGCTGAAAAATGGAAAGATTGCCGTCGATGACAGTTACGCAACCTCGCTTGAGGGGGTTTACGCGGGTGGCGACTGCATCGACGGCAATGTCGGGCTGACAGTCGCGGCGGTGCAGGACGGCAAGAAGGCGGCCCTGGCAATCAACGACTATCTGGCGAAGAAATAGGGAGAGAGACATGGCTGACCTTTCATATAATTTCGCCGGGATCAAAAGCCCGAACCCCTTCTGGCTGGCAAGCGCGCCGCCAACGGACAAGGAATATAACGTCGTCCGCGCGTTCGAGGCGGGCTGGGGCGGCGTCGTCTGGAAGACGCTGGGAGAGGATCCGCCGGTGGTCAACGTCTCCTCTCGTTATGGCGCGGTCCAATTGAACGGGCAGCGGATGATGGGCTTCAGCAATATCGAGCTGATTACCGACCGTCCGCTTGATGTGAACCTTGAGGAAATCGCCCGGGTCAAGAAAAACTGGCCCGACCGTGCGGTTGTTGTTTCCCTGATGGTGCCTTGCGAGGAAGAACCCTGGAAGCGCATCCTGCGAAAGGTAGAGGATACCGGCGCGGATGGGGTGGAGCTTAATTTTGGTTGTCCCCACGGCATGTCGGAACGGGGCATGGGCTCGGCGGTTGGGCAGGTGCCGGAATATGTGGAGATGGTGACAAGATGGTGCAAGGAGCATTCCGATATGCCCGTCATCGTCAAGCTCACACCGAATATCACCGATATTCGCACGGCGGCCCGCGCGGCGGTGAAGGGCGGGGCGGATGCCGTTTCCCTTATTAACACGATAAACTCCATCGTCACCGTCGACCTTGACCAGATGGCGCCCACACCTGTCGTTGACGGCAAAGGCGCCCATGCCGGTTATTGCGGTCCGGCGGTCAAGCCCATTGCACTCAATATGGTTGCGGAGATTGCCCGTGATCCGGAGTGCCAGAATATTCCTGTCTCCGGCATCGGCGGTATTGCCAACTGGCGCGACGGGGCGGAGTTTATGGCGCTTGGCTGCGGCTCGGTGCAGGTTTGCACCGCCGCCATGCATTATGGGTTCCGCATTGTCGATGACATGATTACCGGGCTTTCCAACTGGATGGATGAAAAAGGCTACCGGACGATTGATGACTTCCGGTCCATGGCGGTACCCAATGTCGCCAATTGGAACGAACTCAACATGAACTATGACATCAAGGCGCGCATTAATCAGGACTCCTGCATCAAATGCGGTATTTGCCATATCGCCTGCGAGGATACCTCCCATCAGGCCATTACCGCGGGCCGCGTAAATGGGGCCCGACACTATGAAGTTGTGGACAAGGAGTGTGTGGGCTGTAATCTTTGCATGTTGGCCTGCCCGGTTGATGACTGCATCACCATGGAGCGGGTGGACAAAGGCAAGCCTTACATGAATTGGAACGAGGATCCGCGCAATCCGTTTTCAACCGCCGCAGAATAGAGACGAAAGAAACCCATGCAGAATATGAATGTAAAAGGCGATCGCCTCTGGGAAAGCCTGATGGAGATGGCCAAGATCGGTGCGACGGAGAAGGGGGGTTGTTGTCGCCTCGCGCTCACCGATCTCGACAAGGAAGGGCGGGATCTTTTCTCATCATGGTGCAATGATGCTGGCTGCACCATCAAGGTAGACAAGATGGGCAATATCTTCGCCCGCCGCGCCGGTACCCGTGACGACCTGCCGCCGGTAATGACGGGATCGCATCTCGATACCCAGCCGACGGGCGGGAAATATGACGGGGTGTTTGGCGTGCTGGCCGGGTTGGAAGTCCTGCGCACCCTTAATGATTTCGATGTGAAGACAGAGCATCCGATAGAGGTTGCCGTCTGGACGAATGAGGAAGGCTCTCGCTTTGCGCCAGCCATGGTTGCCTCCGGGGTGTTTGCCGGGGTATTCGACCTTGAATACGGCCTTTCCCGCGCCGATCTCGACGGCAAGACGATGGGGGAGGAACTGAAGCGTATCGGCTATGCCGGGACAGAGGAGGTCGGCGGTCGCGAGATCAAGGCCTTTTTTGAGGCGCATATCGAGCAGGGCCCGATCCTTGAGCATGAAGAGAAGACCATCGGCGTGGTCATGGGCGCACAGGGTCAACGCTGGTATGAAATTACCATTACCGGGCAGGAGGCCCATGCCGGCCCGACCCCGATGGCCCGGCGTAAAGATGCGCTTGTCGCCGCGTCGAAGATCGTTTGCGAAGTCAATCGTATTGGCCTTGATAACCAGCCTTTCGCCTGCGCGACGGTGGGGCTGATCCAGTCGAGCCCGAATTCACGCAATACCATTCCGGGCGAGGTGTTCTTTACTGTCGATTTCCGCCATCCGAAGGACGAGATTCTCAGCAAGATGGATGCTGAACTCCGCGCCTTCGCCGAGAAAACCGCCAAGGACGGTGGCTATGAGATGAAGTTTGAGGAAATCTGGTATTCCCCGCCCGTTGAGTTCGATAAAGATTGCGTGAATGCGGTCCGCAAGGGCTCGGAGATTGCGGGGTATAGCCATATGGATATCATTTCCGGCGCCGGGCATGACGCCTGTTATGTTTCCCGCGTCGCCCCGACGGGTATGATCTTCGTTCCGTGCGAAAACGGGATCAGCCATAACGAGGAAGAGGAAGCGACCCCTGAAGATCTTGCTGCCGGATGTAATGTTCTGCTGCATGCCATAGTGGAGCGGGCCAATATTGTCTGATGTTGAATTAAAACCAGTAATCGAGATTGAAAAACTCAATCTCGTCTTTCAAACGGCGGACACGCCAGTACATGCGCTTTCAGATATCGATTTGACCGTGAATGCGGGGGACTTTGTTTCCTTCATCGGCCCGTCCGGCTGCGGCAAGACGACCCTGATGAGGGTGATTGCCGATCTGGAGAAACCCACGGGCGGGCATATTTCCGTGAATGGCATGACGCCGGAGGAGGCACGGCAAAAGCGGGCCTACGGCTATGTGTTTCAGGCCCCGGCGCTCTATCCCTGGCGGACGGTCGAGAAAAACATCATGCTGCCGCTGGAGATTATGGGGCTCAGCCGGGAGGAACAGAAGGCGCGGGCCGCACGCAACCTCGCAATGGTCAATCTTGAAGGGTTCGAGAAAAAATTCCCTTGGCAGCTCTCGGGCGGGATGCAGCAACGGGTCTCTATCGCCCGTGCCCTGTCGGTGGAACCGGATCTGCTGCTGATGGACGAGCCCTTCGGCGCGCTTGACGAGATTACCCGCGATCACCTGAATGAACAGCTCTTGAAACTTTGGGATACAACGAAGAAGACAGTCATTTTCGTGACCCATTCGATCCCGGAGGCGGTCTTTCTCTCCTCCAAAATTGTGGTGATGAGCCCGAGGCCGGGCAAGGTCATTGACATCATTGAGAGTAACCTGCCGCGGGATCGTACATTGGACATTCGCGAGACACCGGAGTTTCTTGAAATTTCCCACCGCGTGCGCGAGGGGCTGCGCTCGGGGCATAGCTACGATGACTGAGCACGCGGAAACCAGCAAGTTGGGGTTATGGCGCCGCCTGTATGACGGGAAGAGCTTTCCCGTTTTTGTCGTTGTTCTTAGTTTGTTGATCCTTTGGTATGCGGGTGCGGTCTATATGAATTCCGATCGCCTGATCGATCAGTATGAGCGGGGCAAGGTCGAATGGAGCTGGCAGCAGCTGATCGAGGATGCCTGGTCGATGGAACGCCCCATTCTTCCCGCGCCTCAACAGATTGTTGTCGAGCTTCGTAAGACGGTACTCGAGAAGAAAATCACCTCCAAGCGGAGTCTCGTCTATCATTCCTACGTGACGATTTCCTCAACACTGGTCGGCTTCGCATTAGGCGCACTGCTTGGCATCCTGCTCGCTGTCGGGATCGTCCATCTGGAGACGCTGGACAGGAGCCTGATGCCCTGGATCATCGCCTCGCAGACCGTGCCCATCCTCGCCATTGCCCCGATGATTATCGTTGTCCTTGGACATATCGGGCTGACCGGGCTGGTGCCGAAGGCGATTATTTCCATGTATCTCTGCTTCTTCCCGATTACCATCGGTATGGTGAAGGGGTTGCGCTCGCCCGATGTGTTGCAGCTTGACCTGATGAAGACCTATAGCGCGAGCGCCGCGCAGGTGTTCTGGAAGCTCCGCATGCCAGCCTCGATCCCGTTCCTGTTCGCGAGCCTGAAAGTCGCCATTGCCATCAGTCTTGTTGGGGCCATTGTTGCTGAATTGCCAACCGGCGCAGTGGAAGGGCTGGGCGCGCGACTTCTCGCTGGCTCCTACTATGGCCAGACGATCCAGATCTGGTCAGCACTGGTCGCCGCGTCGGTTCTCGGCATGTTGCTTGTCTGGGCGGTTACGATTACCGAGAAGCTGGTCCTTGGCCGGACGGGGAGGGAGGCGGTATGAAGAAAAGCGCTGATCTCGTCCTGATCCTCTTTGTTCTGCTTTCCGGGATTTCTGTCTTTCTGCCGGTGGGGGTGGACGTGGACATGTCGGTTCAATGGTGGGACAAACCAGCACCTTTCGCGCTTCTGCTTCTCTCTATTGCCGCGGCACTCTACCAGATGAAAAGCCGGGAGGAGACGACTTACGCGGCGCTTCTGCTTACCATCGGATGCATCACCGGGGCCTTCGCGCCGTTGATCCTGACTCACACGGTAGACACCAGCGGATTTACCGCGATTGGCCATTGGCTCTTTCTTGCGGCACTTGGCCTGTTGGTATGGCGGTCTCTCGCGCTTCTCTCAAAAGTAGCCAATGGCAATTATTTTCTCGCTTTCGCAGTGCCCGCGCTCTTTGGTATCTGGCTGCTCTATCTCTGGCAGGTGCTCACGATCGGCTTTGGCGTCCCCTCTGTTCTCCTGCCATCGCCAGAGCAAATCGGCGCGGCAATTGAGAATAATTCATCTACATTATTTGCAGATTTTTACCAGACGGTGGTCAAATCGGTTCTCTCCGGATTCGCCTTTGGCTGTGGCGCGGGCTTTCTTGTTGCCATTCTGGTCGATCGTGTTCCGTTTATGCAGCGCGGGTTACTGCCGCTTGGATCGATGGTGAGTGCCATCCCCATTGTGGGCATTGCGCCCATCATGGTCATGTGGTTCGGTTTCGATTGGCAATCAAAAGCAGCCGTTATTGTCGTGATGACCTTTTTCCCGATGCTGATTAATACGCTCGCGGGATTGCAGGCCACCAGCCATATTGAGAAGGACCTTATGCGGTCCTATGCCGCGAGCTATTGGCAGACGCTTTTATTCCTGCGCCTGCCGAACGCCATGCCCTTTATTTTCAACGCGTTGAAAATCAATTCGACCCTTGCGATGATTGGTGCGATTGTCGCGGAGTTTTTCGGCACACCGATCGTCGGTATGGGCTTTCGCATCTCGACGGAGGTTGGTCGGATGAATGTCGATATCGTCTGGGCCACAATCGCCGTCGCCGCCGTTGTCGGATCGCTGTTTTATGGAATTCTCGCCCTTCTGGAACGCCGGATCACCTTCTGGCATGCCTCCTACAGACGGGTAAAGTGAGTTGAGTCCCCATTACCATGTAAGTTTGAACGATTTACTTCATTAAGGGAGAGGAAAGACAAGATGAAAAAACTAACCTTACTATTAGCCGCCTCGGCGATGAGCCTGACGGCCATTACTGCGTCGGCCGCGGACAAGCTCACCTTGCAGCTTAAATGGGTCACCCAGGCCCAATTTGCCGGATATTATGTGGCAAAGGACAAGGGCTTCTATGATGAAGTCGATCTCGATGTGACCATTAAGCCGGGCGGTCCGGATGTGGCGCCCGCGCAGGTTATCGCCGGTGGCGGCGCTGATGTGGTCGTTGACTGGATGCCTGCGGCGCTTGCGACCCGCGAAAAAGGTGTTCCGCTTGTCAATATTTCACAGGTTTTTGCCAAGTCCGGCATGATGCTGACCTGCCGCAAGGACATGGGTGTTGAAACACCAGCGGATTTCAAGGGCAAGACCCTTGGTGTCTGGTTTTTTGGCAATGAGTATCCGTTCCTGTCCTGGATGGATAAGCTGAAATACAAGACCGAAGGCGCCGATGCCGATATCACAGTCCTGAAACAGGGTTTTAACGTTGATCCGTTACTCCAGAAACAGGCGGCCTGTGTTTCCACCATGACCTATAATGAATATTGGCAGGTGATCGATGGCGGTCTTACTCCGGCCGAGCTTTCGGTTTTTCCCTATGAAGAGGAAGGCGTCGCCACATTGGAAGACGGTCTCTATGTAATGGAGAAAAGCCTTGCAGATGACGCGATGAAGGACAAGCTCGCCCGCTTCGTCAAGGCTTCCTTGAAAGGCTGGCAGTATGCGGTCGATAATCCCGATGAAGCCGCTGAAATTGTGCTTGATAATGACGCCACGGGTGCACAAACTGAAAAGCACCAAAAGCGCATGATGTCGGAAATTGCCAAGCTGGTTGGCAGCAGCGATCTTGGTAAGCTGGACGAGGATTCCTATAATCGGACAGTGGATATCCTGCTGGCAGGCGATTCCAAACTGGTTATATCCAAGAAGCCGGAAGGCGCTTTCACCCAGGAAATCTGGGAAATGTCACAAAAGTAAGCCGTGCCATATAGCGAAGAAAAGGGAAGGGATGCCTTCCTTTTTTTTTATGCTTGTGTCTTAATTGGCCAAAATTATCTGGGAAATGTTACCATGCTCACCTCTGATACCGCGCAATCGCCGGATTTCCTGAATCCGGACATCCCCGCCGAACTCCCGCTGCTCGATATGCCGATCGTTGTCGCGTCGGACGAAACGCTGGACGGCTACGGCTGTCTTGTTGAGGATTACGAGAATTTTCCGATTGAGATTGTCACCTGGCCAACCTCGGGCTCCCGTAAAGTAGATGAGGGGACCGGTAATCAGGGCGGAACGGCAGAAGGAATTTTTGAATTCTGGTGGGAAGGGGATGTGCTCTGGGGTCGCAACAACGCGGTGAAGGATACCTATATTCTCGGCTGGTCCCGCAACCCCGAGGAGGCGGACACGAAAGTCGCCACGCGTGAGAAGGATCAGGTGCTGCTCTGGCACGCGAATTACCATCCCGATGGCGGACAACTATTTTATTCACTGGATGGCACGCCCTTCATGGTACCGCTCGCGCTGCCGGGCGATGATGTGCAGCCGGAAGACTTTGTCGCCTTTTACTGCGATGGCTCGAAGGGCCTCTATATCCATCCTAATATCTGGCATGAAGGTGTCTTTCCCATCGGCGAGAAGGGACGGTTTTATGACCGGCAAGGCAAAGTTCATGCCCGTGTCTCGGTCAATTTTGCCGAGGAATTCGGCATGTTGCTGAAAGTTCCGCTGCAAATTCCATAAAAAAAGACCCTGACCAGCTGGTGCAGGGCCTTTTCCAGGAGAATTTCCGTTAAAATTATTCGGCGGCCTGTGCGGGTCTAGAGACCTTCCGGGGCGCCGTTTCCTTGCGGCGCTTGTCGAGCGCATCGAAATAGGGATTGTAGGTTGGCCGCTTGATATAGCGGCCCGCGCCCTTCACGACATTGAGCTGTCCGTCCTTATAGACGACCTTGCCCTGGCTTATGGTATGGCTCGGGCTGCCCTTGACTTCCATCCCCTCGAAGATATTGAAATCGATATTCTGGTGATGGGTCTTGGCCGAAATGGTCCGCGTCATTTCCGGGTCCCACACCACGATATCCGCATCCGCACCGACAGAAATAGAGCCCTTGCGCGGGTGAATATTGAAGATCTGCGCGGCATTGGTGGAAGTGACCTTCACAAACTCGTTCATGGTGAGCTTGCCTGAATTGACCCCGTGATGCCAGAGCACCGCCATGCGATCCTCCACGCCCGAAGTCCCGTTCGGGATCAGGGTGAAATCATCACGTCCGGCGGCCTTTTGCGGCGCGCAGAAGCAGCAATGATCAGTTGCCGTAGTCTGCAAATTCCCCGACTGAAGTCCCCGCCAGAGTTCACGCTGGTGATCCTTGGGGCGGAAGGGTGGGCTCATCACATGGGCCGCGGCAAATTCAAAGTCCTCATTGTAGTAGACGCTGTCGTCGATCAGGAGATGCCCCGCCAGACATTCGCCGAACACCCGCTGTCCTTCCAGTCGGGCCCGCGTAATGGCTTCCAGTGATTCCTTGCAGGAGACATGCACAATATAGATCGGCGTTTGCAGCACTTGCGCCGTTCGGATTGCCCGGTTGGCGGCTTCGCCCTCAATCTCCGGCGGGCGGGATTGCGGATGCCCCTCAGGCCCGGTAATGCCTTTGGCCAGCAACTCCTGTTGCAGGTAATAGACCATCTCACCATTTTCCGCATGAACCGTCGCCATCGCGCCAAGCTCCCGGCAACGCGCGAAACTGGCCAGCATCATCTCGTCCGATACCATGATCGCGTTCTTGTAGGCCATGAAATGCTTGAAGCTGTTGACGCCCTCATTCTCGGCGAGAAGGCCCATATCCCGGTGTACCGTATCGTCCCACCAGGTGATAGCGACATGGAAGCCATAGTCAGCAACGGACTTTTCCGCCCAGCCGCGCCATTTTCGGTAGGCGTCCATCAGAGGTTCCTGGGGGTCGGGGATAACAAAATCGATGATCTGGGTCGTGCCGCCGGCAAGCGCCGCGGCGGTGCCTGTCTCGAAATCCTCTGACGCGACAGTGCCCATGAAGGGAAGCTGCATATGCGTGTGCGGGTCAATACCGCCCGGCATCACATATTGACCGCCCGCATCAACAACCTCGGCGCCGGAGGGCGTCTCCAATCCCTCTCCGATGGCCTTAATCATCCCATCGTCGCATAAAATATCGGCCCGGTAGCTGGTTTCGGAGGTAACGATGGTTCCCCCGCGTATCAAAGTAGACATAGTGATCTCCTCATCCTGCAGGCTGCTCGTCTTGCGATGCTTGATCGCTATTTTAGCTTTCCCTTTTGAAAATTGATAGTTAAAATCCTGACCAAATGGTCAAAAAAATTTGACCGCCAATCGATGCAAAAAGGAGAGGGTCAATGACAACGGTACGAGCCGGACTTATCCAGATGGGTCTCAAGGGCAATACGGACATGAGCCCGGAGGAAATCCGGGCCAAGATGATCGAGGCGCATCTCCCGTTAATCGATGAGGCTGGGGCGAAGGGCGTGCAGGTTCTCTCCTTTCAGGAGGTTTTCACGCAGCCCTATTTCTGCCCATCCCAGGACAGCAAGTGGTACGCCGCGACGGAGAGCATTCCCGACGGTCCGACCGTCAAGCTGATGCAGGAATATGCCAGAAAATACAACATGGTCATCGTCGTGCCTATCTATGAACAGGAAAAGACCGGCATCTATTACAACACTGCCGCCGTTATCGATGCGGATGGGAAATATCTCGGGAAATACCGGAAAACCCACATCCCGCAGGTCGCCGGCTTCTGGGAGAAATTCTTCTTCCGCCCCGGCAATTCCGGCTGGCCGGTGTTCCAGACCGCCTATTGCAAACTTGGCGTCTATATCTGCTATGACCGGCATTTCCCGGAAGGCTGGCGTGCCCTTGCGCTCAACGGTGCGGAATATATCGTCAACCCGTCAGCGACCGTGAAAGGTGTCAGCCAGTATCTGTGGGAGCTGGAACAGCCGGCGTCCGCCGTCGCGAACGGCGTCTATATCGGGGCAACGAACCGGGTCGGGACGGAAGCGCCCTGGAATATCGGCGAGTTTTACGGATCGTCCTATGTCGTCAATCCGCGCGGGGAGATTATTGCGCAAGCGTCCGAGGACAAGGACGAGCTGGTCGTCGCCGATATGGACATGGACATGATCAAGGAGATCCGCGACAACTGGCAGTTCTTCCGGGACCGCCGGCCGGAAATGTACGGCGATCTCGCTGATATCGGGACGAGTTAGGGCCGAGCTAGGGCCGACGCTCACTCGCCCTTGATCTGTCGCTCCCGATAGAGGATGTAAAGCCCGCTCGCGACAATTATGGCCGCACCGAGAATTGTGAAGTTGTCGGGAAAATTCCCGAAGACCAGATAGCCGAAAATGGCAAGCCAGATGAGCTGCGTATACTGGAACGGCGCCACGGTGGAAGCCTCGGTGTAGTCAAACGCCTTGATGATGATAAAATGGCTGAATCCGCCAATAAATCCGATCACGCCCAGCATCAGCCAGCCCATAAGGTCCGGCGTGACCCAGAAGAAGGGCACAACAAAGCTCATGCCGATGGTCCCGATCAGTGCGGAATAGGTGATGGTGGTCGCCGGACTGTCTATTCCGGAGAGAAACCGCGTGGCGATCTGATAAAGCGCGTAGAAAATCGACGTTCCGATCACCAGGAAAAGCGCCGGATGTACCTCGAGCATGCCCGGCCGGAGCACGATCATCGCCCCGCCAAAGCCGATGGCCACCGCCGCCCAGCGTCGGGCATTGACCTTCTCTTTGAGGAGAATAACCGAAAAGAGGATGACGAAGAGCGGCGATGTCGCCCCAAGCGCCGCTGCATCGGCAAGCGGCACATATTTCACCGCCGTGAAAAAGCAGACAGTCGCCAGCAGCAGGAAGATGGAACGGACAAGCTGCATCTTCAGCCTGTTGGTCTTGATAAGTTGTACCCCGTGTTTCGGAAGCAGGATCGCCGCCATCAGTACGCTATGGAAGAAATAGCGGGCCCAGACAACCTGTGCCGGTGGATAGGTCTCGTTCGCGTACTTAACGGTCGTGTCCATGACCGCAAAAAAGAAGATGGCGGTGCAAAAGAGAAAGATACCCTTGTAGGAGAAGGTGGACTCTGCGGACGTTGACGGCGCTGTCATTGGGTTTTCCAATTGATTTTTTGTTTGAGGGTAACCCTCTTGTTTTCAGAAAGGGTCGCCCCATTCAGTAAGGTTGTCAAGTTTTCCGGTAACGCCAAGATTAACCCAGAGTATATTGTTAGATTGGCTCGTCAGCCGACCAACGGGTCCGTTTTGCGCGTCGTCTGTCGCTCCCGATGGATGATGTAAAGACCGCTGCCCACAATAATCGCCGCACCGAGAATCGTCATGCCGTCCGGCAGGTTGCCAAAGGCCAGATAGCCGATCACCGCCATCCAGATCAACTGGGTGTAGTTAAACGGCGCGACGGTGGAAGCCGCGGTATATTTGAAGGCGACGATCATGATAAAATGGCTGACACCGCCGAGAAATCCGACGATCGCCAACAGGATCCATCCCTCGAGATCCGGCATAATCCAGACAAAGGGCATCACAAAACTCATCACGATCGTCCCGACCAGTACGGAATAGAACGCCGTTGTCACCGAACTGTCGACACCGGAGAGGAAGCGTGTTGTCAACTGATAGAGCGCGTAGAAAAGCGACATCAGCACCACCAGGAACATCGCCGGATGAACCATGGACAGACCCGGCCTTAGCACAATCATTGCGCCTGCGAATCCCACACCGACCGCACACCAGCGGCGCAGGCTGATTTTTTCTTTCAGCAGCAGGACAGAGAGCAGGATCACAAAGAGCGGAGAGGTCGCCGCAATGGCGCCGGCATCGGCGAGCGGAATATACTTGATCGCTGTAAAGATGCAGATTGTCGCGCCCAGCAGCAGCATCGACCGCAGGATCTGTATTTTAAGATTATTCGTCCGGATTAGATTGAGCCCATGGATTGGCCCGAGAAAGAGGATCAGCAGGACGATATGGAAAAAGCACCTGGCCCAGACCACCTGAAGCGGCGAGTAAGTTTGCCCCGCGTACTTGGCAAAGGAATCCATCACCGCAAACAGGAAAACCGCCGTACAAAACAGGACTATACCCTTATAGGGAGTGACGTCGGTTGTGGGGGAAATTGGCGCTGACATCTACATTCCTTGATTGTTTTTTATGAGGGAAACCCTCTTTTTTGTAGAAACCGTCGCCTCATTCATGAAAGTTGTCAAGTTTTCCGGTGACAACAGGATGGATATTGTTACCTTCAGGGTATAGAAAATAATTCGGTCCCGTCGCCCGCCGCTGACCAGTTATTGCGGGATGTCCGAAGGAGGGAGGAGAATATGATGAACCTTGAAAAGATAGTGGATTTTACGCTTCACCCGATCAATGATCCCGCATTTCGGGCGGCCTGCCGCGACAGGCTTAATAAGGAAGGCGTACTGGTCCTCCCGCAATTCGCGACGAAGGCCGCGATTGACGCGATCTTTGCGGAAGGGGAGGCTAATCGAGATAAGGTCTATGCAAAACGGGAGGAGCATACGGTCTATCTCAGCGCGACCGATCCCGCATATCCGGCCGACCATACGCGCAACCGCATGGTCATCTCGTCAAAGGGCTGCATCACCGATGATGCCCTGCCCGAGGCTTCCCCGTTGCGGACGCTCTATGACGCGCCGGAGTTCAGGGAGTTTCTCTGCGATATTCTGGGAGAGACAACGCTTTATAACTATGCGGACCCGCTTTCCTCGGTCAATCTGCATTATGCGGAAACGGGGCAGGAGCTGGGCTGGCATTTCGATAATTCCTCCTTCGCGATCACGCTGATGGTCCAGCCCGCAACCAGTGGCGGGGAGTTTGAATATGTCAGCGCCCTACGCGATGCCGATGCCGGTGACATGAATTTTGACGGCGTCGCCGATGTGCTCGACGGGCGGACAGCCGTCAAGCGTCTCTCTCTGGACGCTGGCGATCTCGTCCTGTTTCGCGGCCGGAATGCCATGCACAGGGTGACACCGAATGAGGGCACGCGCACCCGCATGCTGGCGGTTCTCGCCTATAATACGGAACCCGGCATTGCCCTCTCGAAGGAAGCCCAGATGACCTTTTACGGGCGAACGGCCTGAGGAACGTTGTAATAAATGATTTCAGGCGCGATTCCCGCTTCCCATTTCGTGGGCAATTGAGTAGCTTACCCGTCATGACTGAAGCTCTTTTATATGAACAAGATGGGGGAGTCGTAACCCTCACGATCAATCGGCCAGAGGAGCGCAATGCCCTCTCCGATGATATCATCTTCGACGCATTCCTGAGTGCGGCGGACCGTATCAACAAAGACAACAGCGTACGCTGTGTGATCCTGACCGGGGCGGGCAAGGCCTTCTCTGCTGGCGGCAACGTCAAGCATATGCGCGACAAGGAAGGGCTGTTCGCCGGGACACCGGCCGAATTGCGCCAAGGCTATCGTCACGGCATCCAGAAAATCCCGCTGGCCTTCTATGACCTTGAAGTCCCGACTATCGCCGCTGTAAACGGCCCGGCGGTCGGCGCAGGCTGCGATCTTGCCTGCATGTGCGATATCCGTATTGCCGGAAAGTCCGCCAAGTTTGCGGAAAGTTTCGTGAAGCTCGGCATTATTCCGGGGGATGGCGGGGCCTGGTTCCTGCCGCGGGTCATCGGGCGCAGCCGCGCTGCGGAACTGACCTTCACCGGTGACATGATTGATGCGGCAACGGCACTCGACTGGGGCCTTGTCTCCAACGTTGTGGAGGATGCGGACCTGATGACGGCGGCAACGGACCTTGCCAAACGCATCGCGGCGAACCCGCCCCATGCGCTTCGCATGTCCAAGAAACTCCTGCGCGAAGGGGAGCATATGCGCCTCGACAGCCTGCTGGAAATGTCGGCGGCCTTCCAGGCGGCTTCCCATCACACGAAGGACCATGAAGAGGCCATTAATGCCTTTTTCGAAAAACGCCCGGGGAACTTCAAGGGTGAATGATCCTTTCCTCATCCTTCAGGGGGCGCAAGCCGCAAGTTGGCTGGCGATGCGGGGCCGGACAATCGGCCTCGCAAGTCCCGCCTGTTATGCTCAAGGGGAGGATGGGGAAATATTTAAAGTTAATAATGAGATTTGCGTTGTAAAAGGTTCTAAAATAACAATAAAAACTGAACATGACTGGCAGGAGTCGCCACCAAACGGGCTTGTCCTGCATCGACCCCGGCCAGATCAGAGCCTGTTGATCAAGGATCTGATGCACCACATCAGTTAATCACGCGGGGAAAGGCTGGATGACGGAAATGAATGATCCGCTGGCACCTCTCCTCACCGAAATTCGCGCCTGCCGGATATGCGAGGCGTATATACCGCTCGGCCCCCGGCCGGTGCTTATTGCGGATGCAGACGCCCCGATCCTGATTGCGGGGCAGGCGCCTGGCACCAAAGTTCATGAGAGCGGCATTCCCTGGGATGATCCATCTGGCGATCGGCTTCGTGACTGGCTTGGTGTAGATAAGGACACGTTCTATAACCCGAAGAATTTTGCCATCGTGCCGCAGGGGTTTTGTTATCCGGGCAAGCAAAAGAGCGGCGGGGACGCACCACCCCGGCCTGAATGCGCGAAAACCTGGCATCCGCGTCTGATACCGGAGCTTAAAAATATCAAGCTGACGCTTGCCGTTGGTCAATATGCCCATAAATATTACCTGTCATCCCGTCGTAAGAAAAACCTGACAGAAACAGTGGCCAGCTTTCGTGACTTTACCCCCGATATCCTGCCGCTGCCGCATCCGAGTTGGCGGGTTCAGGGCTGGATGAAAAAAAATAAGTGGTTTGAGATGGACATAATTCCTCATTTACAACAAAGGGTTCGGGAGCTTATCGGATGAGGTATATGAAGACGTTCTTTCGATATCTGTCACCTCTAGGGCTAGCCGTGCTTTTCCTCTCCGCCTGTTCGCCGGTGGTGCAGCAGGTTGGTCCGGCGAGTATGGAGGCAGAACTCAACGGTCAATATTTACAGACTCCGGACGGCGAAAAGATTCCCGTCAAGATCTGGGAAGCCTCAGGCGATCCGGTCGCTATCATAATAGCGGTTCATGGCTTTAATGATTACAGTAACACCTATGCCTTTCCTGGCAGCTGGTGGATCGGGGAGGGGCTGACCACCATCGCCTATGATCAGCGCGGTTTCGGGGAGGCGCCGAATTTCGGCATCTGGCCGGGGCAGGAACTGATGGTCCGGGATCTCGCCACAATAGTTGAGGAGACGCGAGAGAAATACCAAGGCAAACCGGTGTATCTTCTGGGCGAGAGCATGGGCGGCGCAGTGTTGATCACGGCGGTCACATCGGAGGGGTTTCCAAAGGTGGATGGCGTGATCCTGTCGGCCCCGGCGGTCTGGGGCTGGCAGGCTCTCAATCCCTTCTATCAGGCGGTTCTCTGGACGGCGGCGCATACTTTTCCTGATGTCAAGTTAACCGGGCAGGGCCTCGGTATTCAAGCATCCGACAATATCTCCATGCTGCGAAACCTCTCAGAGGACCCGCTCTTTATCAAGGAAACCCGCATCGACAGCGTCTATGGCCTCGTCAATATCATGGATGCCGCCTATGACGCCGCAAAGGATATCACGCTGCCGACCCTGCTGCTCTATGGGGAGAATGATCAGCTTATTCCGAAGGAGCCGATCGAGAAAATCGCCGCCGAACTCCCGCCGGGCAGCGATATCGTGCTCTATGAAAATGGCTGGCATATGCTGATGCGCGATCTGCAGGGGCCTGTCGTCTGGCGAGATATCGCCGAATGGATCAAGAAACGGCAAATCCCGTCCGGCAAGAAAATCGCCGCTCTCCCACTCTTTAAAGACGAATAGCTAACCGATCTGCCGGATTAATGGCACCAGCTCGTTAAAGTGATCTATGATGTAATCGGGGCCAAGTTTATGCACCGGCGTCTCCGTATAGCCATAGCTGACCGCGATACAGGGGATGCCCGCGTTATGGGCGGCATCGATATCGGAAATACTGTCGCCGATCATATAAGCCCGGCCGCCGTTATGCCCCATCGCTTCCAGTGTGCCGATAATATGGCCGGCATCGGGTTTGCGCACCTTGAAACTATCACCGCCGGTGGTTGCCTTGAAATACTGGGCGAGATTGAGATCAATCAGCAGGTCTTTTGCAAAGCGCATCGGCTTGTTGGTGCAAACCCCCATCACGGCGCCCGCGTCCCGGAAGGTCTCAAGCGCCTCGACCACCCCTTCAAAGGGGCGACTCTGGTCACTTAGATGTTCCTGATAGTAGGTAAAGAAATCTTCCACAAGCTCTTCAAATCGCTCGCTTTCCGGCAATCCGCCGGTGGCTTCCAGGCCTCGTTCCAGCAGCACGCGCGCGCCGCGGCCAACCATATGGCGGACATGTTCAAGGTCGATTATGTCCCGCCCGGCGCGCCTTAAGGAATGATTGAGGGCCCCGTGAAGGTCTGGCGCAGTATCCACTATAGTGCCGTCGAGATCGAAAATTATTGTGATTTCTTGCATCTATGTAAAATCCGGTAACATTTTTTTATTTGTTTATCTTGTAGGGTTAGGTGTTATTTAAGCCTGAGTCTAGTCAAGTTAGCTGAAAAACGAGTAAAGATATGTCGTCCATTGCCGCCGTTGTCCTCGCCGCCGGAGCCGGAACCCGCATGAAATCGGCCAAACCCAAGGTCATGCATGAAGTTGGGGGGCGTCCGATGATTTCCCATTTGTTGGGTACGGTGGGCGCGCTTGATCCTGCGAAAGTCGTAGTGGTGACGTCACCGAACATGGATACAGTGCAAAAAGAAGTTGCGCCCGCGGAAATTGCCATCCAGAAAGAAGCACTTGGGACCGGACATGCGGTGGCTGCTGCCCTTGAAGCGCTTGAAGGCTTTGATGGCGATGTGCTGATCCTTTATGGCGATACCCCGCTGATCGAGGTAGGGACCCTTCAGAAAATGATCGATAAACGCCGCGCAAGCGATAAATGCGCCGTGGTGGTGCTCGGGTTCGAGCCGGATGATCCGCTGGAGTATGGCCGGTTTGTCACGGACGCGAACGGGAACCTCACCGCGATTGTCGAATTTGCTGATGCAAACGCGGAGGAGCGCGCTGTAAGACTCTGTAATTCCGGAGTTATGGCGATCAATGCTGCGCATTTGGCCGACCTCATCAAGGCGGTCGACAACAAGAATGCCAAGGGCGAATATTACCTCACCGATATTGTCGAGATTGCGATCAAACGGGGCCTGACATGTGCCTATGTGAAGGGCGAGGAGGAGGAACTGCTCGGTGTCAACAACCGTGCCCAGCTTGCCGAAGCCGAGGCAATTGCGCAACAACGCTGGCGTGCGGCGGCAATGACGGCGGGTGCAACCCTGATCGATCCGGAGACAGTTTGGTTCAGTCATGATACGAAACTCGGGCGCGACGTAGTGATTGAGCCCGGCGTCTTTTTTGGCCCCGGCGTCACCGTCGGCGACAATGTTCGCATTAAGGCCTATAGTCACCTGGAAGGAACAACCATCGGGGAGGCGGCACAGATCGGTCCCTTCGCTCGGCTGCGTCCCGGTGCGGATATCGCGAGCGACGTAAAGATCGGTAATTTTGTCGAAGTGAAGAAATCACAAATAGAGAGGGGGGCGAAAGTTAGCCATCTCTCCTATATCGGGGATGCGCGCGTCGGCGCGGAGGCCAATATCGGCGCCGGCACCATTACCTGCAACTACGACGGCTATGACAAGTTCAAGACCGATATCGGGGCCGGGGCCTTTATCGGCTCCAACTCCGCGTTGGTTGCACCGGTGAAAATCGGCGATGGCGCGATTATCGGGGCTGGCAGCACGGTTTCGAAGAATGTGGCGGCCGACGCGCTCGGGATCGAGCGGGCGGAAGAAAAACAGAAGCCCGGCTGGGCAAAGCGTTTTCGTGACTTGAAGAAAAAAGTCAAAAAATAACGCTAGTATATTGATTTTATTATAAGGTTATCGAAATATGTGTGGAATTATCGGGGTTCTCGGCAAGAAGGATGTGGTGCCCTCACTGATTGGTGGGCTGAAGCGTCTCGAATATCGGGGCTATGATAGCGCCGGGATCGCAACCCTGACTGAAGGCGGCATCGATCGTCGCCGTGCCGAAGGCAAGCTTGTAAACCTTGAAAAGGTCCTGGACGTCAACGGCCTGACAGGGCTGGCCGGGATTGGCCATACCCGCTGGGCGACCCATGGGGTGCCGAATGAGGTCAACGCCCATCCGCATATGACCGAGCAGATCGCGCTCGTCCATAACGGTATTATTGAGAATTACCGCGAACTGGCTGACGAACTGACGGGCAAGGGCTATAAATTTGAATCCGAGACCGATACAGAAATCGCGGCGCAACTAATCTCCAGCTATATTGACGATGGCAAAGCACCGGAAGAGGCCATGGCCGCAGCGCTCAAACAATTGCACGGGGCGTTTTCCCTCGCGGTCATCTTCAAGAACCATGACAACCTGATGATCGGTGCCCGGCGCGGCGCCCCGCTTGCGGTTGGCTGGGGTGACGGCGAAATGTTTCTGGGTTCCGACGCGCTCGCCCTCGCGCCGCTGACTGTGCGGATCTCCTATCTGGAAGAAGACGACTGGGCTGTGCTCACCCGCGATGGCGCAACCTTTTATGACAAGGAGGGAACACAGGTCGAACGACCGATCAAGCAGACACAGCTCTCCGGCGCGATGATCGGCAAGGGTAATCACCGCCATTTCATGATGAAGGAAATCGCGGAACAGCCGGCAGTGATGGGGGAGACGCTGAATGCCTTCTTCAACCCGAAAAGCCGGACAATTACATTGCCCGATCTGCCGTTTGACTGGAACGAGTTGCCGAAAGTGACCATTGTTGCCTGCGGCACCTCCTTTTATGCGGGGATGATCGCGAAATACTGGTTCGAGGGGATCGCGGATCTCAATGTAGAAGTGGATATTGCCTCCGAGTTCCGTTATCGCCAGATGCCGCTCAAGAAAGGCGGGCTCGCGCTCTTTATCTCGCAATCGGGGGAGACAGCCGATACCCTCGCGGCGCTTAAATATGCGAAGGCAAACGGCCAGCATATAGCCTCTATCGTGAATGTGGAAGAAAGCTCCATGGGCCGGGAATCCGATTTTGTCTTCCATACCCAGGCCGGGCCGGAAATTGGCGTGGCCTCCACAAAGGCTTTTACCTGCCAACTGGTCACGCTTGCCTGTATCGCCATCGATGCCGGGGTCAAACGTGGCGTCATCAACCATGAGGAGGAGGCGCGTCTCTGTGCGGCGCTGTCCGAGGTGCCGGCGCGGGCTGCTGAAATCCTCGATAGTGACGAAAATATTAAGGCGCTTGCCGAGGAAATATTCGAGGCGCGCGACGTCCTCTATATCGGCCGTGGCACTGGCTATCCCATCGCTCTTGAAGGGGCGTTGAAGCTCAAGGAGATTTCCTACATTCATGCGGAAGGCTATGCGGCCGGCGAACTCAAGCATGGTCCCATCGCCCTGATTGACGAGATGGTACCGGTGATTGTTGTGGCACCAAGCGATCCGTATTTCGAGAAAACCGCCTCCAATATGCAGGAAGTGATGGCGCGGAATGCGCGGGTGATCTTCCTGTCCGACGCTGAAGGGATCAAGCAGCTTGGCGGGCGTGCATTAGGCTCAATCGAGCTGCCGACGGTGGACCCGTTTGTCGCCCCGATCCTCTATGCGATTCCAGTGCAGATTCTGGCCTATCACGTTGCTGTCCTGAAAGGCACTGACGTCGATCAGCCCCGCAACCTCGCGAAATCGGTTACGGTTGAGTAAGGGTTACTCCGCCGCGATACGGGCGGGATTGAGGTCGTTTTCCTCAATTTCGGTAATATAATTACGGGTGAGCGGTAGATCTTCGAGCTGCTTGGCGAGCTGGATCTGGAAGACAACCAGCCCGCTGTTGCGGAAGGACACCTCACTCGCCGAGAGGTAAAAGTCCCACATCCGGCAAAAGCGGTCATCATAGATTTCGCGCACTGTGTCTATCTTTTCATGAAAGCGCTCACGCCAGGCGCGCAGTGTTTTTGCGTAATGGAGACGGAGAACCTCGACATCCGTGACATAAAGCCCGGCTTTTTCAATGGATGGCATGACTTGCGAGAGTGGCGGGATATAACCGCCGGGGAAGATATACTTTTGTACCCAGGCATTTGTGGGCGAGGGGCGATCGGCAGTGCCAATGGTATGGATCAGTGCAACGCCGTCATCCGTCAGGATCGATTTCACCTTCCGGAAGTATTCTGCGTAGTGGGGAACGCCCACATGCTCGAACATACCAACAGAAACGATCCGGTCGAATTTCTCCTTCACGTCCCGATAATCCGTTAGACGGTAATCGACCTTGGTCGAGAGCCCTGTCTGTTTCGCTTTCTCCTGCGCATAGGCCAGCTGGTTTTTTGAGAGGGTTATACCGGTGACATTGACATTGGCATTTTCGGCCAGAAAACGTGCCATGCCGCCCCAGCCACAGCCAATATCCAGCACCTTTTGCCCCGGTTTCAGGGCTAATTTGGCGGCGATATGGGCCATTTTTTGAAGCTGCGCCAGTTCGAGGCTATCCTCCGGTGCCTTGAAGTAGGCGCAGGAGTACTGACGGTTCTCATCGAGGAACAGCTCATAAAAGTCATCGCTCAAATCATAGTGATGGGCGACGTTTTTCAGCGAGCGGCTTTTCGGGTTGAACTGATTGAAAAACCAGTAGAATCGATAGGCGAAATCGCCAATATTGACGAGTGGATGCCGGGAGCCCCAACCGAGGTTTATGGTGAATAGATCGAGAAGGTCATATATATCGCCTTCGTCAAGTGTGAGATCACCTTCCATATAGGCTTCGCCCAGGAACAGCTTGGGATAGATCGCGATTTTGCGGGCTACTTTTCTAGAATGAAGGCGGATTTTAAGGCTCGGGCCGGGCTCGGATCCCTTGTAAAAATGTTCCTTGCCGTCCGCATCATAAACCGTCAGCTGTCCCTGCTTGATAAGGCGTTTGAGTATTTGCGATAATAGGAACATATCAACTCCTGTATTCTATTCCGGCTCAGGTAAAATAACCGGGCGCGTTACCTGAAGGGCGGAGGATCCTATGCAGTTGTCTCTGATTTCCAATTAGGCCGTCACTACAAGCCACCGCACTCACAGGTCAGGTATCAACGTCCTGAACAGTGTTGCGGATTTCCTAAATCCTTCTCTAACTTATTCTCAATACTTGTATATTCGATAATTCTGAAACCTTGGAGAGCTAAAATCAAGCTCATTTTGGCTAGTTCAGGTATCTTTTATTACATTTTTTGAATAAACGGCGGTTTTATGGCGCCAATTCCTTCTCAGGTTGCGATCCAGGCTACAATTTCAGTCAACCAGGGAAAGCGCCCCGAGAATAAAGCCGACACTTCCGTCTTTCCGCAGAAGCGGACAATCAACGGTTTCAAAATTGGTATTCTCCACGCCGAGATACTCGACAATTCCGGTGCATCGTCCGGGTTTTTTCTGTTCTACAAGACCATCGAGATAAGTCGCAAGGCGGCGCAGTTCAGGCAGCGGACTGTTGACGGAAATGGCGTGCCCGCGCAGCGAAACGCCGATAATGCTGACAACATTTTCCCCGTTTAGCCGATGCAGATACTGCCCGGGCGAGATTGCCTCGATCAGGTAGAGGGAGGAGGCAATCGACCAGTGACGGGAAATATCGAAATCCTCACGCGCCGGTAGGTGGGGTTTATGGCCATCCCACCATTGATACAGCTTGCGGACAGTTGATGTCTTGAAGTCATTTTCCGACTGGGCGTCCAGGCGAACAACCTTTTTGAAATTATCTGATCGGGGTTCTTCTTCTACTGTCTGTACTTTCACATCCACTTTGGGCTTTTCCTTTTTATTCTGATATCGAGCGATTGTGAGAGAGGAAGCTTTGCGCCTCGATAAAGACGCGTTTGACATTAGGAAACTGCTTTTTGATGCGTGTCTCCATGTCGCTGATCATTTCTTCCACTTCGGAGGAGGACATGCTGTCTGCAAAATCAAGGCTGACGTTCACCAGGATATCCGTCGGTCCCAGATGCATGGTGAGCAGTTCATTAACACTGAGAATCCGGCCGTTGTCCCGCAAGATCTCCCGGATCCCTTCAGTCACCACCGTGCCGGCGCTTTCACCTATCAGCAGGCCTTTGCATTCAATGGAAAGAAGGACAGCCACTCCTGCCAGGATAGCTGCGATAACGACCGATGCCACCCCGTCCAGTTCGGGGATACCGAGGTGCTGGGCAAAGAAAATACCGACAAGCGCGGTGATCAGACCGAGCATTGCAGCCGTATCCTCAAACAGAATTGTAAAGATGGTGGGATCCTTGCTGCGACGTACCTCCTCCCAGAGACCACGATCGCCTTTAACCTTCTGAAACTCTATATAGGCCACACTCCAGGCCCAACCTTCAAAAATTATCGCGAGACCCAGCACGACATAATTCCAGGTCGGATCGGTGATAACCTCCGGGTTGCGGATATGTTTGATCCCCTCGTACAGGGAAATGCCCGATCCCAGCGCGAATATCAGGATGGCAACAACGAAGGACCAGAAGTAAAGCTCCATCCCATAGCCGAAAGGATGCTTTTGGTCGGGCTGTTTCTTGGCTCTCCTGAGACCATGTAGCATCAGCACCTGATTGCCGGTATCAACAAGCGAGTGCACCCCCTCGCTTATCATGGCGGAACTGCCGGTAATGCTGGCGGCTATAAATTTGGAGACCGCAATCAGGCTGTTGCCGAGAAGCGCCGCGTATATGACTTTCTTGGACCCACTCGCCACAGCAATTCCCCCTAATATGTTATTCTTCAACCTAGATTACGGCGCAACGTCCTAATTTTCAACTAAACTCAACATGTAAAATCAAGAATACGTTAAGGATCGTTGATTGACTATTGGATATTGTGGCATAAACTCCGGCCTCAATTAATGCGACGAAGGCCGCGTGTTACATAAATTTGGAACCAAGGAGTTCACCATGCTGGACAAAAACACCAATCCGCTCAACCTGAAAGATCCCGACCTGTTGCGGATGCAGGGACTTGTGGCCGGAAAATGGTGCGATGCAGATAGCGGAAAAACGTTGGAGGTAACTAATCCCGCGACTGGTGAAGTGATTGGTACGGCCCCCCTGATGTGTGCGGATGAGACCCGCCGCGCAATCGAGGCAGCAAAAGCTGCGATGCCCGGATGGGCCGGCAAGACCGCGAAGGAGCGGGCGAATATCCTGCGTAAATGGCATGACCTGATGCTGGAGAACACCGACGACCTCGCAAAAATCATGACGGTCGAGATGGGCAAGCCGCTGGCTGAGGCAAAGGGCGAGGTGGCCTATGCCGCATCCTTTATCGAATGGTTTGCCGAGGAAGGCAAACGTATTTATGGCGATACCATCCCGGAACATCAGAACGATAAACGCATTGTCGTGATCAAGCAGCCAATTGGCGTCACTGTTGCGATTACGCCTTGGAACTTCCCCATTGCCATGATTACGCGAAAGGCTGCGCCGGCACTTGCCGCAGGTTGCCCGATGGTGATCAAGCCCGCGGAATTGACCCCTTATTCCGCCTTTGCCATGGCCGTGCTGGCAGAGCGGGCGGGTATCCCCGCCGGTATTCTCGGTATTGTGACGGGCGATGCACAGGCCATCGGTAAGGAAATGACATCCAATCCCATCGTGGCCAAGCTGACCTTCACGGGCTCGACTGCCGTCGGTAAGCTGCTGATGGAGCAATGCGCGGGAACGGTCAAGAAAACCTCCATGGAACTTGGCGGCAATGCGCCCTTCATCGTCTTTGATGATGCGAACATCGATGAAGCGGTTGAGGCCGCGATTGCCAGCAAATACCGCAATGCCGGGCAGACCTGTGTCTGCGCCAACCGCCTCTATGTACAGGACAACATCCAGGATGCATTTGTTGCGAAGCTGATTGAGCGGGTAAAGGACATTAAAGTCGGCAACGGCCTTGAGGACGGCGTGATGCAAGGCCCTCTGATCACCGAAGCCGCCGTCGAGAAGGTGGAGGATCATATCAAGGATGCGTTGGGTAAGGGGGCGGCCCTGGCGGTTGGCGGACATCGCCACTCCCTTGGTCAGACCTTTTTTGAGCCGACCATCCTGACTGGTGTGACGCAGGAGATGAAAGTTGCGAAAGAAGAAACTTTCGGCCCTATGGCGCCGATCTTCACCTTCACGGATGAGGCCGATGTTATCGCCATGGCGAATGATACGGAATTTGGTCTTGCCGCCTATCTCTGCGCTCGCGATATTGGCCGCATCTGGCGGGTGAGCGAGGCATTGGAATATGGGATTGTTGGCATTAATACGGGTATAATCTCGACTGAAGTTGCGCCTTTTGGCGGTGTTAAACAGTCCGGAATTGGGCGAGAGGGTTCAAAATACGGTATTGATGACTATCTGGAGATTAAATACATGTGTATCGGTGGCATCAATAGCTGATCGCCGGGACAACTTCTGGGGCCGCGCCAACCAGATGCCGCATTGGCATTCGAAATAGGAAGAATAAAGTGGAATTCGATTACGACCTTTTTGTCATCGGGGCAGGCTCCGGTGGTGTACGCGCCTCGCGCATTTCATCCAGCCTCGGCGCCAAGGTGGCGATTGCCGAAGAGTTTCGGGTTGGCGGCACCTGCGTCATTCGTGGCTGCGTACCGAAGAAACTGTTGGTCTATGCGAGCCATTTCTCGGAGGATTTCGAGGATGCGGCCGCCTATGGCTGGACCGTCGGGGAGACGAGCCATTCCTGGGAAAAGCTGATCGCCAACAAGGACAAGGAAATCGACCGGCTTAACCGCATCTATCACACGATCCTCGACAACAATAATGTCGAGCTGTACCAGGGACGTGCAACACTGGTTGATCGCAATACGGTACGTGTCGGTGATAAGGAAATCACGGCGAAATATATCCTGATTGCCACGGGCGGTGCGCCGGTTATGCCGGATGTGCCGGGAATTGAGCATGCCATTTCCTCTAATGAGGCGCTGCATCTGGAGGAATTCCCGACACGCGTGATCGTCGTTGGCGGCGGCTATATCGCCGTCGAGTTTGCCGGTATTTTCAACGGTCTCGGCGCGGAAGTAACACAACTATACCGGAGCACCCAGATTCTACGCGGCTTTGATGCGGATGTGCAGAATTTTCTTGCCAGTGAAATTCAGAAGAAGGGCATTAACCTTCGCACCCATTCAAACCCGGCAAAAATCGAGAAAACCGAGAGCGGCCTGAAGGTCACGCTGGAGGATGGCGATGTGCTGGAAACCGACGCGATCATGTATGCCACGGGCCGCCGCCCCAATACGGCGGGGCTCGGCCTTGAGGACATCGGCGTTGAATTGAAGGATAACGGCGCGGTGAAAGTTGCGCCGGATTCGCAGACGACGGTGGATAACATCTATGCCGTGGGTGATGTCACGGACCGGATTGCGCTAACCCCTGTCGCCATTCATGAGGGCATGGCCTTTGCAGAGACGGTTTTCGGTGGTCGCCCGCGGGCAATGGATCACGAAAATGTCCCTTCAGCCGTCTTTTCCCAGCCACAAGTCGGTACCGTCGGTCTGACCGAGGAGGAGGCGCGGGAGATTTATGGCAAGGTCGATATCTATAAATCCGAGTTCCGCCCGATGAAGCAGACCCTGACCGGTGGCACGGAGAAGGCCTTCGTCAAGCTGATCGTCAGTCAGGAGAGTGATATTGTCGTCGGCGCGCATATTGTCGGCGGGGACGCAGCGGAGATAATCCAGGCCGTTGGCATTGCCCTCAAATGCAAGGCAACGAAGGCGCAATTTGACGCCACTGTGGGTGTGCATCCGTCACTTGCCGAGGAAATCGTCACCATGCGGGAGAAATTTGTCGCCAGCTGAGGCGGACCCTATGTCACAAATTAAGTGGAAAGCTGGCGCTTTTTTTGACCTAAAAGTCGAAAAAAGGCCGGTTATCCATTGCGAAAACCGTAAAAGGCTGTAGATAATAGCTCTTTGAGCGAATGAGATTTAAGGAATATTGCGATGTCTAAAACCTGGACCCCTGAAAGCTGGAGACAAAAACCTGTACGCCAGCTGCCGACATATCCGGACATCCAGGCCGTTGAAGCGGTTGAGAAAGAGTTAAGTTCATTTCCACCGCTCGTATTTGCAGGTGAGGCGAGAAGCCTTAAGAAAAAACTTGCAGACGTGGCCAACGGCCGTGCTTTTCTTCTTCAGGGCGGCGACTGCGCCGAAAGCTTCGCTGAATTCCACCCGAATACCATTCGCGACACCTTTAAGGTGCTGCTGCAGATGGCTGTTGTCCTGACCTTCGGTGCAAACTGCCCGATCGTGAAGGTCGGCCGCCTTGCCGGGCAGTTCGCCAAGCCGCGCTCCTCCGATACTGAAACGATTGGCGGCACCGAATTACCAAGCTATCGCGGTGACATCATCAACGGTTTCGAATTCGACGAAGCCGCCCGCATTCCCGATCCCGCGCGGATGCTGAAAGCCTACTCTCAGGCGGCGTCGACCCTTAACCTGCTCCGCGCCTTCTCACAGGGTGGCTATGCCGACCTGCATCAGGTTCACAGCTGGAACATGGGATTTGTCGCCAGCGGGGCTCAAGGGGACCGCTACCGCGAAATGGCGGATCGTATCCATGATGCGCTCGCCTTCATGGACGCCTGTGGTGTCTCCTCAACCAACACCCCGGAAATGGGGCGGACGGATTTTTATACATCGCATGAGGCACTGCTGCTGCCGTATGAACAGTCCCTGACCCGTATCGACAGCACCTCGGGCGATTATTACGACACCTCCGCGCATATGCTGTGGATTGGTGACCGTACCCGTGATCCGGACGAAGCACATGTGGAGTTCCTGCGGGGTGTTTCTAACCCGATTGGCGTCAAGGCTGGCCCGACGCAATCTGCAGATGGCCTCTTACGCCTGATTGATGAGCTGAACCCGGAGAATGAGGCGGGGCGGATGACAGTTATCTGCCGTTTCGGCGCGGACAATGTCGAAAAACACCTGCCGGAGCTGATCCGTAAGGTGGAGCGGGAAGGGCGGACGGTCGTCTGGTCCTGCGATCCGATGCATGGCAATACGATCAAGTCCTCCACCGGTTACAAGACCCGTCCTGTCGACCGTATCCTGACGGAAGTGCGGCAGTTCTTTGATGTGCATCAGGCAGAAGGCTCCTACGCCGGTGGCGTGCATTTCGAGATGACCGGCCAGAATGTCACGGAATGTATCGGCGGCGCTTTCGAGGTGACCGAGGAAGGGCTCAGCGACCGGTATCATACTGCCTGCGATCCGCGGCTCAATGCCAACCAGGCCCTGGAATTAGCGTTTCTAATTTCCGAAATGATCAAAAAAGAAAGGGGAAACGGGACGGCAATTGCAGCCGCCTCGTAATCTTCGACGCATATGACCAGTCAAACGCCAGTTGCCAAGCGGGAGGCGGTGGATAGCGCCATCGCCAACCATACGGACCAGTATTTTAATAAAACGAAACGCGTCATTGGGCAGTTTGGCGATAAAACAGTGACTTACGCGGTTTTTATGCGGCGTCCGGTTATCTTCTGCCCGCGCATCATGCTCGACTGGCTGGAGAGCGTTGCAAAAATGCGCGACCGCAGTTTCAAGATTGAGCCCTGCTTCGAGGAAGGGGACTGGGTTGGCGCGGGTGAACCCCTAGTCTACATCACCGGCAGTTTTCATGATCTCGTGGACCTTGAAACTCTTTATTTGCAGAAACTTGGTTCGGCCTGCGTTACCGCCTATAATGCTTTTGCCATGTGTTCGCATCTGCCCGAGGTAAAATTCCTGGCTATGGATGCCCGTCACTGCGCCGGAAGCGAGATGGCCGATATGATGGCCTATGCGGCTTCGGTCGGCAGCCGTGCCGCGCAGAAGGAATTGGGTGCCATCGGATTCATTGGTAATGCGAATAATTCAACCGCCCATTACTTCGGAAATGACAAGGGCCTCGGCACAATGCCGCATGCGCTTATCGGCTATGCCGGAAGCACCCTGCGCGCGGCGGAAATGTTTCACGAAAGCTTTCCTGACGATCCACTCACTGTTCTTGTTGATTATTTCGGCAAGGAAGTGACCGATGCCCTTGAAGCCTGTGCCCATTTTCCCGAAATGGTCGCGGCTGGAAAAATGTCCGTGCGCATGGATACCCATGGCGGCCGCTTTATCGAGGGGCTGGACCCCGCGACATCATATGCGGTGTTGGAACGGCATATGCCGCGCGGTATCCGGCAATACCGGTCGGAGCAGGAATTGAAATGGCTGGTCGGGACCGGGGTCTCGGCGGCCGCAATATACTCGATGCGCGAAAAACTCGATGACGCGGGCTTTGAGAAGGTCAAGATTGTTGCCTCGTCTGGTTTCTCGGTTGATAAATGCCGGATCATGGGCAATATGAAAGCGCCGATCGATGTCGTTGGAACAGGGTCGTTCCTGCCGGAGATCTGGCCGGAAACCTATGCTACTGCCGATATTATTTCCTATGATGGTGTTCCGGGCGTTAAAGTGGGCCGGGAATTCCTGATAAAGAAGGAAAAGCGCTAACGCTGCCTTTTTAGGATAGGATGTGTCGCTTTTCGATTGGCGGGATGCCGTATTTATGATCAAAAGCGGAGAAAATGTAAGCCCCTTTTTTTGATTGGTTGGCCATGTACGCTGCTGTATTAAATTCCTGGCCGCTCCTGTTAGGGTTGGGCCTGCTGATGATCGGAAACGGTCTGCAACTGAGCCTTGTCGGTATCCGTGCGTCGCTGGAGGGATTCCCTGCCGCCATCACCGGTTTCGTCATGTCCGCCTATTACCTTGGCTTCCTGTTCGGGTCGATTATCACGCCCAAAATTCTGGCCAATGTCGGCCATGTCCGCGTTTTTGCGGCGTTGGCGTCGCTCGCGTCGTCCGCGGCGCTTATCTATGTGGTGTTCGTTGATCCCATCGTCTGGGGCATGATGCGGCTTGTTACCGGTTTTGCTTTCGCGGGGCTCTATATTGTCTGCGAAAGCTGGCTGAATGACGCCGCAACCAATGAAACTCGCGGCCAACTCCTTTCGGTTTACATGATTATCATGATGGGCGGCATGGCATTCGGTCAGGTCTTCCTGAACGTGGCGGATCCGGGGGGATACTCGCTCTTTATCTTTGTCTCCGTGCTGGTTTCGCTGGCGCTGATCCCGATGGCGCTGACTGCGAACCCGGCGCCCAACTTCACGGCCAGCACCCGACTCAAGCTAAAAGAACTTTATAAAATTTCCCCGCTCGGTGTTGTCGGCATGTGCGCACAGGGTGTTATCGGCGGTGCCTTTTACGGCATGGCGGCGGTATATGGCGATAATATTGGTCTGTCGGTTGCACAAATCTCCAGTTTTATCAGTGTGTCAATCATGGGCGGCGTCATTCTGCAATGGCCGGTCGGGCGATTCTCGGACCGGTTTGATCGCCGCTTAATCCTGATGATCACGACAATGTTAAGTGGCGGTGCTGCATTACTTGCGCTCTACGCAGGGGAGACAGGCAACTTTTTGCTCTTCCTGGGGGCAGTAGGGTTGTTTGGCGGATTTTCTGTCCCGCTCTATTCGCTCTGCATCGCTTATACAAATGATTATCTGGAACCGGATAAAATGGTTGCCGCCAGCAGCGGCCTGATGTTTGTCAATGGCGTTGGCGCGATTTTCGGACCGTTGATTGTCGGCCAGTTAATGTCACTTATTGGTAGCGAGGTTTTCTTCGCCTGGATTGCAGTGGCCCATATCGCGATTGGATTATTTGCCATTTACCGGATGCAGATGAACCGGGCCATGCCGATGGAGGATCAGGGTCCCTTCGTTGCCATGCCGGTCCGTGCCGGTGCGGCGGTCGCTACGCTTAACCCGGAAACGGAAGAATGGGTCAATGACGAGCCGCCCGCCTATAGCGAAGGAGAGTCGGGGGACGAAGAGGATATCGAACAGACGGAAATCATGGATGACGGCCCGGCGCTCGGCACGAATAATCCCTGAATTACAATTTTTTAGCAGCTTTTCATCGGAAAAAGCGATCTAGAGATTGCTGAGCGCGTCAAGGCGGGTTAGAAAACCGTCATGACTGATCATTTGAAAATTGCACTGGCACAGGCGAACCCGACGCTTGGGAATATTGACGGTAATGTTACCCTGGCCAGGGCCTTCCGTGAAGAGGCGGAAGCCTTCGGTGCGGATATCATTGTGTACCCGGAGCTTTTTCTGACCGGCTACCCGCCAGAGGACCTGGTGGAAAAACCGGCCTTTCAGCGGGCAGTGCAGAAGGCAATGGAGGATCTGGCCGAATTGACCCTTGATGGCGGGCCGGCCATGCTGATGAGTGCGCCAATGGTCGAGGAGGGCAAGCTCTATAACGCTGTTTGCCTGCTTGAGAACGGGAAAATCTCCGCCCGTCGGTTCAAGAATAAACTGCCAAATTACGGCGTTTTCGATGAAGTCCGGGTTTTTGAGGCCGGGCCGCTTCCCGGGCCGATCCCCTTTAAGGGCGTCCGCCTTGGAGTGATGATCTGCGAAGACATGTGGTTTACGGACGTTGCCGAGTGTCTTGCCGAGACCGGCGCAGAGATGCTGATTGTTCCCAATGGCAGCCCCTTTGATCATAGGAAGCCCGATGAGAGGCTTAATCACGCGGTGCATCGGGTGACAGAGACGGGCCTGCCCCTCGTTTATCTCAACCAGATCGGCGGGCAGGATGAGCTTGTCTTCGACGGTGCGTCATTCGTCATGAATGGCGACCGGTCACTCACCGTTCAGATGCCAAGCTGGAAAGAAAGCCTCGTCATTACAGACTGGTACCGCAAAGAGAATGGCTGGGTTTGCGAAACCGAGGAAATAATAGAGCCGGGCGACGAACTGGACCAGATCTATCACGCTATGGTGCTGGGCCTGAAGGATTATGTGGAGAAGAACCGGTTCCCGGGCGTCGTTCTTGGCCTGTCGGGCGGGATAGATAGTGCCTTGAGCGCCGCGGTTGCCGTCGATGCCCTAGGGGCGGAGCGGGTTCACTGCGTCATGATGCCGTCGAAATATACCTCGACAGAGAGTCTGAATGATGCAGCGGAATGTGCAGCGCTTCTCAATGTCAAGCTGGACAGTATATCCATCGCACCTGCCGTTGAGGCCTTTGACGTGATGTTGCAGGAACCTTTCGCCGGGCTGGAGCCGGATATCACGGAAGAGAATATCCAGTCGAGGATTAGGGGTATGACCCTTATGGCGCTATCCAACAAGCTCGGGCATATGGTCCTGACTACCGGCAACAAATCTGAGATGTCTGTTGGCTATGCGACCCTCTATGGCGATATGTGCGGCGGCTATTCGGTGCTCAAGGATGTCTACAAAACTACTTGCTTCAGGCTGTCGGAATGGCGGAATGCGAATTTCTCCCCATTGTTCAAGGGGGCGCCGGGGCCGGTGATGCCGCAGAATGTGATTTCCAAGCCGCCGACCGCCGAACTGCGCGAGGATCAGAAGGACGAGGACAGCCTGCCGCCGTATGATATTCTCGACGGGATTCTTTACGGGTTGGTGGAAGAGGAAAAATCCTTCGCGGAACTGGTGGAGGCCGGGTTTGAGGCCCATACCATCGCCCGCATCCAGAACCTGCTTTATATCGCCGAGTATAAACGCCGTCAGGCACCGCCCGGCGTCAAGATTTCCACAAAGAGTTTCGGTCGTGATCGACGCTATCCGATCACTAACGCCTTTAGGGATAAGCGATAATGACAAGACTAAGATTTGCGCCGAGTCCTACGGGATTTCTGCATGTCGGCAATGCCCGGCTCGCTCTGATCAACTGGTTAACGGCCAGGAAAGAAGGCGGGGAGATGATCCTCCGTCTCGATGACACGGACGAGGAACGATCGACCGTAGAATTCGCCGAAGCCATCCAGGAAGATCTTAAATGGCTCGGACTGGATTGGTCGGAACTGAAGAAGCAGTCGGACCGAAGCGATGCCTATACTGCCGCCTTTGAGACACTAAAGACTGCCGGGCGGATCTATCCCTGCTATGAAACGGGAGAGGAGCTGGATTACAAACGCAAGCGCCAGCTTGCCCGCAAGCTACCGCCGATTTATGACCGGGCAGCGCTGAACCTGACCGAGGAAGACAAGGCAAAATTTGAGGCCGAGGGTCGTAAACCACATTGGCGTTTCAAGCTCGAACAGGTCGTCATCCGCTGGGAAGACATGGTACGCGGGACCGTTGAGGTTGACGGTGCGAGCATGTCGGATCCGGTCCTGATCCGTTCTGACGGGCGGCCGCTCTATCATATGCCGTCCGTTGTCGATGACATTGATTTTGAAATCAGCCATGTCATCCGCGGGGAGGATCATGTGAGCAATACGGCACTGCATATCCAGATATTTGAGGCATTGGGCGCGCGCGTGCCGACCTTCGGCCATATCCCGTTGTTGACCGGGCCGGGCGGGGAGCCGCTCTCCAAACGCGAAGGGAGCCAGAGCCTGCGTGAAATGCGCGAAAACGGGATCGAGGCCATGGCGCTTAACAGCCTGCTGGCCCGTCTCGGTACCTCCGACAATGTCGAAATCCGCCACACCCTTGCGGATATTGTCGCCGGGTTCGACATCACCCATTTCAGCCGAGCGGCCGCGAAATTCGATCCGGCGGAACTTTCCAACCTGAATGCCAAGCTCCTCCATGAGCTGGAATGGACCGAGGTGAAGGACCGGATCGCCATTGATGGTGCGGATGAGGCTTTCTGGCTCGCCATTCGCGGCAATCTTACCACACTGAAGGACGCGAAAGACTGGTGGCAGGTGGTCACGGGACCGATGACCCCGGTGGTGGAGGATGCGGATTTCCTGAACACGGCGGCAGACCTGTTGCCGGAAGGGGAAATCACCACGGACAGCTGGAAATCCTGGACGACCGCCATCAAGGAAAAGACCGGCGCGAAGGGAAAGGCACTCTTCATGCCGCTCCGTCTCGCGCTGACCGGACGGCCTCACGGACCGGAAATGAACAATCTGTTGCCCCTGATTGGCCGGGAAAATATACTGGCCCGCCTTTCAGGACAGACCGACTGAGTTTAAGGAAGAAAAGTGACCCTGCAGCTTTACAATACAGCCCATCGTAAAAAGGAAGAATTTGTTCCCCTGAAAGAAGGGGAAGTGGGCATGTATGTCTGCGGGCCGACGGTCTATGACTTCGCCCATATTGGCAATGCGCGCCCGGTCGTCATCTTTGATGTGCTGGCGCGTCTGCTCCGGCATGAGGGCTACAAGCTCACCTACGTCCGCAATATCACCGATGTGGAAGACAAGATCATCGCCGCAGCGGAACAGAACGGCGAAACGATCGATGATCTCACCCGCCGCACGACCGAGGCCTATCATGCGGATATGGCAGCCTTAAACGCGCTTCCGCCGGATATCGAGCCCCGTGCGACAGAGCATATCGACGGCATGATCCGGATGATCGAAAAACTGATCAAGAAGGGCCACGCCTATGAGGCGGAGGGCCATGTGCTCTTCGATGTGACCAGCATGGCCGATTACGGCAAGCTGTCGGGCCGCAACCGCGACGATATGATCGCCGGTGCCCGCGTCGAGGTCGCGCCTTACAAGAAAGATCCGGCCGATTTCGTTCTCTGGAAGCCCTCCACCGATGATATGCCGGGATGGGACAGCCCCTTCGGGCGCGGTCGCCCCGGCTGGCATATCGAATGTTCGGTCATGAGCGAGGCAACGCTCGGCATCACCTTCGACATCCATGGCGGCGGACGCGATCTGATCTTCCCGCATCATGAAAATGAAGTTGCGCAAAGCTGCTGCGCCCATGATGGCGCCCCATTCGCCCGTTATTGGGTGCATAACGGCTTCCTGACGGTCGAGGGCGACAAGATGTCAAAATCCCTCGGCAATTTTCGTACCGTGCGGGAACTGCTGGCCGATGCACCGGGGGAGGCGCTTCGCTTGAACATGCTCTCCGCGCAGTATCGCCAGCCGCTCGACTGGACGGCAGAAGGGGTGACGCGGGCAAAAGCCAGCCTCGACCGGCTTTACACCGCCCTTCAGCACCTTGAGAATGTCGAGGCGGGTCCGATCGAGCCTGCCGCCGGGGTGATCGCCGCGCTTGAGGATGACCTCAACACGCCGCAGGCCCTGACCGAGCTTTATGCCCTCGCCGGAGAAGCAAATAAGGCGACCGATGAGGCCGAGAAAGCGCGCATCAAGGGATTTCTGCTTGGTTCAGGCCGCCTTTTGGGTTTATTACAACAGTCCCCGGAAGATTGGTTTAAAAAAGCGGACAGCGGCGATATCTCGGAAGAGGAGATTGAAGCGCTGATCCAGGCGCGGGTTGAAGCAAAAAAAGAAAAAGATTTTGCAAAGGCGGACGCAATACGCGACGACCTTGTAAAGAAGAAGGTCGTCCTCGAAGATGGCCCAAACGGCACCACATGGAAGAGAGCGTAATGGAACGGGAAAGACTTTATCTTTTTGACACAACGCTGCGCGACGGCGCGCAGACGCAGGGTGTGGATTTCAGTGTCGAAGACAAGACGAATATTGCCATGGCGCTCGATGGTCTCGGGATTGACTATGTGGAAGGGGGCTGGCCCGGCGCCAACCCCGGGGACACTGCCTTTTTCGCGAACCCGCCGAAACTTGAAAGGGCCACTTTTACCGCCTTTGGCATGACCCGGCGGCCGGGGCGCAGTGTTTCCAATGATCCGGGACTCAGCGCCATTCTCGATGCCAAGACGCCTGCCGTCTGCATCGTCGGCAAGGCGTGGGATTTCCATGTTGATGTCGCCCTCGGTATCACGCAGGAAGAAAATCTCGAACTGATCGCCGACAGCATTGCCGAAATTGTCCGTCAGGGGCGGGAGGCCATGTATGATGCAGAACATTTCTTTGATGGTTATAAATCGAACCCGGAATTTGCGCTCGCCTGCCTGAAGGCGGCTTACGGCGCGGGCGCCCGCTGGATGGTGCTCTGCGATACCAATGGCGGCACGCTACCCGATGAAGTAGAGCGGATCGTCACCGAGGTAATCGAGCATATCCCCGGCAGCCATCTTGGTATCCATACCCATAACGACACCGAGAACGCCGTCGCTAATACCTTGATGGCGGTGAAGGCGGGCGTGCGGCAGGTGCAAGGCACATTGAACGGCCTTGGGGAGCGTTGCGGCAATGCCAATATCATCTCCCTCATCCCGTCGCTGGTGTTGAAGGAACCGTTCAAATCCATGGTCGATACAGGCATCACGGAGGAGGGGCTGAAAAATGTCACTACCGTGTCTCGACTTCTCGACGATATCCTCAATCGCTCTCCCAACCGGCATCAGGCCTATGTCGGGTCGTCTGCCTTTGCCCATAAGGGCGGCCTGCATGTTTCGGCGGTGGAGAAGGACCCCAAGACATATGAGCATGTGGAACCTTCCCTCGTGGGTAACAAGCGGCATCTGTTGGTCTCTGATCAGGCAGGTCGATCCAACATCCTCGCCCAGTTACGTGATTTTGGTCTCGATATCGATCCAAAGGATCCGAAGGTCGATCGTCTGTTAGAGGAAGTGAAACAGCGGGAGTTCGATGGCTTCTCCTATGACGGCGCGCTTGCCAGCTTCGAGTTGATGGCCCGTCGCCGTCTGGGGCAGGTGCCGAAATATTTCGACGTGGAAAGCTTCCGCGTCCAGGTGGAGCGGCGTCACAATGCAAAAGGGGAGCTTCTGTCTGTCTCCGATGCGGTGGTGAAGCTGATGATCGACGGGGAACGCTATATGTCCGTCGGGGAGGGAAATGGCCCGGTCAATGCGCTTGATTCTGCGCTGCGCAAGGATTTGGGCAAATATTCCGACTTTATCGACGATCTCCGCCTTGTTGACTTCAAGGTGCGTATCCTCACCTCGGGTACTGAGGCCGTGACCCGCGTGCTGATCGAAAGTACCGATAAAACCAACAAACGCTGGTTCACGGTTGGTGTGTCTCCTAATATCGTTGATGCGTCCTTCGCCGCGCTGATCGACAGTATTACTTACAAGCTTTATCGGTCGGGCGCTCCGGCCTCGGGGAAATAAACCATCAATGTCCTCTGAACCCATGCCCGCGATCATTCTCGTCGAACCGCAAATGGGGGAGAATATCGGCGCAACGGCGCGGGCCATGCTTAATTTCGGGCTGACCGACCTGCGTCTGGTAAGCCCCCGTGATGGCTGGCCAAACGAGCGGGCGGTTGCCATGGCCTCTCGCGCGGATATTGTGCTGGAGAATACCCGGGTTTTCGAGACAACCGCCGAGGCCATTGCTGACCTCAACCATGTCTTTGCGACAACGGCACGGACCCGGGATGTGATCAAGAAAATTGCAACACCACGCGCGGCGGCAGCTGAACTTCGTGCCCATGCAGTTGCCGGGTCACAAACGGGAATCCTGTTCGGCAAGGAAAGTGTTGGCCTCTCGCGGGAGGATGTCACGCTAGCTGACAGTATTATCTCGGTGCCGCTCAATCCCGATTTTTCCTCCATCAATCTGGCGCAGGCCGTTTTGCTGGTTGCCTATGAATGGTTTCAAACAGGTGATGCGACGCCGCCGGTTCAGGTCCATAACGAGGAACGCCCGGCCAACAAGGCGGAGCTCTCCCATCTTTTTGACCGGATCGAGCGGGAGCTGGATGCCCGCGGATATTTTGATCCGATTATGCAACGAAAACATGTTATTCTTCAGAACATGCGGAATATGTTCCAGCGGCTCGGGCTGATGGAATCCGATGTTCGGGCCTTTCAGGGCATTATCAAGGGCCTGACGATGAAACTGAAGGATAAGAACAATGACAGGGATACGCCATAGCAGGGCCAAAGTCGGCGATATTACCCTCCATTATGCGGAATGCGGCGCGGAGAATGACACCCTTGTCCTGATGCTCCATGGCTTTCCGGAATTCTGGTACTGCTGGAAGGATCAGCTTCCCGTTCTCGGCGACAAATACCATGCTGTTGCCCCGGACATGCGCGGTTATAATCTCTCCGACAAGCCCGAGGGGGTGAAATCCTATCATATTCGCCACCTCGTCAGTGATGTTGTTGGACTTGCTGACCATTTGGGACAGGAAAAATTCTATCTTGTTGCCCATGACTGGGGCGCCGCCATCGCCTATGCGGTTGCCATCGCGCATCCAGAACGGATCAAGGGTCTTGTTATCCTTAACGGGCCGCATCCCTATATTTTCGCTGAATTGCTCAGCAATAATGACGAACAGATCGCCCACAGCCAGTATATGGCCTTTTTCCAGAAGCCCGGCGTCGAGAACAGGATGCTGAAGGATAATGGGAAGTGGCTGATGGACTGGACCTTCAGGGCCCATATCGACAAGGGCCAGATGACGAAAGAGGATGAAGATGCCTACCTTGCCGCATGGACTCAACCCGGGGCGATGACGGCGATGCTGAATTACTACCGTGCTTCACCTCTTGTGCCCGCCACGGAAGAGACAAAGGGCAGGGGCTCTGGCCTTGACCCGCAGAAGTTCAAGGTTCATGTTCCGACGCTCGTAATTTGGGGAGAGGCAGACCACGCGCTGATCAAGGCGAACCTTGTTGGGCTAGAGAATGTCATCGATGACCTGACTATTAAACGGCTCCCCGATGTCACCCATTGGGTCACGCATGAAGCCCCGGAAACAGCAGCCAATGAAATCCTGGCCTTTGTGGACCGGCATGAGGGCGAAAAACAGCCATAATCGCTTGACAAGCCAGTGTTAGTTTCTATTATGCGCGCCTTGTGCAGGCCTCGTCGGTGTGCCTTTTTCCTGAAATTGAAAACTGGATCAAGTTAATGAGCAAAAGAATTCAAGCTAAGTATAAAATTGACCGCCGCATGGGCGAAAATATCTGGGGTCGCCCAAAGAGCCCGGTTAACCGCCGCGAATACGGACCGGGCCAGCATGGCCAGGGTCGTCGGGGTAAAATCTCCGACTTCGGTATTCATCTTCGCGCGAAACAGAAGCTTAAAGGCTATTACGGCAATATTACTGAAAAAAGCTTCCGCCGGCTGTATGCAGAAGCCACCCGCCTTAAAGGCGATACATCCGAAAACCTCATCGGTCTGCTGGAACGGCGCCTTGACGCTGTCGTATACCGCATGAAATTCGTGCCGACCGTTTTCGCAGCCCGCCAGTTCGTCAACCATGGCCATGTCATGGTCAATGGTAGGAAGGTCAATATTTCCTCTTACCAGGTGAAGCCAGGTGACGTGATCGAAGTCCGCGAGAAATCAAAGCAGATGGGCTTGGTTCTGGAATCCGTTGACAGTGCGGAGCGGGATATTCCGGAATATATCGAGGTTGATCACAAAGCCATGAAGGGAAGCTTCAATGCTATCCCCAAGTTGGCTGACGTGCCTTATCCGGTCATGATGGAACCGAACCTGATCGTCGAATATTACTCACGTTAAGGTATACCAATACAGAAAAGCCGGAGCGCTTCGAGCCTCCGGCTTTTTTTATGCCTGAATGGAAGCGCTATAGTCCGCCGTCACGTTTTTCCTCATTAATGGATTTCTTGACCCGGTGATAGTCATCGACCCCAATGAGCACACACATTGCGGCGATTGGCAGAAGCGCCCATCCCACGTATGTGAGCCAGCCATCCTCGAGCAGCTTGAGGAGTACTATCGAGGCCGCGGTCAGGCCAATAGCCGTCCTGATATAGGCCATCAGGGTGCGCCGGTTGGCAAGCTCGGTCCGGTGGACCGCGAGTTTGAAGGTGTCGACATTTCGCCGGTCTCTGGCGTTTTCTAGCTGTTCATCTGTCATACGCCGTTAACTTCACCTCAAATTACCAGTGGCGCAACACAAAAAAGAGAAATTTTTCGCCGTAAATGTCCGAAGAATTCAACGGGCTTTAAAGGTCGGGTTTATGAGGGAACGGGATTCTTCTTCCGCACGTTCTATAATGACGCGGGAGCCATGGATTTTGACCCGGTTTTCGGCGACCAGCTTGAGGGCGAGCGGGTAGACCTTGTGTTCCTGCTCCAGAATTCGTGCCGCGAGGTCTTCGGGCGTATCTTCCTGCAGAATGGGAACAGCCGCCTGGGCGATAATCGGGCCATCATCCATCTCCGGGCGGACATAATGCACGGTGCAGCCGGTAAAACGCGCGCCGGATTCGATCGCCCGTTCATGCACATGCAACCCTTTGAACGCGGGGAGAAGGGACGGGTGGATATTTAGAATGCGATCCCGCCAGCGGTTGACAAAATCTGCGGTCAGCAGCCGCATAAATCCTGCGAGACAGATCAGGTCAACATCCAGATTTGTCAGATATTGGGTGATTTCGGACTCGAATTCCTCACGGCTCTCGAAGTCACGGTGATCGATGGTGCGTGTCGGGATACTGTTGTCAGCGGCAAATTTCAGGCCGGCAGCCTCGAGGTTATTGGAAAGCACGCAGCATATCTCGGCTGGAAAGTCCGGTGTCTGGCACGCCCGGACGAGAGATTGCATGTTGGTGCCACGTGAGGAAATAAAAACAGCTACTTTCAGCTTTGCCACGTCTCTTCCAATTCTGAAATAATCACTTGCTCGGTTCCCTCGGGTGCCTTTACCAACTCCCCGATTGTGAAGACCGTTTCGCCAGCAGATTCGAGCATGGCCGACGCGGCCGCTGCCTTTTCCGCAGGAACAACAACGACCATGCCAAGGCCGCAGTTGAAAGTCGTGGCGAGCTCACGCGGCGCAATATTGCCAAGCTCGGCGAGCCATTTGAACAGAGGCGGCAAGGGCCAGCTTTTTACATCGATCTTTGCCGCAAGATTTTTTGGCAGCACGCGCGGGATATTCTCATATAGGCCCCCACCGGTGATATGCGATAACGCGCGGATATGACCGGCGCGTACCGCCTCGAGGCAACTTTTTACATAAATTCGTGTTGGCGCGATCAGCGCATCGCCGAGCGTAATTGTCTCATCAAACGGGGCAGGGGCCGCATAATCGAGCTTGAAGTCAGCAACAATTCTGCGCACCAACGAAAATCCGTTTGAGTGCAGCCCGGAAGAGGCAAGACCGAGAAGGATGTCGCCTTCCTTCAGGTTGTCGGCCTTCAGAAGCTGATCCCGTTCCACCGCACCAACGGTAAATCCGGCGAGATCATAATCACCCTTGGCATACATGCCCGGCATTTCCGCCGTCTCCCCGCCGATCAGGGCGCAACCGGCCATTTTGCAGCCCTCGGCAATGCCGGCAACTATATCCCGTGCCGCCGAGACATCAAGACCGCTCGTCGCAAAATAATCGAGGAAAAAGAGAGGTTCCGCACCCTGCACGACCAGATCATTCACGCACATGGCGACAAGATCAATGCCGACAGTGTCATGGCGGTCCATGTCGATGGCGATTTTTAGCTTTGTGCCAACGCCGTCTGTCGCGGAAATCAGAAGAGGATCCTTGAACCCGGCGGCTCTTGGATCGAAAATGGCGCCAAACCCGCCCAGATCGGCGTCTGCACCAGACCTGCGCGTGGCCGCTGCAAGGGGTTTTATGGCCTCAACAAGTGAGTTTCCGGCCACAATATCAACACCCGCATCTTTGTAGCTGTAACTTTTTTTGGAGCTATCGGTCTTCATAAGTTATGCTGCACCCGATTTTATGACTATGATCGGGCCAACATACTTTTTTTCCAGTGGTTTGCAATGACGGATACACAGCTAAATCCAATCTTTTCGCGCTTCATCGCCTCGGCAATTGTGGTTTTTTGTCTGGCGGGAGGTATTTCTGTGGGCCATGCCGCCGATAGTTTCTACGTCGTGCGGGATATTGGCGTTGATGAAACGGCGTCTTCCGCGGCGGCGGCGCGCACTGTTGCCGTACAAAAAGGGCAGAAACGAGCCTTTAATGCCCTGTTACGGCGCCTTGTACCCGAACCTTATTACAACAGCCTGCCGGTCCTTGATGATGCGGCCATCACACCAATGGTGGCCTCTTTTCAGGTTGCCAATGAACGCACCTCTGCCAAGCGCTATCTCGCTGATTTGACGTATGAGTTCAAGCGTGACGATATTCGCAGGCTGCTACGCATGAATTCACTGCCTTTTTCCGAATCTTTCGGCAAACCGGTTCTTGTCCTGCCCGTCTTTCTGGCGGATGACCGCGCTTATCTGTGGGATTACCCCAATCCCTGGCGGACAGTCTGGGTGGATATTATTGATTATGGCCTGCGTCCGCAGGAGCCGGACGCCCTTCGTGATGACTGGGCCCAGCCGTTCTTGCGTCCGGTTATTGTCCCGGCTGACAGTCTTGAGAATATGAAGGCCATAAGCGTCCAGCAAGCTCTGAACATGGATGTTGTTGCGCTGGAAAAGCTTCAAAAAGATTATGGAGCAGCGGAATTACAGGTCATTAGCGCGGCCGTACGAACCGATTCCGATGGCACCTTGTTTCTTGATGTAACGCAGAATGTTATCGGGCAGAACGCTCCGGCCGCTTTACAGACATATAAGGGCAGCGAGGATGAGGAAGGGTTGATGCAAAGCGTTGTCTTCGATCTGCTCGGACGGTTACAGGAAGACTGGAAACGGCAGAATGTGCTTGATTTCAGTGTTGAAAACATCCTTGCCGTTACCACAAGAATCGGCAATCTCGCCGATTGGCTTGCGGTTCAGGAAAAAGTTCAGGGTCTTTCCGCCGTCAGCGCGACAACGGTAAAGGATCTAAGCGTCAACAGTGCGTTCTGGCATATTCGTTTTGTTGGCAGCATGGATCAGTTGGTTGCAGCGCTTGATCGAAGAGACCTTGCGTTGGTGGATCAGGGCGGTTATTGGACACTTAATCAAAAATAACCGGTTACTCTTTGAGTTTGTTTGTTAATCATGGCTTGGGCTCTAATTTGAATATCCCCAATATAATCACACTGATCCGCATGATTATGGTGCCGATTATTGTCTGGTTGATTCTCGCAAACCAGATGTATGCGGCCTTTATCGTGTTTTTGCTTGCCGGAGTGTCCGATGCACTCGACGGGATGATTGCGAAGCAGTTCAACCTGATAACGCCGCTTGGCACATATCTGGACCCACTTGCCGACAAGATTTTGCTGGTCTCGATCTATGTCACGCTGGGTATTCAGCAGGACCTGCCAAGCTGGCTGGTTATCCTGGTGGTAAGCCGGGATATATTAATTGTCGGGGCGATCCTCCTGTCCTTCCTGCTCGCGTTAAATCTGGCCATCGTGCCCTCAATGCTCAGCAAGCTAAACACCTTCTGCCAGATTATCCTGGCGGCATTTGTGCTTGGGGACAAAGGGTTGCAGACAGGATTTACCGAAGCCATTGAACTTACTGTCTATATCGTGGCGCTGACGACAGTCCTTTCAGGGCTTGCCTATATCCTGCAATGGTCGCGACAGAATAGCGAGAAGGCGCAGAATCTATGACGTTAAAGCAACAGGTGAGATTTTGGGCAATTGCTCTTGTCGCCTTTATTCTCTTTCTGGTCCTGCTCAGCAATATCCTGCTGCCCTTCGTTCTCGGGATGGCAGTGGCTTATTTCCTCGATCCCGTCGCGGACCGCATGGAAGCTGTGGGAATTAACCGCACGGCGGCCACGGCAATCATTATCGGGCTTTTCCTTGTTCTGGTGATTCTCTCCATCATTCTCCTCGTGCCGGTCATAATCGACCAGATTCTTGGTCTTTTGAACAACCTGCCGGGCTATTACCAGAGTCTGCATGATTTCTTCCTGCCGATCATTGACCGCTTTATCGACATCCCGGCGCTGCAGGAAAATGACGAACTCAAGAAAACGATCGCGCAATATGTGGGGGAGGCGGTCAAGGGCCTTGGCTCGCTGTCTAAGAATATTGTGGGCGGCGGGCTTGCGGTGGTTAATATGATCACGCTTCTGGTTATTACCCCGGTCGTCGCCTTTTATCTCCTTCGGGACTGGGATTACATCGTTGACCGGATTAATGGTTGGCTGCCCCATAAAAATGCGCTGCAAATTCGTAAGTTGGCGGGTCAGATCGACGATGTTCTGGCGGGTTTTGTGCGGGGGCAGTCGACAGTCTGTCTGGTGTTGGCGATTTATTATGGCGTTGCCCTGATGGCCACGG
Organism: Sneathiella litorea; assembly: GCF_009882915.1. Taxonomy (GTDB): domain Bacteria; phylum Pseudomonadota; class Alphaproteobacteria; order Sneathiellales; family Sneathiellaceae; genus Sneathiella; species Sneathiella litorea. The sequence goes on from NZ_WTUW01000002.1 coordinate 115,302, forward strand.
GGCTTGAATTTGGGCTGGTCATCGGGATCGTGACGGGGCTGATTTCCTTCATTCCCTTTGTTGGCGCAATTATCGGTTTTGTCGCCTCGGTTGGGGTGGCGCTGTTTCAGTTCTGGCCGGATTTCGTCATGATCGGGGTTGTCGGCGCGATTTTCGTTGTTGGGCAAATCCTCGAAGGCTATGTGCTTACCCCCAATCTGGTGGGCGAGAAAGTCGGGCTGCATCCGGTCTGGGTCATGTTCGGCCTGCTCGCGGGTGGCAGCCTGTTCGGCTTCGTCGGGGTGTTGATCGCCATTCCGATGGCGGCAGTAGTCGGGGTCCTCAGCCGTTTCGCGATCGAGCAGTATCTGCAAAGCCCGCTCTACGGCGCGCCACCACCGGTAGATCCGGACAGTACGCCTGAGGATTAACATGCAACCCGCTCAAATTCCTATGAACTTTCAGTTTCGCGCCGCGACGGGCCGGGAGGATTTCCTGGTGACACCTGCGAATGAGGACGCGGTGGCCTGGATTGATAAATGGCCCGACTGGCCGATGCGCTCTCTTCTTCTGGTGGGACCGTCCGGGTCCGGCAAGACCCATCTCACCCAGGTCTGGCAGACCCGGAATGATGCTCAAATTATCGAGGCGGGAAAGCTTGATCATCTCGGCATAGAGGAAATCAGCCGGCTCGCGGCTGGACCGCTGGCCATTGAAGACATCGGGCCGGGACTAAAAGAAGATATATTGTTTCATCTTTTCAATCTTGTACAGGAGAAAGGCGGTAGCCTGCTTCTCACTGCGTTGTCGCCTCCGGGTGCCTGGGGTTTGACGCTCGCCGATCTTTCTTCCCGTCTCGGAACGGTGCCCATTGGCCGGATTGATGAACCCGATGATGCGCTGTTTGCGGCGCTCGTCGTCAAGCTTTTTTCTGACAGGCAGCTTGCCGTTACGCCGGATGTCGTTCAGTATATTGTGCAGCGCCTGGAACGGTCATTTGCCGAAGCCCGGCGATTTGTGATGCGCCTCGATAACAGCGCGCTTGCCAAAAAACGAAAAATTACGATTTCGCTACTCCGCGAGGTCTTCAAGGAAGAGCAAGGGTAGAATAATGGATCTAGGAATTTCAGGAAAATGGGCGATTGTCTGCGCCTCCAGTAAAGGGCTTGGTCGCGGCTGTGCGGAGGCCTTGGCCGCCGAGGGCGTTAATCTCGTGATTACCGCCAGGACCCAAAGCACATTGGAGGAAACCGCCGATTATATTCGAGGGAAATGGCCGGTGGAGGTCAAGGCAATTGCCGGGGATATTACATCGGTTGAGGGGCGGGCAGAAGTGCTGGAGGCTTGCCCGGAGCCGGATATCCTCGTCAATAATGCGGGCGGTCCACCGCCCGGCGATTTTCACGATTGGACACTTGATGACTGGCAGAAGGCGCTAAACGCGAACATGCTGACCCCGATTGAGTTGATCAAGGCCACGGTTGACGGGATGCGGGCGCGCAAATTCGGCCGTATTATCAACATCACCTCAAGCGCGGTGAAGGCACCCATTGACATTCTTGGCCTTTCCAACGGTGCGCGGGCCGGCCTGACAGGTTTCGTCGCCGGCATAGCCCGTAAGACCGTGATCGATAACGTGACCATCAATGCGCTGTTGCCAGGTCCTTTCGATACAGACCGCTTGCGCGGTAATTTTGAGGCTGTCGCCAAGTCTAGTGGTCGGTCTATTGAAGAAATCCGCAAAGAGCGTGCCGCGGGTAATCCTGCAGGGCGTTTCGGAACAGCGGAGGAATTCGGGGCGGCCTGCGCCTTTATTTGCAGTGACAAGGCGGGCTATATCACCGGCCAGAATATATTATTGGATGGTGGTGCATTCCCGGGTACATTGTAAGGCCATTTACGAACAAGAGGAGGTAATATGCGCATTCAGTTTACATTTTTTAGTCTGCTGATCGCCCTTCTGTTTATGACCTCGCCGGCACGGGCAGACGCCATTGGCGTCTGGTCCACCGATGAGGGAAAAAGTCACGTAAAAATAGAGCCTTGTGGCGATAAGCTTTGCGGCAAGATTATCTGGCTGAAGGAGCCGAAAACCGAAAAAGGGATCGATAAAACGGATAAGAGGAATGAGGATGCGGCGCTACGGGGTCGAAAAATTGTCGGTTTGGAACTGATAAGCGGTTTTGTTCCGGATGGTCCCAATGAATGGGATGACGGGAATATCTACAACCCGCAGGATGGCAAGACCTATTCCTCATCAATGACCTTGGTCAAACCCGATACTTTGGAAGTAAAGGGCTGTTTATTGATGTTTTGCAAAACCCAGACCTGGACAAAAGTTCAATAAGAGTATCGTTTTTGGGGTAAAGGGAGAACCGGTCGCAAAAATATTCGATTTTGTCATAATTCGTTGATGTAAGCCCTATATCCTATTTGGAGAATATCATTTACGAGCGGAACAGAGTTAAATATGTCGACAAACCTTGAAAGCGTGGAATTCAATCCGTCGGATCTTCTCAAGAGCCCGGAACGGTTTATTAACCGGGAGCTTTCATGGCTTTCCTTTAACGGACGTGTGCTGGAAGAATCGGCAAACACCGCCCATCCGCTGTTTGAGCGCCTGCGTTTTTTGTCTATTTCCGCCACGAATCTCGACGAATTCTACATGGTTCGTGTCGCTGGCCTCTGGGGTCAGATCAAGGCTAACATCAAAGCCATCAGTGATGACGGATTGACCCCAGCGCAACAGTTAGAGGAAGTTGACCGTAAGGCCAACCTGTTGATGGCGGAACAAACGCTGCGTTGGAACGAGCTAAACAAGGAGCTTCGTGAGAAGGGGGTTTCTGTCCTTTCCCCGAAGGAACTGACCAAACAGGAGAAAGTCTGGCTTAAAGATTACTTCAAGCACCAGATTTATCCGGTTCTGACCCCCATGGCGCTCGATCCGGCACATCCGTTTCCGTTTATCCAGAATCTTGGCTTTGGCATGTTTCTGGAGCTTGTGCGTAGTAATTCTGAACGCAACCTGAAAGCCCTTCTTCTCCTGCCGCAGGCCCTCGACCGATTTGTCCGTCTTCCGGGATCGAAAATCCGCTTTATCAGTCTTGAAAATATCGTGATGCTTTTCCTCGACCATCTCTTTCCCGGTTATGAGGTGGCCAAACAAGGAATGTTCCGCATCGTTCGAGATAGCGATATCGAGGTAGAGGAAGAGGCGGAAGACCTCGTACGCCTGTTTGAAAGCGCCTTGAAACGCCGCCGCAGGGGGAGCGTGATCCGCCTTAAGGTGGACAAGGAAATGCCCCAGCAGTTTATCGATTACCTGATCAAGGAGCTTGAGCTTGATGAGCGGGCGCTGATCATAACCGATGGAATTCTGGGCCTGTCGGATACCTCAAAACTGATCACATCGGACCGACCGGATCTTTGTTTCAAGCCATACACCCCCCGCTACCCGGAGCGGGTGCGGGATGCCGGCGGGGATATATTCTCCGCAATCAGCAACAAGGATTTCATTGTTCATCACCCCTATGAAAGTTTCGACGTCGTTGTTCAGTTCCTGAGGCAGGCAGCGGCGGACCCTAATGTGGTGGCGATCAAGCATACCTTGTACCGGACGTCTGCGAACTCCCCTGTGGTCAGCGCCTTGATCGAGGCCGCGGAGTCCGGAAAATCCGTTACCGCCCTGATCGAGCTCAAGGCGCGGTTTGACGAAGCTGCCAATATCAAGTGGGCACGAGATCTTGAACGGGCAGGGGCCCAGGTTATTTATGGTTTTATTGACCTGAAAACCCACGCAAAAGTTTCCGTCGTTGTACGTCGGGAAGGCCAGAACCTTAAAACCTATATGCATTTAGGTACAGGCAACTACCATCCGATCAATGCGACGATTTACTCAGACCTATCCATGTTTACGACAGATCCACAGTTGGCGAAGGATGTGTCGCTGATGTTTAATTATGTAACCGGATATGCAAAACCGAAGGGGTTGGAAAAACTGACGTTGTCTCCCTACAGTTTGCGGAACCAGCTGATTGAACATATCAAAGAGGAAATCGACCATGCGAAGGCCGGCCGGCCGGCGGCAATCTGGGCCAAGCTTAACGCACTCGTCGATCCGACCATTATTGACATGCTCTATCAGGCTAGTAACGCCGGTGTTTATATCCGTCTCGTCATTCGCGGGATATGTAGCCTCCGTCCCGGAATCAAGGGCATGTCGGAGAATATTCAGGTCACCAGCATTGTCGGGCGGTTTCTCGAACATTCGCGCATCGTCTGTTTTGGTAATGGCAACAAAATGCCTTCCGACAAGGCAAAGGTCTTCATTTCCTCGGCTGACTGGATGCAGCGCAGCTTTGATCGGCGGGTCGAGACTCTGGTGCCTGTCACCAATGAGACTATTCATCGTCAGGTGCTCGACCAGATTATGGTCGTCTGCCTGAAAGATAATCTGCAGAGCTGGAAACTCCTGAAAAACGGAGAGTATGAGCGCATTTCCGCAGATGGTGAGCAATTTTCTGCCCATAATTATTTTATGACCAACCCGTCTTTGTCTGGACGCGGCAAAGCTTTACTTGTAAAGGAACCTGTACCCAAGCTTGTACCACCAAGCTAGGAAATTGGTTTTCGTATTCCGGGTGTTAGGGTTTTATGGAAGAACGGGATAGAGATCTGGATCCAGCTGTCAAGCTGTCGGATCGATCTACTGCTGTAATCGATATCGGGTCAAACTCGGTCCGGTTGGTTGTTTTTGATGGGCCCCAACGGGTGCCTCTCCCCAAGTTTAATGAGAAAGTCCTTTGCGGACTTGGTAAGGAGCTCGGCACGACCGGACGCCTTGGTGACAAGGCAATGGCGGACGCGCTCTCTGCGCTCCGACGCTATGCCGCGCTGGTTCACCATATGGGGATTGAACGGGTCATGGTCGCCGCGACGGCAGCCGTTCGAGAAGCCGAAAACGGCTCCGAGTTTGTCTCTGCAATCGAGCAGGAATGCGACCTTAACGTACAGGTGCTGAGCGGAAGACAGGAGGCGCGATATTCCGGACTGGGTGTCCTTTCAGGAATGCCCCACGCCAATGGCCTTGCCGGGGACCTTGGCGGTGGTAGTCTGGAACTGGTGGAAATCTCGGATTTTCGAATCAATGAAACGGCAACACTTCCCCTCGGTGCGCTCCGATTATCCTATATGGACATGCCGGAGAAAAAACTTCGTAAATTTATCAACAAGAAATTTGGCAAGGCAGACTGGCTACAGGATCTTTCCGGACGAGATTTCTATGCCGTGGGTGGCGCCTGGCGTGTGCTGGCCCGTTATCATATTTTCAAGAACAACCATCCGCTCAACATCATCCATAACTATCGTCTTACCTTGGCAGAAATGACCGAGCTCATCGACGAGATACTCGGTATGAGTATCCAAGAGCTTTATGACGCCAACGGCATCCCCAAATCCCGTGCCAATACCATGCACACCGCAGCCATTATCATGCAGGAACTGCTAACAATAACGGCGCCGAATAATATCTTCTTCTCCGGAAACGGACTGCGCGAGGGAATGCTTTTTTCCGAACTTAAAAAATCCGTCCGTCGCCGCGATCCTTTGCTCGATGCCTGTCGTGACATGGCCGCGGCGGAAGGACGTTTTGCCGAACATGGTGAGGAGATTTTTGCCTGGCTTCTTGATTTGCTTAGTGATGTCGATGAAAAAGGCCGGCGGCTGACCCTTGCCGCGGCAACGCTTTCCGATATTGCTTGGTGGGCCAACTCTGATTATCGTGCGGCACAGGCCTTCCGTCGGATTTTCCGTGCGCCTTTTAACGGGATTGGCCATCGCGGGCGTGCCATGGTCGCGCTGTCTGTCTACGCCCGCTACAAAGGTGATTTTTCCGGCCCCGCAACCGATGACAGCCTCCGTCTCCTTACGGATGAGGAAGCGAAAGATGCACTGACAATAGGGCTCGCACTCCGGCTTTCCCATACTTTGAGTGGCGGGACAGTTGGTATTTTATCCATGACGCAGCTTGAGACGAACTCAACGACGATTACGTTGAAAATTCCAAAGTCTCTCTCGGTGCTTGTCGGGCATCATGTTGTTAATCAGTTTGAAGCACTCGGCGCCAATCTTGAGGTTGAACCCGTAATCGAGTTTATTCCAGATTAATAATCTTGATTTTTCCGCCCTCGGAGGAGAGGGCGATCGCGCCATTCTTGAGTTTGAGGGCATCCTCGCCGAAAATACGGCGGCGCCAGCCTTTGAGCGCCAACACATCGGCATTATCATCCATGGCGATCTTTTCAAGATCCGCCATGTTACAGACAAGCTTCTGGGCAACCTCATTTTCTTCGCAACGAAGTTTCAACAATACCCGCAAAAGCTCCATTAGCGGCCCTATGCCCTTGGGCGGGGGCGTTTTCTTTTTAAGTTTCGGGCATTGATCGGCTGGCAGGCTCATACCTTCTTGTATGGCGTCGAGCAGACCGCGTCCCATTTTTCCTTCGGCGAATTTATGCCCGATCCCGCGGACATGCGACAGGGATTCCGAATCCTTGGGCGGATTGGAGGAAATCTCAATCAAGGCCTCATCCCGCAGAACCCTGTTACGGGGTATATCCTGCAAATGCGCCTGCCGCTCCCGCCAGGCGGCGACAGCCTGCAACATGCCAAGAAATTTCGGGTGATGATTCCGCGTCTTGATCCGCGCCCACGCATTTTCTGGCGGAATATAGTAAGTCTCCGGGGAACGGAGTATTTCCATCTCGGACATAACCCATTCTTCACGACCGCGTTCTTTGAGCTTATTCGACAGGAATTTATAGACATCCCGGAGATGAGTCACATCTGCTTCCGCATAGGTGAGCTGACGGTCGGAGAGGGGGCGGCGGGACCAATCAGTGAAGCGAGAGGATTTATCAATCGATTTATTGGTAATTTTCGAGACAAGCGTGTCATAGCCCACGGATTCGCCAAATCCACAAACCATTGCCGCGACCTGGGTGTCGAAAATCGGTTTCGGCACCTCCTCATTGAGGTGATGAAAAATCTCCAGGTCCTGGCGTCCGGCATGAAAGACTTTCAGGACGTCCTCATTCTGCAGTAAGCGGAACAGGGGTTGAAGATCGATGCCCTTCGCCATCGGATCAACAATGGCGGATTCGGTGTCTGTCGCGAGTTGGACCAGGCATAATATCGGCCAGAAGGTGCTTTCGCGCAGAAACTCCGTATCGATGGTGAAATAGGGGAACTTTTCAAACCGGGACACAAGATCTTCAAGGTCCGCCGTTGTCGTTATTATCTGCATTACACTTACGTGCCCTTTCCCAACAAAACACGTCCGGGGCACCCAAACGCTACTTGTTACATTGCAAATCACATTATCAGGGCAAGATAGCCTATAATTCTCGATAAAGGAAGGTTGGCGGCAGGCGAAAAACCATGTAATACAAGCGCTCATTGTCAAATTCGGTCCAAGACGGACCTTGAAGATTTTTTTAAGAGAGTATCGATGCATAGCTACCGAACCCATACTTGCGCGGAATTGCGCGAGAGTGATGTTGGAAAAACCGTCCGGCTGTCTGGCTGGGTTCACCGCAAGCGCGACCACGGTAATCTTCTCTTCGTTGATTTGCGCGATCACTACGGCATTACCCAGTGCGTGATCGAACATGATGTCGCCAACTTTGAGTCGGTGGAAAGCGTCCGTTCGGAGAGTGTCATCACCATTACTGGTAAAGTGGTGGCCCGAAGCGCGGAAACGACGAATGAGAACCTGCCGACAGGCGCGGTCGAGGTGGATATTGAGGAATTCACGCTGCAATCCGCAGCAGAGGAACTTCCCATGCCGGTTTTCGGTGATCAGGAATATCCGGAAGATATCCGTTTGCGTCACCGTTATCTCGATCTTCGGCGCGAAAGGCTGCATCAGAATATCGTTCTCCGCTCCGAGATTATCTCGTCTTTGCGCGAGAAAATGCGCGGGCAGGGATTTCAGGAATTTCAGACACCAATCCTGACCGCATCCTCACCGGAAGGCGCGCGCGACTTCCTCGTGCCGAGCCGGATGCACCCTGGCAAATTCTATGCCCTGCCGCAGGCACCGCAGCAGTTCAAGCAGCTGATCATGATGTCGGGCTTTGACCGGTATTTCCAGATTGCGCCCTGTTTCCGCGATGAGGATGCCCGCGCGGACAGAAGCCCCGGCGAATTTTACCAGCTCGATATCGAGATGGCCTTTGTAACGCAAGAGGATGTCTTCGCCGCGGTAGAGCCGGTCCTGACCCAGGTATTCCAGCAATTTGCAGGCTCCCGCAAGGTCGTCACGCCATTCGAGCGTATCCCGTTTGATGACGCCATGCTGAAATACGGCACCGACAAGCCGGATTTACGCAATCCGATTATCATCAGTGATGTGACGGAACCCTTTACCGGCTCCGGTTTCGGCCTTTTTGCCAAATCGATTAATGCTGGCTCCATTGTCCGGGCGATTCCGGCACCAGGCGCCGCCGATCGGCCGCGCAGTTTCTTTGATAAAATGAACGACTGGGCCCGAAAGGAAGGGGCCGGAGGTCTTGGGTATATCATCTTCAAGGATGGTGGAGCGAAGGGCCCCATCGCCAAAAATCTTGACGAGGAACGCATTGCCAAAATCCGCGAAATTACGGGTGTAGGTGAGGGGGATGCTGTTTTCTTCGCTTGCGACAAGGCGGCCGGCGCCGCTGATCTTGCTGGCAAGGCCCGCGTGCGTATCGGCGAGGAGCTCGATGTTTCGGAAAAGGATGTCTTCCGCTTTTGCTGGGTCGTTGATTTTCCGATGTATGAATATGACGAGACGGAAAAGAAGATCGATTTCAGCCATAATCCCTTCTCCATGCCACAGGGCGGCTTGGAAGCGTTGGAAACCATGGATCCGCTTGCCATCAAGGGTTATCAGTATGATATCGTTTGTAACGGGATCGAGTTGTCATCCGGTGCCATCCGGAATCACCGCCCGGACATTATGATGAAGGCCTTTGAAATTGCCGGATATGATCCTCAAGTTGTGGAAGATCGATTTGGTGGCATGTTGAACGCCTTCCGCTACGGCGCACCGCCCCATGGTGGTATTGCTCCGGGAGTAGATCGGATTGTCATGCTGCTCGCTGATGAGCCCAATATCCGGGAGGTAATCCTGTTCCCGATGAATCAGCAGGCGCAGGATCTGATGATGCAGGCTCCGGCGGAAGTACCGCTGAAAAACCTGCGTGAATTGCATGTCCGCTCGGTTTTGCCGAAGCCAAAATCGGAAGAATAAAAGATTTTATCGCTGAGAAGATTAAAAACCCGCCATTCGGCGGGTTTTTTGTGTTTTTTTTAGTTATTTTTCAGATTTGTTAATAAATCAACGGCTAATCTTACCCAAGTATTAACCAAAAGGTTGCACGGTGGCACAGGATAATAAACTAGATACATTGCGGGCTGAAAAGGAGCGTTTTGTTGCTTTTTCTTTTGCCGCAGCAGATTTACTGATCGAATTGGATGGCAAGGGTGTTGTTGTTTTTGCCTCCGGTGCCGCGAAGGGATTGACCGGCGTGGATATGGGTGACCTTAAGGGTCTGCCTTTTGTCGATCTTGTCGCGCAGCAGGATAAAGGCGTTATCAGCAATATTCTTGACGGTATGAAGGAAGGGGATCGCATTACCCCTGTCGTCACGAGAATGGATAAGACCAGCGTTTCCGCCATTGTCGGAGCTTGCAAACTTCCGCGAAATCATGGGCATGTCTTCCTTGCCCTGAATATCTCCAGTATGGCATCGACACGCTCCGGCTCGGAATACCGAGACAGCGAGACAGGGCTTCTGGATCGCAAAGATTTTCTGAAACTCGCTGACCAGCAGATGGCTGCGGCCGCGGACGCGGGCCAGCAGACGGAATTGACGTTACTGCAGTTAAATGGATTAAAGGATATGCAGGAACGCCTTGGCGATGATGCAATGGGAAATGTACTGGACAAGATTGGAGTACTCTTGCGCCGCTATTCCCTGGGAGGTGATTCCGCCGGACGACTCGACGATGACAAGTACGGTGTCATGCACAGCGCATCAATCGACGGAAAAGCCATTGAAGATAAAATATCCGAACTTACCAGCGAAATGGACCCCAAAGGCGGTCTTTCAATACAAAGCAGTACAGTTGATCTTCTGAAAGGGGCATTATCCGCCACCAATGCGACGCAGGCGTTGATGTATGTGGTAAATCGTTTTGTTGACAGCGATGCGGAAGATTTCAATATCAAATCGTTGGCTGAGGGGATGGATAACCGTCTGGAAAAAACGATGAGCCGCATGTTGGCGCTTAAATCTGTTTTCCAGAACTACAAGTTCAAGCTGGTTTACCAGCCAATTGTCAAAATTGTTGATAAAGATATCCATCATTACGAGGTTCTTACCCGTTTCAAAGACGGGGAATCACCGTATGAACCGGTAATCTTCGCTGAGGAAACCGGCATTATTCAGGATCTGGATCTCGGGGTTGCACAAAAGGTCAAGACCAAGCTCCTGGAAATTCAGAAACGCGGGGATGTTCTCCCGAAACTGGCGATTAATATTTCAGGTTATTCCCTCGATTCCGACGCCTTTATCGACAGTTTGCTTGCGCTTTATAGTGATAATGAGGAAATTCGCGAGAGTATCGGGCTGGAGATCACGGAATCCAGTCAAATCAAGGATCTGGATCGCGCCGAAAAAATTATACAGACACTGCGCGGAACCGGGATGGAGGTCAGTCTCGACGATATGGGCTCCGGGTCCGCCTCGTTCCAGTATATTCGCGCATTAACGGTCGACTACATCAAGATAGACGGCAGCTATGTCAAGGAAGTGCTGACCAGCAAACGGGATGCGGCAATCCTGAAGGCGCTGTCCCGGCTCTGTCAGGATCTGGAGATCGGCACAATTGCGGAAATGGTGGAAACGAAGGAACAGCTTCACGTTCTCAACGTTCTCGGTGTCAACTATGGTCAGGGCTGGTACTTTGGGAAACCACAGCCTGATATTGATACCAAACGAAAAACCCGGCCAATTACCAAAAACCTGAAGCGGAAGGGTTTTGCCACAAGTTGGAGCTAAAAAAAAAGAGCATGTCTCCGGAGACATGCTCTTATTAGGGAGTAAGACAAAATAGGTTTAGCAATCCTGAAAGTCCTGAAACACAGTACTTTCTAACCCTTACTCTACGTAAATTTACGTTTTACACTACTGGTTACGCTACTCTTTTACTCTACTGGGTACGCGACTAAACTCTTGATCTGCCAGATTTAAAAAACTAATCAAGCAACTGAACTAATTATTCTTTTATGAACATCCACTTGTGCCGCCACAAGTATCGCACTTCATGCAGGTGCCGTTACGGACGAGGGTGAAGTTGCCACACTCCCCGCAGCTATCCCCTTCATATCCCTTCATGCGAGCCTCCATGGAGCGGCTAAGCTTGTCTGACCCGCCGGGTGTGCCGCCAACCGACACGCTGGCGGCGGCAACCGAACCCGAAGTCCCCATGCTTGCGGCAGCAGCCCTGACCTGACCTTCGCCAAGGCTGGCTGTCATGGCAGAGAGACCGCCTTGCAGCACTTCTAGCGTGTTCGACCGGACATATCCCGTTGAGGCGAGATTGATCACGTTATTAATGGCGGCTTTGCTTTCCGAATATTCATCCTCAGATATCTTTGCCTGATCATCTCCTGTTCCGAGACTGTCATTATGCAGGTCATCAGGCGCAACATGGGCCAGGTCATTTCGGCCGAGGTAAGAAATCGCCAACTCACGGAACAGGTAATCCAGAATTGACGTCGACATCTTGATGGCGTCATTCCCCTCTACGATACCTGAGGGCTCGAACCGGGTGAAGGTATAGGCCTCAACAAACTCTTCAAGCGGGACGCCGTATTGAAGGCCGATTGAAATGGCGATTGCAAAGTTATTCATCAGGCTGCGGAAAGCGGCGCCTTCCTTGTGCATATCGATGAAGACTTCACCCAGACCACCATCATCATATTCGCCAGTCCGCAAATAGACCTTATGTCCGCCAACGACTGCTTTCTGGGTATAGCCCTTGCGTCGGGTCGGCAGTTTCTTGCGCTCCGACACAATCCGTTCCACGATCCGCTCGGCAACGACATTGCTGGCCGCCGCCGGAGAGACACGGACTTCTTCCTTCACCTCTTCAAGATCCTCCTCATCAAAGGTGAGGGCGGAAAGCGGCTGGCTCAGCTTGGAGCCATCGCGATAAAGCGCATTGGCCTTAAGCCCGAGCTTCCAGGACAGGAGATAGGCCTCCTTACAGTCCTCAACCGTCGCGTTATTGGCCATATTGATGGTTTTGGAGATTGCCCCGGAAATAAATGGCTGTGATGCCGCCATCATGCGGATATGGCTTTCAACCGACAGCATCCGTTTCCCGATCCGACCGCAGGGATTGGCGCAATCGAAGACAGATAAATGTTCATCTTTGAGGTGAGGGGCACCTTCCAAGGTCATGGCCCCACAACAATATGTGTTGGCAGCCTCTATGTCTTTCTTGGTAAAGCCAAGATGTAACAACATGTCGAACGTGTAGTCATTCAGCTGTGCATCCGAGATGCCTAGCACATCGCGGCAGAAGTCCTCCCCAAGGGAGAATTTGTTGAAAACGAACTTGATGTCGAAACTGGCGCCGAGTTCGGATTCGATCCGTGCTAGTGTTTCGTCGGTAAAGCCCTTTTCCAGAAGCGCCGCATGATTAATGCCCGGCGCATTCTCCAAAGTACCATGACCAACCGCATAATCGATGATTTCCTTAGCCTGGTTCTTTTTATACCCAAGATGGTCAAGGGCTTCAGGTACCGTGCGGTTGATGATCTTGAAATAACCGCCGCCGGCCAGCTTCTTGAACTTGACGATGGCGAAATCCGGTTCGATCCCCGTGGTATCGCAGTCCATGACAAGCCCGATTGTGCCGGTTGGGGCAATCACGGTAGTCTGTGCATTGCGATAGCCATGTTTCTTGCCAAGATCCAGTGCATCATCCCAAGCGGCTTTTGCGGCCGCAGTCAGGCCCGGCTCCGGGCAGTTGATCGCATCAAGCGGGACGGGCAGGACCGACAGGTCCTCATAACCATCGGAGAGCCCATAGGCGGCATTCCGATGGTTACGGATCACGCGAAGCATATTCTTGGCGTTTTTATCGTAACCAGGAAAGGCGCCGAGCTCTTCGGCCATTTCCGCGCTTGTCTTATAGGCCACACCCGTCATGACCGCGGTAATTGCCCCGCAAAGTGCGCGGCCTTCGATCGAATCATAGGAGAGGCCTTGTGCCATCAGTAATCCGCCGATATTGGCAAATCCCAGACCGAGTGTGCGGAACTTATAGCTCAGTTTCGCGATTTCCTCGGAGGGGAACTGCGCCATAAGGACGGAAATTTCGAGCGTAATCGTCCAGATCCGCACTGCATGCTCAAAACCCTCGATATCGAAGCCCTTGTCCGCGTGGCGGAAAGTCATCAGGTTGAGGGAGGCGAGGTTGCAGGCCGTGTCATCCAGGAACATATATTCGGAGCAGGGGTTGGACGCGTTAATCCGGCCATCCTCGGGACAGGTATGCCAATCATTAATGGTCGTATCATACTGCAGTCCCGGATCGGCGGACTGCCAGGCGCTTTCGCCGATCTGTTCCCAAAGGTCGCGAGCCTTGACGGTCTTTGCGACCTTGCCGTCGGTGCGGCGGATCAGGTTCCAGTCGCCATCCTTCAACACAGCTTCGATAAAGCCGTCGGTTACCCGCACGGAGTTGTTTGAGTTCTGGCCCGAGACGGTGAGATAAGCATCTGAATCCCAATCCGTGTCATATGTCGGGAAGTCAATTTCGGTATAGCCTTGTTTGGCAAACTGGATAACCCGCTGCACGTAGTTTTCCGGGACCATGGCCTTGCGCGCGCCGATGATGGCTTTTTTAAGCGCTGGATTTTCGGCCGGGAGAAATGCCTCGTCACCCTTGATCTCATGGCATGCCTTGATGACATTGTTGAGATGAATATTGCAGAGTTTTGACCCGGAAACCATGGCCGCAACTTTCTGCTCTTCCACGGCTTTCCAGCCAATATATTCTTCAATATCGGGGTGATCGATATCGAGTGTGACCATCTTGGCCGCGCGTCGCGTCGTGCCGCCAGACTTGATGGCGCCCGCAGCCCGGTCGCCAATCTTGAGAAAGCTCATCAGGCCGGAAGACTTGCCGCCACCAGAGAGGCTCTCACCTGCGCTTCGAAGATTGGAAAAGTTGGTGCCTGTACCCGAGCCATATTTAAACAGCCGTGCCTCGCGCACCCAGAGATCCATGATGCCGCCTTCATTGACGAGATCGTCATCGACCGACTGGATAAAGCAGGCATGGGGCTGTGGATGCTCATATGAATTGACGGATTTCTTTAGCTTACCGGTTTTGAAATCAACATAGGAATGCCCCTGCGCCGGGCCTTCAATACCATATGCCCAATGCAGGCCTGTATTGAACCACTGCGGTGAATTTGGGGCGCCCATCTGGCGGGCCAGCATATAGCGCATTTCGTCAAAATAGGTGCGGGCGTCTTCCTCCCCATCGAAATAGCCGCCTTTCCAGCCCCAATAGGTCCAGGTCCCGGCGAGCCGGTCGAACACTTCAGTGGAGGAGGTTTCACCGATATAGCGTTCATCTTCCGCCACTTCTTCAAGAGCCTTTTTGTCGGCAGTCTGCCGCCATAGCCATTCCGGCACATCCTTCTCGGCAACCGGTTTCAGTCGGGCAGGGACGCCAGCTTTACGGAAATATTTCTGGGCGATGATGTCACAGGCAACCTGCGACCAGTTGGCAGGGACATCAATCCCCTCGAGCTTGAAAACAACAGATCCGTCAGGGTTTCGGATTTCACTGGTAGTTTGCCTGAATTTAATGGATGCATACGGAGAAGAATCTTTATTTGTAAAATGTCGCTCTATACGCATCGCATACCTTCCAATCACCAGTTCATTTTCGTAGTCATGCAAGCGGGGATATTGTTTAAAGCCTTGGAAAACGCAGGGTCAGCAACGGCTCCCTCATTTCCAATGCCTACTATATATAGTAGGAAAATCCCCCTCGTCGCATAGGATCATGTCGTTCAGGATAGGCCAAGTCAACACCAAAAAGTCTACATTTAGTGTGTAAAATTTTATAGATCGCGAAATATGGCGGTTTAGTGACTGTTGGGGTTTATTATGGTTAACAAGAAATCCGGGGGGAGTTGCAGAAAAGCAATAATGAGAAGCAGTCAGGATCAGAATCATTAGAATCAGGCAGGGGATGATTAGGCTTCACCATGTCCACGACGAAAAGTTAGACTGGACGAAAGGCCCCCACAATGCCATATTCCGGGCAAATATTTCTGTTCCTATTCAGTGAGAAGATTTAAATGGCGACGATTGGCACAAGGCTGTTTACATGGTGGCGCGGCGAACGGGTCGGAGAGGACCAGTTTGGCAACCGTTATTACCGGGAAAAAGGCAAGCCGACGGGTCCCACCGGAAGAGAACGCCGCTGGGTTGTGTACAAGGGCCGCCCGGAAGCATCGAAGGTGCCGCCTGCGTGGCATATATGGCTGCATTACACTACCGACAAGCTTCCCGATCAGCAGGAATTGCCCCAGGCTGAATGGCAGGAGGAACATCGGCCCAATCTAACGGGTACGGAATTTGCCTATCATCCGGATGGATCTATCGTTAGCGGCGGGAAGCGCCAGAAGGGTACCGGCGACTACGAAGCCTGGAAACCATAATTAGAGATGATTTCCTTGCGCCGGGCGTTGCGCGCAAGCGTAGGAGGATTAAATGAACAGTAATATTGTGGAAACCGTCATTGGTGCCGTGGTTTTGGCATTTGCGACTATTTTCCTTGTCTTTGCCTATCGTACCGCAGAAGTTAACATCGGAAGTGGTGGTATTAACCTCTCGGCCTCCTTTGACAATGTCGATGGCCTCAGTGTCGGCAGTGATGTCCGGATGAGCGGAATCAAGGTCGGTGCCGTAACCTCCCAGACGCTTGATCCGAAAACCTATCGCGCGATCCTGAAAATCAGCCTTGATGATGATGTAGAACTGCCCGATGACAGCTCCGCAAAGATCACCTCCAGCAGTCTTCTCGGGAACAACTACCTACAGCTTACACCCGGCGGGTCAGACGATATGTTGGAAGACGGCGGGACAATTTCCTATACACAAGGCGCCGTGAATATCCAGGACCTGATCGCCCAGGCAATTTTCAGCAGTAGCAATGACTCCAAAAAGTAACCAATTTTTAGCTGTGTTACTATTTTTTGACTCATTTCTCGTGCGGTGTTGCGTATCCCTTCATGGTATTCGGCGATTGACGACGATTATGTTCCTCAGTCTCGTCGCCGTGAATTTTGCGCCACATTCCAGTAATGCGGCAGAGTCATTGGAAGGGGATATCGTTATACTGCGTGCCCTTGATAAGGTAACGGCCCGCACCAAAGATCTATCTGTTCCCATTGATGAAACAGCTGTATTCGGTAGCCTCGCCATTCGGCCACGCAAATGCCTGAAGCGGCCGCCCGAAGAAACGCCGGAAACGTCGACTTTTCTAGAAATATCTGAAATTCATGATGACGCCGAAGATTTAACTCTCTTCACTGGCTGGATGTTTGCCTCCAGTCCCGCGATTAATGCGTTGGAGCATCCGGTCTATGATGTCTGGGTGATCGACTGCAAGATTTCAGAGCCCGTCACGTCGTCGCCCAAGGAATAAAAATCCCCCTCGCTCTGCAAGGCCTTGTTGAGGCGTAACAGGTAATCCGCCCGGCTGATCTCCACCGCGCCGAAGGTTGCCAGATGCGGGTTCATGAACTGAGCGTCCAACAGGTTAAATCTGCCGCGTATTAATCGCGCCACAAGGTAAACAAGCGCGACCTTGCTCGCGTCTGTTGCGCGCGTGAACATACTTTCCCCGCAGAAAACACTTTCGAACGCAAGACCGTATAATCCGCCGACGAGATCATCCCCTAACCAGCATTCAACACTATGGGCATAGCCGAGGTCATGCAGTTCGCCATAGAGTTCGAGGATGGTCTTGTTGATCCAGGTGGCATCTCGGTCGCCACGTGGCTCCGCGCATTCCCGCATGACGCGGCGGAAATCCTTGTCCACGGTGACGGTGAATGGCATCTTGCGGATTGTACGGGCAAGGCGCTTCGGCACATGGAAGTTATCAAGCGGAAAGATCCCGCGTCTTTCTGGCTCGACCCAGTATAGATCGGGATCATCCGCATCGTCCGCCATCGGAAAAACCCCAATCCGGTAGGCGGCAAGGATTGTCTCGGCGGTCAGCGCAGACATAACTATCGTGAACTAGCGCGCCGCAATGAATTTTTCCAACCAGTGAATGTCAAAATGACCGTCGCGGAATTCCTGACTATGGATAATTTCCTGATGCAGCGGCAATGTCGTCTTGATCCCGCTGACAACAAACTCCTCTAGCGCGCGGTTAAGCCGCAAAAGGCATTCTTCTCGGCTTTTGGCATGAACAATCAGCTTGGCGATCAGGCTGTCATAATGGGGTGGGATATTATAACCCGTGTAGAGCGCAGAATCGACGCGTACGCCCAAGCCTCCGGGGACGTGAAATTCGGTCACCGGTCCGGGGCTCGCCGCAAAGGTATGCGGGTCTTCGGCCGTTACGCGGCATTCAATTGAATGGCCGGAAAATTTAATATCTTCTTGCTTCAGATCCAGCGGATATCCGGCCGCAACATTGATCTGGGCCTGAACGAGATCAATACCGGTGATCATCTCCGTTACCGGATGCTCCACCTGGAGGCGGGTATTCATCTCGATAAAATAGAACTCGTCATTCTCGAATAGAAATTCGATCGTACCGACACCCTCATATCTCATGTCACGAATGGCATCGGACACCGTCTTGCCGATTTTTTCGCGCAGTTCCGGGGTGATGGCGGGTGAGGGGCTTTCCTCAAGGGCTTTCTGGTGGCGTCGCTGTAAAGAGCAGTCGCGCTCTCCCAAATGCACCACGTTACCTTGGCCATCAGCAAGGATTTGCACCTCAATATGACGCGGACCGCTCAAGTATTTTTCCATATAGACCGCGTCATTGCCAAAGGCGAGATTGGCCTCGGAACGGGCAGAAGAAAATGCTTCAGAAAGCGCATCCGCGTTTTCCGCAACCTTCATCCCGCGGCCGCCGCCTCCGGCGGAAGCCTTGATAATGACGGGATAGCCCATTTGTTCCGCCTCGCGTTCCGCATCGGCAAGGGTTTCAACTTCCCCTTCCGATCCCGGGACGCAGGGCACGCCAAGCTTGCGCATGGTTTCCTTCGCCGTGATCTTGTCACCCATCATGCGGATGTGATCGGCGGACGGACCAATGAACTTGATGCCGTGGGCAGTGACGATATCCACGAATTTCGCATTTTCGGAAAGGAAGCCGTAACCCGGATGGATAGCATCCGCGTTGGTAACTTCCGCCGCCGCGATGATGGAGGGGATATTGAGATAGCTCTGGGCTGAACTTGGCGGACCGATACAAACACTTTCATCGGCGAGGCGCACATGCATGGCATCCGCATCGGCGGAAGAATGAACAGCCACCGTCTTGATGCCCATTTCCCGGCAGGCGCGATGGATCCGGAGCGCGATTTCACCACGGTTAGCAATCAGGATTTTTTCAAACATCTAAATTCCGACGGTTATTCTACAATGACAAGCGGCTGGCCATATTCACACGGCTCTTCATTCTCGACCAGAATCTCGATGACCTTACCCGCTTTTGGGGCAGCGATCGGGTTCATGGTTTTCATGGCCTCGACGATAAGGAGCGTTTGCCCCACATTCACCGTGTCGCCCACACGTACAAACGGGGCGGCGGTAGGTTCCGGCGAGAGATACACTGTCCCCACCATCGGTGACTTTACGGTTCCCGGATGGCTGGCTGCTTCTGCCGCCGGTGCCGCGGGGGCTGCGGCCGCGGGAACTTGTGCGGCGGCGGGAAAAACAGTCTGGATGGTTTCCGGTGCAGCAGCGGTAGAACCACGGGAAACACGCAGGCGATGATCGCCATTTTCGATTTCAATTTCCCCAAGGCCGGTTTCGTTCATGATCTCGGCCAGATCCCGGATCGCCTTTTTGTCGATGTTGAGTTTATTCATAATGTCCAAGTCTCGGTTACTTTAATCAATGATATCGGCAAGCGCGTCGAGGGCCAGCACATAGCCTTTTGCCCCAAATCCGCAGATAACGCCAGCGGCAACGGACGAAATATAGCTGTGATGGCGAAATTCTTCACGCGAAAAGATGTTTGACAGATGCACTTCAATCACAGGAAGGCCGCAGGCCTTGATCGCATCATGGAGCGCAACAGAAGTATGGGTATAAGCGGCCGCATTGAGAATAATGCCGCTATGGCTTGCGCCCGCACGCTGGATTGCGTCCACAAGGTCGCCTTCCTGGTTGCTCTGGAAGAAGATGGTCTCGATGTCGATATTTTCGCCATGGGCGCGGGTCAAGGCCTCGATATCGGCAAGCGTTGTGCTTCCGTAAATCTCCGGCTCCCGCTTGCCCAGCAGGTTCAGGTTCGGACCGTTGATGACAATTACTGACTTACCCATACATTCCCCCGCAACTTCCCGTGCGAACCGGCCTTTCAGCCAAACTGCCCCCTTATACAGAAGTCTTTCACAAGTTTAAAGCAATCGTGAAAATTAGTCGATGAAGGAGTGTAAGGAGGATTGATTTTGCAAAATCGAGCCTTACCCTTATACTCAGCTTTTGTGCAGTGCGGGATAACGGGTGGGATGACGGCAGTTCGAAAAACTATTCTGGTTATACTATGCGCGATCGCGCTGTTCGGGTTGCCGCAGATGCTGTCAGTGGCAGCAGGTACCTCATCGGAGGCGACGAACTGGTCCTCCGCGCGGCGCGATGCGACCGGTCTTTCGCCGGCGCCGGACACCTACAGTGAAGCGATTATTCAGGTTTTTGGTGCACGCACCTGGGGCTGGCGCGGGAATTTCGCTATTCATACCTGGATTTCCATGAAGCGCGAGGGCGCAGAAAACTATGACCGCTATGAAGTCATCGGCTGGCGCGCGCGCAACGGCGGTAATGCCCTGGTCCAGAGCCGGGGGTCTCCCGATAATCACTGGTTCGGAAATGTGCCTGAATTGCTCAGCGAAATCCGGGGAACGGCCGCCACCAATCTTATCGAACGGATCGAGACAGTGATTGAGGCTTATCCACATAAGTATAATTATAACGTCTGGCCCGGCCCCAACTCGAACAGTTTTATAGCCCATATCGGCCGCGCGGTACCGGAGCTTAATCTCGACCTGCCGCCAACCGCCATCGGCAAGGACTATATCACCG
The DNA here is from genome assembly GCF_009882915.1 of Sneathiella litorea. Classification (GTDB taxonomy): domain Bacteria; phylum Pseudomonadota; class Alphaproteobacteria; order Sneathiellales; family Sneathiellaceae; genus Sneathiella; species Sneathiella litorea. The sequence continues at coordinate 135,698 of NZ_WTUW01000002.1, forward strand.
ATGGTGCCCCGTTTGGTACGGCAGTGAGCGGGCGAGGGGTTCAGTTTTCAATATTGGGATATGGCGGCTTCGTGGCCAGTCCTGTGGAAGGGATAGAGCTGCATCTGCTCGGTCTTACGCTTGGTCTTGATGTGGACGACGCAGCGCTCAAGCTGCCGGGGTTTGGCCGGGTTGAGATATTCTAGCAGTTCTGTAATTCCTCTGCCTTCGTATCGAGCCTGTTCAGGAAATTATCGAGTTGCTCAATCTCCTCCGGACTGAATTCGGCGAGGAGCTTGTTTTCATAGTCTTGCGCGAGCGGGATGATCTCCGCGAGGGTTAATTGGCCCGCCTGGGTGAGGAAAAGCGCGGCAGAGCGGCGATCCCCCTCCAGTGTTTTCTTTTCAAGGCGCCCCGATTTTATGAGACGCTCCACGGCCCGACTGATGCTGACCTTATCGAGGGAGGCGAGCGGTGCAATCTCCCGCGCGGTCAGGCCGGGATTGGAACCCAGCAGGGCCACAATACGCCACTCCGGAATGGTCAAGTCGAACATTTTTGAATATTTCGCAGCAAGGCTGCGGCTGATCATGCCGGACAGCTTGGTCAGTCGGTAGGGAAGGAAGCGGGGTAGGTATAGACTACGTTGCATTTCATTCATCGAAACGGCCTTGACATTATTCAGCACCCGATCCATCTTACGCATTAAAGTTTCAAATGAAACTACTTTTTTGACCGGAGGGATCGATATGGCTGATTTATGGGATAATCCGATGGAAACAGACGGCTTCGAATTTGTCGAATATGCCGCGCCGGACCCGATTGCGTTGGGGGAGCTGTTTATCTCAATGGGGTTCCGCCCCGTTGCACGCCATCGGTCGAAGGATGTGACGCTGTATCGGCAGGGGGATGTCAATTTTATCGTCAATGCCGAACCTAACAGCTTCGCCCAGTCTTTCGCGCGTATACATGGGCCCTGCGCCTGCGCCATGGCGTTCCGGGTGAAGAACGCGGGGAAAGCAATCAAGCGCGCAGAGGAACTCGGTGCCTGGATTGTGCCGTCGGATGTGGGGCCGATGGAACTCAACATCCCGGCCATCAAGGGTATCGGCGATTCCTTGATTTATCTTGTCGATCGTTATGGCGACAAGGGCTCCATCTATGACGTTGATTTCCTGCCCATTGAGGGGGAAGAACGGCATCCGGTTGGCACTGGCCTCACTTATATTGATCATCTTACCCACAATGTTCATCGCGGGCGCATGGACGAATGGTCGGAATTCTATGAACGTCTGTTTAATTTTCAGGAGATCCGCTATTTCGATATCGAAGGCAAGCTCACCGGGCTGAAAAGCAAGGCCATGACCAGCCCTTGTGGGAAGATACGTATCCCGATCAATGAAAGCTCAGACGACAAGTCGCAGATACAGGAGTATCTGGATGCCTATCACGGCGAGGGGATCCAGCATATCGCGCTTGGAACAAATGATATCTATGATACGGTGACGGCAATGCGCTCATCGGGCACGCTTTTTCAGGAAACACCCGATACCTATTTTGAACAGATTGATGGGCGCGTGAAAGACCATGGCGAGGATGTCGAGAAGCTCAAGAAATTGCAGGTCCTGATCGACGGTGCGCCAACAGAAGGGCAGGGGCTTTTGCTCCAGATTTTCACCCAGAATGTCATCGGTCCGATTTTCTTTGAGATCATCCAGCGAAAAGGGAATGAAGGTTTCGGCGAAGGAAACTTTCAGGCCTTGTTCGAATCAATCGAGCTTGACCAGATACGCCGTGGCGTGATCTAGCGTAATATTATCAGGAATCGTTTCCGGAAGTATTGCCAGATGAATCCCGCACTTCTGCAACAAGTTGCAGCATCTGCTCGGTGGAAAGTGCGCCGGGAACGAACTGATCGCCAATCACAAAGGCCGGTGTACCGCTGATCCCGAGCTGTTTGGCGAGCTCATAGTTCTTCTCGACGACCTCGCGCACTTCATCCTTTTTCATGTCGGCCTCAAGCTTTTCCACATCAAGGCCGATATCGGCAGCAATACTTCGGATACCCTCAATTGTCACACCGCCGCGACTTTCCATAAGCGCTGTATGGAACTCAAAATACTTGTTTTGCTCAAGGGACGCGATGGCTGCTTGCGACGCAAGGAAGGAATCCGCACCGAGTATGGGAAATTCCTTCAACACCAGCCGGATATTGCCATCCATCTCGACGGTTTTCATGACTTCAGGAAAGCTCTTCTTACAGTACCCACATCGATAGTCAAAAAACTCGACAATCGTTACATCTCCATCCGGGTTACCGGCAACAAAGCTATAACCATCCTCCTTCAGGTCTTTGGCAAGAGATGAGATAAGGTTCTCCTGCTCTGCAGCCGCGACTTTCTCTTCTTGCTTGCTGAGTTCGGCAATTACCTCCCGTAAAACCTGCGGATTGGAAAGAAGATAAGCCCGGACACGGGCGCCGAATTCCTCCTCCGACACCACCGGCTTTGTCATCGCATACTGATAGGCGCCAAAGGCAATCAAACCAATAAGAGCAACGAGGGAAAAGATGCTGAGGCTGCTTAGTTTTGTTCTGGCGGACATTAAAACACTTTCGGAGAATTAATTTTGGCTAATTATGCGCACGGCCAAGGGTAAATCAAATTAACTTTCTTGTGAACATCGATTGCATACCGTTATTCACAAGTAACTTTCTGATGGAATAAACAAGATTGTGGATTTTCCAAACTACATTATAGTTAATCATATGGGAAATATGCGCAGAAACCCGTAAAAAAGTAAGTTATGCGCTAACAGTTTATGAGTAGGGGGAAATTATGTTGAAGGAATTTAAAGATTTCGCCATGCGCGGCAATGTTGTCGACATGGCCGTCGGTATCATTATTGGTGCCGCATTTGGAACGATCGTCAAATCACTCGTCGCGGATATTATCATGCCGCCGATCGGGATGCTTCTTGGGGGCGTTGATTTTACAGATTTCTTTATTACTCTTTCCAGTGGAAGTTTTGAAACCCTTGCTGCTGCAAAAGAGGCCGGCGCCGTTACCTTGAATTACGGGGCGTTTTTTAACACCGTAATCAGCTTCCTCATCGTCGCCTTCGCGATCTTCCTGCTGATCAAGCAGATCAATCGCCTCAAGACAAAAGAAGAGGAAGCCCCGGCCGAACCTGCAGCGCCACCGCGCGAAGAGGTTTTGCTGGAAGAAATCCGCGATCTGCTGAAAAGCCAGAAATAATCCTGTCAGGCGTCACGGTTCACTAATTCCGTGACGCCTGGCTCGAAATTGTGATGATATCCTCCAGACGGAGGTAGGACGGGCTGCCGATTGGAAAAAAGTCCTGCGCCCGCTTTGCATGAAAAATGGCCTTTTGAGAGTTCCCCTCCAGCAGGGAACGCTCGGCACTTGCCAGGGATAGCATTCCCGTATCCCCCGTCCGGCTATAGGCTATGGCCAATTGATCCCAGGTATTCCCGTTGTTTGGATCATAGGAAAGGCTGTCATTAAGGACGATAATGGCCGTTTCTGAATCCCGTACATTGCCGGTTGCATTCAGGACGGTACCATAGAATGTCAGGATCAGCGGTTCGCTCGGCGCCAGTGTCATCGCCGTTTCAAGCGGTGGAAGGGCACCCAGGATATCGCCATTCTCATAAAGTGCCTGAGCTTTCAATTCATGAAAATAGGGATCCGTTGGATATTCCGTGATCAGGCTGTCGATCTCCTTGATCGCCTTGGGGAGGTCTGGATAGCGAAAGTAGCCAATCGCCCGGGCATAGCGGGCCTCAACACTGTTATCGCTCACAGGATATTTCTTCAGTGTACTACCGAGAGGACGGGTAAAGCCATAGAGCTTTGCCTGCATGCGCTTGAGCGCTATAACATCCTCATCAGAAGGAGGTTTATCCTTATAGGGCGACGCCAGCACGCGTTGGCTCAATGCCGAAACGCGTTCGCTGCTGACAGGATGGCTCCGGTAATAGGAGGAAATCGTTGTCTGCGGCTGATATTGACCCGCACCGATAATTTCCAGGAACTCCATCATACCGCGACCGGACTGACCAGTCCGGTTAAGGTAAGTGATTGCCGCCTGATCGGCAGATGATTCCTGTGTCCGGCTATATTGCAGAAATGATTTTGTCGCCGCATCCTGCGAGCCAAGAACCACCGCCGCACCGGCCTGGCCGCCACCGGCCGCCATGGCGGCAAGACCGAGGATCATGCCCACGATGCTTTTTACATTCGCATTTGCAAGCGCATCCTGCGTTCGCGCCAGATGGCCACCCGCGATATGGCCCGTTTCATGGGCGATGACGCCTTTAAGCTGGCCTGGTGTCTCAACCCGCTCAAGTAACCCCCGAAACATGAATAAACGCTGTCCGCCGGCCACAAAAGCGTTCAAATCCGTGCTATTGATGATATAAATTTCAACATCCTCACCGTTCAATCCTGCCACCTTGAACAGAGGCCTTGCGTAAGCGCGAAGGGTATGTTCAATTTCGGCGTCACGAATGAAAGAAGGGGCCGTCTGTTTGGCAGCAGCGCTTCCCAAAGACAGTAACAGGATCAAGAATATGGATACCGGCGTAAATATGCGTTTGATCAAGAATAAATTCCTTTTATCACTTCCTAAAACTAGGAACTGTGGACGCTCCCGTCAATGGAAGGTTCGGTTGTTGTCACTCGCATGTCTCGCCCCTTTCGCGCTTGCCGCCTGTGGTGGCCCCAGTGTGCCACTCGGTGAAATCGGCAATGTTGAGGGGTCTCTCGGGGGTGCTGCCTCGGATGAGCCGCGGGCGACCCTGGTAGCGGAAGATATTCTCTCCTCCGGTGGGACTGCTGCGGATGCGGCAACGGCCCTTTATTTCACCCTTGCCGTAACATATCCGGTCGCCGCATCCCTCGGCGGGGGCGGGGAATGCATCGTTTATGACAATGAAACCAACAAGCTTGAGAACCTGCAATTCTTCAACAAGGCGCCCGTAGCCGGTGGGTCGATTGCCATTCCCGGCAATATCCGGGGCATGGCCGCATTGCAGGCCCGGTACGGAAAGCTGGAATGGTCGCAGCTTCTCGCCCCGGCCGAGCAGATCGCCAATTTCGGTCAGCCTCTCTCGCGGGCCCAGCATATGGCCATGGTGTTGAATAAGGATCAGCTCCTCCTCGATTATAATATTCAAAGCATTTTTATGGATAAAGATGGAGAGTTTGTGGCGGAAGGGACTAAAATCCGCCAGATCAGACTGGCCAGCCTGATATCTGCCTTACGGTCAGAAGGGGGAGCCTCCTTTTATAGTGGCAACTGGGCCCGCACATATATTGCGGATGCTCTTGCCGCAGGTGGCCAGATCAATATTTCGGACATGCTCTCTTACAAGCCTGTCTGGCTCGAGGCACAAAGCTTCCGGGTTGATAACAATATGGTTGGCGTGTCGGTCGGGCCGGCCGGTGATATTTACCGCAAACTCTGGAAAACCCTGTATGACGGCAAAGGTATCCTCGGCATTGATGTCACAATACCCCAAGTTGAGATTGCCAGGGCCACGGCGTCAATTTTTTCTGACTTGAACAATATATCTCCCTTTATCAGCCAGGGCGCAACCTCCTTCGTTACCGCAGATAACAAGGGCAGCGCCGTCGCCTGCGTCGTCGGTCTCGGCTTTCCTTTCGGCAGTGGCCAGATGGGGGAGATTACCGGTATGGTCATGGCCGGTAATTTGCCGCTGGAAAGCCGTGAATTTGTGGCCTCCCCACTTGTGATTGCAAATATACCAAATAAGGATCTCTATTATGCGGGCGGCTCAACGGGCGGGGCCGCGGCAACTGTTGCGTCCGTTGCAACGGCGCTCAATATCTTTGCCAAGGGCAGCAACCTCGATCCGGCCATGGATGCGCCGCGTCTCTTTACCATGGGCCAGAAACTACCGCTTCTTTACGAATCCTCGATGACGGCGGAGACAGTTGATAGCCTGAAGAGTGATTTTCCGGTAATGGTGGAAGTTGACAGGCTAGCCGCCGTCAACGCGATCTATTGCCGGGCGGGCAAGGTTCCAAATTGCATTTCCCGACATGATCCGCGCGGGTTTGGCCTATCCCTCATCGAAAACTGATAATTACAATCCAAAGGAAATAACATGGCCAGCACGTCGGGCAGGGAAATCAGTCCCTTTATCGCGATGGAAGTCCTGAAGGCGGCGAACCTGCGAGAGCAGGAAGGCGGCGAGGTTTTTCACATGGAAGTCGGACAACCGGGTACGTCCGCCCCTTCAAAGGTACTCGCGGCCGCCAAGGAAGCACTGGATAACCAGCAAATCGGCTATACCGATGCGCTTGGAATCGCCCCGCTGCGGGAGGCAATTGCGCGCCATTACAAGGAGTTTTACGGCGTCACCGTCCCGATGGAGCGGGTCGTCGTGACCACCGGTTCCTCAGGTGGCTTTCTTCTCTCCTTCCTCTCGGCCTTCGAGAAAGGGGCAGGGGTCGTGCTTGCAGAACCGGGTTATCCCGCTTACCGCAATATTCTCACCTCACTCGATCTCGTGCCTGTTGGCTTGCCCTGTCATGCAGAGACAAATTTTCAGCCGACGCCAGAGCTGATTGATAAACTGCCGGATCCTGTTTCCGGACTTCTTGTCGCGAGCCCGTCGAACCCCACAGGCACCATGATCAAGCGCGATGAATTGGCGGCACTGATTGATTATTGCGCCGGGCGAGGGTTGCAGTTTATCTCTGATGAGATTTATCACGGCATCACCTATGACGAAGACGCAACCACGGCACTGGAACTGACGGACGAGGCAATTGTCATCAATTCCTTCTCCAAGTATTTTTCCATGACCGGTTGGCGTTTGGGCTGGATGATAGTGCCCGAACGGCTGGTGTGCTTTATCGAAAAACTCGCGCAGAACCTCTTTATTTCGCCGCCCGCGCTCAGCCAATATGCGGCCATCGCGGCGTTCGAGTGTAAGGACGAGTTGGAGGAGAATGTCAAAAACTACGCCCGCAACAGGAAAATTCTCCTGGAAGAGCTCCCCAAGCTCGGGTTGTCACGCCTTGCCGCGGCCGATGGCGCCTTCTATGTCTATGCCGATGTGCGGGATTTCACCAATGACTCGGTCGCGTTCTGCAAGACCATGCTGGCGGAAACCGGCGTTGCGGCAACTCCGGGACTTGATTTCGATCCCCATCGCGGTAACGGCTATGTCCGCTTTTCCTTCGCCGGTTCGACGGCCAGTATAAACGGGGCAATAGAGCGCCTGAAAGATTGGCCCGGCATTAAAAAAGGGAGCCGTTAAGCTCCCTTTTCGCTATCCTTGGTACTGCCGGAACTAACCGCGCCGCCACCAGCCGCTGCGCTTTGGTTTTTTCTCTGCCACGGCTTCTTCCGTTTTTTCTTCAGTTGTCATGGTTACAGATACCGGTTTTTCAGTTACCTCGGCTTTTGTTTCCTTAACCTCTGCAGGTGCCGCCGCAACAGGCTCAGAAGGTGTTTGCTCAGGCTGCGCTGTGGTCTCTGCTGTGTCTGCTTCTTTCTTTGGAGATCTCCGGCGGCGGACTGGAGCTTTCTTCGGCTTTTCCGCATCACCGCTGGTCTCATCAGAGGAATCTTGAGTGTTCTGTGCACTGTCTGGACTGGCACTGGTCACTTCAGTGACCTCCTCAGTTTTTGGTTTCCGGCGGGAACGACGCGGCTTCTTTTCCGCTTTCGGCTCGGCTTCCGCCGTATCAGGTGATACAGAGGTCTCCGGCGGTGTCACGGCTACTGCAACCTCCGCGCCCTCAGGTGTCTTGCTCTCGTCACTTACAGTGATCGGGATGACCACAGGTTCAGTTGATTCAGGTGAGGAACCTTCCTGATCTGTAGTGTTATCCTGTGTCTGCTGCTCTTCAGAGGCACCATTCCGGGACCGGCGACGGCCACCACGTTTTCCGCGACGGCGCCTCTTGGGCTCACCATTTTCGCTCTCTTCTTCTGTGTTGGCAGATTGGTTTTCACCGGTCTGGTTCTCTGAATTTGCCTCTTGCGGGGCATTTTCATCACGCGGCTTCCGCCGACGCCGACGCCGACGGCGTTTGGGCGCCGTGTCATCTTCTTCTCCATTTGAATTGGCAGGAGTTTTCTCGGTCTCCTCTTCCTCTTCAATGGTGCCGTTATAGGCAGATGTGACTTCGCGTGTGACCGGTGTCAGATCTCCCGGTTTTCCTTTTTCCCGATCGATCTTGTAGTCATTCATGTTCGATAACGGATCCGCGGTGATCAGGATCGTTATGCCATAGATGTTTTCAAGCTCCTGAATAACCGACCGCTTCTGATTGAGCAGGTAAATCGCCACATCTGTATGAACCGCCACGGTAATTTTCGCACTTCTTTCGCGCACACCTTCTTCTTCCAGGGTGCGGATAATCAGCAGGGCGGTTGACTCGATAGAGCGAACAAAACCGGATCCTCCACAAGTGTGGCACATGGTCGTACTGGTTTCCAGGAAGCTCGGCCGCAGCCTTTGGCGCGACATTTCCATCAGGCCGAAGGGGCTGATCCGTCCCACCTGAATGCGGGCGCGATCAGACTTGAGGCAATCCTTCATCCTACGCTCGACCGCGCGGTTATTGCGGTTGTCATCCATGTCGATGAAATCGATAACAATCAGGCCAGCGAGATCGCGAAGCCGTAACTGACGGGCGATTTCCTCGGCCGCTTCGAGATTGGTTTTCGTGGCCGTATCCTCGACATTCCGTTCCCGCGTGGCCTTGCCGGAGTTGACGTCGATGGAAACGAGCGCTTCCGTCGGGTTGATAACAATATAGCCGCCGGATTTGAGCTGCACTTCCGGATGATACATGGAGGCGAACTGCTGTTCCACCTGGAAGCGGTGGAAGAGGGGGATCTTGTCCTTATAAGGCTGGACCTTCTTGGCATGACTGGGCATCAGCTTGCGCATAAAATCCTTGGCCAGCTTATATCCTTCGTCACCCTCAACCAGAACTTCGCTGATTTCCTTGTCATAAAGATCGCGAATACTGCGCTTGATCAGATTGGCTTCTTCATACACACAGTAAGGGGCAATGGATTTAAGCGTCAATTCCCGAATATCGTCCCAGAGGCGCATCAGGAATTCATAGTCACGCTTGATTTCAACCTTGGTCCGGCTAAGCCCTGCGGTGCGGATAATGACGCCAATTCCTTCGGGAACTTCGAGCTCGTTCGCGATTTTCTTGAGCCGCTTGCGATCGGAGGGATTGCTGATCTTCCGGCTGATGCCACCGCCGCGGCCCGTATTGGGCATCAGCACACTATAGCGGCCGGGAAGGGAGATATAGGTCGTAAGCGCCGCACCCTTGTTGCCGCGTTCTTCCTTGACCACCTGCACCAAAAGAATTTGCCGCCGCTTGATTACTTCCTGAATTTTGTAATTGCGACGTGGCTGTTTGGCACGCCGGTCATCAACATCGTCTTCTCCGCCAAGGCTTTCGACGACATCATCGTCACCGTGATCGACAACTTCAAGACCGCCGCCTGTGTCATCCGCATCGTCGACAACACCTTCTTCGTCGTCATCATCCGCGGACTCCGTCAAGGCTTCCGCCTTTTCAGTGTCATCATTTTCCGGGGAGTCTTTTGCCTCCACAGTCGATGTGCTGTCGATCTCCGCATCTTCCAGATCACTCGCTTCGCGTTCAGCCGCAGCTTCCTGCTCGATCAGGACTTCGCGATCGGAAATCGGCACCTGGTAGTAATCGGGATGAATTTCATTGAAGGGGAGGAAACCGTGGCGATTACCGCCATACTCGACAAAGGCTGCCTGAAGGGAAGGCTCTACTCTTGTTACTTTGGCGAGATAAATGTTGCCTTTGAGTTGTTTTTTTGAAGCCGTCTCGTAATCAAATTCTTCAAGACGGGTACCTCTAACTTTTACGACGCGTGTCTCTTCTTGATGAGACGCGTCGATCAGCATGCGCGTAGCCATACATTAGCTCCGTGACTGTATGTCCTTCGTATGAGTAAAAGAACATCAGCCCATTTTCTATGGAAATCGTCGGCGCCGCGTTTTTTTCTTTCAAAACATTTCCAAACTTGCCAAAAGGCCTTGTCTGAATCTTTGGCTGCCGCAATCCATTCTCGACATTGAGAATTGGAACGATCTCTGTTTCAACTATTTCACTGCATTGTCTTAAGCGCTGCTATCAGACGCTCCGGGGATTGAAATTTTTCAATGCCTACAAAAGCTGTCGATATCGGCGCCGCCCTGTCATATATATGAGGAAGGGGCTGACCACAGGAACTCACGCGAGTATGATAGCTTCATTGTGACAAACTTACCAAGTGAATAATGAAGTGGGAATAAAAAATATTATCAAATATAGAGCGGCGTGCATTGATTAGAAACTCTGAAACCGCTAATTTAAGCCCGTTCGTAGGCCATCTGGTCGTTAAATTCGTCGCGTAATATAAGTGTGGTCCGGATATGGATATGGTCAATCGCTTTTTCCGAAGTGCTGTTATGGTCTGCCTGTTAGTGGCCGGAGGTTATCTTTCGGTACCCGCCGTTGCAGCAGCGACCATTGACGTGTCCTCCGCCCGGCTGGGACAGCATACTGACAAGACGCGTTTCGTGATGGAGATGAGCGCGGCGCCGGATTACAATGTTTTCCTTCTCGCCGACCCTTACAGGATTGTCATTGATTTACCCGAATTAAACTGGCTGGCCGATGAAAATAGCGGTCGCAAGAAAGGTCTTGTCGAGAACTATCGTTTTGGACTTTTCAAGAAGGATACCTCACGCGTTGTGCTTGATGTTGACGGGCCCGTAAAGGTCCTTCGCACTGTCGTCCTGCCGCCCTCATCAGGCAAACCCTACCGGTTCTTTATCGATATTCAGAAAACCGATGATGCCAGTTTTCGCCGGGAACTGGCGACAAGACGGGAGGAACAAAAGAACACGCAGGTTGCCATCCTCGCACCGGAACCACCCGCAAATAACCGGAAATACACAGTTGTCATCGATGCGGGGCATGGGGGCATTGATCCCGGCGCCATCGGCAAAAGCGGTGTATATGAGAAGAAAATCACCCTCGGCGTCTCCAAAAGGATACAAAGTATCCTGGCAAAGGATAAAAAATACAATGTCATCATGACCCGCGATGATGATACCTTCCTCAGCCTGAGGGAGCGGGTCTCTATAGGCCGGCATGCGAGTGCGGATCTCTTCGTCTCAATCCATGCAGATTCGATCAGCCGACCGGATTTTCGCGGTGCCACGGTCTATACTCTCTCCGAGAATGCCTCCGATGATGAGGCCGCGGAACTGGCCAAAAGCGAGAATAAATCAGACCTGATCGCCGGCGTTGACATGAGCGTGCAGGACGATACGGTTCAAGGTATCCTGATTGATCTTGCGCAGCGCGAGACCATGAATTTTTCCGTTAAATTTGCCGAGATGATCATCCCGGAAATCGCCAAGTCCGGCATGAAAACACGTGGACGGTCGCATCGTTTTGCCGGGTTTCGCGTGCTGAAAGCGCCAGATGTGCCCTCCGTTCTTGTCGAATTGGGGTATCTGTCAAATTACGACGATGAAAAAATCCTAAAATCAGGCAATGGTCAGCAGCGGCTAGCGCAGGCAATTGTGAATGCCATCGACAGATATTTTGAAACTGTCGACCCCTGAGAACAGATAAAAGGTCATGCTTTTGCGAAAAAACTTATTTTCTGCCTGAAAAAAACCGAATCTGTTCTATATTCACGAAATGATTATGTATTTTGAGATTAGTTAGCTTATGAAGCGCCTCGCGAAATTTCTGTTTCTGTGCTTTACCCTGATGATTTTCTTCGGAGTCATTGGCGTTGGCGCAGTTGGTTATGGCCTTTACCATTTCGGCAAAGGGCTGCCCGAATATGACCAGCTCACCGAATATGAACCGCCGGTAATGACCCGGGTGCATGCGGCGGATGGCAGTCTGATCGCAGAATACGCGCACCAGAGACGGCTATTTGTCCCGATCGAGACCATACCCGAGTTTGTGAAGCAGGCCTTTATTGCGGCAGAGGATCAGGATTACTATGATCATCCTGGTGTAGATTTTAAGGGGATTGCCCGCGCGGCCGTAACGAACATCATGAATTACGGGCGCGGACGCCGCCCGGTTGGAGCCTCAACCATCACGCAGCAGGTGGCGAAGAACATGCTGCTGACAAATGAAGTCTCCTATGAACGGAAGGCCAAGGAAGCCATTCTGGCACTCAGGATCAATCGGGCGCTCTCGAAGGACCAGGTGCTGGAGCTGTATCTGAATGAGATTTATCTCGGTCATCGCGCCTATGGCGTGGCTGCCGCGGCGCTCTATTATTTCGATAAGTCGCTGGATCGACTGACAATTGCCGAGGCGGCTTATCTGGCCGCACTCCCCAAGGCCCCGAACAACTATAACCCGTTCCGATATCCCGAGCGCGCGGTTCAACGGCGTAACTATGTAATCGGACGGATGCTGGAAGATAACTATATCACCAGTGAACAGGCCGAAGAGGCCCTTGCCCTGCCGCTCCTTGCGCGGAAAGGCGGGGATGCCGAGGTAATTGATGCCGAATGGTTTGTCGAGCAGGTCCGGCGCGAACTTTATGACGTTTACGGCCAAAAAGCTCTCTACGACGGCGGCCTGTCGGTGCGTACAACCATGCTGACATCTATGCAGCAGGTCGGGGAACGTATTCTGAGAAATGGCCTCCGGGACTATGATCGACGCCATGGGTGGCGGGGCCCGCTTTCCACGATTGAAGTCGGGGAGGATTGGACCGTAAAAATGATAAAGTTCCCGAGGCCAAAAGGGCTTGGAGACTGGTATATGGCGGTTGTTCTGGAATTGGACGCGGACGCCGCCACAATTGGATTTTCCGACACATCAAAGGGCCGTATCCTGCTCGAAGATGTAAAATGGGCGCGGCAGTATATTGATGAAGACAAAAAAGGCCCTGCGATCAACGCGCCTTCCGACGTATTGAAGGTGGGAGATATCATTGCGGTCGCTCCGAAAGGAGATACTAAGGCGACGGATAAGTTGTTCAGCTTGGAACAAATACCAAAAATTTCCGGTGGTCTGGTCGCGATGGACCCCCATACCGGCCGTGTCTATGCCATTGTTGGCGGCTGGAGTCCGGAGGCTTCCGAATTTAACCGCGCGGTGCAGGCCTATCGCCAGCCGGGGTCGGCGTTCAAGCCCTTTGTCTATGCCGCGGCACTTGATAACGGGTTTACACCGGCCGACAAGATAATGGACGGTCCCTTCGTGCTGACCCAGCCGAATGGGGACCGCTGGAAACCGTCTAACTACACCAACCGTTTTTACGGTCCCAGTACGCTCCGGCTTGGCATTGAAAAATCCCGGAACCTGATGACCGTGCGCCTTGCCCGCGCCATCGGCATGGATCCGATTGTCGATTATGCACGGCGGTTTGGTATTACTGATAATCTGATGCCATCCCTGTCCATGTCCCTCGGTGCCGGGGAGACGACCCTGCTCAAACTGACAACGGCGTATGCCGAACTGGTAAATGGCGGCAAGAAAATCATCCCTACGCTGATCGACCGAGTACAGGATCGCCGCGGCAAAACAATTTACCGCCATGATGAACGCCCCTGTGAAAACTGCAATGTAGACGCATGGGACAATCAACAAGAGCCGGAACTTCCCGATACACGGGAACAGATTTTGCCGGCGACAACTGCCTATCAGGTTGTATCGATGCTCGAAGGAGTGGTCGAGCGGGGCACCGGCCGATCTATCCGTGCGGTAGGCAAGCCACTTGGCGGGAAGACCGGCACGACCAATGAAAGCCAGGATACCTGGTTTATGGGCTTTTCGCCGGATCTTGCCGTTGGCGTTTATGTCGGCTTCGATACGCCACAAAGTTTGGGCAAGAAAGAAACCGGATCTTCCGTCACTGCGCCTATTTTCCGTGATTTCATGGCCGAGGTCCTTGAAGATCGACCGGCAACACCGTTCCGAGTGCCGGAAGGAATTCGACTGGTCCGGATCAACGGGGAGACCGGCGAACCGGCCCAACGCGGCGATAGGAATGTTATTCTGGAAGCCTTTAAAACCACGACGAGCAGGCTGACGACCAATGGCGTGTTGGACGGCTCCGATAGTGGCTTTTCCCCGGTCACAACCGGGACAATTCCTGAAAAAGCGGTCCGGTCCGGTACAGGTGGGCTTTACTGATCGCGTAATTCGGATTACTTTCCGCCAGAAATTTTACCATTGTTGGAGTAAATAATGCGTGCAGAACACCAGTCAATCGTCGATGAGATCAAGCAGGGTATGGCCCTGCTGAGGAGGTATCTTTGACTGGGAAAATGCAACCCGCCGCCTTGAGGAGCTGAATTCTCTCGTCGAAGACCCGGACCTTTGGAATGACGCCGCCAAGGCGCAAGCCTTGATGCGGGAGAGAACATCCCTGGAAGGGGCCCTCAACGCCTATAACCGGATCAGCCAGGAACTGGAAGATAACTGCGAACTTATCGCCCTCGCCGAGGAGGAAGAGGACGAAGAGACCGTCCAGGAAGCAGAAGAGGGACTTAAAACCCTGCTGATCGAAGTCAACCGGCGGCGTCTGGAAAGTATGCTGTCGGGCGAAGTAGATGGCAATGATTGTTATGTGGAAGTTCATTCTGGCGCTGGCGGCACCGAATCGCAAGATTGGACGCAGATGGTGTTGCGGATGTATATGCGCTGGGCCGATCAGCATGGCTACAAGGTCAAGATACTGGAAGAGAGCGCCGGGGAAGAAGCAGGCATTAAATCCGTCACGATTGAGATTTCAGGCGAGAATGCCTATGGCTGGCTCAAGACGGAGAGCGGCGTCCATCGTCTTGTTCGGATATCACCTTTTGATTCCAATGCACGTCGCCATACAAGCTTTTGCTCTGTCGGGGTTTATCCCGTGATTGATGACAATATTGACGTTGAGATCGATGAAAAAGACCTCCGCATTGATACCTACCGCGCCTCTGGTGCCGGTGGACAGCATGTGAACCGGACAGAATCCGCAATCCGCATCACCCATATCCCGACGAATGTTGTCGTGCAGTGCCAGAATGACAGATCCCAGCATAAAAACCGCGCGGAAGCCATGAAGATGCTGAAATCCCGCCTCTATGAGTTGGAACTACAAAAGCGCGAGGCGGCAGCGCAGGAAACACGTGACGGCCAAACGGATATCGGCTGGGGGCACCAGATCCGCTCCTATGTGCTGCATCCTTACCAGATGGTGAAGGACCTTCGCACCGGTGTCGAGAAAGGCAATGCGCAAGGCGTGCTCGACGGGGATCTTGACGATTATCTTGCCGCGGCGCTCGCCCAACGAGTTGGCGGCGAGGAAGACGCAGCCTAAAAAGATTTCGCGTCGAAGATGTGACGCAAGGCGTCCGCTGCCTGGCGGATGGCCTTGTCGGCTTGTGGTAAAATTGCTGTCATCGACATGAAGCCATGCACCATGCTTGGAAAACGCACCGTGCCCACGCTGACACCGGCGGCTTGCAACGCCTTGCCATAACTTTCCGCTTCATCGCGAAGCGGATCAAACCCCGCCGAGATGATCAGGGCTGGAGGAAGATCCGCCAGGTCTGAATTAAGGATCGGGGACGCCCGAAGATCATCCCGCTCCGACGCATTGTTCAGGTACATGTCGCGATAGTCACGGATGCGATCATAGGTCAGGAAAAAGCCCTCATCAAACAGTTGATAACTTGCCGCGGAGAGATGCGCATCCAGCGTCGGGTACAGCAGCATTTGAAAGAGGGGTGAGGGGACGCCTTGCGTCTTTGCCTGCTGGGCCACGACAGCAGCCAGACATCCGCCGGAACTGTCGCCGCCAACGGCAACTCTTTTCGGGTCGAGACCCTTGTCCGCGCCATGCTGGCACGCCCAGGTAAATGCGCTCATCGCATCATCCACAGCGGCAGGAAATTTATTCTCCGGTGCAAGGCGATAGGCGATGGAGAGAACCGCAAACCCTCCATACTTCGCGAGCCTTGCGCAAAGCCCATCATGGCTGTCAAGGGAGCCGCGGATATACCCGCCGCCATGATAATAGACAAGAACGGGTTGAGCAGGTTCTTTTCTTGGCCTGTAAAGGCGGGCCGGAAGTTTGCCGAAATCCGTCGGAATTTCTATGTCGTCGATAGAGGCAAGTTTTGGCAGGCGTCCTGTCATTGCCCCGGAAAGCCGTTCCATATTGGTGCGGGTGGTTTCCACCGGCGTTTCGCGGACCGGTGTCGCCATTTTCCGGTCAATATCACAGAGAAGACGGGCCTTGTTATTTAGCCGCTGGCCATCCATGACACGCGGCTTAAATCCGTAACACAGGCTGATAAGGGAATCGGGCAGCATCGCGATAAGAGCAAGAATAATCTTTTGCATCTTACCGCCTCATATTTTTTCGGGAGCGGGGTGCCGATGACCTCACGCAGACGCGCGGGCTACCTTTTTCTGTTCGAAAACTTCCTGCAATTCGCCGGTTTCGAACATCTCGCGCATGATATCACAGCCACCGACAAACTCGCCTTTGACATAAAGCTGCGGAATAGTCGGCCATTGACTGAATTCCTTGATGCCTTCGCGCACACTCGGATCACTCAAGACGTCGACACCTTTGAATTTAACATCCAAATGCGACAAAATCTGAACGGCGGTTGCGGAAAACCCACATTGCGGGAAGATCGCGGACCCTTTCATGAATAACACAACGTCATTGTCTGAAATTTCGCTAGAAATTCGATCTTTGGTTACTTGATCAAGCATTTATCGATCCTTCTTAATGTTATACTTACGACTGTCCGTCCGGCACAGAGGTCTGCAGGGCGAGCGCATGGAGCGCCTGTCCCATATTCCCTTTTAGTGCATCATAAACCATCTGGTGTTGACGCACCCGCGGAAGGCCGGCGAAGCTTGCGGAGGTTACCATCGCAGCATAATGATCGCCATCGCCGCGCAAATCGGTAATTTCCACCTTGGCATCCGGAATACCTTCCTTGATAAGCCGTTCAATTTCACTCGCATCCATTGCCATGGATCAAAACTCCTATTCGCTGCCCGGACGAGACATCAGGTCCGGCAACCACTTTGCATGTACATTCTTCAGCTTACTCACGGATATGGTGAGGCAGCCATCGATTTTCAATTCAGTATGACCGATCGTTCCAATAATGTGTAGGGGAATATCTTCGGCAAGGGCAAAGCCCCGCACCATCTCCACATCGTCAGGTTTCACGGTGAGGACGTAGCAGGCCTGTTCCTCCGCAAATAGAGCCGCATGAGACGGAAGGTCTGTATTCAACAGGATCTCGGCCCCGATATTACCGGCAATCGCCATTTCAGCAAGGGCGACGCCAAGTCCCCCATCGGAAATGTCATGGGCGGCGGTAATCAGCTCCTTGCCAATCATCTCGCGTAGATAATCACCATGTTTACGCTCTTTTTCGAGATCAACAGTTGGCGGAGCACCTTCCTCGCGCCCTTCTATTTCTCGCAAGTAAAGCGTCTGGCCCATTTCGCCGGTTAAATCACCCAGTAGCAGGACAACATCCCCCTCCGATTTAAAGGCGAGGGTGGTCATTTTCCGATAATCAGCAAGCAACCCGACACCGCCAATTGCCGGCGTGGGGTAGATGCCGGTACCGTTCGTCTCATTATAGAGTGAGACGTTACCGGAAATGACCGGATAATCGAGCGTCGTGCAGGCGCGGCGCATGCCATTAATACATCCGACGAACTGCCCCATGATCTCGGGCCGCTGCGGATTACCAAAATTCATGCAATCGGTAATAGCGAGCGGGACCCCACCAGTTGCGGTGATATTCCGCCAGGTCTCGGCCACTGCCTGCGCACCGCCCATCTCCGGATCAGCGTAGCAATAGCGCGGCGTACAATCCGTTGTAATTGCGAGAGCTTTCTGGGTGCCATGCACACGGACCACGGCCGCATCGCCACCCGGCCGTTGGATGGTGTCGCCCATGACCATATGGTCATATTGCTCCCAGATCCATCTCCGGCTCGCAATCTCTGAGGAACCCATAAGTTTGAGCAGAACTTCACCCAGATTATCGGGAGCGGTAACATCTTCGCCCATGATGACCGTTGGCGGTGTGGTTTTCACCCAGGGCCTGTCATATTCAGGCGCGGCATCTGCAAGCGGTGCGACGGGAAGATCAGCGGCCACGTCACCGTTCATGGTGAGCACCATCCGGCCCGTGTCGGTCACCTTGCCAATGACGGAGAAATCAAGTTCCCATTTCTCAAAAATTTTGCGCGCTTCTTCCTCGCGGCCCGGTTTCAGGACCATCAACATCCGTTCCTGGCTTTCGGAAAGCATGATTTCGTAGGGTGTCATGCCTTCTTCGCGCATCGGCACAAGATCAAGATTCAGCTCAATCCCGACTCCGCCCTTATCGGCCATCTCGAAAGATGAGGAGGTGAGACCCGCGGCGCCCATATCCTGGATTGCGACGATCGCATCGGTCGCCATCAGCTCAAGGCAGGCTTCAAGCAGCAGCTTCTCAGTGAACGGATCGCCAACTTGAACGGTAGGGCGCTTTTCCTCACTGTCATCGTCAAACTCTGCGGAGGCCATGGTCGCCCCATGAATGCCATCCCGGCCAGTCTTGGAGCCCACATAAACCACCGGGTTGCCGATACCGGCAGCCGCGGAATAGAAGATATTATCCGTGTCCGCGAGCCCCACCGTCATGGCGTTGACGAGGATATTCCCATCATAGGACGCATGAAAATTTGTCTCTCCGCCGACTGTCGGAACTCCCATACAATTCCCATAGCCCGCAATACCGGCCACAACACCCGAGACAAGATGTCCGGTTTTTGGATGATCAGGACGTCCAAAGCGCAGCGCATTCATATTCGCGATGGGCCGCGCCCCCATGGTGAAGACGTCACGCATGATACCGCCAACGCCTGTTGCCGCGCCCTGATAGGGCTCGATAAAGGACGGATGGTTATGGCTTTCCATCTTGAAAATGGCGGCCTGTCCATCGCCAATATCGATGACACCCGCATTCTCACCGGGCCCACAGATCACCCAGGGGGCCTCCGTTGGGAGGGTTTTTAGCCATTTTTTTGAGGATTTATAGGAACAATGCTCGCTCCACATCACGGAGAATATGCCGAGTTCCGTGAGGTTCGGCGTCCGGCCGAGAATGTTCAGGACATCCGCATATTCATCTTCGGTCAGGCCGTGCTCGGCAACAATTTCTTTGGTGATTTCAGTCATGTTTTCAAACAATTGAGCTTACAAGATGATCAAAAAAGCGCTTGCCGTCAGTTCCGCCAAGTTCGTCGGAGATCAGGCGTTCGGGATGCGGCATCAGGCCCAGTACATTGCCCGCTTTATTATAAATACCGGCAATATTGTTACGTGACCCGTTGGGGTTGGCGGCAGCGGTCTGCTCTCCTTCGGGCGTTACATATCTGAAGGCCACCTGACCTTCAGATTCAAGCTCATTAAGCTTGTCATCATCCGCATAGAAATTGCCGTCATGGTGGGCAACGGGGAAACGGATGACCTCACCCTGCTCAAAGCAGCCGACGAAACGCTCATTCTGTGACGTGACCAGCAGGTCTACATCACGGCAGACGAATTTCTGTCCCGCATTACGCAGCAGAGCACCGGGAAGCATTCCGGTTTCCGTGGCAATCTGGAACCCGTTGCAGATCGCGATAACCGGCGTGCCGCTTTCGGCCTTTTTCACGACTTCACGCATTATGGGGGAATTTGCCGCCATTGCACCGGCGCGAAGATAATCCCCATATGAAAATCCTCCGGGGATTGCGATCAAGTCAGTGTCCGGCAATTCACTGTCGCCATGCCAAACCATATCTGGTTCTCGGCCCATGGACAGGGTCAGCGCGACTTTCAGGTCCCGATCACAATTAGAGGCGGGAAAAACGATAACAGCAGCCTTCATGGTCCAACACTCCCTGTCTGGTCAATCCAGCATTTCGATGGAATAGTTCTCGATCACGGTATTGGCGAGAAGCTGCTGACACATTCTCTCGACTTCTGCCTCGGCCGCGTCGCGGTCCATATCGGCAAGATCAAGGTCAATTGTCTTGCCCTGGCGGACATCCAGAACATTCTTGAAACCCAGCCCCTGCAGGGAATGGGAAATCGCTTTCCCCTGCGGATCAAGAACCCCGTTTTTCAAGGAAATATAGACACGTGCTTTCATCTGGTCCTCTTAAGATTTAAAAAAAGGCGCTAAGTATGCGCCTTTACTGGATTGCAGTTGTTCCCTGCAAATCTCCTGGTCCGCCTTCAGGAATAATCCCAAGACGACGTGCAACTTCCTGGTAAGCATCCTCGACACCGCCAAGATCACGGCGAAAGCGGTCCTTATCCAGCTTCTTGTTCGTTGCGATATCCCACAGACGGCAATTGTCCGGGCTTATCTCATCGGCAAGAATAATCTGCATTTCATCGGCTTCATAATACCGGCCGAATTCCAGCTTGAAATCTACAAGGCGGATGCCGATCCCGGTAAAAAGGCCGAGCAAGAAGTCATTAACCCGGAGCGACTGACTCATGATATCGTCAAGCTCCAGTGGATTGGCCCAGCCAAAAGCCGTGATATGCTCTTCAGAAACCAGCGGGTCATTAAGTTCGTCTGACTTAAAGCAATATTCAATAATCGGACGGGGCAGGGGCGTTCCTTCGGAAATCCCGAGTCGCTTGCAGATCGATCCCGCGGCGATATTGCGAACAATCACCTCAACAGGAATAATCTCCACTTCCTTGATCAACTGTTCCCGCATATTCAGGCGGCGGATAAAGTGATTTTGAATACCGATCTCGGCAAGCTTCATCATCAAATGTTCTGAAATACGGTTATTCAGAACACCCTTGCCGGTGACAGTTGATTTCTTTTCACCATTGAATGCGGTGGCATCATCCTTGAAATACTGCACGAGTGTGCCCGGTTCCGGGCCTTCAAAGAGAACTTTTGCCTTGCCTTCGTAGACTCGTCTACGTCGGGTCATGGATTAACTCCAACTCATCGAAAAAAGGCGGCCAACCGCCATAGAAATAAATATCAAACAGCGGCAACTTACTAAAGTCTACACGCTGTTTGTGCCCGTCGCTCCAGCGTTGCCGCCAAAGCAAGCGGAACATAATCCAGAAATACCGGAAATACAACATTTCCTGTCAGTGAAATGTTGTATAATCTTCAGAAATTAACTTGCGGGGCTAGGCGGCACACACCATCTTAGCTATAACGCAGTGCCAAAGACAGAATTGTTGGTTTGAAACAGGATTTTAAGGACGGGAAACGGATATGTCAGGATTCGACGATCGCAAAAAAGGCCAGGAAAGCAAGTTCGCGCATGATCAGGAAATGGAGTTCAAGATCTCCGTACGCCGGAACAAGTTGCTGGGCGCTTGGGCCGCCGAACTGATGGGCAAAACAGGGGAAGACGCAGAAGTCTACGCCAAGGAGGTTATTATCTCTGATATGGAAGAGAAGGGCGATGAAGACGTCTTTCGGAAAATCCGTGGTGATTTTGACGCCCAAAGTATTGAAATGTCTGACCACCGAATCCGCCGGCAAATGGAAGAACTGCTTGCCCTTGCCCGCGAACAGATTCTATCCGGTAAATAACCCGGCTGTAAATTAAAGAGGCGCATGAGTTAATGCGCCTCTTTTGCCGGGTTACTCGCCGAAGACCCGGCGGAAGATCGTGTCCACATGCTTGGTATGATATTCCAGATCAAAGACCCCCTCAATCTGTTCGCTTGATAGCGCTTTTGTCACATCCGCATCAGCCTTCAGCAGTTCCATGAAATCTTCGCCTTCCTTCCAGACGCGCATGGCATTGCGCTGAACGAGACGGTAGGAATCTTCCCGGCTGACCCCGGCCTGGGTGAGGGCGAGGAGGACACGCTGCGAATGGATCAATCCACCGAGCTTGTTCATATTCGCCATCATATTCTCGGGATAGACCACCAACTTCTCAATGACAGCCGTGAGACGGGCGAGAGCAAAATCGAGGGTAATGGTCGCATCTGGACCAATGCCGCGCTCAACGGATGAATGGGAGATATCCCGCTCATGCCAGAGGGCCACATTCTCCATTGCGGGAATCGCCGTCATCCGTACAAGACGAGCGAGTCCTGTCAAATTTTCCGTCAGGACCGGGTTACGTTTATGCGGCATTGCGGAGGAGCCTTTTTGTCCCGGCGCGAAATATTCTTCCGCTTCCAGCACTTCCGTCCGCTGCAAATGGCGAATTTCAACGGCGATGCGCTCAATCGAGCTTGCAATCACGCCAAGGGTTGCGAAAAACATCGCATGACGATCGCGCGGAATGACTTGCGTCGAGGCCGGTTCCGGCGTGAGGCCAAGGGATTTGGCCACATGTTCCTCAACAAAGGGATCGATATTCGCGAAGGTTCCGACAGCGCCGGAAATAGCGCATGTGGCGATATCCTTGCGCGCATTTATCAGCCGTTCACGGTTGCGGTCAAATTCCGCATAAGCCTGCGCCATCTTAAGGCCAAAGGTGACTGGTTCCGCATGGATACCATGCGAACGACCAACACAGACATCATCCTTATGCGCGTAGGCCTTGGCCTTCAGCGCGGCAAGTAGCTTGCCCATATCGTCGAGAAGAATGTCACAAGCCTTGGTCAGCTGTACGGAAAGGCAGGTGTCCAGCACATCGGATGACGTCATACCCTGATGCACGAAGCGAGCTTCATCGCCGACGTATTCGGCCAGATTCGTGAGAAACGCAATTACGTCATGCTTGGTTTCCCGCTCGATTTCGTCAATCCGGTCAATATCGAAATTACCGCGCTCCCAGACTGCTTTGGCAGCAGATTCGGGAATTACACCGAGCTTGGCTTGTGCGTCGCAGGCATGAGCTTCAATTTCAAACCAGATGCGGAATTTACTTTGCGGCTCCCAGATGGCGGTCATCTCGGGACGGGCATAACGCGGGATCATGGCGGGCCTTACTTTCTGAATAGATTTGCGAAAAGAAGGGCTGACTAACAGAGATAGCAGAAAATCTCAACTGCTTAGCGTCAACTAAGCGTTGCTTACATCAGGCCGAGTGACTTGAAACTGACACAGTCACTGTTGCCAACGATAATATGGTCGTGAATCCGGATGTTGAGGGCGGCGGCGGCGCTCATAATCTCTGACGTCATATCAATATCCGCTTTCGACGGCGTCGTATCACCGGAGGGATGGTTATGCACCAGAATCAATGCCGTTGCGCCCAGCTCCAGCGCCCGTTTCACCACTTCACGCGGGTATACGGCGGTATGATTAACCGTGCCGGTCTGCTGTACCTCATCAGAAATCAGGTGATTCTTATTGTTGAGGAAGAGAATGCGAAAATGCTCGATCCCGCGGTTTCCCATTGTCCCCTGACAATATTCGAGCAGCGCCTGCCAGGAGCCGAGCACATTTTTCTTCTCAATTTCCGCCCGCAGCAGCTTTTCACCCAAGGTTTCTGCGACTTTAAGCGTCGCGATAACTGCATCGCCAACTTTCGGCACTTTACGCAAGGCTTCCGGTTCAGCCTTCAGGACCTTTGCTAGACTGCCAAAGGTCGAGAGCAGGTTTTTTGCGAGCGGCTTCGTATCACCACGGGGTGCGGCCGCGAAGAGCAGCATTTCAAGTATTTGGTAGTCTGCGAGGCTTCGTGCCCCGGCGTTCAGTACCCGCTCGCGCATTCTTTCGCGATGGCCAAGGCGGTGATCGTCATTCTCCTTCGTCCCGGCTGGGCGTTCTTCAAAACCGAATCCGAAGTCCGGCGCATCCAATTCATGCATCGCGGTCTTCGTCTTTGGTTTCTTTACTTCAGACGTCATATGGCGGCTGGTTTAGTCCCTTAGGCGAGAGAGTGAAAATCTCATAGCCTGTTTCGGTAACACCGAGGGAATGTTCAAACTGCGCAGAGAGAGAACGGTCCTTGGTAACAGCCGTCCAGCCATCATCAAGGATCTTCACCTGCCAGGTGCCGAGATTGATCATTGGCTCGATCGTGAAGATCATGCCGGGCTTGAGTTCCACGCCTTCACCGGGGGTGCCGTAATGGACGATGTTCGGTACATCATGAAATACGCGTCCGAGGCCATGGCCGCAAAAATCCCGTACCACGGAGCAACGCTTGCCCTCCGCAAAATTCTGGATTGCGTAGCCAATATCACCGGTCGTTGCGCCGGGTTTCACGACCTCAATTCCGCGCATCAGGGATTCATAGGTAATGTCAATCAGGCGGGAGGCTTTCACGCTCGGCTTGCCGGCGATGAACATGCGGCTGGTATCTCCATGCCAGCCATCAACAGTCGGCGTGACATCAATATTGACGATATCGCCGTCTTTGAGCTTTTTCGGCCCCGGAATCCCGTGGCAAACCACATGATTGATGGATGTACAGATGGATTTGGGAAAGCCGCGATAATTAAGCGGCGCGCAAATGCCGCCTCGCTCCTTAATAAAATCGGCGCAAAGGGTATTCAATTCATCCGTCGTGACGCCCGGGACGACATGCTCGGCAATCATATCCAGCGTTTCCGCTGCCAGACGGCCTGCTTTGCGCATCCCTTCGAAAGCCTCAGGGCCGTGTAATTTTATCACGCCGTTGTTACGATCTGGCGCAGCTATACTCGTTTCGTATCTCATAAACACTCTTCATATTTTTTCTGGATATTACCCTATATCGCCTTGAAAACAAACTAGGGAATGACGGGAACGGGAGACCCGAGGCGAATTTCCCTGTTCGTTATATGGCACTCATAGCATAAAATTTCAACTCCTGCGACAATTGCTTCCATGAACCCTGCCGCGTAGGCCGGGTCGATATCGCCGGCAATCCGGAATTTCGTGCAGTCGGTTCGCTGGATGAGATAGAACATCACGGCGCGATGGCCTTGTTCAACCATCGCCGCCAGCTCTTTCAAGTGCTTGGCCCCGCGCGCCGTTACCGAATCCGGAAACTCCGCATGGGAATTATCGCGTTTCAGCGTGACATTCTTGACCTCCACATAGCAATCGGGCTTATTTTCAGCGGACAGCAGAATATCAATCCGGGAATTTGTCCCGTATTTCACTTCCCGCACCAGCCTGTCATACCCGGAGAGTTCATTGACTTGGTTACTCTCAATCGCTTCAGCAACGAGTCCGTTCGGGTGGGCAGTGTTAATCCCGACCAGTGCGCCATCGATCTCTACCAGCTCCCAGCTATAGGGTAGTTTGCGCTTGGGGTTATCAGAGAGGGAGAGCCACACAGTTAATCCTTCCTCCTTTAACCCCATCATTGATCCCGGGTTGGCGACATGGGCCGTAATCAGCTCGCCGCTTTCCAGTTTTATGTCGGCAAGGAAACGTTTATACCGCTTGATCAAACGGCCCTTGATGAGGGGAGAAGAAAACTTCATGATGGTACGTCAAACATTCCGGTGGGTGAAAATATCATATGCCCTTTTTACTCACTTTGCTATGATAACAACACCCCCGATACCAGAATTTACAGGAAATTTTCATGCCTAGCACAGATAAACCCCATGAGAAAATTGTTACCGCCGCCATTGTGGTCATCGGCGACGAAATCCTGTCTGGTCGCACCCAGGACAAGAATATGGCCTGGCTTGCCGTGCGGCTCAACGAAATTGGCGTACAGTTGAGCGAAGCGCGAGTTGTCCCAGATATCGAGGCTGAGATTGTCGCAGCCGTCAATGTCCTCCGCGCAAAGTTTGATTACGTCTTTACGACCGGAGGTATCGGTCCGACCCATGACGATATCACGGCTGATTCCATCGCCGCGGCTTTCGGGGTCGGAATAGATCATCATCCCGAGGCCATGGCGCTGCTGACCCGTCATTATGAAACGAGCGGAATTGAATTTAACGATGCGCGTAAAAGAATGGCCCGCATACCTGACGGCGCCAGCCTGGTCAACAATCCGGTCAGCAAGGCGCCGGGCTTCCGCATTGAAAATGTCTATGTTATGGCTGGTGTGCCGACGATCATGCAGGCAATGTTCGAGGAGATCGCGCCGGAACTGCATGGCGGCCCGAAAATGTTCAGCCGAACCATCGGGGCAGGCCTTCCTGAAGGGCGGGTAGCTGAAAAGCTCGGGGCGTTGCAAAAATTCTATCCCGGTGTTTCCCTGGGTTCCTATCCGTATTTCAGGCAGGGGGAGGTGGGGACTAATCTCGTCTTACGCTCGATCCACAAGGAAGAGCTGGATGCCGCCTTCAATGAACTGGAGGCCTATCTTATAGGGGAAGGGGCAACGGCGGTCGAAACGACCTGATTAAATATGCCGCGTGGCAGTTTTCCGAAACAGGGGAGACAAGTTCGAAAAACTACCACGACGACAGTCAGGGCTCCCCAAGGGAGAAAACGGAGCCCTTTTTCAATTACTTGCTGGGCGGCAGGATCACCGTGTCGATAACATGGATCACACCGTTGCTGGCCATAACGTCGGCAGAAATAACCTTGGCAGTACCATTCAGCACAACACCATTCATTCCGTCGATCATGATCGGGCTACCCTGAACGCTGTCGGCATTGACTTTCTTGCCAACGACGGCGGAGGCAGGCACCAGACCAGAGACCACATGGTAGGTCAGGATATCAACAAGCTTGCCCTTGTTTTCCGGCTTTAGCAGATCCTCAACCGTACCTGCGGGAAGCTTGTCAAAGGCAGCATCCGTTGGTGCGAATACAGTGAACGGTCCGGGGCTCTTCAGCGTGGTAACCAGATCGGCAGCCTTGAGGGCCGCAACGAGGGTGTTAAATTGGCCGGCTTCAACGGCGGTAACAACAATATCTTTCTGGGCAGGCGCCGCTTTCGCTGCCATCTTCTGATCCTGCGCACAGGCCGCGGCGAACACGCCAACAAACAACATAGTGGTAAGTAGTTTCAGAGTTCTAGACATAATCCCTCCTCAAGGGTTCAGTTTATTTTATAAAACCCAGTTGCAATCTGCGTTTGAAGAGGTTTACGGGTAGGGATCAGGAATGGATCACACCCGTCAACGTTTTCTGATCACCTATTTGTGAAATTTACAGCCGTCTCGTTCGCTGGAGCCGATGACAACAGCCTCAAAAAATCCGTTTCGACGCAATATCTCCTTGTTTAGCAAAGCCGATTTGGTTAGTTTGCATTTCGCCGCCCGCATGGTGAAATTGGTAAACACAGTAGACTTAAAATCTGCCGCCCGTAAGGGCTTCCCGGTTCAAGTCCGGGTGCGGGCACCATCTCTTGAGGGAAAGCACTGTTTGTTAGAAACGACGACAGTTCCTTACACCCAATAAAAAGTATTCCTTAATTCGATTATCCAGAAACACGCATGCCTCTTTGGATTACTGAGAGAGATCATAGTTATTGATCGGATAGTCTGGAACCTTAGCTGTCCTGCTGGCGGCCTGTATCACCCAAATAAAGCTTTTGGCAATTTGCAGACAACTCCATAATATATCCTGAGGGTTGGTACGGCTGACGATTGAGGAGCGTGAATTGACCTATTGCCGAATAATAGTCAGTACGCTGGGGCTATGTATAGCACTGGTAATCGGAGCGACAGAGACATTAGCCGGGGAGCGGGCAAAGCGGGCCGAGAGCGTCATTGTTAATCTTTCCCGGCAGGCGACGGAGATTCTTTCACAAACCGACAAACCGCTCAATTCCCGCGAAACCCAGTTGGCGGCGACTATCGGGCGGCATTTTCATTTCACCCTGATTGCCGAGCTAGTGGTCGGACCTAAATGGGAGGGAATACCGCAACATGAGCGACAGGAGTTCCTTAATCTTTTCCGCGACTTCTATCTCGATTCCTATGGCAGCCAACTCGGCGGTTATCCCGATGATGAATTCACTATTCTGTCAGTTCAGGAAAAAGGCTCTCGCGATGTTTTCGTCAAGGCACGCCTGATCCGGGCACAACGTGAAGCAGTCGTAGTTGACTGGCGCCTGCGTGAGGTGCTGGGAAGGTCGCTGATCATTGATATCCTCATCAATGGTGCGAGTGTCGCATTCAGTCATCGCGAAAATTTTCACCCGGTGCTTTCCAATGACGGGATTGGCGGCCTGATCACATTGTTTAAAATCCGTGCCGAACGGCTCAAAGCCGAAACACGCGGCTTTGCCGCAGGGGAACTGTTTGAACAGGGCCGTTTTGCCGAAGCTGTCTCGATCTGGAAGGAGTTGGCACAAAACGGCGACCCTGAAGCCCAATTCAATCTCTCCATAATGTATGCGGAGGGGCGCGGGGTGGAGCCGGACAGTAGCAAGGCAGAATACTGGAACAACCGGGCATACAAGTCAGCCTATCCACCGGCGTTACATAACAAAGCTCTGACCCTGCTCGCAGACGGTGAAGAAAAGGCCGCTGTCACGCTTTTGGAGAAATCTGCACGAACAAATTTTGCACCGTCGCAATATACACTTGGCAAGTTATACAGCTATGCTCTCGGTGTGGCAGAGAATCCGGCGCGCTCCTTCGAGTTTATTCGTCTCGCGGCCGAGTCTGGTATGGCGGAGGCGCAGTATAACCTCGGGAAAAATTACCGCGATGGCTATGGCACGGAGGTGGATATCGCCGAATCCTTCAGCTGGTTTGAACGCGCGGCCAAGCAGGGCTATGGCAAGGCGCAAGCCAAGCTTGTCACCCGGCATGGAAATGGGGAGGGGGTCCCTCGCGACGATATCGAAGCCCTGAAATGGGCCATCCTCGCCGCCAAGGAGGGAATTAGTGAGGCTGCGGAGTGGCAGAAGATTTACCAAAGTCGCATGACAAAGGCCGATGTGCTGCGCGCAGAACAGCTCGCGAAAGAGTTCAAGCCGCAACGGGAAGGACCTTGATTAAGCCGGAGTACTGCGCCTCTAGAGCCTACCCATGAGGTTGTACGCGCGCAATGTTTCTGCTACATGTCTGGGCATATTCTTCGCTAAAATTATACATGTAATCATCAAGTGGAAATTATTGTGACGGCGCTGATTGATCTGGAGACGACTTTTCTGAAATGCCTAGATCAGGCCGGGTTTACGAATGACCCCTATGATCTGTGGGAGTTAAATGACGTTTTCCCGGTTGAGGTTGTCGATGATCTGCTGGAGCTTAAAATTGGACCCGGTGAACTGGACTA
This sequence comes from Sneathiella litorea, assembly GCF_009882915.1. Taxonomy (GTDB): domain Bacteria; phylum Pseudomonadota; class Alphaproteobacteria; order Sneathiellales; family Sneathiellaceae; genus Sneathiella; species Sneathiella litorea. The sequence goes on from NZ_WTUW01000002.1 coordinate 164,865, forward strand.
CAATATTGGCCGGCGGGAGATCAATAATGACAAGCGTAACTATTTTGATGCAGAACGGCAGAAAACGACGCCAGTGGTAAAAGGGATCTGTGATCTTCTCCAGATGCCCGAAACCGTCAAGGCAATCGAGAAGAAGTTCAACCTTGACCTGACCGGCACATTTCTTCGCATCGAGTATACACAGGATTCGGAAGGGTTCTGGCTGGAACCGCATACCGACATAGGGGTAAAGAAATTCACCATGCAGGTTTACCTCTCCCGCGATGCGGAGGCGGGAAGCTGGGGATCCTCCATCTATAAGGACAGCCAGACCTTCGTACGCAATGTCCCGTTCCGGAGTAATACGGCGAATGTGTTTGTACCGTCACCGCATACATGGCACGGATTCGAACCGCGGCCCATCAACGGCATCCGCAAAAGCCTGATTATCAATTATGTCACTGAGAAATGGCGCGCCCGGCATGAGCTTGCGTTCCCGGAAACACCGGTCCGCCCTGCATAGATCCTATAAGGCTATGCGCTTCGGGTTTCGTGGCGCCGGATTTCGGCAGCCTATATGAAATTTGGAGGAAATGGTGAGCCCGACAGGATTCGAACCTGTGACCCGCTGATTAAAAGTCAGCTGCTCTACCAACTGAGCTACGGGCCCACAATTTGCGATGTATATCACGACCTTGACACTCGAGAATGAGCGCTGCAGCGTCGTAATGCGGCTGCAACATAGGGTCGTCCCGCCGGATGGTCAAGCATCCATTTAGTTTTTTTTAGTCAGCTCCCATAATTGCGGTTATTTGCCACGCAGGTATTTTAAGGATGGACGACCCGACCCTCAGATGGCAGTAAATAAGTATGTTTAGTTAATGAATGAGGAAACGGATGATTTCGAAAATACTATCTCGCATGAGTGCGGTTTTGATGATGGCGGGCCTGTTCACGCTATCAGTTAATATTGCGCAGGCCGCGGACCCGGAAAACACCCTTTACCTTGATTTGGAATATGGACGTGTCGTTATCGAGATGCGGCCCGATCTGGCCCCCAATCATGTCGCCCGAATAAAGGAGCTGACACGCGAGGGGTTCTACGATGGAGTCAAATTTCATCGCGTGATTGAGGATTTCATGGCGCAAACCGGTGATCCCAAAGGCGATGGCACCGGTGGTTCCGGCCGCAAGCTGCGTGCAGAGTTCTCGTCCACCCCTCATGTGCGTGGAATCGTCTCCATGGCCCGCGCCAGTTCACCGCATAGTGCAGATAGCCAATTCTTCATTGTCACAGCGGATTCTCACTTTCTGGACAGGAAATACACTGTCTGGGGCGAAGTGGTTGAAGGCATGGAATATGTCGATCTGATCAAGCAGGGCGTCGGTCGAAGCGGCATGGTGCCAGGCGAACCGGACATTATTGTGAAAATGCAGGTCGCCGCGGACGTAAAGGAGTAGCTTCTCAGTCTTTTTCTGGCGGGTTATCGACAAACCATCGGACGATCGCGGGCATGTCCCGCTCGAATCCACCGGAAACCTGGATGTTGAGAAAGCCGGCCCGCACGTCTGACGAATTCTCAAAGTCATGCTCGATACCGGCAGGCGCCCGCAGGAAAGTTCCTTTGGGCGCCTCAATTCTTTTCCCGTCAATAAAAAAGGTCATGACACCCTCGAGAACAAAGAACATATCGTCCTGCGTCTCGTGGGAATGCGGGCCAGAGCCGGCCTGGTGCGGCTCCAGCCACCATTCGGATATGGAGTATTCCGCGGAGGTTTCCTCCTCATCGGCGAGAAAGTAACTCGTCATACCGCCCATCTCGTAGCGGCGACCCGCAGCGGGCGCGATATTCAAAACAGCCTTTCGAGGAGTCTGTTTTTCCCTCATGATACTTTCCAATCCGTTTTTTCGCATTCTGTTTGTCAGACGCAGCGACCACCATCCACTTCCAGCGCCACGCCTGTAATAAAGGATGCATCATCAGAGGCGAGCCAGAGCGCCGCATGGGCAAGATCGCGCGGCGTATTCTCACGTCCGAGCGGAATCGTTGCGACGAATTTATCGCGAATTTCCTGGGTATCAACACCACCCATGAATTCCACTGCCATTGGGGTATGGGCAAAAACCGGGCAGAGTGAATTGACGCGCACCTGTTTCGGCGCCAGCTCAACCGCCATGGATTTCGACATAGTCACAACGGCGCCCTTGCTCGCGTTATACCAGGTCAGGCCGGGACGGGGGCTCAAAGCCGCCGTAGAGGCAATGTTGACGACACTCCCGCCATTTTCCAGCATATGCGGAACGATCCCCTTGGTTGTCAGGAAGATACTTTTAACATTCACGTCAAAAATCTTCTCAAAGGTATCGACATCCACATCGAACATGGAACAGTTCCGCTGCGGCATGCCAGCGTTGTTCACCAGAATGTCTATTTTCTGAAAATTGTCGAGGGCTTGCCGCGCCATCGCTTCAATATCATCTGCGCTGGTGACGTCACATTCGCTGCTGATCGCAACACCGCCTGCCTCTGTGATATCCTTTGTAACGGACGCCGCCGCTGCACCATTAATATCGCTAACGACAACTTTTGCGCCCTCTGACGCGAAAAGTTTTGCCATAGCCTCACCAAAGCCTGAGCCAGCGCCCGTAACAATGGCGACCTTATCTTTTAACCGCATAAATATCCTCCTTTTGGTTGGCAGGATAGTTCACTCTTCCGACGCAATTGGCAAGAGCGGCGACTAAAATTTTTGAAAAAAGGAGGATCGCTCAGGCCGCTTTTTCACAGATCCGATACTGCGGCAAATAAAGCGTGACAATGGTCCCCTCACCATATTTGCTTTCTACCTCCAGGCGGCCTTCATGCATTTCCGCGAGATTCTTCGAAAGCGGCAGGCCGAGACCCGTCCCATGATATTTACGGCTTTTATCATTATCAACCTGGACGAAGGGGGTGAGGGCGCGTTCGATGTCATCCTCACGGATACCAATGCCGTTATCACACACGCTGATTTTCATGCCCGCATTTTCAAGGAGCTGCACCGAGGTAATGATGCGACCCCCGGTAGGCGTAAATTTAACGGCATTTGAAAGAAGATTGATCAGGATCTGTTTGATCATCCGGCGATCCGCAAACACCTGGGGCAACAATGGATCAAATTCCAGCTTGATATTGATGTCATTCTCAATTGCACGCTGCTGCGTGAGGCGGATGCATTCATTGACAAGCACATCGACTTCGACTTGCTCTTCCTTAATCTTCTGCTCTCCAGCTTCAACCTTTGAGAAATCCAGGATATCGTTAATCAGTTCAAGCAGGTGCAAGCCACTCGCATTAATATCATGCGCATATTCCAGATATTTTTTGGACCCTACGGGGCCAAAGATCTCGGATATGATCACCTCGGAAAATCCGATCACCGCATTCAGCGGAGTCCGCAGCTCATGGCTCATATTGGCAAGAAACTTACCCTTGATCTGCGCTGCATATTCGGCTTCATCCTTGGCCTGTTTCAGGAAATCCTCAATCTGCATCTGGACCGAGATATCCCGGATCACTAATTGCAGGACATTACCTTCTCCATAAAGCAGGGCTGACGCTTCCATCTCGACATCGATCTGGCTCCCGTCCTCGCGGATAACCTTTGATTTAAGGGAACTGAGGTTTTTGATGGTTTTATCGTCATCGGCGCTGCCGAAGTAGGGGGTTAAAGCGTCTCTGTCCGAATAAGGGAAATAGCTGGAAATCTTCTGACCGATCAGGTCGTGTCGGTTTTTAAGCTTGAATAAGGTCAAGGCGGCTTCGTTGACATAAATAATAAAGCCGCTCTTGTGGGCGACAATGGCATCGGGCGAAAGCTCTACCATTGTACGGTACCGGTCTTCATTCTCCCGTAATGTTTTCTCCGCTAACCGCGTTGAGGTTACATCGGAAATGGTCAGGATGAATCCACCTCCCGGGCACTTGCTGAAGGATACTTCTATAATTTTTCCACTGACGAAATGACGGTCCATCTTGCCGGAAACGCGCCCATCCATTTGCTCCAATGTTTCTGAAATGAAAGCGTCTTTATCGTCACCCACATTGACATATTTTTCGAAACTCCAAGATAGCATGTCTTGTAGGGTGGTTTGCGGTGAGAGAAGGGCCTCATCAACTTCCACCAGTTCTGTGTATTGCGTATTCCATTTCAACAGTCGGAAATTTTCATCGAAAACGCTGATCCCGATAGTAAGGTTATCGAAAACCATGTCGAGCATGGATTCCTTGACCAGCAGAGAACTTTTCTTTTCCCGAACCTGTCCTGCCTGGAAAAAAGCCAAGGCGGAACAAATCAGCAAGGTAAATGCCGCCAGAAGGCAATATATAGTGCTGTAAATACTATCGGTGAAAACAGCCACTAACAAGAGGGTGCCAAGCGATCCCGAGAGCAGGGCAACCCCGTTCGTGCCCCAGATATTTTTTAGTTTTTGATAGTTCATAAACCGTCTTCAGGTCCCAATACAACCACGGTGATGCGCGGTGCAGCTTAAACAAGCGGCAATTGTAGGCTGTTATTCTTAAGATGTGGTTTACAGTCCGGGCCGGATCAGAAATTTCAAAAGACAGCCCCTGACCTTCATGGTAATCTTCAGTATCACTCAAGAAAATCTGGTAACACTGTAAAATTTATACTGTTTTAAATATGATTGGCGGAAAATGTTTAATAAGACCACGAATACAGGTACACCTGACGATGAAGAAAAAAAGCCTGTCTTTGTAGAACCAGCTCCAAAGGTTAGCCCGTTAGCGCGTCTTCGCACTTATTTCCTGACGGGTATCGTTGTCACCGCGCCGATCGCAATCACCATTTACCTGACGTATGTTTTTGTTTCCTTTGTCGACGCCAATATCACGCCATTGATACCGGCGCGCTATAACCCGGAGACATATTTGCCGTTCAGTGTCCCGGGCCTCGGGGTCATCATCGCCGGATTTACACTGATTGTAATCGGTTTCCTGACTGCCAACTATCTCGGCCGCGCATTACTGACGTTCGGGGAGCGTATTGTTGGCCGCATGCCAGTGGTTCGGTCAATCTATCATGCGCTTAAACAAATTATGGAGACGGTTCTCGCGCAATCGAGCACCTCATTTCGGGATGTCGTCCTGCTCGAATATCCGCGCAAGGGTGTCTGGGCGCTCGCCTTTGTGACCAGTCAGGCAAGAGGTGAAGTGGATAAGCTGAATGAAGACGACATGATCAGCATCTTTTTACCGACAACGCCTAACCCGACCTCCGGTTTTTTGCTGTTTGTGCCCAAGAAGGACCTGAAATATCTCGATATGTCGGTCGAGGAGGGGGTTAAGCTCGTTATTTCCGCTGGCATGATCTGGCCAGAGGCACCAAAGGCGGACGACGCAGGCAAGGAGGAGAAAAAGAAATCCTTACCACCCAAAGCCGACATTGAGAAAAAACCAACCTCAGCCTGACAGATAACGTATGGCGCTATCCCGCTCGAAAAGATAAAGCAGCGTTTTTAGGGCGCTGCCACGCTCACTCGCAAGCGCTTTATCCTTTTCAAGGATGAGCCGCGCATCATCCCGGGCGATGATTAGCAAACGGGAATGCGCATGCAGGTCGGCCAGCTTGAATTCCGGAAGGCCGCTTTGACGCGTCCCCAACAATTCACCGGCCCCACGCAAGCGTAAATCCTCCTCGGCAATTCGAAACCCGTCTTCCGTTTCGCGCAGGATCCCAAGACGCGCTTTCTGTGTCTCACTCAAGGGGGCGGCGTAAAGAAGCAGGCAGGTTCCCTCAAGGCCTCCGCGGCCAACACGTCCGCGAAGCTGGTGGAGTTGGGCGAGACCGAAACGCTCTGCATGTTCGATAATCATCACGGTCGCCTCCGGCACATCAACGCCAACCTCAATCACAGTTGTTGCTACCAGGATATTGATCTCTCCGGCCATGAAGCGCTGCATGGTGGCATCTTTTTCATCCGGCTTTAAACGACCGTGGATCAGCCCGACCTGATGACCATATAGATGCTGGAGGTAGGTAAAACGCTCTTCTGCTGCGGCAACATCCAGAACCTGCGATTCCTCTACCAACGGGCAAACCCAGTAAACCCGCTCTCCGGCCGCGAGTTTCCTCCCCAATCCCTGTGCAACCGCTTCCAGACGTTCCAGATCTATTGCCCGGGTATCAACGGGCTTACGCCCCGGCGGTTTCTCGGCGATGATCGATACATCCATATCACCATAGGCTGTGAGCGCCAACGTGCGAGGGATCGGGGTTGCCGTCATCACCAACACATCAACACCGCCCTTGCCATGACGCCCCTTTGCACTAAGCGCAAGACGCTGATGGACCCCAAATCGGTGCTGTTCGTCAATAATGGCAAGGCCAAGGTCATGGAATTTCACATCCTCCTGAAACAGGGCATGGGTACCGACCACCAGATCGACAGTGCCTTCTTCAAGTTCCGCCAGTATTTCCGTCCGCTTCTTTCCTTTAAGCCGGCCAGTGATCAGCAGGCATTTCATACCCGCCTCAGCCGCCAGTGGTTCAATCGCATTAAAATGCTGACGGGCGAGGATTTCTGTTGGCGCCATGATGGTGGCCTGCGCGCCTGCCTCCACAGCCTGTACCATCGCCAGCAGCGCAACAACGGTCTTTCCGCTTCCAACATCTCCCTGTAACAGACGAAGCATTCGATGCGGTCCCGCCATATCCTCCCTTATTTCCTTGAGCGCGTTATTCTGGGCGCCCGTCAATTTGAAGGGCAGGGAGGCCAGCACCTTTTCTCTGATCTCTCCGGTTTCGGTCAGGGACCTGCCCGGTTTACGCTTCATGCTGCGGCGAACAAGTTCCAGTGCTAACTGGTTGGCCAGTAATTCATCATAGGCAAGGCGAGAACGGGCGGGGGTATCTCGCTCAAGTTCTTCCTCGGATTTCGGAGAATGCGCGCGGCTCAAGCTCTCCTTCCAACCCTCCCATTTTTCTCGCGCCATCAGGCTTTTATCATTCCATTCGGGCAAGTCTGGAAGCAGCGGAAGGAACTGCCGGGAGGTCTTGATGAAAGTCTGGTTGGTCAAGCCCGCAGTTAAGGGATATACCGGCTCGAACAAGGGCACCGTTTCCACCGTCTCCCTTGTAGCGATATGGTCGGGGTGGGTAATCTGGTATTCACCCGCATATTCTTCCAACTTGCCGCTGATAATCCGCTCCTGTCCCTCTGGTAGCTGTTGTCGCAGGTAGCGTTCCCGACCATTGAAAAAGGTGAGGGTGAGGCTCGAATCACCGGCATGGCACTGGATTCTATAGGGCACCCGCCGATTGCGGGACGGGAGATGTTGATCGACATGCAGCGTCACGACGATGTTCTGATTGATCAGCTCCGGTGTCAGGGTTGTTACCTGTTGCCGCGTCACCAGCCCGGACGGCAAGTGCCAGGCGAGATCGATAATGTTTGGCCCGGCCAGCTTCTCAATCAAGGCGGTCAATCGTGGCCCAATACCGGTGAGTTTGCTGATGGGAGAAAATAATTGATACAGGACTTCTGGGCGCACCGGTTTCCCTCATGTTTTATTCCCGCCTATTTTGCGGTGGGACGGCATGTCAGGTCAATGACGCATTCCTTGTAAAATACTTTCCGGTGTCACTTCCTGCTGACAGCGCGGACAAGACGGGTTATATCCATTCACGACCCAATGAAAGCGTGTGACCATGACCGAAGATATTACCATCCGCCGCAAACGGCTTATCCATCGTTCCCTTTATACAGGCATGAAGGAAACAGACCTCCTTCTGGGTGGATTTGCCCGCAAATATCTGCCGGAGTTTTCCCCCGAAGAACTCGATATATACGAGACATTGCTTAAAGCGGGGGATCCGAATATCTACGTCTGGGCCGTTGGGCGCGAAGAAACCCCGCCGGAATTCCAGACAAATGTCATGGCGTTATTAAAAGAGTACACCCAGTTTGAGCAACGCAGCAAAGATTAAACCTGCATGAGTGAGACAACAATTCCGCGCCTTCGCACCCGGATATTGGAACTATCCCGAGGCGATCATGCATTTCGGGTTGAATCGGTACCCGAAGGTTATGACGCCTATCTTCTGGGTGAAATCGCCCGCGACAGTGACCGCGACATTCTCTTTGTACTGCGCGAAGATATTCGCATGGCGGCGACGGAGGCGACACTGGCCTTTTTCTGTCCGGATATAGAGGTGGTCAGTTTTCCCGCCTGGGATTGCCTGCCCTATGACCGGGTATCCCCCAACTCCGAGATTATCGCCCACCGCATGACGAGCCTTGGCCGGATGACGGAAGAGGCGACAAAGCCGCGGATTTTCCTCACTACCCTCAATGCAATCACCCAGCGGGTACCGCCTGTCGACATGGTGAAGAATAGCCGGTTCAGTGTTCGGGTTGGCGACAAGATCAACGGACGGGAACTGACGGCTTATCTGGTTGCCAATGGGTTCACCCGCATCGGCACGGTAATGGAACCGGGGGAATTTGCCGTACGCGGGGGCCTGATTGATATTTATCCGCCGGGGGCGGAAAATCCGGTCCGTCTTGATCTTTTCGGGGACCAGGTGGACGGCATTCGTGCATTTGACGCCCTGAACCAGAGATCAACGGGCAAGATCGACAAGCTCGAATTTACCGCCGCCTCAGAATTTCTCCTCAACGATCATTCCGTTCCGCTGTTCCGCTCTCGCTATCGGGAAGAATTTGGCGCCGTCACCCAGGATGATCCGCTGTATGAAGCGGTAAGTGAAAAACGCCGTCACGCCGGAATGGAGCATTGGCTGCCGCTCTATCACGAGCAAATGGCAACAATATTCGATTACCTCCCGAACGCCATTCTGTTTCTGGATCATATGCTGGAAGAGGCGCTAACGGCGCGCCATGACACCGTTATCGACTATTTCGAGAGCCGCAAGGACGCTGCGCCAGCGGGTGCCGCTGATTATAAGCCACTCCCTCCGCAATATCTCTACCTTGATCCGGATGAATGGCACCAGGCAATTGCAAGCCGGGCGGCCGGACAATTCTCTCCGTTCAAAAGCGGGACAGAGGATGCGGCTACGCTGGATGCTGACGGCAAGGCCGGGCGTGACTTCGCACCGGAACGAGCCCGTCATGAAGCCAATATCTATGATTACCTGAAATCCCACGTTATCGAGAAACTTAAAGACAAGAAGCAGGTTATCCTCGCGTATTTCACCAATGGGTCGCGTGCGCGAAACAAGACAGTGCTTGCCGATCACGGGATTGAACCGATACGGGAAATTGAGGGTTTTCAGGAAATTTCCGGACCTCTTATTCCTAATCTTGCCGTTCTCCCGCTTGAAAAGGGATTTGAAACACCGGAATTTGTTGTTATTGGCGAACAGGATGTGCTCGGTGACCGGCTGGTACGACCACGTAAATCCTCCAAACGACATGAGAATTTTATCGCGGAGGCCTCCCAGCTATCGCCGGGCGATTATGTCGTACATGTGGATCATGGCATTGCGCAATATGAAGGCTTGACCACTATCGAGATTTCCGGCGCGCCGCATGATTGCGTAACATTGCTTTATGCAGGCGGTGATAAAATCTATCTGCCCGTTGAAAATATTGAGATGCTGTCGCGCTACGGTGGCAGCGATATGGCAGCGGTGCTTGACAAGCTCGGGGGATCGGGTTGGCAGGCACGAAAGGCAAAGCTTAAAAAACGGGTCATGGAAATGGCCGATCAGTTAATCGGGATCGCCGCCGCCCGCCAACTTCGAAAGGCGGAACGACTCACACCTCCAGACGGTCTCTATGCCGAATTTTGCGCCGGGTTTCCGTTTGAGGAAACAGAAGACCAACTAAAAGCCATTGAGGATACCCTGACCGATATGGCAAGCGGTCGGCCCATGGACCGGTTAATCTGCGGTGATGTCGGCTTCGGCAAGACGGAAGTGGCGCTGCGGGCCGCCTTTACCGCCGCAATGGCCGGACAACAGGTGGCGATTGTCACGCCGACGACCTTACTGGCTCGTCAACATTTCAAGGGATTTACAGCGCGATTCGCGGATTTACCGGTGAAAATAGCGCAGCTCTCGCGTATGGTGACATCGAAAGAAGCGTCTCAGACAAAAGCTGATCTCACCTCAGGGCAGGTGGATATTGTCATTGGCACTCATGCCTTGCTGGCAAAATCCATTAAGTTCAAGAATCTGGGCCTTGTTATTGTGGACGAGGAACAACATTTTGGTGTTGGTCACAAGGAACGGCTGAAAGAACTGCGCGCTGATGTCCATGTCCTGACACTAACAGCAACCCCGATCCCGCGTACTTTGCAACTCGCCATGACGGGCATCAGGGACCTTTCCATTATCGCGACACCGCCGGTGGACAGGCTTGCCATACGCACTTTTGTATTGCCTTTCGATCCAGTCGTCCTTCGTGAAGCCCTTTTGCGGGAACATTACCGCGGCGGACAGAGCTTCATTGTCTGCCCCCGGCTTTCAGATCTTCCCGATGTCGGCAATTTCCTGCGCAACCATGTGCCGGAGGTGAAATATGTCACCGCCCATGGCCAGCTCGCCGCCAAGGAACTTGATAGCGTGATGAATGCCTTTTATGACGGCGCTTATGATGTTCTCGTGGCGACAAATATTGTTGAATCGGGTCTGGACATACCGTCCGCCAATACCTTGATTACCTACCGTGCAGATATGTTTGGCCTGGCACAACTCTATCAGATTCGCGGACGTATCGGGCGCTCCAAAACGCGGGCCTATGCCTATCTGACCCTGCCGCCGCGCAAGCGTCTTACAGATGCAGCGGAAAAACGGCTTCGTGTTCTGCAATCGCTCGATACTCTGGGGGCGGGCTTTACACTGGCGAGCCATGATCTGGATATTCGCGGAGCCGGAAACCTTCTGGGGGATGAACAGTCTGGCCATGTCAAGGAAGTCGGATTCGAGCTGTATCAGGAAATGCTGGAAGAGGCGGTGGCCAATGCCCGCGAGACTGAGCTTGGCCATGCAGGGGAGGCGGAAGACAAATGGTCACCCAGCATCAACATCGGGACATCCGTTTTAATCCCCGAATCCTATGTCGCTGATCTCTCCCTTCGCATGGAACTTTATCGCCGCATTGCCGCGCAGGAAACCGCGGAGGAAATCAACGCGTTCGCGATCGAGTTGGTGGATCGCTTTGGTCCACTCCCCGATGAGGTTTCCCATTTAATTGAAGTGATGACGATCAAGCATTTCTGCCGGGACGCGAATATCGAAAAAATCGAGGCCGGCCCGAAAGGCGCTGTGTTAACTTTCCGTGACAACAAGTTCGACAATCCCGGTGGGCTGGTGGAATTTATCTCACGTGCGCCGGGATCAACGAAACTTCGTGGGGACCACAAGCTGGTGCATAGTCGCAGTTGGCAGCATCCGGAGGATCGGCTAAAGGGTGTCCTCTGGCTCTCCCAGAATTTGGCGAAAATTGCGAAAGCCGCCGCCTGATTTATTCAGGAGCGTCTTCGGCAGCCTCCGTTTCGGCGATCTTGTCGAAGGCGGCGAGAAAAGCAGCCGGATCCTGAGCCCCGGACACAGCATATTTGTCATTGAGGATAAAGAAGGGAACACCAGAAACCCCCATCTGCCGGGCACGCGTATCCTCTTCACTCACCAGTTCCCGGTCAGCTCCTTTTTCAAGGAGTTCTGCGACCAAAGTTTTATCCATTCCCGCTTCTTCTGCGGCAGCAATCAAGACGGCATGATCTCCGATATCTTCCCCATCGATAAAAAACCGACGAAACAGGATTTCGACAAGTGCGTCCTGACATCCAGCAGAATAGGCCCAGCGGATCAAACGATGGGAATCCAAAGTATTTGGAGAGCGTTTAATTTTTTCAAAATTAAATGGGATATCAACGGCTTGCCCAGCGACCTTTATGTTATCATAAAGCTCTTTTGCGCGCTCGGCACTCCCGAATTTTTGAGCGGTAAACTCTTTTCGGTCTGCACCACCGGCAGGCATGTCAGGGTGTAATTGAAAGGGATGCCAGGCAATCTCCACCTCTAAATCAGGGCGGGCGGCGAGGGCGGCTTCAAGTTTGCGTTTGCCAATGAAACACCACGGGCACACGGTATCGGAGACAATATCTATTTTCATTTCCTGATTATAGGGCAGCCCAAAACCCCAATCAAGGGGCAATTGGAACGATCAGTCCAAAATAAAAACCTTACGCCGCCTTTTCATCGCTCGGATTGAAGGAAAGGCCGCGCGCAACAATATCCTCGATCGTATCATTGGGCTGGACCTCCGCCAGACCAGCACAGGTCTCGGCCCGTATGGGACGGGACAGATGCGGAAGCAGGAAATCGGTAGTGCGAAGCACTCCTTCAACCCGTTTAAGCGCGACCGCCGCTTCTTCTTTTCGGGTGCCGGGCAGCGCAATGAGGAAATGTCCAATATCAAGATGGCTGCAAAAATCCTCCCCCCGCACAAGGCTGGAAAGCGCGGAGCCTACGTGCCTTAGGAGTTGATCGGCTGTTGGATAGCCATGTTTCCTCGTTACCTTCTCTAGATTGGTAATCTTAAGGGACGCCACTGACATAACCTTGTGCTGCGCCGCGTGCTCATCAAACATGACAGGTAGGTGGGTCCGCATGAAACCATTGGTATAAAGGTCCGTCAGGCCATCCGCCACAGGGTGCGGCTTGGCAATTCTAAACAATTTTTGCATCGCGAAGCGATAACGGTATTGCTGAATATGAAGGCCGAGACGGCTAATCAGTGCATCCATTTCCATTTCATGCAGAATGATATCCGACACGCCATGAACAAAGGCCGCGCGCCGGTTTTCTATATTTTCCAGAACCATCAACAGGGGAAGATTATAAAGACGCGTATCGCTCCGGATATCATTACACAGCCGCAGGTTACTGTCTCCATGGCCAACCCCGGAAAGAATTACAGCATCAAAATTGTTCCCCCGTAAATCATCAAGGGCCATATCCGGGTTTTTGCAAATATGGATATTGGTTTGTGTATCAAGCCGAAGGAGTATATTTCCGAGCACCATTGTCTTGCTGCCAACAATCAGGATATTGGCCTTTCCGATGTCCGGCTCCGGCGAGGTAACCCCGGATATATCAACGCCATAGATTTCAGTTGTCGCGATGCGGCGGGCCAGTTCCTGCTCCATATTTTCCAGTCGTACAAGGGAGGCAACACGGCTCAAAAGCTCAAGGTCACAATATCCCGGGGAGATTGTCTGGATGCGGCATTGGATATCTGCTGTCCCGACCAGCAGTGTTGGAAAGTTATTTTCTGCCGCCATCCTTGCTATATCCTTGACATTGACATGGGCAAAATTGTTCTCCCCGTCAATCAGGATAAGGTCAAACGATTGATCTCCAAACTCCTGTTCAAACATTTCAAGGAAGGACAGGCGCGTGCAGCGGTATCCAGCGTTAGCCAGGCAGGGTTCGATATTATTTGCCGGGCTATCCGAGACAACCAGAAGATTGGCGGCGTAAAGCATAACAATGTCTCCCAATTTCGTGAATCCCAGTTTAAGGCCTGAAACCTTAAAATAACGTGAGTTTCCCTGATATCTGGCATTATCGCTATCCGGTGTAGGGTCACTCACTAAAATGGAGCCTTGATTTTGGGCCCGGGACGGGAAATCATATGATCGGGAACAAGAAAAGAATAACAAGTCACAGATCAGGAGAAACTTTATGACATCGCCTCACAATCTTGAGGGCAGGCACGCCTTAGTAACGGGCGCGTCTTCCGGTCTAGGTTGGCAATTTGCCCTAACTCTGGCGCGAGCCGGGGCAAAAGTGACCCTTGCCGCCCGCCGAACAGAAAAACTTGAATCTTTGGCGGCGGAAATTGCGTCATTCGATGGCCGCGCCCTGCCTGTGCGAATGGATGTCACGGATGTCAAAAGTATTCACGACGCGGTTCAGGTTGCCGAAACAGAACTCGGGCCCGTCAATATCCTCGTCAATAATTCCGGCGTCAGTGCCCAATGTCCCGCCGAGAGGGTAACGGAAGAGGATTTTGATTATGTCATGGATACCAACGGTAAAGGCGCTTTTTTTGCGGCGCAGACAGTTGGCCAAAGCATGATCCGCCATGGACAGGGCGGCAAGATCATCAATATCGCCTCTGTCGCGGCGACACGGGTCCTTAAGCAGAGCGTTACCTACTGCATGTCGAAGGCCGCCGTCGCTCATATGACCCGCGCGCTCGCCGATGAATGGGGACGCTATAAAATTCAGGTTAATTGCCTGAACCCCGGTTATATCGTCACCGAACTTAACCAGGAATATTGGGAAACTGATCCCGGCAAGCGCCTCATATCCAAACTGCCGGGCCGCAAAGTCGGGACGCCCGCCGACCTGGACGGGGCGCTTTTACTTCTTGCCGGACCTGGATCTGATTTCATGACCGGCTCGGTCATTGCCGTGGATGACGGCATGACCGCACAAGGTTTTTAGGAAGGACCATGCGGGAATGGAGCGGCATAATTGCGGGGGGCGGGTTGGTCGGCCTCACTCTCGCACTGGCGCTCCATGCGAAGGGAATAAAGGCGCGTGTGTATGAGGGAGTTAAAGAAATCAAACCCTTAGGGGTTGGTATTAATCTACTTCCTCATTCCATTAAGAATCTGGCGAAGCTTGGACTATTGGCGGAAATCGAGAAAGTCGCGATCAAGACCTCAAGTCTTGCCTACTACACAGAGGATGGAAAAGTCATCTGGCGGGAGCCTCGCGGGCGGGAGGCGGGATATGATGTACCGCAATTCTCCATCCACCGAGGGGATTTTCATATGATCCTGCTCGATGCTGCACGGGCGCGGCTTGGGCCGGAGAATATACTTACGGGCCATCACTTTAGCAATTTCGAACAGGATGCGGAGGGGGTCACCGCACATTTTATCGATCGTCATTCCGGGAAATCGATTAGCAGTGCTCGCGGCGACTTCCTTGTCGGTGCCGATGGTATAAATTCCCGTCTCAGGGAGATATTCTATCCTGATGAAGGCCCTCCCAAATATTCAGGTCAGATGCTCTGGCGTGGGGTAACGGAAATGGAGCCGTTCCTTGACGGCCGATCGATGTTTATGGCCGGGCATAATGACCTCAAGCTGGTGGCCTATCCAATCCGGGCGGAGAGTGCAGAGCGCGGAAAATCCTATATCAACTGGATCGCGGAACGCCGCATCCCTGCCGATCTTGCCGCGAGGGCGGCAGACTGGAACGAAAGAGGCCAGCTTGAGGACTTTAAATCCTATTTTGCGGACTGGCACCTCGGCTGGCTGGATTTGGAAAAGCTATTCGATAACGCCATCTCAATCCATAAATTTCCGATGGTTGACCGTGACCCGCTACCCAGATGGTCCTTTGGCCATGTGACCCTAATGGGGGATGCGGCACATGCAATGTATCCAAACGGCTCCAACGGCGTATCACAAGGGGTGCTGGATGCCATGACCCTTGCCGACCAGCTGGCAGAAGAATCGGAAATAAATGCTGCGCTGATCGGCTATGAGGACGCGCGGCGAGAGGCAACGGCGAAAATTTCCCTCGCCAACCGGCAAACCGGCCCGGAACTTGTCATGCAAATGGTGAGGGATCAATGCCCCGGTAACTGTGGCGATATCCACACCTGCATTCCACAAGCGACATTGGAGGAAGTGGCGACGGCTTACAAAAGGCTCGCAGGCTTTGACAAACAAACTCTGAAATCGGTCAAATAACCCTACATTCCGTTTTTATATAGCTTTAGATTTTGCACCTTTTCGCGAACCGGCTGCATCGCTTTTGCGGTTTCTACAAGAAATTCAAGCCCATAATTCAGGCGGGCGGTGAGGCGGGTATCCAGATCGGATGGTGGCGTACTCACAAATAAACTCTCGACCTGGCGCAAAATCATGTGATCCGGCATCCACCACAGAAAGTTATTCTTATAGCCGCTCATGCGCAGCTCGGCCACGGGATAGGCGCCTCCCATACCGGAACTGATCCCGATAAGCTGCGCGGGTTTATGCGCCAGTTCTCCGCTATCGCACATAAGCAGGAAATTCTTGAGATGTGGCGGCGACATGCCGGCCCATTCAGGGCTGATAACCACAAAACCGGTACATGATTTAAGTCGGTCCGAGATGGGCTTCCAGAATTTCTTGAGGTCACTGCCGCTTTCCCATTTTTCCTCATTCCAGAGGGGGATATCCAGGTCCCGAAGAGAGAAGTACTCCACCTGAATATTAACATTCATATTACTCAGCAACAGATTGATATATTTTCCAATTCTATCCGATTGAGAGTTTTCACGAATACTCCCGATAACAACACCAATTTTTACGACAGACATAGAATTTCAAATTCCTCCAACCACTCGACATTACCCATTTTACACAATAACCCTGTCTTTTGCGGGCCGCTCCCTTATGAAAGGAGTGCTTTAATTTTGCCATGCCTTCCTATTGCATAAATACTACCAGATAAAGCTATCTTGCCCTCCATAACACGGAAAATATTTGTAAAATCGACTTTTTATTAATAAGTATATGATATTAGACAATTTTTATAATCTTATTAAAGATGGTCAGTTCGATAAAGACTAGGAATAGGCAATAAATGAAATTGGATGTAACAATCGGGATTTCTATCCGGGAAACATTTTCTCGGACAATTCCGTCGCTTAAATCCATTCTGGCTAACACTCCGGAAAACCTGCCGATTATATTCATCTCCAGCGGATTGCCTGCCGATATCCTGAAAGAGGTTGAGAAGCTGAGCAAGCGCCACCCAATTCAGGTCATTCACGCGGATTGCTACCTGAGCCCAAATCAGGCTAGAAACTTAATCATTCAGGAAGCTAAAACCAAATATATAGCCTTTGTCGACAATGATGTGGAGGTGGACAAGAACTGGCTGGAGCCATTGGTACGTTGCGCAGAAGACGAGGGGGCTGATATTGTTTCCCCGCTCATTTTCGAACGTTTTCCGCTATGGAAATACATTCATATTGCAGGCGGCGAGGCAGAGATCAAAGAGCCTGGCAACGGTGTTCGGGTTTGCCACGAATTGCATCGGTTCTCGAAGCAGGATATCGCGAAACTTCCGGAAAATCTGGATCGTGGCCCGACGGAACTCTTTGAGTTTCACGTCGTCCTCATAAACCGGGATTTTCTATTGAAAACTGGTATGTTGGATGAAAAACTTCTTTCCGTTTCTGAACATTGGGATGTGTGCATTCAAGCGCAAGAGATGGGCTCCAAGATCTTCTTTGAGCCTGCTTCACGGGTGAGCTACATACCACCATTCAAACCCACGGAAGAGGATATCCGTCTGTTTAACCTACGCTGGTGCGATGATTGGGTGAATGGTTCCATTCGGCGACTGGAAGAAAAACACAATCTGACTCCGGATCAAGGAAATCTGAAAGCTGTGAAGGGATTTGTCAAAGCTCACCGCTTACATAAATATGTAAGGACCCGTCAATTCCTTGCGACTATATTTGGTGCAAAGGTCGCTAGTGTTTTCATTAACAGAATTGTCATGCGCATTGATCCCGTTTTGGTAAATTATGCAATCCGAAAGGACTTGGCGAAATGGCAGGATTATACCCTAGCTCATGAAAGAAGCAGAGATTTTACCAATCTCCCAGACGAACGTGCAACTCATACACCAACTGCGCACACAGGGCATACCACGGAGCCAGCTGGAAAGGCTCAGTGACGCCTGCGACTTTATGGGGGAATTGACGGCAGGCGGCTATCGGGCAACCGGGCGTCCGTTTTATAATCACCTCATTGGCGTTGCCAGCATTACCGCCATGGAAACCCACGAAATCGATCTGATTATTGCGGCGCTGTTGCACTCAATTTATGAACTTGGCCGTTTTCCCGGATGGCTTTTGCCGCCCCGGCTCAAAGCCCGACGCGAACTTGTTGCTAATCGTATCGGTAACCTCACAGAGACCATCATCTATCGCTATCATACGGCAGATTGGCAATATTACCTCAATGCCGAAAATATTCCTTCGCTGTCCCCGGAAGAGAAAAATATTCTCTTGTTAAAGCTTGCTGACATGCTCGAAGATTTCATCGAGGAGACAGGGCCGATCGCCACTCAAAAAGACGCCCTGTGGCCGCTCTCTAAATTAGATGATCCAATTAGTCATATTATTCGTATAAGCGATGGAATTAACACAGAAAATATCACATCATATTTTAAGTATATGGCTCGTCAGCCCGCTGACAAACTGATTGAGCGGACCGCGTCCATGACGTATTTTCACGCACCCATGAGATTAATATTACCCTATCGTATCAAGGCCGCGCTGCGTCGCCTGCGGCGGCCATAGGGTCCTGCAAAAGATTATTTTTCCGGGCGGGAAAATAGATTTTGCGTCCGGTTAGCAAAAGCGACAAGGGACAGCATGACCGGCACTTCGACCAGAACCCCAACAACGGTCGCCAAGGCGGCACCTGAATTCAAGCCAAACAAGCTGATAGCGACCGCCACAGCGAGCTCGAAAAAATTTGACGTTCCGATCAGCGCGCAAGGGGCCGCGACATTAAACGGCACACGCCAAGCCCAGGCGGCACCATAGGCGAAGGCAAAAATACCGTAGGACTGAATGATCAGCGGCACAGCGATGAGCCCGATCAGCAAGGGTCGCTCCAATATGACCTGCCCCTGAAAACCAAAAAGGAGTACGACTGTCGCCAGCAGACCCAAGACCGAGAAGGGTTTTACTTTTGCAGTAAAACTCTCGATGCGTTGTTCGGCATTCGGCGCCTGATCTGAATTCGTCAAAAAATGACGTGTTATGGCACCTGCGAGAAGGGGGCAGACCACATATAAACCGACGGAGAGAACTAGGGTTTGCCAAGGAACGACAATATCCGTGATGCCAAGCAAGAAGGCAACAATAGGGGCAAAGGCAAAAATCATAATCACGTCATTGACGGATACCTGCACCAGAGTATAGGTGGCATCGCCCTTCGTCAGTTGGGACCAGACAAAGACCATTGCCGTACAAGGCGCCGCGCCAAGCAGGATCAACCCGGCAATATAGCTTTGCGCATCCTTTGGAGCGATCAGGTCGGCGAAGACATACTCAAAGAACAGCACCCCAAGCGCGGCCATGGTAAAGGGTTTGATAAGCCAATTCACAACAATTGTCAGGATTAAACCCTTCGGGCGATCCCCAATATGTTTAAGACTTGCAAAATCTACCCCGACCATCATCGGATAAACCATCGCCCAGATCAGGATCGCGACGATAAAGTTTACAGAGGCATACTCAATTGCCGCGATGCCTTCAAACAGGCTCGGGAACAGGTTTCCCAGCGTTACGCCAGTAATAATACAGAGAGCTACCCAAACGGAGAGCCACTTTTCAAAAAAGCCAATCCCAGCCATGGCAGGCCTGGCTTGGTCAAGCGGGCCTTTCAATCTTTCTTCAGTCACAAATAATTTCCCTGAAATTAATAGGTTGCATGTACTATTTAAGAATTTACTGTATCGCGCTGCGATCCGATATTATCGAGATAATTTTGCAGGCTCATTCTATCGAGGCTCGCAATTGGCAGACTGGTAAATAGGGAAATTCTCGTACTTAACATTCTATAGGTATCCATCATGGCAAGATTAATCTCTGCTTCTGTCCCTCTTGCCTTTGATGGATCAGGGACACCCCAATGGGCCGTCATGGGTTGACCCGGCCAGATCGGGCAAACCTCTCCTGCGGCATTGTCACAAACGGTAAAAACAAAATCCATTTTGGGCGCGTCCGTGCCGCTGAATTCGTCCCAGGATTTGGACCGAGCCAAACTCGTATCAAAATTAAGTTTTTTCAGTAATTCTATTGCGCGGGGATTAACTTTCCCTGATGGAAAGGAGCCAGCCGAATAAGCCTTGAAATTTTCCTGGCCGACATTATTCATCACGGTTTCCGCAATGATCGATCGGGTGGAATTTTCAGTGCATAAAAACAGGACGTTGTAGATCGCTTTGGTCATTATATCTACTCTGTTTCAAGAACAATTGATTTCATCAAAGACACCTTCGCAAATCTCTGGGCGACCGTTACAGCAGTCGTCCATCAGGAAGGCAAGCAGCCCGCGCATCGCATCAAAATCTGCGAAATAGCGAACCGTTCTTCCCTGACGTTCATTCCGGATCAACCCCGCATTCACCAAGATAGAAAGATTAGTCGACATTGTGTTCTGCCGAACATTCAGTTTTTCGCCGATCTCCCCGGCTGGCATTCCCTCAAAACCGGCCTTGACCAGCAGACGAAATACATCAAGGCGTGTTTTTTGGCTCAGGGCGGCGAGGGCGCGTAATGTTTTATTTTCATCCATATATCTTGAATACTAGATGTGTTTAGCGTTGGCAAGAGAAATTAATCCACTCAACAACTATCGCCATCAGATGACAGATCCCCTCTGTGTAGATCTTACGCAAACGCCCCTTTATCAGCACCCCTCAGTTAAGAGGTTTTCATTGCCTGAATATTTGATTTTCATAAAGCAACTATATATTGAATTGTATGTGTCAACTTTTTGCAATGGAGGGCAGAGCATGGCAGATGATGAAAGTATAAAGTTGGGTTTTGCTTCGCCCCCTTGCTACGCGCATGAACTGGAACTCTATGACAATGGATATATGGGCATCGACCCGCAGGCTGCCCTTGATGTTGCGCGCTGGCGAAAAGCCAAACGCAATGAGCTGATTTCTGCCCGGCTGACTCTTTCGGTAAAAGAACGCCGGGCACTCGCTGATGACATCGCGCAGGAGCTGGACCGGATTATCACGCCGACGAAGGGCACAATTATCAGCATGTACTGGCCAATGAAGGGCGAACTCGACCTTCGCAGATGGATGAAGGAAAAGGTGGCGGCTGGAAGCCGCATTGCCCTTCCAGTTGTGACGGTAAAGGCGCAGCCGATGATTTTCCGCGAATGGAAGCCCGGGATCGATATGGAACCAGGTATCTGGCAAATTCCCGTTCCCGCCAATACAGACGAAGTGACGCCGGATGTCGTAATTGCCCCGCTGGTGGGATATGATGCGGAATGTTTTCGACTAGGATACGGCGGCGGATATTTCGACCGGACACTGGCAACACTCAATCCACGCCCTCAAGTTATTGGGATCGGCTATGAAAATAGCCATTTATCAACAATTTTTCCGCAACCTCATGACATTCCTATGGACCTGATCATAACAGGAAAGGGCGAGATCATTAGCCGAGAGTAATACAACGCTTTTACGATGAATTGATTTGAAAATTCCGGAAACTGCAGCTTAAAAAAAGCCGGAAGAGAAATACATCCCCTTCCGGTCGAGTATGGCGACAACTACGGGCAACAATGAGAAAACCCCATGCTTATCGCCGAAGCAAGCAGGCTGGGAGACAACCCCTTGCAAGAAAATAGATCCGCAAAAATTGCTGAGCCGTTTTAGTTGATCGTCTGGCTATTCAGGTCTTTTGGTGCGTTCGTGAGAACTCTCGGGCCGTTTTCACTGATGACAACAGAATCATCAAAACGGAAGCCCCCGACTCCGGGAAGATATATACCTGGCTCCGCAGAGTAGACTTCATTGACCATTAAGGGGCGATTGTTAAAGGCCATATCTTCCGGGAACTCATGGCCAATCAGCCCCATACCGTGTCCGGTCCGGTGCATGATATTTTCTGCGAAGCCATGTTCAGTGAAGATCCTGCGTGGTTCCTCATCAACCGAACTCACAGGATTTCCAGCAACTAATTGATCAATTGCCGCCTGATTGGCAAGTCTGGCAGCCTCAAACGCACGCTTTTGCAAATCGCTTGGTTGGCCACAGAAATAAGTTCGCTCATTTTCTATGGTGACACCGTTAAGGCGCGGAATAAGGATATTGACGATGCCGTCTCCTTTGGCTATCCGGGCACCGGCCTGACCCGTATCCCCGTGCGGGGAGGAAGAGGAGGGACCACTTAAAGTGAAGAAACGCAGCTCGAAGTTTTCGCCGGGAAAGCGGTTGGCGGCCTCTTCAAAGGTTTTTGTCGCAATCGAGTAATCAAGTTCATGGACCAAACGCCCCGGCCGGATCCCCTCGCGATAGTGATCCTGCATCCAGTCGCTTAATTCACCCATATCCTGCATAATCTGAATTTCCTCATCATGTTTTATCCAACGCAATGAACGAAACTCAGGCGCGAGTGTTTTAACGTGAAGGCCCGGATGTGATTCCTGAACCTTTGTAAGCCAGCCCGCGCCCGTATCAATACCGACAGTGCCCGAAGACAGACCGAGTTCACCGATCTTGTCGGTCAGCTGTTCCAGAAAATTCTTTGCATTCCTCCTGTCCGCCTGCCCTAGGGGAAACTCGCAATAATAATTAACATCCGCCGTCCACAGGCTGCCCCGATCCCTGGCAAATCCGATATGATGAGTGGAGAGAGCGTTAAGGATAGCAACGGGTTCGCCCTCGCGGGGGATGATAAGTGCGATTGGTCGTTCCCA
Source organism: Sneathiella litorea (assembly GCF_009882915.1). Lineage (GTDB taxonomy): Bacteria > Pseudomonadota > Alphaproteobacteria > Sneathiellales > Sneathiellaceae > Sneathiella > Sneathiella litorea. The sequence continues at coordinate 187,364 of NZ_WTUW01000002.1, forward strand.
TGTCAGGACATCGACATGGAAATTCGAGAAAAACTGGAAGAAATCTGCCCCAAGAATAACAACACCTGCAAGGCCGTTATCATCCATCATCCTGTCCAGTTTCGCGCGCCGGTAATCATATACGGCCGGGGATAAAAAACTCATCTTCTTACCTTTCTTCTTTCATGTCGCGTTCGTCCGCGAAGTTGCGAGGATTAAGCCGCGAGCGCCTTGAGGCGCCGACGGAAATACAAGCTGGAAATTAAAGTTGCGAGAATGGTTGCAACTGTCAGGATAAAGGCGAGCGCCGCCCCAAAAGGCCAGTTGGAGGTCGCCGCGATCTGGTCATAGAGTGCGGGCGCCATCATCGCGAAGCTCGGTCCGCCTAAAAGAACCGGTGTGGAATATGCATTCATGCAAAGAATGAAGACAAGAATGCAACCTGTTGCAATACCTGGTAATGAGAGTGGAAGAATAATTCTCCGAAATGCGGTAAATGACGAGGCGCCAAGATTTTTTGCCGCCTCTGTCAGGGAAAAATCAATACTCTCCAAAACACCTTGCAAGGTCAGGATCATGAAGGGGAGGATGACACAGAGGATGCCAACGAACACGGAAAATGTCGTGTACATCATATTGATCGGCTCATCGATGACCCCGAGATACATCAAGGAGACATTAATGAACCCTTTGGCGCCAAACAGGGTCATCCAACCCGCAGCCCGCACGACATTCCCCACCAGCAGAGGAAAAATCGTCAGAATAATAAACAGGCTTTTGAACCGCGAAGTCGTCGTTGCAAGAAAAAGCGCGACCGGATATCCGAGCAATAAACTGGCTAGGGTGCATTCTAGCGACATAGTCAATGTTGTAACCATTACTTTTTGAAAATAGGGCTCGCTGAAAAATCGGCCGTAATTTTCAAGAGTAAAGGCCTCGATCATCAATTGTGTCGGGTCATAGACATTAAAACTGTACCTGAGCAGAATTAAAGTTGGAATGACCAGGGCGACAAGGATGATAACCGTTGCCGGCATCAGCATTGTTGACGCAGTCAGGGTCAGGCTATTTGAGTTAGACATCTGATCGCGCTTCTATTTAGGCTGCTTTAAAAGTCTGGTTCCACCACTCAAGCATTCTGGGACCTTGCTCAGCGTTGTAGCCATAATTCGTCTTGAAGAAATTCTCCCGATCACTGTCATTGAAGCCAATCGTCTCCAATAACTCCTTCGGCAGGTCCGCGCCCTTGACTGTGGGGATGTAACCCATTTTCTCGGCAAACCCAGCCTGCGCCTTCGGATCGAGCATGGCGTTTAAAAAGACAGCCGCAGCCTCCGGATTAGAGGCATTGCGCGTCATAGCTGCCTCAAAGATTACAGGCATGGCGCCTTCAGACGGAACGGCGAACGCAAGCGGCAACCCGAGCTTTTTCCACTGGTAGGCCCGTGCGCGCCACATCAGCGTGACGCCGATTTCACCGCTCTTGAATGCGTTGGCAACGGATTCGTTTGAAGGAAGTATTTGCGCGCCGGCATTCTTCAACTCAAGGAGGGGTTCATAGCCTGGGTCAAAATTTTCATTCGACCCGCCATGGGCGAGGGCGGATGCGATAATGGCCTGCACATACAATGCATTGGCAAGGCCGATTTTTCCTTCATATTCCTTGTTCCAAAGATCCTTATAGGATTTCGGTTCCGTCACCATATCCTTGTTATAGACAATCACGAGAGCGCTATAGATATGCGGAATGGAATATCCGGTTTCAAACTGCGGAAAAACATTGACCACCGCAGGAACTTCCTTGGGCGTTAGTTGCGCAAGATACCCATTTTGGTTCATCAGATTCATGTCAGCATTGCCAAAGCTGACAATATCCAGTGAATTTCTTGGACGGTTTGCCTGGGCAATAACTTTCGTCTTGCGGGCGCTGGTACTGCCGGTGTCAAAAACTACACCCACACCATCAGCGGCCATGGAAATCGGCTGAACGATATCACCTAAAAGCCGTGAATAGTCACCGCCCCAGGTTGCCATCACAGATTCCTTGCCGGCGGCCCAAGCAGGTAAAGCAGGTGAAAATGCAGCTCCTGCGGATAACGCGGCGGCGCCTTTTACAAAGTTACGTCTTCCTATGTCAAACTTGGTCATGTTTTTTCCTCCTGTAAAATTTTGGTAGTTTGTATTCATCAGCTTCAAACCTCTCCCTGGTCGATGATGAGATGTGCGGAATTGGTCGCCCAACCGGCAATGACCGATGATCCTATATCTGCCTTGAAGATATTTTCCGGTCGGTTCTGCATCTGGACGGTAATCAGATCGTCCTCAGTCAATCGGACCTCAACTTCCGTAAGGGAACCGAGATAAGTGATCCGCTCGACCTTTCCTTCAAAGCTATTCGTAAATGACGAGGCATCAGGCCCTAGGCGAATGCTTTCGGGTCGAACGCTTAACAGGGACGCGTCACCAAGCGCAGCATCTGTGCCGGGACATTTCAGTTTCAGGCCACTCTGGGTATCGAAGCCGTCCTTCTGACTGTGCCACCCATTAAAGAAATTTGATTTACCAAGAAAGTTGGCGACAAAGCGAGAATTGGGGCGGTTATAAACATCGCTGCCGCTTCCCGTCTGGATAATCCGGCCTGCCTTCATTACAACCAGCCGGTCGGCGAGCATGAGCGCCTCCTTCTGGTCATGGGTAACGAAGACAGAAGTCAACCCAAGCCGCTGCTGCAATGCCCGGATTTCGTTACCTACACTTTGCCGAAGAACAGCATCAAGGTTTGAAAGAGGTTCATCGAGCAGAAACACATCCGGACGAATAACGAGTGCGCGAGCAATGGCGACCCGTTGGCGCTGTCCGCCCGACATCTGCTTCGGATAACGGTCTTCAAATCCATCGAGATGAACAAGAGAAAGAGCTTCTTTGACGAGCCTATGCCGCTCCGCCTTTGCGATTTTACGCATTTCTAGGCCGAACCCGACATTTTCACCAACCGTCATATGCGGGAAGAGGGCATAGCTCTGAAATATCATGCCGGTATTACGATGGTTCGGCGGCACATTCGTCACATCCCGATCGCCGATACGGATGGTACCCTTGGTCGCGCTGATAAATCCGGCAATCATGCGTAGCAATGTGGTTTTCCCGCAACCACTTGGCCCCAGCAAGGCTATCAATTCCGGTCCTTCAACGGTTAGTGATAGATTGTCGATCGCCTTAACCGATCCAAAATGCTTGCTTACATTCTCTATTTGGAGTGTGGCCATTTATACAATCCTGCTTAACTTGAAGAATCTATCGGTGATGAGGAGCAATGCGGCGATGACGACAACCTGTACTGTGCTGACAGCGGCAATTGTCGGATCCATATTGAATTCCAGATACTGCATCTGCGCGATGGGGAGTGTTGTCCGTCCCGGGCTGACAATCAGGAGCGACAGTTCCAGGTTTTCAAACGAAATAATAAAGCTGAAAAGGGCTGCCGCGACGATGCCGCCGCGCATCAAGGGGAGGGAGATCCGGAAAAAGACTGTCCGGCTCGTCGCACCAAGATTACGGGCCGCCTCTTCAACAGATTGGTCCATGCCAAGCAAATTGGCCCCGATCAGACGAACCGCCCAAGGCAACACCAGCATTACATGAGCGATTATCAGACCCACGTTGCTTGAAATCGGGTCAAAGGCGAGCGTATCGGCAATGGCAATAAAGAAAATATAAAGGGCAATGCCCAGTACTATGTTCGGAATAATGAGCGGGGAGAGTAGGAGCCCATTTAGCGCATCGCGGCCCCAAAACTGATGCCGAACCAGTATAATCGCCGCTAATGCACCGCAGAACACTGATATGGTGGACGATATGGCCGCGACAATCAGGCTTGTCATAAAGCCATTTAAGAACACAGGTGTCCGAACAGCCTCCGCAAACCATTTCAGCGTATAGCCTGGTGGCGGAAAGGTCAGAAAGGCGCTGTCGAAGAAGGCCACCCAGACAATAAAAATGACCGGGATTACCAGAAACGCCATTACAGTAGCTATAAATAATGATGCAAACAGTTTTGCCAACGTCACGCTTTCTCCCGTTAAGAGGTATTCTCCCTCTAATTGTTTGTGTGGTCATAGCCTTTTAATTTACAAACAAATATGTTTGTTTGTTATATGAATGGATAAAATTTCTGTCAAGGTGTAATTAATAAACACAATGTGTATCTATTCCAACGGTCGACAACCTGTTAGTTAAGGCATTGGAAATACGTAATTTTTAAAACTTAAAAATAAACCCGCCAGACCGACAATCATGCCAAAGGTATTAATCATTACCGCCAGAATGCCTACGCGGAGAGAGGCATAATTTTCCAGATTCTTATCGATCAGTATTGCTGTCCCATGACGGATAACGCCGCCAGGAAGGATGCGTAAAATAAGCAATATCCAACCGATACGATAGATCCAGCCCCCGGCGAGGGAATAGGATGCCGTGATCAGAAGAACCGACAGCATCGTGAATATACCTTTAACGGGATCAGTTGCGGTGAACGCCTTTTTGCCCTGCGCCACCGCCCGCCAACTTACCATATTGAAAAGCAGCCCGGCGATCGCATAAGCGATCTGACAGTACAGTAAACCGGTCATATTTTGGTACCTCTGTTATATTACCTGTCAAAGCGTCAAATGCGGGTCCGTTACCCAAAGGCCAAGTTTGGTAACCAGAGGCATAACGAGGGAAAAAGGGCAATCAGGAAAATGACCGCCAGAATTGCAAAGTAGAAAGGCCAGATAGATCGCATGAAGTCGGGCAGGGAGACCCTGGCAATAGCCATCACGACATAAAGCGTAATACCCACCGGCGGAGTAATACCACCAATCATCATCGTCATGATAAAGACAATACCAAGGTGAATAGGATCAATCCCGACATTCGTTGCTATGGTCAGAAAAATTGGGCCAAAAACTATCAAGATAGGAATACCTTCCATCACCATGCCGAGCACGAGGACCGAGGCAATGATAACCAGGAACACGCCAAATTGCGTACTGACCCAGTTACTGACAAGTTCACTGAAGGCCTGTGGAATATTCGCGGTTGAAACAATCCAGGTAAAAATGGCTGCCGAGGCGATAATGAAGAGTGTCGCCGAGGTCGCGCGCGCCGCTTCTGCTGTGGCGTCGATGATATGTTCCAGTCTAAATTTCAGTAAGAATACGCCAATAACCAACACATAAAGTACGGCAACAACGCCTGCTTCGGTTGGCGTGAAGATCCCGCTCATAATTCCGGCCACAAGGATAATCGGCGCCAGAATAGGCAGGATCGCGCCATAGAATGTCGTTACAACTTCCTTGAACGTCGCCCGTGGAAGAACAGGACAATGCTCCCGATTTGTCTTCGCGAGAAAATAAATCAATAACATCATCGAGCCGGCCATAAGAAGGCCCGGCACAATGCCCGCAACGAACAGTCGGCCGAGAGAAACTTCAGTCACGAAGGCATAGATTACCATGATAATCGACGGGGGAATAATGGGCCCGATCAACGCCGAAGCAGCGGTAATAGCGGCGCTAAAGCGGTCGCGATAACCAGCCTGGCGCATCGCCTTAATCTCGACAGTGCCAAGGCCACCTGCATCGGCAATGATTGAACCCGACATGCCTGCAAAAATTACAGACGCAAAAACATTCACATGACCAAGTCCACCGGGAATATGACGGACTACCGCTCCGGCGAAGGCAAAAATCCGATCGGTTATTCCCATGGTGTTCATCAGGAAACCCGCCAGCAAGAAAAGCGGCACGGCCAGCAGCGAAAATGAGTCGACGCCACCAGCGACTTTCTGGGCAAGGAGCTTGAGTGAGATATCCGCACCAACAAGATAAATTGCGGCGACAATCAACATGGCAAACGCGATGGGAATCCGGATCAGGATCAAAATCAAAAACAGCCCAAGAATAATCAAAAGCGACATTGTCCTACCCTTTATTCGGATGCTGATGTGGCGGTAATATTGTCCTCTTCCCGCTTGCCGGTAAGTGAATTGAGACAATGCTCAATCGCGAACAGGATGATGAGCGCACAGCCAATCATAAGGGGCAGGAAATGCATGACAAAACGCGATAGTTCCATGGTGCCAAGCTTTAGTTTTAACGCTCTTGGCATCAACTCCAGGGCTTGTGAAGCCAGAATGACCAATATGGTAACAACAGCGATTTGCCCGATAACATCCAGACTGCGGGATAAAACTGAATTGTTGTCTTTCCCGGCAACCAGTTCCACGGCTATATGGCTTCTTTTCCGGTATATCCATCCTGCGCCGATAAATGTTAGCCAGGTGAGGGAAACAAGACTTATTTCGTCTGTATAGGAAAGCGGAGTATTCAGGGCGTAACGAAAAAATATTTGGCAGGCCATGGCAACAACGATACAGGCCATTAAAGCCAGACAGGCGAACCCGGCAGCCTTTTCAAGCACTTTGCATATAGTACCATACAGTCTCAGCATGATTGAACGCTCCCCCTAAATGACGCAGGAATTCCGGCCCCTTCCGCACTTGGAACCGATGGTCCAGAATAGGGAAGGGGGCTCGTTAGTTTTTTTACAGGCTAGTTACTGTCCCGCAGGGCGGTAATCTTTTCAAACCAGCCTTCGGGAATCAGTCCCTTTGCAACCATGACATCGATATTCTTGCGCGTGTTTTCGACAAACTGCTGACGGACCTCTTCGGGCATACGTTTGAACTTGCCGCCCTTTGCAATAATTTCTTCCTTCTGTGCGGCAAACCCTTCCTGAGAAAGGTTGGTCTGATAGACGCCAGCTTCGTAAGCTGCATCGGAAACCAGTTTTTGGTCTTCGGGGCTGAGCGACTGCCACGCTTCCTCATTGACGAAAACACTGACTTGCGGAAACATCATGTCCGCTTCTGTAATGTAAGGGGCAACTTCATAGAGTTTTGTCGGCAGGATGCGGTTTGCGGCCGCTTCCGTCATATCAACAACGCCCTGGCTGATTGCCAGATATTGCTCTCCATAGGCGATCTTGACCGGGGTTGCCCCCATATTCTCATAGTTCTGAACATACATTGGGACACTTGCTGTCCGTGTACGAACACCCTTTACATCCTCAACTGTTTCAATAAATTTTTCGCGATGCATCAGGTAACGTGGAAGCGCAAACCAGTTGGAAGCCACGACACGAACGCCAAATTCATCGATCATCTGCTCGTTTAGTTGCTGGCCCATGTCGGATTTCATGAAACGTTCCATATGATCAAAATCCTTGAACAGGAACGCCGTGTCGATGACACCAAAGGATTTGACAAGCCTTGATGCCTGCGAACCTGCGGAAATAAACATCTGCTGCGTGCCCGTGGAGACAGACTCCATCTGTTCCTGACCCTTACCGAGCTGCCCACCATGATGATGGTTGATTTTAATGCGGCCGTTGGAACCTTTGGTCACCAGTTCAGTAAATTTATTAGCCGCTTTACCCTCATCAGATGAAACCGTCCCAAGCCCGCCGCTAATCCAGGTAACATCTGCGGCCAAACTAACAGTGGCTGTCGCCATGGAAGTTATTACAATTGCCCCCAAGGCAAGCGTTGATTTTGCGAATTTTTTCATTCTCCCGACTCCCTAACAATCCCTATAATATCCCCGAAACCCATGATTGATAAAGACCCCATTTGTATTCACCATATCCTTGTCCCTCTTTGGTGGGGGGATAATCAAATTTCTTTTTCTTCATGGTAGAGTATTTAAATAAAAACAAACTTGTTTGTTTGTCAATAGCATATTATAGTTTTCAGGCAGTGACTATAGTTATAGGTTGGTATATCTAGAGCAAAGCGCCTGAAGTCGACGGGAAAATATCCTGCTACTTTCCTACTATGGGGATTATTAGTTGAGTTACGATAAATGAACAAACCGGTACATCGATCGCAAATGGAACGCACTCAGGAAATGCGCGACAGGCTTTGCCGCGCAACACTGGAGGTCATTACCGACGTTGGATATGAGAAAACAACAACGACAATGATTGCGGAGCGGGCAGGGGTCTCTCGCGGGGCCCAGACCCATCATTTTCCGACAAAATTTGACCTCGTCAATGCATCCTTCAAGTATCTCCTTCGTGACTGGGAAGATAAGCGCGCTGCCGAAACCGGGGGCGTTGAGACAGAACTCTCGATCGAATCCTATATCCGGTTTCTCTGGAAGGAAATCTTTGGCCATCCGCTCTATGTTGCCGCACTCGAGCTTATGCTGGCGGCACGAGGAGACAAGCGGCTTCATAAAGGTTTGGTCGCCGCCCTAGATGAGCTAACTGTGCTCCGCCAGACAATGTGGCATCATATCTTTGCCGGTACCGGCGCTGAGAAAGAACGGGATATCATCATGCAAATGACCGTCTGCCTTCTCCGTGGCCTTTCCATGCAGGGCAGCATTGAGGACACGAACGCCCATGAAGAAGAAGTTATCAATATGTGGATCGAGATGCTGAAAATGAGGATTTCACGCGCCGAGGCAAATAAGTAACGGCTGCCAAGATGTTCGGCAGCCGCCTGTATTACGACAGGTAAATTTATAGATTACTTCTAGGACTTGAAAGAGTTTTTAGCGCGCCGACCAATCCATAGGACATAATCAAGATACCGGCGGCAGTCGTGCCAAGAAACACAATATCCTTCTTAAGGATTTTTTGGTGCGCCTTGCTGACTATCGGACCAAGGAAATTAATTTTATTATTTTGCAACCATGCAAAGGAAAGCGCCATATGCTGAACGGCCATCGCAACGCCCCAATCCATCGGGCTGCTATAGCCAGTAGGAATCTGGTAAGTGACCATATAGGCAAAGTCTGTCAGCCTGGGTATTGATCCATAGTCAATATTTCCAGTGTTGCCGTCCTTAGCGACCTGGATCAGGAAAAGCTGGATATCCTTTTGAAATGCAGCCAGGGACTGGCCTTCCAAATTTGGCTTGGGAGTCAGTTTGTCCGTATTAATACAAGAAAAATTTGCTCTATCATTAATTGGAAAGTTCGGGGCGACGCGCAGTTCTTCATCAATAAGGGAAGCACCAAGTTGAACTTCCTGAAATTCATAACTTCCGGTACTTTGCATCCATATTAGCAATGGGCTTTCGTCCGAATAGCCATATTTTTTCGCAATCTCTCTCAGCTTCGGAATATGCTTACTTTCGATTTTCCCGTTTACTAGATGCTCCGGAATGATTGCGCCGGGATTCTTCTTTTTAACTATTCGACAGAAATCCATATATACAGGCGTATAAAACCTGTCTGCCGGCACGGGAACTTCTTCACCTGGATCATCCCGCGGAACTGTGGATTGATCATAGAACTGAATGTGAGGGAATTCAGCGACCTCAGCATCTTCTTTAAGCCCGCCCTCGCGACTGGCAATCGGTGTAATCGCATTATACGCCCCATCTGCGACCATCTTGTATTTCATCTTGTTCCCGGGATAATAATGAAATGATTTACAAACTGCCTTAAGGGCCGGACTCTTATCCGAATGTGCGACCAGTAAATGATCCTTAAGCGGAAGTTCCGTGACGTAACTGGTAATATACGCCAGCATATAGACATACATTGCTTCGGTCATTTTCATTGATTTGGGCCCAACGGGCACGTCGCTGGATTTAGGAACGAAGGCATAGTGATTGAAAATAACCTTCGCCATCTCCGTTCCGCCTTTCGTGGAGGGGACTTCAGTTTCATAAGTGGCGGCAGTTATATAACCTTTCGGCATACCGCTGTCAGAATCGAAACTAATCAGTGCTATGATACGATGAGGTGGAATCTCATCACTACATTGAATCCCATGACCATCCAGCAGCCTTTTAAGCGTTGCATCTCCATACCTGCCTCGCGCGCCATAGGCGTCAACGTCTGTTTGCTGGAAGACTATGCTGAGTAGTAGCAATGTTAAATTCGGAAAGCGATGTTTGGTATTTACACCTGCATAACCGCTGGGATCATCCCAAATCATTAAACCGCGATTATACGGCGCACTCCCTTTCAGATAGAGTTTTTCATTTCCGGCCTGTAGCCAGGGGGCTGGAAAGTCAGGATCAGCAAGACCCTTTGGGGTAAGTTTATACATATCATTATTCGGGCTGTTTGCTGTCTTATTACCCAATATCTGATCCGTAAGAATATAAAGCTGTTCCATATTGGAGGGAAGGGGAACCTGGACCCTGATGGCACCACTTGGTTCGAGGAATGGATGGATTGGATTGATACCCGTTACAAGAGGGCTAACCTTCATCAAAACCTCTTCCTCGCCGTTGATGAACCCCTCTGCGACTCGCAATAAAGCCCTTTTATATTGATCTTGGTTGGAAGGTTCCCTGGAAAGTTTACTCTCCAAACCTTCCCGAAATTCCTCCGAGAAGAAATTTCTGAGGGTATATCCCGAGAAGGGGTTTACTCTATTAATTTTGCCATATTCCGGCCCTGCCTTTGTAAGTGGTGCATAATCGGGAAATGCACTTGCTTCTAACTTTTGCGACATCTCTTTTCCTTTTAAACAATCAAATATTCTGCTAATGCAGCTGACTGTTGAGAGACGATTCATTTTTTTATTTGTGATTACTTATTCATTACTTATGGTTGTAGTAATATTAATTTTATTATTAAATGGTGATATCAAGGGCCTCTTTATTTTATCAAGGCCAAGACAAGATGGGTGCTTCAGCAGACACTTGCCGCAAGCATTGCCTTTTCAACAACGAGGCTCAATATCAATGCTAATTAAAAGCAGGTAGGTTGATCGATATGATAAGTCGCTCGCTATTGCTGACCCACTCCAGAGGATTTGCGATTGATTGCAAAATATCACGTCTGCGAAAAATCCAGGCTACTATGCGTGATATCCTTCAATATCTGCCGGAGTGATTGAATATATACGTCCGTAACAGCTCGTTTTGGTGAGCCTGTGCTTTCAATGACCTGCACCTCAAACTGGAGATCAATAGATAGCGGGACAATCTTGATAGAGAGATGGCTAAAGGCGGCGGCCGTCAAATGATCCAGAATGGCGCAGCAATTGAGTTCCTGGACCAGCCCCGGCGTGATCGCGGGAGAAACGGCCGTCATCAGCTTATTGGTTTTAACGCCGAGTTCCTCGAACCTTCTGGCAATTTGCCCGCCTATCGGCGCCCTTGGTGACGGCATAATGCAGCTATATTCTTCGAGTGCCTCTAATGGAAACACCTCGGCATTTGCCATGGGATGATCTTCCGAAACAACGACCATAATCCTGTCAATCCCGACGACATGTATGTCAATGTCAGGAATATTCCGCAAGCCCGATACAAGGCCAATATCAATTGTACCCTCACGAAGTGCCTGCAGTTGTGTTGCGCTGTTCCCAACATCCACAGAAACATCAATGGCCGGATATGCCTTCAGGATGTCCCGGATTGCCGGTGGTAGTAGGTTAGAAGCAAAAAAACTCGGAGCTGACATCAAGCTGAGCGTCTCACCCCGACCTTCACGAATGGAGGAAATCGCATTTTCTATTTGTTGCAACCGCTCGAAACTGCCACGGCATTCCTCAAACAGGCGATGTGCTTCCCATGTGGGTTTTATCCGGCCACTTTCATTCATGAAAAGCTGAATTTGCAGGCTGGCCTCAAAGTCTCGTAAATGTCGGCTGACTGTTGGCTGCGTCAGTTTCAGGCGGCGCGCTGCTTCGCTGATGTTATTGGTTTCATATATCGTTCGAAAAATTTCGAGACGCTGTAGGCTGAGAACTCTCATATAAGGTACTCTAATTACCAGTGATTTTCTCACCTATAGCAAAAATGTATGGATAAGCAAAAATCTTTCTATTGTAGCAATAGGAAAAATTTTCCATGCTTCGACAAAACAAGGAAGTTTATTTATGTCAGCAATGATACCTCTCGTCTTTTTGGTTGTAGCGACCCTTTGCGGAACGGCAATTGCTTATCTCGTAGGGGGATCGGCGGTGATTGGGTTTATCATTTCAGACAATTCCAACTTTCTTGCCGCTCTTCCCCAGCGAGTCTTCAGCCAGCTTGATGTATTCGCTTTTCTGGCGATGCCTCTATTTATACTGGTTGGGGAACTCATGAACAGGGGAGGGATCGCGGATGCCCTGATCCGCTTTTCCCTGACAATACTTGGTCGGTTCAAGGGCGGGCTAGGGCATGTGAATATCCTGACAAGTGTATTTTTTGCAGGTGTTTCCGGCTCTGCAACAGCGGATGCCGCTGCTCTCGGGAACACGCTTGTCCCGGTTATGGAAAAACAGGGATACCATCGAAATTATGCGGTCGCCATTACAGCGGCGTCATCGATTATCGGCCCGATCATTCCGCCGAGCATTGTCCTGATTTTCTATGGCGCACTCATGAATACCTCGGTAATCGCACTATTTGCGGCGGGGATTGTTCCTGGGTTGCTACTTGCCGTCATGCTTATGGGAATCAATGCCTTTTTTGCCCATAAGGATAATCACCCCGGCGGACGAGACGCTGAAATTCCTGATTTTTTACCTGCCTTTACCCACGCACTCCCGGCCCTCAGCCTTCCTGTTATTATTTTGAGCGGAATTCTGTTTGGCATTATGACGCCTGCCGAAGCGGCGGCGATGGCCGCTGTCGTTGCCGCCTTGGTCGGCTTCTTATATAGGGAGCTGAAACTGGTAGATGTCATTGCGGCTGCACGCAGAACGGTCATACTCACAGGCGCAATATTTGTGATACTTGTTGCCATTGCCACTTTTGGTTATCTGTCTGCACTTGAGCAGATTCCCCAGCGGCTTGTGGCATCAATCGCGGAGTTAGGGCTGGGACAGACCGGATACCTACTCGTTGTTAATCTGGTTTTGCTCGTTGCGGGCATGCTGATGGATGTTAAGGCCGCTGTCGCCCTCCTTGCACCGCTACTCGTTCCACCTGCTTTATTACTCGGGGTGGATCCCACTCATATGGGTATTCTCGTTGGCTTTAATCTTACCGTTGGACTGTTGACACCACCATTTGGCGCGGTGTTGCTGATCCTGTCGACAGTTACGAATGTGAATTACTGGGTAATTGTCCGGGCCGTGGTCCCATTTCTAATTGCTGAATTGATCTTTCTGGGTTTCCTGATTTTCGTACCCGATATCAGCTTGGCCTTACCCCGCGCGCTTGGCTATCTAAGTTAGGAATTTCAAGACGCCGGGCTGCAAAATATTATCAGGAAAGCATGCATGTCACCAAGTCATGCTTCCACAACAGAGGAGAAAATAGTCATGAAACGTTTACTAGGTGTGGTTACCGCACTGTCGATGAGTTTCTCGACAGTGGCGATGGCATCGGAAGTCAATATTGCGCTGTCCGGAACGGAAGATATCGAGAAAAATGGCGAGTATGTCTTCATCAAGGCCTTTGCCGATCACCTTAATGCCAATGGTATGGAAACAAAAGTTCACCCCTCCGATTCCCTCGGCAAGGAAAAGGAGCGCTTCGATCAGCTCTCCCAAGGCCTCATTCAGGTAAACCTGGGCAATACCGGCGTTCTCTTTAAACTTGCGCCCGTCACCAAAGGCCTTCTCTTGCCGTTTATGTTCTCAGACAATGCTAACTTTGATGAGTCCATAAATCGCGGTAAAATTATTGAATATGTCAATGAGCAGGTTGCCCCGCACGGCATCCGCCTAGCCGGCTTTCCGATGCGCGGTGGGGGCATGGGGTTGTTTAACTCCAAGCACCCGGTCGCAAAAATCGCTGATGTCGCAGACCTCCGCCTGCGTGCCAAGGATGGTGTTCAGATAAAACTATTCGAAGCCTGGGGTTCAGAAGGCACAGTTGTGAGCTGGGCTGAAGTTTCAAATGCCCTGCAAACCGGTGTGGCCGATGGATACTTTAACCCACCGGCTTCGGCTTTGCTCTTTGGTCATACTTCAGTGCTCAATAATTTCACACCTTTAAATGCGGGTCCGTCCGCTCGCGTCGCACTCCTCTCTCAGGATTGGTATGAGGGACTCGATGATAAAACCAGGGCCATTGTCGATGAAGCCGTTGCAAAGGGCATTGCCGCCAATCGCGTCTGGGCTGAAAAGTGGATTGAATCGGCGATGACACAACTTCAGGAGCAGGGGGTAGCGATTACCGAACTGGAACCTGGTCAGCGCGAGCTATTCGCGGAGGCCAGCAAAAAAATCTGGGGTGAAGTAATTAATGAAAAAGACCTCGCCATCCTGAAAAATGCGGCGATGAATTAAGCCGTTTGTCGAAACCCGGGAGATACCGATCATGATGTCAGTAGCAAACTTCATTCGCAAAACAAGCGACTTTGGCGACAAAGTGATCGGTGTCATTGCCATGCTCTTCCTGGGGGTGATGGTTTATGTCATCGCCCTTCAGGTGGTTGCCAGATATATATTCGATTCTCCGCCCCCCTGGACAGAGGAAGCAGCCCGTTACGCGATGGTATGGGTTGGTTTGCTTGGGGCAACCGTTTCGTTTAAAGCCGGCTTTGACCCCGTTCTTGCGCGGATGCCCAAAAGCCTACCCTGGCCTTTGCAGTTTTTGGCGGGTCTAGTCAGATGGGCGGCACTGCTCCTGTTTTTGCTGCCTATACTCTGGTACTCATTCTTTGGTCCCGGCGTTAATTTCACTCGGGGATTTCTCTCCAGAAACTGGTATCTGGAGGCGGAAACATTTGAGATATCCACCTTCTTTGTCGCCATTGGCGTTCCCATTTTTATCATATGCATCCTGCTGCACGCAGTTGCACAAAGCCTATCCCCTAAAAACACTAATCGCGGAAGTGAGGAAAATGACTCTCTCTAACACGCTCGATCTCCACGCAGATCCGGATTTTATTAATGAAATCAAGACAATCCGTCGTGACATCCATCAACATCCAGAAACCGCGTTTGAAGAAACACGTACGTCGGACATTGTCGCGAGAGAACTTGAAAAAGTCGGCATCGAAGTGAGCCGCGGGCTTGCCCGAACCGGCGTAATAGGGACACTGCGCGGCAAACTGCCGGGGGACAGGGTTATTGGCCTACGGGCGGATATGGATGCTCTTTTTATTCATGAAGCGAATGAATTTTCCCATAAATCCGTGCATGAGGGGAAAATGCATGCCTGCGGCCATGACGGTCATACATCCATGCTACTGGGAGCGGCAAGGCAGCTCGCCAAAAATCCGGATTTTGCCGGCACCATTCATTTCATCTTTCAGCCTGCCGAGGAAAGCGAAGGCGGTGCGCGGGTCATGATAGAAGAGGGACTTTTCGAACAGTTCCCCTGCGACGCAATTTATGGAATGCATAATATGCCCGGTATCGAAGTCGGTCATTTTGCAATTTGCCCGGGCCCCATGATGGCGGCAGGGGACACATGGGAAATCACATTCGTCGGAACTGGCGGACATGGTGCGATGCCACACAATGCCACAGACCCAACAATGGCGGCGGGAAGCTTTATCTCTTCCGTCTCGACAATTCTTGGACGAAATGTTCCCACCTACGACGCGGCAGTCATTAGCATCGGCCATATCGCCGCCGGCGACTACAATTCTCCGAATATTATTCCGGCGCGGGTTCTCGTGCGTGGCACTGCGCGCAGTTATAAGCCCAATGTGCGTGATTTGCTGGAAAAGCGTTTGCAAGAGATTGCCGAGTACAGCGCCGCAGTCCACAACTGCCAGGCAGAGTTTAACTTTATTCGCCGTTACCCTCCATTGGTAAATTGGGAGGAACAAACTGCAATCGCCGCGAAAGCCGCAGCGAAAACGGTTGGCGCGGAATGTGTCGATAGTGAAACCAACCCCATTGGCGGATCCGAGGATTTCTCCTTCATGCTAGAGAAAGTGCCGGGTGCATATATCCTGACCGGCAACGGGGTGGGCGAAGACAGACCCTTTGTTCATAACGCTTCCTATGATTTCAATGATGAGGCGCTTCCCGTCGGGATTGCCTATTGGATTAACCTGGTTAAGACAGAGCTAGGCGGCTAAACATGTCCGATATATCTTTTGCAGAGGCCCTCGCCACGTGGGCCGCCGATAGTCCTGCGCCAAATTCCAAGATTGCTGAGCAGCGGGCAATTGACGCCTTTACCGATGTTATCGCCTGTATGTTGGCTGGCAGCCAGAATGAAGTGACCCTTAAAGTCCTGGACGCAACCATCCGGACCCATGGCAAGGGTGAACAGACGGTATTTGGCCATGAGGTAAAACTACCCATGGCCGGGGCGGCACTTGTCAATGGCATGTCCGCGCATGCCCTTGATTTTGATGACAACTTCATGCCCGGCCTTACCCATGCGACGGCCGTACTGGCGCCTGCGCTAATTGCAGTTGGTGAAGCTAATAATTGCTCCGGCGGCCAATTGATCGACGCCTATGTTATCGGTCTCGAACTCCAGGCCCGCATCTCTTCCCTTGTCAATCCGGAACATTATCAATCCGGTTGGCATGCGACCTCTACGGTTGGTACGATTGGGGCCGCCGGCGCCGTTGCGGCATTGCTGCGGTTACCGGCCGCACAAATTTGCGCCGCAATGAGTATTGCCTTCAGCCTCGCGGCGGGATCCAAGCTACAATTCGGCTCGCAAACCAAACCCCTTCATGCAGGCCTCGCCGCGCATAATGCGGTATTGGCCGCTCAACTTGCGGTCACAGGCGTTGGGGCTCAACCAGATTTCTTGACGGGCCGATGGAGCTTTCAGGACCTCTATGCCCCAAACCTTGCACGACCGCCCGAAGTCGCAGTAGAAAATCTCGGAACTCAGTGGGCGATCGAGGAATTCGGGCTGCTCGCGAAGAGATTTCCCTGTTGCGCAGCGTCTCACAAAGCACTGGATGCACTGGAGATCTTGCGAAACGAGCATGGCGCGACCCTTGCCAATCTCAAGCATGTTGTCGCCAAACTACCAGCACCGCTTTACCAGAACCTCCGCTTCGATAATCCGGTGACCGAAAATGAAGCGAGATTCAGCTTTTCCTATCCTGCAACGACCGTGATCCGTGAAGGATTGGTTTCCCTCCGACACTTTAAACCTGACGCGGTTTCAGATCCGGAAATCAGGGCCGCTCTGCCAATTTTTACACGCGAATGCATTGAGACGGACGAAAAGGGCGTTCACGCTGATGTAATCGTCACGGCGGAGTTTCAATCTGGAAAATCGGTGGAAATCAAGATCACCGATGTAAGGGGAGGGCCGAACTTACCGTTAAGCCATTCAGATATGGAACGAAAAATCGCCGACTGCCTTTCCTGGTCCGGCACCGAAGATCAAAAGCCAATCTTCGAAAAACTTCCATCATTGAGAGAAATTGAAGATATCAACACCTTGTAGGCCTACTGAGCCATTGGTTCTAGCTTGACAGAGTAATGGCGGAGGGTCGGTCCGCCATATTTATAATATTTTAGGGACTTACAGACTAAATTTTATTTTTACCCAAGTTTTTACCTATTCTTCTAATATTATTGTTACTTATCTTTTGTTGGTACTGGTTGAGTTTCTAGAATCGGCATCCTAAATATTTCTTTCTCTTCAACATTCACTTTTTGCCTTAAAACTAACGCACCTTTCCCACCAACATTTAACGGTACCGAGGGAACTATGAGTTGTACTCTTTTGGTTGAAGCATGAGCAGTAAATCCCAAGTTAAACTCTGCAACCGCATCCAATTGCGGTTCTAAATACAATTCAACATCAGCTTCGTAGTCACCGGGCCCTGAAGTTGACGCCCAAAACAAAAACGCCAGTATGAATTTAGTATCCATCTTAGGAGATATTTTCCAACCGACCGCCCATCGGTGATAGTCAATGAACACGATAGAAAGCTGAAACTGCCGCGCGCAAAATCCATCCCTACTCATCCACCCTATTGCCTAACTCATTGCAGGAGCGGGCAACATCAAGAATTCTATTTTATTTCCTAATGTGTCTATACCAAACCCACTCGAGCCTTTTCCGGGACCGCGAGTTCTTAGCGTCCCGGTAGCACTTGTTCCGTCAGTGCAGTTTACGTCCCAATCTCCCGTACCAGAAATATCATAGTATGTGAAAGTAGCGTCACACGTCTTGCCAACAGTAATAGTCGTAGGTTTCACAGTCCCTGTGCGGCCAACTTGCTTTACCATGACAGGATAAACTTCTCTACCTTTGAGTACGTTTTCCCAGCTAACATCCAGATAGAAACGGGCGCTCTTTTCTTGGATCTGAGTAGGGTAACCGGTTTTCGAAGTGGCAATCTGCCCGCTATACACAGCCTCCACGACTGCTTTTGCCTTGTCGCAGTTATAAAGATTTGTAACTCCATCAAACGCAAGTAAGCCATGGTTTAAATCGTAGCCTTTTTTAAAACGCTCATTCCCGCGGTAATTCTCTGTAACAGCCTGTATTTTCTGGTTGCTCGCACCGCTTCCTAGGAAGTGACCGCATAATTCGCTTTTCGTCGTATACCAACCAACTGTATAAGAATTAGTGAGGTCAACATCTGAAATGTCTACTGGTTCACTCGTCGTATTGCACCCTACCAACACGAGCATCCCAAACAGAATAGAAAAATATCTCATCCTTAACTCCCATAAGCTAATTTTTACCTACGATAGTACGACAAAGCATTAGGGAACAACGCTTATTTTCCACAAGACTTCCGCGCCAATGTGATTATATTTAAAGGATGAGATACTTAATCATACTATCTATGGTGGTTTTGGCAGCCTGTGCCGCTAACTACAAAGACCCCAATCTTGTCAAAAAATACTTGGCAGAGGTGAATGCCGAACTGCCTCAAGGGAAGCAATTTGTTTTATAAAAAATTGAGGTGAGGGGTACTAGCCTTGTTACCGTTATTGTATTTGACGCGACAGTCATGAGCGCAGAAGAACTGACGAAAGCAAAGAAAACAAAAGACCAAGACATTCAACAGGTGCTTATTGAATATTGCGAAAGAAACCGCCCATATGCCGATCTCGAAACACAAGGGTACACCTTCAAAATAGAGATGACTGTCAAAGGCTATAGTAGAACAAAAACAGGAGTTAAAGCCCTATCGCAACAAGCCTGTAGAGCAGCTGGCTATTGAGCCGGGAATTAAAACCGCCAGTTTTAGAAGGCGCCGCAACTGACAAAGCGGTTCATGAAAGCTCTTGCTGATCCAAATCCCGGCTTGAGGCATATGGAAGCCAAACGGGTGGCGCGGATTATCAGAAGGTCAGTTGGAGGCTAGGCAGGCCTTCATAAGGTCGCATCATACCGCACAAAGAAAAAGCCCCGATCCACGATGATTATACTACCGCTTCAAGGGGCCGGTGACGTTTCCGCCACGCAGTTTTCAGGTTAGTTGAAACTGCCGGAATGTCAATCACGGGCCGTTTGACATAATGCTTTGCGCATTGATTTCTTCTTCATATTTCAAAAACAGAATGTGGTTCCACCCTCGACGTTTGCCCTCTTCATACCTTCTTCTTCTGCGAACTCCAACCAGTGCATTCCTTCAACCACGCTGTCAGGATCTTGTCGCTTAACTTCTTCAAAGTACCTTTTTTGTACTCCTCGAAATCTATTCCATCGTTCTGTTTATGAGTTCGGCTAGCCTCATCTTCAAACCTCTATTTTGCCCAGTCAGCAAAGCTGGTGCTATCAGCTTTAATTGCAGTTATACCTGCTGTAGCTCTATTTTTTTTGCTTGTTTGCACCCCCATTAACTAGAGCCTTATATATGGAATAGATGAAACATCCGACCAAATGCACATATCTGCTTTGCAAGCCGAGCGGAATGGGACGCGCGTTTGGAAAACATCCCGAAAGTAGATGGTCTTCCAGATTAGGCTCAATACCAGCAAACGGTTGCGGTTTATCAAATCGATTCATTCAATGGCGGCGCGAAAAGGCGTCGCCATGAGTGACCTTATCTGGTTGTCATAGGCGCAGATTCGCCCGATCGAGCCGTATTTTCCGTTATCGCAGGGTGTGCCGCGCGTCGATGATCACCGGGCAAGGCAGCCAGTATGTAAGAAGGCGCGCAAAGTTACTCATTGCTCTTGAGGATTTTCAACTGTCGAATAATATCTTCCGGTTCAGAACGATTACGATAATCTACATCTACAAACCGCCAGATAATGCGCCCCTCTTTATCAACAATAAAGGTGGCGGGAATGGGAAGAATACTGCCATTCCCGTTATTGATTTTTTCCAAGTCCAGCCCCCTGTCGTCCTTCATATGCTTGGCCAGCACATCCGGAACCTTCCATGATACCCCAAAAGACCCGGCTGTTTTTGCATCCTGATCTGACAGTACAGGAAAACTGAGAGCATGCTTTTCTACAATACTCATGGACTCATCTGGGAGTTGCGGGCTTATCGCCACTAATTCAGCCCCAAGATGGTGTATTTCCGTAAGTTTATCGCTAAGCGCTCTTAACTGTAAATTGCAATAGGGACACCAACTGCCGCGATAAAAGGAGATGATGGCAGCGCCCTTTGATAACAATGCCGCAAGGGATACTTGTTCACCCTTGGCATTTGGCAATGTGAAATCCGGCGCTTTATCTCCAACTTCCAGGGCGCTCTGCCCTTGATTGAACGCTTTTGCCTCTGCCAACAATTTATCAACTTCCCGTGCAAACTCGGGGTTATTTTGCCGGGTTTTATCCATTTGTGCATCGGTTTGATTTCTTAGACTTGTCATTGAATCATGCCTTTTGGAGTCATGCGGATATCGATAGTTTTTTACTGAATCTGGAATATGTTTTTAAACTGCTGCCGTTCTATTACGTACCGGTTCTTTTAAAAAAGCCTCAGA
Organism: Sneathiella litorea; assembly: GCF_009882915.1. GTDB lineage: Bacteria > Pseudomonadota > Alphaproteobacteria > Sneathiellales > Sneathiellaceae > Sneathiella > Sneathiella litorea. The sequence goes on from NZ_WTUW01000002.1 coordinate 208,132, forward strand.
AAGTAAGATCGCCAGCATGCAAGGGAGGAACAAACCCAAAGCCATCGGCAACGTGGTGCTCGTTCCAGCCATTGCTACGCAAGATGATACCAAAAAAGCGATTGCAAATTGGATCGCCCCTAATAGGGCGGAGGCAACACCGGATTCTTTACGGCTAGCCGCCATTGCAAGAGACATGGCATTGGCAGAAAGTAACCCGACCATGCCGATTGCCAACCATAAAGGAGCAACAAAGAGCCACATTGACTTTGTACTGGAGATAATCACCAGAATAACGGTAATCATAAGGTGCAGCCTAAGCCCATTTTTCAATATAATACCGGGTTCATAGTGGTTTAATAGGCCCTTATTGATTTGACTAAAGAACATGAGTGCAAGCGCAATACCAGCAAACATCAAGCCATATTGAAGGGCACTCAGGCCAAATACACCCTGAAACACACCTGATGAGCCTGTTATAAAGGCAAACATTCCACCTTGCACCAGTCCCGCGATGATCGCGGTTAGCATGAACCTGCGTTTAATCAGAATTTTAACGAACGAAGTGCGCACAGAATGAAAGGAAACAGCCTTTCTATCAACTAGAGGTAATGTTTCCGGAATTATGAATAAAGTTAGGAACGATGCGATCACACCTACCAAGGCCATGACTATAAAAATGGAATGCCATCCAAGCGCTTCCAGTAACACACTCCCTAAAGTTGGCGAGATAATAGGGCCAATCGTTAGCATCATGACCAATATATTCATGACTTTTGCAGCCTCGCGCCCATGATACAGATCACTGACTATGGCCCGACCAACAACCATGCCTGCACAAGCTCCAATGGCTTGAAAAAATCGTAAGGTATTGAATATCGCAATATTATCGACCAACACCAATGCAATAGACGTTACAACAAACAGAACAATCCCGATCATCAGTGGTTTTTTACGTCCAAAAATATCAATGACAGGGCCCAGAATAAGTTGCCCGATACACAGGCCTAAAAAGAAAAGGGATAAAGAGAGTTCAGCGGCGGCGTGGCTCGCCTGCATGCTGTCTGCCAAATGCCCAATCGCTGCGAGATACATATCTGTAGCGAGCGGAGGAAAGATAGTTAGCACTCCAAGAACCGCAGTTATTGCCGCAAATTTCTTTGGAGAAATAGAATTGCCTGACATTTTTCTACCTTATTAATAGTGCTTTACAAGCATATGCATTAATTAGTAGACTATAGTCTATTATATTAATAGAACGACGTCTACTAATATATCTATAATAAATTTAGTCGGGGGTTTTTATGGCCAGAGAGATGAAAGCAGCAGGACGCCCGCGCGATCCAAAAACTGCGGAAAATATTAAATCGACTACATTACGTTTAATGCGTGAACAAGGGTACGCCGCGGTATCAATTGCTTCTATAATTTCTGAATCTGGCGTAGCAAAACAAACAATCTATAATCGGTGGAAGACCAAAGCAGACCTTGTCCTGGATGCCATTTTTGAAGAGACTGAACGTTATGCATCCGCGCCTGATCACGATTTCAATAAAAGTTGCCGTGAGCAATTATATCAGTTCCTCATAGAGGTTTTTGAGCATTTGGAACGCGATTCCAGAATAATTTGTGCGTTAATCGCTTCTGCACAAGAGGACAAGCTCTTCCAGAAATCCTTTCGGGAACGATTTGTAAATCCAAGAGAGAAAATAGTAGAAGATATTTTGAGAAGGGCCCACAGCTTAGGTCAAATATCGACCGAGCGAGACATTCCAACATTGGTCGCCTTTATACATGGGGCCTTTTGGTATCCGCTATTGAATGGAATTCAGCCAGACCGGAAATTAGCACAAAACATAGTTGCGGAGATATTTCGACACTAAGTCTGGGTACGACCCGTCAGACAAGCCTTTTCCTCGCTGGCCTCCAGCAAAACATTGTAAAATCAGGCGAGCTGTACAATTGCCTCCCTGCACCATATCCCCTCTGGACAGGTAACTCCATTTAGCTCAAGTTCTTTTCTTTTCGGCGTTTCTGAAGTTTCTTCGTCCAATGACATTCCACCATCAAATATTAGTGGAACATATTATTATTGGTTTTCGTCAAAGTTGGTAAATTTATGATATCGAGAACGGTCGTTTTTTAACACTTTCCTGATGTTTCTCAAGTTGAGTTATGATTATTCGGGAAATCACACCTTAAAAATGAAGCCCTCTATTATTTTGACATTATTATTGAGGATTTAGGCAGGTATCGCCTAGATTACTCCTGTACCAGACAAGTAGAAGATTAATTGCCATATCATCCCGACATTCCACTGATGATTGGGCAGTCAGGGCGATTATCGCCATTACAGGTTTCTGCTAGGTACGATAGCTCTTTATGAAGGGATTGCAATTCCAGTAATTTTTTTTCGATCTCTGCAATCCGGCGCAAGGCGATGGCCTTCACATCTCGGCTTGACCGTTCCTGATCTTCATACAAGCTCAATAATTCCCGGCATTCTTGCACAGAAAACCCAAAGCTTCTGGCCCGTCGGATGAAGATAAGTTTGTTTATCTCCCTGCCGCTATATAGACGATACCCGCTATCCGAACGGCCGCTCGGCATAACCAAGCCAATATCAGCATAGTAGCGGACAGTTTTCGTGGGTAAATCTGTTGCCTTCGCGGTGTCACCAATCGTGTACATTTTTTCCCTTGACCTTCCAGTTACTGGAAACATTACATTGCCGCGCATCGGTGTCAAATCACTTTGCATATGAGGATAGCATGAGTATCGCAGATACTGTTGTTGGAATTAGCTGGACCTGTCGGCATACTTGGCGACGCGCTTCCAAAAATACTCTATGGTGTCTAATAGGATGTTCTATTGGCGATATGGGGACAATCCTGTTTTTTCAGGTTACTGGTATCCCGTGGCCGACCATGGCAATTATGGCTTTGGCAATTATCAACGGATTATTGACGTCCATAGCGCTGGAGACGATAATTTTATCTCGACAGATGGTCTTCAAACTAGCGTTTAAAACAGCCATAGGGATGTCCCTGATTTCGATGATATCCATGGAAGTCGCTATGAATTTGATTGATTATATGTTGACCGGTGGAGCAAGGCTGACTTTATGGGTATTACCGCTCATGTGGTTTGCCGGTTTTATTACACCGCTGCCATATAACTACTGGCGCCTGAAAGCATTGGGTAAGTCCTGCCACTAAGTGGGAACAAATGAGCAAATCCAACAAATATATATTTTCTATTGTGTTAGTACTGGCGTTGGTATTGATCGCTGTCGGCGGCTATTCTTGGCTCTATCCTGGCCAACCAGAGGTTAAGATGGGACAGCCAATTGTTGTCGTCAACATTCCCGAGTTGTCGATTGCCGCTCAGTCCGGCAAACAGGCTTTCGATAAATATTGCGCCTCCTGTCACGGCAGTAATGCGGTCGGGCAGGAGGGAAAAGCGCCACCGCTCATTCATCGGATATATGAGCCCAATCATCATGGTGATATGGCTTTTGTCCTGGCCGCTAAAAATGGCGTGCGGGCGCATCACTGGTCTTTCGGGAATATGCCGCCGGTAGACGGCGTAACCGAGGCAGAAATTAAAAACATAACAATTTACATCCGAGAATTGCAACGCGCGAATGGTATTAATTAAGCCCAGTAATATACTAATATTCTAGGCATGATGTATCCATAATTGGGGATGCCCTGGAGGGAGCCGCATGCTCCCTCCAGACGCGATTGAAATCTGCATTATGCTGTTTTAGAACATCAGCTTGGCACCAATTACGGCATACCAGATATCCGCACGTTCACCCTCTTCTTCGACGTAGTTTGCGGTCTGCCCGAACTTACGCTCATAGACGACACCAACGTAAGGCGAGAGAATTCTATCCCAGACATCGTAGCTGAGCCTTAGACCCGCCTCTACTCTGTTAATACCGGAGCCCACTCCAATTTCCCGATCACTCGAAAAGGCCGCATCGATATTCGCGGAAGGCGTCAGGGTCAGGTAGTTCGTGAGAAGTATCTCGTACTCAATATCAATGTCGGCAGAAAGCTTTCCTTTTTCACTCAGGAACAGATGCGTATCGACCTCTATCCACTGCGGAGCAAGACCACTCAAGCCAACGGCAGCATACCATCGATCGGGCCCTTCGGGGCTCGTATACCGGACGCCTCCCTTAATGTCCCAAAAATCCGATATGGGTGTTTGCAAGGCAAGCTGATTGGAAAGGGATTCGAAGCGATTAACAGTCAAATCCAACTCACTGCTGCCTTCCCAGCGGAGTTTCAGTTCATCGGTCCCGATGAAGGCATCACCATCAAAAGCGAACAGCTTTTCTCCGCCTTCTCCGTATCGATATTCAAATTCCTCTATCTGAACACCATAGTAGATATTCGACGTTTCCGCCGAATGACCGACAACAGGCGTCAAAACAGAAAAGGTGAGGGCCGCTGCGAGTAGCGATTTTTTTAATATAATCATTGCAGGACACCCTGTTCAGACGGATTGAGGCTTGCAGATTTAGGACCGCCTTCAACGAAAATCTTACGGAACATTCCGGCATCCATATGAAACGACAGATGGCAATGGAAAGCCCACTGGCCGGGCGCATCAACCTCGGTTTCGGAATAAACGGTTGTTCCGGGCGCGACGCTAATGGTGTGCTTTGCCGGATCCCATTTACCGGCACCGACATCCAGAATGCTCCACATGCCGTGCAGATGCATGGGGTGGGTCATCATGGTTTCATTGACAAACTTAAACCGGACACGTTCCCCATACTGAAGGACAATCGGATCTGCATCCTCGTATTTCACACCGTTGATTGACCATATATACCGTTCCATATTCCCGGTCAGGCGCAACTCAATCTCCCGCGTAGCCTCCCGGTCCTCATAGAGTGGCTTCTGTGCTTTCAAATCCGCATAGGAAAGGAACTTGCCACCATTTGCCGCTGTGGGAACTAGACCGCTGCCATTTGCATAGAAGCTATCCTTCTCCTGCTCCATACCTTTCATGTTTGAATGATCCATTCCTTTCATGTTGGAGTGGTCCATACCCTTCATGCTCGAATGATCCATTCCTTTCATGTTGGAGTGGTCCATACCGGCCATATTGCCGTGATCCATCCCCATATCCGCCATGGTGAGAAGCGGCGCCTTTGTCATTTCCGGAATTTCTGCAACCATGCCTTCGCGCGGCGCAAGAGTTGCCCGTGCGTAAGCCGTTCTGCCCATGCTTGCCCCGAAAATCGTATATGCCTTATCGTCCATGGGTCGAACGATAACGTCATAGGTTTCGGCAACACCCAAACGAAGTTCGTCGACTGTAACGGGCTGTACATTGTTTCCGTCAGCCGCAACCACTGTCATCTTCAATCCCGGTATGCAGACATCAAAATATGTCATGGCAGAGGAATTGACGAGACGCAGGCGGATGCGTTCTTTTGGCTCGAACAACCCGGTCCAGTTCTGCTCGGGCCCTTTGCCATTGATAAGCGGTGTGAAGCCCTGCACATCCTCAATGTCCGTCTTCATCATCCGCATGTCGCCCCACGCCATCCGGTCATCGATAGTTGCTTTCAGGCCGTTCTTGCGGACATCTGAAAAGAAATCCCCGAGAGTTTGTTGCTGGCGATTGTAATAATCCGCCGACATTTTCAAGTTCCGAAAAATTCTCTTGCCGGAGTGGGGATGGGTGTCCGTAAACTGAACAACATAATCCTTGTCGAAACGAAACGGATCTCGCTTCTCTGGCTCGATAACAATTGATCCGTAAGCGCCATCAGGCTCCTGAAAACCGGAATGGCTATGGAACCAGTAGGTTCCGGATTGGATAATCGGAAATTTATAGGTGAAGTTCTCACCCGGCTCAATTCCGGGGAAGCTGATTTTTGGCACACCATCCATCTGGAAGGGGAGGATAAGACCGTGCCAGTGAATTGACGTCGATTCATCGAGATTATTTGTCACATTGATCGTGACATCTTCGCCTTCCTTGAACCGGAGTACGGGTCCAGGGGATTTTCCGTTATACCCAATCCCTTCTTTTTGGAAGTCACCTGTATCTATAATAACCCTGTCTACCGTCAAATCATAGGTTCCGGCAACACTCATACTTGGTAGAATTGCGATGCTTGCAGCTGCCATAAAGCCGATCTGCAGAGATTGCATAAATGATTTTCTCATTCTGCTGTTCCTTTTGATTTAGAAAAGTTGAAATGCGCGGCCGCAGAGGGCTGCGCAGAGCATTTACTCAAAATGAACTTCCCCCATCATGCCGGAGGCATAATGACCGGGAACATTGCAGGCGAATTCCAATTCGGCATCGTCCGTAAACTTCCATACAATTTCCGCTGTTTCCTTGGGCTCCAACAGAACACTGTTTGGATCGTTATGTTCCATGGTTTTGCCATTTCCCATATCCATCTTCATCATGTCCCGATTGATCTTATCCACTTCCAATACACCATGTTCTACCATCATCATCATTTCTTCCTGATGTGCGGCATGCATGGCGGCTGTCCCGATATTGAATTCATGAACGAATTCCCCGGTATTGATGATCTTGAAACGAACCGTTTCCCCTTTCTTGATGGAAATCTCTTCCGGTTCGTAAAAATTATCTCCCATCTTGATCTCGATGGTTCGAGTGACGTCTGCCGCGTTACCAGAGATACCAATTACCGATTTCTCGCCGTGACTCCCGTGATGATTCCCCGCTGCAAATGCAATCGCTGAGCTTAGTGCCAAGACGGCAGTGAGAGTTGCTCCGGCAACACCGGATAAAAAAGTACGCTTAATCTTCATGTTTTCAGTTCCTATTCCAGTCTCCATCTAATGCAGACCTCACTTCGGTCAGGCAGGGAGACAGATACAAATTTCAATAGTCGAAGTTTGAGAAAGGCGCATAACCCCATTGACAGCACAATCATGGCTGTCTTGAGATATGGCCTAAAAGAGGAACTAAATCTTTGGTGGGTGCTCGGGCGGCGCAGAAGCGAGGGAAAGTACTTGCACGGCAATGACGTCAAACGGCGTTTTCGTTCCGAATGTCGTTGTTGTTACGTGAAAATTTGCGGGCAAACCAATCGCACAAGAGACCATGCCACATTTTTCGATATGATTATGCCGGTCAGTTTCATGACTTTTTGACAGATCACCCGTCGCTGAAACCATAAAATGAGAAGGGCTTTCATTAGCCTCATGACTTTCGGCAGAAGGTATTATCGCAAAAACATTAAGCGCAATAGCAAGAGCAACGAAAATGCTCATACTTTTCCTACGCCAGTTCAGTGTTTTCCGATTTTCTGCCAACTACTTCTCTCAGAAAGTAAATATCTCCTGAACTTATGTATACTCTGACAGATATCATTTCAACAACCATTCAGGAAACGTGTTTATTGTACAATTGGGGGACTGAACGGGGGACCGCTAGAACAACATAACGTTTAAGTATATATTTTTACTGTAATTTTTAAAGTAAAGTGGCGGAGGGTCGGGGATTCGAACCCCGGAAGGGCTTGCACCCTTGCTGGTTTTCAAGACCAGTGCATTCAACCGCTCTGCCAACCCTCCGTATCGCATTTCCGGCACAGCGTTGATATAAGAACGCTCGCGGTTGCGGATAGTCCTGATCGTTTAAAGTTCCCGCCCGGAGCTGTCAATATATTTGATTTTAAAAATCACTTTTCCTTCCGCTCTACCTGAAACCGTTGCGAACCCTTGGAACTTGTGGCAAAAAGGAGGGATTAGTAAATCGGAGTTCCAATGGCAAAGAAATCAGCGCGTAATATTATTTTCTCTTTGGCTGGCATGTTCGTAATTGCTTTTTCTACGCCAAGCTTTGCCGCGAAAGAACCGTTCGATCAGTGGCTGTCCAAGTTGAAGACAGAGGCGCAGGAGAATGGCATCAGCCAGCCAACAATCGACAGCGCGTTTGCCAACGTCAAATTGATCGAAAGAGTGGTCAAGCTGGACCGAAAGCAGCCCGAAGTTGTCCAAACCTTCCAGGAATACATGGCGCAACGCCTGCCGAAATCCCTCGTCGACTCCGGCAAGGCCATGCTCAACCAGAATCGCGCCATTCTCGAAGAAGTCGGTCTCAAATACGGGGTACAGCCACGCTTTATTGTGGCGCTTTGGGGGGTTGAAACCCGGTATGGCAATTATACCGGCGGGTTCAGCGTTATTGACGCCCTGACCACACTTGCCTATGACAATCGCCGCGCGGCCTATTTCAGAAAAGAATTGCTGATTGCACTCCAAATCCTGGATGAAAACCACATTGCACTTGCCGATATGAAGGGTTCCTGGGCTGGGGCAATGGGCCAGTCGCAATTCATGCCGTCCAGTTTTATCAATTTTGCGGTTGATTATGATGAGGATGGCCGACGCGACATATGGACGACGAAAGCCGATGTTTTCGCCTCTGCCGCCAATTATCTTTCGAAATCCGGCTGGAAATATGATCAGACCTGGGGCAGGGAGGTCCGCCTTCCGAAGAATTTCGATACCTCGCTGGTAGACTTAAAGGTTGCCAAGCCGATGCGGGAATGGGAGGCCCTTGGCGTGACCAAGACAGACGGAAGCCCGCTGCCTTCACGTCAGCTTGTCGGGTCACTGGTTCAGCCTAAAGGCGGGAACGGGCAGACTTTCCTCGTTTATGAAAATTACCGGACAATTCTGAAATGGAACCGGTCAACCTATTTCGCAATGTCCGTCGGTCTTCTCGCCGACCTAATCGGAGACGGATAAATGTTGATTAAGCGTAGCGTAGTAAAGGCGAAGGCGACATGAAGAAAACATTCTCACGTTCCGGACTATTGTCTCTCCTCGCGGCGACAATCCTGCTTGCGGGCTGCTCGGAAATTAACCTGATCAGCTACGGGGCGAAGAAGTATCACGCGACCAATGACAAGGATAGCGCAACCGTCGACGAAAACGGGATCGATCGCGGCATGCCAAAGCTCGGTAAACCCTATGAAATCGCCGGCATATGGTACTATCCAAAAGTAGATAATGCATATGATGAGACAGGGATTGCCTCCTGGTATGGGGAGCCTTTTCATGGACGCAAAACTGCCAATGGCGCTGTCTACGACATGCATAAACTTACGGCCGCCCATAAAACATTGCCGCTGCCGACTGATGTGCGAGTAACGAACCTTGAAAATGGTCGCTCCATCATAGTAACAGTCAATGACCGTGGGCCTTTCGCTCATTCGCGCATTATTGATATGTCCTACAAGGGAGCGCAGCTTCTTGGCATGGTGGAGAAAGGTACTGCGAAAGTTCGAGTTCAGGTCATCGGCAGTGGAGAAAATGCCGATCGATCCATCATTGCGAAGCCGGAAACACCAGTGAACGAGATGAATAATGTTGCCGCCGCACCGCAGGCCAAGGTGGTTTCCAATACGCTCGCCCCTCCGCCAAATATCAAATCGGCGCCATTACAGAAGATCGAAACATTACCGGCGCCAGCTGAGACAGCGACCGGAACACAGGTTGCATCGACATCCGCCTACAGTGCACCGTCTCCTGTTGTCAGTGTTTCCCAGATAAAGGATAGCGCGATTTTTATACAGGCTGGCGCGTTTATCGATTATAACAACGCCAATATTTTAAGCGCGCAGCTTTCGACCATGGGACCGACAAAAGTAAGTCAGGTTCTGGTAAATGGTCAGGATTTTTACCGGGTACGCGTGGGGCCCGTTCAGGATATAGCCAAGGCGGATCAACTGCTGGAAAACCTGATAGACACCGGCCATACGGATGCGCGTATAATTATCGAGTAAGCGGCCATAAACTGGCCAAATTGCAGCCTTAGGGAATAAGCTGTATTTTGGCAGGACACCGCCGACATAAGACAAAATAGAGTTAAACTGAAAGCTTTAGTGCCATGAATAACAAGACTTCCCCCACAGGTCTTTTCTCCGCCATTTGCCTCGGCCTGGCAATTTTTGCAGGTAGCGCATCAGCTCAAAGTATCGAGACACCGGCGCGGGAAGCCTTTGTTTTTGACATGAATACAGGGACCGTGCTTCTCGAAAAAAATGCGGATGATCTGATGCCCCCGGCATCAATGAGCAAGCTGATGACGGTAACTATGTTGTTTGAGCGGTTAAAGGAAGGCTCCCTGAAGCTGGAAGACACATTGCCGGTCAGCGAGAAAGCCTGGAAAAAAGGCGGTTCAAAAATGTTTGTCGAGGTGGATACCCGCGTCAGCGTCCATGACCTTCTCCGCGGCATTATTATTCAGTCAGGGAATGACGCCTGTATTGTGGTTGCAGAGGGGCTCGGTGGATCCGAAGAAGGCTTTGCTGAAGCCATGACGTCCCGGGCGCGGGAACTCGGTCTTGAAAAAAGCACTTTCAGAAATTCAACAGGGTGGCCGGACCCGAACCATAAAATGACTGCTCGCGAACTTGGAATGCTGGCAAAGCATATCATTCAGGATTTTCCAGAATATTATCCCATTTTTGCTGAAAAGGATTTCACATACAGCGATATCAAGCAAGGCAACCGAAATCCGCTTCTATACAAGAATAACGGCGCGGACGGCCTTAAGACCGGCCATACCGAAGAATCCGGTTATGGACTGGTCGGCTCTTCAGAAAGGGACGGGCGGCGCATCATTCTGGTGGTTAATGGTCTCGACAATGCGAAAGCGCGTAGTCGCGAATCTGAACGGCTGATGGAATGGGCTTTTCGCGAATTCAATAATTATGCCCTCTTCAAGGCCGGCGATATTGTCGATAATGCGCGGGTCTGGCTTGGAAACAAGGATACTGTTCCGCTTTCCGTGGAATCCGATCTGACGGTTACCCTTAATCGCGCGGCACGCAAATCAATGACGGTGAAGGTCGTCTATAACGAGCCGATCCCCGCGCCAATTATCAAGGGAACACCGGTTGCCCAGTTGGTCGTGGAAGGTCCCGAAATAGAGACGGTAACGGTCCCCTTGGTCGCGATGGAAGATATAACCCGGCCCGGCCCCCTCAAACGTCTGACATCGGCAGTTGAATACCTTGTCTTCGGCCCGTCTTCAAACTAAGCCGCAAGAACTCGAATGCAGACGAAAAAACGCCGCGGAAAATTCATTACACTAGAAGGCGGGGACGGAAGCGGTAAGTCCACCCAAAGCCGTCTTCTTGCTGACTTTCTTGACGAAAGCGCCATCGACTGCCTGCTGACACGAGAGCCGGGAGGCGCTCCGGGTGCAGATGAAATCCGTGAGCTTATCCTGACAGGTGAGCCGGATCGCTGGGATGCTGTTGGCGAGACTTTGCTATTTTATGCGGCTCGCCGTAATCATCTACGGCTTACCATCTGGCCGGCCCTCGATGAAGGTCGGTGGGTTATCTCCGACCGTTTCTCGGATTCCACCATGGCGTACCAGGGATACGGCAATCATTTAGGTGAAGAAGCTGTTCGGAAAATTCATGATTTCTCGGTCGGAGATTTTGCACCTGACCTCACGTTTATTTTCGACCTGCCGGCGGAGGAGGGGCTTCAACGCACAATGGGACGGACACATAACGAAGACCGTTTCGAGAAAATGGATCTCGATTTTCATGAAAGACTTCGGGATGGTTTTCTTGAAATAGCACGACATAACCCAGATCGATGTGTTCTGATCGATGCAATGCAATCTGTCGACACCATCCAGCAAGAGATGCGCGCGATTTTGAAAACGCGCCTGATACCGTGACGGACCTTCCCATATCTGACAAATTAGACGGATATCCCCATCCGCAAGACACGCAACGCCTTTTTGGACATGAAGCTGCAGAAAAGCTGTTTCTTGATAACTTTCTAAGCGGTCGTTTCCACCACGCCTGGCTGATCACCGGGGCAAGAGGCGTTGGTAAGGCGACCTTTGCCTATCGTGCGGCAAAGTTCCTCCTGAGCCAGCTATCAAGTGGAGGAGGGGGGCTGTTTGGGCCACCAGAAAGCTTTGATGTACCAGAAGACGACCCGGCCCTTTCCCTTATTCATGCGGGATCGCATCCTGGCCTCGCGGTTCTCCGGCGGCAATATGATACCAAGAAGAAGAAATTCTATACCGTTATCCGTATTGATGAAGTGCGCGCACTAAGCCCCTTTTTCCAACTAACTGCATCGGAAGGAAGTTGGCGGATTGTTATCATTGATCCCGTAGATGAAATGAATGCGAGCGCCGCCAATGCAATACTGAAAATACTGGAGGAACCCCCAAAGAAAACCCTGTTTCTCCTCGTTTCCCATACACCTGCCGGTTTGCTGCCGACCATTCGCTCTCGCTGTCGCCAGTTGGCGTTACGCCCGCTGGATGACACAAATATGCGAGCAGTTTTGGCACCGCACAGTGAAAACCTGTCCTCAGATCAGCTCGATATGCTGCTCACCCTCGCCGAAGGAAGTCCGGGAAAGGCCTTCAGGTTGCTAGAGGCAGGGGGGCTTGATATTTTTACAGCCCTTCTCGATATCTTTAAGGGATATCCCCGCCTTGACGCGGAAAAGCTTCATGCACTCGCGGACAAGAGCGGGCTGAAAGACGGCGAAACACGATACCGGAGTGTCTGTGAGATATATCCCTGGTGGCTTACGCGGCTGGTTCGGGCCGCCAGTGAGGAATTTGCCAGTAATAACCTTGTTCCTGGCGAAGCGGAAATCATGAAACAAATGATCTCGCACCATTCACCATCGGCGTGGGTAGAGCTTTGGGAAAAGGGGAATGACTTGATTAAAAGAGCGGATTCCATCAATCTTGACCGTAAACAGGTTGTGCTCAACCTGTTTTTGAATGTAGAACGCATGGGCAGATAAAACACAAATATTACGGACAGTTATGTTAGTCGATAGCCATTGCCATTTGAATTTTGAACAGCTTTCCAGCGAACTTGACGAGGTTGTTGCGCGGGCGAGGGCGGTTGGTGTTGGTCACATGCTAACCATTGGCACCAAGCTTCGTGAGTTCGACAGCGTCCGCACCATTGCTGAACGGTATGACGATATTCATTGTACCGTCGGGGTACATCCACATGAAGCGGAAAGCGAAGGCGATGAGGTAACGGCGGCGAAACTGGTCGAGCTTAGTAAACATCCAAAGGTCGTCGGGATTGGGGAAACGGGCCTCGATTATTTCTACGAACATGCGCCGCGGGATCTCCAGGAAAAATCCTTTCGCTTGCATATCGAAGCCGCGCGCGAGACCGGCCTGCCGATTATCGTGCATACCCGCAATGCCGATGCGGATACCGTTAAGATCTTACATGAAGAGTATGAGAAGGGGCCTTTCACAGGGGTCATCCATTGCTTTAGCTCTGGGTGGGAGGTCGCTGAAAAATCTATGGAAATTGGGATTTATATTTCTATTTCAGGGATTGTAACTTTCAAGGCCTCCGATGAACTTCGAGAGCATGTCCGCAATATTCCAGTTGAAAAACTGTTGGTCGAAACGGACAGTCCTTATCTGGCACCGGTACCAAAACGGGGCAAGACAAATGAGCCGTCCTTTGTTGCCCATACGGCCGCAAAAGTCGCGGAACTCAAAGAACTTGATCCAGATCGCCTTGCTGCCATCACGACTGATAATTTCTTTAACCTTTTCAATAAGATAGAACGGAAGTTTTAATGGAAGTGACGATCCTTGGCTGCGGCACCTCCGGTGGTGTACCGCGCATCGGGAATGACTGGGGTGCCTGCGATCCGAAAGAGCCGAAGAACCGCCGTCGCCGTTGTTCAATCTTGGTCAAGGAGAAGGATACCACTGTCCTGATCGATACCTCTCCGGATATCCGGGAACAGCTGCTAGATGCCGAGATCGACAGGCTCGACGGTGTGGTCTGGACCCACGAACATGCTGATCAATGCCACGGGATTGACGAACTGCGTGTTCTCGCCATTCGCAACCGCGAACGCGTTAATGTTTGGGGCGATCACAAAACCCTCGATATCCTGACGAGACGCTTCGATTATTGCTTCCGTCAGCTGGACGGCAATCCATATCCGGCCATCCTGAAAGAACATTATATCGACGGACCATTCAGCATCGGCGATATTGAGTTTATTCCATTTGATCAGGATCACGGCAGTATCACGAGCCTCGGGTTCCGGATGGGCACCATCGGCTATTCAAATGATCTCGTTAATCTTGATGATTGCGGGTTTGAAATCCTTAACGGCGTTGATACCTGGATTGTCGATGCCATGCGCTATACGCCGCATCCGACGCATGTGAATCTTGAAACCGCATTAAAATGGATTGAACGCCTGAAACCGCGACGTGCGGTACTGACAAATATGCATGTGGATCTGGATTACCAAACATTGATAAAGGAACTGCCTAAAGGGGTTGAACCGGCCTATGACGGCATGATCATCACCGCGTAAGCTATAAGATCCTCATTTTCAGCTCGTTCAGCTTTGTGAATGGTACCCATGCCCCATGAAGCCTCTCAGATTTAGGGCTTGAATGGGACTTACCGTCTATAAGCTCCCCTTTTGCCATATCCATTATTTTCCATAATATATATTATGCGCAAAAACGAGATGGCAGAAACACAGATATACTCACCGCCCTATTTCTTGATTACGCATATTTTCAACAGTTAATCTTCGCCATAGATGATGGCTTCTATTACATCCGCACTCTTTGCATCGATAACCAAGGTCGCGACATCAAATGAAAACCCCTGACGAGCTAACGATGCGAGTTCCTTGTTGCGTCTTTCGCTTCGGGTCTCCTCAGGTTTATACGGCCCAAACCGCCGACGCTTTACAAACCGCGCCGCAGCCATTCGGTCTAGCGCATGCCTGTCCTCACCAAGCTCATCAAGCGCCCTCGCCTGATCGCTCTCGGAAAACTCCATCTCCTGCAGCTTGAGACCAATCTGCGCTATTGAGCGACCTTGGCGGGCCATAACCCGCGCCTTACTCGCCGCGAACTCCGTATTATTGATGAAACCAGCCTTGATCATATCTTCAACTACCTTTGTGACATCTTCTTTGAGCTTTTCTTCCGACAGGTCAAAATGCTCCAGTTGCGGTGTGGCTTTATCAATGAGATGTCGCGCCATTTTATGGCTGGTTGCCGGAAACCGGTTCAAATAGCGGAGTGCCTGATCCCGCAGCCATTTAGGTGTTGGCTCAACCGGCTTTTTAGGTCGTTTTGCTTTTGGTTTTTTGTCCTCGGTCATCCAAAACTCTATTATTTAGTCAATTTTTGCATGTTACTTGTGGCCAGAACCAAATGAAATCCTTTAAACTTCCATTATCCTCAAAAATTGGCGTGAAAGATCAACGCATGTCTGCAAACATATCATCTACCCCGATTAATGAACTCCTTGATATCATGGAAAAATTACGAGATCCAAATGGCGGCTGTCCTTGGGATCTGGAACAGAATTTCGATACCATCGCCCCTCATACGATAGAGGAAGCCTACGAAGTTGCCGAGGCAATTGCAAACGGGGATATGGCCGAACTAAAGGACGAACTCGGTGATTTGATGTTTCAGGTTGTCTTCTACGCACAGATGGCAAAAGAAGCCGGAGATTTTGACTTCAACGATGTTATTGCCGCCATATCAGAGAAAATGATCCGCCGTCACCCCCACGTATTCGGCAGCGCCGATATTCCAACGGCAGAGGCCCAAACCACCGCCTGGGAAGAAACGAAAGCCAAAGAGCGGGCCGAGAAAATTAAAATTTCCGATAAATCGCCGTCTGCTCTTGAAGGTGTTGCGGAGACCCTTCCCGCCTTTACGCGAGCTGTAAAGCTGCAAAAGCGAGCCGCCCGCGTCGGCTTTGACTGGCCTACAATTGGGCCGGTATTCGACAAAATAGAGGAAGAGCTTGGTGAACTCCGAGCGGAAATTGATCAAAAAGGCAGCAAGGAACGCATTGCCGAGGAATATGGCGACCTACTCTTTGTTCTGGCTAATCTGGGGCGTCATCTGGATCTTGACCCCGAAACAATCCTTCGCAGCGCTAATCGTAAATTCACTCGACGGTTTCAAACTATCGAACAACGTATTGAAAAAAGTGGAAAAAATATTTCCGAATGCAGTTTGGATGAAATGGATGCTGTATGGAATAAAATTCGGTTAGAAGATAAAATAATCAAATAAAAACAAGCTACTAATTCAGTTTTTTAAGGATTTTTTCTAATCTTCCCAGATTTTCCGGTGAAAACTTTGCCTCTATATGGATCATTTCCTCCTGATCCTCTCGGCCCAATACTGTACCGTGACGATAAATCCAAGAGAGTGTTGCCCCGTCTTCAGATGGGATATCAAACTCCAGCACTTTCTGTTTCGCCGTCAATTTCTCTTCAACAAGCGCAAGAAACGCGGGCGTCCCCTCACCTGTTACTGCGGAAATAGCAACCTGGCCCTCTTCTCGCTCGACGCTGTTGAAAACGCTCGCGCGGGCATTTTCCTCCAAAAGGTCGACCTTGTTTAAAACTTCAAGGTAGTTGCCCACATCATCTGTATCAACACCGAGACGCCCCAGAACATCGAGTACATCCTGACACTGTGCCCCTGTTTCGGAATGGGTAATATCACGGACATGGACAATTAGATCCGCCTCCAGCACCTCTTCCAAGGTAGCGCGGAATGCCGCGACCAGTTCCGTCGGCAGATCGGAGATAAACCCAACAGTATCAGACAGGATAACAGGCTGACCACCGGGTAGCTTAATTTTCCGCATCGTTGGATCGAGGGTCGCGAAGAGCAAATCCTCCGCAAATACATCGGATTCTGTCATCCGGTTAAACAGCGTCGATTTTCCAGCGTTAGTATACCCAACCAGAGCCACAATCGGATAAGGCACTTTCTTCCGCTTGGCACGATGCAATTCACGGGTCTGGACAACAGAATTGAGCTGACGCTTGATTTTAGTAATCCGGTCGTCAATCAGGCGCCGGTCGATTTCCAACTGTGATTCGCCCGGACCACCAATAAAACTGAGTGATCCGCGTTGCCGTTCCAAATGGGTCCAGGAGCGCACCAGCCGTGTCCGCTGATAGCTGAGATGTGCGAGCTCTACCTGTAAGGCGCCTTCACGGGTTTGAGCCCGTTCCCCAAAAATCTCGAGAATCAATCCCGTCCGATCGACTATCTTTACATGCCAGCGACGTTCCAGGTTGCGTTGCTGAACAGGCGTTACCGGCCCATCAATAATAACAACATCAATATTGGAATTTTTAATAAAGTCGCCGAGTTCGGTTATTTTTCCTTCCCCAAACAAGGTGCCGGGCCGTGCCTTGGCAAGGGAAACCACTTCCGAATGAAGAACATCAAGCGAAATGGCAGCCGTCAGCGAGACAGCCTCTTCAAGACACCCTTGCGGGTCCCGAAGTTTGTTCTGGGTGCTTTTTTTGACAAAGGGATGCAGGACAAGCGCTGTTTCCCCTGAACGCAGGCTATCGCGTTCCGAATTAATTTCCATAGGAAGGATATAAGGGCGACATCGCGATGTTAAAAGATCAATTCTCTGCTGAAGGATCAAATAACTGTATGGGGCCTGCCGGCATTACCGTTGAAATAGCATGCTTGTAAACAAGCTGTTCATGCCCATCACGGCGCAGTAGAACGCTGAAATTATCAAACCAGCTGATGGCGCCTTGAAGTTTTACACCATTAACCAGAAACACGGTTACCGGAATTTTATCCTTGCGGACTTTATTTAAAAATACATCCTGCACGTTTTGTGATTTCTCAGCACCCATCTCAAATTATCTCTCGTCTGTCAAATCGTTTGCATTACGCCATTTTTATTCTTGTATCAGGGGAATTCTGATTTCATTTTCAAATAAAAGGCGAAAAAGTTTCCCTGACATAAGGACTTCTCCCTTTAAACACAAGCATTATAACACCAAAAAAGCAACAAATAACGACTTTGATAAAAAAAGCACAGTTTCGACTGTATTGGAGATAATACTTTAGGCACTACTGGACATAAATTGCTCATAAATTGCCCGAAGCTTTTGGGAAATAAGACCGGGATGTCCATTTCCGATCACCTTATCATCCACTTTTACAACTGGCAAAACATAAGATGTGCTGCTGGTCAGGAACACTTCTCTTGCGGAATGGAGTTCATCAACAGAAAAGCTGCGCAATTCCAGCTCGATTCCTTGCTTCTCCAGTTCCCGGATAAGTGATGCCCGCGTAATGCCAGCAAGGATAGAATTGCTTACCGGGCGGGTAATAATTTTACCTTCCTTACTCACGATCCAGGCATTGGTAGAGCTTCCTTCCGTTACCATCCCGTCCTCATCCACCTGAAAGGCTTCATAGGCGCCCTTATCCTTTGCTTCCTGCTTGGCAAGGACATTTGGCAGCAAAGAGACAGATTTGATATCCCGTCGGGTCCAGCGAATATCGGGCACGGTAATCACGCTGATCCCCTTTTGCGCCGTTTTTGCCGCCTTTTCCATGGAAAGTCTTTTTGCTGTCATTACCAAGGCAGATGGCGTGTCTTTTGGAAACGGATGGTCCCGCGGCGCAACACCGCGCGTAACCTGCAAATAAATAATGCCATCGCGAATGCCGTTTTGACGGACCACCTCACGCATTACCATTTTAAGCGGCTCCCGCTTCATAGGGGCATCCATCCTGAGCTCGTCCATGCTGCGCCACAATCGATCCAGATGTCCTTCTTCATCGATCATTCTGCCCCCGACGATGGTAACAACCTCATACACCCCGTCAGCAAACTGATAGCCGCGATCCTCAATATGAACGCTGGCCTCTCGATGCGGGAGGTACTGACCGTTTACATAAGCAATTCTGGACATGGTATTCCTATTAATTAACGCCGCCAAAGGGCCGGATTGAGAAGAGAAAGCACGGCAAAAAATTCTAACCGTCCTACCAGCATAATGACACATAATACCCATTTAGAAAATCTGGGTAAGGCCTCATAGCTTACAAAATTTTCCTGCCCGACAACAACATCGGTGATGAGGGATTGCGCCGCGGAACCGGCATTTGCCAAATTTGTCACTGCAAGAGTGAGCGACGATTGCAAATCCAGACCGTTAAAGGCGAGAAGCAAAGTCGCCGCAATGATTGCCAGGCAATAAAGAATGAAAAAACTCCAAGCCGACAGGATCTGTTCACGTAAAATACGCTGCCCGCCATAGGTAAGCGGATATACACTGCTTGGAAAGCTGAGGCGGTTAACCTCCGCATTGGAGACCTTCAAGAGAATACTGAGCCGCATCAGCTTGATCCCGCCAGAGGTAGATCCGATAGACCCGCCGACCGTAATCAGGACCAAAATGAGAAAAAGTGCGCCGATCGGCCAGTAATACTGCGCGGAATCAGATACAAGTGGCAGATTATATCCCGTCGTCGTTATTGCGGAAACGGTGTTGAAAACCGCATAGCGTAAAGTATCGAAAACGGACATATCCGTTTGTGTCATCATGAGAAAGAAAACCACTAGGCTTCCCAAAACGACAGCGACCAGAAGATAACGATATTCCGGATCCTTGAAATAAGACAAGCGATCCCCATTAAAAAACGACCAGTGAAGGGAAAAATTTATCGCCCCGATCACCATGAAAATCATCAGGACCAATTCTATTCCGCGGCTTGCAAACGCTGTTCCTGCAGCATTCGATGTCATAAAGCCACCCGTGGACAAGGTACTGAAGGCATAGCAGAGGGCATCGAAGGCGCTCATTCCGGCCAACCACAACGCAACGATACAGATGGCTGTCAGCAAACTGTATATTTTTAGCAGGGAAAGCACCGCAGACCCGATTCGCCGCGACATTCTACGGCGGCTGCTCTTGGCTATTGCCCGTGTCAGAGGGTTACTGCGCGGCAAGTTAAAGGCACTTGCCAGGATGGAAAGGAAGACAACTATTGAAAAACCGCCAACCCATTGAATAAGGCTTCGCCAAAGCAAAATAGCTCGTGGCTGAGCCTCAAGGTCGTTAATAACGGTTGCCCCATTAGTCGTAAATCCGGACAGCGCCTCAAAATAGGAATTAGTCCCCGAGGGTATGGCATCACTCAGATAAAAGGGCAGCCCTGCAAAAGCGGGAACAATGATCCAGGTCAACGTCGCCGCCAAAAAGGTTTCTCGCCGCCCAAGGATGGTAATTTCCTGCCGCATCGCGAGAGCCATGCCACCCCCAAAAAAGAGGGTCACGATGGCGGAGACAACAAAGCTAAGCGCCAGCTCCATCTGGCCCTGCGCCAAAGCAAACAGGAACGGAACGCTCATTAGCATCGCCAAAAAGCCAAGTGCCCAGCCAACAAAGGTAAAGACAGGAGCGAAATACATTGTATCTAGAAGAACTCAAGGCCGACAGAAAACATTTGCTCAACTTTCTGAATGGAATCCTGAAGCCCCAGGATAATAACCTTGTCATCTGCCTGGATAATCGAATCTCCACGGGGAATCACGACTTTATCGCCCTTAATGACCGCACCAATGATGGTTCCATTTGGCAACTTGATATCACGAAGCGGCTTTCCGACGAGCAGAGAGGTTTCTAACGCATCCCCTTCTACAACCTCTGCTGCGCCATCCCGGAAAGAATGCAAGCCTCGTATACGACCGCGGCGAATATGTCGGAGGATCTCAGACACAGTCGTTGCGCGCGGATCAACCACAACCTCAACACCCAGAGAGGTAACCAGGTTACCAAATACCGGATTATTAATCAGGGTAACCGCCGTCTCTGTCCCCTGCCCCTTAGCCAGAAGTGAAGCCAGAATATTAACCTGATCATCATTGGTTAGCGCAACTATGGTTTCCGCATGTGCCGCGTTTGCTTCTTGCAGCAGTTCGGGGTCTAGCGCACTGCCATGCAGGACAACAGTCCGGTGCAGTTCATCAGATATTCTTTCTGCGCGCTCCCGGTTATTCTCGATCAGCTTAAGCGAGACATTCCGCATGTTATTTTCGATAAACTGAGCGAGATGAAACCCTATATTACCCCCGCCGACAATGACAACACTGCGCGCTTCTTGCTCTTCGTGACCGAAAAGCGGCATGGCACGACCAACATGAGTGCTGTCCGCCGCGAAATAAACCTCATCCCCCGGAAACATCTGGTCATCACTCGCAGGAACGATCATCTTGCCGTCCCGATAAATGGCCACCACAACGACATTCAAATCCGGGAACAACTCGGTCAATTGCTTCAGTGGTGTATTGACGATCGGGCAGCTTTCATCGAGACGAACACCGATGACCTGCACTTTACCATCAGCGAATGAAACAGTATCGAAGGCGCCCGGCACCTTCAAGCGCCGCTCAATGGCATGTGCCACCTCGTTCTCCGGCGAAATGATCACATCGATCGGCAAATTCTCGCGGCTGAATAAATGCGCCCATAGAGGATCTGTATATTGGTGAGAGCGTATACGCGCAATTTTTTTCGGGATATCGAAAATGGAATGGGCAATCTGGCAGGCCACCATATTGACTTCATCACTGTAGGTGACGGCAATGATCATATCCGCGTCATAGGCCCCGGCCCGTTCCAATGCATCAGGGTGGGAGGCATAGCCTACCATGGCCCGGACATCCAACTCATCGCCGATTTTTCGGACCAGTTCCGCCGACTGGTCGATCAGGGTGACATCATTATTCTCACGGGCGAGTTGCCGCGCGATATTCGAGCCAACTTGCCCCGCACCGCAAACGATTACCTTCATCGCTCCTGTGTCTCCCTAGTCTAAAGCGCCGCAATTAATCCGGCATTCGCTTCCGTTCACCATTATTTACACCGAGCATTTTCAGCTTGCGATGCAATGCTGACCTCTCCATACCAACAAATGACGCCGTACGCGAAATATTTCCGCCAAAACGATTTATTTGCGCTTCCAGATATTCTTTTTCAAATCTTTCCCGCGCCTCCCGCAAAGGAAGAGCCATGACCTCGGTGTTGTCATTTTGCCCGATCATGATTGACTGTGCTGCACCGGCATCTGCTGGAACCATATTTGCCGTGATTGGCGCCGATTTATCTCCCGTTGCAAGGATCATGATCTGCTCTATTACATTTTTAAGCTGACGAACATTGCCCGGCCAGGAGGAAGCCTGCAATGTTGCGATTGCATCCTCCCCTATTTTTCGCACCGGCAATCCGGAACTTTTTGAAAAACGTTCAACGAAATAGCGGGCAAGAGGGCCAATATCTTCAGCTCTTTCTTTCAAGGAAGGCACCGATATGGGCACCACACCGAGACGATGATAGAGGTCCTCACGCAGTCGTCCGCTTGCCATTTCATCCTGCAGGTCGCGGCTGGAAGAAGAGATGATCCGCACATCCACCTTGATCTTTTCTGTGCCGCCAACCCGCTGAAAGGTTTGATCGACCAGCACCCGCAGAACCTTACCCTGTGTTTCCATCGGCATATCGGCAATCTCGTCGAGAAAGAGTGTGCCGCCATGTGCTTGCTCCAACAGGCCCCGGCGTTCTCCCTTCACTGAATTCATTCGGCCGTCTTCAACACCGAACAACTGTATCTCAAGCCGTTCAGGTGCCAATGTCGCCGCATTGAGAACAACGAAGGGGCCAGCCTGACGGTGTGAAAGGTTATGAATGAGACGGGCAACAACTTCTTTGCCGGATCCGGACGGACCGGTGATCAAAACCCGGCTGTTTGTCGGGGCGACTTTCTCAATACTTTGTTGCAGCTGGATCATGACATGGGACCGGCTAACAAGTTCGGTTATCGTCTCCCCGCCCCGTGTCTTGAGGTCTGCGACTTCTCGCCGTAGTCTTACCGATTCCAATACGCGATCAACAAGCTGGAGAAGCCGTTCTGCCTTGAATGGCTTCTCGATAAAATCATAGGCCCCCAACTTGATCGTCTGTACCGCCGTTTCAATATTACCATGCCCCGAGAACATCAGCACCGGAAGGTCCGGTTGATCTTTCTTCACGGCCTGCAGTATCTCTATGCCGTCCAATTTGCTGCCACGCAACCAGATATCCAGAATGACGAGGCTGGGACGACGATGGGCGATTTCAGCAAGGCATTCATCGCTATTGGCCGCCATGCGCGTCTCATACCCCTCATCCTCCAGGATACCCGCCACCAGTTCCCGAATATCAGATTCATCGTCGACGATTAGAATGTCAGCAGACATCGTTAGTCATTCCCCGTTCTCAAGTTCGCTTCACTCAAGGGAAAGGAAATCCTGACGCAGGCTCCTGTCCCTTCTGTCGCATCCGCCATGACGAGTTTACCGCCATGTTCTTCCATTATTTTTTTCACGATCGCAAGTCCGAGACCTGTTCCCTTCTCCCGATGGGTGACATAAGGTTCGGTCAATCGGCTACGGTTCTCTTCCGGCAGTCCGCGCCCGTTATCCAAGATCTCAACAATTATCTTATCTGTGATAGCATTTAAATTTACGATGATCCTGCCTTTGGGCAGATCCTCGCCCTTTGCTTCCCGTCCGTCAATGGCATCCGCCGCATTCTGCAACAGGTTCGTAAGGACACGATTTACCTGAGGTGCGTCACAGGCACAGATCATCGGTGATGCCGGCACTTCATGGATATAGTCGATTTCCGGATGGGCAATTTTCTGAAGAAAAATCGCTTGCCCAACAACATCCCTCAGATCTTCCGGCTTGAAATCGGGAGTCGGCATCCGGGCAAATGCGGAAAATTCATCCACCATTTGGCCGATATCTCCCACCTGACGGATAATGGTATCTGTACATTGATTAAAGATATCTACGTCTTCCTCTATCTGCCGCCCATATTTGCGCTTTAGCCGTTCGGCAGAAAGCTGAATCGGGGTCAGTGGATTCTTGATTTCGTGGGCAATTCGCCGCGCAATATCGCCCCACGCGGCCATTCGTTGCGCTGAAACAAGGTCTGTAATGTCATCCAGCGTAACCACAAATCCCTGGATACTTCCGATAGAGATTTCCGCCGCCGCCCGAACAAGCAGGTGTCGGTTGCCGTTATTGGATTGCAGCTGGATTTGGCGTTCTGCCACGCGATAGGGTTTTTCCCGGATTTCATCCAGAAGAAGGGCCATTTGTGGCTGTACTTCAGAAAACGGGCGCCCGATAAGGTCGGAAGCAGAATGTCCAAGCAATTCCGTCGCCTTTCGGTTGGGCAGGTTTATAATACCTTCCCTGTCCAGCCCTATGACGCCTGACGAGACACCCGATAGTACCGCTTCTGTAAAGCGGCGGCGTTCATCCAGTTTCTCATTCGTTTTTTCCAGCTCATGGCGTTGTGTTGATAACTGTTCGGTCATGCGGTTGAACGCGCGGCTCAGCGTCGCCATTTCGTCATAAGCCCGGCTTTCATCGACCTTGGCTGTCAGATCGCCGGAACGAACCTGCTCCGCCGCCTTTACAAGACTTTCAATAGGGCCAACAAGGCGGGAAGCGATGACCAGGCCGAACCAGACTGCGGCCAGCACCACCATCAACGAAATTATAAAGAAAACAACGGCGAACTGGATCTGAATACCAAACCCTTCATCCTTCAATTGTTCATATTCTGATGCGGCTGCGCGAGTTCTTTCCATATGGGCAAGGACGCGCGGCTCAATAAATCGGCCAACGTAAAGAAAGCCATCCAGCAGGCGATCCAGCCGGATCAACGCCCTGACCTGATCATCCCCATCATTCGTGGAAATCACGATCTCCCGTTCCCGTGCCTCACTGAACAGGCTTTGGGCAATCTTGTCAAACTCAAGGGCAAAGCTCAGGTCGGACTGGGCGATAATATTCTGATTACCATCAATGACCACAGCCTCACTTAAATTACGGGCGATCACCTGATCACTTAGGTAGGAATCAAACAGGTTACGGTTTTCCAGAACGCGCGTCGGTGCCCGGTTAATTTGCCCGGCCATTGCCAGAACATCAGACCGGATATTCTGGATATGCTCCTTGATATAAGCATCTGCGACGGCAATTGATTCCGATACCGCCATATTCACAGGGTCAGAGAAATGCCGTTGAAAATAAATATTGAAGAAAAGCGCCGAGAAAAGCGCCACCATCAAAGCCGGGGCAACCGCAATCAGCGTGAAAAGCCGCAGAATGCGCCGGTGCATCATACTGCCCGATCCCCCCACCTGCCCCTTTCGCCAGGTTCTGATTAACCGATGGGTAATGATAATGGCCAGAATGACGACAATCGCCACATCAACGATAAGAAGGACGCGCGTATAGGCAGGGTTCTCAATAGTAAGAGATTCATAGGTGGCAATACCGCTTGCAATGGCCAACATTGCCACAAAGAAAGAAGTCTTTGGGCCAAGACCGATCTTTCTTGTCCAACGGACAAGTGAAAAAGGCTGCTTCACATTAGTTTGCTGTGTTTCCGACACAACAACCTCCGTACGCGCGGCTCATGAAACGATCTCTGTCTGTAAATATAACCGTTGCCGGCTATTTGCTCAAAATACCACATTGTGGCATTTAAGCATCACTTCAACCCGCGCACAACCTGAATATCCAGTTCCCGGATTTTTTTACGCAAAGTATTACGATTAACCCCTAATAGATCGGCTGCTTTAATCTGATTTCCATTTGTAGCCTCCAAAGAAAGGGACAAAAGGGGCCGTTCCACCTCCCGGATAACCCGCTCATAAAGACCACGGGGGGGCAGACCGCCGGCATGTGCCGCAAAATATTTCGCGATATGCCGTTCAACCGCCATACCAAGGCTCTCGTCCTCGCCATAGCTTTCATCAGAATGTCCAATTTCCTGGGGTTGCAGCTCCTGCTCGATAACGGAGATATCGATAACATCATCTGAATAAAGCGCGACGAGACGGCGCACCAGATTTTCCAGCTCGCGCACATTTCCGGGCCATTTATGCTTTTTAAGAGCCTCCAGGGACTCTTTGTCCACGCTTTTTACTGGTAGCCCTTCCTCCTGCGCCTGTAACAAAAAATGCCGGACAAGATCCGGGATATCCTCCGCCCGCTCTCGCAAGGGGGGCAAACGAAGCGGCACAACATTCAAACGGTAATAAAGGTCTTCACGAAACAGGCCCTGCCGGACAAACTGCCGCAAATCCCGGTTGGTCGCAGCGACAATCCGCACATCGGTCTTAATTGCCGTCCGTCCACCAACAGTCGTATATTCACCCTGTTGAAGCACCCGCAAAAGCCGCGTTTGCGCCTCTATCGGCATGTCGCCAATTTCATCAAGAAAAAGCGTCCCGCCTTGCGCCTGCTCGAACCGGCCAATCGCACGGGAATCAGCACCTGTAAACGCACCCTTTTCATGGCCAAACAATTCCGATTCAATCAACTCCTTCGGAATTGCCGCCATATTAATCGGCACAAAAGGGCCCATCTTGCGCTTGCCATACTCATGAAGGGCGCGAGCAACAAGTTCCTTTCCTGTGCCGCTCTCGCCGGACACCAGAACAGTCAGGTCCGTCCCCATAAGTCGCGCAAGAACCCGGTAAATTTCCTGCATCGCAGGGGATCGACCGATCAACGGCGTTTTCGTCTCTTCTTCTTGTAGACCACCAAAACGGCTTGCCGGCGTCTTCGGCTTGGAAAGCGCCCGTTCAACGACCTGGAGTAAAAGCTTCAGGTCAAACGGTTTCGGCAGATAATCATAGGCTCCCCGCTCCGTCGCCTTGATTGCCGTCAACAGAGTGTTCTGTGCACTCATCACCACGACGGGAAGTTCCGGGCGGATCTTCTTTATCCTCGGTAACAGATCAAGGCCATTTTCATCAGGCATCACAACATCGGTCAGGATGATGTCGCCCAGCCCTTCCAAAGCCCAGTTATACAGCGTTGAGGCGTTGCTGGTGGATCGCACAACGTAATTTGCGCGAGAAAGAGCCTGTTCCAAAACCGTGCGAATACTCTGGTCGTCGTCTGCGACTAAAATTGTTCCCGGCATACTTATTCCAAATCAGTTTTAATAAAATTATAAACCGGTAAGCGGATCAGCACCTTGCTGCCCGGCTCCGATGACTCAAATTCGACTATTCCACCATGGTCCCCGACAATTTTAGCGACAAGGGCCAGCCCAAGTCCGCTGCCTCCCGCTTTCGTCGTGACAAAAGGGTCAAACACATGCGGTAATATTTCTTCAGGTATACCCGGGCCGTTATCCTGGACCCCAACTTCAAGCGGTAGCTGAACTTTTTCCTTCGCGCCGGGAACTGCCAGACGAATACCATGGCGATACGCTGTGCTGAGGATTACTTCCCCGCCATTCTCTGGGGATGCTTCCACTGCATTCTTAATCAGATTAAGCAGAACCTGGACGAGCTGATCGCGGTTGCCATAAACAAACGGTAGCGATGGATCATAACTTTCCCGAAACGTGACCTTGCGGCCAAATCCTGCCTCGGCAACCCGGCGAACATGCTCCAAAACCTCATGAATATTAACGGCATCACGATCGATCGGGCGATCATCCGAGAAAGCCTCCATTCGATCCACAAGAGCACAAATCCGATCCGTTTCGTCACATATCAGGCGGGTCAATGCCCGGTCCGCATCCGACGCATTCATTTCCAGAAGTTGTGCGGATCCGCGAATACCGGAGAGTGGGTTCTTCACTTCATGAGCGAGCATGATCGCCATTGCTGTAACTGAACGCGCTGCACCGCGATGGGTAAGCTGCCGATCCATTTTTGCGGCAATTGTCCGCTCCTCAATCTGGACAACGACATTGGTCGTGCCATATAACTGGGAAACCTGCATATTGACATTTTTGATGCCGGTATTTGGCGTCCCAAGATCGACGCTATATTCCGAAACATAGTCACCTGTCGTTCGAACCTGTTCCACCAAACCCAACAGAGGGCTATCAAAGGGAATGATTTCGTTAACTGACATTTCGAGAAGTTTTTTTGCCGACACACCAAAAAACTCTTCTCCCGCCGGGTTGGTCATACAGATATAACCATCTTCATCGATAACGATCAACGGGTCCGGCAGGGCATTTAACACGGATAGGGCGTCGACTTCCGTTTTTCTGCGCTTTGAACCGGTAAAAGGGTTTGCCAGAACCATTTTATGCACTTTCCTTCATTTGCAAACCTTCATAAAAACAATCTATTTCGCGACGAACTTCATGCTGATTAGAAAGACGAACGACCTTTTTCCGGAACGCCTCTCCACCAGGTAATCTTTCTGAGTACCAGCCAAGATGTTTGCGCGCGACCCGAACACCTACATCCTCTCCATAGAGATCGATCAGGGCATTATAATGCTCCAAAAGCACATTTTTCTGTTCGTTGAAGTCTGGATCGGGACGGCGGTCGCCATGTGCAAGAAAATCTGCAACCTGTCCAACGAACCAAGGGCGACCATAACTACCTCGGGCAATCATCACTCCATCCGCGCCAGACTGCCGCATTGCACTGGCCGCATCTTCAATTGTCAGGATATCGCCATTTGCAATAACAGGCAGTGATACCGCCTTCTTGACCTCGCCAATAAAGCGCCAATCAGCGGTGCCCTTAAAAAACTGACAGCGAGTACGGCCATGGACGGTAAGCATGCGGATACCGACATCCTCGGCGATACGCGCTAATTCCGGTGCGTTCCGGCATTCCTCATCCCAACCCGTGCGCATTTTTAAGGTGACCGGGATATTTACGGCCTTAACCGTCGCCTTCAAGATTTTCGCCGCATGATCTAGATCGCGCATCAAGGACGATCCCGCCATTCCTGATGTCACCTTCTTAACCGGGCAGCCCATATTTATATCAATAATCCGGGCACCCAGATCTTCATTCAGCTTCGCCGCATCAGCCATAATATCCGGATCACACCCTGCGAGCTGGACAGCCATGGGCTGTTCATCATTGGCAGAGCGTACGATGCGGAGCGACCGGCGGGTTTCCGCCACCATGGCCTTGCTTGCCACCATTTCCGAAAACACCAGCCCCACACCGTATCGAGAGACCAGACGGCGAAAGGGCAAGTCGGTTATTCCGGCCATTGGTGCCAAAAACACCGGAGGGTCGATGGTTAATTCATCAAGCGTAATGATCATTAATTATGCATTATACATTGTGGCTAATATTTAGGCACTATAAGGGTATAATTGCTGCACTGCAACAGATTCATACTTGATCCTTCAATTTTATTGAACCAACCGATTAAGCAAACTATTGTCGCCCAATGAGAACAATCGCCCTGATCGTCGCCGCCGGAAAAGGCACCCGGACCGGACATAACACACCGAAGCAATATATTGAAATTGCAGGGAAAACAATTCTCCGGCGTACGGTAGAATCTTTTCTGGCCCATCCCGATGTAGAGACGGCCTGCGTTGTTATTGGCGCAGGTGATCTTCCATTCTATGAAAAGGCAGTCTCTGACCTGGATCTTTTGCCCCCGGTTATTGGCGGGGCGACGCGACAGGAATCAGTTCACAACGGGTTGGAAAGCCTGATCGAACTGTCACCGGATTATGTGCTGATCCATGATGCGGCCCGCCCTTTTATCAGTGAGCAGATCATCAGCCGCTGTCTTGAAAAGCTTGAATATGCCGACGCGGTGCTTCCCACCCTTGCCATGACCGACAGCCTGAAGTCCTTTGAAGGGGAAAGAATTACCGGCGCAGTTAACCGGGATGAGATCGTTGCTGCGCAAACCCCTCAATGTTTTACATTTAAATCTATACTGACAGCACATCGCACCTTTGCGGGAGAAAACCTGACCGATGACACGGCCCTCGCCGAGCTGGCCGGGATTGAGGTGGCAATCGTTCAGGGGGCGACTGAAAACTTCAAGATCACCACTTCTGATGATATAGAGCGCGCGCAAGGGATGATTACAAGAAAACTTACGGATATCCGGACCGGCTTTGGCTTCGATGTGCATGCCTTTGAGATAGGCGATAGCGTTTGGCTAGGCGGCGTCAACATACCTCATGATAAACGGCTAAAAGGACATTCAGATGCGGATGTCGCCCTCCATGCGCTTACCGACGCCCTGCTCGGCGCCATCGGCTCTGGAGATATTGGCACCCATTTCCCCCCTTCCGACCCTCAGTGGAAAGGAGCCGCCTCCGACAAGTTCCTGCGCCATGCCGCTGACCTTATCGGTGAAAAAGGCGGCATGATCAACCACGTTGACCTGACCATCATCTGTGAGGCGCCGCGCATCGGCCCGCATCGTACCGCTATGCAGGAGCGCATCGCAGAAATCTTACGCATCGAGACGGACAGGGTCAGCATCAAGGGAACAACGACCGAGAAACTTGGGTTCACGGGGCGCGGTGAAGGTATCGCGGCTGAAGCCGTGGCGACAGTGAGGCTTCCTGAATGAGCAGTAAAATTGCCCCCCTCTCCCTTTGGCATCCCGCCGTTATTCTCTCCACCTGGTTCTGGAGCGGTTTGTCCCCCAAGGCGCCAGGAACCGTTGGCACCCTCGCCGCCCTTCCCTTTGGCATATTGATCTACTACTTCTTCGGCGCCCCGGCGCTCGGCATGGCGTCTCTTGTTGCGCTTTTCATCGGCTGGTGGAGCACGAAAATCTATCTCGAGAAGACGGGCAAGAGCGATCCGGGCGAAGTGGTGATTGATGAGGTGGCCGGGATCTGGCTGGCGCTCCATGCGGCGGACCTGACGCCGCTGATGATCTTTCTTGCCTTCGTTATTTTCAGGGTGCTCGATATCTGGAAACCCTGGCCCATCGGCTGGCTGGACCGGAAAGTAAAAGGCGCATTCGGCGTCATGATTGATGACTATGCGGCGGGACTAATTGCCTCTGTCCTGCTGGTAATAATAAAAAAGGTGTATTATGGGAATTTTTAGCAGTGAAATCGAAAATCTGGCAACCGAGGTCCTTGAAAAATGCCGCCAGAGGAAATGGCAACTTGCAACGGCAGAATCCTGTACCGGCGGCTTGATCGGTGGAGCACTCACGGATATTGCGGGCTCTTCTGACGTATTTGACCGCGGCTTTGTCACTTACAGCAACAAGGCCAAAGCCCGCGTGATTGGCGTGAGCACAGACACCTTGCGCGCCCATGGAGCAGTATCGGAAGAAACAGCGCGGGAAATGGCACTCGGTGCGTTAAAGACAGCCGGCGCCGACATCACTGTAGCGGTGACTGGCATTGCGGGTCCGGGCGGCGGCGGCCCTGGAAAACCAGCTGGCCTCGTCCATTTCGCAGTTGCCACGGGTGAGGGAATCGCGGAACATCGCAAAATGGAGTATGGCGATCTTGGCCGATCGGAAGTTCGCCTTGCCACCGTTAAAACGGCGCTTGAAATGCTGCTTGCCGCCGCTAGCCGCTAGCGGACTTATCCTCGATATTTGGCTTTGACCCGTAGAGAGCTTTTGCGCGTGCCTCAAAAGCCGAGATCATACGGGTCACCGCCTCGTTAAAGAGCATCCCGATGGTTTTTTGCAGGATCATCGATCGAAATTCAAAATCAACGAAGAAATCAACTTCGCAGCCATCGGGATGCTCGTTGAACTGCCAGTGATTATTGAGATACCGGAAGGGCCCGTCCATATACTCAACATCAATATGGTTATTCGTTTCGTCCAATGTCACTTTTGACGTAAATTTTTCGCGAAAGAGTTTGAAACCGATCACCAGGTCAGCAAGGACGATGTTATCTTTTCGTTCCTTGATACGGGCGCCGATGCACCAGGGCAGAAACTCGTCATATTTATCAATCGCCGCCACAAGATCGAACATTTCTTGTGGCTTATAGGGCAGAACCCTCTTTTCGGCATGTGTTGGCATACTCTACATTCTACCCATACAACACGGCATAAACGTTATTTCGAGGCGTTGGCCCGTTCTCGCGCGGCTTTCAACTTCGCGAAATCTTCTCCTGCATGATGGCTGGAACGGGTCAAAGGAGAAGCTGAGACCATCAGGAAGCCCTTAGCATAGGCTTGTTTCTCCAGAACCGCAAATTCATCTGGAGTCACAAAACGATGGATTGCGTGATGCTTGACCGTTGGCTGTAGATACTGGCCGATGGTAATGAAATCGATGCCGGCAACGCGCATGTCATCCATGACCTGCGATACTTCATCCTTATCTTCGCCAAGACCAACCATCAGGCCGGATTTGGTAAACATATTCGAGTCAAGCTCCTTCACCCGCTCCAGAAGACGGAGGGAATGATAGTAACGCGCACCGGGGCGGACTGATGGATAAAGTTTTGGTACCGTCTCGAGATTATGATTAAAGACATCAGGCTTGGCCGCAACAACAACCTCTAACGCACCGGGTTTCTTAAGAAAATCAGGCGTCAGGATTTCGATGGTGGTCTCGGGTGCTGCCTCCCGGATGGCCTGAATAACCTCAGCAAAATGCTGCGCACCGCCGTCTTTCAAATCGTCCCGGTCAACGGAGGTAATAACCACATGATTAAGACCCATGGTCTTGACCGCCGTCGCCACATTTATGGGCTCAAATGGATCAAGGGCATTTGGCTTTCCGGTGGAGACATTGCAAAAGGCGCAGGCCCGCGTACAAATCTCCCCCATGATCATCATGGTGGCATGCTTCTTTGCCCAGCATTCGCCGATATTGGGACAGGCCGCTTCCTCACAAACCGTGGTGAGGTTGAGACCGCGCATCAACTCCCGCGTTTCGTGATAGGTTTTTGAGACAGGCGCTTTCACCCGGATCCAGGAGGGTTTTCGCTGGATTGGATTATCCGGCCTATTTACTTTTTCCGGATGGCGTACACGCTTTATGGCGGTCGTCTCAGTCATGATCTTACCTTATCATATGTTGAACTGCTGTCGGTACAGCTTATACCTACATGTGGATGACCTTGCCATAGGCGTCAAGCACAGATTCATGCATCGCCTCGGATATCGTCGGATGCGGGAAGATCGAATGCATCAACTCAACTTCCGTCGTCTCCAGCGTTTTGGCAATGCCATAGCCCTGAATAAGCTCTGTTACCTCCGCACCGATCATATGCGCGCCCAGCATCTCGCCGGTTTTCGCGTCAAAAATCGTCTTGATCAGGCCTTCCGCCTCACCAAGCGCAATGGCCTTGCCGTTTCCGATAAAGGAAAAGCGGCCAACCTTGATATCATAGCCCTTTTCCTTCGCCGCCTCTTCCGTCATACCGACGGAGGCAACCTGCGGATGGCAATAAGTACAGCCCGGAATGTTGGAAGTGTTGAGCGGATGCACATCCTTCTCACCGGCAATTTTCTCAACGCAGATCACTCCTTCATGGGACGCCTTATGCGCGAGCCAGGGCGGGCCAGTCAAATCGCCAATGGCGTAGACGCCGGGTTCCCCAGTGCGGGAGAATTCATCGACAACCACATGGGTTTTCTCGACCTTCACCTTGGTGCCCTCAAGCCCGATATTCTCGACATTGCCGACAATACCAACGGCGAGGATGACCCGGTCAAAGGTATCAGAAGAGTTTTTATCCTTCTTGTCCTTGAAGGTGGCCGTAACTTTACCGCCGGATTTTTTAAGTTCAGACACCGTCGTGCCCTTGTGGATGGTCATGCCCTGCTTCTTGAAGGATTTCTCGGCGAAGGCGGAAATTTCCGCATCCTCTACCGGGAGGATCCGGTCCATCACCTCGACAACCGTAACATCGGATCCCAAGGCGTTGAAGAAGCTTGCAAACTCGATCCCGATCGCACCGGAGCCGACAACCAGCAGTTTCTTCGGCATTACGTCAGGAACAAGCGCTTCCTTATAGGTCCAGATCAGCTTGCCGTCCGGCTCCAGCCCGGGCAGTGTCCGTGCCCGCGCACCGGTGGCAAGGATGATATGTTTGGCAGCGACGGTCGAGACAACCTTGCCGTCCTTGCTGACCTCAACCTTGCCAGAACCAGCAAGCTTGCCATGCCCGTCGATCACGGTGATCTTGTTCTTCTTCAGCAGATGCTTGACGCCGCCAGAAAGCTGCCCCGCCACCTGACGGGATCGCTCCACGGTTTTCTTGAGGTCTACAGATGCCCCCTCGACCTTAATGCCGAATTCATCCGCATGCTTGATCAGGTTGTAGATATCAGCCGTCCGAAGCAGTGCCTTGGTCGGGATACAGCCCCAGTTGAGGCAGATACCACCCAAATGTTCTCTCTCAATGACGGCAGTCTTCATGCCGAGTTGCGCCGCACGGATCGCTGCCACATACCCGCCGGGGCCGGAGCCGACAACAACAAGGTCGAATTTTGTATCGCTCATGTCCGGTTCCTCACAACATCATGGTCAAAGGCTCTTCAATGTAACCCTTGAAATGTTTCAACAATTCAGCGCCCAACGCGCCGTCAATCACCCGGTGATCACAGGAAAGCGTCACGCTCATCATGGTCGCCATAGCGAGCGCACCGTCTTTGACGACAGGGCGCTGTTCCCCAGTACCAATCGCAAGAATGGCAGACTGCGGCGGGTTGATCACCGCGGAGAATTCCTTGATCCCAAACATACCGAGGTTCGAGATAGAGAAGCAGCCGCCCTGATATTCCTCTGGCATCAACTTGCCCTCTTTCGCGCGGCCCGCCAATTCCTTCATCTCATTGGAAACAACGGCAAGACCTTTCTGGTCCGCATTTCGAACAACCGGGGTAATCAGGCCACCCTCAATCGCCACAGCGACCGAGACATCAAAATCCTTATATTGCAGGATCTTGTCACCGCCCCAGCAGGCATTGGCTGTTGGCACCTTCTTCAGTGCCAAGGCAGAGGCGCGGATAATAAAGTCATTGACCGAAATCTTGTAGTCATCGGAACGCGCATTCAGCTCTTTGCGCATGGCCAACAGGTTATCCAATTCACACTCAATGGTAAGATAAAAATGTGGAATGGTCTGTTTTGCCTCTGACAGCCGACGCGCGATGGTCTTGCGCATACTGGTAAGCGGTATTTCCTCGTAATTGCCTTCCGGCGGAGGTGTTGCGGCTTGAGGTGCAGGTGTCGTGGCCGCCTTTTCTGGCGCCGCTGCCGCTTTTGCACCACCGGACGCGATGGCTTTTTCAACATCCGCCTTAATGATCCGGCCATGCGGACCGCTGCCCTTGATGGACTTAAGGTCGAGTCCCTCGTTCGCGGCAATCCGGCGGGCTAGCGGACTTGAGAAAATACGCTCGCCATCCTTCGTCACCGGCGCCGGTCCACTGCTACCTTTAGTATCCGGGGCGACGCTTTGCTTCTCCGGTTTTGGGGTATCGTCTGCGGATTTATTTTTCCCACCTTTTTCGGCATCATCCTTTGACGCGCCGTCAGATTCTTCCCGGGCTGGTTCCGGAGCCGATCCGGCATCGAAACCATCGAGGGCGGATGCATCCTCCCCCTCCTCCAGCAGGATCGCTATCGGCGTATTCACGGCGACATTTTCGGTACCGCCCGGAATAAGAATTTTCCCGAGTGTTCCCTCGTCAACCGCCTCAACCTCCATGGTTGCCTTGTCGGTTTCAATTTCGGCAAGAACGTCGCCGGAGGAAACAGTATCACCCTCTTTCGCCTGCCAGTTGGCGAGCTTTCCCTCCGTCATGGTCGGTGAAAGGGCCGGCATTGTGATGGTAATTGGCATTTTCGCCCCCTTTAATCGCGATAACAGACAGATTTAGCCGCCGCCACAACTTCATCGGCATTGGGCAAGGCCAGTTTTTCAAGATTAGCTGCATACGGCATCGGCACATCCTTGCCTGAAACCCGGAGAACCGGTGCATCCAGGTAGTCGAAGGCGTGATGCATAATCTGCGCTGTTATTTCGGCGCCGATACCGCTTTGCGGCCAGCCCTCCTCAACGGTGATGCATCGGTTCGTCTTGCGGACGGAGGCCAACACCGTTTCCATATCCATAGGGCGAATAGTTCGAAGGTCGATCACTTCAGCAGAAATATTTTCTTCGGCAAGCTTGTCCGCCGCCTCTAGCGCATAACGCATCCCCATCGCAAAGGAAACAATGGTCACATCGTCGCCGGGACGCTCGATCTTCGCCTTGCCGATAGGCAGGACAAAATCATCCATTACCGGCACGTCGAAACTCTGGCCATAGAGAATTTCATTCTCCAGGAAGATGACCGGGTTCGGATCGCGGATCGCCGCCTTCAAGAGCCCTTTGGCATCCGCCGCCGTATGGGGCGCAATCACGATCAGCCCCGGCACATGTGAATACCATGCGGCATAGCATTGAGAATGCTGCGCGGCAACACGGGACGCCGCGCCATTGGGCCCGCGAAAAACCATCGGGGACGCCATCTGGCCACCTGACATATAGCGCGTCTTGGCCGCCGAGTTGACAATCTGGTCGATCGCCTGCATAGCGAAGTTGAAGGTCATGAACTCAACAATTGGCCGCAGACCATGGAACGCCGCGCCGACACCGACACCGGCAAATCCATGCTCGGTAATCGGCGTGTCGATTACCCGGCGACCACCGAACTCATCCAGTAATCCTTGCGTGACCTTATAGGCGCCCTGATATTCGGCAACTTCCTCACCCATGATAAATACGCGCTCGTCTTTGCGCATTTCCTCTGCCATGGCATCACGTAAAGCCTCGCGAACGGTCATCTTGACCATTTCCGTACCTTGCGGAATCTCTCCGCTTGCATCATAGGCATCAGGCGTATCGGAGACACTCACGCGGGGCGCAGGAGCAGCATCATCGTCGCTATCGTCGGCGTCTTTCTCATAAGTTTCCGATGACGTAGATGGTGCGGCGCTTGGTGAGAAACCATCCAGATCACTGTCATCCTCCCCTTCTTCCAGGAGAACCGCAATCGGTGTATTCACCGCAACATTATCAGTATCGCCCTCAATCAGTATCTTACCGATTTTTCCTTCATCCACCGCTTCAACTTCCATGGTCGCCTTGTCGGTCTCGATTTCGGCCAGCACATCACCGGAACTGACCGTATCGCCCTCCTTGACCATCCAGCGGGCCAGCTTGCCTTCCGTCATCGTCGGCGATAGCGCCGGCATCAAAATTTCTGTTGGCATTTATTTCGTCCTTCTCAAGCTGATCGGCGCTCAGGCCAAAACATCCGTATAAAGCTCTTCCGGCTGTGGTTCCGGACTGTTCTGGGCAAATTCGACAGCATCGGCAATTATAGCCTTGATCTTGCGGTCGATCTCCTTGAGTTCCTCTTCTGTATTGACTTTCTTATCCAGCATAATCTGACGCAGATGATCGATCGGGTCATGTTCCGCGCGCTTCTTGTTGACTTCCTCTTTAGAACGGTACTTCGCCGGATCAGACATGGAATGGCCACGATAGCGATAGGTTTTCATTTCAAGGATATAGGGGCCTTTTCCTGCACGCACCCAATCAACCGCTTTCTTGCCGGCAGCAGCAACGGCAAAAACATCCATGCCGTCAACCTGTTCCCCTGGAACATTGAAGCTGTCCCCCCGCTTGTATAGTTCCGTCTGGGCGGAGGAGCGCTTGACTGATGTTCCCATCGCATATTCATTATTCTCAATGACATAGACGACCGGCAAGCTCCAGAGTTCCGCCATATTGAAGCTCTCATAGACCTGGCCCTGGTTCACGGTACCATCGCCCATATAGCAAAGCGTAATATCCTCGCTTTTCTGGTATTTCTGGCTGAAGGCCAATCCTGTGCCGAGCGGTACACAGGCACCAACAATGCCATGACCACCATAGAAGTTGGCCTCTTTCGAAAACATATGCATCGAGCCGCCCTTCCCTTTGGAATAGCCACCCTCACGTCCGGTCAATTCCGCCATAACGCCTTTCGGGTCCATACCGCAGGCCAACATATGGCCATGATCCCGATAAGAGGTGATCACGGCATCATCATCCGTAATGGCTGACTTCATGCCGACAACCACAGCTTCCTGACCAATATAAAGATGGCAGAAACCGCCGATCAGCCCCATGCCATAGATCTGCCCGGCCTTCTCCTCGAACCGGCGGATAAGCAGCATGTCATAGTAAAATTTCTGGATTTGTTCGTCAGAAAACTTCGGGGCCGCCTTACGCGCGCCCCCCGTAGACTTCTTCGCAGTCGACGAAGATGATTTCGCCCTGCTTGCGGCTTGACGTGCCATGATATCTCCCATTCAAAAAAGCCCGGATGCTTCCCTGCAACTCCCGGCGTGCACTAATACATAGCAGAAATGTGGCGGACCGGACAGCGTTAGACAAGCACAATTTGTAAATTACTCATAATTCAGTTAATTTATTGAAAATACCGTTAAAGCACAACAATTTAACTGAAAATAAGTTAATAAATTCCAGGAAATTACAAAGTTAAAGTTTGGCCTGTTTTTACGAAATAAACAGAAAGCTAAACCAACGCACAGGAAATATTAAATCAACCGGATTTAAACACCGTCTATTTCAGGTAGATAACAATCTCATCGGGGTGCGCGAGACCCAAAACATCCCGACTACGTTCTTCCAGCATGTCAATATCGAGATTCTCCGGTTGCAACAGAGCGACGCGTTTTTCAAGCGCTGCCTTTTCAGCTTCGGTGATCTCATAAACTGCTTCGGCCCGGTCAATTTCATGCTGAAGCTTGAGATAGGCAAAAAGACCCCGATCACCCTCAATCAGGTGGTAACTGAAATAGGCAACAGCCAGAATCCCGAGGATCGGCCCGGCCCCAGCTTTTGCGCGTTTTCTTATCTCAAGACTAACAATCATTTGTGGAGTGAATCAAATACCTGACTCGAGGTCAACCGTTAAATTGACATATAGACAAATTAGTTGCAAATATTCTGCTAATTCCCCGAAATCCATCAATTTCTCATGATCGTACTCAGAAGTATAAGCCGCTTTTAAAAAGCGCCCCCTCTTTCTCCCGCCGTGCCTTCAGGACAGATGAGACCTCTTTTCCTGTCCCGAGATGAGCCCACCGGACAAAACCCGAAAACAGGCCCTTTTTATTTCCCGCATAAATCCAACGTCCCAGCTCTGGCGGTACAGAGCCATAATCTCCGATATTTAGTTTCTTCAACAGGGTGGACGACTTAAAGGCGCCCTCCCCAACATTAAATGTAAAAGATACGAGCGCATCGAACTGATTTTGCTGCAGTTCTACCATTACAGAGGCATTTACCCTGTCGACCGCCCATTTAATGTCTGCATTGAAGTAGGAATCTGCCTGCGACTGTGAGATCGTCTCCCCAGCCTTTACATCCCCCGTATGTCCATAACCGATAGTCATCACACCGGTACCGTCGTCATAAGCCGTGAGTTTCAAACCTTCAAATTGCTTGATGAATTCCGCTCCCTTCGGGGAAAGCTGTTGCAACATAATTGATCTCCTGTTGTTACAAAATAGCCTCCTATAGATGTTGTTATTTAGATATAATGCAACTTATAATTGTTTAAATTTGATGACTGATAGTGCATTCAGCCTAAAGTTCGATGTCTGCTCGGATTTATCCCAACAGGTTAAACTCTAGGAAGGAAGTTTTTGTGCCAACAGGATTGTACGAAACATACAGTTCGGGTCCTCGGGTCGAAAATTGACGACCTTCAGTCCACAGGTTTCCAGGATTGTCGTGTATTCTTTGATGGAAAGGCTGGCGTGATAAACAGCATCGTCCCCGACTTGCCCTGAAACCTCGCCATCATCGGCCCCTACAGTCAGCAAGAGCGCCCCCAAGGGGTGAAGTTGTTCAGCAATTTTTGGGAGAACCGACCTCTGCTCGGCGCGGGTCAGATGAAAGAAGCTGTCCCATCCGATGATGCCGTGAAACCGCTCCGGCATATCTAGGGCGCGCATGTCCATCTGGCGCCAGTCACCATCGGGAAATTTTCCGCGTGCGAGGCGAAGCATCGCGGCAGACGCATCAACACCGGTAAGAACGTATCCTTTGGAGATAATATAACTTGCGATGGGGTCGCCCGCGCCACATCCCAAATCAAGGACATTTCCCTTATCAGGGACGAAAGAGAGGAACCGGTCAAGCCAGTTCCTCTCAAACAGAGTTTTTAATCGCTCCGCGTCAAAACGGTCAGCATTTCGCTCATAGACATCCTGCGTTGTCTTTGCAAGGTCCGAAAGCGAGAGCGTCAAGTTGGGGTTTACCCCTTCAGGATACTGCGGCCCGCATATTCGGCCGCATCGCCAAGTTCCTGTTCAATACGGATCAACTGGTTATATTTAGCGAGCCGATCTGACCGGCTAAGGCTACCTGTCTTGATCTGGCCGCAGTTTGTAGCAACAGCAAGATCGGCAATGGTGGTATCTTCCGTTTCACCGGAGCGATGGGACATGACAGCAGTATAGCGCGCCTTATGCGCCATCTCGACTGCCTCCAGCGTTTCGGTAAGCGAGCCGATCTGGTTCACCTTTACCAGGATGGAATTGGCAACCCCCTGACTGATGCCATCAGCCAGCCGTTTCGGGTTCGTCACAAACAGGTCATCCCCCACAAGCTGCACTTTATCACCGATCTTGTCGGTCAGCGTTTTCCAGCCGGCCCAGTCATCCTCGCTCATGCCATCCTCGATCGAGATGATCGGGTAGTCACCGACAAGCGCCGCGTAGTAGTCCGCCATTTCATCGGGCGCGAGAATCTTGTTCTCGCCTTTGAGGTGATATTTGCCATCCTTGAAGAACTCGGTAGAGGCAGCGTCAAGGGCGAGATAAATATCCTCACCCGGCTTATAGCCTGCGCCTTCAATAGATTTCATAATAAAATCAAGCGCGTCGCGGGTGCTGCCAATATTGGGGGCGAAGCCGCCCTCATCACCAACATTGGTGTTATGCCCAGCCTTGGAGAGTTCCTTCTTGAGAGTCTGAAACACTTCCGAACCCATACGGATCGCATCCGCACAAGTGTCGGCAGAGACCGGCATGATCATGAATTCCTGAATATCGATGGGGTTGTCCGCATGCTCTCCACCGTTGATGATATTCATCATCGGTACCGGCAGGGTGCGTGCAGAGGCGCCGCCGATATAGCGATAAAGCGATAGGCCGCAGTCTTCCGCCGCAGCGCGCGCAAGTGCAAGGCTGACCCCCAAGATGGCGTTTGCGCCAAGCCGGCCTTTATTCTCGGTTCCGTCCAGTGCCAACATTGCTCGGTCGAGCGCAATCTGATCATCGGCATCACGACCGGAAAGTATGTCGAAAATCTCGCCATTCACTGAATCAACAGCCTTAAGCACACCTTTTCCGCCATAGCGTGATTTATCGCCGTCACGTAGCTCAACCGCTTCATGGGCGCCTGTAGAGGCTCCGGAGGGGACTGCCGCGCGGCCAAACGCGCCGCTTTCCAGTATAACATCGACCTCAACTGTGGGGTTACCCCGGCTATCCAGAATTTCACGGCCGGTAATATCAAGAATTGCACTCATACGACTTGGTTCCTGTATCTAGAGGTTTTTGGCGAGATTATCGAATTTTTGCAGCGTGGCAAGCAAACCTTCCAACTGGTCAATTGGTACCATGTTCGGGCCATCAGACGGGGCGTTATCCGGATCCTGATGAGTTTCCATAAACACCATGGCAACCCCAACGGAAACGGCTGCGCGCGCCAACACAGGCACGAACTCCCGCTGTCCACCCGACGTTGTTCCCTGCCCGCCCGGCTGCTGCACGGAATGGGTGGCATCAAAGACTATCGGCTGTCCGGTCTGTTCCGCCATGATGGCGAGACTCCGCATATCGGAAACAAGCGTATTGTAGCCGAAACTCGCCCCGCGCTCAGTCAAAAGAACGCGGTTATTACCCGCACTGGTCAACTTGTTGGCGACATTTTTCATGTCCCAAGGTGCCAAAAACTGCCCTTTCTTGACATTGACGACCTTGCCAGTAGCGGCAGCGGCGAGCAGAAGGTCTGTCTGGCGGCAGAGAAAAGCGGGAATTTGCAGAACATCCACCGCATCGCCCAACGCCGCGCAATGCTCCGGCAGATGCACATCGGTAAGGACCGGAATGCCAAACTCGCTCCGGATCCGTTCAAACACCGGGATAGCACCCTCCAGACCGAGTCCTCGCTCCGCCGTGTGCGATGTCCTGTTTGCCTTGTCGAAGGAGGTCTTGTAGACAAGCCCCATGCCGAGTTTTTGCGTCATCTCGAAAAGCCGGCCCGCCATATCTACGGCATGGACCATGCTTTCCATCTGACAGGGCCCCGCGATCAGGGCGAGCGGCAAATCGTTCCCTACGGTAATATCGCCGATTTGAACGTGGTGCATTTCAGTCATGTCTATACCAATCGTGATTTCTTGACCGCCGCGTCGATAAAACTTTCAAACAGTGGATGCGGCGCAAAGGGCTTCGATTTTAACTCAGGATGGAACTGAACGCCAATAAACCAAGGGTGATCCGTAAATTCAACGATTTCCGGTAGGTCTCCCTGCGGCGACAGGCCGGAAAATTTATAGCCGACCTTCTCAAGCATATCCTTATAGGCAATATTCACTTCAAAGCGATGACGGTGACGCTCGTCCACATTTGACGTACCGTAAATCTCCCTCACCTTGCTGCCTTCGACAAGATCACACGGATAGGCCCCCAGCCGCATGGTGCCACCAAGATCGCTGTCCTCGCTCCGAGTTTCCGTCTTATTGCCTCGTGTCCACTCAGTCATCAGTCCGACGACCTTGGGGTCATATTCACCAAATTCCGACGTTCCCGCATTTGGCAGGTTCGCTAGGTTGCGACAGCCCTCAATGACGGCCATCTGCATCCCAAAGCAGATACCAAAATAGGGTATTTTCTGTGTCCTGGCATATTGAACGGCCTTGATTTTGCCTTCCGCGCCGCGCTCACCAAACCCGCCGGGAACAAGGATGGCATCAGAACCCCCAAGAATGCTCGCCGGGGAAACACTGCCCGATTCAAACTGTTCTGATTCCACCCAGTTAATGTTAACCCGAACCTTGTTGGCGATACCGCCATGTATAAGAGATTCGGTCAGGGATTTATAGGCGTCCTGAAGCTCGATATACTTACCGACAACAGCGACATTCACCTCGCCTTCCGGATGCAGGACCCGGTCAACAATATTTTCCCATTTAGAAAGATCTGGCTTCGGCGCGTCTGTAATACCGAAGGCTTTCAGGACCTGCTCATCAAAGCCTTCCTTGTGATAGCTCAGCGGCACTTCATAAATGGAACGTACGTCCAACGCCTGAATAACGGCATCGCCCGAAACATTGCAGAAAAGACCAATTTTCCGGCGCTGACCAACCGGGATTGGCTGTTCACTCCGGCATAGAAGAATATCGGGCTGAATACCGATTGAGCGGAGTTCCTTGACCGAATGCTGCGTTGGTTTGGTTTTCAGCTCTCCCGCTGCAGCAATATAGGGCAGCAGGGTTAAATGAACGAAAACCGCGTTATTGCCAAGCTCGTAACCAAGTTGGCGGATCGCCTCCAAAAAGGGCAAACTCTCAATATCACCGACGGTGCCACCAATCTCGACAAGGACAAAATCCTCATCTTCCAGATTGGCCGTCGCGAATTCCTTTATGGCGTTAGTGATATGCGGAATAACCTGCACCGTTCCGCCAAGATAATCGCCGCGCCGCTCTTTACGGATCACTGTCTGATAGATTCGTCCCGTCGTCACATTATCAGTTTGCTTGGAGGGAACACCAGTGAACCGTTCATAATGCCCCAGATCAAGATCGGTCTCCGCCCCGTCGTCCGTCACATAGCATTCGCCATGTTCATAGGGATTCATCGTGCCGGGATCGACGTTAATATAGGGATCCAGTTTCCGTAAGCGGACCTTATAGCCGCGCGCCTGCAGGAGGGACGCCAACGCCGCCCCTGCGAGACCTTTGCCAAGCGAGGAAACCACACCACCGGTAATGAAAATAAACCGAGCCATGGAGTTACGTTATAACCAATTCTGTATTCGACGTGAAGTAAAAGAGGCGGCAATTTTGCCGCCTCCGAATTTTTTTGTGAAAGACCCCGGTTATTCCGACAAGGGAGCCGTGGGCTCCGCCGGGGCTGCGGGGACCGTCGGCAGCGCCTGCCCAGAGGAGTCCGTAGTCGATGCCGGAGTATCAAGGATTGACGTCGGCTCAGAATGCGTGCCGCTGACAATCGCAAGCAAGATACTCGTCAACATAAAGGCTGCAGCCAGCCCCGCGGTTGTTCGGGTCAACAGGTTGGCCGCTCCACGACTTGTCATCGCGCCGCCACCGCCACCGATACCCAATGCTCCACCTTCGGAGCGCTGTAACAGCACAACCCCGATAAGGAAGAGTGCTATCATAATGTGAATGACCAGAAGGACAGTTTCCATTCTCTTCAAATCCTGACTATCGGCCGGCCCTCGCCGCCCTGTTCTTCTACAATTGCTGGGCTTCTACACCAAAGTTCGACTGATTGCTAGTAACTTTCCAGCCCTTTTTCTCAGATTGAGGTAGCGACAATCGGCCAGAAATCCGCAGCC
Source organism: Sneathiella litorea (assembly GCF_009882915.1). Lineage (GTDB taxonomy): Bacteria > Pseudomonadota > Alphaproteobacteria > Sneathiellales > Sneathiellaceae > Sneathiella > Sneathiella litorea. The sequence goes on from NZ_WTUW01000002.1 coordinate 252,412, forward strand.
TTCAAACTGGCCCCGCCGACCAACGCGCCATCGACATTCTCGACAGCCATCAATTCCTCGGCATTACTGCCCTTGACCGACCCGCCATATAAAAGGCGAACCTGATCCGAATCATTCATCAAGGATCCCAGTTCACTACGAATATGGGCATGAACCACCGCGACATCCAGAGGAGTCGGCGTTTTCCCCGTCCCGATCGCCCAGACGGGCTCGTAGGCGATCACGGTATTCGCGGCTGTTGCTCCCTCAGGAAGGGAGTTTTTAACTTGATCGCTGATAACATCGAGGGTTTTATCCGCCTCGCGCTCGTCCAACGTCTCTCCAACACAGACAACGGCAATCATGTTCGCCCGCAGCGCTGCTTCCGCTTTCGCCTTAACGGCAGCATTTGTCTCCCCATGGTCTGCGCGCCGTTCCGAATGACCGACGATGCAATAGCCGGCCCCCGCATCTTTCAGCATTTCCGCTGAAATATCCCCGGTATGTGCGCCATTTTCCGCAGCATGACAATCCTGTCCACCGATATCAACAGCGTTATCTTCAGCCAATTTTGCCATCTCACGAACCAATGTCGCAGGCGGACATATCAGGATATCGCAATTCGGCGCCTTGTGATCGCGCACAAGTTTAACAAGTTCCAGTAATTCATTGCCGGCCGACTTCGCCAGACCATTCATTTTCCAGTTCCCGGCGATCAGCGGGCGTCGTTGATTTGACATCGTTTTCCCTCAGACTCTTGACACAAATAAGCGTAGATATTGTAAATTCAGATTCATATGCCACTTTTTAAGTGAGAAAGATACTGCTTTGCACATTTCCATGTTGCCCCGTTCTACACGGTACCTATAATCTGCGCGCTAAAGCCGGATGGCACATGAACGAGCTGTGAATTTTTAAACTAACGGGTTACTGGTAAATAAATAATATGCTTCACGCGATGCGAAAAGGAGCCAGCGGATGGCTCGCAAAAGGTTTGTTGCTTCTTCTAGTCGCGAGTTTCGGCGTTTGGGGCATCGGCGGCGATATGCTGACCAGTTCGGTTGGCAGTAACGTTATCGAAGTAGGTGATACTTCTGTTTCCCTCGGTGAGTTCCAGCGTGACTATCAACGGAACCTGAATATACTCTCCGCGCGATTTAATACGCAGCTTACACAGGAACAGGCCCAACAATTTGGCCTCGCACAGATGACCGTAAATCAGATTGCGTCACGTGCACTTGTCGATGAAAAGACGAAATTACTCGGACTCAGCGCCGACGATGAAGCCGTGCGCGAGATGATCCAGACCCAACCCTCCTTTCAAAACCAGTTTCAACAGTTTGATCGCTTTCTTTTCGAACAGTTCCTGGCGCGCAATGGCTATAGTGAAGGCGAGTATATCGAGATTGTCCGCAATGACATCACGGGAGAACAGCTTTTTGGCACTTTTTCCCAAGGTATGAACAAGGCGCCGGCGGTGCTTGTTGATACTTTCTATGCCTATCTCGCAGAGAATCGGACAGCTAAGTATATTGATATCCTTGATAGCAGTATCGGTTTTGCCCCCGCCCCCACGGACGAGGAACTTGAAACGCTGATTAAAGAGACTCCAGAAAATTATTCAGCTCCCGAGTACCGGAAAATAAGCTATATCCTGCTGGCCCCTGAAACTGTTGCGGCAGCGACTGAAATTTCCGAAGAAGACCTCAAAGCAGAATATGAGGCACGAAAAAGCGAATTTGATACGCCGGAAATGCGCGCGGTGATGCAAATGATCTTCGAAAATGAAGACACAGCCACTGCAGCCTATAAAAAGATCAGCGAGGGCGCGGACTTCGCGGAGGTTGCCATGTCGGACCTGCAACTGACGCCAGCAGACATCGATCTTGGAATGATGTCGAAGTCGGACCTCCTCCCCGAGCTACAGGAACCGGTCTTTGATCTTGAAACAGACGGTGTTACCCAGCCGGTCAAAACGGTCCTTGGCTGGCATCTCGCTAAAGTCGGGGAAATTATTCCCGGTGAGGAGCGGAATTATGACGCGGTTAAAGACCAGCTAAAAAAAGACATTCAGCAAAACAAGGCACATGAATTACTCTATACGCAAGCCACAAAGCTTGAAGACGAGTTTGCCGGTGGCGCGAAGTTGGAGGAAGCCAGTCAGGCGCTCGACCTGAATGTTGTTAAAACGGACTGGATCGACGCAAACGGAAATGACAAGGCGGGCAACCCGGTTGCCACCCTGCCTTCCGCAACCGGTTTTCTAGCCGAAGCCTTTGCCCGTCAGATTGGGGATGAAGCGGAAGTCAGCGAAACATCAGATGGCGGGTATTATGCCGTCGTCGTCGATGAGATAGAGGCGGCTGCCGTCAAACAGCTTGCCGATGTGAAGGAACAGGCAACAAAGGATTGGCAGGAAAACTGGCGCCACGAAGAAGCCCGCAAAAAAGCAGAGGATCTTCTGGTCAGACTAAACGCCGGGGAAAGCCTTGAAGATATTGCAAGTGAGCTTGGGTTGACTGTCCAAACCTCCCTACCCGTAATGAGAAGCGGGTCCGCAGGAGAACTATCGCCGGTGGCCCGGGATGGCCTGTTCGATCTTGATCCGGCAGCCTATGGTGTCAATGTCAACAAAGCCGGCAACGGTACATTGCTCTACCGTGTGGCAGACATTATTCCGGCTGATCGGGAAACTGATAAGGATGCCTTTACACAAATGTCCGAACAGATCACTGCCAGCATCCGGGCAAGCATCCTTGCGGAGTATGAAAATTATCTTCAAAAAGATATCGGTATCTCCGTCAAGGAAGATCTGATCAAGGAATATTTCTAACATATGTCGATTCAACCCAGCTTTGCCGATTTCAAGGAAAAACATGAAGCCGGTCAGTCACAAATCCTGTGGACGACCCTGGTAGCCGACCTTGAAACACCCGTTTCCGCGATGATGAAACTTGCGGAAGGACAGGCCAATTCCTTTCTTCTGGAATCTGTTGAAGGCGGCGCAGTGCGCGGCCGTTACTCCATTATCGGGCTCAAGCCAGACCTGATCTGGCGTTGTGACGGGAATGAGGCCCGGATCAACCGGATGGCACGGTTCGACCCAGACGCCTTCGTCGCCTGTGAAGAAGGCGTGCTGGACAGCCTGCAATCCTTAATCGACGAAAGTCATATTGAGCTTCCGGCGAACCTCCCGCCCATGGCGGCAGGGCTGGTCGGGTATATGTCCTATGATACTGTCCGCCAGATGGAGAAAATACCAGATGGCAATCCGGACCATCTGAATATACCGGAGGGAATGTTTATCCGGCCGACGGTTATGGCTATTTTTGATAGCATCCTCGACCTTGTAACAATCATAACTCCGGTCTGGGTGGATGGCAGTCGAACGGCACAGGACGCCTATAATCATGCCGCCGAGCGTATCTCCGATGCGGTTCAGGATTTCGAACGCAGCCTACCGCATGCGGCCTCGCTCGACGCAGGCAACCTTGACCTGCCAGAACCAACGTCCAATACCACAAAGGCCGAATATCATGCCATGGTCGAGAAGGCCAAGGAGTATATCCGCGCCGGTGATATTTTTCAGGTTGTCCCCTCACAACGGTTTGAGTTGCCTTTCGAGCTTCCTTCGCTCGCGCTTTACCGGGCGCTACGCCGTACCAACCCATCGCCCTTTATGTTTTACCTGAATTTTGGGGAATACTCGGTCGTTGGCTCAAGCCCGGAAATTTTGGTTCGGCTTCGCGATAACATAGTTACTATTCGACCTATCGCCGGGACCCGACCGCGCGGCGCCAATGCCGCGGAGGATGCGGCCCTTGCCGAAGATCTGCTTTCTGATCCAAAGGAACTTGCCGAACATCTGATGCTGCTGGATCTTGGGCGTAATGATGTCGGGCGGGTTGCGAAAATCGGTACCGTAAAGGTCACCGAAAAAATGGAAATTGAAAACTATTCCCATGTGATGCATATCGTCTCCAATGTTGAGGGCGAAATTTCCGACGGGTTGACGGCCATCGATGCACTCAAGGCTGGGTTCCCGGCAGGTACTGTCTCTGGCGCACCAAAAGTCCGTGCGATGGAGATTATTGACGAGTTGGAAAAAAGCCGGCGCGGCATTTACGGCGGCGCTGTTGGCTATATTTCTGCTAACGGCTCGATGGATACCTGCATTGCCCTTCGAACGGCCCTCGTCAAGGACCAGAAAGTCTATATCCAGGCCGGGGGTGGTGTCGTTGCGGACAGTGATCCCGAAGCGGAATATCAGGAGACGGTGAACAAGGCAAAGGCTCTCGTCCGGGCCGCGCAGGAAGCCGTACGCTACGCTTCGCACAGCAATAGAAATCGGTAAGGGCCTCAGTTCTATCCTTTAAACGTCAGTGCCGTCACGGCACTGATGGGAACAAAAAGGAACCCCTTCTCTTTCGCCTTTGGTAACCATTTGTGAAGCGCCCGAATTGTCGCCGAGTGCGGATGACCGATGGCAATCACGACGCCCGACCGTTCTGCAGCTGCCTCCACCTTGGCAAGCTGGTTCAAGATGGCGGTCTCATCAATAACGTGATCAAGAAAGATATCCCGTTTCGCTGACGGCATCCCCCGCTCAACCGCGAGACGATATCCGGTCGACGCTGATGTAGTCTTGGAATCCAGAAACAAGAGCCCCCGCTCCGCCATAATATCCATGACAACGGCCATGGCTTCACCATCAGCCGTAAAGCGGCTCCCCATATGATTATTGACGCCGACATACCCCTCAAACTTATCAAGGTTTCGTATCGTCCGTTGCCGCAGTTCGTCCAATGACAACGTCGTCAGCAAGGCATCAGGGCCAGGATCAATATTATGGTTAGTCGGCTCCATCGGCATATGCAGCATAACTTCATTTCCCTGCCTGCGAACCAACTCTACTTTGCCCTGTAAAGAAGGGGAATAAGGTAGAAATGCTATCGTCAGCAGTGCCGGCAATTCATTCAGTTCCTCTATCTTTTGTTGGCTCAGTCCGACATCATCGATAACGATAGCGATCATCGGCCTGCCTTCAACAGGAGGTGACAACGCTGCATACCGTTTCCAGGCGGGCTCCTCCGTTGAGGGAACCATTACATTTTCAACATCCCGCAACGCTGGGTCTTTTACCGGTTCCAAAGGTTTCAGTAATTGAGGTGGATAGTCGTTATGGACAAAAGGGCTTTCAGGGGCCGGAATTTCAACAATTTCCGTCGGCTCTATAACCAGAGAGGGCACAGCAAGGGCACTTACCACCTGCAATTCAACCGGCTGTTTGAAGGCGTTAAATACCTTGCCGATCAGAATGCCGCCGCTTGCGCTGATCACGAGAACTGCCGCACAGATAACAGCAACTCGAACCGGTGAAGACGTCAGCCGATCTATGCGTGACAATTCCGCCAGATTCTTTTTCCCGTCATTTTGGGATGGCATAAAAAACAACCTCTCATCAAACAATACTATTACTTAGCAGTTTCTTGCCTATGTTAATTCTATTTCAATATGGTAAACAAGGCATAAAGATGACGAAGCCTCGGCTGTACGGCTGAATTTGCACTCTTGATTTTATCGCAAAAAAGGAGAAACTGCGTATGCAGTACTCAGCTTTGACATTCCCGCCGACAGATTTCTGTCCCACAGTTAAGAAAGCGTGATATTATACTGATATGATTACGTTAATTGATAATTATGACAGCTTTACCTATAACCTCGTGCATTTCCTAGGTGACTTGGGCGCTGAGGTCAAAGTATACCGCAACAATGTTGTGACGGTGGATGAGCTGTTTGAAGAGAATCCTGCCGGGATTGTTTTATCTCCTGGACCTTGTGATCCGGACCGCGCCGGCATTTGCCTGGAAACGGTCAAACGCGCGAGCGTGACGGGAACCCCGATCCTGGGCGTTTGTCTTGGCCATCAGACAATTGGTCAGGTTTTTGGTGGCAAAGTCGTGCGCGCAGATCAGCTTATGCATGGCAAGACATCGGAAATAATTCATAACGGGACCGGTCTCTTTGCGGGACTCCCCAGTCGCTTTACTGCTACTCGCTATCATTCACTGACCATTGACCCCGCGACAGTGCCAAACACACTCGAGGTTACGGCGACAACAGAAGACGGCGTTATTATGGGCCTTAGCCACAAGAGCCTGCCGTTGCATGGCGTTCAGTTCCATCCTGAGAGTATTGCCTCGGAACATGGCCACGACCTACTGCGGAATTTCCTGAACCTCACTCGTCCAGGGACCAAGGCCGCAGCATGAGTGATGTTCAACCTAATTTTAAATCGCTGATTGGAAAAATCGCGGCGGGCCAGACCTTGAGTCTGGAAGAAGCAAAAACAGCCTTCAATACCATCCTGTCCGGAGATGCAACACCGGCGCAAATGGGTGCCTTCCTGATGGGCCTGCATTTGCGCGGTGAAACCGTTGACGAGCTCATCGGCGGTGTCTCGGTACTGCGCGAAAAAGCCACCTATATCACCGCGCCGGAGAATGCCGTCGATGTTGTTGGTACCGGTGGCGATGGACATGGTACGCTCAATATTTCAACCGCAGCCGCCTTCGTGACGGCCGGTGCCGGCGTTCCGGTCGCCAAGCACGGCAACAAAGCCGCCTCCTCCCGCTCGGGAACCGCGGATGTACAGGCCGTGCTCGGCATCAATACGGAATGCGATTTTGAACTGACACAACGCGCGGTGCAGGAAGCCGGTATCGGTTTTATGGTTGCCTATCGCCACCATGGCGCAATGCGACATGTCGGCCCAACCCGGATTGAGCTTGGCATTCGCACCATTTTCAATCTGCTCGGGGTGATGTCCAATCCCGCCGCTGTCAAACGGCAATTGATCGGTGTTTACGATCCTCGCTGGATGCGCCCAATGGCAGAAACGCTAAAAGAACTTGGATCTGTTCATATCTGGGTGATGCATGGTTCAGACGGTCTCGATGAACTGACAACGACAGGCCCATCAAAAGTTGTTGAGATGAAGAACGGGAAGTTTTCCGAGTTTGAAGTGACTCCAGAAGAATTCGGCCTCAAAAAAGTCTCCCTCGATGATCTGAAAGGTGGAACGCCTGATGAGAATGCCGAGGCACTCATGGCTCTTCTGAACGGCACGAAAAGCCCTTACCGGGATGTGACCCTGCTCAATGCAGGTGCCGCAATCATGATCGGCGGTAAATGCGATACCGTCGCCGACGGCATCGCGCTTGCTGAACAATCGATTGACTCCGGTGCCGCGCTGAAGGCCTTTGAAACTCTCAAGCGTATCTCCAATGATAAAGGAAATGGCGCATGAGTATTCTTGCAAAAATCTGTGACGACAAGCGAGAGCATATCCGCGACGCGAAGGAACGCGTTTCGTTCTCTGATATTGAGGCGGCGGCAAAGGCGGCAGAAGCCCCGCGCGGCTTTATACGCGCCCTAAAAGCCCGTCGGCAGGCCGGAGAATATGGCTTGATTGCCGAAATCAAGAAAGCCTCCCCTTCCAAAGGGTTGATCCGCGCAGATTTTGATCCAACCTCACTGGCCACCGCCTATGAAAGCGGAGGCGCCACCTGCTTGTCTGTACTTACCGACATTCCTTATTTTCAAGGCTCTGATGATTATCTGGTAGCCGCCCGGAGCGCTGTCTCTCTCCCAGTTCTTCGAAAAGATTTCATGCTCGATTCCTATCAGGTGGCCGAGGCAAGAGCACTTGGTGCCGACTGCATCCTGCTTATCATGGCCGCGCTTGAGGATACCCAGGCGCAAGAGCTGGAAGCCTGCGCCCATGAATGGGGCATGGATGTCCTGATCGAGGTTCATGACCGGGAAGAGCTTGACCGTGCCGTTAAACTTAAAAGCCCGTTGATAGGCATTAATAACCGAAACCTGAAAACGCTCGAGGTTAATATCGCGACAACAGAAGCGCTGGCGGGAGCCTTGCCCGACGGCTGCCTTTCTGTCAGTGAGAGCGGCCTCTATACGCCAGCAGATCTTACCCGGATGGAAAAGGCCGGCTGCGGTTGCTTTCTGGTTGGGGAATCACTGATGCGGCAGGATGACGTTGCGGCGGCCGTTCGCGCACTGCTCAGTCGGGCATAAGGAGATCTCATGAGCGGACTGACCCATTTTGACAAAAAGGGCGCCGCCCATATGGTTGATGTCGGCGGCAAGGATGTGACCGAACGCGAGGCTACCGCTACAACCAGCATCAGAATGGCACCGGGAACACTTCAGCTCATACAGGACGGCGACGCAAAAAAAGGTGATGTGCTGGGCGTTGCCCGCCTAGCCGGGATTATGGCCGCCAAGAAAACTGCGGACCTTATTCCGCTTTGCCATCCACTCGCCCTTTCTAATGTTACGGTGGAATTTATCATCCACGAAGCGGATAATCGAATTGAGGTCCAGGCGACCTGCAAGCTAAAAGGCCGTACAGGCGTGGAAATGGAAGCACTCACTGCCGCGTCCATCGCTGCGCTGACCATCTATGATATGTGCAAGGCTGTGGATCGCGGCATGACTATCGTTGAAACTAAGCTGCTTAAAAAAACAGGCGGCAAATCAGGAACTTATGAAGCATCATGATCTCTGTAGATGAAGCTCGTGCAAAGATCCTGAAAGACATTCGACCCGTTGGCACAGAAGTGATTGCGCTAAGCCATGCCTCAGGCCGTGTCATGGCGAATGACGCGATTTCCCGCAGGACACAACCGCCTTCCGATATGTCGGCAATGGACGGATTCGCCGTCAAGGCGGCTGATATTGTAACCACCCCGGTCGACCTTAAAATTATCGGGGAGGTTCCCGCGGGCGGTGGCTTAAATATAGAGGTTAAAGCTGGCGAAGCTGTCCGAATTTTCACTGGCGCGCCACTCCCTCGGGGAACCGATACCATTGTCATTCAGGAAGATACTGAATTTACTGAGGAAACTGTCACCATTAAGGAAGGGTCCGCCAAAGGCACCTATGTGCGTCCTGCCGGACTAGATTTCCGGGAGGGAGACGTCGGACTTTCCGCACCGAAGATTCTCGCGCCCCGGGATATCGGGCTCCTTGCGTCAATGAATATTCCCTGGGTGACGGTTCGGCGCAAACCTAGGATCGCCCTGCTCTCTACCGGAGATGAGCTTGTTCGCCCGGGAGAACCCCTCGGTACGAACCAGATTATTTCCTCTAACAGCCTGCTTGTTGCCTCAATAATCGAGGCCGCAGGTGGTGAAGCGCTTGATCTTGGTATTGCCAAGGATAATGCGGAGTCTCTACGCGAGAAAGTACAGGACGCGAAATCTGCAGATATGCTGATTACCCTCGGCGGTGCTTCAGTTGGCGATCACGACTTGATCCAACCCGTGCTTGGCAAGGAAGGCCTCTCGGTTGATTTTTGGCGTATCGCCATGCGCCCCGGTAAACCACTGATATTTGGTAGCTTTGCGGAAATCCCGATGCTCGGAATGCCGGGCAATCCGGTTTCGAGCATGATCTGCAGTTATCTTTTTCTCATTCCTGCGCTTGATGTCCTTCGCGGACTCCCGCCTCGCCATCCCCCGCGCCAAAAAGCAGTTCTCGGCCATGACCTGAAACAAAATGACCGGCGTGAAGATTATATGCGGGCACAAATCATTGGTGAGGAAAACGGCCTGCCCCTTGTTCAGCTTTTCTCGAAGCAGGATAGTTCCATGCTCTCGCCCCTCTCTTCTGCTGATTGCCTTATCGTCCGTGAACCATTTGCCGAAGCCCTTGTGAAAGGTGCCGAGGTTGAGATGATCCCCCTCACCCATCCCTATCCGGCTGTCTAGGCAAAGGGCAGAAATCCGGCGTTTTTAACTTGACGTAAAACGAGAACTTTTGTAGAACATTTGCAAATGTTTGTGATTTGTTCTTTATGGTGGATTTCCTTATGCTGACAAAAAAGCAGCACCAACTCCTTCTTTATATCCACGATTGTCTCGAAAATCGAGGGGTGTCCCCATCCTTTGACGAGATGAAGGAAGCGCTTGATTTAAAATCAAAATCTGGAATTCACCGATTAATAACAGGGTTAACCGAACGGGGGTTTATCCGGCGTCTGCCCCACCGTGCGCGGGCGCTTGAGGTCCTGAAATTGCCTGATGACCTGAAAAACAAGATTGCGGCTGAAGATAAGGGATCGGATGCGAGCTCATCTCCCAATCTTGTGGAAGTCAATTTTGGGCATAAAGACCTGAAGAAAGATAGTCCGGCGGATGCTGACACTGTCCTTTCAGAAGCAGATTCATCTCTCTCCCTGCCTCTTTACGGACGGATCGCAGCTGGTACAGCTATCGAGGCGCTGAGTGATCCGACCAGTTTTGTCAATGTTCCGGCAGGCATGGTTGGCTCAGGTCAGCATTACTGCCTTGAAGTTGCCGGTGATTCGATGATCGACGTCGGCATTTTTGATGGAGACACGGTCATTATTCGTGAAAATGAAACGGCCGAGAACGGAAAAATTGTTGTCGCATTGATTGACGATAATGAAGTCACACTCAAAAGACTACGTCGCAAGGGCGGGTCTATTGCACTGGAAGCTGCAAATCCGGAATATGAAACCCGCATCTTCGGCCCGGACAGGGTTAAAGTGCAGGGCCATCTGGTGGGGCTTTTCCGTCAGTATTAGGAAATCCCCTATTCTTTTGTCGGGCTTTCTGAGTTTTCTCGATATCGCGCCGGAACCCATGGGCGCCGCCCACGCAAGCCATGGGTTGTTTCAACATGGATTTCACCATCTTTTTCAAAATACAGGCTATGCGCTCCACGTCGCCATAGGTCAAATCGATCAATAACAAGCCGCGCATCGTTGCACTCCTTTGGCGCAGGAATACGGCTCACGATTATGTCCGCACGTGCGCAATCCATTTCAACGCCCGCCATAGTTGTCGGAAATGCAATCACATCCGGATGTCGGCGATAAGCGCAGCCATTTGGATCACAAACAAGGTTCGACGGCTTCTCTTCGGTTATTTCCTTCCCCATAACAAGCTGCCAGCGTTCCGCTTCAAACCGATCAGCCCGACGAGTTGAAAAATAAGTCTCCCCCGCCTCTGTTTTCAGAGCATATAGATTACCACTTTCGGAGATCAGGACATCGGGAGATCTGTTCGCAAGGAATGTGAGCAATAATACAGCCAACATTGGTAAAGCAAACCAGCGGACCGGTTGCCGCCAAACGATAAACCAGAGTCCTATAAATGTTATCCCGATCAGTTGAAACACGGAGAAGGAACCAAGATACATCACAGCGCTTGGCCAGGAAGCCGTTTCACGCGCTACCCAGAGAATTAGATCGATTCCACTTCCAACAATGGCCAGGGGAAAGGTCAATTCAAAGGGATAGCCGATGAACGCCAAAATGACACCCGGCATAACCCATAGTCCCATCACCGGAACAGCCAGGAGGTTGGCAATCAGACTATAGGTCGCCACTTGCCCAAAATGGTAAAGGGCGAAGGGTGCCGTCGCAAGACCTGCAACAAGAGAGGTGAGCGCAACGCCAGAGAGATAGGCAAATCCCCGCCGGACGGCCCCGCCACTGCGGGCGAACTGGCCAAGTCGCGGCCCAACCTGCTCATACAGTGAAATCAGGGCAAACACGGCGGCAAAGGACATCTGGAAGCTGGCACTTACCAGGCTTTCCGGGAATAATGATAATATAATCACGGCCGCAATTGCCACCATCCGAAGCGAAAGTGCCGTACGGTCAAAGCAAATTGCAATAAAGAGGGCGGCAATCATAATAAAGGCGCGAACGGCAGAGACACTCATCCCGCTGACAAAAAGATATCCCGTCAAGCCGACCAGTGCGATGAGGGCAGCAATCTTCTTTACGGGGTAATAAAGAGCAATATAGGGCGATAGCACCAGCAAGAAACGCGCTGCGAAAAAAATCAGCCCCCCAATCATCCCCATATGCATACCCGAAATCGCAAGCAGATGGGCCAGACCGGAAAAGCGCATATCATCGAGCTGTGACTGCGGTATCGCAGCCTTGTCGCCCGTCATGATCGCGATAATAAAACCGGCATTTTCTGACGATGCCTGTGTCAGCACGAAACTGGCGATACTGGCCCGCATTTCGGCAGACAGACCTTGAATCCGGGTCAGCAGATTATGGTTGTGTCCGACGACCTCAAATGAGCTGATACTATAACCGACAGCGCCAATTGATTGAAAATAGGAATGGCGCTGAAAATCATATCCGCCGGGGTACGCGGGTTCCGGCGGCGGCAAAAGAACGGCTTTTACCCGGATGAGCTGTCCAGGAGTGATATCTTGAAAATTGCTCCGTGAAGAGAGCCGAATATATTTAAGCGGCGGAATGTTGTCTTTTTCAGAAAAGTTCAAATCTCCAATTAGAAAGCGCGCCGATTTAGGGCCGGTTGATTTTTCCTGAATACGTCCAGTAAGTTCCGTCACCTGCTTTTTCTGCAATATGGGCGCATCGACAATAGCTGTGCGCGTTAGACCCACAGAGAATCCAATGGTGACAAGAAATAACGAACCCACCAGTAATCGCAGTCCAAAATTTGGGTAATCTCTAAGGGGAACTAAAAGGATTGCCAGAAAACCCGGCAAAATCAGCCATGACAAACCAGGTTCAACGGGAAGCGCGAAATAGAGCGCTATACCGAAGCCAATCAGTGCCGGAAACCAGAGAAACCAGCGTGTTCGGTCCCTAAGAAACTGATCCGGTAAATTTTCATGATCTTTCAAGCCCGAAAGGATCATGGCTTGCACCTTCCAACGGCATACTTGCCCTCTGCCAAGACACAGGGTACAAATGCCTGCTTTTTAATTGATCACACAGATCAAATTTATAACCGAACGAATTGCAAAGTAAATTCTTATGACTGTCGTAACACGTTTCGCCCCCTCTCCAACCGGCTTCCTGCATATTGGCGGAGCCCGCACGGCGCTGTTCAATTGGCTATACGCCCGCCACCACAAGGGAAAGTTCCTGCTCCGGATCGAGGATACGGATCGAGAAAGATCAACCGAGGCGGCAATCGAGGCTATTTTCGGCGGAATGAAGTGGCTGGGACTGGACTGGGATGAAGAGCCCATTTTTCAGTTTTCGCAACGCGAACGCCATGTCGAAATTGCCAATCAACTGCTGGAGCAAGGTAAGGCCTACTATTGCTACGCGTCCAGGGAAGAGTTGGCAGAGATGCGCGAAACCGCCCGCGCGGAAGGCCGCCCTCCTGTCTACGATGGCCGCTGGCGTGATCGCGACCCATCTGAGGCGCCCGCTGGAGTCGATCCAGTTGTCCGGTTTAAATCCCCGAATGAAGGCAATACGATTGTCCACGACAAGGTTCAGGGTGATGTCACCTTCGCCAACGAGCAACTTGATGACATGATTCTGCTCCGTGCGGATGGAACGCCGACTTACATGCTCTCCGTTGTTGTCGACGATTACGATATGGGTGTAACGGACATTATACGGGGAGATGACCACCTCACAAACGCGGCACGGCAAATACAACTTATCGAGGCGATTGGCTGGGCCGTCCCAAATCATACACATATCCCACTGATTCACGGCCCGGATGGCGCGAAACTATCGAAAAGACATGGTGCCCTCGGTGTAGAGGCATATCGTGATATGGGGTATTTACCAGAAGCGCTACGGAACTACCTGCTACGGCTCGGTTGGTCCCATGGAGACGACGAGGTGATTTCCACAGAGCAAGCCATTGAATGGTTTAACCTTGAAAATATTGGAAAATCAGCGGCGCGTTTTGATTTTGCCAAGCTTGAAAACCTCAATGGCCTCTATATCCGCAGTGCGAACGACGCCTATTTAACGGGTCTTGTAGCTCCGATTCTCGCTGAAAAAACAGGCCAGGATTTATCTCCTAATCAACTGAATTTAATAGAAAAAGCCATGAACGGCTTGAAAGAACGCGCAAAATCTGTAAACTCCCTCGCTGAGAGTTCCGTATTTCTGATTGCCGAGCGACCGCTTGCGCTGGACAAAAAAGCTAAAAGCCTGATTACCGAAGAGGCGAGCGCTGTTCTGATGCGACTGGCGGACCGTTTAGAGATCCTTGACGTATGGAATGCGGAAACGGTTGAAGCAGCCATCCGAGCGGCAGCGGACGCTGAAGATATCAAATTAGGGAAAATCGCACAGCCTTTAAGGGCTGCGTTGACAGGAACCACGGTTTCACCCGGAATATTTGACGTCTTGGACGTCTTGGGCCGGGAGCAGTCCGTCGGACGCATTCGAGATGTGCTTTCGGAATAGGAACGAATGCATCAGGGCGCAGAACTACCGACGAGCATATCGTCACAATAGAATGAGAAATTCCACCGGGAATTTTTTTGTAAATATGGGCGTGTCTATGCCTGAAAATAAAAAAGGAAGTGGATGAATGAGTAGCTCTACTGTTACTGGCAATGTCACCTTGTCTGAAGGGGCCGACGACAACACGATTAGTCTACCGTTAATCGCGGGCACTGTTGGTCCGTCGGTAATTGACGTTCGTAAATTATATGCCGATACAGGTCATTTCACCTATGATCCGGGTTTTACCTCAACAGCCTCCTGTGATTCCGCAATCACCTATATCGATGGCGACCAGGGCATCTTGATGCACCGCGGCTATAAGATTGAGGAACTGGCAGAAAAAAGCGACTTCATGGATGTCTGCTATCTGTTGCTGAAGGGGGAACTTCCCAACGTCAGCGAGAAAGACAAATTTTCACACGATATCACCTACCATACCATGCTGCACGAGCAGTTGACCCAATTCTACAGGGGTTTTCGTCGCGACGCGCATCCGATGGCTATTATGGTCGGCGTGGTTGGCGCACTTTCCGCCTTCTATCATGACAGCACAGATATTACCGACCCGACGCAACGCATGGTCGCAAGTTACCGCCTGATCGCGAAAATGCCAACGATCGCGGCAATGGCCTACAAATACTCCGTTGGACAGCCGTTTATCTATCCAAGCAATGAAATGTCTTATGCGGAGAATTTTCTGCATATGACATTCAGCGTCCCGGCGGAAAGATACAAGATGTCCCCGACAATTGTGCGGGCAATGGACCGGATCTTCATTCTTCATGCGGATCATGAGCAGAATGCGTCAACGTCAACGGTACGTCTTGCCGGCTCCTCCGGCGCAAATCCGTTTGCCTGTATTGCTGCAGGCATCGCCTGCCTTTGGGGTCCTGCACATGGTGGCGCAAATGAAGCCGTCCTGACAATGCTCAAGGAAATCGGCAGTGTTGACCGTGTTCAAGAGTTTATTGCCAAGGCAAAGGACAAGAATGATCCTTTCCGCCTGATGGGTTTTGGTCACCGGGTTTATAAAAATTACGACCCGCGCGCCAAGGTCATGCAACAGACCTGTTATGAAGTTCTAGATGAACTCGGTATCAAAGATGAACCGATGCTTAAACTGGCAATGGAACTTGAGAAGATTGCGCTGGAAGATCCTTATTTCGTTGAGAAAAAGCTCTTCCCGAATGTCGACTTCTACTCCGGTATCATTCTTCAGGCACTCGGGTTCCCGACGAGTATGTTCACCGTGCTCTTCGCCCTTGCCCGCACCGTCGGCTGGGTAGCCCAGTGGAACGAGATGATGGAAGATCCCTCACAGAAGATCGGCCGCCCGCGTCAGCTATATACGGGCTATACCGAACGTCCCTTTGTTGAGTTGGACAAACGGTAATCTGATGAGCGGTGTCTCGCATAGAAACAAGAAAATAGCGCCTTCGGTCCCAACCGGAGGCGCCACTTCTGCGAGACGACTTTATCTTAGGGCGGCGAACGATAACCGAGCGCCGCTTTTTTACCGTGTCAAGAAACTCGCAATGATTTTATTGCCTGCATCGGCTCTGATATTCTTTGCTATCGCATGGTACTTCGGTAGTAATTAAGCGGCTATTTCTTTTCCACAAGCTCAATCTTGTAACCGTCCGGATCCTCGATAAAGGCGATGACGGAGCTGCCATGCTTCATTGGTCCTGGCGGACGTGGAATATTGACACCTTGTGCCTCAAGCTTGTCGCAAATCCCGTAGATATCCTCTACGCCCAAGGCAAGATGGCCAAAACCATTTCCAAGATCATAGGGTTCTTCCTGATCCCAGTTATGGGTTAATTCAATAACTGTCGTATCCTTTTCTTCCCCATAACCGACAAAGGCGAGCGTAAATTGACCGCTCGGGAAGTCGGTGCGCCGCAGGAGCTTCATTTCCAGGTTATTCACATAGAAATCGATGGATTTATCAAGATCCTTAACCCGGATCATTGTATGCAACAGTCTAAAATTATCTTTGCCGTCACCACTCATATTAGTATTTCCTCGTAATAAGTTTTAAGATGATTTCCGCTGCACGCGCCCCGGGAGCTGCTTCGCCCTTGCCCAACATTAACATGGCCTCCTTATAAGAGACAATCTGCTGGTTCCGTTTTTCCTCTGAATGAAACAGCTCACTTAGCGCTTGCGTCAAATTATCCGCTGTACAATTTTCCAGAATGCATTCCGGCACAGCCTCCCTTTTAAGCAGGATGTTGATTAAATTGACATGCTCAAGCTTAACGGCAAGGCGCGCAATCTTCGCTGTTACAATATTCATACGATAGGCAATTACACTCGGCAATTTCGCGAGTGCTAACTCCAAGGCAACTGTGCCGGAGGCAGCAAGAGCAACATCAGAGGCCGCCATTGCATCAAATTTCTCTGCTTCTCCATCCACGATATGGGCCGTTATGTTCCATTTTGCAAGTTCAGCCCGCACAAGCTCTCCTGACCGACCAACAACGGGGGTTACAAGACTAAAATCGCCGATATCCGCCTGAAGGTGTTTGACTGTCTCCCTGAATATCGGAAGAAGCCGGGTTACTTCGCCTCGCCGGCTACCCGGTAGCATCATCAACAACTTCTCGTTGTCGCCAATACCATGCCGTTCTCGAAAGGCCGCCCCATCCCCTTTATCCGCACCGGTTTCAATCACCGAATGGCCAACGAAGCTTGCGGTCAGGCCCTCAGCTTCAAAATACGGAGGCTCAAAGGGGAGTAATGTCAGGAGGTGATCATAAAGCGCGGCTATTTTCTTTGCGCGCCCCGGACGCCAGGCCCAGACGGAGGGCGCGACATAATGCACTTTGGGAAAGGAGGTGTCTGCCAACTTGCGGGCCACCCGAAAGCTGAAATCCGGCGCGTCGACTGAAATAAAAATATCCGGGTTGAGGCGTTTTACTTCTGAAGCCGTCTGGTCAATTCTTTTCAAAAGCAGCGGCATTCGGGGCAGGACCTCAAACACTCCCATCACGCTCAACTCATCCATCGGAAAGAGGGATTCCAGCCCTTCAGCAACCATCAAGGGTCCACCGACACCAGAAAATTTCACGTTAGGTGCTTTCTCCTTCAGCCCTTGCATAAGCCGAGCCGCGAGGGCATCGCCGGAAGGTTCTCCGGCCAGGATGAAAACCCGGAGGTTCATCTCGTCTTTCATTCCCCCATACTCTGCGAATCCAGCCCGACGACAAATAGTCCCGCCTCATTCGCGCGGCGAAGGGTTTCCTTAAGATCAAGAACGAGCGTAAACCCGGCCTCAGCTGCAATTCCACGCAAATTTGCTTCCGCCGCGAGGGTCACTGTATCTGGGCCAATCGTCGGCATATCTGCCTTCAACTCCTGCCCCGGCTTGGAGAGTTTGACCAGCACACCCGCAGGCTCATCCCAGGCAAATTCGCGAGAGCGCTTCAATAGCTTGTCCGTGCCTTCCGCAGCCTCGACCGCCAAAACATAGCCATCACGAATTATTGCTGCCTGCCCGATATCAAGTGCACCAACCGCCTTAACAATCCGAACGCCGGCTGTAATATCTGTATTGTCCCGTTCAGTGGGCGCAATCTTTCCAAGGCATCCAAGTGGAACCAGCAAATCACTCGCCAACTCATGCACCCCAACGACCGTAAAGCCCTTTTCCTTTACATAAGAGGTAATCGCCCGCATCAGGCCGTCGTCCCCTTTTCGTGCAGCGCCAGTAATCCGGCCAAGCAACTTCATCCCTTCCATATCCGGTAGAAGGTTCTTCAAATCCGGACGTTTTACTGGCCCAGCCAGCGTGATGTGGGTGCAGCTTTCACGCGCAAGAGCTTTCAGGAAACGTCCAACCTTGGTTATCCGGATTACTTCATGGGGAAAGTCAGCATATTGGGACACTTCGGCTTCCCCCTCAACGAGCAGCAGAAAGGGTGTTTCCCCCCGAGATCTCAGAGTGGTAGCCAGGGCAAGCGGCAGGCTACCGCTCCCGGCGATGATACCAATGCGCCTCGCTGCTGAGTTACTCGGGCTGACAGAAGCCACGTTTTGTTTCTTCATTGATGAATTTTAGAACCGTTTGAACGGAAGGGAAACCGGCAATATTATCCGGCACTGTCTTACGCCGTTCAGAGAAGGTCCCCTCTCCGGTGAAAAGATATTTATAGGCGCCACGCAGGGCGTGTATATCTTCTCGCGAGAACCCCCGACGCTTCATGCCGGTAAGATTCAGGCCGCCAAGGGTCGCTCGGTTTCCAGTCGCCGAACCAAAGGGGATAACATCTGTCTCCACCCCGGACGCCCCGCCAATCATCGCATGCTCTCCGATACGGACGAACTGATGGACCGCAGACAACCCGCCGATAATAACGAAATTTCCCAGCTCTACATGTCCACCCAAAGTCGCATTATTCACCAGGATAACATGATCCCCAAGAATACAGTCATGCGCGATGTGTGCGCCGATCATCAGCAAACAATGATCACCAATTTCGGTGCGCATGCCGCCGCCTTCCGTACCCGGGTTAATCGTGACATGTTCGCGGATATTGCAGTTCTTACCAATAATAAGTTCTGACTTTTCACCAGAATATTTAAGATCCTGTGGCGCATGACCGATTGACGCGAAGGGATAGATAGTCGTCCCCTGTCCGATACGGGCATAGCCATCCACCGCGACATGTGATTTCAGCGTAACCTCGGCCTCAAGTGTTACATCCTTGCCAACAACACAAAAGGGGCCGACAACAGCATCCTCATGGACATTGGCGCCATCCTCTATAATCGCTGTTTTATGAATATTGCCCATTCGGTATCCAGTTACCTTATAAATCCAGTGAAAGTCTTGCGCTATAGCTAGCCCGGAACATGCCTGACCACAAATCAAGCTGTGTTACAACTGGTTACCTATCTTTATTAATCAACGATCATAGCGGAGAAATCTGCTTCAGCTACTTTCTTGCCGTCGACCAGAACTTCCGCGGCAAACCGCCAGACGGCACCCCTATTCTGTTTAACCCTCACCTTTACATGCATCGTATCACCAGGTGTAACCGGCTTGCGAAAACGGGCATTATCAATCGACATAAAGAGAACATGCCTTCCCTCTGAATCCGGGCCTAGCGTTTTAATAACAAGAACGCCAGCGGTCTGTGCCATGGATTCAACAATCATCACACCTGGCATAATCGGCCGGTCCGGGAAATGACCTTGAAACTGTGGCTCATTCATCGTCACATTTTTGATACCTGTTGCCGAGACACCCGGCACAATATCCACCAACCTATCTACTAACAGGAGCGGATAGCGGTGCGGTATCATGTCCATAATTTTAAGAATATCGAGGGTATCAGCCGTATCAGCGGAGGAATTTTCAGTCATTTTACAGAACCCTTGTTATTCGATAATTTACCCAAAATTGCCATTTGGCGGAAAAACTGCTTACGTGGCCGGGCCGGAAACCCGGCATAGATTTCTCCCGGCGGAATATCGGAAATAACACCGGATTTGGCGGAAATCTGTGCACCGCGGCCAATTCTAATATGTCCTGCCAAACCAACCTGGCCCCCGATGACAACCTGGTCTTCTATAACCGTGCTGCCGGAAATTCCCGTTTGCGCGGCAATAATCACGTCGTTTCCGATGGTTACATTATGACCTACTTGGACAAGATTATCGCACCAAGTATTATCGCCAATAATCGTATCCGGTCCAGACCCCCTATCAATCGTGGTATTGGCACCAAACTCACAGTTGGAGCCGATAATCACTCTCCCCAATTGAGGTATCTTTATATTTCCTGTGGCATCCGGCGCAAAACCAAATCCGTCCTGACCGACTTTGACACCGTTATGCATAACAACATTATCGCCAATATGGCAATAGCTGAGCAGCACGCCCGCGGCAATGCGACAATTATTGCCCAGACGAATGCCCTTGCTAAGCACGGCATGTGGACCAATGATAGAATTGGCACCAATAACAACATCATCCTCGATTACCACATAGGGGCCGATGGACGCATTTTCGCCGACTACCGCCGTCGGTGAAATTACTGCCGTAGGGTGCACATTGCCCATTCCAAGCACCGGCGGATAAAACATATTCGCAATCCGCGCATATGCCTTATATGGATTTGCCGCAATAAGAAGGGCCAATCCATCGGGACATTTTTTAAGAACCTTTGGACTGGCAATACAGGCCGTTGCCTTGGTATGAAGAAATTTTTCCAGATATTTCGGATTACTAAGAAAGGTAACGTCCCCTTCCCCCGCCTGATCAAGAGCGCGAACATCAGAGATCATAATACTTGAATCAATACCCGGTGCCAGTTCGACATCCGGTAATTCAGCAAGCTCCGCGAGGGAAAATGGGCCTGCAACATGATAGAAATGAGGATCAGGCATCAGCTTTTCTTTAGCGGAACAATCTCAACCTTGATCTTTTTAAGATCCTTATTCAGTCGTTCCATAATTTCTTTTGTAATTTCGAGGGGCTTTTCAACAAACAGGACTTCACTTACGTCAAGGACCAGAGAAACGCCATTCTTATCCATGACATCACGAATAACCGGCAGCATTTGTGCTTTGATTTTCTCAAGAGCATTAACACGGCTGATTTGCAATTGTTTGTTCTTTTCCTGAACTTTCACCCGAAAGTCAGCAGCCTTACGATTAAATTCAGATTGTTTTTTCGAATATGCCTCTGGCGTTACAAGTGTTTTTTGCCGTTCGATTTGCGCTCGTTCATCTTTAAGTTTTTTTTCTTCCGCCGCCAGTTCTTTATCCGTTTTTTCCTCAAATGCCTTTACCTGAGAATTTATATCCTTAACAACGTCCAGTTCGCGCATTATTTTTTGCATATCAACAACGCCGATTATTGCATTCGTCGAAGCTTGCGCAGCGCCCAACGGGACAAAGCTGAATAACAAGACAAGAAGAATAAAAGATGTTCGTATTAATTGTAGGATCATAGTCCCTTTCCTAGAATCGAGTTCCAAAATCAAACTGGAAAACCTCATCTTTATCATAATCTTCCTTCAGAATAGGAACCGCGACATTTATCTGAATTGGCCCAAAGGGTGAAACCCAGTTAAGACCCACGCCAACGGCCGCTCTTATGCTAGGCGTATCTGCAATACCTGCGTCATTATCATCGATTTCGGTCAAAGTTCCCAAATCAATAAACGTTCGGCCAAGAATACCGTATTCATCGGGAAGCCCGACCGGGAAGCGAAGCTCTGACGAGGCAACGAAATAGGCATTACCACCAAGAGCATCTCCTGATGCAATATCGCGTGGCCCGATACCCCGGCTTTCAAAGCCACGGAAGTTACGGCCCCCAACATTATAGCGCTGCGCGAGAATCACATCTTCGCCCAACCCGAATATATATCCGCCTGTAATACCCGCACTTAATACTACATCATTTTCATAGACCGGGAAAAACCGAATATAGCTGGCATTTGTGGCAAGAGAACGAACATCCCCGCCAAGGCCCGAAAGTATCTGTCCGAATGTATACTTACTGCCGGTTGTCGGCAACAGGGTATCGTCAAGGTCACTGATTGTAATTGTATATCCAACCGAGGAAATCAAGTACTCTCCGGCTGACCGTTGAATATTGACGGGCGCAGTTGATTGCACATTGTCGATTTTTTCATTAACCAGGCTATAGAAAACATCACCACGGATATTTTCCTTAATCGGAAAGCCGGATCGCAGCACAAATCCTGTACGCTCCAGATCATATCCACTTTCATCCTGATAATCGCGGACCGTCCTGAATATATCAAAACCGGCGCTCAGGTCACGGTTGAGAAAATAAGGCTCTGTAAAGCCAACATCTATCGTTTGGCTATCAGAGCCGACAGATATGCCAAACCGTAGATCCTGCCCTCGGCCGAGCAGGTTCCGTTCGCGGATTTGCAAATCCGCCGACACATTATCCGTCGTGGAGAAGCCCGCACCAACGCTCAGTTCTCCCGTTGACTTTTCCTGTACATCGACATTGATTATTGTCTTGTCGCCGTCCGTTCCCTCGTCCTGAGTCACCTCGACCTTTTCAAAGAAATTAAGACCCCGTATACGTGACTGAGAAAGCCTCAGCAAAGCCGTATTAAAGGCATCGCCTTCCGCTAACTTCATCTCCCGCCGGATAACGTAATCCAGGGTGCGAACATTGCCGGTAATATTTATCCGCTCAACATAGACCCTTGGGCCCTTGTTGATTTCATAGGTAACTGAAATTTTCAGGTTTTCACGATCGCGGTCAATCCGCGGGCGCACATTCACGAACGCATAACCGAGTTTGCCAAGCTCAAAAGTTATCTTCTGAATGGTGTCTTCGATCTTGTCGGCATTATAGGTTTCTCCCTCAACAGTCGTTACCTGTGCCATCAATGCCTCAGGAGACAAGTCCTTGATCTCACTTTTTACGTCAATCGCACCGAAGCTGTATTTTGCTCCTTCTTCAACGGCAAACGTAATAAAAAATCCATCTCTGTCTGGTGTCAATTCGGCAATTGCCGACACCACACGGAAATCCGCATACCCCTTGGAAAGATAAAATTTGCGCAACAATTCGCGGTCAAAGGTCAGGCGATCCGGGTCATAGGTGTCGGAGTCTGACAGGAAATTATACCAACGGGTTTCCTCCGTTGAAATCTCGCCCAGCAACTGGCTATCACTAAAGGTCTTGTTGCCGTAAAAGCGTATCTTCTTGATCCCTGTCTGTTCACCCTCATTAATCTCAAAGACTAGATCAACGCGATTTTCCGGAAGCAGTATGACCTTTGGTTCAACTGTTGCCGCAAAACGTCCGCTGCGCCGGTAAACCGTGATAATGCGCTGTACATCGTTCTGCACTCTTGCGCGCGTGTAGACGATACGTGGCCTAAGTTGAATTTCCGCAGTAAGGGTATCATCGTCAATGCGTCGATTACCTTCGAATGCCAACCGATTGATAATTGGATTTTCAACGACATTGACAACCAGCACCGTGCCATCTTGCCGAATGGAAACATCCGCAAACAGACCTGTGTTAAACAGGGCTTTGAGAGAGCGATCGACCCGAGAGCGATCATAAGGGGCTCCCGCCGTGACGAGGAGATAGGATTTTACAGTATCATCCTCAATCCGCTGATTCCCCTCAACCCGAACATCGGAAATGATAACAGATGATTGCGCGTAAACATGCGAACTAATCGACATAGTTGCCGAAACCGTTGCAAATGCGAACACTGCCAGTAAAACAAAAACGCGCAAAATCCCACCCCCCTGAGCGGACAGCCTCAAATAACGTCGAACAGTTTTATCAGACCTAACTTGTCAGGAAAACAAGCCGGTGAAAAAATCTTTTACCCACGGTTTGTTAACGTCGTTCCATGTGGCAAATATCATTAGCATCAGTACGAGCGATAGTCCAATTCTGAAACTAAATTCCATGGCTTTTGCTGATGGTGGCTTACCACGCACGGCTTCATAGGCATAAAAAGCCAAATGCCCGCCATCGAGCATCGGAACCGGAAACAAATTTATCAAGCCGAGACTGATGGAAACAAAGATCATGAAATTGAACAATGAAAGCGCATTATCGACCAAATCATCCCCACGCTTTGCCGCATCACCCGACATTTTAAGAATGCCCAGTGGCCCACTCAGTTCTTTCGTATCTCGTGTTCCGACAATCATCTGCCCGACGCCCTTCAACGTCGCCGTAGTGATAAACCAGGTCTGATCAACTGCGCTTGAAAGAGCGCTGATCGGTCCATGTTTCACGAATTCCCGACCCGTCGAGGCAATTCCAAGGCGCCCTATTCGCTGGACATTGCCGTCTGCGTCGACTTCTTCGATCACGTGGGGGGTCACAGCTAAATCGACGATACGTCCACCCCGGTCGATTTTCATGTTAAGTGGTTCATCGAGGCCGACCAATACTGTACGGCGCAGTTCTTCAAAACTGCCGATTGCGGCCCCATTCACGGAAAGGATCCTGTCACCCGGTTCTATTCCGGCTTCCTCGGCAGCGCTTTCCGCCACCACTTCACCGGCGACCGGCGGGGTTTGCGCCTGGCCAAAGGCCATAAACAGGATCGCCATGGCGACAATTGCAAAGATAAAGTTTGCAGCCGGCCCTGCAAAAACAATAGCGGTACGTTGAAGCAGCGGTTTATGGTGGAAACTGACTTTCTTATCCTCATCCGGCATATCGTCAATATCGTCAGACGCGTCACTTGCAACGCCAGCATCCCCATAGAACTTCACGTAGCCACCAAAGGGGACTGCACAGACTTTCCACCGGCATCCATTTTTATCATATCGCCCCCAAAGCTCAGGGCCAAAGCCGATCGCGAAGGCATCTACCTTGACACCGCAGAGACGGGCCACCTTGTAATGTCCATATTCATGAACAAAGACAAGGACCGTAATGACGACAACAAAGGCCGGAATATAGATCCAATTATCTACTAGAAAATTCATATAACTCTACCGCTTTCGAAATCCGCTTATATTGAAGCCATAACATCGTGCGCCAATTCCCGGCTTTGCCTGTCGCACTCAAAAATATCCTCAATTGAGGTCAAATCGACAATATGTGCCTGGTTTAGACATTCTTCGACAACCGCCGCAATATCCAGAAACCCGATGCTCCCGGTCAGAAAACCATGTACTGCCACTTCATTGGATGCATTTAGGGTCGTTGGTGCCGATTTACCAGTATTAAGCGCCTCGCGTGCAAGCCTGATGGCCGGGAATTTTACAAGATCCGGATCGAGAAATGTCAATGACCCGGTTTTCGCAAGGTCCAACCGTTCTGCCGGAAAGCTATGACGCTCTGGCCAACCGAGGGTATAGGAAATCGGTGTGCGCATGTCAGGCGCGCCCAATTGCGCCAGAACCGATCCGTCGCGATATTCCACCATACTGTGAATTACTGATTGCGGATGGACCAGTATATCAATTTTATCAGGCGCCACCGGAAACAGGCGGACCGCCTCGATATATTCCAGCCCCTTGTTCATCATGGTGGCGCTATCGATGGAAATTTTGGCGCCCATGTCCCAGTTTGGATGGGCAAGTGCCTGTTTACGCGTTACGGATTTCATTTCATCAAGTGTGAAGTCAAGAAACGGTCCGCCTGACGCTGTCAGGATCAATCGCTCTACATTTTCAATCTGATCAAAATCCAGCACCTGAAAAATGGCATTATGTTCACTATCTACAGGTAAGAGCGTCGCACCATATTTCTCCGCGTCCCCCAGCACAAGATCTCCGCCACACACCAATGCCTCCTTATTGGCGATCGCGATTACCGAACCGGTTCGAACCGCGGCAAGCGCCGGGGCCAGGCCAGCCGCTCCGACTATAGCCAGCATAACCCAGTCCACCTTTCGGGAGGCGGCATCAATCAGAGCATCACGCCCTGCTGCCACTTCTATACCGCTACCGGTGAGAAGTGACTTGAGTTCAGCATACTTACTCTCATTGGCAATGACAGCGAGGCTGGCACCGAACTGCCGGGCCTGCTTCGCCAACAGGGCAACATTTTCATTTGCAGTTAAAACATCGACCGAGAATTTATCTGCCGCACCGGCAATAAGATCCAGCGTATTAACGCCCACCGAACCGGTGGAACCGAAAATACTAACATGTCGCACAGCGGGTTCCATTTCCGACGAATAATTCGCGGCCGCGGGGCTAATATTCATTGCCAAATCCCATCTACTAGCATGATAAGCAACATCAGGATCGGTGCCGTTAAAAATACACCGTCCAGCCGGTCCATAACGCCACCATGCCCCGGGATCAGGTTGCTTGCATCCTTGATCCCAAAATGACGTTTCCAGGCTGATTCTGCGAAATCTCCAATTTGTGCCAGAATAGCACAGATTGCCCCTAAACCCAGTATACCTATTGTCGCAACCTGACCACCAACAAGATAGCGATTAACAAGGTAAGCCACGATCATGGCAAAAATAATGCCGCCGATCAGGCCGGCCCAGGTTTTATTAGGGCTGATAGCCGGCGCAATTTTCGGACCCCCAATCGACTTGCCGCTGAAATAGGCCCCAATGTCCGTAGCCCAGACGACAAGGAAGAGCCCTAAAGTCAACGCAAACCCGGAGTCTGGTATGGACCGCAGTGAGATAAGCGCAAGCACTGGCAAACCTATGCAGAGCGGACCGGATATTGCCCAGCCAAGCCGATTGCGCTTCTTCACGACAATCGCCGCGATGCCTATTAATGCAGATCCTATAAAAAGAGCTATAACTCCATGGTGAAAATAACTTTTCTGCGCTACGTATAGCCCGGAAAAAACAGTCACCGCCGTCATGAGGGTAATCAGGCCCGGAGATTTTTCGAGCGATGCATGACACCATTCATAGGACATGACTGCTGATGCCCCGATCAGGAACAACAAGAAATAGAAGCCCCCAAAATAAAGAGCCGCAACCGCAACAGGAGCCAGAACAAGAGCAGAAATCACCCGTTGCTGCAGTGAGGTAAAAGAGGATAAAAGCACTTAAAGCGCCCCATACCTGCGGTTCCGGCTTCCAAACTCCTCAACGGCCTCCGCCAGGTCCTGTTTTCGAAAATCAGGCCAAAGGACGTCCAAAAAGACGAATTCTGTATAAGCACACTGCCAAAGCAGGAAATTACTCAGCCGTTTTTCCCCACTGGTGCGGATCAGAAGATCGGGATCTGGATGATCCACAGTATCCAAATGTTGCGTGATCATGCTCTCATCAATTTCTTCGGGAGCAAGTTCGCCAGCCTTGATTTTTTCACCCAAGGCGCGCATGGCGCCGGCAATTTCAGATTGGCTACCGTAGCTGAGCGCAATCGTCAGGATCAATTTACTATTGTCTTTGGTCCGATCCTTAATTTCTTCAATTAACTTCTGAATATCATCAGGTAATTTATTGATATTACCAATAAATTTAACTCGAATATTGGCATCACAAAGGGCCTTGATCTCTTTGTTGAAGAAGTAGCGGAACAAGCCCATCAAGTGATTAATCTCTTCGACTGGCCGACTCCAGTTTTCCGATGAAAATGCAAAGAGTGTCAGATAACGAATGCCGAGCTCCTCGCACCCTTTCAGAGCTTCACGAACAGCTTCCGCCCCCTGCTCATGACCTCTTAGTCGTTGCAGGGACCGTTTTGCTGCCCAGCGTCCGTTCCCGTCCATGATGATAGCAACATGTTCAGGAATTATCATTGAGCCGGTACCGGCGGATGGGACAACAGTCATGCGTCAGACCTGCATAATTTCCTGCTGCTTCTCTGACAGCATTTCATCGACTTTCTCGACATAATTATCTGTCAGCTTTTGAATATTGTCCTCGGCCTTCTTGCGATCATCTTCAGAAAAATCACCATCTTTTTCCGCAGACTTTGCATCGTCCATTCCATGGCGCCGTACGTTACGAATAGCGACTTTGGCATTTTCGCTATAACTTGACGCCACTTTTGCCAGTTCCGCACGGCGTTCTTCCGTTAATTCGGGAATTGGCACTCGCACGACCAAGCCATCAACAACCGGATTAAGGCCAAGCCCGGAATTACGAATGCCTTTTTCTACAGCCTTTACATTGGTCTTATCCCAGACCTGAACGCTGAGTGAACGCGGTTCGGGTGTACTGACCGTGCCAATTTGATTAATCGGCATGGACGCCCCATAGCTTTCCACCATGACCGTATCTAGCAAGCTAGTATGCGCCCGGCCTGTTCTTAGTCCTGCAAACTCATGCTTTAGCGCTTCTAGCGCTCCCTGCATGCGCTTTTCAAGGTCTTTCATATTTGGCGCCGCCATCTTAATCTCTCCTCCATCACCGGGACGGTTCCCCCGGCCTCTTGTTAGTTATAAACCAGACGTTGTTATATCGCTAAACAACTTCTGTGAAACAACCTTCTTTTTTAAGGACACGGGCAAAGGCCCCCTCTTCCTGGATTGAAAAAACAAGAATGGGAATTTGGTTCTCCCGCGCCAGAGAAATTGCCGCCGCGTCCATTACCTTAAGGTCTTTGGCCAGGACATCGAGATGCGACAAAGTTTCATAACGTTCAGCATCGGAATGATGGCGCGGATCCTTGTTATAGACCCCATCCACGTTCGTACCCTTTAAAAGGGCATCACATTTCATTTCGGCCGCCCGTAGCGCGGCGGCGGTATCCGTCGTGAAATAAGGATTGCCGGTACCAGCCGCAAAAATAACAACCCGGCCTTTTTCAAGATGTCTTTCGGCCCGTCGCCGGATATAGGGTTCGCACACTGCGGACATCGGAATAGCGGAAAGAACCCGGCTGTTCATTCCGAGAGATTCAATCGCATTCTGAAGCGCAAGCGCGTTCATTACAGTCGCCAGCATCCCCATATAATCCGCGCTGGACCGATCCATCCCCTTGGCGGAACCAGACATACCGCGAAAGATGTTACCACCGCCGACAACGACACAAACCTCAACCCCCATGGCATGGGCGTCGCCGATATCCTTGGCTATTCGGGAAACTGTCTCGACATCAATACCATATTGCTGGTTTCCCAGAAGTGCTTCACCGGAACATTTCAAAAGAACCCTGCGGTATTGAGGCGTGTTCGACATATTTTCCCCCGAAACTGGTACTTGTGGTTATTGGCGTCGGCAGAACAGCATACAGAAAAAGTCTGATTTGAAAAGCCGTCAGGCCGCACATAAAAATATGGCGGCCTCAAAAGGAGACCGCCATAAATACTTAATCTTGTCGCCTTTATTGAACGGCGGCAGCAACTTCAGCAGCGAAGTCGCTTTCTTCCTTTTCAATTCCCTCACCAACGGCAAAGCGAACCATACCGACGACTTCAATCGGGCTGCCGATTTCCTTGGCAACGTTCTCAACCGCAGCTTTTACGGTGTTTTCACCATCGATAACGAAAGTCTGCTCCAACAGAACGACTTCCTTGTAGAATTTACTCAGACGACCCTCAACCATCTTGCCGATGATCTCTTCAGGTTTACCGGATTCACGCGCCTGCTGAGAAAGAACAGTACGTTCGCGTTCCACTGCTGCCGGATCAAGATCTGCAACGCTGATTGATTGCGGGCTTGTCGCGGCAACATGCATCGCAATCTGCTTGCCAAGTGTTGCAAGTGCGGCACTGTCGCCTTCACTTTCAAGCGCAACCAGAATGCCGATTTTGCCCAGACCATCCGCAACAGAGTTATGGATATAGGAGGCAACAACGCCATTCTTTACACTGAGCTTTGCCGAACGACGAAGCGCCATATTCTCACCAATCGTGGCAATGGCATCAGTCAGTTTCTGTTCAACAGTTTCAGAGCCGCCCGGGAAGGTCGACACCTTTATCTGTTCCACATCATCGCCTTTTTCAACAGCAACCGAAGCGATACCGCTGACAAGTTTCTGGAAATCCTCGTTACGGCCCACGAAATCTGTCTCGGCATTCACCTCAACCACGGCACCGGAGGTGCCACTCGCGTTAACCGCGACGAGACCCTCTGCGGCAACACGGCCGGATTTCTTCGCAGCCGTGGCAAGACCCTTGGTCCGGAGCCAGTCAATCGCCGCATCCAAATCGCCGTCAGTTTCCTTGAGGGCTTTCTTACAATCCATCATTCCTGCACCGGACCGGGTGCGGAGTTCTTTAACCATTCCCGCTGTAATAGCAGTCATTATTCATCCTCGCGTTTGATTTCTTAAAATGGGAAAGCGCCCTATTCTTCATATAAATAGGGACGCCCCTCTCAGATTTAAGACGCTTTCGCGCTCGTCTCGTCACCTTCGGCTTTTTTCGCTTCAGGTTCCACCGCAGCTTCTTCAGTCGGTGCTGCAGCTACACTTTCTTCAGCAGGCAGTTCCTCCGCAATAGCTGGAGCTTCAGCCGCACCAAGATCAGTTCCCTGGCTCGTCATCTCCATGGAGATACCATCAATAACAGCCTGCTTGAACAGATCGCAATAAAGGCTGATCGCGCGAAGTGCATCGTCGTTACCCGGGATCGGATAGGCAATACCATCAGGATCAGAGTTACTGTCGAGGATAGCAACTACCGGGATACCCAGCTTGTTAGCTTCCTGAACCGCTAGCTCTTCCTTGTTCGTGTCAATAACCACAATGACATTCGGAAGACCACCCATTTCCTTAATACCACCAAGCGCCCGCTCCAACTTGTCACGCTGGCGGGTCATTTTAAGAATTTCTTTCTTGGTCAGGCCAGTATGCTCACCAGCAAGCTGTTCTTCCAGCTTATGAAGCTGCTTAATCGAACCAGAAACCGTCTTCCAGTTTGTCAGCATTCCGCCGAGCCAGCGATGGTTAACATAAAACTGGGCGCATTGTTTTGCGCTTTCGGCAACAACGTCAGATGCCTGGCGTTTTGTACCAACAAACAGGACACGTCCGCCGCCGGCGACAGTATCGCGCACAACTTTAAGCGCCTGATAAAGCATCGGCACTGTCTGTTGCAGATCAAGAATGTGGATTTTATTACGAGCGCCGAAAATATAAGGACCCATTTTTGGGTTCCAGCGGCGTGATTGGTGACCAAAGTGAACACCAGCTTCCAAGAGCTGACGCATAGTAAAAGTAGGCAGAGCCATTCTGCAATCTCCTTTTCCGGTTGAACCTCCGTGAGCAGCGGTCCAAAGGATCATCCTTAGAACACCGGAAGGGAAAGACCAACACAGCCTTACCCAAAGCTCACGTGTGAATTTAACAGTGCGCTAAATAGGCCCCTACGCGTCCAGATGCAAGGGAAAAATACTCATTCCCTCCCAATTCAGCTACAAAGGGCTAAATATCGTGAACGTCGATAACGCCGAGGGCGGATTTTAGCGCCTGCCGCACCTCCGGCGTGATATTGGCCTTATCGGATAAATCAAATTCGACCTCTTTGGCTTCAGCCTCCAGGTTAAGGACAAGGGCGACACGCCCGCGACCCCGACCGCCCTGCTTGAGGATAGCGGCAACTTCCGAGATCGGCTTGTCATCATTCGCAAAAATCCGTACCCCGTCAGCAATATTCGCTGCAAGTGTTTCAAGCCGTTGCAAGCTCTGGACAGTGAGCCGGGGTTGATCATTGTCAAGATTTCCGGTCACCCTGAGAACAAGCGACTGGCCAACCACGAGAAGTTCACGGTATTTATCCAGCGTTTCCGAGAACATGGTGACTTCAAATGCACCAGTCGCATCAGAAAGCTGAACAAATGCCAGCGGCTTTCCTTTTTTCGTTCGAAGTTCCCGCTTACCCATGACAGTACCGGCAAGAGTTCCGGCGCTTTCCGTCGCTCCAAGACCGGCAAGATAACTTACCGAATTACGGACTCCGGCCTTATCAAGTGTTTTATCCCATGCATCCAGAGGATGGCCGGAGAGATAAAAGCCGATGGCATCGAACTCCTGCTTCAATTGTTCCATGGTTGTCCAACGGGCTACCTCCGGCAGGTCGGGCCGGACCACTAGCGTTTCCGCCGCGCCGCCAAACAGGTTAACCTGACCGGATCCCCGCTCCTCCTCTGAGTGCTGGGCCTGACGTATTAGAATTTCGATGGAGGAAAAAACCTGCGCGCGATGTTCCAGCAGATCATCAAAAGCCCCGGCCCGGACCAGGTTTTCCGCCTGACGTTTATTCATATGTTTAGGGTTGAGGCGATCAGCAAAATCAAAAAGGTCCTTATAGGCTCCATTTTCTATACGCTCCCGCACAATTCCGGCCATTGCCTCCCGGCCAACATTCTTGACCGCCGCGAGCGCATAGCGCACCGCCCCCTGATCGCCCTCAAACTCTACAGAAAACTCCACGTCCGACTTATTCAGGCACGGTGGATAAATCGGGATTTTCATCCTCTCCAGATCCTGCCGGAAGATATTGAGTTTATCCGTATTGTTCATGTCAAGGCTCATGGATGCGGCCATGAACTCAACCGGATAGTTCGCCTTGAGGTAAGCCGTATGATAAGAGACAAGAGCATAGGCCGCTGCATGCGACTTGTTGAAACCGTAATTGGCAAACTTTGCCACCAGATCAAAGATATGGGTGGCGTCCTTCGCCGAAATTCCTTTTTCTCTTGCGCCTTTCGCGAAAATAGCGCGCTGCTCGTCCATCTCGGACTGGATTTTCTTACCCATCGCCCGGCGTAAAAGGTCAGCATCGCCGAGGCTATAGCCTGCAAGTGTTTTCGCGATTTCCATCACCTGTTCCTGGTAGATGATGACGCCATAGGTTTCCTCCAGCACGGATTTAAGCTCCGGATGCAGGTAATCCGGTTCTTCTTCTCCATGCTTACGGCGGATATAGGTGGGAATATTCTCCATCGGGCCCGGGCGGTAAAGCGCAACGATAGCAATAATATCCTCAAAAGCGTCGGGTCGCATTTTCCGGAGCATGTCCCGCATGCCTGAACTTTCAAGCTGGAAAATGCCAATTGTATTCCCGGTGGAGAGAAGCTCGAACACGGCCGGATCATCAAGCGGAACTTTGGCGTAATCAATATCAATCCCACGGCGGGCAAGGAGAGCTTTGGCGCGGTCCAGAACAGTTAGAGTCTTGAGACCAAGAAAGTCAAACTTCACCAGCCCGGCCGTCTCAGCATATTTCATCGAAAACTGCGTAACCGGCATGTCGGAGCGCGGATCACGATAAAGCGGCACCAATTCATCCAGCGGTCGATCACCAATCACAACGCCGGCAGCATGGGTCGACGCATGACGATACAGCCCTTCAAGTTGCAGCGCGATCTCGAGGAGACGGGCAACTTCAGGATCATTTGCCCGCTCTTCGCGCAATCGTGGCTCAATATCAAGTGCTTGCTGTAGACTTACCGGGTTGGCCGGGTTAGCCGGTATCATTTTACTGATCCGATCGACCTGACCGTAAGGCATCTGGAGAACGCGCCCGACGTCGCGCACGGCTGCCTTGGCCTGCAGCTTACCAAAGGTAATGATCTGCGCCACCTGGTCATGACCATATTTCTCCTGCACATAACGGATCACCTGTTCGCGCTTGTCCTGGCAGAAATCGATATCGAAGTCGGGCATGGACACGCGTTCGGGATTCAGGAACCGCTCAAAGAGCAAGCCAAAGCGAAGGGGGTCCAGGTCGGTGATGGTCAGCGCCCAGGCAACAACGGAACCCGCGCCCGAGCCACGCCCCGGCCCCACCGGCACATCATGCTCTTTCGACCACTGGATAAAATCCGAAACGATCAAAAAATAGCCCGGAAAACCCATTTCATTGATGACACCAATCTCATATTCGAGCCGGTCGAAATATTCCTTCGACTTGGCCGCCCGCTCGGCGTCTGTCATCTCGTCAGTAAAAACTTCATTTTCAAGCCGGATCTTAAGACCATCCGTTGCCATCGCGGCGAGTTCCCCGGCTTCATCCCGCCCTTCCGCGGAAGAGAAATCTGGCAAAATAGGATCACGTTTAGGAGAGGCAACAGCACATCTCTGTGCGATTACGAGTGTGTTCGTAATGGCCTCCGGTAAATCAGAGAAGAGTTCGACCATCTCGGACTGTGATTTGAAATAATGCTCTGGTGAGCGCTTTATCCGGTCCTGGTCGCCGACATACTTGCCTGTCGCAATACAAAGAAGCGCATCATGAGCCTCATACATATCCCGCCCAGCGAAAAATACCTCATTAGTCGCTACCAGCGGTATATTGAGATCATAGGCAATATTCAAAAAGCCGGGCTCGGTTTTTTGCTCAAGCGGTAGGCCGTGACGCTGGAGTTCCATATAAAGACGGCCATCGAATGTCTTGGCTAGCTTTCGCGCATAGATCTCCGCCCCGTCCAGCTGGTCCGTCGCGATCAATCGTCCGATTGGCCCCTCCGCCCCCCCCGTCAGACAGATCACGCCCGCCGAATTTTCCTCAAGCACATCATAAGAAACCTGCGCTGTCTCCCCTGCCTCCGTTTTCAGAAACGCATGAGAGGTTAATTTCAAGAGATTGTTGTATCCTGTCTCATCCTGAGCCAAAAGCACGACGGAGTCTGGCTCCGGCCGCCGGCCACTTCGATCGACACCATCTTCGCGCATAATGGCGATCTGACATCCGATAATAGGCTGCACACCGCCACTCATCATGGCCAAAGAGAATTCCAGTGCACCAAACATATTGCTGGTGTCCGTGATCGCCACAGCCGGCATCTGGTTTTTCACACAGAGCTTCTGGAGATCTTTGACCGGGACCGCCCCCTCCGAAAGGGAGTAAGCGGAATGGACACGCAAATGAACGAAACGGGGGTCATTTTCGGCGCGGGACAACGGCACATCTCCAATCTGTGATTTAAGCCGCCCCACTATTGCATGTCCCTTCAAAAAGATCAGGCCTTGACAGCCTCATCCCTTAAATTTCTTGTGGATAACTCCCCTCTTCCCGTTCCATCTTCAAGACGCGAAGATCAACCAGTAAGGCCTGTCACAATATCCGCCCAGAACACCATTGTGCCGAGCGCACCCGCAAAAGCCGCGCATTCAAATCCACTTTTTATGATCTGGTCGATATTCATTACTATTGCTCCTATGTGTTTTCTGAAAGCATATTGTTCTTGTTTTGTTCTTTTGTCAATCAAGTTTTTTACGCCTGTTATTTTCAGGTAAAGCTTTGTAATTTAACAGTTTTTAGAACATGAAGAATAAAACCGGCGAAAATTTCTTTATTTCGAGATGGTTTTTGCAACATCCTTCTTTGGCCAGTTAATTAACGAAACATCTGTCTCCGACGCACTATCAGAAGCGATGTAGGTCGTTGTGGACGGGAAGGCAAAATCGGCACCGCGTGCGCGGACAATTTCAATAATCTTCATCAGCACTTCTTCCTGAATACGCAGGAACTCAGGCGTACTTCTAACTGCAACATAGGCGTAGATTTCAATATTAAGAGAAAAGTCACCAAGTTCAACGAAGCGGACCCTCAGCGGATCGTCCTTTATCCGGTCGTGATCTTCAAGATACTTTTGAATTGCATCAATAATCACGGTCAGCTGTGCTTGCGTGGTCTCATATCTCAGGCCAATGCGATGACGCAGATGAAATTGATCTCGACGACTAAAGTTGGTGATTTTTCGCTTGGCGAGGTCCGCATTCGATATGGTGATGACCGTTCGGTCAAGCGCCCTAATCCGGGTGGAGCGGATGCCGATTGATTCGACCGTACCCGAAAGATTATCAAACTGGCAGAATTCGCCAACCCTCACCATCCGGTCCGCATACAAAATGATGCCGCCGATCAGGTTCTCGATGGTTGGCTGGGCAGCGAGTGCGATTGCTAGGCCGCCGACACCAAGACCGGCAATCACGCCATAGACCGGAATACCGATCTGCGTTGCGCCATAGCCCATGATAATCAACGCCACTGTACAGGCAAATACCCGAAACCCGGTCCGGAGCAGGCTCGCATCGATACTGCCCGTCGGAACCGAAGGGTTTCTAACGGCCGAAGAATACAGGAAATTCAACAATTGATAGGTTAGCAACGCCACGCAAGACCAGATTATAGTCGTCGTCATCGTGCTGATTCCCTGCATCAGCCCGCCGGTAATATTAATCTGGTCGTTGCAGATGTAGCGATACAGTAATGCGAGGACTATCAGGGCACCGCAGGATGACATCTGACGAATTTGACGACGCGCTGTTACCTCTTCCTCTTCAGTCTGTTCAGACCTGCGAAGAAAAACAGCAGGCGTAAGGACAAACAGGAGTGTCAGAACGCCAAACATTAACCATTGCCAAACTGTCTGATTGTAAAATTCCTTCTGCAGCCAATCCGGTCCAGCGATGACCAGATCATACCATTTTGGGGCAACAAAGCCGCCCGGCGTATAGATATAATAATTATAAAGATCCTCTGTCCGGTCATGTTTCAGAGGGAAATTTTTTATCGTTTCGTAATCTTCCGCAATGCGCTCAACTGTTTCCTTGGAAAATAAAAAGGCTCCCTGTTCGGCGCCACGTTGCAGGCGTGCAATGACAATCTTTGTTCCGGGAACAGACCAATTTGAGGACAATTTCGCGAGGTCGGCTGCGCCCGGAAAGATGCCCACCTCATAACCTGGAATGCTGGATAATGTCGGCAATTCAAGTCTATCAAATATTTCAAGAAGCTGGAGGACGACCTCAATGCGAACATGCTCACGCGCACTTGCCGGAACGGTACTCAAATCGAAGGTCTGCGACGCCTTATCAAGGATCGTCCGAACCATGCCGAGGCGCCGTTCGTCAGCCTCGCTCAAAAACAGGGTATCGCCCCTCGCATAATCATCACGCACATCTAGCCAGATAGTGCGAGCTTCCCCCATGAGAAAGAGGAAACTCTCTATCGTGGCACGCGGACTCGACGTGTCCGGAGGCGAGATGGGGTTTTCAAGCAGATACTCCCTTTGGAGACGGCTTGGGTCCGGATGTATGTCCGGCACAATTCTTGGATTAACTGTCTCGCTACCATCGACTTCCTGCGCAACAACAGAGGGTACAACAGTTCCAACGCACAGAAAGCACAGCATTAATGCCATGATCAATGTCTTTTGCCGCAGAAATCCATTGAAGGTAAAAATCGATAATAAGTTCGACATGCCGTCCCATACCCAATTCAATTCAGAGTTAAGGGAATAATGTCGAAACTTGCTTTAAATTATCTTAACCAAATTCCCCGCACGGGAATAACAATTGATTGATTCAAGAGTTTAACAGGAAATCACTGGCAATTCGCGAAACCTAGTCCACGACCAGACTATGATCATGAACACGCACAATTCGATCCATGCGACTAGCCAATTCAGTATTATGGGTCGCGACAAGGGCGGCAACACCGCGATCCCGGGTCACATCGAGGAAATACTGGAAAACCATCTCGGCCGTTTGTTCGTCAAGGTTGCCTGTCGGTTCATCGGCGAGCAGAATAAGTGGATTATTAGCCAGTGCCCGGGCGATAGCGACTCGCTGCTGCTCCCCCCCGGACAATTTCGCCGGACGGTGAGATAGGCGATGCTCCAATCCCATCCGCGTCAGGAGTTCCGTCGCGTGGCTCTTCGCCTTGCTCTTTGGCACACCCGAAATCAGGTTCGGCATCATCACATTCTCAACTGCAGAAAATTCCGGCAGCAAATGATGAAACTGATAGACAAAGCCGATCTTGTCCCGACGAACCTCTGTCCGCTTTGTATCGCGCGCCTTGCTGCAATCGATCCCATCGATAATGACCGATCCCATTGTCGGCGGCTCCAGCAATCCCGCTAATTGCAAGAGCGTTGACTTGCCGGAACCCGAAGGACCAAGCAGCGCGACAATTTCGCCGGGGTGCAGTTCAAGTGCCACATTTTCAAGGACCAATACCTTTTCCTGACCTTGCGAAAAGGTCCGGCCGATATTCTCCAGCTTGAGGACAGGCTCACTCATAACGCAGTGCCTCCACCGGATCCAGGCGCGCCGCACGCCAGGAAGGATAGATCGTTGCAAGAAGAGAAATAACGAGGGCCATGAGGACCACCGTCATCACTTCCGTCGGGTCTATCTTTGCAGGCAGATGCGACAGAAAGTATATTTCTGCAGAGAAAAGTTCGGCCCCGGTCAACCCCTCGATAAGCCCTTTGATCTTGTCGATATTCATGCAGAAGCCGAGGCCAAGCAAAAACCCGAACAGCGTCCCAATAACGCCAATGCTGGCACCAGCAATAAAAAAGACACGCATGATCATGCCCCGCGTCGCCCCCATGGTGCGAAGGATGGCAACATCCCTCCCTTTATCCTTCACCAACATGATCAGGCTGGAGATTATATTGAACGCCGCAACAAGAATAATCAGGGTAAGGATCAGGAACATAACATTACGCTCAACCTCGAGGGCATTGAAGAAGCTCGCACGAGACTGCTGCCAGTCGTAGATAAAGGCGCGGATATTAACCGCCTGAATAATCTCGCGACGAATTTCGAGAGCCTTGTCGGGATCAGTGGCAAATACCTCAAGCGCCGTGATCCCCTTTCCGAGTCGGAAATAACTCTGCGCGGCCGCCAGCGACATATAAATATAGCCGCTGTCATACTCATACATGCCCGTATCAAAGAGCGCCGCAACGTCATAAGTCTTGACTCTGGGCATCGTTCCGAAAGCCGTCGGGGTGCCATTGGCGGAGATGAGCTTTACCTTATCGCCCGCTGCAATACCAAGTGTACGCGCAAGCCGGTAACCTAGAATAATCGAGTTATCATTCCCGAAAGTTTCAAGAGATCCTTCAATAATATTAGTGGAGAGAACGTCAAGAGCCGCAAGCTGATTAGGCGACATACCGCGCACAAGGGCACCGCTTGCCTCTTTGCCCGAAGCCATCACCTGCCCCTCAATAATCGGTGTCACTCGAACCACGTCCTTAATGTTCGCAAGCCGAGCTACAACACCGTCATAGTCAACAAAGGCCTCCTCCGCCGGCGCGCGCACCTCATAGTGACCATTTAGGCCAAGTATGCGATCCAGGAGTTCCGCGCGGAAGCCATTCATAACAGACATGACAATGATCAGGGTTGCGACACCAAGGCCAATCCCGAGAAAGGAGAATGTGGCGATGACAGAGATAAACCCTTCCTGCCGCCGTGCGCGCAGGTAACGAAGCGCCATCGTCCATTCAAACCGGGAAAACACTAGCTCTTGCCCACCAGTAGATCTAATGCGGCATCAACGGAGAGTTCCTGTTTCTTCCCGGAGCTGCGGCTTTTCACCTCGACAACGCCGGATTTAACACCGCGCGGACCAATAGTTGCCTGCCAGGGAAGGCCGATCAAGTCCATTTTGGCAAATTTCTCACCGGCCCGACCTGCCGTGTCGTCGTAAAGAACATCAACGCCCGCATCGAGCAGTTTACCGTAAAAATCATCACAGGCCGCATCACATGCGCCATCACCGCTCTTAAGATTAATCAGCCCCACCTTGAAGGGTGCAACACTTTCAGGCCAGATAATCCCGTCATCGTCATGGCTTGCCTCAATAATGCCGCCCACAAGGCGGGAAACACCGATGCCGTAAGATCCCATGGAAACCGTCACATCCTTACCTTCAGGTCCGGCAACTGTCGCCCCCATGGCATTCGAATATTTCTCTCCGAAATGGAAGATATGGCCAACCTCGATCCCGCGGCGGGTAACAAGATCGGCGTCGCTCACATCGCATTTTTCCGGAACATGCATATCGTCTGCGGCGGCATAGAAACTAGTCCATTGATCGACAATTTCCTGCAGTTCCTCTGCTGTATAGTTATCGCGATCCGGCGTTTTCTGCGCGAGCAGGTCCTTATGGTAGAACACTTCACTTTCGCCGGTATCCGCAAGGACAATAAACTCGTGAGAGAGGTCTCCACCAATCGGGCCTGTTTCTGCGCGCAATGGAATGGCGTTAAGTCCTAGCCGTGAAAAAGTCTTAAGGTAAGCTACGAACATATTGTTGTAAGCCGTTTTTGCACCTTCATAATCCAGATCAAAGGAGTAAGCGTCCTTCATCAGGAATTCGCGGCCCCGCATGATACCGAAGCGCGGACGTACCTCGTCCCGGAATTTCCACTGAATATGATACAGGTTGAGTGGCAGGTTCTTGTAGCTTTTCACGTTGGAGCGGAATATATCCGTCACCTGCTCCTCATTTGTCGGGCCATAAAGCATATCCCGCTCATGCCGATCGGTAATCCGCAGCATTTCCTTGCCGTAATCATCATATCGGCCAGATTCCCGCCAAAGATCTGCTGGTTGAATGGTTGGCATCAGGATTTCAAGTGCCCCGGCCCTATCCTGCTCCTCGCGAACGATCCGCTCAATATTCTTGAGAACGCGAAAGCCGAGAGGCAGCCAGCTATAGATCCCGGCAGACGATTGCTGAATCATACCGGCCCGCAACATTAACCGGTGGGAGACAATTTGCGCCTCCTTTGGATCTTCCTTCAGGGTCGGTAGAAAAAAACGGGACAAACGCATAAGGGCCTCGGCTCAATTAAACAGAGTTGAATGAGTTTCAGACTTTTAACGGGATTTGCAAAGATTGCAAGGCTTTCACCCTATTGATAGCGCTCGCGGCATTCCCGGGCAATCGCATTCTCCGCCGGATCGGCCAGTTCCTGCCCATTAAAGAGAAGCTTGCCGGACGCGATATCGTATTCGACCGTTCCGACATAAACCTCCGCATTTTTTAGTTTTGGATTATAATTTTTCAGTAAATCCTTAAACGGTATGGCTAAATCAATATAGATCTGGTCTGGGAACTTGATCTGATCACCATTTAAATCAGCGGGTGCGACGGGTTTGCCGTGTACATCAACGCCAGGCTTATAAGTCACATCGGGGTCCACCGTGTATTTCACGATCCGTTCGCAGTCCTGCCGTGATACCTCTATCCGAATATCCTCCGCCGAGGCTATACCCGTCATCCCGATCAATAATATTGAACCAACGAGTGCCCGGATCATGCCCCTGCCCCTTTAGATATCCTGAAAAAAGGCCCGAAAATCAAAGAGTTCCAGCTCGATGATCGTCCAGAAAATGATGAAAATCAGGGCCGTGACGACAGTGGTTATGCCAAACTTCTTCCATATCCTGGGATTAGCCGGTGCGCTCTCGACTGTGCCTGGTTCTATTTCTCCTTCCTCATCATTCTGCGGCTTAACGCCCCAAGGCAGGACGGTGAAGAGAACCACCATCCATGTGATGCAAAAAATGACGATGCCGCCAACAAGAGACATGATCGAGTCCTATACCTGTTCCAGTTCAACAAGAGTCCCGCTGAAGTCTTTGGGATGTAAGAATAAAACCGGCTTCTTATGTGCCCCGATTTTAGGCTCTCCATCCCCAAGAATTCGCGCACCCTTGGATTTCAGGCGGTCCCGAGCCGCAATAATGTCCTCAACCTCATAGCAAACATGATGAATACCACCGGATGCATTTTTCTTGAGAAAACCTTCGATCGGCGAGTTCTCGCCAAGCGGATGGAGCAACTCAATCTTTGTATTATCGAGTTCAACAAAAACAACGGTCACGCCATTTTCCGGCTCATCCTGCGGTGGACTCACTTTTGCACCGAGAGTTTCTCGATATATGATGGTGGCGGCCTCTAGATCAGGGACCGCAATCGCTACATGGTTCAATCGTCCAATCATCTTTTATTAATTCCTTATTCTTCTTCAAACCTGATGACATAAATATCGGTTATCGGCCGTCTCCCGACAAGCCTTCTAAACACCCGGCGAACGGCATTATGTGCCGTTTCCTCAACCTTCTCATCATCCAGTTTTTCATTTCTTTTCAACTGATTATGATGAATTATTATCTGTTGACGCAAATCTTTCTGCAGTTCGGGATACAGCGTTTCATCCAACACACCCC
Organism: Sneathiella litorea; assembly: GCF_009882915.1. GTDB lineage: Bacteria > Pseudomonadota > Alphaproteobacteria > Sneathiellales > Sneathiellaceae > Sneathiella > Sneathiella litorea. The sequence goes on from NZ_WTUW01000002.1 coordinate 294,049, forward strand.
GCAGCCGGATAATAGGATCCTCTGTTATCTGGCCTTTTTCATTGATAATAACAACCCCGCTTATGCTGCCATTATAAACAAGACGGCGGCGGGTTGTCAGGAATTCTCCATCAAGGGGCGTCAATCCACCAGCATCGACAGCAAGCCGCCCAGACGGGACATTATCAATGATCTCCGCTTCTCCCGGAGCAAGTTTCAGAACATTTCCATTGGTAATTTCAATCGCCTGCTCAACGCCAAGAGACAGCGCCAGTTCGCAATGGGCCCGAATATGGCGCGCCTCCCCATGTACGGGAATAGCAATTTTCGGCTTCACGATCCTGTACATATCCGTCAGCTCCTCACGCGCCGGATGACCGGAAACATGCACGAACTCATCGGCCTCTGTAATTACATTTACACCGCTCTCCGTCAGTTGATTATGCAGGCCATACAGCGATTTTTCATTCCCGGGAATTACCTTGGACGAGAAAATGACGGTGTCACCCTCCGTTAGCTCGATATGGGCATGCTCCCCGCGGGCGATGCGGGCCATGGCCCCTCTGGGCTCTCCCTGACTTCCCGTGCAGAGAAATAATATTTTGTTGCGCGGAATATGTCCTGCATCCTTTTCATTCAGAAAGGGAGGTAAGTCATTGAGATAACCCGCCTTTTTCGCGGCCCCTGTCATTCGATGCAGCGACCGGCCGACCAGGACAACATGACGATCATTGCGTTCGGCCACCTGTGCGATTGTCTTTAAACGCGCAATATTGGAAGCAAAAGTTGTTACCGCAATCCGACCGGTTGGAGTATCGCGCAGTAATTGATCGAGGCTATCCTGAACCGTAAGTTCGGACCCGGACACCCCTTCCTTGAACACATTAGTGGAATCACAGATCATCGCCAGCACACCCGCTTCAGAAACTTTCTGCATCTTCGCGAGGTTACTTGCCGGACCGACAACCGGATCCGGGTCTAGCTTCCAGTCACCGCTATGAAGAACTCGGCCATAGGGTGTCGTGATCATCAGAGCCTGCATTTCCGGGATAGAATGGGTGAGATCAACAAAATCAATATGGTAATCGCCAATGGACATGGAGCTGCCGGGAGCAATAACGTTCACCTCCACCTCATCTCCAAGCCCCTCCTCAGCAAGTTTCAGCGACAGAATCTCGGCTGTGAAAGGGCTGGTATATACCGGGCAACGAAACTGACGCCAAAGCCGGGCGACAGCGCCGACATGGTCCTCATGAGCATGGGTCACGATTATCGCGAGAAGATCCTTACTCCGCTCCGCAATCCAGACCGGATCAGGAACAATCACATCGATCCCTGGCGCGCTATCGTCTGCAAAGGAAATACCGCAATCAATCATCAGCCATTTGCCATTACAGCAATACAGATTGAGATTCATGCCGATTTCCCCACTGCCGCCGAGCGGGAGAAAATAAAGGCCTTCCTTTAGAGTAGTATCGAGTTTGGTCATAAAGACTTTCAATTATTTCGATAAAAAATTTCAACCAGCCCGGCAAGGGTGAGATCACCATTTACAATCTCGATCAAGTCCGTGCCTTTCGAGAAAAGCGGGGCAAGTCCACCTGTCGCCACTGTTTTCATTTCGCTGCCATATTCAGCTTGAATACGTCCGACAAGCCCCTCCACCATCGCGATATAGCCGAAGTAAATGCCCGCCTGCATACATTCAATTGTATTCTTACCAATGACGCGCATTGGAGATTCTACGGCAATACGGGGGAGCTTGGCAGCCGCCCGGTAAAGGGCATCGAGACTGAGATTCACCCCTGGCGCGATGACACCTCCAATATAATTGCCATCGCCGTCCACCACGTCGAAGTTTGTGGCCGTTCCAAAGTCGATCACCACAAGCGGGCCCCCATAGAGAGAATGTGCGCCCACGGCATTAACGAGGCGATCCGCCCCGGCCTCGGATGGGCGATCGATGAGCGGTGTCATGCCAAGATCAACATTCGCCTCCCCGATAACAAGCGGAGTAACGCCGAAGTAACGCCGACAAAACCCCTTGATGTTGAAAAGAGTTTCCGGAACAACGGTCGCAACAATTACATGGTTCACATCCTTCAGCTGCAATCCGTCAATTGCCATTGCCTGGCTGAGCCAGACGCCATACTCCTCGGCAGTGCGGGAACCGGATGTCGAAATCCGCCATTCGTTCACCAATTCCCGGTCTTTATAGGCCGCACAGGTTATATTGGTATTTCCGACATCGATCGCCAGTAACATGAAATACTCCTAATTATTACGAGTAGAGGGAATTATAAACACTTCACCCGCCGATATCAGTTTTCTTTCACCTGTATCCAAAGCGAGAATCAGTGCCCCGTTTTCATTGAGACCTGAAAAAACCCCTTGCAAGGTTTCTTTTGTAAGCCTGACTGTAATTTTTTCACCAAGCCCCGTCGCATGCGCCAACCATTTTTCCCGGATAGGCGCAAATCCATCGCGCTTCCAGATCTTGTAAAGGTCAAGGAACGCATACAAATAGGCAGAGATCATTTCTTCTACGGAAACGTCGGCGCCAACTTTCTGTAATGACGTTGCAGGAAGTCCGTCCGTATGTTCCGGATAGGTCGCAATATTTAGTCCCGTGCCAACGATGACATAATCCATCAAGCCATCGGGGTTCATTTTGCTTTCCAGAAGGATCCCAGCTGATTTATGGCCCTCTATCAGCACATCATTCGGCCACTTAAGACGAACATCAATCTCTGGTTTTACAAATTTTGTAATGGCCTGATGGATAGCAAGCGCTACGAGAAATGAGAGACGCGCCGCCGAAGACGGGTCGCATTCAGGGCGCAAAATCAGGGAACAGTAAAGATTACCCTCGGGGCTCGACCATTGCCGTCCCCGACGACCGACCCCCTGCTCCTGCTTTTTTGCCCAGACGACCCTTCCTTCAGCTTCTCCGTCTTCCGCAAGTATGCGTGCCTCAACGTTCGTGCTGCCCACTGTGTCGAGTACCGTAAGCTTGAATAACGACGGGAGGTCAATCCCGCCATCAGTAGGTTGGATCACGAGAACAACACAGCCGCCGCGGCCTGAGCACCCTCAAGCAAAGGGCCAGGAAATATAACGAAGAAGACGATGAACAAACCAGACGCCGCCATGATAATCGACTGGGTACGGCTGGTCGGCTCGAAACCTTCGGCCGGGTCGTCGAAATACATGATCTTGACAATCCGCAAGTAATAATACGCCCCGACCACAGAGGTAACCAACCCGATTACCGCCAAGGGAATAAGCCCGGCATTGACTGCGGCGATAAAAATGTAAAACTTCCCGAAAAATCCGGCAAGCGGCGGAATGCCAGCCAGACTGAACATAAAGATAAGGAAGAAAAAGGCCATCCAAGGCTGCGACTTGCTGAGACCTGCCAACTCCGAAATATCCTCAACCATACCATCACGCTGACGCATGGAGAGAATACAGGCAAAGGTGCCAATATTCATCACTACGTAAATGGCCATATAAATCAGGACGCCGCGCACCCCTTCTTCGGTACCCGCAGCAAGCCCGACAAGCGCATAACCAATATGCCCGATCGAGGAGTAAGCCATCAGCCGCTTGATATTCTTCTGGTTGATCGCCGCGAAGGCTCCAAGAATCATCGACGCAATGGAAACGAAGACGATAATCTGCTGCCATTGTTCGACCAGATCACCAAAGGGTGTAACGAATACCCGCAGGAAGAGCGCAATTGCCGCCACTTTCGGCGCAGCAGCGAAAAAGGCGGTGACCGGTGTCGGCACCCCTTCATAAACATCCGGCGTCCACATATGAAACGGAACCGCCGATACCTTGAAGGCGAGACCGGCAACCATAAAGACAATACCGACCAACAAGCCTATACCCGCTTCTTCCCCACCGCTTGTAAACAAGCCGGCTAGAACATCGAAATTTGTCGTACCGGTAAAACCATAAATCAGCGAGACACCGTAAAGCAGCATCCCCGAAGATAGGGCACCAAGGACAAAATACTTGAGGCCGGCTTCCGTCGAGCGGACGCTGTCGCGCTTGAAGGCCGCTGTCACATAAAGCGACAGGCTCATCAATTCGATGCCCATATACATTGTCATCAGGTCATTTGCCGAAATCATGACCATCATGCCAAGCGTTGCAATCAAGATCAGGATCGGAAACTCAAAACGAACCAGCTTCTCGCGCTTGTTAAAGTCGATCGACATGATGATGGCAAAAGCAGAAGCGCCAAGACAAAGCGTTTTCATAAAGACGCCATACGCATCATCGCGATACAACCCATCAAATGTGGTGACGTTGTTATATCCGTCAAACTGGACTAGCAATCCCGCGATAAAAAAGGACAGCACCGACAACCAGCAAATCAGGCTCGTCGCCTTATTCCCCCGATACGCGCCAACCATCAGGAGCGCCATGGCAGCACAGGCGAGGAATATTTCCGGAAGTGCGATTGAAAAATCAGGCAAAACCATTTCTTTAAACCTACCTACTTAGCCGCGTTGAGTATTGTTTTGCTGGCCTGCATGGCCGTTTCATGCTGATCCATCAGGTTGATGACAGAGGCATGCATAACATTCAGGAATGGCTCCGGATAAATCCCGATCCAGAACGCCACCAGGATAAGCGGCGCAAATACCAGCATCTCCCGACGGCCGACATCCATGATGTTTTTAAGATCTTCCTTTACCAACTCACCGAAGACAACCCGGCGATAGAGCCAGAGGCTATAAGCCGCCCCCAGGATAACACCGATAGTCGCAAGGAAGGCGACTGTCGTGTTGACCTGATAGGCACCGATCAGGATCAGGAACTCACCGACGAACCCGCTTGTACCCGGAAGCCCAATGGTGGCCATGGTAAAGATCATGAAAATAACCGCATAGCGAGGCATCCTGTTCACCAGACCCCCGTAACGCGCAATCTCACGCGTATGCATTCGATCATAGATCACGCCGACACAAAGAAACAGCGCACCGGAAACAATGCCATGGCTGATCATCTGCAGAATGCCGCCCTCAAGTCCCTGCTGGGTGAAGGTAAAAATGCCGATGGTGATAAAACCCATATGGGCAACAGAGGAATAAGCAATCAGCTTCTTCATATCTTTCTGCACAAGGGCCACCAGCGACGTGTAGATAATCGCGACAACACTCAACGCAAAGACAAGAGGTGCAAAATATTCAGATCCCTCCGGGAACATCGGTATCGAGAACCGCAGGAATCCATACCCGCCCATCTTCAGCAGGACCCCGGCCAGAATAACCGAACCGGCCGTCGGTGCCTGAACATGGGCATCGGGCAGCCAAGTATGCACCGGCCACATCGGCACCTTCACCGCAAAGGAGGCAAAGAAAGCAAGCCACAGCCAGAGTTGCAAATGCGGATCAAAATTGAAATCGATCAGGGTCGGAATGTCTGTCGTGCCCGCAATGAAATACATCGTAAGCATCGCGACCAGCATCAAAACGGAACCGATCAAGGTATAAAGGAAGAACTTGAAGCTGGCATAGACGCGCTGTCCCCCTCCCCAAATTCCGATAATCAGGAACATTGGGATCAGGCCGGCCTCAAAGAAGAGGTAGAACAACACCATATCAAGCGCGCAGAAGACGCCAATCATCAGGCATTCCATAATCAGGAAGGCGATCATATATTCGCGTACGCGCACGGTAATCGCTTCCCAGCTCGCCAAGATACAAAGCGGCATCAGGAACGTCGTCAGGATGATGAACAGCATCGAGATACCATCCACGCCCATATGGTAGTTGATGTTGTTCCCTAGCCAACTGCTCTTCTCCACAAACTGGAATGCGGCAGTATTATTGTCGAAATTTATCCAGATAAAGAGAGAAATCACGAAGGTGAACAACGTGGTCCAGAGGGTGACCCAGCGGGCATTACGGGCCGCCGATTCTTCCTTGCCGCTGGTCAGTAAAATCAGCACCACCCCGATCAGGGGCAAAAATGTCACCGTTGATAAGATTGGCCAATCAAGCATGACTTAATGTCCACCCGCAAAGAAAAAGTAAGAAACAAAACCCGCGACACCAAGCAACATGGCGAACGCATAATGGTACACATAACCGCTTTGCAGCTGTGACGCTCTGCGCGCCAGCACCAACACCCGACCAGCTATTCCATCCGGCCCAAGCCCATCGATCACCTTGCCATCGCCAAAGGTCCACAAGAACCGGCCAATTGCCTTGGAGGGCCGTACGATGATGAAATCATAGAGCTCATCAAAATACCATTTGTTGAGCAGGAATTGGTACAGCGCGGCATGTGTCTTGGCGAGCTGCACCGGAATATCGGTCCGGCGGATATACATGTTGAAGGCGACCAGGATACCAAGCGCTGTCGCAATCAGTGGCCCTGCAATAACCCAGCCCGGCACATCATGGAAGTTATGCATGATATGGTTTTCCGGATTAAGGAAGATCGCTTCGCCCCAAAACGCCTCATAACCGTCCCCCACCATTGGTCCGTAGAAAGCAAAACCGGCAAATACAGCACCGACCGCAAGAACGTAAAGCGGTATCAGCATGACATTGCTGCTTTCATGCACATGATCCATGACCTCCTTGCTTGCCCGCGGCTTGCCATGGAACGTCATGAACAGGAGGCGCCAGGAATAGAAGGCCGTCAGCACCGCCGCAGCAATCCCCATCCAGAAAGCGTAAAGCCCTACATCCGTACCCGATGCAAAGGCGGCCTCGATGATTGCATCCTTGGAAAAATAACCGGCAAACCAAGGCACACCGGCAAGCGCCAGAGAACCGATCCACATCATCGCATAGGTAATCTTGATATGCTTCCAGAGCCCACCCATGTTCCGCATATCCTGTTCGTCAGAAACCGAGTGAATAACGGATCCTGCACCGAGGAAAAGCAACGCCTTGAAGAAGGCATGGGTGAAAAGATGGAAGATGGCAATAGGATAGGCACCAACACCGATCGCGAAGAACATATAACCAAGCTGCGAACAGGTGGAATAGGCGATCACGCGTTTGATGTCGTTTTGCACAAGGCCAACGGTCGCCGCGAAAAACGCTGTGGAGGCACCGATAACCGTCACAAACATCAGCGCGTCCGGCGAATATTCGAAAATGGGTGAACAACGGGCAACCATAAAGACGCCGGCCGTTACCATCGTTGCCGCATGGATTAGGGCAGATACAGGCGTCGGCCCTTCCATCGCATCCGGCAGCCAGGTATGTAGGCCGAGCTGTGCCGATTTACCCATGGCACCAACGAAGAGCAACAAGCAAAGAGTCGTCAGGATGTCCACCTGATACCCAAGGAATTCAAACGTCTGGCCAACCTGACTTGGAGCCGCGGAGAATACATCGTCGAAACTGACGGAATCAAAGACAAGATAAATGCCCATAATACCAAGGGCAAAACCGAAGTCCCCAACCCGGTTGACGACGAATGCCTTGATCGCCGCAGCATTGGCAGTTGGCTTTTTATACCAGAACCCAATGAGCAGGTAACTCGCAAGCCCAACGCCTTCCCAGCCGAAATAAAGCTGTACGAAGTTATCAGAGGTCACCAGCATCAACATCGCAAAAGTAAAGAGCGATAAATAGGACATGAAACGCGGCTTGTTTGGATCATGTGACATATAGCCAATGGAATACACATGAACGACAGCCGATACAGTGTTAACCACCACCAGCATCACCGCCGTCAGGCTGTCAATCCGAAGCGTCCAGCTAACATCAAAATCACCAGAATCGATCCAGGTCAGAAGCTCTATTACTTCCGTAGTATGGAGGAACGCGATCTGGTACAGAGCCAACCAGGACAAGAGGGCACTGATAATAACAGCGGTACAGGTAACAAGTTGGCTGCCGCGATCCCCGATGGAACGGCCAAAGAATCCGGCTATCAGAGCCGCGACAAACGGCAAGAAAACGATGAGGACGTACATCATGATTTTGTCTTAACCCTTCATGTGATGGATGTCCTCAACCGCGATGGTGCCGCGATTTCGGAAATAAACTACGAGAATGGCAAGCCCGATCGCCGCTTCACCAGCTGCTACTGTCAGGATAAACAGCGCGAACACCTGCCCAACCAGATTACCCAGATAAGCAGAAAAGGCGACAAGATTGATATTGACGGCAAGCAACATCAACTCAATCGACATCAGGATCACGATGACATTCTTCCGGTTCAGGAAAATGCCGAATATACCCAGGGTCAGCAGAATCGCCGACACCGTCAGGTAATGTGCAAGACCGATTTCCATGTTTCCCCCTTACACGCCTTGTCCAGGCTCAACTTTACGAACGGCCATCGAGTCTTCCGGACGACGATAGACCTGTTCGGCAATCTTCTGTTTGCGAACACCCGGCCGTGTCCGGTTGGTCAGCACGATTGCCCCGATCATCGCCACCAGCAGGATCATGCCCGCAATCTGGAACAGATACGCATAATCCGTGTAAATCACATGCCCGAGCTGTTCCGTATTTGTAAGATCAGAGACGGTTGGCGCAACCTGCGACCCAACCTGTATTGCCTCCGGTGAGAGGGCCCAGCCGCTCACAACCAAAATAAGCTCGATCAGCAGGATCAGGCCAATCAGCCCGCCAATCGGCAAATATTGCAAAAAGCCCTGCCGCAACTCTGCAAAATTGATGTCGAGCATCATAACGACAAAGAGGAAGAGAACGGCCACAGCACCGACATAAACCACTATCAAGATCATCGCGATGAATTCCGCCCCGAGCAGCACGAAAAGCGCCGCCGAGTTAAAGAAGGCGAGAATCAGATAGAGCACAGAATGAACCGGGTTCTTCGCCGAAATAACCATAAATGCCGAAGCAATGGTCATTGCCGCAAAAAGATAGAAGGCAATTGTCGAGATAATCATCGTGCCCCTCTTCCCGTCATTATTATTTCTTTCATTCGCATAGCTGTCACTATCTTACCTTCAATTATCTATAGGGCGCTTCAGCGACCAGATTCTGGGCAACTTCCTGCTCCCAGCGATCCCCGTTATCGAGCAATTTCTGCTTGTCGTAGAAAAGTTCTTCGCGGGTTTCCGTTGCAAACTCGAAATTAGGCCCTTCGACAATGGCATCCACCGGACAGGCCTCCTGACAGAAACCGCAATAGATACACTTCGTCATATCAATGTCATAACGGGTGGTGCGCCGGCTCCCGTCATCACGCGGTTCAGCCTCAATCGTGATGGCCAGTGCCGGACACGCCGCTTCGCAAAGCTTACAGGCAATACAACGCTCTTCCCCATTAGGATAGCGCCGCAACACATGCTCGCCCCGAAAGCGTGGGCTTAGCGGGCCTTTTTCATATGGATAGTTGATGGTCGCCTTAGTCTTGAACATATAGCGGAACGTCGTCGCCAGTCCGGTGACAATCTCCGCCAGAAGCAGACTACGCGCCTGTTTGTCGATAAAGCTCATTTTAAAACAGCCTTTTCACTATCTCATTATTTGCCATCGCCTGAATTTCGGCGCCGGCGGTTCACTAATATTTGCCCTACGCCGGAACCATGTCGAAATAGACAAGGAAACCGGCCGTCACGACGACCCACAACAGGGAGAAGGGCAAAAACACTTTCCAGCCAAGCCGCATCAACTGGTCATAACGATATCGCGGCAATGTTGCCCGCACCCAGATGAAGACGAACAGCAGAATGGCAATCTTGATACCGAACCAGATGATTCCCGGAATCCAGGTGAAGATTGCCCAGTCCGCTGGCGGCAACCAGCCACCCAGGAACAACACCGTGCAAATCCCGCTCATCAGGATCATGTTGGCATACTCACCCAGGAAGAAGAGCGCAAATGCCATAGAAGAATATTCGGTCTGATATCCGGCGACCAGTTCAGCTTCTGCCTCCGGCAAATCGAACGGGTGACGATTGGTTTCCGCCAGGATTGAGACGAAGAAGATGATGAACATTGGGAAAAGCGGAACAAACCACCAATTCAGAAGTCCAAGATCCCCTTTCTGTGATTCCACGATACCCGTAAGATTGAGCGTTCCTGCGCAGAGCAGAACCGTTACAATCACAAAGCCAATGGATACTTCATAGGAGACCATCTGCGCCGCCGAGCGCAACGCGCCGAGGAACGGATACCGTGAGTTTGAGGCCCAGCCAGCGACGATAATGCCATATACACCGAGTGATGAAATCGCGAACAGGTAAAGTATGCCGACATTGATATCGGCGAGCACCCATCCCTCATCAAAGGGAATAACCGCCCAGGCGATCAGGCTCAGGATAAAAGTCACCATCGGCGCAAGCAAGAACAGCACCTTGTTCGCACCTGTCGGGACAACCGTTTCCTTGAAGAAGAGCTTTGCGCCATCGGCAAGCGGCTGCAGAAGACCAAACGGTCCCACCACATTCGGCCCCTTGCGCAGCTGCATTACCGCCATAACCTTCCGCTCATACAACGTCAGATAAGCCACCGCCAACAATAGCGGCAAGACAATCAGCAGGATCTGGCCAACAATAATCAGGGTCGGGAGAAGATAAATATCCCAAAACTCAGCCATTTGTACCGGTCCCCTCACCCTTTACTTTAGAGAAAGTCGTACTGCATTCAGCCATGATCCGGCTGGAACGTGAAATCGGATTAGTCAGATAGTAATCTGTAATCGGGTTGATGAAGGGCGCATCATCAATTGCCCCTTCAGTAGCGAAAGACCCCCAGTCTGCCGCTGTCACCTGATCGATGTCAGCAAAGTGAGGAGCTACCTCAACCATTTTCTCACGAAGTTCCTTTATAGTATTATAAGGTAGCGTTTTTCCAAGTTTCTCGGAGAGCGCCCGAAGGATTGTCCAATCCTCCCGTGCATCTCCTGGCGGGAAAATGGCTCGCCGCCCGAGTTGCACCCGACCTTCTGTATTTACCCAGGTCGCATCCTTTTCCGTGTAGGCCGCACCCGGCAAGATAACATCCGCGGCGCTTGCCCCGGCATCGCCATGGCTGCCCTGATAAATCACGAAACTGCTTTCAAGATTTGAAACGTCAATTTCGTCCGCCCCGAGCAGAAACAGTACGTCAAGGGAGCCATCCAGCATCTCTTTGGCAGATTTTCCGTTTTCACCCGGTACGAGACCAAGATCAAGGCCTCCAACTCGGGCTGCGGCAGTATGAAGGACGTTAAATCCGTTCCAGTCATCAGAAACAAGCCCAAATTCATCGGCAATCTTCTTCGTCAGAGCGAGAACTGCCGCGCCATCATTACGGCTCAGCGCGCCCTGCCCGACGATGATCATCGGCCGCTCGGCCTTTTTAAGGGTTTCAGCAAAAGAATGCTTCCCCTCGGCCACTTCCTTCAAGGTCGCGGGGCCGGCACCGAGATAATCATAGGCATAGGTCAGGTCGACCTGTTCGCCGATCAGCGCAATCGGGAAGTTACCCATTTTCCAGCGTTTGCGGATACGGGCATTGATCAAAGCCGCTTCATGACGCGGGTTACTACCCACGATCAGGAGGGCATCCGCCTCCTCAATTCCGGCAATGGTTGAGTTAAACAGATAACCGGCGCGATTCTCCGTCGTCAGCGCCGCGCCGTCCTGACGGCAATCGATATTCGGTGATTCCAGAAGGTCCATCAGATCCTTCAGAGCCTTCATACTCTCGCTACAAACCAGATCCCCGGCAATCGCGCCAATATTCGCACCGTCAACACCGTCCAGCTTGGCCGCAATGACGTCAAAGGCCTCACCCCAGCTAGCGGGCTGCAGCTTGCCATCCTTGCGGACGTAAGGTGTATCGAGCCGTTGCGCTTTCAGGCCGTCATAGGAAAAACGGGACCGGTCAGAAAGCCATTCTTCGTTCACATCTTCATTCAGGCGCGGCAAAAACCGCATGACTTCCTTACCCCGGCTATCAACCCGGATATTCGCGCCAACCGCATCGAGAACATCAACGCTTTGGGTCTTTGACAGCTCCCAAGGCCGTGCCGTAAAGGCATAAGGCTTTGACGTTAGTGCCCCGACCGGACAAAGATCAATGATATTGCCGGAGAGCTCACTATCGAGCGCCTGCTCAAGATAGGTGGTAATCTCCATATTCTCGCCGCGGTTAATCGCCCCCAAGTCCTCAACCCCGGCAACCTCTGTCGCGAAGCGGACACAGCGCGTGCAATGAATACAGCGGGTCATTGTCGTCTTGATAAGTGGGCCCATATTCTTTTCGCTAACGGCGCGCTTTAGCTCATCATAGCGACTGGAACCGGAACCGTAGGCCATGGACTGATCCTGCAAATCACACTCACCGCCCTGATCACAAATCGGGCAATCGAGCGGATGATTGATCAGCAGGAATTCCATGGCGCCTTCGCGCCCTTCCTTGACCTTTTGCGTATTGGTGTGAATGACCATGCCGTCACCCGCAGGCATGGCGCAGGAGGCAACGAGCTTCGGCGCCTTCTCCATCTCCACCAGGCACATGCGGCAGTTACCAGCGATTGACAACCGTTCGTGATAGCAAAAACGCGGAATTTCCGCGCCCGCTTCCTCACAGGCTTGCAGCACCGTAGTTCCCGGATCAACTGTAACTTCTACACCATCTACTGTAAGTGTCGGCATTCTTCACTCCCCACGCGGGCCAGCCCTCAGGCCGCCTTGCTGGCCTTCCGTGATTTGATACGTTCCTCAATAACCGGGCGGAAGTGCCGCACCAGCCCCTGAATTGGCCAAGCCGCCGCGTCGCCAAGGGCGCAGATGGTATGGCCTTCAATCCGTTTCGATACATTGATCAACATATCGATTTCCTCAACCTCCGCATCACCGGAGACAAGACGCTGCATCACCCGCCACATCCAGCCGGTACCTTCCCGGCATGGCGTGCACTGGCCGCAGCTTTCATGCTTGTAGAAATGCGAGAGCCGCTCAATCGCGCGGATCACATCCGTCGATTTGTCCATCACGATGACAGCGGCAGTCCCGAGGCCACTCTGGGCATCGCGCAGGCTGTCAAAATCCATCAGGATATCATCGCAAATACTCTTCGGCAGCAGCGGAACGGACGATCCACCGGGAATGATCGCAAGCAGGTTATCCCAACCGCCGCGGACACCGCCCGCATGCTTCTCGATCAGCTCTTTCAGCGGAATGCCCATTTCCTCTTCCACATTGCAAGGCTTGTTCACATGACCCGAAATGCAGAAAAGCTTTGTGCCGGTGTTGTTTGGACGGCCAAGACCGGAGAACCATCCTTCCCCGCGCCGAAGAATTTCAGGCGCAACGGCGATACTCTCAACATTGTTCACGGTAGACGGACAGCCCCAGACACCAACATTTGCCGGAAACGGCGGCTTCAGGCGCGGCTGGCCTTTATTGCCTTCCAAACTCTCGATAAGAGCCGTTTCCTCACCGCAGATATAGGCGCCAGCCCCGCGATGCAGATAGATATCAAAATCATAGCCCGAGCCGGAGGCGTTCTTGCCGATCAGTCCGTCGTCATAGGCTTCCTGAATGGCAATCTCCAGATTGATCGCCTCCTGAACGAACTCACCGCGAATATAAATGTAGGCCGCAACCGCCCGCATGGCGAAACCTGCGACGAGACACCCTTCCAGCAAACGATGAGGATCGAATCGCATGATTTCCCGGTCCTTGCAGGTGCCGGGCTCGGATTCATCCGCATTCACAACAAGGTAGCTCGGCCGGCCATCGGATTCCTTCGGCATGAAGGACCATTTCAGACCCGTTGGAAAGCCGGCGCCGCCGCGGCCGCGAAGGCCACTTTCCTTCATCGCGTCGATAATGCCATCCTGCCCCATCTCGATAAGCGCCTTGGTATTATCCCAGACGCCCCGGCTTTTTGCACCGGCCAGCTTCCAATCGTGAATGCCGTAAAGATTGGTAAAAATCCGATCCTGATCTTTCAGCATTACGCGCCCTCCGTCTTTTCTAGCAATGTCGTCGGACCGCCTTCAGGCGCCGAATTGACCCGATCAATCTGTGGCCCCTTGGGCGGGACATCACCGCTTGCCAGCTTGTCGAGGACCGCCTCGAAATTTTCAGCATTCAGATCTTCGTAGAAATCATCATTGATCTGCACAATCGGTGCATTCACGCAAGCACCGAGGCATTCCACCTCCAGCAGGCTGAACATGCCATCTTCCGTGGTTTCACCATTGGTGATCCCGAGCTTATTCTTGCAGACCGCCTCCAGATCGTCGCTTCCGCGGAGCCAACAAGGCGTTGTCCGGCAAAGCTGAAGGAAATATTTCCCGACGGGCTTGAGGTTATACATGGTGTAGAAGGTCGCTACCTCCAGCACGCGCATGTAAGGAACATCCAGGAACGTCCCGACATATTCGAGCGCCTCCTTGGACAGCCAGTTCTCGTTCTGACGTTGCGCAAGGTCGAGCAGCGGCATCACCGCGCTTTGCTGTCGGCCTTCAGGATATCTCGCGATGAATTTCTTGGCCTTTTCGACATTTTCAGCCGTAAATTCAAAGGCTTTACCTGTTTCGATAACCTGACTCACCGGTCCACCTCACCAAAAACGATATCCAAACTGCCGAGAATAGCTGACGCATCGGCCAGCATATGGCCCTTGGTCAAAAAGTCCATGCCTTGCAAATGAGCAAATCCCGGCGCCCTGATCTTGCAGCGATAGGGTTTGTTTGACCCGTCAGAGACAAGATAAACGCCAAACTCCCCTTTCGGCGCCTCAACCGCTGTATAGGTCTCTCCGGCCGGCACTTTCACACCCTCTGTGTAATGTTTGAAATGATTGATCAAGGCTTCCATAGAGGTTTTCATTTCACTTCGCCGGGGCGGTGCAATTTTCGGGTCGGTCGAGAGAACCGGGCCCGGCTTCATCTGGTCCAGACATTGCGTCATGATCTTGAGCGACTGGCGCATTTCCTCCATCCGCATCAGATAGCGATCAAAGCAGTCGCCATTAAGACCGACGGGAATGTCAAAATCCATTCTCGAGTATACGTCATAAGGTTGCGCTTTCCGAAGATCCCACGCAAGACCGGTTGAGCGAAGCATCACACCGGAGAAACCCCAGGCCATAGCCTCTTCCTCGGTCACAACGCCAATATCAACGTTCCGCTGCTTAAAAATACGGTTTTCGGTAAGCAGAGCCTCGATATCATCCAGGATCGCCGGGAACTGTTCAATAAAGACCCGGATATCGTCCATCAGCTTTTCAGTGATGTCCTGATGAACGCCACCAACGCGAAAATAAGCCGCATGCATGCGGGCACCGCTGGCGCGTTCGTAGAATTCCATCAAGGTCTCGCGCTCAACGAATCCCCAAAGCATCGGCGTCGTTGCGCCAACATCCATGGCCTGCGCACAAACATTCATGATGTGATTGAGGACACGGGAGATTTCCGAAAAGAGGACGCGGATATACTGCCCGCGTTCCGGGACTTCACAGCCCAGTAATTTCTCCGCCGCCAGCACAAAGGCATGCTCCTGACTCATCGCCGCCACATAGTCGAGACGGTCGAAATAAGGCATCGCCTGCATATAGGTTTTATGCTCGATCAGCTTTTCGGTGCCACGATGGAGCAGGCCAATATGCGGATCGATCCGCTCAACCACCTCACCATCAAGTTCCATGACCATACGAAGAACACCATGAGCCGCCGGATGCTGCGGACCAAAATTCAGCGTGTAGTTTTTGATCTGGACTTCCGCCATCAGCCCTGTCCTTCTGCTTTTTCATCACCCGGCAGAACATATTCTGTTCCTTCCCAGGGACTTTCGAAATCAAACTTGCGGAATTCCTGCGTCAGATTGACCGGTTCATATACGACACGCTTCTCGTCTTCGCTGTAGCGCAGCTCAACATAACCAGTAAGCGGGAAATCTTTCCGTAAAGGATGCCCTTCAAAACCATAATCCGTCAGCATCCGCCGCAAGTCCGGATGGCCGGAAAACATGATTCCGTACATATCCCAGGCTTCACGCTCAAACCAGTTCGCGGCCGGGAACAATCCAACAACGGAGGGCACCGGCGTCCGAGCGTCCGTCTCCGCCTTGACAATAATCCTCTGGTTATGACGAAGGCTGAGCAGGTTATAGACGACATCAAAGCGTTTGGCCCGCGTCGGATAATCTACACCACAAACATCGCAGAGGATTTCAAACTTGCAGTTGGCATCATTGCGCAGGAATTCGAGAACCTTGTCTACTGATTCTGCGCGCACATTAACGGTCAACTCACTAAAGGCGACTTTGGTCGACACCACCTCATCGGAAAGTTCGGCTGCGATCAATTCGCCCAGCTCTTTTAGCGCTTCACTCATGTAACTGACGATCCCTTCCGTTAGCGCAAAAATGTACCGGTACGGTGTATTTTCTTCTGAAGCTGAAAAACACCGTAGATCAGCGCTTCTGCCGTAGGCGGACATCCGGGCACATAAATATCAACTGGCACGATTCTATCGCACCCGCGAACAACAGAATAGGAATAATGATAATATCCCCCTCCGTTCGCACAGGACCCCATGGAAATAACATAACGTGGCTCTGCCATCTGGTCATAAACCTTCCGAAGTGCCGGCGCCATTTTATTGGTAAGCGTGCCTGCAACGATCATAACATCAGACTGACGAGGCGAACCGCGCGGAACAACACCGAGACGTTCCATATCATAGCGAGGCTGCCAGGCATGCATCATCTCAACCGCACAACAAGCCAGACCGAACGTCATTGGCCACAGGGAGCCCGTACGCGCCCAATTCGCAAGCTTGTCGACCTGAGTAACGATAAAGCCCTTATCATCCAACTCTTGGCCGATCTCGCGGAAAAATGCGTCCTGGTCTTGTGTGCCGGGATGAGCTTCCGTACCGGTCAGTTCAGAACTTACTCCCATTCCAGAGCTCCCTTTTTCCACTCATAAATAAATCCAATTGTGAGGATCCCGAGGAAAACCATCATCGACCAGAAACCGTAGAGCCCGACGCCGCCGAGGGATACTGACCAGGGGAACAGAAAGGCGACTTCAAGATCGAAAATGATAAACAGGATGGCGACCAGGTAAAACCGGACGTCAAACTGATTACGGGCATCGTCAAAGGGTTCGAAACCGCATTCATACGGGGAAAGCTTTTCAGCATCAGGATGCTGCGCTGCGACAACCATCGAGGCAATCACAATCACTGCCGACAAGCCGACGGCTAACCCCAGAAAAATCAGAATGGGCAAATATTCTACAAGCAAGGCTTCCATAATATCAAAACTGCCACGACAAACAGGTCAAGATCAACCCATTTGGCAGCAACCTCTCCTTCGAAATTACGTTCGGTATTATAGTGTCGGGTTATAAGGAAGAAAACCGAATTAGCAACAAAATTCCGCCCTAATTCAAAATGTGGTGACCCACAGCAGGGTATGCGCCGATGGTGGGCGCAAACATCCTAAATTATTCGCAGTTTTGGGAAAAGTGGCGGGAGTGACGGGGCTCGAACCCGCGACCTCCGGCGTGACAGGCCGGCGCTCTAACCAACTGAGCTACACCCCCGCAGGGACGCTGTTTTGTATTGGACCAGTAAGGCCCTGTCAAGCCGCATAAAAAAGAATTCGAAAAAAATTTTCGGTCTTTCGCGACAAACCTGAATTCATTGCATAAACCGCGACTATCGGGGTGCTTGGAAACATTGTTCATGTTACCGCCACACGTCAGGATCACCAGTTTTCTGCTATTTCTATCCAGATCAAGACAACGCCCAGATCCCTTTCGCGCAGACAACGCACAATCAGGCAGGCATATAAAAAACAGCTTATTGTATGAAAATGGTGGGTGATGAGAGATTCGAACTCCCGACCCTCTCGGTGTAAACGAGATGCTCTAACCAGCTGAGCTAATCACCCATTTTTCAAGCGAGCCCGTGTATATCAACCTACACCGGCAATTGGAAGTAAAAAAATGAAGCCAGGTCCAAATAATTGAACCTGGCATTCATTTTGGTCTGTAACCGTAATTGTTACTTGTTGACCGAGTCCTTCAAGGCTTTACCAGCTTTGAATTTCGGCTGTTTGGAAGCCGGAATCTTGATCGTTTCGCCCGTGCGTGGATTACGCCCTTCTGAAGCTTTGCGATCAGCAACGCTGAACGTGCCGAAGCCAACCAAGCGAACTTCATCGCCACCACTTAAGGCGCCGGAAACCGCTTCGAGAACTGCATCAACACTTTTCCCTGCTTCTGCTTTCCCCAGACCTGAAATATCAGCTACTGCGGCAATGAGATCATTCTTATTCACTATAAGCCCCCTTCAATTTAGACTTGAACATATCTAATCAAGAAATTCGTTTAAGACGGTGGAATACTAGTTTGTCGGCTGCCCCGGGTCAAAGGGAAAAGTGAAGATATCCCCAACTTTTCTGCGGTTTTGACCCGGTTTTCAATTAATGTCAGTGGGTTGTTACACCATCCTCAACTTTTCGCTGAGCAGCCGCTCCGGCGAGTTCCTTCGCCAGTTCCTCCTCGGTCCAATTCAATGGAACGAGTGGTTTCGTCAAGGCATGTTTCAGAACTTCCGAGACTTCAGAAACAGGGATAATTTCCAGCCCCTCTTTCACATTATCCGGAATTTCCGCAAGATCCTTTTCATTCTCCTTTGGAATCAACACCTTCTTGATGCCCCCGCGAAGAGCTGCCAAAAGTTTTTCCTTCAGCCCGCCGATCGGCAGCACCCGGCCGCGTAATGTTACCTCGCCTGTCATGGCGACATCCTTGCTCACCGGAATATTTGTCAGCACCGAAATAATCGAGGTCACCATGGCCACACCGGCGGATGGTCCATCCTTTGGCGTTGCGCCCTCGGGCACATGAACATGGATATCATGCTTGTCAAAATCCGTGGGTTTCACGCCCATTTCAAGGCAACGCGATTGTACAAAGCTTTTCGCCGCCTGAACGGATTCCTGCATGACATCACCGAGTTTACCGGTAATCTGCATCCGGCCCTTGCCGTAAAGCTTGACCGCTTCAATCGTCAGCAGTTCGCCGCCAACTTCGGTCCAGGCAAGCCCTGTCGTCAGGCCAACCTGATCATTTTCCTCCACCTCGCCGAAACGATACCGGCGGACACCCGCATAATCCTTCAGGTTATCCGTTGTAATGGCTACGGATTTTACCCCGTCGGTGATGATCTGCTTGATCGACTTACGGCACAGCTTGGCAAATTCCCGCTCCAGATTACGAACTCCAGCTTCGCGGGCGTAATAACGGATAAGATCGCGGATAGCTTCATCCGTAATGGACCATTCATCCTGTTTCAGGCCATGGGCCTTCATCTGCTTCTTCACCAGATGACGTTTCGCAATCTCGACTTTTTCATCTTCGGTATAGCCCGACAGATGAATGATTTCCATGCGATCGCGCAACGGGCCCGGCATGTTAAGCGAGTTTGCTGTACAGATGAACATCACCTCCGATAGGTCGAATTCAACTTCAAGATAATGATCCGCAAAAGTTGCATTTTGCTCTGGATCCAGCACTTCAAGCAGCGCAGAAGATGGATCGCCCCGGAAATCATTGCCGAGTTTATCAATTTCATCAAACAGGAAGAGCGGATTAC
Organism: Sneathiella litorea; assembly: GCF_009882915.1. Taxonomy (GTDB): domain Bacteria; phylum Pseudomonadota; class Alphaproteobacteria; order Sneathiellales; family Sneathiellaceae; genus Sneathiella; species Sneathiella litorea. Next base: position 313,597 of record NZ_WTUW01000002.1, read on the forward strand.
TGGACTTGGCCTTCTTCATTGACTGAATGACCTTGCCCGGCATGGAGCCGATATAGGTCCGGCGATGGCCGCGAATTTCCGCTTCGTCACGCACTCCGCCTAACGCTACACGGACAAAATTCCGGCCCGTCGCCTTGGCAACAGATTTACCAAGTGAGGTTTTACCAACACCGGGAGGACCAACAAGACAAAGGATCGATCCCCGAATTTTCTTCATGCGCTGCTGCACAGCAAGATATTCAATGATACGTTCCTTGACCTTTTCCAGACCATAATGATCGTCATCCAGAATTTTTTCCGCCCGGACAAGGTCCTTCTTGATACGTGTACGCTTGTTCCATGGCAGGCTGATGATCCAGTCGAGATAATTGCGGACAACAGTCGCTTCTGCTGACATCGGGCTCATGTTACGGAGTTTCTTCATCTCCTGATTACATTTTTCGAGCGCTTCTTTCGTTAGCTTGGTCTTGGCGATCTTCTCTTCAAGCTCGGTCAGTTCATCGCGGCCGTCCTCGCCCTCACCCAGTTCTTTCTGGATCGCCTTCATCTGCTCATTCAGATAATATTCGCGTTGGGTTTTCTCCATCTGGCGCTTCACCCGGCTGCGAATTTTCTTCTCAACCTGCAGGACACCAATCTCGTCTTCCATCAGCGCGTAGACACGCTCCAGCCGTTCTGTCGCGCTTTCGATTTCAAGCAGTTCCTGCTTTTCAGAAATCTTGAGCGCCATGTGCGACGCCATTGTATCAGCAAGCTTAGACGGCTCATCAATCTGATTCAGCGAGACAAGGACTTCCGGCGGAATCTTGCGATTGAGCTTCACATACTGTTCAAACTGCGAAATGACCGACCGAGCCAACGCCTCCAACTCAGGCGTATCGGCATCTTTTTCTTCAAGAATTTCCGCATGGGCCTGGAAGAAGTCTGGGTTATCGAGAAACTTTTCAATCCGTGCCCGCTCGCCGCCTTCGACCAGGACTTTGACCGTCCCGTCCGGGAGTTTCAAAAGCTGCAGGACTGATGCAATCGTACCTACGCGATGAATATCTTCCTCACCCGGATCGTCCTGGCTCGCGTTCTTCTGCGACACCAGAAGGATTTGCTTGTCATCCTTCATCACGTCTTCGAGTGCCCGTACGGATTTGTCGCGCCCGACGAACAGCGGAACAATCATATGCGGGAATACGACAATATCGCGAAGCGGAAGAACCGGAAATATCTGCGTACGAGGTGTATCAATCATCATGTTGCCTTCTGGGACCGGCGCGGTGACATGCCGTAGCAGCCGGATAATACATGCTGGTCCTGACTAATTAAAAACAGTGGGAAGGGGCTCCCTTCCCACATTGCCGGATTACGCGCTACTCGTCGCGTCCTGCCGGTCAGCATATATATGGAGAGGCTGAGTCCCACCGTCAACCACCTCTGCATTAATAACGATTTCCTCCACCCCTTCAAGAGACGGAAGATCGTACATTGAATCCAGAAGGATATTTTCCATGATTGACCGGAGGCCACGGGCACCTGTCTTGCGAATGATCGCCTTCTTGGCGATGGCCGACAGCGCATCATCTGTAAAGGTCAGATTGATATTCTCCATATCGAACAAGCGCTGATACTGTTTGACCAAGGCATTCTTCGGGGAGGTCAGAATTTCAATCAACGCTTCCTCATCGAGGTTCTCAAGCGTGGCAACAACCGGGAGACGGCCAACAAATTCGGGAATAAGCCCGAATTTCAGGAGATCTTCCGGCTCAACGTCCTTCAACGTCTCGCCAACATTACGATCCTCTTCCGCCTCGACAGAAGCACCGAAACCAATGGAGGTATCTTTCCCGCGCGAGCCGATAATCTTATCGAGACCGGCGAAAGCGCCGCCACAGATAAACAGGATATTCGTCGTATCAACCTGCAGGAATTCCTGCTGCGGATGCTTGCGACCGCCTTGCGGCGGAACGGAGGCAACAGTGCCTTCCATGATTTTCAGAAGTGCCTGCTGCACGCCCTCGCCCGATACATCCCGGGTGATAGACGGATTATCAGATTTCCGGCTTATCTTGTCTACCTCATCGATATAGACGATACCGCGCTGCGCCCGCTCTACATTGTAATCAGCGGACTGCAACAACTTGAGAATGATATTCTCCACATCCTCACCAACATAACCGGCTTCGGTCAGGGTCGTGGCATCCGCCATGGTGAAAGGAACATCAAGAATACGGGCCAGTGTTTGGGCAAGCAGCGTCTTGCCGCACCCGGTCGGACCGATCAGCAGAATGTTGGATTTTGCAAGTTCCACGTCATCCGATTTACCACTATGGTGTAACCGCTTGTAATGGTTATGGACAGCAACGGACAAAACCCTTTTTGCGTGAAACTGGCCAATCACATAGTCGTCCAGAACCTTGCAAATTTCCATTGGTGTAGGAACACCATCATTCGTCTTTACCAGGGTGCTTTTGTGTTCTTCGCGAATAATATCCATGCACAGCTCAACGCATTCATCGCAAATGAACACAGTCGGTCCCGCGATCAGCTTTCTCACTTCGTGCTGGCTCTTGCCGCAGAAGGAGCAGTACAGGGTATTTTTCGAATCTCCACCACTTAATTTGGTCATAAATACTCCAATAGTCCGTTCGACTTTTCATATTAGCCGTCGTCACTGCGGGCGACAACAATAATGTTCATCTCATCGAAATCAATGGCGGCTAACCGTTTTGATCAGGTCGAGGATATATAATATGTAAAATTGACTCAACTTTTCGTTAACATGACGTAACTAACGCCTGTTTTACGAAAAACAAATCAGTTCGTACTGCGGAGTTACTTGGATTTCGTGTCGTCTTCGTCTGCATCCGTAGGACGCTTCATTACGACTTCATCGACCAGACCAAACTCCTTAGCCTCTTCTGCGGTCATGAAGTTGTCTCGTTCCATCGACGCCTCAATTACATCCAGCGGCTGCCCCGTATGTTCAACATAGAGCTTGTTGAGCCGAGCTCGCACTTTCAGGATTTCACGAGCCTGGATTTCAATATCCGTAGCCTGCCCCTGCGCACCGCCTGACGGCTGATGGATCATAATCCTTGCGTTGGGAAGGCTATATCTCTTGCCTTTTGTACCGGCCGTTAGCAGGAAGGAGCCCATGGAAGCCGCCTGTCCAATACAAACAGTTGCGATATCGGGCTTGATATATTGCATCGTATCATAAATGGCGAGTCCCGACGTTACGACACCCCCAGGCGAGTTGATATACATATAGATCGGCTTTTTCGGATTTTCAGCTTCCAGAAAGAGAAGCTGAGCCGTAATCAGCCCCGCCATGCCGTCTTGAACCTGACCGGTAACGAAAATAATCCGTTCTTTCAGCAGGCGGGAAAAAATATCGTAAGACCGCTCCCCGCGGGCTGTTTGCTCCACCACCATCGGGACCAAGTTATTCATATAGGTGTCGATGACATCAACCATTCTCGCGTTTCCTTCAATTCAGCAGCTGCGCCACGTCATCATATATGTACGACGAGCGCAACTGCAAATCCGCTTTTCCTGTTTCCAGGACTATTTCTTTTCAGCCGCCTTCTTGGCAGCCGGTTTTTTTGCGGTGGTTTTCTTAGGAGCCGCCTTTTTCGGTGCGGCCTTTTTGGCTGCGGGCTTCTTCGTCGGCTTCTCAGCCTCTTCCTCGTCCGGATCCTTCATCAGCTCGTCAACGGAAACTTTCTTTTCCGTAACCGTCGCCAACTCGGAAATAAAGTCAATAACCTTATCCTCGAAAATCGGAGCCCGAAGCTGTGCCTGCATTTCAGGACGTTTCTGGAACATCTCAAAAATCATCTGTTCCTGACCGGGATAGTTGCGTGCTTGCGCAACCATGGCCTGGTTCACCTCGTCCTGGGAAACCTCGATATTATTAATCCGGCCGACTTCTGCCAGCAACAAACCAAGGCGCACGCGGCGTTCAGCAATATCCATATATTCTGTACGCAGTTCTTCCTCAGACTTGTCCTGATCTTCAAGCTTCTGGCCAGACTGTTCCAGTTCCTGCTCAAACTGCTTCCAGATGTTATCGAACTCACCCTGTTTCATTCCGGGCGGTACTTCGAAATCATGGGCATCTGCCATGGCATCAAGCATGTTGCGTTTCAACGACTGACGCGAAAACTGGTTATATTGTTCGCCAATTTGTCCACGAACAGCATCCTTCAGGGCGTTCAGGTCATCAAGACCAAGTTTTTTGGCAAACTCGTCATTGATTTCGACTTCCGCGCTTTCACGTACTTCATGAACCTTCACCTCAAACACGGCATCCTTACCAGCAAGGTGTTCAGCGCCATAATTTTCCGGGAAAGTTACGTTTACTTCAACTTCATCGCCGCCCTTGGTGCCGACAAGCTGCTCTTCAAAACCAGGAATAAAGCTATTGGAGCCGAGCTCCAACTGATGTCCTTCGGCAGAACCACCTTCAAAGGCCTCACCGTCTACCTTGCCGACAAAATCGATCTGGAGGGCATCGCCCTCTTTCGATTTGCGGTTCTTGGAAACAGCAACGAAATTCTTCTGCTGTCCGGCAATTTCCGTCAGCGCCTCATCCACCTTTTCTTCCTCGACTTCGGCGACCAGTTTTTCCAGCTTCAGCTTGGAAAAATCCATCGGTGTAAAGTCTGGCATAATCTCGACTTCCAGGGTGAATTCAAGATCCGTCCCTTCATCGAACTTGGTGATTTCAATTTTCGGCTGCTGAGCGGGGCGCAGTTCATTTTCATCAAGCGCCTTCTGGCTCATCTCATTGACGGTCTGCTCAAGCACTTCGCCCATGACAGATTTGCCAAACCGCTGACGCAAGATTGCAAGGGGAACTTTACCTGGGCGAAACCCCGGAAGTTTCACTTCTGCACCGACAGTTGTCAGCTTTTCCGTAACTTTCGTATCGATTTCCGCTGCCTCAACAACAATCGTGAAATCCCGCTTTAAACCGTCAGAGTTAGTCTGTGTAATTTGCATGAACGATCGCCCGTCATCTTTAATTTAGCAAAAAACGCATCCCGCCCCATTTTGTGACGAAAAGCGCCAGCCCGAAAGCTTCCTTCAGTGTATTGGTGCGGGTGGAGGGAATCGAACCCCCACTTCATAAGAAACTGGTACCTAAAACCAGCGCGTCTACCAATTCCGCCACACCCGCATCATTTTGCACCCGCTGCGTCCGCTATAATTATGAACGCTCTAAACGAGAGCGGCTGTCTATAGCATATGATTTCTGGGATTGACTAGGGGAATTACCAATAAAGGGCGAGAAAAATTAAAAGAACCAAACTCGCCGGGATCTGTTGGGTGAAATAGGTGCCAATATGGGCGATGGGACAAGCAAAAGCATTTATAAACGACGAGGTGCTTTTTGCGTCGTCCTTTATAGTTCTAAATTAAGAGATTACTGAGCGGCCTGGAAATCCCGCTCGAAAATCGCTAGGGCCAGAACATTTGTGCCGGAAGGTTCCTGAAAACCTGTGCGGAGGACCGTTTTTTCATAATGGACATGCGGAATGCCCTGATTGTCGTCTTCTATTCGAAGTACTGTTGCTTGTTCTTGCAAGCTCAACATCATACGCCGGTAAAAGATATCGCCAGAAGCGATCCGGTCCCGCAAACTTTGCTTTCTAAAAAACATATATATCACCCATAAAAATTATCGGCCTTTGCAGTAATATCCCGTTTATAAACACAAATCGTAAAAAAACTGTTGATGAATACGTTGTTTTTTACGCTTTTTCGAGACTCTCCAAAAGTTCCGATAAAATCTCCGGGACTACTCTTTCAATATCCTCCGAAATAAGGCCTGGCCCAAGTTTCTGGCCTGCGGCGCCATGCAACCAGACAGCGGTCGCAGCCGCCGAAAAAGCTGCCATCCCGCCAGAGAACAGTCCCGCAATGAGGCCCCCAAGTACATCGCCCGAGCCAGCTGTCGCAAGATAAGGAGGTGCATTGTGATTTATGACCGCTTTTCCATCCGGTGTTGAAACCACCGTATCCGCACCTTTCAGGAGAACAACTGCCCCGGAAAGTTCGGCCGCAGATCGCGCCCGCTCCAGCTTGGAGCCGGCAAAGGAAAATATCCGTTCAAACTCCGCTTCATGGGGCGTCAATATGACTTCCCCCTCGCCTTTTTCCTTGATCAGTGAAAATAGCGTATCCGGCTCATCCTTGAAAACCGTGAGGGCATCCGCATCAATGATGACATTGGCGTTGCCTTCAAGGGCGATCCGCGTGAATTCCCGTGTTCTGTCCGTAATGCCATTGCCCGGACCGATGAGCACAGTTCCTATGCGCCGCGAGCGAAGCCAGTCTGCAAACTCATCTGCCTCCTTAAATGATGTGACCATCACCGCTTCCAGCGCCATGGAATATATCACCAAAGCGGAGGGCGGGCTGACAATTGTTGTCGCGCCGGCACCAGCCCGAAGGGAAGCGCGCGCCGCAAGACGTGCGGCCCCGGTGGAGGAAACACCCCCGCCGATCACCGCAACATGCCCTCGGCTGTATTTCTGTATTTCCGGCAATAGGAGTGGCAAGTCATCCTGCCAGAGATCAGGTCCGTTCAAATGCGTATCGGGATCAATTTCCTCAAGATAATCTGGAGCAATCCCGATATCGATAATCCTGAGCTTCCCACAGAAGGATCGGCCAGGATAAAGAAAATGACCGGGTTTCGCCCGAAAAAAGGTCACTGTCATTGCAGCGGGAATCGCGTTCGGATCGACCGCACCGGTATCCCCGTTGACACCGCTTGGCACATCCACGGCGACGACGGGAACGGACGCCTTTTTGATTCCGGACAACAGCTTGGAAACATCTTCTTCCAGAAAGCGCGAAAATCCGGCCCCGAATACCGCGTCCACGACAAGATCCAAATTCGTGATTACGACTTCATGTGGAGACAGAATATCCCCCACCCATTTGTCCCGCATTACGGCGGCATCGCCTTTCAGAACTGAGGGGTCGACAACGGAGGCAACGTCGACTTCCCATCCTGCATCCATCAAATACCGGGCAATTACATACCCATCGCCGCCATTGTTTCCGGGCCCACACACCACAAGGCACCGCCCCGTCGGCCAGTCCCCAAGAATTATATCCGCTATACCGGCGCCCGCCGCTTCCATCAGGGTCGTCCCGGAAACGCCCCCCTCCATGGCGAGACGATCCGCCTGATACATTTCTCCGACGCTAAGGAGTTCCGATGGGAAGGTCATGGAATCAGAGTAGCCTGTCTAAATCAGGTCGCGCCCCGACAACCGGGGAGACTTGCTCAAACGCGAAGGCTGCATTCAGAACAGCAAGGTCATCCTGCATCGGTCCGACAATTTGCAAGCCAATTGGCAGACCATCACTCGAAAAGCCACAATTAATAGAGCAAGCCGGTTGCTGGGTCAGGTTGAACGGATAGGAGAAGGGCGTCCAGTCAACCCAGGCGCCCACTGCCGCCAGATCCTCCGGCGCCAGCTTTCCTGCCTCAAAGGCCGGAATAGACAGCGCCGGTGTGACTAACAAATCATAGGTTTTATGGAACTGACGCATTCTGACACCGAGTTCACCCCGCGCCTGGTTCGCCTCCAGATAATCGGTGAGGGTTATTTTTGCCCCCTCCTCCACCACTATACGCAGGCCCGGATCAAGTTCACTGAGCTGCTTGTCACTCAGGTTTCGGAGCGCAAAGGCTGCCCCGGACCACCAAAGCGTATTGAATATCGGCAAGGGATTATCAAACCCCGGGTCAACCTCCTCAACAATGGCGCCGAGATCCTCAAAAAGCGTTACTGCACTTTTGACCGCTGCTGCCACTTCAGGGTGCACTGTCGCATAGCCAAGTGTTGGGCTATAGGCAATCCTCTTCCCGCGAATAGAGGCAGAAAGACCCGCAAGATAATCTGTATCTGTCGGCGGTAGCGAGGTCCAGTCCCGCACGTCGGGTTCGCTCAGGACCTGAAGCATGATCGCTCCGTCCCGGACGTTCCGCGTCATCGGTCCCACATGGGCAACAGTACCAAAGGGAGAGAGCGGCCAGGCAGGAACCCTCCCATAACTAGCCTTGATCCCGAATATTCCGGTAAACGAAGCGGGAATACGGATCGAACCTCCCCCGTCCGTCCCAACGTGGAAAACGCCCATTCCTGCCGCGCAGGCCGCCGACGCGCCTCCGCTGGAGCCGCCAGGCGTTGTATTCTTGTTCCAGGGATTGCGCGTAATGCCAGTCCGGGGGCTGTCCGTCACCCCTTTCCAGCCGAATTCCGGTGTCGTTGTCTTACCCAGGATCACCGCACCATGTTCTTTCAGGCGCGCTGTGCAAGGGGCATCATCATTCCACGGCCCCGCGGCGTCCACGCTCAAAGATCCGCGCAATGTCGGCCAACCTTCGGTGAGGAGTAGATCCTTTATGGTCGTCGGCACACCGTCAATAAGACCCATCGGTGTTGCCGCCCGCCAGCGCGCCTCCGACTCACGCGCCCGGGCCAGCGCATAGTCCTCATCCACAATTACGAAGGCATTCAACGCACTGTTATACATCTCGATCTGGGCCAGCGCCGCTTTCGTCGCCTCTACCGGGGAAATTGCGCCGTCCCTGTAACCATCAAGTAATTCCGTTGCAGTTGCAAAGGCCAAATCGTTGTTCATGACGCCCCCCATTTATTCTCTTTCCTCGATGAAGAAAGAGTAGGCGTTCACGCGAAAACAGGCAACTGTCATTCCTTGACGCCGGGTATTTTTATGGTCATATGATCAGGAATGCCCAAACAACCTTTCCAAAACCCAAAGACCAAGATCGGACGTTTTATACTCGGATGGTCGCTTGTCATCGGCGGGGCTTTTGGATTTCTCCCCGTTCTCGGATTTTGGATGATACCGCTCGGCCTGCTCATTCTCTCGACCGATTACGCCTTCGCCCGACGTTGGCGCAGGAAACTGCTTGTGTGGATTGGAAAACGCCAGAAGAAGCGTAACGGAAACGAACATCAGGAAAGCAAAACCCCTTCCAACTCAAACAGTTGAAAGGGGTTTCTTGAGTTAATACAGTCAATTAAGACGCATAGCGATTGCTCTCTGTAAGAAATATGGGATTTCTCTAGATTTCTTGTATTTTGGTAAAATTAAGGATTTACCCAGCGAGCTCTTTGATTTGTGGATTAGCTCAAGCCCTGAAGACAATTGAAGCGTTTCAAGAAATAAAATAGATGGCTCGCAAACTCACAAAGTAAAATATGCCACGCCTTAAGGACAGTTTCGCGACTCGATAAGAACAAAATATGAGTTGGACTGGAAAACCGCTAGCAGAAAATTGTAAAATCGAGCACAATGACGACAGCAAAAACCCCAAGAAACCGTATAGGTTTCAAGGGGTTGATTTGGGGCGAACGAGGGGTCTTGAACCCCCGACCTCCTGAGTCACAGTCAGGCGCTCTAACCAACTGAGCTACGTTCGCCGTAAGAGCGGCCCTGTTTAGCGATACTGCCAGCGCCGGTCAAGAGAACTTTAGCCTCTTTTCCCAAAAAAATCCTGCAATTTTTCAATTGCCGCATCAAGCACTTCGTCCCGTTTGGAAAAGCAGAAGCGTGCGAAATTCGTGCGGGCGCCCTCGGATTGATAAAAGGCGCTGCACGGAACGGCGGCAACCCCGGCCTCGGTCGTGATCAGGCGGCAGAACTCCTCATCCGTGCCGTCAAAACCAATCGAGCTGATATCCGCATTGATAAAATAAGTGCCATCGCAATCCGCCGTCGTAAAGCCAATGCGCTGCAGGCCATTGCGGAACCGGTCGCGCTTGGCCTCCATGGAACTTTTCAGGTCATTATAAAAAGCGTCATCCTTGGCGAGACCATAAGCCACCGCCCTTTGCAAATTCGGCGCCGTCGTGAAGGTCAGGAACTGATGTGCCTTCGCGATGCGCGCGGTCAGGTCCGCCGCCGCGGTGAGATAGCCGACTTTCCAACCGGTGAGAGAAAACGTCTTGCCCGCCGAAGCGATACGCGCCGTGCGCTCCCGCATGCCGGGCAGGGTCATGAGCGAGAGATGCTCTTTTTGCCCGAAGACAATATGCTCATACACTTCGTCACAAATGGCATAGGTATCATGCTTGATGGAAAGCTCCGCGATGAGTTCCAACTCCTCTCGCGTGAAAACCTTTCCTGTCGGGTTCATTGGGCTGTTCATCAGGATCAGCTTGGTCTTGTCACTAAATGCCGCGCGGAGTTTTTCTTCATCAATCTCCCAGTTGGGCGGATCAAGACGGACAAATTTCGGGATGCCACCGGCCAGCTTGATCATTGGAAGGTAGCAATCATAAAGCGGTTCGAACAGGACCACCTCATCTCCCGGATTGATCAGGCCAAGCATGCAGGCCGCCAGGGATTCCGTTGCGCCGGAGGTCACAAGGACATCCGTCTGCCAGTCAACATTTAGGCCGTAAAAGCGGCGGTCATGGTCGGCAACAGCCTGGCGCAGTTCCGGCACACCCATCATGGGCGGATACTGGTTCGGCCCCTCCTCCACTGACTTTGCGGCGAGATGACGGATATCCGCTGGACCGTCCTCATCCGGGAAGCCCTGCCCGAGGTTAATCGCTTGATGCTCGATCGCGAGCTTCGACATGACTTCAAAAATGGTTGTGCCGAAGCCGGCTAATACATCACTGGTATTTTTCACTCGCGATCCCTGTCAATAAATAAATGCGCGCACAAACTACGCCCGGACTGGCGCCAATATCAAGCGAAACCAGTTCCGGGCGCATGAATTACGGAATCTTTTCTTGCCCCTACCCAGAAAGCGCGGCATATCTGAGGGCAAAACCAGAAGAACCAAAGGGAAGCCAATGGGTATTTCAGCAAAAATGTCGCGCCTTGGAACAGAAACCGCCTTCGATGTGCTGGCACGGGCCAATGCACTGGCCGCGGACGGCATGGATATCATCAATCTCGGTATCGGGCAGCCGGACTTTCCGACGCCGGACAACATTGTCGAGGCGGCCGTCCAGGCCCTTCGGGACGGTCAGCATGGCTATACGGCGGCAAACGGCATTCCTGAACTGCGTGAGGCCGTCGCGGAAGACATCGCTAAATACCGGAATGTTACGGTCAATCCCGATCATATTATTGTGGTCCCGGGGGGCAAGGTGACCATGGCCTTTGCGATCGAAATGTTCGGGGAGGATGGCACCGAGATCATGTATCCCAATCCCGGCTTCCCGATATATGAAAGCATGATCCGCTATACCGGCGCGACGCCCGTTCCGATTCCGCTGATCGAGGAGAATGGCTTTTCTTTTGAGGCGGAAACGGTGCTCTCAAAAATAACGGACAAGACAAAACTGATTATCCTCAACACGCCCGCCAACCCAACCGGCGGCGTGGTCCCTTCGGCGGAGCTTGAAAAGCTCGCGAAAGGACTCAGGAACTTCCCCGATGTCTACGTTTTATCTGATGAAATATACAGCCGGATGACATACGATGGCGAAGGGCATTTCAGCATGCTGAACTTCCCCGAGTTACGGGAGCGGCTGATCATTCTCGATGGTTGGTCAAAAACCTATGCGATGACCGGTTGGCGGATGGGCTGGGGCCTCTGGCCAGAGGAGCTCGTTCCCCATGCGCAACGACTCTGCGTCAATTTTCATTCCTGCGTGAATGCTGCAGCACAGTTTGCGGGGATTGAAGCCCTGAAAGGCGATCAAGGGCCCGTTGATATGATGATGGAGGCGTTCGACGCACGCCGCAAGCTCATCCACGAACGCCTGAATACCGCACCGGGAGTGAGTTGCGTAATGCCGAAAGGTGCCTTTTATGCCTTCCCCAATATCTCGGGCACAGGCCTTACCGCGAAGGAAATGCAGGACAGGCTTCTCTCCGAAAAGGGCGTTGCAGTTATTGCGGGCACCAGTTTCGGGGCGCATGGCGAAGGCTATGTGCGTTTTTCATATGCCAATTCAATCGAAAATATTGAGCGTGCAATGGACCGCTTTGATGAATTTCTGAAAGGGCTTTGATTTTAACATGGATGACAAACGCCTTACCGATTTGGAACTTAGATTTATGGAACAAGAGCAGGCGATTAGCGAATTAAGTGATATCGTCAATCGGCAATGGCAGGAAATCGAGCAACTCAAACGTAAACTCTCCCATACTCATGAGCGGATCGTCACGTTGGAGGACACCCTCCCCGCGTCGCCAGGAAACGAAAAACCACCGCACTATTAAGCTGCCTGTACAGGAATAAACCGCCCCTTGCAATTTCGCCCTATCGCCTATAGAACCGCGTTTTATCTATACTCAGGTGACAAAATGACCGACGATACGAATAACGGCGAAAATACGAAGGCTGAGGACGACCCGGTGGTTGACTATATTCTTCGCGCTGTGGCTTCCGGTCGGGATGTTGCCCCCCAGGAGATTGCACAGGCCATCGCCAATGATCGCGCAAAACCTTCCGCACCTAAGGATGTCTGGCGAAAGTATATGACTGTCGTACGACAGCAGGCCATCCACCTCGCGCGCGAAGGTCGCCTGTTGATCATCCGAAAAGGGGAAATTGCCGACCCGAACGACTTCAAGGGGCTCTATAAATTGCGCAAAGCTGCCTCTGACCAATAATTAATCGTTTGCATATTTTTTAATCGCCTATTTTTTGATCATTCTTTATGCCAGCGACTCCCTGCCACAGAAAATCGCAGTTTTCAGGGAGTCTTCAGTGCGTCAATTTAACCGCACAAAACTGGCACGCCTCATGCTATACATGGGGAAGAAATAAACCTTGGTCGAAGTGACATGAAAAGTATGAGATCAGACTTATGAAAAAAATCGAAGCGATTATCAAGCCGTTCAAGCTGGATGAAGTGAAAGAAGCCCTTCACGAAGTCGGGCTTCAGGGAATTACCGTTACGGAAGCCAAAGGCTTTGGCCGACAAAAAGGCCATACAGAACTCTATCGCGGGGCAGAGTATGTAGTAGACTTTCTGCCCAAGGTAAAAATTGAGATTGTTCTGGAAGATTCCCTGGTTGAACGAGCACTGGAAGCCATTCAACAGGCGGCCAGAACCGGACGGATTGGAGATGGAAAGATCTTTGTTTCCACCGTTGAAGAAGTAATTCGTATCCGGACGGGCGAAAAAGGCTCCGAAGCGATCTGAATATTGCGCTACCCAACGTGGGACGGCGCCTGAAATTGACACCTGAATAGTTATACAGAGAGACGTAAAAATGGCCGAAGATGTTCTTAAAATGATCAAGGAAAATGAAGTCGAATATGTAGATCTTCGATTTACCGACCCGAAAGGTAAATGGCAGCATCTTGCCATGCATGTAGATGTAGTCGATGAAGATATGTTCGAAGATGGCGTAATGTTCGATGGGTCGTCTATCACAGGGTGGAAAGCCATCAATGAATCAGATATGACTCTGATGCCCGATGCTACCTCTGCTGTTATGGATCCCTTTGCGGCGCGACCTACACTGATTGTCTTCTGCGATATTCTCGATCCGCTTTCAGGCGAAAGCTATGAGCGCGATCCACGATCCGTTGCCAAGAAGGCAGAAGCCTATCTCGCCAGCACGGGCATTGGCGATACCGCCTACTTCGGTCCGGAAGCTGAATTCTTCATGTTTGATAACGTAGAATTTGCGAACGACAGCCACCATACCTTCTACAAGCTTGGCGATGTGGAAGCACCGAATATGTCCGGCGCAGAAATTGAAGGCGGTAACTCCGGTCACCGTCCGCGCGTCAAGGGCGGTTATTTTCCTGTTCAGCCCATTGATAGCGGCGCAGACATCCGAAGCGAGATGGTCTCCGTTTGTAAGGAAATCGGCCTTTCAGTTGAAAAGCATCACCATGAAGTTGCCCCGAGCCAGCATGAACTTGGCATGAAGTTCACCACCATGGTTAAGGCGGCGGACGAAATGCAGAAACAGAAGTATGTTGTTCACAATATTGCCCATGCCTATGGCAAGACAGCGACCTTCATGCCGAAACCAGTCTCGGGTGACAACGGCTCTGGTATGCATACGCATATGTCCATTTGGAAAGCCGGAAAACCAGCATTTGCTGGTTCAAGCTACGCTGATCTTTCAGAAACGGCTCTCTATTATATTGGCGGCATCATTAAACACGCGAAGGCCATCAATGCTTTCACGAATGCAAGCACAAACTCCTACAAGCGCTTGATCCCCGGATTTGAAGCCCCGGTCCTGCTCGCCTACTCTGCGCGCAACCGCTCAGCTTCCTGCCGCATCCCTTACTCCCCAAGCCCGAACGGCAAGCGCGTCGAAGTCCGCTTCCCGGACTGCACGGCCAACCCATACCTCGCCTTCGCCGCGATGATGATGGCGGGACTTGACGGCATCCAGAACAAGATCCACCCAGGCGATGCCATGGACAAGGACCTTTACGATCTTCCGCCGGAAGAGCTTAAAGACATCCCCACAGTCTGCGGTTCCCTCCGTGAAGCGCTTGAAGCACTTGATGCAGATCGTGAATTCCTGAAAAAAGGCGGCGTCTTTACTGACGATATGCTTGACGGATATATCGCGATGAAATGGGAAGACGTCTTCAAATTCGAACATGCACCGCATCCGGTCGAATTCGATATGTACTACAGCGTCTAAGCGTGACACCTACTTAAGAAAAAGGCTGCCGGTAAATCGGCAGCCTTTTTTTATTCCGTTATTATTGAAGTTTTGAAATAGCGCCTACTTCAGAGTTACGCGTCAACCGGTCGCGGTTTTCCATTGTCATCAATGGCAACAAAGACATAAATGCCTTCCGTGACTTTTATCTCCTCAGGGTCCAGCTTACGCGTGACAATAGTCGTTAACTTCACCGCAACAGACGTTCGCCCTACCCGCTCGATCTCACCATAAATACTGACAACATCGCCGACCTTGATGGGCTGATGGAAGGTCATCGCCTCAACAGCAACGGTTACGGTGCGCCCGTTTGCCCGCCGCGCCGCAAGAATGCCGCCTGCCATGTCCATTTGGGACAATACCCAGCCGCCAAAAATGTCGCCATTGTTGTTACAATCACTGGGCATAGGCGCGGTGCGGATTACGGGATCACGGAATTCGCTGGTCATTATCTTTAGTCTTCCTTATCACTATGAATTAAGAGTATAACTTATACAGTTTCAGCCCGTTGGGCGAACATATTTTACCAAACATAATGATACAAAATCAGTCAGTGAATTGCCTAAATGTCCGATCTTTTTCAGCAACCCAAATCCGATAGCACAGATTATTCCGCCAAAGATATTGAAGTCCTTGAAGGGCTGGAGCCCGTTCGGCTGCGGCCGGGCATGTACATTGGCGGCACGGATGAGAGGGCTCGACACCATCTTGCCGCTGAGGTCCTGGACAATTCAATGGATGAGGCCGTGGCGGGTCACGCATCCCGCATTGAAGTCGAGCTATTCGCCGATGGCTCGCTTGCCATTCGCGATAATGGGCGCGGCATTCCAATCGACCGTCATCCCAAGTTCAAGGACAAGTCAGCGCTAGAGGTTATCCTGACAACGCTCCATTCGGGCGGCAAGTTTTCTAACAAGGTCTATCACACAGCGGGTGGTTTGCACGGCGTCGGCATTTCTGTTGTGAACGCCTTGTCTGACCGTATGATAGTGGAAGTTGCCCGTGACAAGGAACTCTGGCGGCAGGAATTCTCGAAAGGCTTTCCACAGACTGCTCTTGAAAAGGTGGGAGCGGCGCCGAATCGACGCGGCACCTCGGTTCAGTTTCACCCTGATCCAGAAATATTCGAGACCGGCACTGCTCTTCGTCCCGCGAAGCTCTATAAAATGGTCCGATCGAAGGCTTATCTTTTTCGCGGGGTGGAAATCCGCTGGAAATGCGCAGAGGAGCTGATCAAGGATGAGACCCCCATAGAAGCAACGCTGCATTTCCCGGGAGGATTACGCGATTTTCTGAATGCCTCCCTCGACGGTATCAAGTCCGTAACGCAGGAACCTTTTGCGGGACGCGTAGAGATGGACAATGATCGGGGTCGAGTTGAATGGGCGATAGCGTGGCCGCTGACGAATATGACCTTCCTCAACTCTTATTGTAATACCGTTCCAACGCCGGAAGGCGGCACCCATGAACTCGGTTTTCGCGGGGCACTTCTGCGTGGCCTCAAGGCCTATGGGGAGTTGATCAATAACAAGAAGGCCGCGCAGATTACGGCGGAGGATATCCTCTCCGGTGCGACGGCTGTCCTCTCCGTTTTTATCCCAGACCCGCAGTTTCAGGGACAGACAAAGGAAAAGCTGACCACCACAGAGGCAAGCCGCCTCGTTGACCTCGCCATCAAGGATCACTTTGATAACTGGCTTGCAGCCGCGCCGGATCAGGCGAACAACCTTCTCGCCTGGATCGTGGAAAAATCCGAGGAACGGCTACGTCGCCGACAGGAAAAGGAAACCAGCCGAAAAACGGCGACCAGCCGTCTCCGCCTGCCCGGCAAGCTTGCCGACTGCAGCAAGAGCGGGCGCGACGGCACAGAAATCTTTATCGTTGAGGGTGATAGCGCCGGTGGTTCTGCTAAACAGGGGCGCGACCGAAAGACGCAAGCAATCCTGCCACTTCGCGGCAAAATCCTTAATGTCGCCTCTGCAACCAATGACAAGATTAAGGCCAACCTGGAATTACGGGATCTGGTTCAGGCTCTTGGTTGTGGCCTGCGTGAGAAATATCGGAGCGAGGATCTGCGTTACGACAAAGTCATCATCATGACCGATGCGGATGTTGACGGGGCCCATATCGCCTCCCTGCTCATGACGTTCTTCTATCGTGAGATGCGCCAGCTCATTACTGAGGGCCATTTATATTTGGCGCAACCACCGCTCTATCGTCTCACGCAAGGCGGGAAAACCTTCTATGCCATGGATGACACCCATAAGGACAAGCTTATGGAATCCGAATTCAGTGGTCGCGGCAAAGTTGATATTAGCCGCTTTAAGGGCCTCGGCGAAATGCCGCCGGCACAGCTGAAGGACACAACGATGAACCCCGCAAAAAGGGTCCTTCTTAAAGTCGATGTCCCGATGGAGGAATTTGGCGAAACCGCGGATCGGGTCGAAAGCCTGATGGGTAAACGCCCGGAACTACGCTTTTCCTTCATCCAGGAAAACGCCCGCTATGTCGAGGATCTGGACGTCTAGTCTCTAATTTAACTCCGTGCAAGCCAGTGGCGCATATACTTGCTGGTGAGTTCTGGCTCTTCCATCGTTGGTAGATGGCCGCAATTGGGGATTTCCACATATTGCGCAGTCGGAATTTCGATCGCCATGTCCCGTTGAATCTTCGGCGGGATCAATTTGTCATCCGCTCCAGCAAGAACCAGCGTCGGACAGGAAATCGTTCTCAGCATGCCGGTTAGGACCGGACGATCAAGCAATGCCCTCTCCTGACGGAGAAAAGCCTCCTTGCCGATATCTTCCGCCATCTTGAAGATACGGCTGACAAGGTCCTCATCATTCAGACGCGATTTATGAATTAGTGTCGGCAAAAGGCTCCGGGTCACGCCCTTGAAAGCCGATCCCTGTTCCACCAGCTTGATAAAATCAAGGCGCCTCTGATAATCTTCCGGCGTATCGGCAACTGCGCGCGAATCCATGATGGCAAGATGGGTAATCCGTTCTGGTGCCTGGCGCATCATTTCGAGGACGATGTAACCGCCCATTGATAGGCCCGCGAGGGCAAACCGCTCCGGTGCATTTGCCAGTATCCGTTCAGCAATAGCCGACATATTATCATCCTGCGTATGATCCCCAACGATAATATTCGCGATGTCTGAAAGTGCTGTAATCTGGTCTCGCCATAAATCTGACGTACATAGCAGGCCGGGAACAAGAACAAGTGAATGTTTTTCTGTCATTTTTAGGCAATTTGGTGTAATTTGAGGGACGTTATCGCTTTTCGGCTCTAACTTTCTTTTACAGTTAAGGAATCGGCTTGAGAACCGTTAACTTTAAAATACAGCAAATTTAGTGTAAAACTCATGTCGTAGCCCGGTTTTACTGGGCAAATCGCAGGAAACATTTGACAGAATGTGCTAATTCACTAGATTGCGCACAGTTTTAAGATGATTTTATTTTTTTACGAACGGTAGTTCTCTTTATATGAAATTTGCAGATCTCGGCCTTAGCCCCGAAGTGTTAAAAGCGGTTGAGGAAACCGGTTACGAAAGCCCAACACCTATCCAGGAAAAAGCCATTCCCTACGTATTGATGGGGCGTGATGTTCTGGGCACCGCGCAAACGGGCACCGGCAAGACAGCGAGTTTCACCCTGCCGATGATTGATATTCTCGCTTCGGGACAGGCGAAGGCAAGAATGCCCCGCTCCCTGATTCTGGAGCCTACGCGGGAACTAGCCGCCCAGGTTGCCGATAACTTTGAAAATTACGGCAAATACAGCAAGCTTTCCATGGCGCTCCTGATTGGCGGCATGTCCTTTTCGGATCAAGATGCGAAGCTGGATAAAGGCGTTGATGTACTCATCGCAACACCCGGTCGTCTGCTTGATCATGTGGAACGCGGCAAGGTCCTGTTGAATGGGGTAAAGACCTTGGTGATCGACGAAGCCGATCGAATGATGGACATGGGTTTCATCCCGGATGTCGAGCGAATTGTCTCTCTGTTGCCCCCACTCCGCCAGACACTCTTTTTCTCGGCCACTATGTCCAAGGAAATGCGGAAACTGGCGGATATGTTCCTGCTCAACCCCAAAGAAGTTGCAGTTTCCCTGCCAACCTCAACGGCCGCAACCGTTACGCAAGGCCTGCTAATGGTGCAAAAATCGGAAAAGCGGCCCGCCTTGCGCAAGCTCCTTCAACAGGAAAAAGTGAAAAACGCCTTCATTTTCTGCAACCGCAAAAAAGATGTCGATATTCTTCTGGGTTCCCTGACAAAGCATGGCTTTAACGCCGGCGGGCTTCATGGTGATATGAGCCAGAGCCATCGCATGGAAACCCTCGATAAGTTCAAAAGCGGCGAGATTAAATTGCTCGTTTGCTCTGATGTTGCTGCCCGCGGAATTGATGTCAGTTCCGTCAGCCATGTGTTCAACTTTGACGTTCCAACCCATTCTGAAGATTATATTCATCGCATCGGGAGAACGGGGCGCGCTGGTCAGGAAGGCCACGCCTACACAATCGTCACGAAAAGCGAAACAAAATATCTGGATGGCATCCAGAAACTCGTTGGCAGAGAACTTCCGATAATCACCCTTGAGGGGATGGAGGAAGTTGTCAAGGAAGGCGCCGCGATATCTGAACGCGAGAAAAAGCCCGGCCGCGGTCCAAGGAGAGGACAGCGGCGGAGTGATGAAGGCGCATCATCTGCCAAATCCGCACAAAAGGAAACGGCACCGGATGAAAAGAAACAATCCAGCAGGCCGTCCAAGAAATACGAAAAGAACGCGGAAAAAGGCAATAACGACAGATCTTCCCGTTCGCATCACGCAAATGATGAACCGGATACACCCGTCATTGGCCTTGGTGAAAATATTCCTGCTTTCTTCAAAATTCCGCTTCGAAAGTCAGCAGGAAAATAATACAGACTTCAGATTGGGCTTCTTTTTTAGAAGCCTTTTTTGTTTCCTTAAGCCCGCGGTATTAGTAGTATTTAACGAAGCTGAGATACCCAGATTTGAGCAGTGAGTACGCGAGAAAGGTGGTTTCTTTTGAAAACAATTTTTATCATGGTCAAATGCGAACTCGGCAAGGCATATGATGTTGCCGCGGAAGCTGTTGAAAATGTTGAGCAGGTATCGGAGGTCTACTCCATTTCCGGGAAGTACGACCTGATGATGAAATGCTATCTTGATGACGATCAGGATATCGGCCATTTCGTCAATGAACATATCCAGACCCTGCCTGGCATAAAAGACACCTTCACCATGATCACCTTTAAGGCCTTTAACTAGCCTTTTCACCGATGCTAAGACGAGGCAATTAAAAAAACTTCCTTTGCGTGCGCCTTAAAATTCCTTAATCTAGAAGCCGCTTTAGGGAGCAGAGCGGGACACCCGTTTTAGAGACAGCACAGGGAGACTTCATTGTGAACAAGAAAATAATCAGCCTGATTTCCGCAGCCGCCTTAATGGCTGCGCCTACTTGGGCAAGCGCCGCAGATGCCGTCAAAATCGGATTTGTGACCACCTTGACCACCGGTGCCGGCGCTATCGGCAAAGATATGCGCGAAGCAGTCGACCTCGCGGTTATCCATCTTGGCGGCAAGATGGGAGAACGCGATATCGAGATCATTTATGAAGATGATGGCTTCAAGCCTGAAATTGGCAAACAAAAAACCGACAAGCTCATCAAGAAAGATAAGGTCGATTTTATTGCAGGCTATATCTGGAGCCATGTTCTTATGGCCTCTTACAAGAGCGCTGTGAATAGCGGGACATTCCTTATTAGCTCCAACGCCGGACCGAGCGCACTCGCCGGCAAGCTATGCCATGAGGATGTATTTTCTACTTCCTGGCAGAATGATCAGACTCCGATGGCAATGGGTGAAGTCCTGAATCAACGCGGGATCAAGAAACTCTATATCATGGCTCCCAACTATGCAGCGGGCAAGAACATGGTGACGGGCGTCGAGAGAACCTTCCAGGGTGAGATTGTCGGCAAGGACATGACAAAATTCCCGGCCCAGCTTGATTTCTCGGCTGAATTAGCCAAGGTTCGTGCCGCCAAGCCGGACGCTCTTTTTGTCTTTTATCCAGGCAAACATGGTGCGCAGTTCATGGCGCAGTATGCTCAGGCCGATCTGGCCACTTCGGTCCCGCTCTACACAACATTCACAATCGACTCTATCAGCCTGCCACGCGTAGGCGAGCAGGCGGAAGGCAGCCTGATGACCATGTTCTGGTCACCTGATCTCGACACCCCCGCGAACAAAAGATTTGTAGGTGATTTCAAAGCAAAATATGGCCATTATCCAAGCCATTATGCAGCCCAGTCCTATGACTCCATTATGCTAATCAATAGTGCCGTCGAAAAGGTTAAGGGCGATCTCAGCGATCGGGACGCAGTTCGCGCTGCACTGAAGGCCGCAGAGTTTGAAAGTGTCCGCGGGAAGCTGAAGTTCGGGAATAACAATATCCCCATCCAGAATTTTTACCTGCGTCAGGTCGTCAAGGATGATGAGGGACAATATACGACAAAAATTGTTTCTACAGTCTATGAGGATCATCAGGATACATATGCCAAAGAATGCAAGATGGAATAAATATTTTGCTACTTACCGGGTTGAAAAAAGAGTGCAGCTCAGACATGATTGCGCTCTTTTTTTGATTAAAAACAATACGTTAGAAAAAAGGCATATTGATGAACTGGTTACTTCTGCTGGAACAGATACTAAACGGCTTCCAGCTGGGCCTGTTGTTGTTTTTATTGGCAGCGGGCCTCACACTCGTCTTCGGTATCATGGATATGGTCAATCTCGCGCATGGCTCCCTCTATATGATGGGGGCCTATTTCTGCGCCACTTTTACAGGCTGGACCGGGTCCTTTCTGATCGGTGCCCTTCTTACCCTGCCGGCTGTCTTTATTCTTGGCGTCGTCGTCGAGATTGTCGCGCTTCGAACACTCTATGCCCGCGACCATCTGGATCAAGTGATGGCAACCTTCGGCTTGATCCTGTTTTTCAATGAAGCAACGCGGCTAATTTGGGGCCCGATTGGACTGGCTATCCCGCTCCCTGATTTTCTTAACCAGACGGTGGAGATTATTCCCGGCGTTCCCTACCCTGCCTTTCGGCTGGCGATCATTATAACCGGGTTTCTCGTTGCCGGTCTTCTTTACTTCATTGTCTCCCGAACCAAGCTCGGCATGCTGATCCGCGCGGGCGCCAGTAACCGCGATATGATCGGGGCACTAGGCATAAATATCCGCCTTCTTTTCACACTTGTGTTCGGCCTTGGCGCCGCCCTTGCCGGCCTTGCGGGTCTCATGGCCGGCCCCATTCTGTCGGTAGAAATCGGAATGGGCGAAAGCATTTTGATCCTGACACTTGTTGTCATTGTGATTGGCGGGATTGGGTCTATCAAAGGTGCCTTTATCGCAGCTATCCTGATCGGATTGATTGATACCGTCGGCCGCTCCTTCCTGCCGGAGATACTTGATTTGATTTTACCCTCCCAAACCGCAGCAACGGCGGCTCCGGCCATATCCTCCATGATGATCTATCTTCTGATGGCCCTCGTCCTCGCAATCAAACCGCAGGGACTGTTTCCACCCAAGGGAGTTGGCCAATGACCCTTTCCTCCCGACAGTTAATAAACACCGCCCTTCTTGCCTTTCTGGCCCTCCTGCCCTTCTTCACCGACTGGGTGGGCGACAGTTTTTACACAGGACTGGTTGCCCGCATCCTTATTCTTGCCATTGCTGCCTTAAGCCTCAATCTGCTTATTGGTTATGGCGGCATGGTCAGTTTCGGACACGCGGCTTTTGTTGGCGTTGGTGCCTATGTGGTTGGCATTGGGACGTTTCATGCCTTTGAGGACGGCGTTGACTGGATGATGAACGGATATATACAGCTTGCTTTCGCACTGCTGGTATCAGCTGTAGTCGCGTTGACAATTGGCGCAATCAGTCTCCGCACACGGGGCGTCTATTTTATCATGATCACCATGGCATTCTCGCAGATGCTTTATTTCAGCGCGGTCGGCGTTGAAACCTATGGTGCAGATGACGGGCTCAGCATCTATTCACGGAGTGACATGCTGGGCCTGATCGATCTAAATGACGAGAAAAGCCTGTACTACCTGATTTTCGTCTCCCTGCTTTTGGTATTGTTTTTGATGCACCGGCTGATTGGTTCGGCCTTTGGTAATGTTATCCGCGGGTCTAAATCGAACGAGGCGCGCATGCGCGCAATTGGATTTTCTCCCTATAAATACCGCCTTACAGCCTTTGTGATTGCAGGAACAATTGCCGGATACGCTGGCTTTCTCATGGCCAACCTGAATGACTTTGTAAGTCCAGACATGATGCATTGGACACGTTCGGGTGACCTAATCATCATGATCCTGCTGGGTGGGATGGCAAGCCTGTTTGGCCCTCTCTATGGCGCGCTCGCTTTCTTGATGCTGGAAGAACTCCTCTCCTCTATCCCGCTGACCATTGGCGGTCTTCATGTCGGTGAATATTGGCAGCTGATTTTTGGTCCTCTCCTGATCCTGGTAGTGCTGTATGCGCGAAATGGCGTAGACAGCTTTCTTCCCGGAGCAAGGAAAGGATCATGACTGAACAAGACCTTCTCAGTGTTGAAAAACTTGTAAAGCGCTATGGCGGTCTTCTCGCAACCGACGACCTTTCTCTTTCGGTACGAGAGGGGGAACTCCACGCCATTATCGGCCCGAATGGTGCCGGCAAGACAACTTTGATCAAGCAGCTCACCGGTGAAATTCCATCCGACAGCGGTAAAATCACCTTCGCCGGTCAAAACCTGAAACGCCTTTCAGAACCGGGCCGCTCCCATATTGGACTTGCGCGTTCGTTTCAGATTACCTCCCTCTTTCAGGAATTTACGGTTCTTGAAAATGTGTGCCTCGCAGTTCAAGCCCATAATGGACATTCCTTTCGTTTTTGGAAAAAGGTCAATAAAGATAAGAATCTAACCGATCCTGCATTGGATATCCTACGGCGAATAGGGCTCGAGCAGCGCGCTGATACGGCGGCTGCCAATCTCAGCCACGGGGAACAGCGGCAGCTTGAAATTGCCGTTGCCCTCGCAACGAAGCCCAAGCTTCTGTTACTTGATGAACCAATGGCGGGCATGTCCAAAGAAGATAGCGAGCGTTTGGTTGAGCGCCTGATTGAGCTGAAATCCCGCCATACGATATTACTGGTTGAACATGATATGGATGCCGTATTCAGTCTGGCCGACCGGATTAGCGTGTTGGTCTATGGTCGGGCTATTGCGACAGGGACCCCGGACGAAATCCGCAATAACGATGACGTCCGGCAGGCCTATCTTGGTGAGGAAGCGTAATTATGTTGCAAGTAAACGCCATAGACAGCTTTTATGGCCAGAGTCAGGTGCTGTTCAACATGTCCCTGACCGTGAAAGAGGGTGAGGTTGTGACCCTGATGGGCCGAAATGGCATGGGCAAGACAACGACTATTCGCTCGATTATGGGCCTTGTGCCGGCCCGACAGGGTAGCATCCAGTTCAAGAGCAAGGATATCACCTCCCTGTCGCCTTATCGAATTGCGCGCCTGGGAATTGGCTTGGTGCCTGAAGGTCGCCTGATCTCCCCAAATTTGAGTGTTGAAGAAAATCTTGTAGCGACAGCCAACGCCGGTCCCAATGGCAATGAGCGTTGGAACCTTAAATCAATCTGGGAGCTGTTTCCCAAGCTCAGCGAACGAAAAAACAGCATGGGAAATAAAATTTCCGGCGGCGAACAGCAAATGCTTGCTATTGCCCGGGCCCTGATGACAAACCCGGATCTATTATTGCTCGATGAAGCGACGGAAGGGCTCGCCCCTCTTATACGCCAGGAAATATGGCGCTGTCTTCGAAATCTGAAAGAAGAAGGGCAATCAATTCTGGTGATAGACAAGAATATTCAGGCTCTCACTGATATTGCGGACCGACATTATATCATTGAAAAAGGGACAGTCGTCTGGGAGGGAACTTCCCGCAACTTGCTGGAAGACGATACAGCGAAACAACAGTATCTGGGCATATAGACGCAATTAATAATTGTATTTATAAATATTAAACGCACTTATTTAGAAAATTTTCACGCTTTCCATCTATTATATTTGCATTTCCGAATATTTTTTTTAATTATACATCGCCCATATTATTTTATACTGACAAATGACCATTCCTGAGAATACCCATAATTAAATATGGAGGCTAGATGCTTTGGCAGTGATTGAGAGTTATCGGAATGTACGTGTCATAGCCAAAAAGACATTGGCCTTGATCGAAGAACAGGGAATTCAACCGACGCCGCATAACTATGCTATTTGGTTTGAATATTTACAGGAAACTAATCCGGATCTAACTCGGGCGCTCAATCAACTTCTGGCAAAGAACGGCAAATATTCCGAAAACATGGGGGTTGAACTTTTCAAGCTGTTCTTTACCCGTGATAAAGAAGGACAGGTTGTCCAGGAAACTAATCATATGGTCCAGAAGTCAATGGACAATGTGATGGGCGATCTGAAAAGAACAACAGCGGATTTTTCTTCCTACGGTAAACAGCTAAATGATTTTGCGCTCAAAGCCGAAGGAATGAACGGGCAGGATCTGCAGGATATTATCAGTGAAATTGTCTCCCAGACGAATTCGATGTCGGATAACACCTCCTCCCTCCATAAAGGTCTTGATGGTGCATCGCGCGAAATAGCGGAACTAAAACGACGGCTCCAATATGTGCAAAGAGAAGCCTACACCGATGCCCTGACCGGCATTCCAAACCGGAAAAGTTTTGACGCAGTATTATCCAAAGAAATAGCGACTGCGCGTGAAAACCAATCGTCCCTGTGCCTTTTGATGGCAGATATCGATCATTTCAAACAATTCAACGACCTCCACGGTCATACATTTGGGGATCAGGTTATCAAGCTTGTTGCCTCTACTTTGGCAAAGGGCATTGAAAAGAATGCATTAGCCGCAAGATACGGTGGGGAGGAGTTTAGTGTTATCCTTCCCGCAACCGACCTTGCTGATGCTGTCAATCTCGCAAACGACCTGCGAATGGCCATAGCGGCAAAACGATTGATTCAAAGATCGACAAAAAAGGACGTCGGGAAAATCACCATGTCATTCGGTGTTACCGCGTATGCACTTTCGGAAGGTCCAACCGCCTTTATCAACCGCGCTGACCAAGCGCTCTATATTGCGAAAAATTCTGGACGAAACTGTGTAAAACATCTTCAATCCAGCATCAATTTATAATAAACAATCCTAAACCAAACACATCTGCGGCAAAGGTGTAACGGTGTAAATTCTCTTGTCGCCTAATTTTCAAATGCGAGAGAAAATCCTGTTCTCTCCATTGCTATTCGATTAATCTTGTCCGATAAAACCCCTCAAAATAACAATGAAGCGTGGGAACAATGACATTCGCGACCATTAAACTGGATATACAGGAAGGCGTTGCCAAAATAACGCTGAACCGGCCTGACAAACTCAATTCCTTCAGTGATGAAATGCATGAAGAACTTCGTTCTATCATGCCCGTGCTCAAGGGCGATGATGTCCGTGCGATACTGATTACCGGTGAAGGCCGAGCCTTTGGGGCAGGAGCAGATCTTTCCTCAAGCAGCGCTTCCGGGGGTGTCCTTGATGCCGGGGATACGCTGGAAAAAAACTATAATCCATTGATCCTGTTTGTCCGAACGCTCGATAAACCGGTCATTGCGGCTGTTAATGGCATTGCTGCTGGCGCGAGTATGAGCCTCGCCCTCGCCTGTGATATAGTTCTTGCGGCAAAATCCGCATACTTCCTTCAGGCCTTCTGTCATATCGGGCTGGTGCCTGATGCGGGCAGCACCTACTTTCTGCCGCGCCTGGTCGGGTCCGGTAAAGCCATGGGCCTTGCCATGCTAGGTGACAAGCTTCCCGCAGAAGAAGCTGAAAAAATGGGGCTGATCTGGAAAACATATGAAGATAACGACCTGATGCCCGCTGCAGAGGCCCTCGCAGCGAAGTTGTCATCGGGCCCGACAAAGGGCTATGCCTACATCAAGCAGGCGATGAATGCCAGCCTTGGAAATGACCTGGAAACCCAGTTAAAAGTGGAAAGGGATCTTCAGCAGAAGGCAAGCGGAACGGAAGACTTTATAGAAGGTGTCTCTGCTTTTCTTGGCAAGCGGAAAGCAAATTTTAAAGGCCGATAACATGTCCGGGAACGAGAGCGTCAGCGCTGAGGGTATCGCAAGAACGGTTGGGGAAACCATGTACCGCAAGGATACTGCGGCACAACATCTCGGTATTGCCTTGAAAGAAATCGGCCCCGGCCGTGCTGTCATGACCATGCGGGTTCTGGATTACATGTTAAATGGTCATCGTATCTGCCATGGCGGCTATGTTTTTACACTTGCTGATACCGCTTTCGCCTATGCCTGCAATAGTTATAATCAGAACACAGTCGCGCAGGCGGCCCAGATCAACTTTATTCAGGCTGTTCCGGAGAATGCCTTTTTGACTGCCACCGCAGTTGAAATGACAAGAACCGATCGGACGGGCCTGTATGATATTACCGTTCAAGATAAGAGCGGAAAAACCGTCGCCCTTTTTCGCGGCAATTCACATACCATCAAGGGACAGATGATCCCGGGACTTAATGAAAGAAAAGAAAAATGAAGAACGCTTATATCTGTGACGCAATTCGGACACCGATTGGACGCTATGGCGGCAGCTTGTCCGCTGTGCGTACAGACGATCTCGGCGCCATTCCAATCAAGGCATTGATGGATCGTAATCCCTCCGTCAATTGGGAAAAGGTCGATGATGTCATATACGGCAATGCCAATCAGGCCGGCGAAGATAACCGCAATGTTGCCCGGATGAGCGCCCTGCTCGCAGGCCTGCCAGAAAGTGTCGGTGGCGCCACAATCAACCGCCTCTGCGGCTCCGGCATGGACGCCACGGCAACGATCGCCCGCCAGATTATGACCGGCGAAGCTAATCTAGGCATTTCCGGCGGCGTAGAAAGCATGAGCCGTGCACCGTTTGTCATGGGCAAGGCAACGACGCCTTTCTCGCGCAATGCCGAAATTTTCGATACCACTATCGGCTGGCGCTTCGTCAACAAGAAGATGAAGGATCAGTACGGCATCGATTCCATGCCCGAAACGGCAGAAAATGTCGCGGAGGATTATCAGATCCGGCGCGAGGATCAGGATCTGTTTGCACTCCGCAGTCAGGAAAAGGCAGCGGCGGCAAAGGCGAATGGTTCCTTTAACGATGAGATCATTCCGGTCCAAATTCCGCAGCGCAAGGGCGACCCGATCATTGTCGACAAGGACGAACATCCCCGCGCAACGAGCATCGAAAAACTCGCGGGCCTTAAGGCTCCGTTCCGGGCAGGCGGCTCCGTCACCGCGGGCAATGCTTCCGGTGTCAATGATGGCGCCTGCGCCATCCTGCTCGCCTCCGATGAGGCCATAGAGGAATATGGCCTGACAGCGAAGGCCCGTATTCTGGGCGCAGCCACAGCCGGCGTACCTCCGCGGATCATGGGGATCGGCCCTGCCCCGGCCAGTCAGAAGCTGCTGTCTCGTCTCGGGCTCACCATGGATGACATGGATGTGATTGAACTCAACGAGGCTTTTGCCGCACAGGGCCTCGCCGTCATGCGCGAGCTGGGCCTGAAAGATGATGACCCCCGCGTTAATCCGCTGGGCGGCGCGATAGCGCTTGGCCATCCACTCGGCATGTCCGGTGCACGACTGCTGACAACGGCAATGTATCAGCTGCACCGCACCGGCGGACGCTATGCGCTTTGCACCATGTGCATCGGTGTTGGCCAAGGGATCGCCACTGTCATCGAGAGAGTCTGAAGACTATGAGGGCGGCATGCGTCTGAACCCACCGTCGAGGGACGAGCTTGATCCGATCGAGATTGCCAGCAAGGATGAAATCTCGGCGCTGCAGCTGGATTGGCTCAAATGGAGTTTGACGCATGCCTACCAGAATGTTCCGTTCTTTCGGAAGCGGTTCAATGCCGTCGGTGTTCATCCCGATGAACTAAAATTCCTTGAGAATCTGGCGAAGATCCCCTTTTTCAAAGAACAAGATCTCAGGGATAATTACCCCTTCAGCACGACCACCCGGGCGATGGTTGTCGGCTATAACGCCGATAATAATATATGCGGACCCGGATCGGTCGCGCTGTCACCCGACACAGAAAAACGGGCCATTGCCCCCCAGAAGAATATAAAACGGACAGTGTGGTGACGGGATTTCAGGGTTTTCCAAAAGAGTTTTTGCGTTTTTATGCTGAGCTGATTGAGAATAATAATCGCGACTGGTTCGGACGAAACAAACAGCGTTATAAAGACGTGGTCGTCTATCCAATGTGCGATTTTATTGAAGCAATAGCCCCGCGGCTCGAAGCCATTGCACCGACATATATCGCCGACCCGCGCCCAAACGGCGGCTCCATGTTCAGGATTTACCGCGACGTGCGGTTCTCCCGAGATCCAAAACCTTATAAGGAACATGCCGCGTGCCAATTTCGCCATCAGGCAGGCAGAGATGCTCATGCGCCGGGTTTCTATGTCCATCTTGCCCTTGATGGCGTGCGCTTTGGCGGCGGAATCTATCTCCCTCCTGCTCCCATCCTCACAAAAATCCGCCATGCTATTGACGAGAAAAGCGCGGACTGGAACGCCA
The DNA here is from genome assembly GCF_009882915.1 of Sneathiella litorea. GTDB lineage: Bacteria > Pseudomonadota > Alphaproteobacteria > Sneathiellales > Sneathiellaceae > Sneathiella > Sneathiella litorea. Next base: position 342,992 of record NZ_WTUW01000002.1, read on the forward strand.
TTAAGAACGATCCCGATTTCCGCAAAACCTTTCCTGATGGAATAAGGGGGGACGGCCTTAAACGCGCACCGAAGGGCTTTCCCATTGATCATCCTGAAATCGAGGATCTGCGACGTAAAACCCTCTTCGTAATGAAGCCGCTGCTAACCGTCGAAGGGATTACGAAACCCGATTTCATCGACGAAGTGGAGGACGCATTTCAAAAAGCGACACCATTCATGCGCTTCCTGACCAATGCCGTTGACCTTCCATTCTAGCTGCAGTTTTGGGCACTGTAGCTGTTAACCATCCTTTAAGACAATTTAACTAAAATTGGGATCAAGATAACAAACCGGCACCGCTTGAGGATTACGGCCATGATGAATACCATTGAACTAAACCCGGATACGACAATCGATCTCTACAGCACGGCCCATAACCTGATTGTCCATCAGGGAGAAAACGCCATTGAAATGCTATGCGCCGAAGCGGAAGCATTGCGCCAGAATGAACAGTCTGAAGAAGATCTTTTTGCCTGTATCGAACTGATGCGCGTCGTGAATGAACTCATCGACATGGAAACCGCGGGCCCTATACATTAAACGCTTTTGCGACAGGAAGTAAAAAAGGCGGCACTTAAAATGCCGCCTTTTCTGTTTATATGTAATAGCTGTCAGCTTTGCAGCACCACCCGGCCAACGATCTTGCCGGCGCGAAGATCTTCAAGGGTGTTATAGGCCTCCTTCATCGGGCGCGGTGTGATGGAAAGTTCGTTAAGCTTGCCGGCTCTGGCAAGCTCCATTAACTCCCGCATTTCCTGAAGGTTTCCAACATAGCTTCCCTCAACCGAGATCGCCTTGATCGGGAACATGGGAAGAGGCAAGGTAAAGCCACCGCCGAAGAGACCCACGATCACCAGCTTGCCACCTTTAGCGAGTACTTTCACACCGAAGGCCGCACTACTTTCCGCTCCGACGAAATCAATGGTCGCATTCACGCCGCCGCCGGTCATTCCCATAAAGCTCTTAAACGCCGCTGGGTCAGAAGGATCAATCGCGTCAACGGCGCCTGCTTTTATTCCGGCTTCCCGTTTTTCGGGATCGATATCGGCAACATAGATTTCGGCATCCGTCACGGACTTGGCAATAGCCATCGCAGCCAAACCAACACCGCCCGCCCCGATGATCAGGAGTTTTCCGCCATCGGCGCGTGACTTAACCTTTTGGAGAGCGCTATAGGCCGTGAGTCCGGAACAGGTATAGGTGCAGGCCAGCTCTTTCGACAAGTTGCCATAGTCCAGAAGATACCTTGAATGAGGCACCAGCAAGGTATCCGAATAGCCACCAGGAACATCAACGCCGAGCTGACGCGGGCGATTGCAGAGCTGTTCCTCTCCCGATTTACAGATCGCGCATTCTCCGCACCCGATCCAGGGATAGACTACCCGCTTGTCGCCAACCTTCACGTCGGTGACATTCTCGCCGACGGCTGTGACAGTCCCAACGATTTCATGACCAAGGGTATGCGGCAAATCCCGCCCGCCCCGAATATCGAGTTTCTTTCCATTGCCAAGATCAAAATGACCTTCCCAAATATGAATGTCGCTATGGCAGACACCGCAGGCAGTGACATCCATTAGCACTTCATCACCGCTCGCGGTTGGCGCCTCGCTGGTGTTTTCCACCAGCGGGGCTCCATATTCCTCAAATTGATAACTTTTCATTATTCACTCCCATTTTCCTATACTCAAAGATCACGCGATGTTGATCCATGTCGTTTTCAGCTGAGTATATTTTTCGAGAGCATGAAGGGACCGGTCCCGACCATTACCAGACTGCTTATAGCCCCCAAATGGCGTGGACATATCGACATCATCATAGGTGTTGACCCAGACTGTGCCGGCGCGGAGTGATTGCGCAAGCTGATGCGCCTTGGAAATATCCCGTGTCCAGACTGACGCCGCCAGGCCATAGATGGTATCGTTGGCAATCTTGACCCCCTCTTCCATGTCCTTGAAGGTGATCGTGCTGACAACCGGGCCAAAAATTTCCTCTTGGGCGATCGTCATATCATTGGAGACATTGTCAAAAATGGTTGGCTCGATATAAAAGCCGCCAGTTTCCTGCATCACCTGCTTACCACCAAAATGCAGTTTTGCGCCTTCTTCCTGGCCTTTATTGATGTAGCCCATGACACGCTCTGTTTGGGCTTTATCCACCATGGCACCAATAACTGTTTTCGCTTCCAAAGGATCGCCTGGCTGCAAGGTCGCCGCGACGCCGGCAATTTTCTCAACCAGTTCGTCCTTGATGCTGTCTTGCACTATCACGCGAGACGCTGCGGTACAAACTTCACCCTGGTTAAAGAAGACGCCCATGGCGATTTTCTTCGCTGCGAGATCAAGATCAGCATCCGCCATCACAAGGCTCGGGCTTTTACCACCGCACTCAAGACCGACAGCCTTCAGATTGCTCTCTCCAGAATAACGCATGAACAGCTTGCCAACTTCGGTCGAGCCAGTGAAGGCCAGCGCATCCACGTCCATATGCCGGCCCAGAGCTTGACCTGCAGTTTCCCCGAAACCGGGAAGGACATTGAAGACGCCTTCCGGAATACCGGCCTCAATCGCGAGTTCAGCAACACGCAACGCGGTAAGCGGCGACTGTTCAGCCGGCTTCACGATAACGCTGTTACCCGCCGCAAGCGCCGGCGCGAATTTCCAGGCACCCATCAACAGCGGGAAATTCCAGGGAACGACGCAGGCCACAACACCAATTGGCTCGCGGGTGATCATGGCAATGGAGCGGCGACGATCTGTTGGGGCAATTTCATCATAGACTTTGTCAATCGCCTCTGCATACCAGGAAATACTACCTGCAGAACCCGGAATATCAACGGCTCCCGCCCATTTAACAGGTTTGCCCATATCAAGGCATTCCAGCAGTGCCAGTTCATCCTTGTTCTTCATGATCAGACCGGCAAATTTTTGCAAGACGGCTTTGCGCTTTGCCGGCGCGGCGCGGGACCAAGCGCCGGACTCAAAAGCTGCACGTGCAGCTGCCACAGCCCGGTTCACGTCCTCAACATCACAGGAAGCAACTTGTGTAAGAACGCGGCCATCAACGGGGCTGACGCAATCGAAGGTTTTTCCGGAGGCGGCGTCAACATATTGACCATTGATAAAGGCCTTATTGCGGATTGAAATCTGGCTTTCCAGTTTTTGCCAGTCTTCACGTGTAGGGGCAGATGCTGCGGACATACTTTTTCCTCTTTGATTTTATTGATGTCGGACATGAAATAATGCTGGCAAGCAGCATACCTAATGCCCTGCCGTCACGAAAGGGTTTGTTTTCTCAACGGGTAAATTTTTATCCAAATGCACCTGACATGAGAATTAGCCTATTGTATAAAGTACTTTACTTGAACCAATTACTCTCATTAGGAAAAAATATGGTGCCGGGAAATATCAATCTGACCCAGCTTCAGACGTTCCTATGGGTTGCCTCTTTACGTAGCTTTCGTAAAACTGCCGCGAAAATGAACACCACACAACCGGCAATCTCAGCCCGTGTGGCCCGACTTGAAGAAACGTTGGGTGTCCGGCTATTCGAACGCGATACAAGCCTCATCCGTTTGACCGCCAAAGGTCTGGAGCTTCTCCCCTATGCGGAAAAGCTTCTGCGCACGTCAGCGCAACTCGTTGATCGGATCGGCAATTCCGAGGAGTTTGCGGGCGTATTGCGTCTGGGTGTATCTGAAGTGATTGTCCATACTTGGCTACCGACATATATTTCAAGCCTGAACCGGAACTATCCCGCTATCGAATTGGACATCGTGATCGACAACACGATCTATCTCAGCAAGGAACTTACCGAAAAATCACTCGATTTCGCTTTTTTGATGGGTCCAATATCTGACTTCCAGATTGAGAATCATGACTTGATTGAGTTCGAGCTTATCTGGGTCGCAGCGCCCTCACTTAACGTCAATACCGGGCGGATCCTTTCCCTTAATGAACTTGCCGAAAATCCATTAATAACCTTTGCCCGAAATACGCGGCTCTTTGCAGATCTTACCCGGCAACTGCGTAAAGGGGCGGACTTCCCGGCGCGGATTTTCCCCTCCAGCTCCCTGGCGGCAATTCTTAAAATGGCAATTGATGGAATTGGTATCGCGACATTACCGCGCAAGTTTGTCCAGCCGGAACTTAAAAGCGGAACTTTACAGGAAATCGCCTGTGAATGGCGCCCGACTAAACTTAAGTTCACGGCCTCTTACCCCACAACTCCCTATAATCCAGTGACGGAAAAGCTTGTCGACCACGCACTCGACGTCATCAGAGAGTATCAAAGGTAGCTCCCTCCTTTGCGGAAGGTTGCAAGCAACCTATTCGTAAGAAATTAAAGATTTCGCGCTCGGGCGGCACCAGTTTTTATAAATTCGGCGTGAAATTTAATGCTGCTAAATGCCTTATCTCCCCCTCAAACGCTGAAAATCCGGCAAAAAGTGACGCAATTATGCTATTCATAAGATTAGCAAACATATAATATAATAGAGCAATGACCAAACTAGGCAGCCAGTCGGGGATGCCATTGCCAACAAAATCCCTGACGGAGTTGGGTTTCGACCTGTTATAAAAGATTAGAGCAACTCATGAGTACTTACGTTTTTTCCGTTTATCACAGCGAAGCGCGCGAAGCGCTTAAGAACAATCAGGAACATCCCCATATATCGATGCGCTGGGCAACGCCTTGTCGTTTCGCTATCGAGGCAGACAACTCTCGAGAGGCGGAGCATTGCATTATGGAGAAGTATCCACGTGAAAAAGGCTTTGTTACTAAGCGCCTGAACTAATAGGTTCCGGTCTTCAGCAACCAAACTCGGACGGCGCTATTGTCGTACCAAGGCAATAACCTTTGCGCGCTCCCGCGAATTCCCAATAATAAAAATAATAAAGAGAAAAAAATGACTAAAGAGCCAAAAATAATAACGGAAACAAATGGCCCCGTAACTACTATCATTATCAACCGGCCCGAGGTTCGAAATGCTCTGGATCAGGAAACGTCTGATTTGCTGGCACAAGCATTTCAAGCTTTCGATGCATATGATAGCCAAAGGGTGGCGGTGGTAACCGGCGCGGGGGGTGCCTTTTGCGCCGGGGCGGATCTGAAGGAAACGGCAACACGCGTCGACTACAAGGCGTGGGCGGGCCATCCGGAAGGCCCTTTTCATGCGCCATTGTCCAAGCCGGTAATTGCTGCCGTGGCCGGTCATGCTTGCGCTGGAGGTATGGGCCTTGCCCTATTCTGTGATATTCGCATTGCTGAAGACACAGCGGTTTTTGGAATTTTTTGCCGCCGATGGGGCGTCCCGATGAGTGATGGAACGACCGTCCGCCTCCCCCGCGTTATCGGACAAGGCCGTGCACTGGACATGATGTTGACCGGACGCCCGGTTCCTGCTGAAGAAGCTCTTTCCATGGGATTGGTAACCCGTGTTGTGCCCACCGGCACCGCACGCGCTGCTGCAGAAGAACTCGCCCTTCAGATCGCTGGATTTCCACAAATTGCAATGCTGTCAGACCGCGAGAGTGTATATGCACAGGAAGGAAAAACCGACGCGGAAGCCATCCATTTCGAAATGGTCGCGGCGGAGGAAGCCAAACAGAAAGAAGCCCAACTCGGCGCAGCCCGCTTTGCGTCAGGTGAAGGCCGGCATGGCCAATTCAAAAAACCCTAAGTGACAGGATAACCTTTCACAGCTTAATAGCGCGAAGGGCAAAGATAGATCGCATACTCGCGACATGTGGTAGCTTGGACAGACAGTCAAGTTGAATGCGATGATAAGCAGAAAGTGAGAGATTAACCCGCTCCGCTATCACCAAAATAGGCTTGCCGGAATCAATTTGTAGTTCAGATAATATCTGACGATCAAAGTGATCTATAGAGTTTTTTCCTGAAATTCGTGCCTAGCACCGCATTTTGCACCAATATAAGGCGTCCCGGAAACAAATTTCGAAAATAATATCTGCGAAAAAGAAGCTATACTCCGGTAGTTAATTTAATCGGCTAACAGGGAGCAAAAGGCATGATTGTTGGAACGCCTAAAGAAATCAAAAACCATGAATATCGCGTCGGGCTGACACCGGAAAGCGTTGGTGAGCTCGTCGCGCATGGACATGAGGTTCTGGTAGAGACCGATGCTGGCAAGGGAATTGGCGCACTTAACGAAGCTTATGAGGCTGTCGGTGCGAAAATAGTCGGAACGGCAGAGGAAATTTTCAACCGCTCTGATATGGTGGTAAAAGTAAAAGAGCCGCAGGCAATCGAGCGGAAAATGTTACGCGAGGGCCAGATACTCTATACTTACCTGCATCTTGCACCGGACCCTGAACAAACTCACGACCTTATAAAATCTGGCGCCGTATGCATCGCCTACGAAACAGTGACAGACAATAGTGGAGGCCTCCCTCTCCTCAAACCCATGAGCCAGGTCGCTGGCCGTATGTCTGTACAGGCAGGCGCTACGGCACTTGAAAAATCCCATGGTGGACGCGGTGTCCTGCTTGGCGGCGTCCCGGGCGTTGCACCGGGTAAGGTTGTCATTATCGGTGGTGGCGTCGTTGGCTTTAATGCCGCCCAGATGGCTATTGGGCTGCATGCAGATGTTACTATACTTGATCGCAATCCCACGGTATTGGAACGGCTAGAAAACCATTTCGAATCGTCTGCCAAGGTTATTTACTCTACCAACGCGTTGCTTGAGCGTCTCGTATTGGAGGCTGATCTTGTAATCGGCGCGGTACTAATACCCGGCGCCGCTGCGCCGAAGATGGTGACGCGGGAAATGCTGAAAACCATGCAGGATGGTTCGGTCATTGTTGATGTCGCGATTGATCAAGGCGGCTGCTTTGAAACCTCCAAAGCGACCACGCATGCGGATCCCACCTATGTGATCGATGGCGTGGTTCATTATTGTGTCGCCAATATGCCCGGCGGCGTTGCCCGCACCTCTACATATGCTCTGAACAATGTCACCCTGCCCCACGCTCTCAGAATTGCGGATAAAGGCTGGAAACAGGCACTGAAAGACGACAAGCACCTCGCGAATGGCCTAAATGTGTGGAAGGGCAATATTACTTGCGAACCAGTGGCCAAAGATCTTGGCCTCAACTATGTGCCAGTGGAAACTGCACTGCAAAGTTAAAAGAAAATGAGACTAAAAAAAAGTCCGACCAGATATGGCCGGACTTTTAAAATACTGGCGACCCCGGCACGATTCGAACGTGCGACCTATTGATTAGAAGTCAATTGCTCTATCCAGCTGAGCTACGGGGCCGTAAACTTGTTTCGGTTTCCGCCCTTATCCGCGAACCCGCGAATAGGAAAAATTGTCGGCATAGGTCTTTAAGTGAAGCCGACGTGTTTTGGGTTCGAGTACCGTATAGTCGATGTGGTTGGCCTTACAGAAAGCAACCGCACTTTCCTTGTCTTCGAAATCAATCGTCACTTCCGCGTTCATATCGCGCGATCCTGTCCACCCCATCAGAGGCTCGACATATCTGGCCTCAGCCGGCGCGTATTCAAGGCGCCAACGCTTTGTGCCCTTGCGCCCAGATTGCATGGCGTTCTTCGCCGGCTGATATATTCTCGCTTTTGCTGCCATTACCCGGTTACTCTCCAATATGACTAAACGCCTCAGCTGGCACATAGTCCATTTCACCATGCCCAGGGGCTTCCCAGTAAAGCTCCAATGTAGCGGTGTTCTTCTTCTCGAAATACTTGATGTGGATCGGATACCAGCCCGGTTCCGAAATCTCAACAATTATTTCATCTGAGAAGCGATCGGCATGCACATCCGGATCCTCATAAATCAGTTTATCGCCTATGGCAATCCAGACACCATCATTCGAATGCACCATAAAAACATATCGGCCGGGCTGCTCCATCTTGATAAAGCCCTTGATAATTGCCCCGACCATGTCATTGCTGTTTGAGGTAAGTACATTCCCGGCGCCAACCTGATAATTCAGCATGGGAAGAGGCGTACCCGGTTTACCATCCATATACCCCATGTTTTCTTCAAGTTCCCTGATACTGTTGACCTTTACTCCGTAATAGGTGACAGCGAGCCCGGGTTTCAGGTTAGCGGGGTCTGGTTGAGGAGAGGCAGGCTTGAGGCCCGTAAAGGTTTCCGCTTGGGCAAAGACGGGCAACATGACAATGCTAAGCATTAGGACGGCCATATAAGCCAACTGCCTGAGATTCCCTTTTCCACAAACTTTATTCATCAACCTGGCGCCTCCTTCAGAATGTTTGATATATTCACATTTTAGTGAAATCTCAGCAGACGGCAATGTAAAGCGCAAAGGAAAAGGAAATTTCAATATAATATCTAAAAATCACCATAAAAAAAGCTTTGCAATCCATTGAATTGCAAAGCTTTAATTTTGGTCGGGGCGGCAAGATTCGAACTTGCGACCTCTCGCTCCCAAAGCGAGCGCACTACCAGGCTGTGCTACGCCCCGTTCAGTGAAGAGATGATCTATACCATCACAGCCCGGCCCGCAAGCCAGAATTGGCCAAAGAAGCCAATAAATTTTTATCTGCCTGCACGGACGTAGTGAAATATGGCGTCTGCCTTGAAAATTACCTTGTTCCCCACCTTCAGTTTCCCGCGCACGAAGGCGACGGTGCGCGTACTACGGACCACCTCGACATCGGATTCCACCCAGTCGCCTTCACGAGCCGGCGCGAGAAATTCCGAATTCATTTTGATGGTGACGCTGGGTCGGCCTCCAACATGCCTGACGGCCGCAGCCAGTGCAGAATCAGCAAATGTCATCAACATTCCACCATGAATAATCTTAATGCTGTTAAGGTGTCTCTCCTCGACACGGAAAGCCCGGATCACTTTATCCTTACTGACAATTTTCTCGAAAAACGGCCCATTTAATTCTGTAAAGGGGCCTTTTCCAGCGACGACTTCAAATCCTTCGGGAACAGGAAGGGTTCCGGTTTCTTGTTTTTTCATTGTTATTCCGGCAATTACTCATTTTCAAAAAGGCGATGATATAGAACATCCCCTACCTGGACAGCATTCTCTTTGGCAAAGCCCCCATTCACTTCAAGAACGGCCCGCGCGGGCGTCTCGAAGGTGATGATTTTGAGCGAATGAGGCTGAGCCTCTTCTTTAATGTAGAGAATTTTACCAGCGGCATCCACAAAGAACATATCGAGCGGTATTTCCGTATTTTTCATCCACATGGTAATCTGCTGACTATGCCTGAAGTCGAAAAGCATTCCGGCATCTGGCGATAAGGTTTTCACATGCATCAGGCCTTTACTACGCTTCGCCCCATCATCTGCAATCTCCACATCCAGCTGGATTGTGCGCTCCGCCGTTTTCAACACCAGCGGCTCGGCCATCGCCATCGGGATAAGGCTGAAACCCACTGCTCCCAAGATTAGTAGAATCAAGCATTGGGCATATTTCCTAAGCACTCCTGTCATTGGGGAGAATAATCCTTTGCCTACAAAAAATATTTCACTATATTGAGCCTTCCTCGGGGGGAGCCAGTCCGGCTGAGAGGTTCCGTTAAACGGGACGACCCCGATTACCTGATCAGGCTAATACCTGCGTAGGAACGAGATATTAATGGAACCCGAAGACCAAGCCAACTCCAGTATAATGGAATCTATCTCTGTCGCCCGACGCGATCAAGTTGAGATGCCTACTGGAGTCCACCTACAACTTGACCAACTTGTTTTTGACGGCGAAACAATCCTTAGCGATCTGGACTTACTCCTTGAGCCGGGAAAGATCACCTGTTTGCTCGGCCCAAGCGGGGTCGGCAAGAGCAGTATCCTCAAAATCCTGGCTGGATTTATTCCCCTGCCCGGTGATAGTAAAATCACCGCCAGTGATAACCAAGGTTTAAGCGGGCGCCTTTCCTATATGGATCAGAAAGACCTGCTGTTGCCATGGGCGTCGGTTCTTGACAATCTTCTGATTGGCAGCCGTTTGCGCGGGGAGCCCCCGAACATTGAGCGCGCAAATACCCTTATCCGGCAAGTAGGCCTCGAAAACTGGCGCGATAACCTTCCCGACACCCTTTCCGGCGGGATGCGACAGCGGGTCGCCCTCGCCCGTACCTTAATGGAGGGTAGCCCAATCCTTTTGATGGATGAGCCATTTTCAGCACTCGACGCGATCACCAAGTTTCGTCTACAGGATTTGGCCGCACGATTGCTCTCAGATAAAACAGTCCTGCTCATTACGCATGATCCGATGGAAGCCTTGCGTCTTGGTGATGTTATATACGTACTCGCGGGGCATCCAGCGCGTCTTTCAGCGCCGATAAGACCAGAGAAAGACATCCCGCGCGATCCTTCAGATGGCATTTTCACTCAGCACTATTCCGCAATTATGAAACGCCTTGCCGGAGAGGCAGAGGAAGCGTCATGAGAATACTGCGCGCCTTGGTGACTCTTGCTGGACTTCTCCTGATATGGGGTTTGATCACGGCTATCTTGGGATTACCTAAATTCATGCTCCCCTCCCCGCTGATCGTTGCAGAGGCCCTGCTGACACATAAAAGCCTGATCGCGGAAAATGCGCTGACGACAGCGATTGAAATCCTGGTCGGCCTTATTCTCGGCGTTCTTTTCGGGATGGTATCTGCCCTGCTGATTTCTGCCTACCATCCTGTTAAACAATGGATATTCCCACTTCTGATTGCCAGCCAGGCAATCCCGGTCTTTGCGATTGCCCCCTTGCTCGTTCTCTGGCTGGGCTACGGCATAGCACCAAAAATCGTGATGAGCATGCTGATTATCTATTTTCCGGTGACAGTCGGATTTCTGGATGGTCTTAACCGGACAGACCAAAGCTGGCTTAACCTAGCCGGCCTTCTCCAGCAATCCGGAAACGCCGGGCGTCTCAGAAAGCTCATCAATCTTTATCTTTATATCAAGATTCCCTTCGCTCTCCCTTCTCTCGCCTCCGGCATTCGGGTCGCTGCAGCAATTGCGCCCATTGGTGCCGTGGTTGGCGAATGGGTCGGCGCGTCCTCCGGTCTTGGTTACTTAATGCTACATGCCAACGCTCGCGTGCAAACCGACCTCATGTTTGCGAGCCTTCTTGTCCTGACAGCCATGGCGCTCATTCTGTACTATTTGATCGACGCCTTGCTTCTACGCGCCCTGCCATGGCTTTCCACCCAAAACTCACCAAAAACCCCTTAACGGAGATAAAAATGAAACGACGGATTTTAGTTCCCCTCATTTGCGCCCTGATGCTTCAGGGAACGACGGCCACAGCCGCCGAAAAGCTGACAGTCCTGCTGGACTGGTTTGTGAACCCGGACCATGCCACGCTGATCATTGCCCAAGAAAAGGGGCTTTTCAAAAAGCACGGGCTGGATGTTGAGTTAGTGGCCCCTGCGGACCCAAGTGCGCCGCCGAAGCTCGTCGCTGCAGGAAAGGCGGATCTTGCTATCTCCTATCAGCCGCAGTTGTATATGCAGGTAACGGCAGGACTACCGATCAAGCGGATTGCAACATTAGTTGCCACGCCACTTAACAGCCTTGTGGTGCTGGAAGACGGGCCGATCGAAACTCTTGCGGATCTAAAAGGTAAGAAAATCGGTTATTCAGTCGGTGGATTCGAGACAGCACTACTCACGGCAATGCTGGCGCCGCACAATATTACGATGGAGGATGTAACGCTGATCAATGTCAATTTCTCGCTCTCTCCCAGCCTGCTTTCCGGCCAGGTCGACGCGGTGATTGGCGCCTTTCGAAATTTTGAGCTTAACCAGATGGAAATCGAGGACGAACCAGGCCGCGCCTTCTATCCGGAAGAGGAAGGTGTTCCAGCCTATGACGAGTTAATCGTGATTGCGCATTCGGAAAAGCTTGACGATCCGCGTTTCAAACCTTTCGTTGAAGCGCTGGAGGAAGCTGTACAGTATCTGGTTAATCATCCAGAAGACAGCTGGGAGCTGTTTATCAAGAACCACGGAGAGCTGGATGATGAATTAAACCAGCGTGCCTGGGATGATACCCTGCCCCGCTTCGCATTGCGGCCAGCGGCCCTCGATGTTGGTCGATATGAGAGATTTGCCGCTTTTATGCAGAAGCAAGGATTGATTAAAGAAACGAAAAGTGCGGATAGCTACGCCGCAGTTCTTAAATAGCGAACAAAAAGAAGTGAAAAGATGTGTCGTCCGGAAAATTATTCCGGACGCTCAATCTCCGCCACCTGAGGCCCCTTTGGGCTATCGCCGATCCGCACATTCATCTTCTGGCCTGCCTGTACTGGCAAGGCACCCTCACGGCGCAGGGTTTCCATATGAACGAAAATATCCTGGGTTCCATCTCCTCGTGTCAGGAAACCATATCCCTTGACCGGGTCAAACCACTTGACTTCCACCTCGACGAAATCCCCTTCTGGCTGTACAGCAGGGTGATTGGTCACATTATTTTTCTCTGGCACCCGAGGTTCAAAAGGAACGGCCGTAGATGTATCAATATCCAGAACCTTTATTGCCTGCAGACCTTTTGATCGACGCACAACAACACAAGTTACGCTGACACCTTCCGCCACATATTCATGACCTGCTTCGCGTAAACATGAAAGATGCAGAAAAATATCACCCGGCTCGTTATTCGGTGTTAAAAAGCCAAAACCTTTGACTGTGTTGAACCATTTAACACGCCCTGTCATTTCAAAGGTAGCTTCTGGTGATTCGATCGGATTGGTGTCTTCCTGCTTACTCCGCAATTGTTCAATTTTGGCTGTCATATATAACTCCCGAACTTGACAGACGAATTTTGACGTCCCGCCAGAACTACAGTTTAACACAATATTAAGGAAACTTTCAATATTCGAATTAAGAGAGCCCTTGCCTCTATACTAAAGGTTAAAATAGAAGATAGAACTCACTGAAAAATTGGAACTAAAGCACATCAAAAATTTCTCTGCCCTTGATACTTGCAGACACAGAAAACCCATGGCATATACGAAGGGGTAAGCCATCAATCATACCGGAGTTTCGCTCCCCATAATTTTAATCAATGCCGATGACACGACAGGGAAGGCAGGACGTTGTTAAAAACTGTAAGTTTGTTTCTCGTTCTTATGTCCGTCTGGCTTCTTTTGTCAGGGCATTACACGCCGCTGATTACGGGATTTGGCGTAGTATCCTGTTTATTGTCCGCCCTCATCGCGAACCGCATGGATGTCAACGATAAAGAAGGACAACCTATTTATCTGGGGCCACGTATACTTTCCTATTGGGGTTGGCTGGTTGGAGAAATCTTCAAGGCGAATGTCGATGTCGCCAAATGCGTCCTATTTCCGAAAAAATACCTACGGCCCAGTATATTCACCGTCACGGCTAGCCAGAAATCTGATCTGGGAAAAGTAATTTACGCTAATTCAATTACCTTGACCCCGGGAACAGTGACAGTGGATCTTGATGGAGATCAGGTAATGGTCCACGCCTTGACCGAAGGTTCTGCCGAAGACGTGTTAGGCGGAGATATGGACCGCCGCGTTACCAAGGTAATGAGGGAAACATGATGATTTACGCCATTACCGCCATTGCCATCCTCATCAGTATCGCCTTGGCCCTCACCCGAGCGATTTTAGGCCCAACATCTTACGACCGTATTCTTTCCGCAAATGCCATTGGTACAAAAACCGTCCTGTTGATCGGGGTGATGGGATTCCTGGGCGGTCGTCCGGACTTCCTTGATCTTGCCTTGGTGTATGCGCTTGTCAATTTCATCGGCACACTCGCCGTACTTAAATATTTTAAGTTTGGCACCTTGCGCGGCACTCTTTCCAAGCCCAAACCCGCGGACAATTCCTGATGGACCTTCTTCTTGATATCGCCACCTGGATCCTGTTGCTGGCCGGCAGCATACTCCTGATTATCACAGGGTTTGGCCTACTAAGGCTGCCTGATCTCTATACGCGCATTCATGCCGGCGGCATGGCGGATACCCTGGCAACTTTCCTGATATTCGTCGGGCTCTCCCTGCAAAGCGGGTTCTCACTCGTCTCGGCTAAATTGCTGCTGGTGCTGGTGTTCGTATTTTTTACAAGCCCAACGGCTTCTTATGCTTTAGCGCAAGCAAGCTTTGTTGCGGGGCTAAAGCCAAAACTTGATGGTTTTGGCACAAAAAAGCCATCCAAGGATGACGTGTAACCTTATGTCTAGCGAGAGGGAGACAGGACAATAGCCGCCTTTGTAGACGTTTTTTTGATGCTGCTGCTGATTGCCGGGACCATGGCTGTTCTATTGGTGCGCAACCTTTTTGTCGCAACCATGCTGCTGGGGATTGTCAGCTTCACTATGGCGCTGATTTTTATTAGCCTTGATGCGGTGGATGTTGCTTTTACCGAAGCAGCGGTCGGCGCCGGTATCAGTACGGTGCTTTATATTGGCACTTTGGCGCTTGTCGGCTCCCAGGAAAAGGATCAACCAAAATTTGCCGCTGGCCCCATGGTTATCTGCATCGCCGTAGGCGCAGTCCTGTATTATGCGACATATGAAATGCCTCCTTTTGGCCATGCCGATAACCCGGTGCAAACCCATGTCGGTCCCCGGTATATTCAAGACAGCCCGACCGAAATCGGTGTCCCTAACATGGTGACTTCGGTTCTGGCGAGTTATCGCGGTTACGATACCTTTGGGGAAGTCACCGTGATTTTTGCAGCCGGGATCGGTGTACTCCTGATCCTGCGTCAACGCCGTCGACGAAAGAATGAAGATGATGAAACTGATGTGCCGCTCGATAAGGGCAAGACGGGCCGAAGCGGTAGTCTAAGCGGTCTTGGCAGTGAGCACGACCTTATTCCCCACGTCATCGCCAAATTATTGATACCATTTATCTTTGTCTTTGCCCTGTATGTACAATTTCATGGTGATTTTGGCCCAGGCGGCGGATTTCAGGCGGGCGTGATTTTTGCTGCGGGTATTATTCTTTATGCCCTTGTTTTCAGCCTCGACCTCGCGCGGTCCGTCATTAATGAGAAAGTCATTCTTTTTCTGATCAGTGCTGGCGTCCTCCTCTATGGGGGAGTTGGAGTTGCATCCATGTTGCTTGGCGGTAACTTTCTTGACTACAACGTCCTCTCCAGTGATCCGGTAGCAGGACAGCATCTCGGCATTTTGCTGGTGGAACTTGGTGTCGGAATTACAGTAACGGCGGCCATGCTGGCCATTTTCTATGCCTTTGTTGGCCGCGCAGACCTGATTGCTGCCAAGGCAGAGCAGGAGAAAAACTGATGTCCATTGGTTTCTTCAATTACTGGGTTTTCATTATCCTGCTGATGATCGGCTTATACACGGTGATGAGCCGATCTAATCTTATCAAGAAAATGATCGGGCTTTCGCTTTTTCAAATCTCCGTCTTCCTGTTCTACATCAGCATGGGCAAGGTCAGTGGCGGCACCGCACCGATCGTTGTCGAGAACATCACTGACGGCGTTGCGCCTGTCTATTCGAACCCCCTCCCGCATGTGCTCATCCTGACGGCCATTGTCGTTGGGATCGCGACAACGGCCCTTGGCCTTTCGCTTGTCGTACGTATTCGGGAATCTTTTGGCACCATTGACGAAGATGAAATTCTCGAGATGAAGGATGGCGCCTGACATGCTATCTTTGAGTTCCCAGTATCCCATTTTAGTTGCGATCGTTCCCCTCATGGCCGCGCCCATCTGCGCGCTCCTTCGCGGCAAAACCGCCCCTTGGGCTTTCACGACGATAACCAGCGCTTGTACATTTTATATCAGCATCCAGCTTTTGTTCTCGGTTGCCTCATCCGGGCCGATTTCCTATGAGCTCGGTGGCTGGGCTCCGCCTTGGGGTATAGAATATGTGGTCGACCTTCTAAGCGGTTTCATGCTGGTACTAATTAGCGGTATCAGCACTGGCGTTCTACTCTATGCTCGTGAAAGCATTACAAAAGAAGTGGCGCCACAGCAACTTGGCCTCTTCTTTACGGCTTATTTACTGGCGCTGACCGGTATGCTCGGGATTAGCATAACGGGCGATGCCTTTAATGTTTTTGTATTCCTCGAGATTATGTCCCTCTCCTCTTACGCACTCATCGCGATGGGGGAACGCACGGACCGGCGTGCCTTAACAGCTGCTTTCCAGTATCTGATCATCGGCACTGTCGGCGCGACTTTCTATCTGATCGGTGTCGGCCTCATCTATTTGATGACGGGCACGCTTAATATAGCGGACATCGCCGCACGCCTTCCCGAGATTGAAGGCACCCGCCCTATTCTGGCTGCCGCGGGCTTTATTGTCATCGGCATTGGCATCAAGCTTGCGCTCTTTCCGTTTCATGTCTGGCTGCCGAACAGCTACACTTACGCACCCAACATTGTGACAGCCTTTTTTGCCGGAACAGCAACCAAGGTGGGCGTCTATTTGCTGATCCGCTTTATATTCACTGTATTTGGCGAAAACTACAGCTTTGGTGAGCTTGGACTTACTGACATCCTGTTGCCGCTTGGTGTACTTGCCTTTTTGACAATGTCGTCAGTCGCGATTTACCAGACCAATATCAAACGACTCCTCGCCTATTCGAGTGTCGCGCAGATGGGCTATATCATTCTTGGTATCTCCCTCGCGAGTGAGAGTGGGCTGACTGCGGCAATCTTGCATATTTTCAATCATGCCATTGTCAAGACAGGCCTGTTTCTCTCGTTGGGCTGTATGTTCTTTGTCGTGGGGTCAACCTATCTCAAAGACCTTGAGGGGATCGGTAAACGTATGCCAATCACCACATTTGGCTTTGTTCTGGGTGGTTTCGGCCTGATCGGCGTCCCCCTTACACCCGGGTTTATCAGCAAATGGTATCTGGTGGTTGCGGCTCTCGAAAAAGGCTCGATCATCGGGTACAGCCTTGTCGCCTTGTTAATGATCTCGAGCTTGCTTGCCGTGCTTTATATCTGGCGCGTGGTAGAAGTCGCCTATTTCCGCGACCCGCCCGATAGCGTTGTGAAAAGGGAAGCGCCAATGTCCCTTTTAGTGCCGACCTGGATCTTCATTCTCGGCAGTTTCTATTTCGGTATCGAAACCAGCTTTAACGTCGGCATTGCCAAGGTGGCAGCGGCGTTTCTGATGGGAGGCGCATAAAATCATGTTTGCTCTTGAAACACATGTCGCCCTCTCTGTACTTATTCCTCTTATCGGAGCGATCGGCATCGCGATCACCTCCTCCGTCCCGAATATCCGCGAAACAGTAACCCTGGTCACCTCCGTTCTGCTTTGCCTGAACGTTTTCAGTATTCTGCCTGGCATCATGAATGGTGCGGAACCAACTTTTCTATTGGTCGAAATACTGCCTGATATTGCTTTGACCTTGAAAGTTGAGCCTCTCGGCATGACTTTCGCAGCCGTCGCCTCTTCGCTTTGGATTATCAACTCGATCTATTCCATCGGCTATATGCGCGGAAATAATGAACCTCGCCAGACAGGCTTTTATGTCTGTTTCGCCATCGCCCTTTCCGCAACCATGGGAATTGCTTTTTCCAGCAACTTGTTAACCCTCTTCGTCTTTTATGAAGTGCTGACACTTTCCACCTATCCACTGGTTACGCATAAGCAGAATGCCGATGCGCGTAAAGGCGGTCGTATTTATCTCGGCATCCTGATCGGCACCTCTATCGGGTTATTCCTGCCAGCCATTATCTGGACATGGACACTCGCGGGAACAGTTGATTTTGTCAAAGGCGGCATTCTCTCCGGACATACCAGTGCCGGTGTGACGGGTGTGCTTCTTTTCCTCTATATGTATGGAATAGGAAAAGCCGCCTTGATGCCGATCCACCGCTGGCTACCAGCCGCGATGGTTGCCCCGACACCGGTCAGTGCCCTTCTTCATGCTGTTGCCGTGGTGAAGGCCGGCGTGTTCTCAGTGCTGAAAGTAGTGATTTATATTTTCGGCATTGATTTCCTCACAGAGACCGGAGCCGCGGAATGGCTCACCTGGGTCGCCGCCTATACCCTGATCGCGGCATCGGTGGTGGCCCTCACAAAGGATAACCTGAAGGCGCGACTCGCCTATTCCACCATCAGCCAGCTCGCCTATGTCGTTCTCGGGGCCTCCATGGCGACGTCTATGGCGGTAGCTGGTGGCGCGCTCCAGATCGTCATGCATGCCTTTGGCAAGATTACCCTCTTTTTCTGCGCAGGTGCCATCTACACCGCTGTGCATAAAACAGAAATCAGTGATATGCGTGGTCTTGGCCGCCAGATGCCAATTACCTTCATCGCATTCCTGATTGGCTCCCTTAGTATCATCGGTCTGCCGCCACTGGGTGGAAGTTGGAGCAAGTTTTACCTGATGCTCGGTGCTGCAGAATCGGATGAGATTTACTTGATGATCGTGCTGCTGGTCAGCTCGCTTCTCAACATTGCCTACCTGTTGCCGATCGTCGCCCGCGGTTTCTTTTACCCGCCACTTGGGCAGAGTAATGAACCGGTAGCTGTCGGATATGAGAAATCTGATTTCTCCTGGCAGAATATCAAAGAGGCACCGCTGTTTTGCGTCCTGCCTCCGGTCCTGACCGCTTTGGCCTGCATGGTCCTCTTCTTCCTTGCAGACCCGATCATCAGGCTGATCGAACCCATTTTGACGCCATAGGGACGGAAACGATGTCAAATCCGGATGACGAAAAGAAATACTGGCTGGAGGAGCCGGGAAATTTCAACAAGATATTTTACGGCGTGATCGGCCTCTGTGTCTTGATTGCCTTGCCGAAAATTCTGACCCTTCTCGATATCCTCCTGTACAAACAAGGCAGGTTTGTGCTGGCTGATTTTTTCGTGTTCTACACCTTTTTTGGCGTGCTTGGGTACGTGGTGATGATTTTTCTTGCCAAAAAGCTCCGAGCCTTTCTGATGCGGGATGAGGATTACTATGATTGAAGGCCTCAACCCCGGTTTAATCCTGATTTTAGGGGCACTCCTCGTCCCGCTTACCAGCGGCATTATCCGTTCAATCCTTATTCTGGCCTTGCCTGTCATCGCCGTGATTCATATCCACATGCTCGGTCTTGGTACCTGGGGGCATTATGAGTTTCTGGGTCTGTCCCTTGAAATCACCCGAATAGACCCCCTGTCGCGGATCTTTGGGACGATATTTTGTATCGCGGCTTTCATGGGGATGGTCTATGCCGTCCATGTCAAGGATACCATCCAACATTTTGCCGCCCTGATTTATATCGGATCGGCCATCGGCGCCGTGTTTGCCGGCGATATGATTACCCTTTTCGCCTTTTGGGAACTGACGGCGATTTCCTCTGTTTTCCTGATTTGGGCAAGCCGCACAGAACGAGCCTATCGGGCGGGAATGCGATACCTGATCATTCAAGTGACATCAGGGGTTGTCCTGCTCGGCGGGATCATTCTCTATTATCAGGATACTGGTTCTATCGCCTTTGATTACATTGGCCTTAGCAGTATTGCGGGCGGTCTGATTTTGCTCGCTTTCGGTATCAAAAGTGCCTTTCCGCTCCTTCACAACTGGGTGCAGGATGCCTATCCTGAAGCGACCGTGACGGGCACCGTAATCCTGTCCGCTTTCACGACCAAACTGGCAATCTATGCTTTAGCCCGTGCCTTTCCCGGAACCGACATCCTGATCCCGATTGGCGGTGCCATGATCATTCTACCGATTGTATATGTCGTGCTGGAGAATGATCTTCGGCGGGTCCTTGCCTATTCTCTCAACAGCCAGCTTGGCTACATGGTTATTGGTGTTGGTATCGGATCGGAACTTGCCCTCAACGGTACGGCCGCGCATGTTTTTGTACATATTATGTACAAAAGCCTTCTATTCATGTGCATGGGGGCTGTACTGTTCCGAGCGGGCACCGTCAAGGTGAGCGAACTTGGCGGACTTTATAAATCCATGCCGGTCACGACAGTGTTCTGCCTCATTGGTGCCATTTCGATCGCGGCATTCCCGCTGACTGGCGGATTTGTTTCCAAAGCCATGATCCAGTCGGCAGCCTTGAACGGAGGCTTGAATATTCTCTGGCCAGTCATGCTGTTTGCCTGCGCAGGCATAATGGATCATTCGGGCCTTAAGGTACCGTTCTTTACCTTCTTCTCTAAAGACCGTGGCATCCGGGTGCAGGAAGCACCTATAAACATGCTGATTGCCATGGGCATCGCCGCCTTTTTCTGCATCGGGATAGGCGTTTTTCCTGGCCTGTTGTTTGACCTGCTACCTTATGCCCCGACCTATGACGCCTATTCATTTGGTCATATAGTTTCAGCCTTGCAGTTATTGTTCTTCACGGTTCTCGCCTTCATGCTCCTGATCCGTTACAAGGTCTACCCGATGGAACTCAGGTCAACTGTTCTTGATTTTGACTGGTTCTATCGCGTGCCACTGAAAAGGCTGGCGTTAGCCGTTGGACGGCTAGTCTTGTTTGTTTGGAACTGGACCCTCGGCATTGCAAACAATATCGTCAATAGCGTTATTAATGTAGTGGCAAACACACACGGTAACGGCAAAGCCCTGGCGCGGACAACCTCCTCAAGCATGGCGATCATGATTATCGTCGCGGTGCTGGGTTTTGTTGTGGTGTTTTTCTACGGCTAACTTTGCCAACCTGTGCCAATATAGGCGCGATCAATTCAGGGTCACATGATCCTTGGTGACAATTCGCTTCTTGGGCATCCATCTGGTGACAGAACGACCATCAGCGGTAAACCGGACCTCTTGTTTCGCGTTCGGTGCCGCCTCAAGGTTTGACCGGCCGCCATCACGAAATGACGGAGCGGGTTGGGCAGAGTCAATACCGACGCCCGTCGATGGCAATCCTTCTTTGTAAGCAGCGGCCATATCTGCAAGTAGAATCTCTGAATTCCGTCCCCGCGCCATTGCCGAGCGGATTGCTGTATCCTTTGATAGAATAAAGTCCAGATCCGTCATGGTTTTATCCTGGACAACCGAATAAAAGGAATTGAGAAATCCCTCAACCTCGGTGCTAGGGGAAAGAGGTTTATTGATCGTCAGGTTATTTTCCATCGCCAAGAATATATCGGGCTCGATCGGTCCTGCAGCAGTCGCCAAAAATGTCGCGGGCATCAGTTTTCTCTGCTTATGTGACGCCGCATAAAGAGACTGTGCCAGGTACAGAATTCTTAAAAGAAAGGGCGTTTCAAACGCCTGGTCTGAACTCCAGCTTTGATCCTTCAACCAGCATAGAATGTCAAATGTAGAACGTGTGGCAGGGCGCATGAATTTATATCTCATAAAATATCTATGGCCCTGAATCTAAAGACGAATGGTTAATCCCCCCTTAACATTGGGAGCGCTTCGTTGGCCAAAATACAACAATTAGAGACTTTCTGATAAAACCCGCTATCTTCCACCACCTTTAGGAGTATTCAACGGTTGTATAATCATTATCCTTGCTCTATTTCAGCACAGGTATTTTTGACCAGTGGGACAATAGTTGATGGCAAAGTTCACGACATCCTTGGAGAAGATAAGTAACCCAGCACTAAGAGATCTGGTGAAGTATTGGCTGCGCCTTACCTCTTTATCGATAGTCCCCCACCGCCACCAATTTAATCCCGTCGATATTCCGCATTGTTTAAGAAATATAATTCTAGTGGATGTGGAGGCCGGAACCCCCAAATATTTCATCCGCCTGGCTGGTTCCGCTATCAATCCGGTGTATCATCGTTCAATTACTGGATGCTATCTTGAGAACGTTCTCAGCGATGAAAATCGTGCTGACATCATTGCTCAATACGATCACACGGTCACCTATCAAATCCCAACTTTCATGTTCGGTGAGATTGCAACTTCCAACGGAAGAAGCCAGCATTATGAAAGGGTCGTCCTTCCGATGACTACCGATAGTGAGACGGTTGACAAGCTATTGGTTGGACTAAATTTTTTCAATGTTAAGGCGAGCCTGATTGATCGACCTATATTCAAACTATAAGCCCGATAACAGACTTGCTCTTCCCGTTCTTCATGGAGTAGGCTAGAGAACGCAATTAGGTCAACGTCAGGAGTTACACCATGCAAATGAGCGGTGAAGAATTGATCAGCGCTTCGCGGGCGGAAGTATGGAATGCATTGAATGACCCTGAGATCCTGCGACAATCGATCCCCGGATGCCAGTCTGTTGAAAAAATAAGCGATACGGAATTCACTGCGACTGTCAAAGTCAAGGTCGGCCCTGTGTCTGCCAAATTCAAGGGTAATGTCGAACTAAGCAATATAGACGCTCCGAACGGCTATACCATTACTGGTGAGGGCAAGGGAGGGGCTGCCGGGTTTGGGAAAGGCGGCGCCGATATTTCCCTGACAGAAAGCGATAACGGCACACTTCTCGCCTATGATGTCAATGCCTCCGTTGGTGGAAAAATGGCACAAATTGGCTCGCGCCTGATTGACGGCACGGCCAAGAAACTCGCAGGGGAGTTTTTTGCCAACTTCAATAAACTCGTTAGTTCAGGCAAGGAAGAAACGGCAGTCGAGGAGCCGGTGAGTGTTACGCCACAGCCTGCAGCGGAAACATCTGTTCCGACATCAGAACCTGAAGAAGCTGCAGAGCCGGCGACACCGCCTGGAGTAGAAAAAGCGCCCTCACCCAATTGGATGCGGCCGATTATTCTGATTCCCCTCGGGATAATTGCCGCAATCATTCTTTTCTATCTTGCGGGTGATTGATACGAACACCTGAAAAAGCTTTACTGCTTTTGACGGCGCACTAGATCAGTTGAAACAATAAATTCATAAACGTTAATGTTCTGCAAACTAGTCCAACAGGTTATATCAAGTTTAATAATAATGTTAGATCAAGGGAGGAAGATCATATGACAACCGTTAGCATGACGGTGAACGGTAAACAGGTCAGCGCAGATATCGCGCCCAATACCCTGCTCGTTCAATTTATCCGCGAAAATCTCCGGCTGACCGGAACCCATGTCGGCTGTGATACCAGCCAGTGCGGCGCCTGCACCGTTCATGTTGACGGTGACAGTGTAAAAGCCTGTACAATGCTGGCGGTTCAGGCGGAGGGAGCCGATGTAACCACCATTGAAGGCCTGGCTCAAAATGGTGAGTTACATCCCATGCAAGCTGCGTTTAAGGAAAATCATGGTCTACAGTGTGGTTTTTGTACGCCCGGCATGATCATGAGCGCGGTTGACCTTGTGAAACGCAACCCGAACCCATCCGAAGAGACAATCAGGACCGAGCTTGAAGGCAACATCTGCCGATGCACGGGCTATCATAATATTGTCAAATCAGTCAAAGCAGCTGCGGAGAATATGGGAGGGTGATCAATGTCTGTCGAAAATGGAATTGGCGCCTCAGTCAGGCGTAAGGAAGACCAACGGTTTATTACGGGTAACGGCCACTATCTGGATGATATGAACAAGGTCGGGCAGGCTTATGGTTATTTCCTGCGCTCGCCTCATGCCTTTGCCAAAATCAAGAGTATCGACTTGAGCGCCGCCAAGGCGGCACCGGGTGTCGTTGATATCTTTACCGGCGCGGATATGGTCGCCGACGGGATTGGCGGATTGATCTGCGGCTGGGGTATAACCAGCAAGGATGGCTCTCCGCATAACGCACCTCCCCACAACAGCATGGCAGTGGATGCCGTAAGGCATGTTGGGGATCAAGTAGCCTTCGTGATTGCTGAAAGTCTTGAACAGGCGAAAAATGCCTCGGAGCTTATCGAGGTGGATTACGATGTTCAGACTCCCGTTACGAATATCGCCAAAGCACTTGCTCCCGGAGCTCCACAAATACATGAGGAAGCGCCTGGAAACCTCTGTTATGACTGGGAACTTGGTGATAAAGCAGCGGTGGATGCGGCCTTTGCAAATGCCGCCCATGTCTCAAAGATTGATCTTGTGAATAACCGCCTTTCACCCAACCCGATGGAGCCGCGCGCCGCCCTTGGGGAGTATGACATGGGCAGCGGTGATCTCACGCTTTATACCACGAGCCAGAACCCGCATGTCGCCCGTCTTATCATGTCGGCCTTTCTGGGGATTGCCCCGGAAAACAAACTCCGTGTCGTAGCACCGGATGTTGGTGGTGGGTTCGGCAGCAAGATCTTTGTCTATGCCGAGGAAACGACAACCATCTGGGCCGCCCGGAAAATTAACCGTCCGGTCAAATGGACGGCGGATCGATCCGAAGCGTTCCTCACCGATGCCCATGGCCGAGATCATGTAACCCATGCGGAACTTGCCATGGATAACGACGGTAAGATCCTCGCGTTCAGGGTATCGACCCAGGCGAATATGGGCGCCTATCTCTCGACCTTTGCCTCCGCCGTACCTACTTATCTTTATGGCACACTCCTGAGTGGTCAGTATAAAATCCCGAGTATTTACGTCGAAGTGCAGGCAGGTTTCACCAACACCACACCTGTGGATGCCTATCGCGGGGCGGGACGCCCGGAAGCGACATATGTTGTTGAAAGGATGATGGAAACAGCCGCGCGGGATTTGGGGATGGATCCAACAGAATTCCGGCTTAAGAACTTTATCCAGCCGGATGCCTATCCTTATGAAACGCCGGTCATCATGACCTATGACTCAGGTGATTATCCGCTTGCCATGAATATGGCGAAGGACATGATCGACTATTCTGGCTTTGCTGCCCGCAAGGCGCAGTCGGAAGCCAATGGCAAGATCCGGGGCATTGGTACCGCCGCCTATATTGAGGCGTGCGGCATTGCGCCGTCTGCCGCTGTTGGCTCCCTCGGGGCTGGCGTTGGTCTATGGGAATCGGCGGAGGTCCGCTTTAACCCGACAGGCAGCGTAACTGTCTTTACCGGTAGCCATAGCCATGGTCAGGGACATGAGACGACGTTCGCCCAGATCATCGCTGACAAGCTCGGCGTTCCTATCGAAAGCGTTGAGGTTGTGCATGGTGACACCAGCAAGGTACCCTTCGGCATGGGCACTTATGGATCGCGCTCTCTTGCTGTCGGCGGATCGGCCATCGTCAAGGCGGTCGACAAGATCGTTGAAAAATCGAAGAAGATTGCCGCCCACCTCATGGAAGCCTCAGTCGAGGATATCGAGCATGATCATGGCGTCTTCTCGGTCGCCGGAACGGATAAGCAAATGACCATGGGCGAGATTGCTTTTGCCGCCTATGTGCCACATAACTATCCGGCCGATCTGGAACCCGGCATGGCGGAAAATGCCTTTTATGATCCGCTCAACTTCACTTTCCCGGCAGGAACCCACATCGCAGAGGTGGAGATTGATCCGTCAACCGGCATTGTCGATATTGTCGACTGGGCGGCCGTGGATGATTTCGGCAATGTCATCAATCCGATGATCGTTGAAGGACAGGTTCACGGGGGCGTCGCACAAGGCGTCGGCCAGGCTCTTCTGGAAGGAGTTATCTATGATGAAGAGAGTGGGCAGTTGCTGACTGGCTCATACATGGATTACTGCATGCCACGGGCCGACGATTTGCCGAATTTCCGCGTGGCAACGACGAACACTCCCTGCCCTAGCAATCCACTGGGGGTAAAAGGGTGCGGCGAGGCTGGCGCGATTGCGGCTCCGGCCGCACTCATGAACGCCATCGTCAATGCGTTGGGTAAGGACATCAATATGCCGGCAACGCCTGAAAAGGTCTGGCGTGCCATCAACAACAATTAAGAAGGGACACACCCATGTATTCATTCGATTATGAACGCCCTTCGGGGATTAACGAGGCCGTCTCTGCCATCGGCGAAGATGACAAGTTCCTGGCCGGTGGCCAGACATTGCTGCCGACCCTCAAACTCCGTCTCGCCCAGGCCGACAAGCTTGTTGACCTTGGCGGAATTGCCGAGCTTAAAGGCATCAGCGTCAATGATTCCGAGGTTACTATCGGCGCTATGACCCGCCATGTGGATGTTGCCGACTCGGCAGACGTCAAATCCGCTATTCCAGCACTCAGCTTTCTTGCCAGCCATATCGGCGATGCTCAGGTAAGAAATCGGGGTACGATCGGCGGATCGATTTCCAACAACGACCCGGCGGCGGATTATCCGGCAGCTTTGCTTGGTCTTGGCGCGACTGTGCATACCAACAAAAGAAGCATTTCGGCAGATGATTTCTTTGTCGATCTTTTTGAGACGGCATTGGAAGAAGATGAACTGGTAACCAAAGTCACCTTCCCTATTCCAGAAAAAGCAGGCTATGCCAAGTTCCCCAACCCGGCGTCGCGATATGCCCTGACAGGCGTGTTCGTCGCTAAAACGGCAAATGGCGTGCGTGTAGCGGTCACCGGCGCAGGGACTTGCGTCTTCCGTCAGACGGATATGGAAGCCGCCCTGTCGAGCAATTTTGCAGCGGATGCAATATCCGGCATCAAAACTGAATCTTCAGGCCTGAGCGCGGATATTCATGCTTCCGCTGAATACCGGGCTAACCTGATTTCGGTTATGGCGGCCCGGGCGGTTAAAGCCGCGTCGTAATTTGCCCCTCTGTGCAGATCGCTTAAAAGGGGAAGTTTTGGCTTCCCCTTTCGTATTTTTAACCTATTTTCCGTTTTCGGGACCGAAACTCCGGCGCAATCAGGATTAAGCCAAAGAAGGGAAATCCGACGAAAATGAATAACGTCCAGCCTCAATCCATCGACGCCGTTCAGGAATTGCTACAGAACGCCAACTACGTGGCGGACCGGAGTCTTGCGACGGTCCTGTTCCTTTCTCTAAAAATGGGCCGTCCGCTCTTTCTGGAGGGAGAAGCAGGAGTTGGCAAGACGGAGATCGCTAAAGTGCTCGCGGAACAGTTGAACCGGCCGCTGATCCGCCTGCAATGCTATGAAGGACTGGATGTCAGTTCCGCTGTCTATGAATGGGATTACGCCCGGCAAATGATCGAAATCCGTCTTGCCGAAGCGACAGAAACTGCCGACCGGGAGCGGCTCAGCAGTGATATCTTCTCTGAGAAATTCCTCATCAAGCGCCCCCTCTTGAAAGCGCTAGAAAGCAATGTTGGTGGTGCGCCTGTCCTATTGATTGATGAACTAGACCGGACCGATGAGCCGTTCGAGGCGTTTCTCCTTGAAGTTCTGTCTGATTTCCAGATTACCATCCCGGAATTCGGCACCGTGAAAGCAAAGGAACCACCAATCGTCATCATTACGTCCAACCGGACGCGAGAAATCCATGATGCGCTGAAACGTCGCTGTCTGTATCACTGGGTCGATTATCCGGATGCCATCCGCGAAAAAGAGATCATCACGCGGAAACTACCTGGCGTTAGTGAACGTTTGTCGGAACAGATTGTTCTTTTTATTCAGGAGCTCAGAAAAGATCCAAACCTATTCAAGCTGCCGGGCGTTGCGGAGACGCTGGACTGGACGAATGCGTTGAAGGAGCTTGATATCATCTCGCTTGACCCCGATGTCATCAATGACACACTGGGTGTCCTTTTGAAGTACCAAGATGATATTGTCAAAGTTCAGGGCAGTGAAGCGGCGAATATTATTAAAAAAATCAATGCCGAAATTGAGACAAGATGACTGACGCCTCAACACAGACTGGTGGCACTTTCGCGGAAAACATCATGCATTTTGCGCGAACCCTTCGCCGTGCAGGTCTTCCTGTCGGTCCCGGCCGTGTGATTGAGGCAATCCGCGCCGTTGAAGTAGCAGGCATCCGCCGACGGGATGACTTTTACTGGACGCTTCATTCCGTCTTCGTCAATCGCCGCGATCAATGGGATATTTTCGACCAGGCCTTTCACGTTTTCTGGCGCAATCCGGAACTCCTCAAGAAAATGATGGATATGATGCTGCCGACAACCTTTCTCGACAGCACCAAACGCGATGACCAACCTGAGTTAAGTCGCCGTCTTTCAGAGGCATTGGCCCCATCACCAGCCCCCGATTCCGATCAGGAAAGCGATGAGGAAGAGATCGAGATAAACGCAACCCTCACAGCTTCGGATAACGAACTTCTTCAATCAAAGGATTTCGAAAGCATGAGTGCCGAAGAAATGGCGGAAGCCAAGAAGGCAATGGCAACCATGCGGCTCCCCATCATGGAGGTGAAAACCCGACGGCAACGCGCGGATTTTCATGGCGGCGTGATCGACATGCGCCGGACGTTGCGCGCCAGCCTTCGAAGCGGCGGGGCCAGTATTCCCCTTCGCTTCAAGTCTAACGTGACACGACACCCCCCACTGGTCGTCCTCTGCGATATTTCTGGCTCAATGACACAATACAGCCGGATGCTCCTGCATTTCATGCATGCTCTCACAAATGACCGCGATCGCGTCCATACATTTGCTTTTGGCACACGGCTTACTAATATAACAAGATATATGCGCTATCGTGACGTGGATGCCGCACTGGACGTCATCAGCGAGAAGGTTGAAGACTGGTCCGGTGGCACGCGCATTGGCGCCACGATCAAGGAGTTCAACAAGTTCTGGTCTCGACGCGTGTTAGGTCAAGGGGCTGTTGTCCTGCTTATATCCGATGGGCTGGACCGAGACGCGGGAGAAGGATTGGGTATTGAAATGGAGCGGTTGCATAAATCCTGCCGGCAGTTAATTTGGCTGAACCCGTTACTGCGATATCAGGGTTTTGAGCCACGTTCAAAAGGTGTAAAGGCGATCCTGCCGCATGTCGACCAGTTTCGCACCGTTCACAACTTGAACAGCCTGAAAGAACTCGCCGACATCCTGTCTCAACCAATGGGCGCGCAACCTGAAAAAAGGAGTTTTGCTGCATGACTGATGTCAAATCCACCCTGCCCGCTGAGGATATACTCTACCAAGCCCTCAATTGGAAGAAGGATGGCCGTGAAGTTGCCCTTGCCACCGTCATCAACACCTGGGGCTCTGCGCCCCGCCCCGCCGGTAGCCAGCTCGCCATCGATGAAACCGGCCAGATGGTCGGCTCAGTCAGCGGTGGCTGTGTTGAAGGCGCGGTTATTCAGGAAGCCCTTGAGATCTTGAAAAGCGGGCAACCGAAAACACTTGAATTTGGCGTCAGTAATGATGAAGCCTGGGAAGTCGGGCTTGCCTGCGGTGGTAAAATCAATGTGTTCGTTGAAAAACTCGACTAAGGCAAAGCAATGAAAACCGCTCTCCTCGAAGAACTCCAACTGGCGCGCACGGAAAAACGTCAGGTCGTTCTTGCCACCAATTTAAAGTCCGGAGATCAAGAACTTTTATATCCATTTGATATTGAAGGTAATTCTGATTTCGTAGAAGCGGCCAGAAACGCCCTCAGAAGCGATAAACCCGCCACTATCGAAACTGAAGACGGGCCGGTTTTTTTGAATATTTTCAACCCGCCCCTCCGCCTTTTTATTGTTGGTGCGGTGCATATCGCGCAGGCGCTTGTTCCCATGGCCGCAAGTGCAGATTATGAAGTCACAGTGATTGATCCACGGCGTAGTTTTGGATCCAGCTTCCGCTTCCCAAACGTGACGCTTGATAATCGCTGGCCCGATGAATCCCTTGAGGAATTGCGTCCAGATCGACGCTCCGCCATTGTCACATTGACGCATGATGCAAAATTGGACGACCCTGCTCTGCAATACGCCCTTAAATCTGACGCCTTCTATATTGGCGCTCTGGGCAGTGGCCGAACCCATGCAAAAAGACAACAACGGTTAATGTCCGCTGGCTTTTCGGATTCTGATTTCAATCGTATTCACGGCCCGATCGGACTCGATATTGGCGCTAAATCGCCAGCGGAAATCGCTATCTCCATTATGGCGGAGATTATTGCGGTTCTCCGCCGGAAGGAGGTAAAATGAACTTCGGCCGCTTAGCTGTAGAAAAAGCAGAGGGTGTTGTTCTTGCCCATGCGGTGGAGATTGCTCCGGGCAAGCTGCTGAGAAAAGGGCATGTCCTCACTGAGACAGACATAGATGCCCTTAAAAACAATGGGGTAGAAACCATTCTTGGTGCAAAAATTGATGAAACTGATATGTCCGAGGATACCGCCGCCGCAACGGTCGCGGCACCTCTCGCCGGCGCCAATGTAATCGTCAAGCCTCCCTTCACCGGCCGCGCCAACCTGTTCGCGGAAACACGCGGGATAGCCGTCATTAACGAGGCACAAATAAAAACGCTCAATCACATTGACGAGACAATTACTATTGCAACGGTCAAGGGTTACGAGTTGGTGGAGACCAACCAGATGCTGGCAACCGTGAAGATTATTCCCTTCGCGGCACCAAAAGACAAGGTTGAAAAGGTTCTGTCCTGCATTCAGAATATCCCTCAGCCTATTGTTTCTATTCATCCTTTCGTCAAGAAAAAGATTGGCGTGATCTCGACGATACTGCCAAACACAAAGGAAAAAGTAATCGCGAAATCGGAAAGGATCATGGCCGATCGTCTGGAACGGTGTGACAACCGGATTGATGTCAGCCAACGCTGCGACCATCATGAGGAGGCTCTTGCCAAGACCATAACGACGCTTGATAAGGAAGGATGCGACTTTATCCTGATATTCGGTGCCTCTGCCATTACGGACCGGAATGATGTCATACCGGCGGCCATTAAGCAGGTAGGCGGTGAGATTGATCATTTCGGCATGCCGGTTGACCCTGGCAACCTTCTCCTCCTTGGGCGTTTGCGCGAAAAACTTGTTATCGGCCTGCCAGGCTGCACCCGTTCTCCAAAACTGAACGGGTTTGACTTTGTCCTCGATCGTCTACTTGCGGATATTCCTGTCACCGCGTCGGATATCATGGATATGGGCGCCGGGGGCCTGCTAAAGGAAATCCCGAGCCGGCCGCAACCGCGCAATCAGGAAAGAAAGACGACGGCGGCGCAAGGGAAGTCGGTTGCCGTCCTTATCCTCGCAGCGGGCCAATCCCGGCGTATGGGCAGGAAAAATAAACTGCTCGCGGAAATTGACGGGAAAGCCATGCTTTACCATACGGCGGAAACAGCCCTCAAATCGAAGGCAGCGAGCGTATTCGGCGTGACAGGTCATGAACAAGAAAAGATTGAAGCTCTTTTTAGCGAACTCGGGATCAAGTCATTTCACAATCCGGACTACGCACAGGGTCTGAGCGGCAGCCTTAAAACCGGGTTTCGCGCCCTTGCCGATGATTTCGACGGGGTCCTGATTTGCCTCGGCGATATGCCTCTTGTGAGCGTAAACCTGTTCAACGCTCTGATCGACGCCTTCGATGTGGAGGAAGGCCGGACGATTATCGTTCCAACTTTTCAGGGTAAACGCGGCAATCCCGTTCTTATTAGTAGCCAGTATAAAACTGATATTCTCACCCTGACAGGCGATATCGGGGCAAAGGCCCTGATTGCGGAGAATGAATCTCATGTCTTCAATGTCGAGGCTGATAAAGACAGTATTTTTACAGACATCGATACACCAGAGGCCCTAATCGCCCTCCAACAAGCGTGAGTAAGTAACGTGATCGATGAGCTATATCAGAAGAATTTGCTGCGCCTTGCCGCCAACGCCACCGGCGACGGAACACTAGAAAGCCCGGATGCGGAAGAAACGCTGGATAACCCCACCTGCGGCGACCGGATTACCATACAAATCCGACTGAAAGACAATGAAATTAGTGAGTTAAATCACCAAAATCGTTCCTGCATGCTGTGTCAGGCGTCCGCCTCCCTGATTGGCAAATATGCCATCGGCAAAAGGCTCGAGGATATTCTGGAAACGCGCCAAATTCTGCAATCCATGTTGCACGGAACGTCTCTTCAGGATACATCGGAGTGGCAAGAACTAGAATATTTCGATGTTGTCTCGCTCCACAAGAGCCGTCATCATTGTGTCCTCCTTCCCTTTGACGCCTTGATCCGAGCGTTAGAGGCTGCGAAAAAGAAAGTCTGAGATGCGCCGTAAAAACCCAAAAATAAAAAACCTGCCAGACCTTCCTTCCCCCTGCACCGGAATTTGCAGCATGGATATGCAAAATCTCTATTGCCGGGGTTGCTTTCGCACAAGAAATGAAATTGGCGGCTGGGTTTTGATGAGCAATGTTGAAAAGCTGGACGTCCTGAAAGAGATACGGCAACGGCGCCGGGAATCACGACAAACGGAAAAATTGCCATAATTTTGCCTACTTCCCCCCGCTAAATGCAAGCGTCGTTAATTTCAATGTAAGCTTGCTTTCGAGTAATGGGGGCATAAATGTATTTGAAAACCCTGAGCATTCTGACGGTTTCCTTTCTGTCTCTGCTGTTTCTTGTGATGGCGACTTTCATGCCTGCGACAACAACTCTTGTCGCCTCTTCCGACAATGACCCCGAGACAAAATGTCTGGCCCAGGCAGTATATTTCGAGGCACGCGGCGAACCTTTCAGCGGCCAAGTCGCGGTGGCTCAGGTTGTCCATAACCGCGTTGCGGCAAAAGATATGTCCTATTGCAAAGTAGTTTTTGAAGGTAGCTCGCGGCGAAATGCCTGCCAGTTCTCCTTTGCCTGCGATGGCAAATCAGATACAGCCACAGATGAAGTTTCCTGGCAACGCGCCCTGATGGTGGCGAGCCTTGTTAGAAGCGGCAATATGCGCGATCTCTCCGGCGACGCCACCTTTTACCACGCAACCTATGTCTCCCCTGTCTGGTCAAAAAGCCTGAAGAAGACCGCAAATATTGGAAACCACATTTTTTATCGGAAAATGTAACTTTCCATTCCGGCCCTGCACATAAATTCTGTAAAAACCGGCTCGAGTTGCTTTTTACAGACCTTTTCGCGTGATCACACGACACTGTGATTTAGACTAACTATGTTACGATTTATCCATTTCGTAATCCCCGTCATATGCTGAAATGCCGAATTGTGCTCTATATTAAATTTGCATCTGTATCGAACTGATATATATTGGTTCGTAATACTGGAACTCAATTTTCAGATTTAAACGTGAGCGCGTTTCTCAAAATTTTACATAAGTAATCGGAATAAATGGATATTCGCACTTTATGTCTTGGTATTCTCACGATGGGAGATGCCACTGGCTATGAAATCAAAAAAACCTTTGAAGACCGGCTGGATCTCATTTTCCATGCCAGTTACGGGTCGATTTACCCAGCTCTCAACAAGCTGACGGAAGAAGGGCTCGTATCCTGCCGCGAGCTCAGTCAGGTAAAGCGACCTGATAAAAAAATCTATTCCATTACGGCGAGCGGACGCTACCAGTTTATCGATGCAATCATGAAAAGGCCCGCAGCTGACAGATTCAGGTCTGAGTTTCTCGCAGTCCTGATGTTCGCGCATCTTTTGCCCGCATCAAAAATTTCGGAACTTATTGACGAAAGAATAAGTGACCGTGCCCAGAAAATTGAAAACCTGGACAATGAATGCGATTCAAAATTAACTGACAGAGAGAAATTTCTCTGTAACTTTGGTCGCACAATATATCAGGCAGAAATCGATTATTTAAAGGATTACAGGCATTTATTAGAATCAGATGCGCTAATGGATAGTCGCGCCGCTGACTAATACAACGTTAAACATGCTCGAAAAAGAGGTATCACTTTGAACCGCTCAATCATCATCGCAATCGTAATCGCCGTTGGGGTAACAGCCTGGATTGCGTCAGGACAGATAGACTTTGGTGGCGATAGCGAAGACAATGCCAGTGGTGCCGCCGCGGCAACCCAAGCAGAAGGGTCAGCCGCAGAGACAACGGGGGACGCCAAGAATAAGCCGAAGATCATGGGTGTCCGCTATCAGAATTTCACTGCCCAACCGCGGGAGCAGGAAATTATCGTCCACGGCAGAACAGAAGCAAATCGGGTGGTCGACCTTAAAGCTGAAATTTCTGGCCGGGTCAAAAAAGTACATGCAGATGTTGGCGATCGAGTTAAGGCGAAGGATCCCATTGTCAGCTTTGATGTTAAGGATAACCAAGCGCGTCTTCAGGAAGCGCAAGCCCTGGTCCGCCAACGGGAAATAGAATTTAACGCGGCGAAAAAGCTAAATAAGAAGGGGTTCAGTTCCGACACGACATTTGCAAGCGCGCAAGCCCAGCTTGATAGTGCAAAAGCCCAGGTCACCGCCATGAAGATCCGCCTGAATGATCTGGTAATCACGGCTCCCTTCGACGGCTATATCGAAAACCGCTATGCCGAGATTGGTGATTTTGTAAAGGACGGAAACCCGATTGCCACTATTGTGGAAAGTGATCCGTTATTGATTACCGGACAGATTTCTGAATTACAAGTTGGCAAAATTGAAGTTGGCAGTGAAGGATCTGCCAAGCTTGTGACCGGTGAAACGGTAACAGGTAAGGTGAAATTCATCGGGCGCGTCGCCAACCCTGAAACCCGCACTTTTCGGGTAGAGCTGGAAGTCCCGAATGAAGGCTATAAGCTCCGAAGCGGCGTGACAGCGGAAATAACCTTTAAGGCGAGCTCAGTAAAGGCGCATTTCCTCTCCCCCGCCTTTCTAACCCTGAACGATAAAGGGGTTCTTGGCCTTCGCGCCGTTGGTCCGGATGATGTTGTCGAATTCCACCCTGTTCGAATTCTTGCAGATACACCAGACGGCATCTGGGTAGATGGGCTTCCCGACACCGTCAGGCTCATCGTCGTCGGGCAGGACTTCGTTCGTGCAGGTGACACGGTTAAGCCCGACCTCTTTGTTGCAGAGGCAGCTCAATGAACGCGCTTATCGACGCCGCCATCAATCGTTCACGAACGGTTATATCGGCTCTCCTTTTGATCCTGGTCGCCGGGGTATACGCCTATATCGATATTGCGAAAGAATCCGACCCGGATATCAATATTCCGATCATATATGTTTCCATGACCCACGAAGGTATCTCCCCGGAAGATGGGGAACGATTGCTGATCCGACCGATGGAACTGGAACTACGCTCTATCGAAGGTGTAAAAGAGATGACGGCGAGCGCATCGGAAGGCCACGCGTCCGTCACGCTGGAATTCGATGCCGGTTTCGATGTTGATAAAGCACTCCAGGATGTGCGGGAAAAAGTCGATATCGCCAAGAATGAGCTTCCCCAGGAAACCGACGACCCATTGGTCAATGAAGTAAATTTCGCACTTTTTCCCGTACTTATCGTAACTCTTTCCGGCGATGTCCCGCTGCGGGCCCTGATCAAGCTGGCTAAGGAACTCGAAGACCGGGTTGAGGGTATCCCCGGCGTCCTTGAAGCAGATATCGGCGGCGACCGTGAAGAAGTGCTAGAAGTGATCATCGACCCCGTAAAGCTTGAAAGCTATGAGATCTCAAATGCCGAGCTTGCCAACGCCGTCGTTTCAAACAATAAACTAATTGCCGCAGGTTCAATGGATACGGGTAAGGGCCGCTTTTCCATCAAGGTACCCGGCCTCTATAAAACCGCATCAGATGTTCTGGATATTCCTGTCAAGGTCTTCAAGGAGGGCGTGGTGACGCTCCGTGATCTGACGGAAGTGAGGCGAACCTTCAAGGATGCCGATAGCTATGCCCGGCTAAATGGACGCCCAGCCGTTGCGCTCGAAATCAAGAAGCGGGTTGGCGAAAATATTATTGAGACAATCGAGGCGGTCAAGAAAGCCGTTGTCGAGGAGCAAAAATACTGGCCGGAAAATGTCGTCGTGACCTATTCACAGGATCGGTCCGAAGACATCCGTATCATGCTGCAGGATCTACAGAATAACATCATCAGCGCGATTATCCTGGTGATGATTGTGGTGATCAGTGCGCTGGGTGTCCGGACGGCGGGTCTTGTCGGACTTTCCATTCCCGGCTCTTTCCTGATCGGCATTCTGTATATGTATCTTTTCGGACTTACCATCAATATCGTTGTGCTGTTCGGGCTTATTTTGGCCGTTGGCATGCTGGTGGATGGCGCCATTGTGGTGACAGAATTCGCAGACCGGAAAATGGCGGAAGGTATTGACAGAAAAAATGCCTATGCCCTTGCGGCGAAACGTATGGCCTGGCCGATTATCGCCTCAACGGCGACGACACTTGCGGTGTTCATGCCATTGATGTTCTGGCCGGGCGTGGTTGGGGAATTTATGAAGTACCTCCCCCTCACCCTGATCACAACACTGACCGGCTCGCTCCTGATGGCACTTATCTTCGTGCCGACTTTGGGGTCGGTCTTTGGCAAGTCAGGATCGACCAATTCGAAAACTCTTGCGGCTCTCGCGGCCGCGGAAAGTGGCGATATCCGAAGCCTTGGTGGCTTTACAGGCCGTTATGTGCGGTTCCTCGCCGTGTGCCTAAGGCATCCGACAAAGATTGTCATCCTTGGGTTAGTCACCCTTGTTGGCGTGCAATTATACTATGCGACCCATGGTAACGGCGTCGAATTTTTTCCAAACGTCGAACCCGAAATGGCACTGGTCTATGTTCATGCGCGCGGTAATATGTCAACGGATGAGAAAGATCAGCTTGTCAGGCAAGTTGAAAATGAGATCCTCAAACTTGACGATTTCGAAGGCCTTTACGCCCGATCAGGTAGTACCGGAGGAGGTCAAGGGGTCTCTGAAGACGTGATTGGCGTCATCCAAATGGAATTCAAGGATTGGCAGGAGCGCCGCCCAGCTGACGAAATATTTGCTGATATACGTGAACGGACGGCCCATCTCACTGGCATAATCGTGGAAGCGCGCAAACCGGATAATGGACCGCCAACTGGAAAACATGTTCAGATTCAGCTTTCTTCGCGTCATCCGGAGCTCCTTCCTGTCGAAGTTGCGAAAATACGGAATCATCTTGAAAACAACATCACGGATCTGATTGATCTTGAAGATAGCCGCCCTATTCCCGGCATTGAGTGGCAGATCACCGTTGACCGAGCGCAAGCCGGTCGTTTCGGAGCGGACATACAATCTGTTGGCAAAACAATCCAGCTTGTCACCAACGGCATCAAGGCAGATGAATACCGCCCCAATGACGCGGATGATGAGATAGATATCCGCCTGCGGTTTCCGGATGACAAACGTAGTATTGATCAATTGGATAACTTGCGGGTGATGACCAATAACGGAATGGTCCCCATCTCCAACTTCGTCAAACGTGAACCTCACCAGAAAGTAGGAAGCATAAGCCGCTCTGATTCTGAACGGGTTATGACAGTCAAAGCAAATGTCGTAGCCGGGGTCTTAGTTGACGATAAGGTCGCGGAAATTCAGGCCTGGCTGGAGAATGAGGCAAATATCAATCCGGAAGTTTCCTATGTCTTTAAAGGCCAGGACGAGGAACAGAAGAAAGCCGGTGAATTTCTCGGCAAGGCATTTGCTGTTGCCCTCTTTATCATGGCCATTATTCTGGTGACCCAGTTCAATAGCTTTTATCATGCGTTTCTGATCCTGACAGCCGTCATTATGTCTACTATCGGTGTTTTCGTAGGACTTATTATTACCGGCCAACCCTTTGGTATTGTCATGACCGGTGTCGGCGTCATTGCGCTTGCGGGTATTGTGGTGAACAATAATATTGTGCTGATCGATACCTTTGCACATTTACGCAAACAAGGAATGGACGCGATGGAGGCGGTCCTCAGGACGGGGGCCCAACGTCTGCGCCCGGTCATGCTGACGACCGTCACGACGATTTTCGGTCTTTTGCCCATGACCTTGCAGATAAATATCGATTTCGTTTCCCGCGAAGTCGTGATGGGGGCGCCGTCTTCTCAGTGGTGGGTCCAGCTCTCGACAGCGGTCGCTTTCGGCCTGACCTTTGCAACCCTTCTCACCCTCATAATGACACCTGCCCTCTTGATGCTTGGCGCAAATGTCAGCAGCTATCTGGAAAAGCGGCGCGAGGGAAAGACGGCGAAGAAATTTCTAAAGGATAGTCACGCCGAACCCGCGGAATAGGCAGCCAGTAAATGGCCCCTTCCCGTTCGATTGTTCTATGTGTGAGATTGGAAAGGCTTGAGATTTTTCAAGCCTTTTCCTCTTCATCTCCATCGGCATCTTCTTCGTTTTCGTCAAGATCATCTATGTCGCCATTTTTAAGGGCTTCCTGCTCCTGCAGCCGACGATGGCTGAGAACTGAAAAGGGAATAGTCGCCAAATAGACAATCGCAATCAGGGACAACAGCTGCCAGGGATAGCTTGCCAATAC
Source organism: Sneathiella litorea (assembly GCF_009882915.1). Lineage (GTDB taxonomy): Bacteria > Pseudomonadota > Alphaproteobacteria > Sneathiellales > Sneathiellaceae > Sneathiella > Sneathiella litorea. Next base: position 381,039 of record NZ_WTUW01000002.1, read on the forward strand.
CGCCGCCAGCCCGCCCACCAACAGCAGGACCGGCATGATAAACCGCCGGGCAATGCGAATGCGCTTGATCGAAAAAGTGGGAACTCGACTTGCCATCATAAAGGCAATGAACAACATCCAGGCGGCATTCAGGATTGCTGACTGGAAGAAATCGCTATCCGTATAAAAGCTGATGACCATAAAAAGGAGTGAAATGGAGGCACCTGCCGGTGCCGCAATGCCTGTGAAGTAGCGGCTGGCCCAAGCGGGTTGCTTTTGCTCTAGCAAGGAATTGAAGCGCGCCAGTCGGAGCGCACAGGAAACAGTAAAAACAAGGGCAATGATCCAGCCAACACCGCCAAGCCCGCTCTCTAGCGTCCAGAGAAACAGGACCAGGCCGGGGGCGACGCCAAAGCTGACAAAATCAGACAAGGAGTCAAGTTCCGCTCCGAATTTTGACGAGCTATTCAACAATCGCGCCATACGCCCATCAAGCCCATCGAGTACGCCAGCGGCAAGAATAGCAACTACCGCCATCTCCCATTTTTCATCCAGTGCGAACCGAACGGAAGTAAGCCCGGCGCAAAGCGCCAGCAATGTCAGCATGTTCGGGATTAATGAATTAAGCGGCATGAACCGCAAACGGCGGCGCTGTTGAAAGGTCATCTAGCGAACCTCCAGCGCCATTGGCGCTTCATTTTTTCCTTTCAAATCGGCGATAATCGTCTCACCGCCAATCATCGACTGACCAACCCCGACAAGCGGCTCGACTCCCTCGGGAAGGTAAATGTCTGTGCGGCTGCCAAATCGAATGAGCCCAAATCTTTCGCCCGTTCGAACCTCCTGATCGTCAGTGAGGTAACAGACAATCCGCCGTGCGACGAGACCGGCTATCTGAACAAATACAATGTCATTACCATCATTGTCGCGCAGGTGGACCGCATGGCGCTCATTCTCTTCTGACGCCTTGTCGAGGGCGGCGTTGAGAAACTTGCCCGGTCGATACACCTGACGGACGATCGTCCCACCTATAGGCACCCGATTAACATGCACATTAAAAACATTAAGAAAGATACTTATCCGAAGGCGAGCATCTGAGCCCATACCAAGTTCTTCCGGTGGAACCGCTCGCTCAATCATCTGTACTACACCGTCTGCAGGGCTAACGATGAGTCCGTCCGCGGTTGGAACATGACGGTCAGGATCACGGAAAAAATAGACGCACCAGAGCGTCAGTATAACGCCGACCCAGCCCAAAAATGGCCAGGTAAACAGAAAAAGCGCAAAGGTTATCGCCGCAAATATGGCGATAAATCTATGCCCTTCCTTATTGATCGGCACCAAAACTGATTTTAGCGTATCCATGTTTTCTTCCCTTCGGCATTGCGACCGGTTACTTCAACTAGGTCATACCGCATGTTATCTTCAAAAAGAACTAAAAGATGATCATGCGAATATCAGGTGCAATGATACAGCCTAATCCATGACTTGCTCAAGTTTCTCCTGATAGGTTGCCGCTTCCTGTTGACGCGCCCACATCGCGGCATATTTTCCGCCTGCTGCAAGAAGCTCATGGTGACGTCCGCGTTCCTGGATTTGGCCATTCTCCAGGACGATAATCTCATCTGCCTCGACAACCGTCGAAAGTCGGTGCGCAATCACAAGCGTGGTCCGGTTTTTCGACACCTCGGCCAGGCTCGCCTGAATTTCCTTCTCCGTATGGGAATCAAGTGCGGAAGTCGCCTCATCAAATAACAGAATGCGCGGCTGTTTCAGTATAGCCCGCGCAATAGCCACCCGCTGTTTTTCACCGCCGGAGAGTTTCAGGCCGCGCTCCCCAACCGATGTTTCATAGCCGTCGGGCAGTTTTTCGATAAATTTATCAATACTGGCAAGGCGTGCCGCTTCTTCGATTTCCGCATCACTCGCGCCCGGTCGACCATAGGCAATATTATAGCGAATCGTGTCATTAAACAGAACCGTGTCCTGTGGAACGATACCAATCGCCGCGCGAAGCGAGTCTTGCTTAATGTCATTAATCTTCTGCCCGTCGATCGTCACATCGCCCTCATCAACATCGTAAAACCGAAACAGGATGCGTGAGATCGTCGATTTACCTGCGCCAGAGGGGCCAACAATCGCCGTTGTCTTGCCCGATGATACCTTGAAGGAAACATCATGCAATATCTGACGGTTGGCCTCATAGCCGAAGTTAACATGATGAAATTCAACTTCCCCACCCCCGTCGGCAAGCGGTTTGGCGCCCGGTGCATCATCTATTTCGCGCGAAACCCTGAGAAGCTCGAACATTTTCTCCATATCGACAAGGCTTTGCTTGATTTCACGATAAACAAATCCAAGAAAATTGAGGGGTTGAACCAGAAGCATCATAAAGCCGTGGATGGCGACGAAATCACCCACAGTATATTCACCGGCGACAACGCCGCGGGCCGAAAGGTAGAGAACCGCAATGAGCCCAATGCTGATAATCACTCCCTGCCCGATATTCAGATAGGCAAGCGTTGTATTGCTCTTGACGGCCGCTTCCTCATAGGACGCCAATGCCCTGTCAAACCGGCGGGCTTCATGTCCCTCGTTACCAAAGTACTTAACAGTTTCAAAATTAAGCAGGCTATCGATGGCCTTGGTATTTGCCTCGCTGTCCTTCTCGTTCATTGTCCGACGGAATTTGAGCCGCCATTCCGTCACCGTCAGGGTAAAAAAGATATAACTGGCCAAGGTAACCAAGGTAATCAAAGACATCAGCCAGCCATACTGAACCAGCAAAATTCCACAAATAAACAGGATTTTGAGCAGTGTTGGTACGATATTGAACAACATGAAACGGAGCAGGAAATCAATTCCCTTGGTCCCCCTCTCGATAACCCGGCTTAATCCGCCAGTCTGTCGGTCCAGATGAAAACGTAAGGAGAGACGATGCAAATGGCGGAAAGTATTGAGGGCAACCTGACGGATCGCGTTTTGACCGACTTTTGCAAATACCGCATCCCGGAGTTCGGCAAACGCCTGGGTTAAAACCCGCACAACGCCAAAGGCAACAATTAGCCCAAGGGGTAAAACAATCACCGGATTAACATCGCCGGCTAAGTCATCAACGATATATTTGAGGATATAAGGCGTATAGACGGAGGCGACCTCCGCCGTCACGAGCAGGATAACCGCGATCACAACACGGATTTTCAGATCTTGTCGACCTTCAGCCCAAAGATATTGCCCCAAAGTGCGCAACGTCGCAAAATGACTGCGAGTCTCGGTTTGACTGTGACTGTCAAATTGTTGATTGCTCATAATCTTTCCACCTTAAAACAGGATGTCCTTAACATAGCGCAAAGCTCGCCATGTAAAGACGGGAAATTTACGGCTGCGGCTTTGAAGGTGATGCTTGCTACATTTGGGCGAGAAACAAACCCATCAATCATTCTTTGGCAGAGAGAAAATCTGTCCCGGGTATATTAGGTCTGGATCCCGGATCTGGTCCTGATTAGCCTGATAGATCACGGTATACTCCATTCCTTCTCCGTAAACACGCCGGGCTATGCGCCATAGGCTATTTCCGGGCTGGACAATGGCACTGAGGTTGCCGCTTGCCTGAGCCAGCACAACATCGCTTGCCAGCGTTTTCTGAAAGGGTAATTCCACCCGTGAGATGACTTTCCCGTTCTCATCATGCTGATCGATCCGAAGCGTGTGATTACCCGCCGGAATAGACTGATCCGGAACAAGTGACCAGTTCCCGTCCGGGTCGACTTCCGCCGAGCCAACCGGCTTATTGTCGACATACACAGTAATCTCGCGGCCTGGCTTGCCCCGGCCAGAAAGTTCCAGAGTTCCCTCGTCATCATAATTAACGGTACCAAGGGAAAGTTCTTTTGCCGCTGACACATCACCCTTCGCTTCGGGCACCTGCAAAAGCTTGGGTGCCACATTTTTCAATGCGCCGCTGGCATCGTCCTTCGGGACCAGCATGGCAATGGCGGGGGCTCTCTCTTCCATGGGTATCTCGCAGTCCGGTACATTCATGACAACGAGACTGCCTGATTCAAGTTCCTGTCCATTGGGGTTACGGGCACTCAGATTGACAGTTTGCGACCCGGAGGGAAGCGGCGCGCTTGAGGAAAAAACCCATTCCCCTCCAGCTGTTGCTGTTGCTTCTCCGGCTTTGGTATCCCCTACAAAAATCGCTACAACGGCCTTGGGCTCCGCCCGTCCTGCGGCCACTAGTTCGCAATTCTGATCAATCCTAATGATATCAAAGCTCGGGCGGGCCAGTGCGATACGCTGCCCCTTGGCATCTGTTGTATCATCGAGATTCTTCTGAATAACTTTCGGCGGAGAGACTAACGCCTGTTTCGTTTCTTCGTCAGTATCGCCGCCTTCCGACTTGGGCGCAGCCATATTCACACTTGATGAGTCGGCGGGTTCAACCGGTCCTTGCTTTTCGGAACCGAAAAACATGTCACTACGGTGATAGAGAAACAGACCAGCCACTAAAAGCAGCAATATCGCCAGGATACTAAATACGCGCACCAGAGCCTCACTCGATTAACCATATATGTTGCTATTATGAACCCCTGCGGCAATTCACGCAATCTTTAGTAAAGTTCGGAGTATATAGGGTCGTGGCCTACTGGATTTTGTTGTTAATTGGCGGAATACTTTTCAAGTACGCGGCAATTGCAGCAAGGTCCTCATCCGTCAATTTTGACGTGCTATGGCTGATCACTTCTTCCATGCTACCCTGGACATTATCAAAATCCGGCATCATGCCGTCTTTCATAAAGCTGACGATATCCCCCTCAGACCAATCGCCAATCCCCGTTTCGGTATCGGGCGTGATGTTGGGAACCTTCTCTCCCTCTCCACCATTGGCCGTTCCGGCAAGATATAAGCTGTTGTCCGTACCCCCCAGGAAATTGCGCGGTGTATGACATTCCCCACAATGGGTCAGCGCCTCCACCAGATACCCGCCACGGGCGACAGCGTCGCTGGCGTTTGAGGGCGGCACATACGGGCCATCCGTGAAAAAGAATAGTCTCCATCCCCATTGCAGCCAACGCCAGGAAAAAGGCGCTGAAATATCATGCTTACGATTTTCCTGCGTAACGGGCGTCAATGCCATCAGATGGGATTTGATCGCAAGCGCATCCTCATCCGTCATCTTGGTATAGCTAGTGTAGGGAAAGGCGGGAAAAAAATACTGATCGAGAGGAGAGACGCCATGCTTTATCGCCGTCAGGAAATCCTTATCCGACCAAGACCCGATACCGGTATCCCGATCAGGTGTAATATTGGGCGTGTAGAAGGTTCCAAAAGGCGTTTCAAGCGGACGACCGCCCGCAAACGGCGCGCCTTTTTCCTTGATATTCGTATGGCACCCATAACAACCGCCTGCCGCAGTGAGATATGCGCCTTTATCAGACGCCTCCTGTGCCTCCGCTCCAGTAATGGCGAGGGTTGCAGAGAGAATGGCGCCGCAGAATAGAAGGGAAGCGGCTTTTATAGACAAGAACCGCTCCCAATCTTTTACCTTTGCAACGCCACACATCATAGAGATTGCTATTCCTTAGGCTTACGGAATTGTTTGTGACAGGCGCCACAAGTACCACCGGTTTCCTTCAGTGCCGCACCGATCATTGCCTGATCCCCGCTTTTCACAGCAGCAACCAACTGTATTGCGGCTGTCTGTAGGCTTTCAATGTCTTTCTGGAATTCATCTTGCTGCGTCCAGATTTCCGGTTTCGCACGGGATGCTTCAACACCGGACCCTTCCGGGAACAGCTTCGGCATATTTGCAGCGATTTCCGCAACTTGCGCCGCATTATCATTCAGGGAAGCGCTATAGGATTCTTCACCTTTGGCGACCTTTGCAATGGCGCCCATATTCATCCCGAGCTTTTTCATTTCAGCAATCCTGAAATCCGCTTCCGCATTTCCAGTAGATTCTGAATGGGCACTGGCTATGCCACCGAACAAGACGCCGCCAATTAATATTGCCATAACGGGCTTTGTGAACAACTTTTTCATTTTTCAGCTCCCAAGCAGGTTAAACGTAATAATTAAACCGATTTTCTTTACATATTTAATCCTAACCAAACTCTAATTTCATTGCGGTACAATGACAACCATTTCTGCTCCGCCGGTCCCATGAACCTTGTCATGAGCCCGAACAAGAACCTTTCTTACCTGCATCGGCAAGGATAAGGTCATGGATCTTGTGAAGGGCTGCTCGTCTACATGCGGATGCAAAAGCACCCGGCTCCCAAGGTTATTACCCTCCATATCCAGAATATCCCAGCGATCCGCATAATGGTCCCACCCCTCATCGTCATGGCGGACAGTCACGGTGAAGCGATAAACATCCGCATCGACTTTTACGACCCTGACGTCAATAACGTCCGCCTCTCCTGCTACAAGAGGGCTTGACGCCATAAGCAGGAAACCGCACATAACAAGGGCAAAGATATTTCTCATATCCCACCTTTTATCGGTATAGTTTGTCCCATGACTAAAATCTCATCCCTTTGTGTTTACTGCGGCTCCCGGATACCGAAGGATCCTTCGCATAGTGACGCGGCCAAATCCCTCGGCAAGGCACTTGCCGAAAACGATATTCGGCTTGTGTATGGTGGCGGGCATGTCGGCCTTATGGGAATCATTGCTGATGCCACCCTTGACTTCGGAGGTCAGGTTACCGGGATTATTCCCGGTCATCTACATGATATTGAGGTGAGTCACGAGAAATTGACAGAACTGCATATCGTTGACAGCATGCATACTCGGAAAGAAAAGATGTTTCAAACATCAGATGCCTTCGCGGTCCTTCCAGGTGGCCTCGGGACACTGGATGAAACTTTTGAAATGATCACCTGGCGACAGCTCCGTCTGCATGACAAGCCAATCATTCTCGTCAACTACAAGAATTATTGGCGACCACTCCTCGATCTGCTAGATCATATGATAAAAGCAGGATTCGTAGAAAAAGAGGCACTTGGCTATTTTACTGTGGTTGAACAGCTGGAAGATATCATTCCAGCCTTGATTAAAGCTCCAGATGCAGAAATAAAAGCCGATACGTCAAAATTTTAGAGGGAATTTACTGTTTTTTTGTCGGATCACCTTGCGCGGATCGCCGGCAATGATATTTTGCTGCCGCAGAACAAATAACCCATAGGCTAAGAAGGACGTCGATATGCCAAAAATTCAAGTCAAAAATCCAGTCGTAGAACTGGATGGCGACGAAATGACCCGGATTATCTGGGACTTCATCAAGAATAAACTCATCCTTCCTTATTTGGATATCGATCTGAAGTATTATGATCTCGGGATCGAAGCCCGCGATAAAACCGATGACCAGATCACCGTCGATGCGGCAAACGCCATTATCAAATATGGTGTTGGCGTAAAATGCGCCACCATTACCCCGGATGAAGAACGGGTTGAGGAATTTGGCCTGAAACGGATGTACCGGTCCCCCAATGGAACAATCCGCAACATTTTGGGCGGTACAGTTTTTCGGGAACCCATCATCTGCGCCAATGTCCCGCGCCTCGTGCCGGGCTGGACCGATCCGATCGTCATTGGCCGTCATGCCTTTGGTGACCAGTACCGCGCAACAGACATGGTTGTGAAGGGGCCGGGCAAGCTCACCATGAAGTTCGAGCCTGCCGATGGCGGCGAAGCACAGGAATTTGAAGTATTTGAATTCCCCGGTGGCGGCGTCGCAATGAGCATGTATAACCTTGACGACTCCATTCGTGGTTTCGCACGTGCCTGCATGAACTATGGCCTGAACCGTGGCTGGCCGGTTTACCTTTCCACCAAAAACACAATCCTGAAAGCCTATGACGGACGTTTCAAGGATCTCTTTGAAGAAGTGTTCAATTCTGAATTCAAGGAGAAGTTTGACAAAGCCGGCCTGACCTATGAACATCGCCTGATCGATGACATGGTTGCCTGTGCGATGAAATGGTCCGGAAAATATGTCTGGGCCTGTAAGAACTATGACGGCGACGTGCAGTCCGATACAGTCGCGCAGGGCTTTGGCTCCCTTGGTCTCATGACCTCCGTACTGATGACACCAGATGGCGATACAGTTGAGGCAGAAGCCGCCCACGGAACTGTGACGCGCCACTACCGCATGCATCAACGCGGCGAGGAAACCTCAACCAACCCAATTGCTTCCATTTTTGCCTGGACTCGCGGTCTCCTTCACCGCGCCAAGCTCGATGGCAATGAAGAGTTGAAGAAATTTGCCGAATCCCTTGAAAAGGTTTGCGTTGCCACTGTTGAAGGCGGTGAAATGACAAAGGACCTCGCTCTTCTGGTTGGCCCGGATCAACCCTGGCTTACCACGAACCAGTTCCTGGATGCGCTGGATAGAAACCTGCAAAAAGAAATGGCCTGATCAACGGCCATTATCATAGAAACCAAAGAAAAAGCCGACCCAACCGGGTCGGCTTTTTTTATTGTTTATCTCTCGGCGTCAATCATCTGCCACCGTCGCGTCCTGCCCGCCACCGCTTTCCGGGTTACCTTGCAGGATCTCGGAAATAACACCGGCATTGGCCAGGATCTTCTGTTCTATCTCCTTCGCCATTTCCGGATTTTCCTTCAGGAATAGTTTCGCCTGCTCCCGTCCCTGACCGATACGCTGACTGTCATAGGAATACCAGGAGCCAGACTTATCAACAATCTCCGCCTTGACGCCCAGATCAAGAATCTCACCAGTCTTCGAAATTCCTTCCCCATACATAATATCAAACTCGATCACTTTGAAAGGCGGCGCCACCTTATTCTTGACGACCTTGACGCGTGTCTGGTTTCCAACAACCTCGTCCTTCGACTTGATCTGGCCGATCCGGCGTATATCAAGCCGCACCGACGCATAGAATTTCAGCGCATTACCGCCCGTCGTGGTTTCCGGGCTCCCGAACATTACGCCGATTTTCATCCGGATCTGGTTGATGAAAATCACCATGCAATTGGACCGCGAAATGGAACCGGTCAACTTACGGAGTGCCTGACTCATCAGTCGAGCCTGAAGCCCGACATGTGTATCTCCCATCTCCCCTTCAAGTTCCGCTTGGGGAACAAGCGCGGCAACGCTATCAACCACCAGCACATCAACCGCCCCGGATCGCACCAACGTATCGGTAATTTCGAGCGACTGTTCGCCTGTATCTGGTTGGGAAATCAATAATTCATCGACATCAACGCCAAGTTTCCGGGCGTACACAGGATCCAGCGCATGTTCCACATCGATAAAAGCGCATGTGCCCCCCTGACGCTGTGCTTCCGCGACCACATGGAGGGCCAACGTCGTCTTACCGGAGCTTTCCGGACCATAAATCTCGACCACCCGCCCTTTTGGCAGACCACCGATACCAAGCCCAATATCAAGGCCGAGCGATCCCGTCGGGATCGCCGCCACATCCAGAGTCTCCTGCTGGCCAAGCCGCATGACTGACCCTTTACCAAAGGCCCGATCGATCTGGCTCAGGGCCGCTTCCAACGCTTTTTTCTTATCCATACCACCTGCTTCAACGAGCTTTAAAGCTGAATTTACCATCGATCTCCCCTTATTCCATAGGTCTGCCGCGGATGCAACTGGCATCAGTTGTACATGTTTTGTTCTTTTTTGCAAGAATATTTTATACCATTGTAATTGTTATACTTTTAATATCATGTTTTGTATTTGTTCTTCATTTACAACCTCCGAACAAAAAGAGATGATTCAACATTATATTCCGATGGAACGGAATCAGTGATGCTGTAGTGAAACAAGCAAAACCTGTTGATCTTAACTAAGGGTAGTTTGGAGCCCCACTTCTCCCATAACAGGTTTTACACAGGGGATAATCCTCGCCAAAAGGAGACCGGCGTGCTGAATAAGAGAAATCAATTGCCGCGCTGAGAGGCTACTCAATCGTTATCGCGGCTCAGGACTTCCTTTACCTTCGTGGCAATTTCTTTCAGGGAAAAAGGCTTGGGGAGGAAATCGATCTTGCTAACGTCAAAATCGAGATCCTTGCGGAACGCGTCTTCGGCGTAACCGGAAATGAAGATTACCTTCAAGTCCGGCGTCTCACTAAGGATTTTCTTCACCAAGGTTGGACCGTCCATCACCGGCATTACAACATCCGTGATCAATAGGTCGATCTTTCCGTCATGCTCATGGGCGACGTCAAGAGCGGTTTCACCGCAATCCGCCTGTAACACTGTGTATCCCTTGTTCTCCAGCGCCCGCGCTGCAAAAAGCCTGACCGGATCCTCATCTTCAACAAGAAGGATTGTTCCCTTGCCGGAAAGATCCCGGTGGGCTGGTTGATGGGTTAGCTCCATAGCATCGGGATTTTTCGCATCCTCCACAAATCTCGGCAGGAAAATGCTGAATGTTGTACCTGATCCCTCATTATTCTCGGCGAAGATAAAGCCACCGGTCTGCTTGATAATCCCGTAAACAGTGCTCAAGCCCAGTCCTGTCCCCTCCCCGACTTTCTTGGTCGTAAAGAATGGTTCAAAAATTTTCCCTATAACATTCTCGGGAATGCCCGTACCCGTATCCAATACCTTGACCAGGATATAGTCACCGGGCGGAATCAATTTATTGTATTCCTTCTGTCCCGCTTCAATGGTCAAATTAATGGTCTCAAAGGTCAAAAGACCGTCGCCTGCCATGGCATCCCGCGCATTTACCGCAAGATTGATAATTACCTGCTCAAACTGCCCGCGATCCACCTTGACCAGCCAGAGATCACGGGCGTGGTTAATCTTAAGCTGGATTGCCTCACCGATAAGGCGCCGTAATAGGTTGGAAAGCTCTGCCAGAACGTCGGTCAGGTCTGTTACTTCCGGCCGTAAGGTCTGCTGGCGGGAAAAGGCCAGGAGTTGGCGGACCAAGCCGGCGGCGCGGTTTGCATTCTGCTTAATCTGAGTGATATCGGAATAGGAAGGATCTCCCACCTGATGACGGAGCAGCAAAAGATCGCAAAAACCGATCATGGCTGTCAAAAGATTGTTGAAGTCATGCGCAACGCCCCCCGCGAGTTGGCCGACAGCCTGCATTTTCTGGCTTTGTGCAAACTGGACTTCCAGATTTCGCTGCACTGAGGTATCGATCACATGCACGAGCAAACGCCCAGAGCTCTCATCCTCTCCAACAATGGCGCTTATGTAAAAGCTGGCGGCCCGCTCTGTTGTGCCAAGGAGTTTTACTTCTGCCGACGGCGCCGCCATATTGCTCGATCCGGCCTCCACCAGCTTTTTCTGCAATAACGCGCGATCCTCCTCCTCCACCAACTCAGTGACATGGCTGCCAACCGACTTGTTTATCACTGTATCCGTCAGCGCCCGAAAGGCCGGATTTACCTCCATCACAACGCCCTTCGCGTCGAGAAGCAGGATGCCAATGGGTGCCGCTTCGAAAAACCGGCGAAAATGCAGTTCAGCCTTGGCGACCCGATCTCGCCATTCCTGCTCTTGCAACAATTCGCGTACTACGGAACGTGAACCGAGCACTTCACCGGCCTCACCGCGTATGATGGTTTGCGTCACATGCACCGGAAGTAACGTACCATCCCGCCGCCGCAACGTAATCCTGCCTTCATAAAGGGGACCATCAGAGGAAAATATCTCCATCAGATCGAGTTGATCCTCATTGGATTTGACGACCAGGTCTGAGAATGCAAACTGTACTTCGTTGAGTTCTTCCTGCTGATATCCAAGCCAGTCTGCAAGAATCCGGTTGACGAACTGAATATTTCCGTCCCCGCCCAAGGAATAAAACCCTACCGGTGCATTATTGAAATACTCGGAGAGTTTCTCACTCGCGTCCCGCGCTTCTTCCTCAAGGCGATGCTGACGCGTCGTCTCCGTCACATACCAGATAATATTATCCGGCATAACATCGACAACATGGGCCAGGATAGAGAGCCACCGGCCGCTTCTCGTCTCAAGATCAATCCGGCCTCCGGTGGTCCCGTCATAGATTGCGGCTTTTAGCAGCTTGTCAATTTCCGCCCGCGCATCCTTGTCACCTGCGAAATAATCGCTGAGCGTTTGACCGCCATCTTTTGCCGGTAAATCAAGAAGGTGACGATAGGTATCATTGGCATAAATAAATCGACCATCTTTCGTCGTCAGCAGCCGCCCTTCCGGACTACTGGAAATCACATTGGACAAAAGATCCAGGTTACCACTCGCCGCCTGTCGTAAGCCGTGAAAGATAAGATACCAGAGTCCAAGCCCCATGGCGGCGACAACCATGGCGCTCAGGATAATAATGTTCACGAGACCAAGCTCTCGTCCCAACAGGGCGGATATGACAATCAGGGCCGCAACAAGGAAAAAGGCGGCGGCGAGTTGTCGAGCGTCAACGCCCATGAAAAACTTTGGATTTCGCCGTTTAATCTTCTGTTGGGCCATCTGGTTCCGCTTAATTCTTCAGTTTCTGTTTATTGAGCCGCATGACATAGCCGATGATTTCCGCAACCGCCTTGAAATGTTCGTATGGTATTTCCTCATCAAGGTCGCAGGCCTTATGCAGCGCGCGTGCGAGCGGCGGGTTTTCGACAATGGGGATATCATTCTCATTGGCGAGTTCCCGGATTTTGGCCGCGATATTGTCCATCCCCTTGGCGACGACCACGGGGGCGCGCTCTTCCTCGGGCTTATATTGCAAGGCAACGGCGAAATGTGTCGGGTTGGTAATCACAACGTCAGCCTCCGGCACCGACTGCATCATCCGCTGACGGGAGCGTTCCGCGCGCAAAGCCCGAAGGCGCGCCCGGATCATTGGATCGCCTTCTGTCTGCTTGTATTCGTCCTTGATCTCCTGCTTCGTCATACGCAGTTCTTTGTGGTGGTTATAGCGTTGATACATAAAGTCGAGCCCGGCGATAATACTCATAACCGCCACAACACCAGCCAGCAATAAAAGGGACTGTTCCTGTATCAACTCGAGAACCTGCGGCACGTCATAGGAAACAACAATCGGAAGCTGGTCCATAGAGGGCAGGACGAACAGGATCGCAATTGTTCCCACAAGCGTAAGCTTGAACAGCCCTTTTGCAAATTCGATCAAAGATTTTAGCGAAAAAAGCCGTTTGGCACCTTTCAGAAGGGATAATTTTTCAAGTTTCGGCTTTATCCTCTCCGCCGAAAAAACCGGTCGGTGCTGTACCAGATTTCCGAGCAGCCCAGCAATCATCAGGGTCCCGAGCGCCGGAGCCATAACCCAGACAACGGCCCATCCAAGATCACCAAAAACAAGGCCGAGATGAAAACGGTCTGTCGCGATCGTATGGGGCTGTTCGATAAACTTCAGGAGATCATAAGTCAGGCCGTTGCCGAGTCCGGCGATAAAAATCATAATGACCAACGTAATCCCGATGGTCATGAACCAGTGTCCGACCTCCTGCGATTTCGGTACCTGCCCTTTCTTGAAGGCATCTTCGAGTTTTTTCGCGGTAGGTTCTTCGGTTTTTTGGGCATCATCTGTATCGTCAGCCACCTGCCCCTACTCCCCAAGAAAGCGTATCAACGCTTCCTCGTAATAACTGATAAACCACATCATGCTGGCGCCAATTGTAATCGCCAGAATGGCAAAAGAAAGAATAATTTGCAGCGGCATCGCGACAAAGAAGATCTGTACCTGCGGCATCAGGCGGTTGATGAGGCCGATACCCATATAGAATGTGATCCCGAAAACCAAAAACGGCGCGGACATTTGAAATCCCAGCAGGAAGGATTGCTGTACGAAATCTGTGATCAAAATGCTGATACTGCCAAAATCAGGCACCTGGGCAACCGGGAAAAGACGATAGGTGGCGAAAGTTCCCTCGATAAACAAATGGTGCATATCGGTCACGAAGATCATCGTCAGCCCCATCAACGTCATGAAGGTACTTGTAATTGCGCCCTGGGTCATCTGCGCCGGATCAAAGAACTGTGCAGCCGCAAGGCCTGATTGCTGGGCAATGATCGTTCCTGCAATATGAAGGCTACTTAGCAACAATCGCAGCACTCCACCCATCACGAGGCCGATCACCATCTCTCCGAGGATGAGAAGCAACAGCTCAATTGGGGTTGCAGGCTCTGGCGGAATTTGACTGGCCGCGAACGGCATGACAATAAAACTTACGCCGAGCGCAATCGACAGCCGCACACGAGGCGGAATAAACGCCTCTCCAAACCCCGGAACAACCATAAAGGCCGCACCCAGACGGATAAATACCAGAAGAAAGGCAAAAATATTAACGCTGAGAAATTCGTCCAGCATTTATCGACTACCGACGGTCATACGCCTGAGATACGTTGGGCAATCTGTTCCATAAGTCCGATCATGCTGGTGATCATAAACGGCATGAATATAATCAGGGACAGAAAAATCGCCAGGATCTTCGGGACAAACACCAACGTCATTTCCTGCACCTGGGTCAACGCTTGTATGAGGGCGATCACGAGGCCAACCCCCAAGGCAACCAGCATGACTGGCGCGGCGACAGCGAGCAGGACCCAGATCGCCTCGCGGACTACGTCAACGACATCGGCTGGGGTCATATTGCATCAATCCTTTTGCTGTAAGTTTACATTACAGCCTAGATTGGCATTTTTATGATGTCTTGATAAGCCTGAATTACACGATCACGCACAGCAACGACAGTTTCCAGGGTTGCCTCGGCATTACTGACAGCTGTTACGATGTCCGCCAGGCCCGTATTACCGGTAATTGCCTCAAGGCTGACTTGCTCCGCATTAACGCCGGTTTCAATGGCATCTGTTCCGGCATCGGACAGCATTTCAGCAAAACTCGGTCCTTCAATCGCTTCGTTGGATACGGCTTCGGGTTTCGCGCCCGTGGCACTGCTAATTGCTTTCGAATAGGCCTGTGTTGCCGCTAAGGCAGTTGTATCAACCATTTAGTAATCTCCACTCGTCCTATTGATGCAGGATATCCAGCGTCCGCATGATCATTTTCTTCGACGCCTCTATCACACCAAGGTTGGCCTGATAGGAGCGTTGAGTCTCCTTCATGTCCATGATTTCCACCAGGGAATTAACGTTCGGCATCTTGACATAACCATCCGCATTCGCGGCAGGGTGGCTGGGATTGAACTTGAGGTCAAAATCCGACCTGTCTTCGCCGATATGGCCAACCTTGACCTTGGTGACATTTTCCTCGCGGTCGAGAACATTCCGGAAGGAAATGGTTTTTCGCCGATAAGGATCTTCTTCGGGCGTCTTACCCATACTGTCCTTGTTCGCCAGGTTTTCAGAAATAACCCGCATTCGCTTACCCTGGGCATCCATACCCGAGGCAGAGATGGACATTGTTTTTAAAAGATCCATGTTACCGGTTCCCTTCTCTAATCCGTTTAACGGCGACCAAGGGCTGTTTTCAACATCCCCAAATTTTTCTTGTAAAGAGACGTGGTCAGTTCATACTGAATCTGCGTTTCCGCAACTTTCATCATCTCTTCTTCAAGCAGTACAGCGTTACCCGTGGGCGAAACTTCACTCACATCCCGGTTCACCTGTGTCTCATAACTATTTATTTCGCTTGCATAAATATGCTTCGTGTTGGTTCGATTTATATGCACGCCTTTCTTTTGCGGTGCATCGATCATTTCACGAAATTCAAGCGGTTTCAGATCCTGCGCTCGGTAATTCGGCGTATCAGAATTGGCAATATTCTGCGCCAGCACTTTTTGCCGGGCAGTGAGCCATTTCATTTTCTCCGTCAGAGCGGCGAAGAGCGGAATTTTTTCCAAATTCATATCAGGATCGCTTCTGTTCGCGGTTTTTCCTGACCCTACAATAGGAAAGAAACCTTAACAGAGTATGAATTCGTGGAATTTACGGCATACCGCACAAAAAAAACGCCCCAAAATCGGGGCGTTTTCAAAAATCGGGTTTTAACGAGTTTTTCAGGCGGCTTCCCAGGCCTCCGGCTCATAGCTGAGAATGCAATCCGCAAATTTCTCAACCAAAGCCTCATCAGCGAATTTACTGGTTACCAGCATATCATCCACATGGATTTCCGCGTCTGCTGCCGTTGCCCCCTTCTCGCTCAGAATATCCTGGATATCCTCTTCGGCGAAAACAGTGCGCGCTTCCAGCAATCCTGCCTCGGCAAGAATTTTTGGAGCATCTTCAACGAGCGCGACAGGCTTGTTATCTTCCATAAAGCCGCGCATGAAACGGGCAGTCTGCGGATCGGAGATCAAGCGGTTTACATGTCGAGAACCGCCGGGAATGACAACGGCATCGAAATGATGGGACATAGAGGTTGCAAGATGCGCATTTGCCGGGAAAAAGTGCCCCCAACCATTGCCATGCCAGCTATTCACAACGCCTTTTTCCGGCGATACGATTTTAACATTCGCCCCGGTTAATACGAGGGCTTTATGCAGGCTTGTCATATGGGATTCTTCAAAACCGTTAGCAACAAGAATGGCAACGGACTTGCCATTTAACGCATTTTCCAAGTCACTCATAAAATCCGTACTCCTTCAATCTGTGGCGTCCACCGCGCATTTTCAATTTATTGAACGACGGGAGCATTCAACATTGCATGGCTATTTCCTACTGGAATGGCCGGTGTTGTCATAATGACATTTGTTCAATTTCTTTTGTGCAAATCGGAGCAATGCTCCTGTCAGTTTCGCTGCACAGTGCCGATAACAATAAATAAAGGCTATGTTGCCATTGTCCGGCGTGGCGGAACATAATCTTTCCTAATCCGAGTTGCAAGGACGAAGTTGTATTATTCTACTGGTCTGGTGCCTTGCTTAAACAAAAATTAATCGCATTTACCTATCATGTGTGACGAGGGTCACCTTTTGGCCGGAGAGACGAATGACACAAAGCCATAATGATCCCCAGAACAAACCCGATGAAGCTATCGCTGTCGCCTTGAGTTATGACGAGACTCCCGCCTCTCTGGCCAAGGTCACGGCAAGCGGAAAAGGCGAGGTTGCCGAACAGATCTTGCAATTGGCATTCTCTCGTGGTGTAAAGGTGCGCACCGATTCTGATTTAGCGCAGATTCTGTCGGAAATTGAGGTAGATTGCCCGATCCCTCTTGAAGCATTCGCTGCAGTTTCGGAAATTCTGTCTTATCTTTACAGATGTCAGGAAAAATAGTCAGTATGATTAGTACGCCTCTTATGGAAAATCACTCCTCGATAGATGCCGATATTTCCAATTTGATGAACGATATTGCGGATTATCTGAGCCAGACCCAACGCGGCATCATGATCGATATAAGTTCGTTGCCCATAAAAATCGTCAACCTTCAGAGCCGTGTCCAGAACGCGCCGAAGGATGATAGGCAGGAACTAACGAAGTCAATGGAACAGGTCATGCAATCGCTCAATACGCTGTCCAATGAAATCCAGCTGCGCCACGATTCCTTGAGCCGCGATATTAATGCCCTCGAAAACACTTCGCATAAAGAATAGTTTTCAAATTCCCCAAGGCCCGTTACTGTATACTCGAAACGCGTATATTGATCGGACGAATATTATAATGGCAGGCCTATGGAACCCGTACAATACCTGAAATATATTGTCGGTCTGCTGATTGTTCTGGGCCTTATTGCGCTCATCGCACTGCTTGCCCGACGCCTTGGGATGGTTCCGCGCGTTTCGCGGGACCCGTCAAGCCCAAGGCGCCTCTCCGTTACCGATGTTATTTCCATTGATGCAAAGCGCCGCCTCGTCCTTGTTAAAAGGGATGACAGGGAACATCTTCTGCTGCTCGGACCTGAGCGGGATGTGGTTGTCGAACGAAATATCACTCCAATTGAGAACACCAAACAGGGCGATATGGAAAACGCATGATAAAATATCGTAGATTAGGCCGTCTTTGTGCCTCAAGAATGCCTAACGGTTATCTCGCCGCTCTTGCCGCCATGTTGATTATCATGGCAGTGCCGATTGAGGTGATGGCGCAATCCCTATCCCTTGATCTTGGGGAGGATGCGGGTCCACTGACCGGCCGCATAGTTCAGCTTGTCGTCCTGATGACAGTGCTTAGTCTCGCTCCGGCGATCCTGATTGTGACTACCTCTTTTACAAGATTGATCGTTGTCCTTTCATTGCTTCGAAGTGCGCTTGGTGTCCAGTCAACGCCGCCAAATGTGGTGATAATTTCCCTCGCACTGTTTTTAACAGGCTTTATCATGGCGCCGACTTTTGAGGCCGCCTATGAGAACGGTATTGTCCCCCTGATTGATGAGGAAATTACCGAAACAGAAGCCATTGACCTGACAATCACCCCGTTCAAGACTTTCATGCTCCAGCATGCGCGCGAA
Organism: Sneathiella litorea; assembly: GCF_009882915.1. Classification (GTDB taxonomy): domain Bacteria; phylum Pseudomonadota; class Alphaproteobacteria; order Sneathiellales; family Sneathiellaceae; genus Sneathiella; species Sneathiella litorea. The sequence goes on from NZ_WTUW01000002.1 coordinate 399,355, forward strand.
AAAGATATTCTTCTGTTTATGGACTTAAGCGCAACGCCCGAGACAGAGACACCGGAGGAGGTTCCGCTGAAGGTTCTGGTGCCCGCCTTCATGATCAGCGAGCTTAAACGCGCCTTTGAAATCGGCTTTCTGCTATTCGTGCCCTTTATTGTGATTGATATGGTCGTCGCCTCCATCCTGATGTCGATGGGCATGATGATGTTACCGCCGGTTATGATTTCACTCCCCTTTAAATTGATCTTTTTTGTCCTGGTTGACGGATGGAATTTGGTCGCGAAAAGTCTCGTTGAAAGCTTCGTCAATGGACCTACTTAGCGGAGTTGTGCGCAAGATCAAAAGATCGCCATTTCGAAAGACGGGCGTTACCATTGCGGCACTTGCCCTTCTCGCCTTCCTACATGTCTTCACGCCACTATTCTCTTCTGAGAGTCCCGCACGAGGTTTCTGGTCCGAAACGGCGCCATCCCTCAACCTTACACATATCTTCGATGGTGAGATAAATCGCCATGGAAAACCGGTTGGCTTTCATGTCGCACCGAGGGAGCCAATGGGCGCCAAGTCGCGCATCAAGGAAATCCTGTCCGGTCCCAATCGAGTTGGTGTCTATACAGCCATTGTGGAGATTTATGATCCGGACGAACGCCAATGGAAGGAAAAATTCTCCAGTTTCTTTCCCGATGATTTTTCACGTGAACAGATTATCAAGAGCATATTATTCGCCCTTTCAAATAACATGTTGCCGTCAGGGTCGCGCTGGCGCGGGCCGTCCGGTCATGGCTTCCTGATCGAGGGGTATCGTTTCAGTGACGGTTATATAAACACTGCCTACCCCCTGTATGTCGCAGATTAGAGGTTCGGCCAATGCAGGAAATCCTCCTGATACGAGATATAAATAGCGGATTAATCAAGGTAAAAATATTACCTGAAAACAAGCTGTTGGAAGAGTTTTTTGAAACAGAAATACAGGATGATCTGGCGCTTGCCGATTATCTGATGAGCAAAGACGCGGGGCGTAATGGTAACGATTATGAAATCACTGGCAATGCCTTTTCCCTTACTCTGACCACTGATCGTTATATTATAAGCCCCCTTTATGAAGATAAGCGAGCGCCGCAAGAAGGGCCCAGCGTGGATTTCTTCACTCTCCTGAGCCGCTGGCGTCATTTCCTGAAGAATGAGAATTCAGAAACTTAACGAATTGTTAAGGGTTTACCCCTATAACGTGTTAATGTAAAAAATGGTATTCGTATAAATATTATTTAAAATTTTACTGATTGGAGACAATCATGACGTCCATTCTCGGATCAGCGATTAGCGGCATGGCCGCAGCAACCAAGCGGGTCGAAGTATCCGCCCAGAATCTTGTCAATACAAACACTGTTGGAACGCCCGGTGCAAAGGGCGAGAATGAATCCTACAAGGCGGTGGAACCAGTTCAGACAACGGATGAAGCCGGCGCGCCAACTGTAAAGGTCCGTGAAAAAGACCCTGCGACGGTCCATGTGTATGCCCCCCAAAACCCTCTAGCCAATGAGGACGGACTTGTTGAAAGCCCGAATGTCGATATGGCAGAGGAAATTATTAACCAGAATGTCGCCTTGCAAAGCTACCGCACGAACGCCAAAATGTTTGAGGTTTGGAACGAATTGCAAAAGGTAACCCTTGACCTTAAAAGCTGAAATGTCTTTCTAAGCCCCCCTTGCTTTAAGGTCAGTCAATATCGTCCAGGGATTTGATAGCAAGATTGGGCTCGAACAGGCCGGCTACGCTGCAGGCGCCGGCAATTTCCATCAATTTCACGGGAACAAGACTTGCCTTTGGCTCATCCGGCTTGCGGTACGCCACAAGTTGGCCCGCCTCAATCGTGACATCTATATGCCTTGGATCGAGGGCCAGCCCCTCCCCTGTTACCTTCATCCGGGCTTCCTTCGCCGTCCATAGCCAGAAAAATAGCTCCCGACGCGCGGTTTCTTGAAGCCCGGAAAGCGCCATCTGCTCCGCTTCCGTGTAATAATGCCGGCTCAGATCATCGATTTCGACCTTACGGTCAAACATCTCAATATCAATGCCAATTTCCCCGCTTTGGGTAACGGCAAATACTGCCGTATCAGCTGAATGGGACATGTTGAAATAAATATCTCCCGCTTCAATAAAGGGTTTTCCGCGATGCCCTGTTTGAATAGAGATATCCGCTGGTGCAATATCAAGATATGCCGACAGGATATGCCGCATTCGGCCATGAGCGCGCACATAACGATTCCGATGAAGATCAAATCGAAATCGTTCCGCCCTGGCTTTTTCCGCTGGGCTCAGTGCCTGCCAGCAGTTGGAAAAGTCAAGCGGACCATTCTCACCGATATCAGCATGATAGATGTGAGTATTCTTCTGCCCAAACGCCATCATAACCAATAACACCCGTGTAAAATCAGGGGTCTATCCCCTGACGTTCCATGATAGCGGGAAGCCACGCATTCCAATAGAGACAATTTCACAGGTTATTCTTTTTGAAACGAATGCCGCAGTTGATCGCGATCAATGAAACATTCCGGTCAGAGAGTAGTCTGCAAGCCACCTCAAAATGATCAGGGAGGACGCATGTCGCAGGTAATAGCCAAGCTCCTCGAGGATCACCGACGAATGGCAGTGCTCCTGGAGGTATTTGAACGGGAAACCAACCTTTCTACAGAAGATAATAATCTAAACTTTCTTCTGATAGACACTATGCTCGATTACATTTTGAACTTCCCGCAAAAATGTCATCATCCAATCGAGAATTCTATTTTAAAAAGCCTGGTTCGTCGAGATCCGGAAAAAGGAGAAATTGCCACAATAATTGTCAACGAACACGAAAAACTGACGAATTTGATTATTCAGTTAGCTGATAAAATTGCCCGGGTTAAATTGGAGGATCCGCTCTTCAGAGAGGACCTTGTAAACACCGTCCGCGAATACAGGGAACTGCTGTTGCAACATATGCAAAAAGAAGAAACGATCTTCTTTCCGGCCGCTGAAGAAGCCCTATTTCAGGCAGACTGGGATATTATCGAAACGCGAATGCGCGATAAAGGCGACCCCGTCTTTGGTCGGGAGGCTGATCGGCAATACCGCGCACTGCACAAGGTGATCATTGAATGGGGCGGGAAATAACGCCAGCAAGCAGTTTATTCCCCCCGGAAGTCGTTATCTCCGCCGCCAGGCTTGCGTCCGCTTCAGAATACCCTTCGATACCGCAAGATGTATAATGCGGGCGGCAGCATTTGTGTAAAAGATCATCATCCCCATAGCAGCCGCAGGAGCGACATCGCCTGCATCATCCATATTCAGCACTGCAATCGAGGCAAGAGCCGTATCGGTCGAGTAGAGAAACACGACAGCCGAGACTGTCGTCATGGCATTCACAAAGAGGTAAATGGCAATGTCCAGGATGGACGGCATACAGACAGGAACAGTTACGCGCGCGAACAGCTTGTAAAAGGGCTGTTTTAAGGATGCCGCAACAGATTCAAATTCTCCATCCATCTGCTTGAGCGCCGTCACTGCGGTCAAATGCGAAACCGTATAGAAATGGGTAATCGTGACAATCACCAGAATTGCCATGCTGCCATATAGGAAATTCAGGGGGTTCGCCGGATCATTGAAAAAGAAGATATAGGCAAGCCCCAGAACCATTCCCGGAATGGCCATGGGTAACATGGCGAGAAACTGGAAAAGACCGCGGCCCGTTCGAAAGCTCCTCGTCTTGTCCACCATATAGGCGCCAATGAAGACCACGATGGTACCAAAAAAGGCGGTCAGCAGTCCCAGTTTAATAGAATTGCCATAGGCTTCCCAGCCACCGCCATCCATGACATCGAAATTATAGTTCTTCAGACTGAGAGACAGATCATAAGGCCAGAACTTTACCAATGCCGCAAACTGGCAAACGGCTAGTATGCCAACAATAAAAATCGCGATCAGGCTGCAATAGGCGAAGCAAATACGGTCAAATTTGCGGTCAGGTTTGGGTTCGAATACGACCGACCGTGCAGATAGCAAGGCGACCTGCTTTTTTTGAACCTGTCGGTCAACGGCGAAGGCGATAAAGGCCGGCATCAGCAAAACCACGGAGACCACAGCCCCCATTTCAAAATTCTGTTGCCCGATCACCTGTTTATAGATATCGACCGCCAGCATGTTATACTGACCGCCGATAACTTTCGGCAGGCCGAAATCTGTTATAACCAGGTTAAAGACAACAAACGCAGCCGAGATCAGACCATAGCGTGCGCCCGGAATCGTAACTGTCCAAAAAGTCTTCCACGCGCTTGCGCGAAGTGAAACAGCCGCCTCATACAATCTTGCATCAGATATAGCGAGCGCCGTCGTGATAATAATAAAGGCGTGCGGAAAGGTAAAAAAGACGGATCCCATTACGATACCATAAGGTCCGTATATAGATTCCCCCATCATGACCTCTTTCAGCATCCCCTGATTGCCAAAAAGATAGACAAGAGCAATCCCCGGCAACAAGGACGGCACAAGGATCGGCGCCATCGCAATTAAACGGAAAACCCCCTTGAGGCGCATACAACTCCGGCTCAACGCATAGGCGAAGCCAAAGGCAAGGCTGACCGTGACGATCGTGCTGATAATCGAGATAAAGAGCGAGTTTTCAATGGATCGAAAGAGCGAGGGTGTCGAGAAGTATGTCGTGAAGTTACTCAGGCCAACTGACTTGACCGGGCGCAGGACAATCCGGCGGAAAGTATTGGAGTCCACCTCCCGCCATTCAGTTCCGGTTATCCGGTCAGATCCAACTAGATAAACCGTATCGTCCGTCGTTCCCCGTATTTTATAAAGAACCGGACTTCGGAAGCTGAAATCAGGAAAAAGTGGCGTTAAGCCGAGCCGCCCGTCACTACTCGTCGCTATCTCATCTTCGGGAATGGTACCCAGCTTCTCATTGAGTGCCGCAGCGGACAGGATCGTGCCATCAAAATTCCCCTCTGCATCACTCACCTGCAACTCGATTTGTGACAAATCAAAGTGAAATGCCGAAAACGCCTTTGACAGCATGGCATAAAGTGGAAAAGCCAGCGTTATGATCAGGTAAAGTGCGATAACGAGAATAAACCCGCGCATCATCAGATCGTCCCGCCCAAGTTTCAGGGCCAGTGGACGTCCTTTGGGTAGTTCGTCAGGCGTTGTAACGCTCATTAAATCTCATCCGTCGGTCGAGGAAAAACTTTTAACCGGTTACTTGGGATTTCGATCACGAGATCTTTGTTCGCCGCAAGTTCAAGCCGCCGTACTGCATTTATTGAATAATCTGCGATCAGTTCAGTCGACCCAAGTGTTTCACTCTCCAGTCGACATCGCCAGAAGGAGCCAAGGAACTCCATCTCTGTGATGCGGCAGGTGATCGCATTTTCGGGCTCCGCCATATGTTCCGTGGTCGTATCCCCATGGGGAATAATATCCTCTGGCCTTATTGCGGCAATGACGTCTTCACCCTCAGAAAAGCCATTTCCCGAAGCAACAAATTCCTTACTACCTATCTTTACGCGCCCCGGACCACTGACAGTCGCGGAAAGCTTGTTCATCTCGCCAATAAAATCCGCGACAAAAAGTGTTTCAGGTTCCCGGTAAATATCGGTCGGTGTCCCGATCTGCTCAATCACGCCATGGTTCATCACCACAATCCGGTCGGCCATCGAGAGGGCTTCCTCCTGATCATGCGTTACCATAATCGTTGTAACACCTAGCTTGCGCTGTAAATCCTTCACCTCATGGCGCAGATGTACCCGCACCTTGGCATCGAGTGCCGATAATGGCTCATCGAGCAAAAGAAGACCCGGTGACATGGCTATAGCACGGGCCAGCGCAATTCGTTGCTGCTGTCCACCGGAAAGCTGGGCCGGATATTTCTTGCCCTGATCGGGCAGTCCTACGAGTTCGAGCAGTTCTTTCACCCGGGCCGAAATAGCTGCCTTCGAAAGGCCGGCATTCTCAAGGCCAAAGGAAATATTTCGTTCAATCGTTAAATTAGGAAAAAGGGCGTAAGACTGGAAAACAATACCAAAATCGCGTTCAGCTGGTGGCAGATTGGAAATATCCTTGCCCGCCTGCTCTATTGCACCCCGCGTTTGAATATCAAGCCCGGCAATGGCGCGAAGTAAGGTCGTTTTCCCGCAGCCTGACGGCCCAAGGAAACAGACAAACTCTCCTTCTGAAATGCTTAAGGAGATGTCTCTAAGCGCAATGAAATCGCCAAATGCCTTCCATAGATTCTCAATCTGGAGATAGGCATCCCATGGCTGAGCTTCGCCCGTATTCTTTTCAAGCGTTGCCTCCGTTGGCATAGTTCCCCCGTCCATTAAAAAACTTTAACACCTACAATATAAAAAAGGCACCGCAAATGCGATGCCTTCTTTTGTATCATTCAGATTAGCTCTTGGCCTCTGATTTTGAGTCGTAGCGCTTCTGCCACTCTTCCAGAATTGCCTTGCGGTTATTTGCCGCATATTCAAAATCATTGTCGATCATCTTCTCAAGCAGGTTTTCAGGGAAGAATTCGACCGGCTTAGCCACTCCAGGATAGGCAACAACCGCGTAACCAGTATTGTACATCACATTGGCTTCCTTGGTTACAGTCCAGTCAACAAGGGTTTTAGCTGCTTCCATATTGGGGGTTCCCGCTACAATCGCGGTTGCCTCCATATCCCATCCGACACCTTCTTCAGGAACGATAATATCAAGTGGTGCGCCTTCAGCCTTGGATTTTGCACCACGGAAAGCGAAGGAAATGCCGATCGGGATTTCACCCGCGGCCGCCAATTTACAAGGCTTGGAGCCGGAATGCGTATAGCGGGCAATATTTTCATGGAGCGCGTCCATATATTCCCAGCCACCCTCTTCACCGAACATCTGCAGCCAGCTGGAAACATCCAGGAAACCGGTGCCGGAAGAATTCGGGTTTGGCATGATGACATGGCCTTTATACTCAGGCTTCGTCAGGTCTTTCCAGCTTGTCGGCGCCTTCAGGCCAAGCTTTTCTCCTTCAACTGTGTTAAAGCAAACAGACGCAACCCAGGCGTCCATGCCTGTCCAGGTTGGCGGCGTGCTTTTATCGACGAATTTTTTGTCGAGCTTTTCAACACCCTTCGGCGCATAAGGCTCTAACATGCCTTCGGATTTCATCAGCAACAGGGATGTTGCAGCAAGACCCCAGATGACGTCAGCCTGCGGATTGTTTTTCTCTGCCAGCAACTTTGCCGTAACAATACCGGTGGAATCACGTACCCAATTGATTTTAATATCTGGATGTGCCTTGTTGAACTCTTCTGCATAACGTTTAAGGTCTTCAGCCTCAACCGCAGTATATACGGTCAATTCCGTGGCCATAACGCTGTTCGCAACGAACAGACCGGCAACGGTCGCCAAAGTCAGCTTTTTAATTTGTACCATCTTGTCACTCCCCCCTTTAAAGGAAATATTGAGAATTAAAAACGATCGCGCTCCAAAAATCCACAAAGATCCACAAAAGATCCAACTTCAAAGTGCGATCACTCGATACTCACTGCAATACTGGCGTAATGTGACAAATAGAAGAAATCTATTATATTTATGCTTGTATAAATTTTTCCGATACAAAAATAAAGTTAACCCCTTAAAATAGTCACATATTATCAGCACTTTAGCTTATTTCTGAGGCCAGGGCAATGAATAGGTTTTGACGTTCGTAAAGAATTTCATCGCTTCCAGGACGCCTTCTTTGACGCCATTACCAGAATCTTTGATGCCTCCAAAAGGCGACATTTCAATCCGATAGCCCGGCTGCTCCCAAATATTCACAGTTCCAACATCCAATCCATCAATAAACCTTGTGATCCGGTCCAGACGATTGGTGCATACCCCGGCGGAGAGACCAAAAGGCGTGGAATTTGAAATCGCGATCAGGGCTTCATCGTCATTCGGAACACGGACGATAGGAATGACAGGTCCAAAAGTTTCCTCAAAAACCAACTCGCTGTCATGGGGAACATGATCGATAACGATCGGTGGCAGAAGCGCCCCTTCCCGCTTCGGATGATAGAGAATATTCGCTCCCTGTTTCTCGGCCATCAAGACCCGGTTTTCGAACGTCTCGGCGGCGTTCTCATGGATAACACAGCCGAGTTGCGTATCCGGATCCTCCGGATTGCCGAACTTGATTCGCTTTGCAATTTCAAGAATATGCGGCACGATCTTGTCGGCGACATTCTCCTGGACAAGGATTCTCTTGATCGCCGTACAGCGCTGCCCTGAATTCCCTGTCGCGCCGGCAACCGCAATTTCGGCCGCCTTGATCAACTCCGCATCGCTCAGATCATCCAGCACGATCAGGGGGTCATTGCCGCCAAGTTCCAGCGCAAGGCGCTTGTACCCCGCCTTTTCGGCGATCATCTTGCCGACCGGAACACCGCCGGTGAAGGTGACGATATCCGCATGCTTGTTGATGATCATTTCCTCGCCGATATCCTGCGGCCATCCGGTTACGACCTGGAACATCTGATGCGGTAGCCCGGCTTCATAGAGGATATCCGCGAGCGCAATCGCCGTGAGCGGTGTCTGCTCCGTCGGTTTGCAGACAACGCAGTTGTTGGTAGCGATGGCCGGTGCAATTTTATGCGACACCATATTGAGAGGATGATTAAACGGCGTGATCGCGGAGATTGCCTTCACCGGCTCCCGCTTAGTGTAGATTTTCCGCGCCTTGCCGTGGGGCGTGAGATCGCAAGAGAAAATCTGCCCGTCATCAAGAATAGCAAGCTGGCCCGCCAGTGTGAAAACGTCATAGGCCCGACCAGTTTCATAGAGAGCGTGCTGATGACAGATACCAAGCTCCAGCGTGATGACTCTCGCCAGCTGCTCGCGCCGTTCACGGATCAGTTCCGCGGCCCTGAACAGAATCTGCTGCCGTTCATAACGCGTGAGTGTCGGGCGATAGTTCGCTGCGATCTCGAAGGCTTCGCGGGCATGTTCGCCGTTGCCGGCCGGCACCGTCCCGATCACCTCATTGGTATAAGGATAGCGAACTTCCACCACATCCTTGGTTGTTACTTTCTTACCGCCGATGCGCATTGCTTCGACGATAACCGGTCGCGCGGATTTTGATGCGGTCATCTTGTTCATTTGGCGGAGACGAGCGCCGCAGCACGCGTTGCATAGTAGTAGGCATCGAAATTACGAAGCGTCGGCTTCTCCGGCAGGTCCGGCATGGCCACATTCACAATGAAGGGAACCACCTGCTCGCTGATCCCGCCATGGGAACGGAGCGGAACCTCAAGACCAGAGAGGTCATGCCGATCTGCCGATGTCCCCAGCACCTGATTCTCGCCCGAGACGATCACCAGATCGCCGATCCGGTCCGCAGGCAACTGGAACTGTTCCGCCGCTGTGGCTTTGTTCACCACAAGGTCAATTCCCTTTGTTGCCTCCAGCTTGGCAATCACTGCGGCCTGATCCACTTCCGGCTCAAGATATGCGGTGGCAAAGGAACCAAGCGCCCCGTGATGCACAACATAAGGATCGGTGATCGGCAGGATGACACGGCTTGCCCCTTCCCCGATTTCCTTGTCCAGAAGGTCCTGCAGATAGATCACATCTGGCGTGCCGTCGGCCTTGTGCTTGGGCTTCATGCCATGATCCGCGGTGACCACGATGGCGGCCCCAAGGGCGTCCAGCTGACCAAGATAGGAATCGAACATCTCATAGAAGGCATTGGCATCGGGGGTGCCCGGTGCGGCCTTGTGCTGCACATAATCCGTTGTTGTCAGATACATCAAGTCCGGCTTGAAGGAGGTCATCAGCTTCACCCCGGCATTGAAGACATACTCGGAAAGTTCCGCCGAATAAACGGAGGGCACCGGAATATCGAGGCTCTTCGACGCGTTGTCGATGCCATGTTCCGCCAGAGTTGTGGTGTCAGACTTTTCCGTCGAGAAACAGAGCGCCCGCCCCTCATCAAACTGAAGCCCGTAGCCGAGCAACGCCCGGAGCTTATCTTTCGCGGTCACGATGGCAATACGCTTGCCCGCATCATAAAAGCTTTTGAAAATTGTCGGTACCCGAAGGAAGCGCGGATCATTCATCATCACTTCCTCCCCGGTTTCAGGATCCAAGAGGAAGTTACCGCAAATGCCATGGACGGCGGGCGGCTGCCCTGTCGCAATCGACATATTGTTCGGGTTGGTAAAACTCGGAATAACGCAATGGGCGAGATGCATGGTGCCTGTCTCGCGGATGCGTTTCATCGTCGGCATCACACCGGCATCGATCGCCGCCTCGATATAGGCGTTCTCGCACCCGTCAAGGCAGATCACAACCGCTGTTTGTCCGGGAATGGGATAGCTGCGGTCATTTACGGTCACGCCGCTTGGGGACATTTTATTCATCGTATTTTCTCAACTCCAATTCAGATATTTCAGGCCGCGAGGCGGGCACGTTCTTTGAGCGCAGATTCAGGCGGGCTGGCGCTATCAACATTCATTTCTTCAAGGGATTCGCGCGCCGCTGTTACGACATTACGCATGACTTGCTCATCAAGCCGTCCGATACAGCCAACCCGGAAACTGTCAACAACAGTCAGTTTGCCCGGATAAATGATAAAGCCGCGCGCTTTCATCAGGTCGTAAAAGCGCGGAAAGCTGAAATTCGGGTGATCCGGATTGAAGAAGGTTACAATAATCGGTGAGAGCCAGCGATCCTTCAGCAGGGTCTCAAAACCAAGCTCCCGCATACCCGCAACCATGACGTCACGGTTGCGTTCATACCGTGCGAGCCGGGCCGGCGCCCCGCCCTCTTCTTCATGCATCTCCAACGCCTTCATAAAGGCGGCAACCGTATGGGTTGGTGGCGTAAAGCGCCATTGCCCCGTTTTCTTGAAATTAACCCATTGGGCATGGGCATCCAGGCTGAGGGAATGGCAGTTCCCCTTGGCAGCTTCCAACTCAGATTTGCGGGCGATGATAAAGCCGAACCCCGGCACACCCTCAATACATTTATTGGCGGAAGAGACCATGGCCTCATATTTGATCTCGCCAACTTTGAGCGGCAATGCGCCAAAAGCACTCATTGAGTCGATCAGCAGCTTGCGTCCTGCCGCGTCAACGACTTCAGCAATTTCTCCTACCGGGTTGAGAATACCTGAACTTGTTTCGCAATGGACAAGAACAACGTGGGTAATGGCGGGATCATCGGCAAGGGCCGCTGCAACCTCATCCCCGCGCGGCGGCATATAATCCCCTTTATCAATAATCGCATGATTGCGGCCAAGATAGTTGAGCGTTTCGACTATCCGCTTGCCGTAAGCCCCATTAACCAGCACCAGCGTTTTGCTGTCCGGCCCCAGAAAGGATCCCAGCATTGCCTCGACGGCGAAGGTTCCACTTCCTTGCATGGGAACGCAGTCAAAGTCACCGCCGTCATCACCGGCAATGGCCAGTAGCTTTTCACAAAGTGACGCTGTCATCGCCCGGAAATCACCATCCCATGAACCCCAGTCCTTCAACATCGCCTGCTTAACTTCAAGCGACGTAGTCAAGGGGCCCGGGGTGAGCAAATAGGGCTCTCCCATATGCGGGGAAGAAAATGCTGCACCTGACTGCAATTCCTGATCCATTTTCATCGCGTCAAACCTTCGCCTAAAAAAAGAATTAACCAACAGTGATCCAAAATCTAATTAACAACGTACTATATGTAAAATCGTTATTTAAAATTGATATATAAATTTAATCGATACTAATAGCTTTAAATCTTAGGCTGGGCTATATTGTCGTTATATCAGGACTGGAAAAAATATGCGGTATGTTCAGTTACGTGCCTTTCACTTCGTTGCCACGCAAGGCGGCTTCTCACGAGCAGCCGAAGCGCTATCCTTGACCCAACCGGCCATATCGGATCAGGTGCGTAAGCTAGAGACTGAGTATGACGTTTTGTTGTTTAATCGGCAAAAAAAGCAGGTCAGTCTGACTGATTTCGGTAAAAAACTTCTGGAAATTACCCATCGGATGTTCGATGTGGAGCATCAGGCCCATGAATTATTGTCGGAATCGCGGGCACTGGGTTCTGCAAAGTTAAGAATAATTGCCGATTCAGTTCAGCATCTTCATCCTGTTCTCGGTCCCTTCCGTCAGCAATATCCAACAGTATTCATCTCCGTCAGCACCGGCAACACCTCGGAGATTATCGAAAAGCTTTGCAGTTATGAGGCGGATGTCGGTGTTCTTGGAGAAATCCCGGAATCGCGTGATTTTGATATTGTGAAACTGAGTTCCACCCCGATTATTGCCTTTGCCTCGAAAAGGAGTTCTGCGGGTAAACTTAAATCCATTTCCTTGGAGGAATTGGCCACCAAACCGTTGGTCCTTCGGGAAAAGGGATCAAAAACCCGCCAAAAACTTGAACAGATTGCTGACGCTGCCGGCCTTACCCTTAAACCGTCGATTGAGGCCGTGGGCCGGGAAGCTATCCGTGAAATCGTCGCGAGCGGTGCGGGTATCGGAATCGTATCCGAGGCCGAATTCGGCTATGACGAACGACTTTGCAAGATCCCGATTTCTGGATGCAAGCCGCTAATGGATGAAGCGCTGATTTGTTTGAAGGAACGCAGCAAGGGTAATCTCGTGAGCGCGTTCATGGAAATGGCCCATGATCGTATTTCGCTGGAGACAGTCTAAGCGAGGCTCACGCCTGCGAGGCGCTATCAACGACCCGCTGCAACATGGGGGCATAGTGAGAAAAATCCGGCGTTTGCTTGCCAGGCACCTTGCCCTCATCATCCCATTTACGCACCTGGACGATGGCGTCAATATCGCTGTTCGCGGCAAATCTTTTCGCTGCCTCCTCGCTCATAGGGCCGCCCTGCAGCTTAAGGCTCAGGACGGAAGCATCGGATAGCTTCGCAAAATAGGCAGGCTCCGCGGTACAAAGGTAACGCTTCGCGGAAACATGATGGCGCACACAATCGGTAACAATTTTGGGAAAAAACGGCGCCAGAATAGCCGCCCCTGCCCGATCATGATGACTATCAATGCCAAGTTCCGCCGCGTTATCGGGAAACTCATTGGTGAAATGCCCGATATCATGCAACAGCGCCGCAGCGATAATTTCTTCACTCGCGCCCGCCTCTTCTGCGAGTTCCGCCGTCTGAAACATATGCTCTGATATAGTCACGTCTTCCCCGAGATATTCTTCCGCCCCGCGGCGCGCAAATATGTCGGCGATGAAATCGACAACATTATTTTTTGTAAGTTTCGAATAGTCCGGCTTAGGCATCATTTATCCCCAAATTCTCGTGTTCAAGGGTTGCAAGCGTCGACAGCAGGCCATCCTTATCAGGATAACATCCCTGAAGCCAGCGCGTTCCGTGACCGGAATAGGCGTTGCGGGCATGCAAAACGCGGGTGTTATCGACGATAAAGCAGTCCCCGGGTTCCAGATGGAAGCTGACGGCCATGTCGGGATCATTGACGATTTCGCTTAACGCCCGATAGGCCGCGTAAAAATCCGGCATCTTATCGAACGATACATCCGTAACAGGTGCAATGGAGCGATTATTGAAACGGACGCCAATTAGTTCTCCATCCGGTGCAAGTTCAATCATCGGTTTGCGCGATTGCAGGCAGACCTCCGACTGTCCAGTATATTCAAACTTCGCGCAATGGCTCGCGAGAAGGTCGAAGTATCCGGCGTTGATTTCCTGCAGACGCTTGACCGCCTGAAACCCGTCCACAACCAGCGACTCACCTCCTGTCGCGGAATTTTCCAGCGCATAGAGGATTTGCATGGTCGGCACCGGATCTCGATAGGGGTTATCCGTATGAGCCTGCAACCCGGCCGAGGTAAAGGCGAGATTGGTTGGTGTCACTTCGGCACGCACCTCAAACCATTTTCCGTAGTTCGTCTCCCTCACAAAGCCGAACAACGCCGCGACATCCAGAAGTGCCCCGCTTTTCACGGGACCACCCGTCATTTTCGCGAAACCATAGCGGCGCGCGGAACGAAGCCAGTCGGCGAGGGCCGCTTTATCGTTCGAGACCGTTTTGAAATCACCAGTCGGAATTTGATTATTCAGAGACTTATCCCAAAGCTCAACCTTCGGATCAAGCCATCCGGCAGGTCGCTCATGCGGCACATCATAGGCATGCTGCTGCAGCCAGTTCAGGTCATAGATGACTGACTTCCCATCAGGCTGAAATTCGACCGCAAGACAATCCGTCCCGTCTAACGAAACGGTAGAAATCTTCGTATCTGCCGGAATGTCATCAATGGTGATCAGTCGTTGCCCATTCTGCGGGGAGCGGGTATCCGCATCCAGCGCGTTATCACGGAGCCACATAGCATGAAACCGGAGTGTGCCGCCGCCTTGCAGGTGAAGGGCGATATAATCCCCTGCCCCGGCAAGCTCGACATTTTCTATAGGATTATTTCCCGACATCTGTTTGGTATCCTGCCCTTGTCATCACAATTTTATCTTTTTCATCTCGGGATCATATAGCGGCTGCAGATGTACTTTGCATGGCACTCGCGTCAAGGCCACATCCAGCTCATAACTGCCATCCAGAACAAATTCCTTGTCTACGCCATCCGGGTTGCGAACGTAGCCATAGCCGATGGACTTTTCAATTGTGTGACCGTATCCGCCGCTGGAAAGCCAGCCGACCCGCTCCCCATTCCGGTAGATCGTCTCCCGCCCGAGCAGGACGACATCGGGATCATCCACCGTAAAGCAGGCCAGCATTTTCCGAACACCTTCCTTCTTCTGCGCCTCGATCGCAGCGCGCCCCTTAAAGTCCCGGCCAGACTTCATTTTGACGGCCCAGCCGAGGCCCGCCTCAATCGGGGTATGATCCGGACCGATATCCGCCCCCCAGGCCCGATAGCCCTTCTCAAGACGACAGCTTTCAATCGAGCGATATCCCGCATTCCGGAGACCCAGCGGCGCGCCGGCGCTCATGAGGGCGTCATACACCTCTGCGGCATGCTCAACCGACATATGAAGCTCCCAGCCCAGCTCCCCCATATAGGTAAGCCGCAGCGCCATAACGGCATGACCCGCGATTTCAATCATTCTGCCGGTCGCAAAGGGAAATCCCTCATGCGAAATATCGTCATTCGTGACCTGTGCCATAATATCCCGCGATAACGGCCCCATCAGCGAGAGGACAGACCTCTGCTCCGTGATATCGCTTAACGCGAATGTCATATGCGACGGAATATTCTTCAAAATCCAGTTGTAGTCATGGGTCGCAAAGCCGGTTCCCGTGACGATATAGAACTCATTCTCATCCAGGCGGGTAACGGTCAGGTCGCATTCTATCCCGCCATGGTCATTCAGCATCTGGGTATAGATAACCGATCCGGGCGGGCGCAGCACATCCCCCGCCGCAATCCAGTCAATCGCCGCCGCCGCATGTGGTCCGGCCAGGTGGAATTTTGCAAAGGACGTCTGGTCAATCAGGACTGCTGTCTCCCGCGCCGCCTTATGCTCCCGCGCGACGGCCGCGAACCAGTTTTGTCGACCAAAGCTATATATATCTTCCGGCGTTTCACTGGCCGCTATATCCGCAAACCAGTTCGGTCGTTCCCAGCCCAATTTCTCGCCGAAACAGGCGCCTACCGATTTCAGCCTGTCATAAAGCGGGGAGGTTCTGAACGGGCGGCCGCTTTGATGCTCCTCATGTGGCCAGGCCATGGTGTAATGCTTGCCATAGGCTTCGACCGTGCGTTTTTTAATCCAATCATCATCAAAATGCGGACGACCGAAGCGGCGAATATCTGCGCCCCAGAGATCATAGGGTGGCTCCCCTTTTGCCACCCACTCGGCGAGGACCATGCCCGCGCCGCCGCCCGAGGCGATACCAAAGGCATTGAACCCGGCGCCAACGAAGAAGTTCTTGAGTTCTGGTGCTTCGCCCAGAATGAAATTCCCGTCTGGAGTGAAACTTTCCGGTCCATTTACCAGTTCCTTGATCCCCGCCGTCTCTAACGCCGGAACGCGGCCAAGCGCGAGTTCCATCATTGGCTCAAAATGATCAAAGTCGGATTGCAGGAGCGTAAAATGAAAATCCTCCGGAATGCCATCTTCCGCCCACAAAATCGGATTGGGCTCATACCCGCCCATAACAAGGCCGCCGACCTCCTCCTTGTAGTAGGTCAGTCGGTCAGGGTCACGCAACGTCGGCAGATTACGCGGCATGTCCGGTATTGTTTCAGTGATCAGATATTGATGCTGCACCGGGACGAGTGGCACATTCACGCCGAAACGTCTTGCAAATTCCCGCGTCCATTGCCCGGCGCAGCAGACTACGATCTCACATTCGATAAACCCTTTGTTGGTCTGGACACCCTGTATTTTGCCCCGTTCGACCCGGATGTTTGTAACACTGGTATCCTCGAAAATCGTCGCCCCGGCCATCCGCGCGCCTTTCGCCAGCGCCTGCGTTATATCGGAGGGGTTCGCCTGGCCATCGGTCGGTAGAAATGCTGCCCCAACCACATCCTCCACCGACATGATCGGCCAAAGTTTCTGCGCTTCTGTCGGGCTCAGAAGCTGCATGTCAAGACCGAAGGATTGTGCGGTCGTGGCCTGCCGCTTAACTTCCTCCCAGCGTGCCTCATTACAGGCAAGGCGAAGACCACCGTTCATCTTCCATCCGGTGGCGAGGCCGGTTTCCTCTTCCAGCCGGTTATAGAGATCGACGGAATAACCCAGAAGCTCAGTGATATTGGCGTTGGAGCGAAGTTGGCCGACCAGCCCCGCCGCATGAAAAGTGGTGCCGGAGGTAAGTTTCTTGCGCTCCAGCAGGACCGTATCCGTCCAGCCAAGTTTCGCGAGATGATAGGCCGTCGAGCAACCCACTATTCCGCCGCCGATCACGACCGCTTTTGCCGTAGCCGGTAGTTCTTTTGCCATTCAGAGATAGTCCTTTTTAAAGCTTTCGTACGCCGGTTCGAACCTTTCAAGGCAGACCCGGGTATACTCTCCATAATCGAATTCTAGCGTGGAATAAAGCTCCGACACCATGCTCCACATCACCTCTCGCAAGAGGGATGCAATTTTCATCGCCTGATACCGAGACCAGAGTTCATCGCTGAGTGGTATCTCGAAATAGCATTCCAGCATGTCCTTTTGCCTCGCGTCGGCAAAATCATTGTTGGAAGCCAATCCCGCAAGATCAAAAAGCGGCGTATTAAAGCCCGAATATTCCCAGTCGATAAGCCAGAGTCGATCGCCATCGTCCAGAAAATTGGCTGCCAGAAGGTCATTATGGCCAAAAACGATATCATAGGGGCCGGACCTGGATTCTGCTTCTGTCGCAATCCGGAGATAATCCTCCAATCTGGCCTTGTAAGGGCTACCCCCATCCGCCAAATCCCGCACATAGTTCCGCAAGACATGAAACACCCAGAAAATCGGCGCCGGACCTTGCAGATAATACGGCATCTGCTGATGGCTGCGCCGGATAAGCTGAACCACTTTTTGCCGCGTCCCACTATCTTGGATATCTTCGGGAGTAAGAGTCTTGCCCTCTATGTATTCCAGGATCAGCACTCCCGGTTCATTATAAATAACGGCGGGTGATATTCCTGCTGCATGTGCGGCGCGGCTTGCGGCGAGTTCGTTCGTCCGAAGGATATAATGATACGGAACGTTCCCGCCAAGCCTGACCACAAAACGGCGCCCGCAATCCGTTACCAGATAATTTTCATTGGTCATGCCGCCACTGAGCGGCTCTATCACCGGTCGGTCTTGCCATAAAGGAAATCCGGATATCTTATCTTCCGCCGCCGTCATTCCCCCTGCCCACTAACTTCATATTGATATTAAAAGACTATTATCGACCCTATATTGCGCAATTATACCTATTATACTTACCAAAAAAAACAGTCTCTGGGCCCTATTTCACCTTACCCGCTGTTGCGCAAACCGGCTGCTATGCCATTGATAGCGATATGAATTCCCCGTAATAGTCTGGGGTTATCGGCGTTTTTGCGACTTTTCTTCAGAAGCTCCACCTGAATGTGGTTCAACGGATCCAGATAGGCATAACGGTTATGGATTGACCGATCGAGCAAGGGGTTTTCCTGCAATAGCTGATCATGGTCAGCTATGCTGAGCAACGCGTCAATCGAGCTCTGCCACTCAGCCCGGATCCGGCCAAAAATTGCCTGCCTTAACTCGACATCCGGTACCAATTCAGAATATCTCGAGGCAATCGCAATATTACTTTTCGCCAGCACCATATCCATGTTCGACAATTGCGTATGAAAAAAGGGCCAGTTTGCATACATATCTTTTAAAATAGAAAGCCCGTTTTCGGGGTTTCTTTCAAGCCAGACCTTGACCGCCGCACCGAACCCATACCAGCCCGGCAGCATCAACCGGCATTGCGCCCAGCTGAATACCCAGGGAATCGCCCGCAGGTCCTGCACTTGATGTGTTTTCTTTCGGGACGCCGGACGAGAACCAATATTCAAGGTCGAAATTTCATTAATCACCGTTGACGCCCAAAAATACTCCTCAAACCCCTCGGTCTCGTAAACCAGGCTACGATAGGCCTTGAACGCTTCCTCTGACAGTATCTCCATCGTTTCAATGTAATGAGATGGGATGGCTTCCCCTTCCTCACCAAGAAGCGATGCCTCTAGCGTTGCCGCGGCCAGACTCTCCAGATTACGACGGCCAAGCTCCGGCTTTGAATATTTGAAGGAGATTGTCTCCCCCTGTTCCGTAATCCGGATCTGCCCCTGCACAGCGCCCTTCGGTTGAGCAAGAATGGCGTCATAACTCGGGCCGCCGCCGCGCCCAACCGTACCACCCCTGCCATGGAACAAACGCAAGCCGACACCGTGGCGTTTGAAGAGATCAATAAGGGCCGTTTCCGCTTTATAAAGCTCCCAACCCGATGTGACAAAACCGCCATCCTTGTTACTGTCAGAATAACCAAGCATTACTTCCTGCACGCCTCCGCGCGCATCGACTAATCGGCGATATTCAGGAATCGAGAGCAGTTCATCCATAATCTCGATACAATTGCGTAAATCCGGGATCGTCTCAAACAAGGGAACAATGTTGATCTTGCTCGTTCCCTCAGGGGAAACAAGCCCGACTTGCTTGAACAGCACTGCCAGTTCTAGCATGTCCGAGACGCTTTGCGTGTTCGAGATAATGGATGTGGTTATGGAAGACTCACCATATTGTCGATGTCCGTCGGCCACCGTTTTAAGTATTTCTATCTCGGAAGAAGTTTCTTCTGAGTAGGTCCAGAACGGCCTCAGCAAAGGCCTGCCTGCGCCCAACTCCGCCGTGAGAAGGCTCACTCGTTCTGTCTCGGCCATTTCTTCATAATTGATATCCTGGTCAACCGCACTCAACAGTTCGCCAATTGTACGGGCATGCACATCCGAGTTTTGCCGCAAATCTAGCGTTGCCAAATGAAACCCGAAGCAATGAACCGCTCGCCGTAGCTGCTTGAGCCTACCCTCGGCAATCATTTGCGATCCATTCTCCATGAGTGAGGCATGAATAGTGTCAAGATCTGCCAGATATTCATCCGCATCCAAATAGGCAGGAGCAGGACCCAGCGGCGGTCGCGCGGGTGGAGGTGATCCAAACGCGATCAAAGTTGCGACCAGTCGCGCATATATACCCGATATGGCCCGCCGGTATGGCTCTCCTTGGCGGTGAGGTGAATGGTCGGGCGACCTGTCGGCAAGAGCCAACAATTCTGAAGACATTTCAACGATATTGGTTGAAATTGACAACTCACTTCCGAGCAGATGTGTTTCCTCGAGATAAAAATTGAGTGCATGGGCGTTCTGCCGCTGAAGGGTTTGGCGAAGCACATCTGCTGTTACAAACGGGTTCCCGTCCCGATCACCACCGACCCAACTCCCCATCCGTAAAAATGGCGGGATTGCAAACGGTTCCGAACCCAAGTCCTGGCGTACTAGTTCATCTTCCAAATCGTTGTAAAACCTTGGAAGTTCGGCAAAAAACGTCTGGTCATAATAAGAAAGGCCATTTTTGATTTCGTCTGAAATCTGCAATTTTGTCCGTCGCAAAATATCGGTTTGCCAGATCGTCAAAACCTCCCGGCGAAGAGCTGTGTCGATGGCATCGATTTCCTTTTTTGTCCAATCGACGCGCTCGCGGTTTTCCAGCAACTCTGCTATCGCCATTTCCCGCCGCATTGTACTTTTACGCCGAACTTCTGACGGATGTGCGGTGAGGACCGGAACGACCAGTGCAGTATTAAAAAAGTCGTCAAGCTGCTCCGCAGTTATTCCCTCATTCTTAACTTTTGCCAACGCGTTGACCATGGTTCCGGACCTCGGCAAGGAACCCGCGATATCATGAAAGCGATTCCGCCTGACGTGGTGTTGATCTTCGGCAATGTTCGCAAGCTGCAGAAAATAGCTATAGGCCCTTAAGACCAATACTGCCTGTTCTGTCGATAGTTTATTCAGAATGCCTTGAAGCTCTTCTCTGTCGGCAACCGTATTGTCACGCTGAAACTGAATAGACGATCGGCGGATGGCTTCAACCAAACCAAATATATCCTCGCCTTCCTGCTCCAATATAGTATTCCCGAGCAGGCGACCTAAAAGCCTGATATCCTCACGTAAAGGCGCGTCTTTTTCCGCTAGTTGCTTTTCGGCTTCTTTTGTCATTGGTCTTACAATCAGTCCTTCATTTTATTCATTCACCATAGCCCACTCATAAGTTAGAGTAACTTCGCAAAATGAATATTTCGGCAGTATTTTTTGTACTCTAGCCTGTTAAATACAGTGGACGCAATGTAGTCTTCTGCAATGATTTATATGATTTTCCGCATCCTCATTCGAACCGCTCCTGCTGCCTATTCGCCGGTTCCAGACGTAACAACATGATAGGCATAATCAGATGTCCGGCTGTTGAGCGCGAGGCATTCAAAACACTCATTAATAGAATAACAAAACGAGAATCTATTCGTTTGTTAGATCTTCTGGGAAACGTAAAAATATTTAAATCCCTTCGTATTTTATTAGATAGCTGCTATGAGGCTGTAGTATACAAAGAGCATCTCTAGGATAATAGGAAGACAATCGTAATGCGTGTGGCGATCGTACAGTCCAATTATATACCCTGGAAAGGATATTTCGATATGATCGCGTCTGTGGACCGATTTATCCTTTATGACGATATGCAATTCACACGCCGGGACTGGCGCAACCGAAATAAAATCAAAACACCTCAGGGTATGACTTGGCTAACAGTGCCCGTATTGTCAAAAGGCAAATATTTTCAGGCGATAAAAGATACTCAAATTGATGGTACTGCCTGGGCCGCAAAACACTGGAAATCAATTGAAACAAGCTACTCTCGGTCACAAAATTTCGAATTGATGGCTGATATTTTCAAGCCGACTTATGAAGGTGAGATTCCAATGTTTCTCTCCGAACTCAATACACAATTAATTCGCAAAGTATGCAACTTTTTAGGCTTAAATACGATTATCGAGAGCTCAGCTGATTACCAATTGGCTGAGGGGCCAAGCGAGCGCCTTCTTGGCCTTTGCGAGCAGGTAAAGGCGGATGTTTATGTTTCCGGACCATTAGCGCGTGACTATCTTGATACGGCGCAATTTACGTCGGCGGGCATCGATGTTGAATGGTTTGATTACACTGGATATCCGGTTTATGATCAGCTATGGGGCGAATTTGAACACGGGGTGAGCATTTTGGATTTGATAGCGAATGTCGGACTTGATACTCCAAGCTATATGAAGAACGTGTAATAAAATGAAACTGTCCATTGTCGCCACTCTCTATAAAAGCGCCCCGTTTATTGATGAATTTTATGAACGGTGTGTCGCCGCAGCTTCCGATATTTTTGAGAACAACTTTGAAATCATTTTTGTGAATGACGGTTCTCCCGACGACAGCTTGTCCCGAGCAATTGCGTTATATGAAAGCGATAAACGCGTAAAGGTTGTAGATCTGTCGAGAAATTTTGGGCATCACAAGGCGATGATGGCTGGCCTGAGTTTTGCCAGCGGAGATTTAGTTTATTTACTCGATTCTGACTTGGAAGAGCAGCCGGAATGGTTGAAAATATTTTACAGTATTCTGACGCAAGAAAATGACATTAACCCAGTCGATGTCGTGTACGGGATACAGGATGCACGTAAAGGTGGGTGGATTGAAAAGATCACGGGTACATTATTTTTCAATATATTCAGCTATTTGTCTGAAGCAAATATTCCCAAAAACCTTGTCACTGCCCGCTTGATGAGTAAACGCTATGTAGATGCGCTCCTCTTACACAACGAACGGGAGTACTTTATTGCAGGCCTATGGGCCATCACTGGATTTAATCAAGAATCGATTACAGTAAAAAAGCTCTCGACAAGTAAATCAAACTACAGCTTTTGGAAAAAGTTATCATTTGCGCTCCATCACGTAATTTGCTTCAGTACGGTTCCGCTCAAGCTGATATGCTTGTTCGGCCTTTTTATCGCGGGCATTTCTGCATTTTTCGCGATTTTTGTCATTTTCCAGTATTTATTCGGAACACTCGCTGAAGGGTGGCCGTCAATTGTTGTTGCCATCTGCTTCTTCGGCGGGTTAAATTTTTTCGGCATCGGGGTATTGGGACTATATATTGGAAAGGTTTTTTCAGAAGTAAAACAACGTCCAAATGCTATTTACAGGCAGATTTATGATGGATCATAAATCCCAAATGCTTGGTAATGTCGCAGAGTACTACAGCGAACGGCTTAGAAAGTTCGGAGCAACAGCAAAAGGCGTCGACTGGAACGATCCTAAGGGACAATTTCTCCGTTTTGAACAGTTGGGAAAGCTGGTTTTAGAATCTAGGTCGACAGAAAAAACCTTGTCGATTACTGATTATGGATGTGGCTACGGCGCTTTCCTGGAATACATCCGTCAAAGCTTCTCCAAAGACGTTGAATATGAGTTTCTGGGCCTTGATGTCTCAGCAGAAATGATTGAGGCAAGCCGTCAGCGATGGCTGGGCGACGAAAGAGCGCGATTTATTGTAGGTTCCCAGCCTGACCAAAAGACCGATTTCGCCGTCGCCAGCGGAATTTTCAATGTTTGCCTTAAGGCGGATCATACCGAATGGCTGGATTATATTCTCGAGACATTGACGACCATGGCCCGCTTTTCAAATAAGGGGTTTGCATTCAATTGCCTGACCTCCTACTCGGATGAAGACAAGAAGGCAGATCATCTCTTCTATGCCGATCCCTGCTATATTTTTGATTACTGCAAATCTAACTTCTCTCGCAATGTGGCATTACTGCATGACTACGATTTGTACGAGTTCACTATTCTGGTGCGCCAATAATGACTAGAAAACTAATTATTTTCGGAAACAGCGAAATCGCGGAACTCGCCAAATATTATTTCGAGAAAGATACGGAATATGAGATTGCGGGCTTTTGCGTGGATCCTGAATTTCTGAAGGGAGATACCTTCTGCGATAAGCCGATTGTATCTTTCGATGAGGTTCAGTCAAAATTTTCTCCCGAAGATCATTCATTTTTTGTCGCCCTGAGCTATACGAAATTAAATACATTACGTCGGGAAAAATTTGAATCAGCTAAGGCTCTCGGTTATCAATTTGCCAGTTATATCAGCCCATATGCCACCGTTCTAAATAACGGAAAAATAGGCGAAAACTGTTTCATATTAGAAGACAACACTATACAGCCTTTCGTCTCTATTGGCGATAATGTTACCTTATGGAGCGGCAACCATATTGGGCACCATTCTACAATAAAAAGTCATTGTTTTATTTCCTCTCATGTCGTCATTTCCGGAGGAGTTACAATTGATGAGCAATGCTTCGTGGGTGTTAATTCGACGCTGCGCGACGGGATCACCATAGGAGAAAAAAGTGTTATTGGCGCTGGCGCCATTATTCTTGGCAATGTTGAATCAAGCGGTGTCTATATAGCGGGTAAAACAGAACGTTCTCGGCTTCCAAGCAACAAACTGCGTGGCATATGACGGGTTCCGGATACAGTTGGATAAAGAAGGGGCGTATATTTGCGCCCAAAGGGCTCCACCCCAAATTGCTCAGCCATGCGGCAAACCCCTTGGCGATGCCCTTGGCTAAGGACATTTTTCGCGTTTTCTATTCTGGACGCGATGCGAAGAACCGATCGTCTGTTGGCGCCTTTGACTATGATATGAAGTCGGCGCAGGTGATAGAGGATCATGAAGAACCGTTCTTTTGTTCTGGACTTTCAGGCAGCTATTATGAAAACGGCGTAAGTATCGGTAATTGCTACAGCGTAGGAATCAAGACTTATATGTTGTTCATGGCTTGGCCAAACCCTGAAAATGCTCATTGGTATGGCGATATAGGGCGGCTTATCGTAAATGACGACATGACATTGTCATTGGACCAGGATACTCCGTTCATATCATGCAGGGATTTCAATTCAATCAGTCTCTCATACCCCTGGGTGCAGCCCTCCGATCTGAAAGGGTTTGAAATGTGGTATGGTACGACCGAAACTTGGGATGCCGGAAACGATGAAATGCTGCATGTTATCAAGAGCGCAGCCTCTTCGGACGGGCAAATTTGGGAACAGACGGATAAAGTAATTCCTTTTGCAATAGGTACCGCCCAAGCCTTCTCGCGGCCGACTATTTTAAAAAATCCCGACGGTACCCAGGACATGTGGTTCTCTTACCGTTCAGGATCCGGCACCCCCTATAGAATAGGGCATAGTCGATTTTCAGATGGAGTATGGTCTCAAACCCCTGGGGACCCCGGAATAGACGTATCGCGGAGTGGATGGGACAGCGAAATGATCGAATACCCGTTTGTCTTTAAATATGAGGACAAGATTTTCATGTTGTACAATGGAAACGGCTACGGCGAGACAGGTATCGGATTGGCGGAACTGCAAAGATGAGGTCACGTATTGCGACATTATGGGGAAAGGGCTGGCGCTTTGTTGTGACGGGAGTTTTGTCAAACGTTCTGTTTTACTGTCTCTTTCTTATTTTGCTCTGGCTAACTGTTCCCTACCAGATTGCGCTAACTGTTACGTATATAGCAGGTATGATTTTCGGATATCTTGTGAACAAGCACTGGTCGTGGAAAGATCAAAGCCCTGTTTTACGATCGGCTGCCACATATGTTGTGATATATGGAGTTGTCTATGTCTGCCATCTCGGCTTTGTATCCTATCTTGTGGAAATTCAGGCATTTACTCCGGCTATAGCGGCTTTGACCTCATTCATTTGTTTGACTATTCCGCTATTCATGCTGCTTGACAAGCTTGTCTACCGCAAGCCTAGAACCATTCATTAAAGGATTTTGGTTTGGAACACGCTGAAATTTTCGAAGATAGGCAACAGGCTGCGCGTCTCCGTGCCGAAGCGGAATTCGGCTGGCGCGAAATACAGCCTTACTTTGCGGGACAGCAAAAGCCGAACACCGTTCTGGAAGTCGGATGTGGGACCGGATATCTGCTTTCACAAATGGCCCAGAAATTCAATGATATTTCTTTCACAGGCGTCGAACCAATTGGTTCTGGCTTCACGCAGTTCGAAAGCACCCTAAATACAATAGAAAAGGAATTTGCAAATATCACATTTGTTCGAAAGCGTATCGAAGATATCAAAAGCGAAAAAAGATACGACTTAATTTATTCTATTAATGTGTTTGAACATTTGGATGACTGGCGCGAGGCAATAGATATATGCATGTCTTTGTTAAATTCGAATGGCCTTTTGGTCATCCTCTGCCCTAATTACTGGATACCATATGAATCTCATTTCTCACTCCCCGTGATTGGAAACAAATCCCTGACATATAAAGTTTTCTCCAAGAGGATTACCGAAATGGAGGAACGGTTAAGGGCGCAAGGGCTCTGGAAATCATTGAATTTCGTTACAGTGCCGCAAATACAGCGTTATTGTAAGGTAAAAGGGTATACGCCGGAATTTGATACGGCCATCATGGCCCGCATGCTTGATCGGTTGGATGACGACCCGGAATTCAAGAAACGTCAGAGCAGTCTCGCCAGGTTAGCAAGTATCGCCAATCAGCTTGGGGCAGGATTTGTACTCCGACTTTTGCCTCCGCGATGGGGCGCCTACATGAAAGTAACTTTTCGGGCACAAAATCAACAAAATTTAGTGTGAGAAATGTTTTAAGTTGTTGACTATTAAACGCAACCGTTGATTTTATATGCGGTAAATCTAATGATAATTTTAATTGACGTGAAATTTGATTAATGAGTAATAGCGGTAGGATATTCTTATTGTGTAACGAAAAGCATTCTGTAGATGTCTGAAATAATTTTTCTTAACAAGGTTTTTATAAGCGGCCAAGAGGCAGCTTATATGCAACAAGCGATCGAAGGTTCAAAGACTGGCGGGGTCCTTTCCGGTGATGGAAGTTTTACCCATCAGGTGAGCAGATTCCTTGAGAAGCGACTTAACGCACATAAGGTTCTACTGACACATTCCTGTACTGCCGCCTTGGAAATGGCGGCTATCCTAGCGGATATACAGCCGGGCGATGAAGTGATCATGCCCTCCTATACATTCGTTTCAACAGCAAACGCCTTTGTCCTACGCGGTGGTGTGCCTGTGTTTATCGACGTGAAACCCGATAGCCTCAATATGGATGAATCCCTTATTGAAGCGGCGATCACAGATAAAACAAAAGCGATCGTCCCTGTCCATTATGCAGGCGCTCCCTGTGAGATGGATACAATCATGGAGATCGCCGCGCAATACGGCCTGTTGGTAATAGAAGACGCGGCACAGGGTATATATTCCACCTATAAAGGGCGCGCCCTTGGAACAATTGGTGATTTTGGCTGCTTCAGTTTTCATGAAACCAAAAATATCGTCTGCGGTGAAGGCGGCGCCCTGTTAATAAATCGCGAGGAATTTGCGGCACGTGCTGAAATTGTTAGGGAAAAAGGCACGGACCGCAGCGCATTCATGAGAGGTGATGCAAAAAAATACACCTGGCAAGATGTTGGCTCCAGCTATCTACCCTCAGATATGTCGGCCGCATTTCTACTGGCCCAGCTGGAAAAAGGCGAAGAAATTACGCAACAACGCCGGAAAGCGTGGGAGCTTTATGATCAGCGGTTTCGCGGTTCAAACCACATACAGGTTCCATCATATGGTCCTGAAACCGTTATCAATGGGCATATTTATTTTGGCTTGCTCCATGAAGCTTCGGAACGCAAGGCATTTATCGATGAAATGCGCCGTGGCGGGGTCCAGACCTTAAGCCACTATGTGCCCTTACATTCCTCCCCCGCAGGATCGCGCTATTGCCGCGTTTCAGGGTCGATGGAACATACGGAATCATGTGCAGCAAGACTGGTGAGGTTCCCCATGTTTTGTGGAGTAGAAAGCAGCGTCGATATGATTGCAGATTTAGCACTGAAGATCTTATCAAATTCGACGCCTTCCACCCATGCAGAGAGCGGACAACTCACTGTTTAATTATCTGTATCGCTTGCGGGCAATAACCCAATACTTGGTTTTGCCCGCGATTTGATACCCCGCGGCGCGCACCAAGTTTCTTTGAAAATTTTCCGCAGTTGAATGTATCCCCGCATAGTTTTCCGGATGTACCCCCTCATTTCCACGGGGACGAATATTATAATCGATGGCAA
The DNA here is from genome assembly GCF_009882915.1 of Sneathiella litorea. Lineage (GTDB taxonomy): Bacteria > Pseudomonadota > Alphaproteobacteria > Sneathiellales > Sneathiellaceae > Sneathiella > Sneathiella litorea. Next base: position 427,050 of record NZ_WTUW01000002.1, read on the forward strand.
TTACAGGGGCCTGTAGTTGCCGCAGCGACGTCAACAGAATATCGCGTCTTTCCTTATTGTGGCCAAAGAAGAAGTGCGCCTTTTGATCAAATGCTGGTTGCGTACCGGTAAGGCGCGTCATGTTAAGTGATAGCTCGCTAATCCACTCCAGGCCGGGATTTTTCTGGACCAGCTGTTTCAATTCATCCGCTTTCTCGAGCGTATAATTACAAAGTCTGTCTGAGGCTGTTATGCCGTCTAGGCAAGGGTCCAAATTGCCTAGGAACTTGTCTGAAACAATGGCGACAGACTCTTTGGACCATATTCGCTTCAACGGGTTTCCGAATATAAAGGGAGTAATGAAGACGATTAGAATAAAGGCCCAAACAACACGGTCCGCTCTCGGTCCGGTGGTAAATTTTGGCAAGACTAGAAGCGTATATAACAGGAAAGGTACCAGCATATTCTGAGTAGAAAAGCGGTTCATAATATAAGGGCCGACGGCAATAATCATCCCGACGATGACAATATTTTGAAACTCAATCGGTGACAGCGGGTCCTGATCCTTTATTGATAATAAGTACCGGGAAAATAGAACGAACGAATGGAGCATAATCCATAAAAATGGCAGAAAGAAATACGCCGATAGGCCCGCAAAGCCACTTGTTCCACTTTGTATTTTTATTCCGGCTATCTCGACTAATTTTGCAAAAATTGTGCTCAGAGATCCATCAAATAATGTGAGCATCAAAAAGCAGCCCGACAACAGAAAACTTACGGCAAAAGCAGTCCCGGACGTGACAACGCTCAAGATCCCCTTCCTTGCACTTTCTATAAAAATCGCGAATCCCATCGCAAGGATGCAATAGTAACTGGTCTCAAAGTTATAGAAAACAAGCACAGGCGAAATCAGCCCAAAAACTATGGCACCGATGGCCCCTCTTCTACCAGCCAAATAATAGGCAAGAAGGACCATAACCGGGATCATGAGTATTCGAATTGGTAACTGGTTAGGGGCATTAAAGGTTTCGGCAACACCTGAAATCCTTGAGGAATAAACAATCAGGATCAGAAGAGCCGTTACCCCTACCATCTTTATATTTTTCATCCCGAGACGCTGAAAAATAATGGCGATAATCAATCCAGTGAAAACCAGATTGATGAGTTTGAGGAACGTTACCGTTCCCCCTAATGATTCAAACAACGGAATTAAGCGGGAGCTTGCGATGAGTTTGTTGAGCAATAAACCATAATTGGAAAATGCCGCCCAATCCGACCCGGTAAGGGGTTCCGTATATAATCCATCTCCGAGGACGGCAGACCAGTGCATATCCATACTGAATAATCGCGTCTCGGCTATTTCATACGGAAGCACAAGAGGGAGTAAGTAAGTTAACGAAATTACCGAAAACAGGGCAATCGCAATGGTACGTGTCCTGAACCGACCTTGGATGGCCTCCTTCATCATATATGCGGTTGCAAGTGCAAGCAGAAAGTCACGCCCTTTTAGCCCAGCTTGCAGAAAACCATCGCCATTCTTTTTATATAAAAGGACGTAGGCGATCCAAAAGCCAATTGCCAACCATGGTAAAATCCACTTTGGAACGATTGAAGAGAATTGCCAGCCCGAATTCTCTGATTTTTGGAAAATGTTTGGGGTGTATAACGCCGCGAATAAAAAAAAGCCAAAAACTACAACGCAGAAAAAACTGTAGAATCTGGACTGTAAACGAGTGTCAGGTGCAGTCAGATAGGCTACTTGCTCAGGAGTAAATGTGATTTCTTGTGGAGACTGTTGAACCCAGATATGCGAGATACCGAGGGCAATCACCGCCAGGAAGATTAATGCGGATAAAATCTTATAATCTATTAATTGTACAATACGATCAATCAGTATGATTGTTTTCTCATGGATATACGATGATCCGTTTGAAGTTTTTTCTTTCAAGACGGAGTATTTTTTTCGACCAATCAGTGAGATTGCTTTTTCTTCGAAATACGAAACCACAGGTAAAGTTTTTTCTTTCGCCAAAAAGTATTTATCAGTACTCATTTCGGGAACTAACTCTCGAGATAAAGCTATTTTTAATGATGTACATCATATAATCTAATATTGCAATTTCGTGTGGAATTAAAAAATTTTAAACCCATCCAAAGTTGAACATTGTTGCGGTCAAGTCGCGGTATAATTACTACTTTTCGGCCCGTTGGGAAAGATACTCTGAAACTGAGGCAGGTTCCAGATAGTTATACCCTAGAATATCCCTAGCTTCATCTGAAAGATCACCGCTTTCCATATTTTTTGGAATATTAATTTGCTGTTTAAAATAAGGAATATTGAAAACATGATTTACGGCGCGCCGAGCGGATTTCGTTTTATTATATCCTCCCGCGTGAAACAACATACAATCAAGTACGATTAATGAACCAGCTTTTGCCTCCACCTGGATCGCATTATTTGAAATATACTTTTCGGACGGAAATGCCTCAGATTTGTGACTGGCGGGCAAAACAAATGTTGCCCCGTTTTCATTGGTAAAATCATCGATACAATAAACCACATTTACCGCAAGAGGTTTCGTTGAAACGAAATGCTGATAGGGAAGATCCCGGTGCCATGCGTCTTGATTATAGCCTTCCTGTGGCGGATTGATGATGCCATTCTGCTGATTGAGAATAAATTTTCCGGGGATCAGTTTTTTAACGAGTGACAGCAAATTCTTATTAAGCGCGAGATCAAGAAACGGCTTTGCCTGGGTGAGTGGTGAGCGGATAGTATGGAGTTCATTGAACTTTCTCAAATCGCTTTCACCATATGTCTGAATATATCGCTGATGCGTTTGATCAAACGCCTCCGATAAACCCTGAATTTCGGACGCCGTATATCCTGCATCCAATATGGCATACCCGATGTTTGCTACCTGTTCCGCAGCTTCATCGATAATGGACGTTGGGGTGAATTGCTGAAGGATGCCATAAGATTTGGATGGTATGCTATTCATTATGCAAAAACCTTAGTTAATATTTCAACGTTATAACAGAGCCAACAGAGCGTAAACGGCTCCACATCCCCGCTTTTTCTCGGAAAAGTTGTCTACACGTAATTGGTAATTCGCGCTGCCTAGACAACTGATAATAAGCTGCCTAACTTTGATAGTGCAAGCGTTGTGGTGGGATAAGTTTGGTCCTTATTCGGCACCTTCAAATTTACTTCGTCAGCAAGATGTTAATATTAAACTAATCCTGGATAACCAAGCTAAACTACCATCTCCCCTTTGAAGTAGCGCCCGACTAATATAACCCGTCCTAACGATAAACATATATCGGGCTCGTCCATGACAGTGTCCCGTCTTCTTGAGTGAGCCGAATGAAGATTGGGTTATCACCTGTTTCCTTGAGCGAAATGCGGCGTGAGAAGTTCATGATGCGATGCGAATTCTCGGCGGGCAGACGGAAGATTTTCAAATAACGTGGCAGGATATCGCTCCTGTCAAAGATTTCATCGTTGATATCAATCTCATCAAGCGGGACCCCACACTTCACCAAAGGTGTCTCAATCTTAAGTGTGCCGCCATACGCATCCTCAACCCAAAGATCGAAACCACCTATATTACCGGTAGTTAGAGCCCGCCACGCCAGCGACGTCTCAGACATCTGGTCCAACGTCTTGTCGCGGTTAAAGAAATTGATCGGCTTAGCGGCAACAATCCTGTTATCCGATAAATGCGCCTCCCCGTCCCAGATCACCTGACGGAACCGGCCGCGATACTCCGCCCCTTCCCATATTACACGGATGCGGTTCCCGAGTTCCTCACTGCTGTACGGACGGATGGTCTCGAGGTGGTCAAGGCCATTGAAAATGTCGACCCGTTCGATCGGGGATGCCGCATGAATATCAATCTCAAGAGTCATCTCGCCAGAAGGCAAATGAACGATGTCACCCATCATGGCGCCCATAGTCGAGATGCCTTTGGCTATACCGTTCCTCGGGTCATCATGATACAACGTTGCCGTCTCGGAGAACGACGCTTTGACATCGATATACATGCGACCGCCGTGGCCGCCAGTCGTCCCATAGTGATGACGCTTACGCATGCAATCCAGAATGCTGTCACGGCTCAGACTATCGGTGATGAAGCATGTAAGACCGCCAACGGCGCCGAACAGCGACGCTCCCGGATAACTGGCGCCAGGGCGACCCTTGTGACCATCTGAATTTGACACGATGCCAACCCGGTAGCCCATCTCAAAGGCATCCTGCAACAGCCATTCAAAAGTGCCCCAGGACGAGTGAACTTCCATGGATTTTTCAAAACGCCCGTCGTGAGCCATCTTCACATCAGCGTAACGACCCCCGCAATGCGCATAACCGACCACGTCCCATTCCTTGTTAGCGGCAAGAGCGGAGAATAATTCGGCGGCGCTGTTCGCATCGGTATCGATGTCCGAATGATCTTCAACAAGGGCATGTGACGACCGGCGGATAGTCCGGCCTTCGTTGGGAAAGTATATATTACGATCCCCACCAAGGCCCGTATTGCCAGACCATTCATAGCCTGGAACGGTGACGTACTCTCCGGGCACATCGAACCGAGCGCAGAGATTATCCAGTTCGTTCCAGAACGGCGAAGTAATTTGGAAATCATTGCCCTGATGACCAACCGCATCAACAAATGCCCTGTCGCGGGCAAATTCAAAATATTGTTGTGCGCTGCCTGTGCCAATGGTCTCTTCTGACTGTCCATGCAAATCGCCCCAAAAGTGCACCAAATCCGTTCCGGCGACAGCACGGACAGGGTTCGACCGGGCGATGATTTCACCCGCCGAATCCCGAAGCTCGATTACCGCGGAACCCGGAGAGTTGATGGATAGGTCCTTGATAATCTCAACAAATCGCCCGGGTTGGAAGATAACGGTTTCCGGCAGCCCCGAGATTTCAGCGTCGCCAACCTTGACTAGAGACAACGTAACGTCGCACTTGTCGGATGGATTTCCCCAGCGATCCTCACCCTTCATCTTCAGGTTAAATTTTTCCCCTGCACGCACTAGCGTTGGCACCACGGCAACGAAAGTCTCCGGTCTGCCAGAAACGATCTCGATTACTGGTTGGTCGAGGACGGGCTGATAGCAATATGTGGCAATTGGATCAATAAGAGTATGAAACTCAAACGTATCTTCGCAAAAGGTTTGCAAGCGCATTCCGGGAGAGCCTTGTGACGTGTCGCCAAATGTCACCGTAATGGTGTCTCCTTCCCGCAAAAAGCCCTTCACAACCTTAATGTAAAGCGTGCGATCCCATGGACGGACATTTCCCTTAGGGTCATAGTGATACTGTAGAACCGCAGAGTTGGACGCAACGACTGTAGTGAAGTTTGGACCTTTAGGATTCTCGAATTGCGGGCGGGTTTGATCGCTGGCAAAGCGGAAGCAGATGCGTATGGATCCTGAATCATCGATACCGAACTTACCAGCGGTATAGACCAGCGTGAAAGTCTGATAGCTGCCGGCTTCGAATGCGCCTTTCGGTGTTAATGTCACCGATCCGATTTCATCAGCCGGGATGGTCGCGCGGGCGGGTGTGCTCAAAACGCCACCGGATGCGTCATCTGGAGAGCCGAGGGGATATTCGGACATGGATGTTTCCTCTCATTTTTATTACTTCAGTTGCGGGTTTAGCCCGCTACATATCCCGCTGCCATATGGCCGACGGGGGTGCATAACTTATGTTGCAAGGTTAGTCGCGCATCTCATCGATTTGGGCGAGTTCCTCCGCGTTTACGATTTTGCATCTTTATCCCTCTCACCAGATGAGGATCGAAGCTCCACAGTTTTCAGGTGACAATTGGCGCTAGACTGGTCTGGCTTACAAACTTGGTATGAAAATAAGCGTCCATGCCTTCTGTGCCGCCCTCATAACCGATCCCGCTCTTTTTCATGCCACCACCAGCCACATCGGCCAGGAAAGGAGAAAAATTGTTAATCCCTATCCAACCTGCATCAATACGATCCGCGAAGGCCGTCGCCGTTGCGACAGATTCCGTAAATGCATAGGCCGCAAGCCCAAATGGGGAAGCATTCGCCAGGGATATCGCTTGATCGAAATCAGAAAACTCGGATATTGCCAGGATCGGACCAAACGGCTCAGTCATCATCACGTCAGCATTTGCCGCAACATCGACAACTACAGTCGGGGCTACAAAATATCCCGTGTTGCCGACCCTGTCGCCGCCACAAACAATCTTGCCGCCCTTATCTTTGACATCTTCGACGAGCCGTAAAGTGGCGGCCATTCGCCTTTCATTCGCAAGAGGCCCCATCTGACTAGCTGGATCGAGACCATCTCCGACGCGAAAGTCTCTTGATATTTCAACATACCGACGGACAAACTTATCCATCACATCCTTATGCACATAGACGCGGCTAGGCGCTAAACAAACCTGTCCGGCATTCCGGTATTTGAAGATGGCAGTCATTTCAGCGGCCTTCTCTGCATCCGTGTCGTTAAAGACGAGAACGGGCGCATGCCCCCCTAATTCCATTGTTGCATTGATCAGGCCATCGGCGGACAGTCGCATCAGGTCCCTTCCGACTGCTGTTGAACCGGTGAGTGACACCTTTTTGATTTCTGACGCTGAGAGCAGATGTTTGGAGACTTTCTCGGGTTCGCCAAAGACAAGGTTAGCCACACCGGGCGGCACGCCAGCCTCCGCCAGAGCCTCAAACATACCGATGCAGACACCGGGCGTCTCCTCGGCAGGTTTGATTACGATCGAACAACCAGCAGCCAATGCAGGCGCAATCTTCCGGGCAGAGAGTACGGCCGGAAAATTCCAGGGTGAGAAAGCCGCAACGGGTCCAATTGGTTGTTTGATTGTCACTTGGCGCATGCCGGTGGCGCGCTGCGGGTAGACCCGCCCATAGGTACGGGTCGCTTCCTCACCGCACCATTCAAATGTCTCTATTGTCCGGTCCATTTCCCCGATTGCCTCAGCCAGGGGCTTGCCTTGCTCTTGCGTCATGACCGTCGCCAGTTCACGCTTCCGGTCAGTGAGGCTCGCCGCTATGTTTTTCAACACCCTGCCACGTTCTTGAGGGGATACGTCTCGCCATTCCAAGAAGCCCTTTTGCGCAGCAGATACAGCATCATTCAAATCAGAATGATCAGATAGGCTAAGTTCTCCGATGGTTGTCTCATTCGCTGGATTAACGATATCAAAAGCGCGTGTGTTGCCTCCGACCCGCCATTCGCCGTCTATATAAAGATTCTTACCATCTCGTTTCATCGCTCATGACCCTTTCGTGCCAAGCCGCATTAAACATTGATCCATCGTCCAAATCCGTAGGTGATACAAATCGGCTATTTTGGGATAAGCAGCATGGTTGTCAGCTGTGGAATAAACGTGATTGCCAGAAGAGAAAGCACGAGCGCGCAAATAAACGGCATTGCCTTCCATGCGATTTGTGTAAATGGAACATCGGTTATAGATGAAGCAACATAAAGGTTAAGGCCGACCGGTGGTGTCACAAACCCAATTGCCAAGGACACCACCGTGATGACACCGAAGTGAACGGGATCGATACCGATAGTCGTAGCGACAGGAACAAGCAACGGGACAAGCAACAGTATATTGGGCGTTGCTTCCATGATCGCCCCCGCAATCAACAAAATGCAGACAATACAGAGAGTAAGGATCGTTGGATTGTCAGAAATTCCGAGAATTGCATTTACGCCCATTTCGGGAACACCGAGCACCGCGAGTATTTGTGACAAAATTAGCGCCATTGCAATTACCGGTGCAATCAGGCCATTAATGTCCGCGCTTCGATTCAATATTTTGGGTATTTCAGTGAATTTCAGTTCGCGGGTAATGAGCAAACCAACAAACAAGCAATAGGCGACAGCGGCTGCCGCCGCCTCAGTCGGGGTGAAAATGCCACCATAAATGCCTGCAAGAATGATAAAACTGGCACCGAAAGCAAGCTTCGCATCCCAGGCCGCCTTCAAGGCATGACGTAGCGTGAATTTCGTCTTTGTTCCCCAGCCGTTGCGTCGCGCCATATACCAGCCAACAACCGCCATGGCGATGATCATTAGTAAACCGGGTATGATTCCGCCGATAAAAAGATCACCGACAGGAACGCCTGCTGCGACTCCATAAAGCACAAAGACGATACTCGGCGGTATAATAATTCCAACAGTGCCACCACACGCAGTTACCGCGCCCGAGAAATCTGTTGGATAGCCATCTTTCTTCATCTCCGGCACAAGCATCTTGCCCATAGCCGCAACCGTCGCAGAATTCGAACCGCTGATCGCAGCAAACATGCCGGATGCAACAAGTACCGTTAATGCCAACCCACCATTGATCCAGCCTATGGTCGCCCGGGCAAAACTAACCAATCGGCGCGCAATCCCTGACTCAGAGATGAGATCACCCGTCAGTATGTAAAGAGGCATCGCTAACAACGGAAATATCTCGATCGATGAAAATGCTGCAATACCGATATTGTCGAGTGTAAACGTTCCCGTCAGAATAATCAGCATGATCGCACCGATGCCAAGGCAGACAAAAATTTCAATACCGAGTAGGAGAAGAATTGCAATTCCTACTAAAGCAGCAATCAGGGAGAAGTCCATATGTCTACTCGCTTAAAACGGGACCGTTCGCTTCAATTTCGCCGCGACGGTACAAATTTATAGAATGAGTTGTGCGCTGGACAATCCGGACGATAATCAATGACCAACTGATCGGCACACCAATCATTGCTAGCCACATCGGAATGTCGGCGCCTTGAAATGTCTGTCCGTACTGCATGACACCCTGGACCGCCTTTATCGACGTAACGACAATGACGGCGGCAAGGATCAGGAAACAGGCATCACTCAACATATTCAATACGAACTTCCCGGTTCGGCTGAATCGTCGCCGCAGTATGTCGATTGCCAGATGACTGCGAGATCGAACGCCCCTTGCTGCTCCGAAATACGTCATCCAGATAAAGGCGTATATGGCTGTTTCTTCGCCCCATGAGCTGGAACTGCTCAACACGTAACGACGAAACACCTCAACTACTACAATACCCGCCAAATAGGCGTAAAACATAGAGTTAACAAGATATTCCACATTAGCGTCAAGCCAGCGCCATATTGTTTTCCAGCGATTACGCAAAAACTCTACACCTTCCCGAAAAAACCGGCCACTCTGTTGGGAGAGCCCTCAAGCTCTCCCGGCTGGTAAATTCATTCCTTTTTTTTTAGAGCCACCAACGACGGGGAACGACACTGTCGCCAGAATTTGCAACACGTTTTACGGTTTCATATTCGGTCTTCCCGAAACGCTCGATCAACGGGTCAAAAATTTCCTTATTTCGTTCATAGGATAAAGCGTCTTTCCAGTTATCAAGTTCGGAATCCGTAAGATATACTCTCTTTGCCTTGACCGTATTCCACGCCGCATCCGCAGGTGAGTCAGGCCGGATACCCGCCTGGAACTTAAAGGCCGGCTCATAGATCGCATAGTTATAGACCTGCGCTTCATAGGCACCTTCCATAACAGCGCCCTGCACTGCCGGCGGAAGCCCGTTAAACCATTTCGTACTGATAAACAATGTATCTGCATTGTACATCCATTCAGTATTGACTAGCTGTCCGATGACCTCATAGATGCCGGCGTCAGCAACTGATCCGGTACCCACGTGGATGCCATCGACGGCACCTTCCTTGACAGCCGAATAAACTTCACCCCAGGCTACCGGAGTTGGATTTGAGGGCAGAATGTTAAAGGCTGTCTGCTCTAGCTTGGATCCGGTAACGCGGATCTTCAATCCATCCAATTGCTTTGGATCGCGAACTTCAGCGGGAAGGCCCATCTTAAGTTCAAGCCAGCGGGTTTGCGGGAATACACATAGCGGAATAACGCCTTGTTCCATCGACGATTTGCGGAGCGTATCATTGACTTCCTTTGAAAAAAGCATGCGCCAATAGTTTTCTACGGAACCGATCACATAAGGAAAGTCAGTCGCATTCCATACAGGCGCATGAGCCGCCATATTCTGCGTTGATGACTGCGATCCTGCAACAATGCCTTGCTGCACCTTTCGCCCAACCGCGCCTTGTCCTCCGAGCGCTCCACCAAACTTGATATCAACGTGAACCTTACCGCTCGAGTTGCGTTCAATCGCCTCTTTCAATTGCAGCAATCCCGTGAGGTCGAAGTTCTGTTTAAAAATCTGCCCGTCTGGCCAGCGATTTGGTGTGCCGCCGCATCCGAATAATAATGAATGATCCGCCGCCGATTTTTTCGCTTTTTCAATGTCTGCAATCGCTTCTGCCGCCTCGGCGATAGAAACACCGGTAGTTGTCGTTGCCGCGGCTAAAAAAGCCGCCGTCGCGCCATACTTTGCTCCAATACTAATGAATTCGCGGCGACTACGATTTTCTAATTCATTTATCTCTCTAATATCGTCCATAACTTGCCCCTTTTCCTTTAGTACTTGGACCTGATGATTTCGATTTACTGAACAGAAAAACCCTATTTGTTTTAATTTCATTACTTCGAATGTGACCTAAATTGTATGGCTGATAATATTTTTAGACAAACGATTAATATTTATGTTTATCATAAGTTTTTTTCATTTTATAATTGAGAAAATCAGTCGGCATGCTTGACCATGAAACTGTATCGTTTGAAGGTCAGGCCGATGTCAGAATAGAGGGCAAATGCGTATCAGCTACCTGCGGACATTCATCACCATTGCCGAAACAGGCGGTTTTATGGCTGCGGCAAATATTCTTAACCGCACCCCGTCAGCCATCAGCCTGCAGATGAAGGCGCTCGAGGATGCCTTTGGAACGGAACTCTTTGACCGTACCAAACGACCACCAATTCTTAACCGGCAAGGCCGGGCCATACTTGGTGCAGTTCAAGACATTGTTGGGGAGTATGACAAGTTAGAGCAGTCAATCGCGACCAAAGATTTCAGGGGAGAATTTGTTCTAGGTGCCATGCCGACAACACTTACCGGCATCGTACCAAAATCCCTTGCCGCGTGTCAGCGTCGTTTTCCAAACCTACTTGTCCGATTGGTTGATGATCATTCCGCTGGCCTTTTGGCACGATTAAAAAATCGCCAAATTGATGCTGCGATCATTATAACGCCGCTTGAAGTTGAACCGACCATCCGCTGGCGGCCGATTGCCCGAGAACCGTTTATTGTTATCGCCCCAATGGACGCAAAGGCGACAAAAGACAGTTCACTTCTGCAAGAATACCCCTACATCCGCTTCAATAATAATGCGTGGACCGGCAAACTCATTGACGAGCAATTAAAGAAGCGCTCCTTGAATGTGCACATGACAATGGAGCTTGAGAATCTTCAGGCCGTCGCGACCATGGTTTATAATGGTCTTGGCGTATCCATTATTCCGCAGAATTGTGTCGACTCGGGCTTTCCACTTCCCTTGAAGCAAATACCCTTTGGCAACCCACCGATTGTACGAACCATTGGCCTGGCGGAGTTATCAAATAACCCGAAGGAACAGATAACACAGGGTGTATATGAAGAACTGGTTGCGGCAGCTTTATCACGCTAGTTAAACTTTTTTGCGTGAACGGCCGCAAACAGGATCGACAGAAAGTTGTCAGAAGAAGTTGGTGGCAGAGCTGCCCCGCCAAGACACTCGAAATGCCATCCATACTGCAGGCGTCTCTGACAAAGGAAAAAATCCAAAGGTCATTACGCCTGCATGAGTTGAGTTTATTAACGCCGCCGGAAAGTCAGCCTTTTTTTGCTTCCCTTTTGATAACATCCGCGCCAGACGGATCCACGGCCATCCCAAATTTTTCCTGATTATGAGAGTGTCCAACATGGTGAAGTGCCATTGCAGAATTCATAACATTTCGAAAGCCCTGCGCATCCTGCGCCTGGTTAACAGCCATCTTCGCAAGGCGTAACCCCATTGACGGCCGGCTGGCAATGCGATTGGCCAGGGACGACGTAAACTCTTCGAGGTCATCGAGGGAAACAACATGGTTGACGAAACCGACAGAACGCGCCTCTGCCGCACCCATCATGCCGCCAGTGAATAACAATTCCTTGGCTTTACGCAAACCAAAGTCCCAAGGATGGGAAAACCATTCAACACCGTTTACGCCAAACGCAACGGTTGGATCAGAAAATGTTGCATCATCTGATGCGACGATCAGGTCGCAGATTGAAACCAGCATCAGCCCCCCTGCAATGACCTTACCCTGAACCTGGGCAATCGTCGGTTTGGGTATATCGCGCCAACGCTGACAGAAGCCGAGATAAATTTCCTCTTCTCGCGCGTGACGGCCCTCTGCACCGGGAAGGTCAAATCCGCCCCATTGAGTAACCGTCTTATAGACAGACATATCTCTGTCGCCACTCAAATCATGTCCGGATGAGAAATGCGGTCCGTTTGCCGCCAACACAATGACCTTTATGGAATTATCATGGGCTGCGGTATCAAAGGCATCGTTCAACTCATAGAGAAGCTCAATACTCTGCGCATTTCGTTTTTCAGGACGATCAAGAGTAATGCGAGCAACATGCTCTGATGGTGTTTCGTAACGAATAGTCTTGTAGGTCATTTGGCACCTTTTGAGTTGAAAATTAGGTATCTGTCCCTTCTGGCCAGAACCGGGCCCGAAGGGTACGTTTGTTGAGCTTTCCAAAGGCACTGCGCCCCAGATCGTCGCACAATTCAATTCGACGGGGACACTTGTATGAACTGAGCCTTTCCCGGCACCATTCGATCACTTCTTCGCTTTCAGGAGGCGCGAGTGGATCAGCCGGAACGATAAGTGCGGCGAGTTCTTCACCAAAATCAGGATGAGGCGCGGCAACACAGGCAATATCCGCTATTTGCGGGTGGTTTATGAGTATCTGTTCAGCCTCGGCTGGATAGATATTCACACCGCCCGAAACGATCATGTCGCTAATACGGTCGGTAATATAAACGTAGCCATCCTTATCCATGTACCCAATTTCACCAAGCGTGAAAATGCCAGGCGACACATACGCCTCAGCGGTTTTAGCCGGATCATCATGATAAATCGGCCCCCGACCGGTGGAATCGGTGAAACACAGCAACCCTTCTGTCCCCACGGCAACTTCATTTCCTTCCCCATCCAAAATCATAGCGGTAAAGGGAGGTTGGGCGCAGCCAACAGATCCAGGATGGGCCAGCCATTCCTCAGAGCTTATACTGTTTGTGGTACCCACTTCAGTTGCGCCATAGGCTTCAAACAGCACGGGCCCGAACCATTCAATCATTGCATGCTTCACTTCAACAGGGCATCGGGCACCCGTGTGGTTGACAATTTGAAGACTCGACAGGTCGTATTTGGCCCGCACGTCATCGGGCAACGCCAGCATACGCATAAAATGTGTCGGGACCATTATTGAACTGCCGATCTTGTGGCGTTCAATTGCCGCCAGTGTTTTCTCAGCATCGAAACGACCGAGGATCACTGATGGGGTTCCGGCAGCCAGTAATCGCGCTCCAGACAGCGGGCCCGTATGATACATCGGTCCGACAACAAGATGCGTGCCCATCGGGGCCATCATGTTTTCGCTAAGCAGCCTTAAATGTTCGGCAACAGTGGAACCGCCTGCAAACATTGTGGGAGGCAGCTCGACGGCCTTTGGCCGCCCGGAAGTGCCCGAAGTATATAGCAGGTTAGGTTGTGGTGGTTGATCCTCCGGACAAGGCGCATCTGATTGGACGGCAAGCCAGCTATCAAAATCCAATACCGCCCCTTCAATTCCGCCCCATCCAATAACGGTTTTTACATCCGCCATTTGCGCCGCGATCAACCCACGCTCTACTGTCGTCGCATCAACGAAGAGGACAGCAGCATTCGCGTTGCCAATCACGTAAGCCGCTTCATTTGCGTTCAGATGAAAATTAACCGGCGTGACGGAGAGGCCCGCGATTAGCCCCCCCAAATTGGCCAAAGCTGTTTCTGCCGCATTTTCCGCAAACACTGCAACGCGGCACCCTTTTGGCAAATTAAGTGCCATGAGCCCGTTCACGATGCGATTGAGAATATCGTCTACCTCTGCCCAGCCGAGTGATTTCCACGGATCGGTCAGCGCGACTTCGTCTGGACGCAGATTTGCGAGATTTTTGGAAAATTGCGGCATGGCTTAACTCCCGGTCGCGGCGCTGCCGTTCACTGACATATTCGTCATACTTGCCAGACGATCCAAATGCCATTCAGCGTCACCAAACATCGCCTCACACATAGTGAGCCGTTTGTAATAATGACCGATCGGCATTTCATCGGTCATTCCCATGCCACCATGTAATTGAATTCCCTGTCCACCGATGAACCTGGCTGCACGGGCAGTTTGAACCTTGGCCCGCCATATCGCCAGATTGGCATCTGGGGCGCCCTCATCCACGGCAGTTAAGGCTGCATGAATTACGACACGCGCTTCTTCACAGAAAACTTTCATGTCGGCGACCCGATGTTGAAGAACCTGAAAATCTGCCAGCTTTCTTCCGAACTGTTCACGGGTGTTGAGATATTCGGTGGTAATCTCTGTCGCGGCAACCATCGCCCCAAGAGCATCGGCACAAACTGCTAGCGTCCCGTGATCAAGCAGCGTATCGATTTCGAGCGTCCGGTCTTCCGTATTGTTTCCAAGCAAAGCGTCCTTGCCAAGCTCCGCATCCTCAAACCGGACAGCTGCACCACGGCGACCGTCTATCGCCGGTGCTACCGTAAACTGCATATTATCGGTATCAGCAGGAACAAGAAATAATCCAACGGGTCCAGCAGCGTCACCTATACGGGCGGAGACAATTAATATATCAGCACTGTGAGCCCCCACGGCAAACGCTTTTTCCCCGGTAAGGCGGAAGCCACCCTCTATTGGTTGTGCAATCGTTGTGACATGAGATCTATCATAGCCTGAGGCTAGTTCCGCATGCAGAAATCCGACGAGAAGCTTACCTTCAGCGATTTCCTTAAGTTGTTTTTGTTGTTCAGGAGTGCCTAACCGCGTTATCGACCCCGCACCCAGTACCAATGTCTGTACCAGAGGTTCCTGTGCCAGATACCGTCCGGCTGCGGCGAAGAAAATACCCGCTTCGGTCAAGCCCCCTTCTGATCCCCCTGCCGCTTCAGGTAACGTCAGGCCAAGCCAACCTAGATCTGCATAGTCCGACCATTCCTTACGTCCAAATCCATCAGGGTCGCCTGATCGGGCCAAAGCAACAGCGTGCGTCGCTCCGTAGTTGTCACGGAAGTATTCATTGAAACTGTCATCCAGGAGCTGGCGCTCTTCTGTTGAAAATGCTGACATTTTATCTCCTTAGCCCGCGAAGGCACTTTTTGCTATGATGGTACGCTGTATTTCGGAAGAGCCGCCATAGATTGTCGCAGCCCGCCTGATTAGCTGTTCATAAAGGATTCCCGCGGATTCTTTAGGTCCGATAAGTTCGCCGTTCCAACCCGCCATCAACGCATCCGTCTGATACGCCAGACCATGGCGTCCGAGCACCTCGGTCATTGTCTGCAGTATTTCCTGCTGAAGCTCAGAGGCACGCAGTTTCAATGCTCCGGCACCGATAAGCGAAGGCGATCCCGCCGCGTGAAAGGCTGTCCGCTGATCCTCTGAAAGAGCCGCCAGTGTGGCGATACTCACCTCGAGATCAGCGATCCGGCGGCGGAAATATGGGCTCTCTGACAATGGCTTGCCGCCTTCATTTGTAATCGCCAGGACAGCACGCAATTGATCCATATAACGGGTGAATTTTCCGACACCTGCGGCCCCTGCCCGTTCATGACCCAGCAGGAATTTCGCGTAATCCCAACCTTTGTTTTCTTCGCCGACAAGATTTTCTGCGGGTACACGCACATTATCAAAGAACACTTCGTTGAGATGATGCCCCATGTCGATTGTATTGATCTTGCGAACCGTAACACCCGGCGTCTTCATGTCGATCAGCAAAAAGGAGATACCCTTTTGCTTTTTAACATCAGGATCAGTCCGCACGAGGCAGAAAATCCAATCCCCCCAATGCCCAAGGGTTGTCCACGTCTTTTGACCATTGACGATGTAATGCTCACCGTCGGCGTCTGTACCCTTGACGGCAGCTGTGCGAAGAGAGGCAAGGTCGGAGCCTGAACCAGGTTCTGAATACCCCTGACACCACCAAAGATTATTGGCCACAATGTCAGGCAGGAAGCGCTTCTTCTGTTCTTCCGATCCGAAAGTATAGATCACCGGGCCAACCATGGTTACGCCAAAAGGAATGAGCCAAGGGGCACCGGCACGGGCCGTTTCGTCATTGAAAATTGCAGACTGCTCAGGCTCCCAGCCAAGTCCGCCATATTCCTTTGGCCAATTTCCCGCCAGCCAGCCACGTCCGGCAAGAGCCTTAAGCCAAGCGTCATACTCTGGTTTTTCCAGATGCTGGCCAAGTTCCAGTTTACGGCCGAAGTCACCGGATATTTCCTTGCGACAAAATGCGCGGACTTCTTCACGAAATTCATCCAATGAAGGGTTATGGGCAGAAGAATTGAAGAACATACTTGTTCCTTTGAACACGAGTTTTTAGAGAATGGGAGTATGCTACGCAGAAAATTATCCTCGCAGCACACCCCCGTCGCAAAAGGAGATCACTTTACGGAAACGCGGGAGTACAATTCTTCCTGCAAGATATCCATGTATTCGTCCTGAGTATTCACGCCTGTAAGACGCTCTTTCCATTTTTCGTAGGACGCCATAAATTTAGTGACGATCTCACGAGCGTTTTCTACGCCCTTTTCTTCACCAATTTTTATAGCCCGCTCAAAATTGTCAGCTGCGGCCGTTTTGATGGCAGCTTGCAACGTCTCATCAGGCTCAATCACGTCATAACCGATATCGGCACGTGCCAGCTCAACTTCTTCGTCTCTGAGCGTCCCGAAGTAGCCACCTGCGGTTGACAATGGTGCCGCATCAATCAGCGTCTGCTTATCTTTTGTCGAAAGCGTTTCCCATAGATCCTCGCGGATCACAACATTATGAGGGCTTGGTACTGTACCCGCGTTTACGTTGACGACATATTTTGCAAGCTCACCCAAGGAATAGGTACTCAGGAAACTCGGCGGCGCGAAAACACAATCGACCTGGCCACGCTGTAGAACTTCATAAATTTCTGAACTTGGAACGTTAATTGGCGATGCACCAAGTGCGTTGGCCAAAGCGACTGTATGACCAGCGGCGCGGATGCGCAGCCCTTTTACATCTTCAGCAGTCCTCACGGGTTTCGTGCACAACAAGTCATAATTTGTCAGACTCCAGGCGCCCAGAAAGCGCATGTTCCACTTCTTGTCCTCTTCCATACAATCCTTGCAGTCGAAAAGGTACATTTCGGTCATCGCTGCGATCGCAGCCGGCACGTCATCCAGGAGTGCCCCGAGGTTGATGATTACATTAGAAACCGGGAGCTCCGCGGGATAATAAACGCTCGGTACATATGCCGCATCGATAAGCCCGTCTTTCAGTCCGAAAAGCGTTGTTTTCGCTGTGACAACACTACCGCCGCCGGCAAGTGTCATTTCCAGGTCTCCGCCACTGGTTTCATTCACTTTATCCAGGAAAGGAATGAAACCATTAACAACCGTGGCACTGGTTGGAGACGCGTATGTGCCAAAGATCATCTTTGTCTCTGCTTGCGCAGATGAAGTTGCCAGACCCAGCGCGAGTGCAAAAGTCGTCAGCATCGTGTTTCTTATTTTCATGATTTACTCCCAATTATAGTTTTTAATGGACGCATGGTTTTTCGTTACTTTTTCTAAGTTTTGCCGAACTCAACTCGTCATCATGTTGGGCAGGGCGAGAATGAGCTCTGGAAAGGCGATCAAAAGGGCCATGATGACGACTTCAGCCGCCAGGAACCAGGATATGCCCTTAAATATCGTTCCAAGTCTCACTTCCTTTCCGACAACACGGCTCATCACAAAGACATTCATTCCGACCGGAGGCGTCAAAAGTCCAATTTCCAGCATCTTGACCAGGATCACACCCGCCCAGATCTCGTTAATACCGGCGGATGCAAAAATCGGCAGCAGAATTGGCAGTGTCAGCAACATGATCCCCAGCGTGTCGAGAAACGCGCCAAGGATTAGATAGAGAACGCAACAAATGAGGATGATGAGGATCGGGTTTGTCGTCAGGCCGGTTATGTGGTCTGACAGAAATGCCGGCAAGCCGGTGAGCGCGAGATACTGCGATAGCAGCGAGGCACCAATGGCGATCAGGAAAAGAGCGCCCGATGTCGTCGCCGTTTCGATCGCTGCTTCACGTAGTTCTGACATCCGGAAGGATCGTTGTGACCAGGCGACCAACCCGGTTGCAATTGCGCCCACGGCTCCCGCCTCGGTGGCCGTCGCAATGCCGCCATAAATGGCTCCGACCATGGCTACTGCGATCACGGCAACCGGCCACACCCGCTTCAGGCTGCTAAACTTGTCACTTAGTGTTACACCGCTCAGGTCAGAACGTGGCGCCAGTTTAGGAGAAATAGTACAGCGGGTGAAAATCATGACGGCATAGACCACCGTCGTCAGCAACCCCGGTACGACGCCCGCTATCAGCATCTTACTGACGGAAACTTCCGCAAAAAGTGCATAGATGACCATGATGATGCTCGGTGGAATCAACGCCCCGACGGTCCCGACAGCGGCGGCGCAACCTGTGGCCAATCCCTTGTCATAGCCCTGCCGCAGCATTTCTGGCACGGCAATCCGGCCCATGGCGGCGGTGGTTGCAAGGCTCGACCCACAGATAGCGGCAAATCCTGCTCCGGCAAAACTTGTGGCGATTGCCAACCCACCAGGTAATCGACCAAACCATAATCGCATGGATTTATAGAGTTCCGTCGTTATCCCTGCACGCGAAGCAACTGCACTCATCAAGATGAACATGGGTACTGCCGAGAATGTCCAATGAGAGACAAAGTCTACCGGTATCGACCGCAAGGCTCCCATAGAAGGCCCGAAACCCCGCAAGTACCACAATCCGCCAAAGGCGACGCTCAGCAATGCAATTCCAATAGGTACGCGAATACCCAACATCACCACAAGGATGACCATACTTATAATGCCGGCTTCTACGCTCATACCCCACCCTCCTCAGTCAAAGCCGATGCTTCATCGTCTTTAACCTGGTCATCAAAATCCTTTCCTGGTTGCAGGAGCTGCACGACCAGAACGCAGAGCATTGCGACAACGCCGAGGAAGGCAATCCAGCGCGCGGGCCAGACAGGAATATCCATCGTTCCGGTTTCAACCAATTCGCCAAGGCCCATCTGACGTATCGCCATATCCATAAGGGCCCAGGCAAAGTAACTCAGAACAATTAGTGTCAGGAGGTTGGCAATCACACGGAATACCCTATTGGCCCACTCCGGCAGCACCGCAAGAAGGATATCAACTGAAACATGTTCTCCTTTTCGCTGGACATAGGCCCACGGAACGAAGGCGACGATCACCATATAAAAATGAGATACAATTTCGACAGTTCCGTCCAATGTTGCGGAAAACAGGCCTCGCACGACAATCCCGGCAGCGACATGAAGGCACATTAGGATGACAGTGAAGGCTGCAAACCAGATTGTTGTTTGCGCCAAGGCGTCGGACAACTTGTTAAGAGCGCGCATCACACACACCTTCTGTCGAGCTGTCACCTGTAACTGTCACGCCCGTCATCTGCCCCTTAGACCTAAGCAGGACGGTTGTTTTTTTAGCCGTTATTTCGCCGCGACCTCTCCCCTCTTGAGGATGCGACTCAAACACTGATATCGACCTATGAAGTATCGGATACGGCGTCATAATGTAGGATCGAGAAAGTTCGATTTTTCTTTGCATTATTTTATGTCTCAGGGTTTTATTCACGACCGCAAATTAACCCGTTGTTTGATTTTTATCCCTGTTTAATCACGAACATCACATCGAGCCTACTTGCGGTCAAGTTTTTTTTATTGTATGACTATTCCATATAGTGGAGTTTTTATAAAGACTTGAAAATGAACAATAAAAACACTGTTGAGGGAGCCCAAGTCGTCGCAAGAGCTGGTCAACTCCTGAAGTTGGTCGCCCGCGATGGAGGCCGAGGAGCGCGACTCTTGGATTTAGCACGGGCGGCCGAATTACCCCAGTCAACAACACGGCGTCTCTTGAAAGCCCTAGTGGAAGAGAGGCTGTTGGAGCAGTCATTACCAGGGCGACGTTACTTTATCGGGCCACTCGCGTTTGAGCTTGGGTTAGCGCGGCACTCTAGGCCTATTGTAACGGAAGAATTTAGAATAATGATGGCGGGCATTGCGAACCAGGCAGACGGCGCAGTTTGCCTTCAGGCTCTTGTCGGGGACGATGTTCTTTGCCTTCATCGCGCAGATCCGGACACCAAGCCTGGCTGTAATAGTATTCGCCCAGGCGACCGCCGCCCCCTTGGTGGAGGAGCCGGGCCATTAGCCATTTTGGCCAAACTTAGTAATTTGGAAATAGACCAAACACTGGAGAAAACCAGCTCGGAGCTTTATTTTACTCTAGAAAGCGATCTGCGGGATACATATTCTGGAATTACAAATACCCGTAATCAGGGTTTTGCGGTATGCCGAGAAATGTTCGACCGCTCCTTGACGGGTGTCGGTATTGCCTTCAGCCCACAGCAACATCCGGGGGCAACTCTTTTAAGCATCAGTATTCTTGTCGACGAAATTAATGAGGCCCGAATTGAAACCCTTGCGAACCTGCTCAAGCGCAAGATTAAAACCACCAATGCCTCGGGATTCCAGTGCCTGGCTAATAGCGATAATAACTTTCATCATAATTTTGAGTTACATACCGGACCAAATACAGGCTTATCTAACTAATAAAAATTTTCTCTACCATACCAAGATATGTATCACGTACATTTTGCGGTACCCCCTTCGCTTTCTCATTGCTTAGAATATACCTTCGCAACAGAAATTGCTTTGCACCCATGAGAGAATAAGCGATCGCCTCAAAATTTTGCTCTTCTAAATTCGGGAACTCCCCTCGCGCCTTGCACGCATACATCAAGCGTATATAAGATTCGGCCATGCTTTCCATATAGGCATCATAGACTTTTGGGACAAAAAACGGAGCTTCGGCAAAAACCCGCTGCTTACCTGACGTTGCGGAAGTTTGCTCAAACAATACATCGAAGCTTACGGTTTCGTGCTCCAGGAATGTTCTTGCCTTACCGCTTTTCTCTCGGATAGCCGCACGCAGTGTTTCACTGACCATCGGTAACAACTGATGGAGTAAATCATGATGACTGCGAAAATAGAGATAAATAGACCCATAGGGAACACCGGCCTCTTCCGCAATTCGCGCCATTGAGGCTTTTGCATAGCCATGGCGTCCAACAACCTTGATCGCTGAGTTGATAATATGGATGCGGAGTTGCTCACGCCTTGTCCGCATGCGCTCTGCTTTCATCAAACCTCCCCTTTTAGGCTTACTTGACTAAATAAAACCTATTCAGTCAAGTAGTCAGCCACGTAGGTTTCATGAAACGGAAATGACATTGGTTCTAGCACTCAGTAGACAGGACTTCTTGTCAAAGCATTGATGACAACAAGGTCGCAATACCAAGGAAGGAAAAGAACCCCGCAATGTCCGTGACGGTTGTCAGAACAATTGATGAGGCGACCGCCGGATCCTGGCCCAGCTTGGTCAAGACAATCGGAACAACAGCGCCGGCGAAACCAGCCGCGACCATTGCCAGGACCATGGACAGCATAATGACCAAAACCAGTCCCAATGATCCACTCCAGAAGAACACGCCAACACCGCATGTGACTGCCACCGCCAATCCATTTACAAGGCCGACGTTTAATTCCTTAAACATAACCTGAAAGCCCTGCCGCGTAGAAATCTCCCGCAAAGCCAAACCGCGCATGGTGACCGCCAGGGCCTGTGCACCGGCGTTCCCTGATTGGCCAGCGACGACCGGAAGTAGAACCGCCAGAGCCGTGAACTGGGCGATTGTGTTTTCAAACAAGCCAACAACGGCGGCAGCCATAAACGCGGTCAGAAGATTGATCTGCAACCAGGGCAACCGTCGCCGTACAGCAAAAAGCGGCTTGGATAGCGCCCTCTCATCCTTACTTGCGCCAACCATTGTCAAGATGTCCGCGGCGGCATCCGACTGAATAGTCTCAACCAGGGCAGCATGCTGTATCACACCGATCAATACGCCTTTCAAATCAACAACAGGCAGGTCCGCCAGCCGATCGCGCTCCAGCAACTCGACAACCTCATCCTGTGATGACAGCGGATTAACATAGGCGGTCACTGGCTGGGCCAAGTCTTTTAACCGGTCGTCCGGATCGGCGACCGCGATGTCCTGAATAGAAACCTTCTCTGTAAGACGGTTTTCGTCGTCAACCAGGAAAAGGCTTCGAGCATTTCTCGTTCGAAGCTCCCGCAGCTGATTAATGGCCTCCGAGACGGTTGTCGTCATTCTGAAGGTTGCGTCAACAGGGTTCATCAACCGCCCTGCACTCTGGTCCGGATAGCTCATCAGTTTTTTAAGATCTGAGGCTATTTTGGTGTCCATTTGCGACAAATACCGATCTCTGTCGGATTCAGGCAGTGACGCAAGCAGAAGAGCGGCTTCATTAGGCAAAAGTTCAGACAACAGCTCCGTGGCACGTTTATCAGAAAGCTTGCAAAGTAATCGCGTCGCAATCGGTGTCATCAATCGCCGCCAAACCGGAACCAGGACTTCTACGCGCTGACGCGTTAGAGCAATTGCAGCCTGCTCCGGCGGAATGGATTCAAGAAGTCGGGCCGCGTCCCAGGGGTGATCCAATAGAAAGCGGCGCTCCAACGGTCCGGTGGCAGCATCAATATTACCTGTCATGACTGGTCTCCTGATTAGTTTTGGCGACCCGAATATCGACAGAGTGTAATAGCAACTCGAACAAGCCAACAAATGCGACAAAACAACCACTTATGAGATGAGTTGGAATTGAGTCTGATCTCAGACTGCCCGAATGCCGTTGCGCAGCCGCAATGCCCTGACGAGCCAAACGACGCGACAAAGTACCGAGAAAATTTCCTTTACGACCAACCACCGCAAGATTCTCATAGTCATCCCAAAGGGGCAAATCAATGACAGATGCAAGCGTCGCTCGATTTGATAATGTTGGCGTCTTCTTTGTTACTAAATCTTGTAGAACCGCCTTGCTGTCAGTTTGTATGAGACTGGATATCCGGATAGCGCCGACGAACCGGCCAGCATCATCAACGATAAACAGCTCATCCCCTTCTGGGCGTTTTTTCCGTTTCGCATATTTCAGTGCATCCGCAACTGTATGCGATTGTGGCAACGGCGATATGCGCTGATCCATCCAGGCGCCAACAGAATTGCGCGGATGATAAAGTGATTTTTTGAAAGCTCTCGCCATGTCTTCTGGTAAGGCATCCATGATTGAGGTGCGATTTTCATCATTTACCATTCGCAAAATACTCGCTGCATCGAGGAACGACATGTTCCGCAGAATAAGAGCAATTCGCCCCACTTCTAGCTGCAGAAGGCACTGCGCGGATGCGAATGGCGTCATGCGGCTGAGTGCCAGGGCACTTGCATAACCGGGCAGGACACCAATCAGCGCAGCGGCATCCTCTGTCGCCAGATTTTCCAAGACCCGCGCGGCAGTACTCGGGTTCCGTTCGATAAACGCAACACTTAAGGGGGGGGCATTAGACATTGGTTAGATCTCCCCCCTTCAGTGTAATATTTTTATGGAAATAGACTTCTCCGGGGACTGTCGATCGACCATTTGGCGTATCCAGGACAACCCCAGTCGCGGTAAACTCCAACACTTCTCCTTCATCCTCCCCAATGGTCAAGACCTGACCGGGCGAATAATGGAGCTGCAGGTAATGGGCCCCAATCAGATTTGCTGCCAACGGGCGTGCGCCAAGACCAAACGCGAGAGCCATACCACCCATAATAGCTCCGGTGACAATCGCTATGATGACGATCAGGAATGTAACGTCGATACCAACTTGCTCGATACCAATAATTACCGCGGTAAAAAATGTGGCCCATTGCGCAAAAGCGCCAATCAATTCTGCCTGACTGATTGTCATTGAAGATAATGTTGACGCGACCAGATCGCGTATCGCTGCACCGAGCAGATATCCAACGATAATAATCAACACACTGCCCAGTATTCTCGGCAAATATCCGAAAATGGCCGACATCCAAGACGAGAATGTTTCAAACGCGGCGACATCTGCGGCGAGAGTGACGGCAAAAACGATAGTCAACCAATAGACCGCATTTCCAATTATCTGTGCTGATCTAGAGGACAAGCGAAACTTGGCCAGCCTACCCGTCGGCATTACTGTCTCGAACAAACGGTTTAGTCCGTCGCTTAACCGTACTGCTGTCGCACGTAAAGCCCGGGCGACTAACCAGCCCACAACAAGAATAATGACGGCACCTAAAATCCCCGGCAAGGCGCTAATTAAATCCGACAGCAACTCCATACTGACAGCCTTGACGTTCGCGAGCCAAATCGATGCGTCTTCCATTTGCATATCCTCCTTTAAGGGGCGAGCGATCAGTTTCCAGAACAGTTCCTATTGTATCGGCAGGCATATTGATATGTATCGATAACACCCTTGGTGAATAGAGTGAGACGAGCCGTCTTTTTGCCGGGAGGCGTTCTTGGTTCAACACGAAAGGTTCGTACAGAGACCAACGCGGATTTAGCAGCCACAAAGAAGCCATTGGCAACAAGCGAAGCGACGATAGCAACTACAAGGCAAGAAATGAAATTCAATTCCAAATCCCTAATATATAAATTTGATTACTATATAAATAAATATTATTTGCATATAAGGAAAGAAAATTTTGTATTTTGCTATTTTATGCGTATGCTGGCTACCTAATTTTCACAAAGAAGTGATACAATCAGGAGAAGGTTAGGTGTCGGGTAGTTTGGATTATTCAAATGCGGATGTTGTTGATCGCCTGGTCTCACTTTATGATCATTCGTTCGGCGGAAAACCACGGGGCCGTTATCGCATTTCAATGAAATTGATGTGTCGAATTGTCAACCAACGGCGACTATGGCCCGAGCAAGTCGAGGCCATTCGGCGTGGCTTGTATGAGACCGGGCATATTTTAATCGACCTCGGAACCTATTTTGTTGTTGTTAACCAGCAAACCTTTTCCAGTTACCGGCGCTTGAACGAGGCCAGCATAGCGACCCTTGAGGATGCGCTTGCGGCGGAAATATCCACCGAGATTGAGGAGGATACGCCCAGCAAATCCGAGGATCAAGGTCAGGTCGCTTCCAGTGGTTAGTACAAAGTCCCCGAAAGAGAAAGTGGTTGTCGGATGGCGTGAGTGGGTTACTTTTCCGGGCCTTCTCGAAGAACCTGTCAAGGCAAAGATTGATAGTGGAGCGAGGACATCGGCGATTCACGCCGTTGATATCCAGACCTTCACAGAGCGCGGTGCGCCCCATGTTTCGTTTATCCTCTATCCGCTGCAAAGACGACTAAAGCCAGCGATTAAATGTGTAGCAGAGATTTGTGACGAGCGTGAAATAACGAGTTCCACCGGACACCGCCATGCCCGGTATGTCATTGAGGTTGAGGCGCGTCTGGGAAACGTGACTTGGCCAATAGAATTGACCCTCGCAGACCGGGCCCCCATGGGTTTTCGCTTGCTGCTTGGACGCCAGGCCTTAAAGGGCGGTTTCTTGATCAACCCAAACCGTTCCTTCATCGCCAGCAAAAGAATTGTAAAAAATTAAACCAGATCCCCTAACGAAAGGTGAGTTCCATGAAAATCGCTTTACTCTGCCGAAATGCCGATCTGTACTCCCATAAGCGTTTGATAGAAGCGGCCGAAGCACGTGGCCACCAAATCGATGTCATTAATCATCTGCGCTGTTACCTCAACATTGCTTCCGGCGACCCTCAAATTCATTACAAAGGTGAGTCGTTGAAAGGTTATGATGCAGTTATTCCCCGCATTGGCGCCTCAGTTACTTTTTTTGGCACTGCCGTTCTACGCCAATTTGAGATGATGGGCGTTTATCCAGTCAATGAGTCAGTTGGCATTTCGCGCTCTCGCGATAAATTGCGGAGCATGCAGTTGCTGTCCCGCGAAGGCATCGGTCTGCCGGTGACTGTGTTCGCTCACCGCACCTCGGACGCGACTGAGATTCTAAATCTTGCCGGCGGCGCCCCAGTTATCATCAAGCTTCTGGAAGGAACTCAGGGGATTGGTGTCGTCTTGGGAGAAACAACCAAATCGGCGGAAAGCATTATTCAAGCCTTTGGTGGTACGGATACCAACATCTTGGTCCAACAATTTGTGAAAGAGGCAAATGGCGAAGATTTACGCTGTATCGTCGTAGGTGAAAAAGTCGTCGCCGCCATGATCCGTCGCGGTGCGGAAGGAGACTTCCGGTCGAATTTACATCGTGGCGGTTCTGCCGAGGCGGTCAAGATTACATCAGAAGAACGGACAACCGCTCTAAAATCAGCCAATGCAATGGGGCTAAACGTATGTGGCGTCGATATGTTGCGTTCAAATACGGGACCTGTTGTAATGGAGGTGAACTCGTCGCCAGGACTCGAGGGCATTGAAAAGGCAACCGGAATTGATGTTGCTACGCGCATAATAGAATTTACTGAGAAGAATGCAAAAGCGGGCCGCACCCGCACAAAAGGCAGCAAAGTTAGAAAGGGTCCAAAGGTTGCGTGAACCTTTTGTATTGGAAGGTCAGACCATTCCCGCAGGTCAGCGGCGGATCGTTGATATTCCTCTCAGCATGATGTCGGATCACACTCCGGCTACAGTATCTGTTCAGGTTATTCACGGAAAGCGCGACGGACCGACAGTTTTTATCAGTGCGGCCATTCACGGCGATGAGGTACTGGGTGTCGAAATTATTCGCCGCCTGGGTCGCCTTGTGGCATTGCGCCGTCTATCTGGTACTTTATTATTGGTACCAATCGTCAACTCTTTTGGCTTTATCGGCCAAAGCCGCTATTTGCCCGACCGTCGAGACCTCAACCGGTCATTTCCTGGCAACATTAATGGCTCATTGGCATCACGTCTTGCTCATCTATTTCTAAACAATGTCGTTCGGCGGTGCGATTACGGCATTGATTTGCACACCGCGGCAATACACCGTAATAACCTGCCGCAAGCCCGGGTTGACCTGAAAAGCAAGAAAGCCCGCATTTTAGCTGAAGCGTTTGAACCTCCCGTCATCCTGAACGCGTCCTTGCGGGAGGGTTCCTTGCGGGCGGCGGCCAGTGAGCTTGGAATTCCTGTCATGGTTTTTGAGGCGGGCGAAGCGCTGCGGTTCAATGAAGTTGCTGTTCGTGTAGGCGTAGCCGGCATCATGAAAGTCTTGCGCCACTTGAAAATGGTGGCAAAGGGCACCACGAGATCAGCCAACAAGAAAATCAGAAAGACGCCCGTTGCGACCAAAAGTTCCTGGATACGGGCAACCGAAGGTGGCCTTTTACGTACACGACACGATATCGGTGACTATGTTCGCGAAGGTGACATCCTCGGTTTGATTTCCGATCCCTTCGGCGCTCGGGAAACGGAAGTGCTTGCGACCAAGGATGGTTTGATCATCAGCACATCGACAATACCGTTAGTGAACCAGGGGGATGCCGTATTTCATATCGCCTTTTTATCCGAGGCCGCCGCGTCTGACGCGTCAATAGAGGCCATTGAAGACGAAATCGATAGCAATCCGATATTTGAGTATGACGAGCTATGACCTGATCTAAAAACCTTTACTCATGTTCATGAATTAGATTGATAGCAGCATCATACAAGCCAGGTTCCGGCTCGCCTTGTAATGCTTCCAACAGACACCGCGAAAAAAGGGCGTGAGAAAAATAATTACTAGTCTTAGGCGCACGCCATTGGAAGCAGCTCTTATTCTGCAACTTTCTTTACAAATTCCGATTTCAGTCCCATCTGGCCTATGCCCGGGACTTTGCAATCGATATCGTGGTCGCCATCGACGAGCCGGATATTCTTGACCTTGGTGCCAACCTTCACAACGGATGATGATCCCTTAACCTTCAGGTCCTTGATAACCGTCACGGTGTCTCCATCCTTTAACTCTGCGCCATTCGCATCCCGGATAATCTTATGGTCTAAGGCTTCCTCAGATACGCCCCTACCCCACTCATGAGCACATTCCGGGCATATTAGCAGTTCGCCATCCTCATACACATAAGGGGATTGGCACTTTGGACATGGGGGCAGCTCACTCATTGTATAATCTCATATTTTACAGGCATTAATCTAATACTGTCAGACGAATGCAGATTGACTTCAAAAAAACAAAATCTCAATTATGCCGCACCAAGTCGCGGCGACTCGGCCCGCGCAGCATTGCTATAATGCATGAATGTCTTGCGTTTATTTAGGAGACGTTCAGGATTGAGGTGGTTATAGACTGTTGCGCGAATAGATACAAATTTCTGTAGACTAAGTGAATGCTGTACTTCAGCCTTACCTGCTCTCTACGCCAGAATGGTCAGCGTGAGACTTCAGAGAGACTATTCCTCAACAACACTTTGTCCTGATGCAGTTATTCTGGAAAGAATAAAAAGGTTTCTTATGGATATCACTGACGATCATTGGCCAAATGATCGTCAAGCAATTTTCCTCTGACAGAGTTTACCGAGCACCCCGGATCAACCGGGTGAAATTCCACGCAGCCGTTCAGAACGTCGACGAAGCATTTCAAGGGTGGTCAGCATCAGAATTGACAACACAACCAAAATCGTTGCCACGGCAAGGATGGTTGGGCTGATCTGTTCACGCAGGCCGGTAAACATTTGCCATGGCAGAGTTTTTTGCCCCGCTGAGCCCACGAATAACACGACCACCACTTCATCAAAGGACGTAATGAACGCGAACAAACCGCCCGCGATAACACCCGGAAGAATAAGCGGCATCTGCACCCTGAAGAAAGTTTTCACCGGATTGGCTCCAAGACTTGCAGAGGCCCGGGTAAGGCTATGATCAAATCCGACAAGTGTCGCAGTCACGGTAATAATAACGAAGGGTATACCGAGAGCGGCATGGGCCAGGACAACGCCCAGATAAGTTCCTTGCAAACCTACACGGCTGTAGAAAAAATACATACCTGCGGCAGAAATAATTAATGGCATGATCATGGGCGAGATCAGGATTGCCATAATCGCCCGGCGAAACGGTACAAACGGCTGGCTAAGCCCTATTGCTGCCAATGTCCCCAGTGAAACCGACAGCAACGTCGCAACAGGAGCAATCGCAAAGCTGTTCTTTATCGCTCCCTGCCAGTCGGAATTAGTGAAGAAATCTTCGTAATGCTTGAGTGAATAGCCCGCCGGATCAAAATTTAACATTGCCGGCGTAAAGGTAAAGAAATTCTCAGCATTGAAACTAAGCGGCATCACCACAATGATCGGTGTGATCAGAAATATAAAAATTGCCCAGCAAATAACCACAAAAGTATGATGCCACAATACCTGACCCGGCGTTGCATAAGAAGGCAACCGCCGCCGGTATTTCCCTGTTGCAAGCCAGAAGACAAACCAGGTGAAAACCCAGCCAAAAATGGCACCGATTATAGCCCCGGAAATGCGTGCTTGCAGATAGCCGACAATCAGCCCGAGAGCAACCATTCCAAATTGTGAAATACGCCGGGATTTGGCGATCTTTACAATAGCGAACGCAGCGACAGCTCCCAGTGCCATTCCACCAATCACGCCAATCAACGGTATATTCTGTGTCATGCCGTACAGCAGACCAAATACCGCAGCAAAGAACGCACCGCCTCCAGCAACAAGCTGATTTGAAACCACTATGGGGTTTTCTATTTTTTGTGCATTCATGTTTTTACCCCCCCAACTTGACGTTATCAATGCCGACAATTCGGTCATATACCCAGTAAAGCAGCAAGACTACGGCGAGTAGGATTGTTCCAAGAGCTGCGGCAAGGCCCCAGTTGAGAGAACTGGAAATATGGTAGGCAATCCGGTTGGAAATAAATGTACCCGTCGTACCGCCAACAATCTCCGGTGTGATGTAGTACCCAATTGACAGAATAAACACCAGGATTGATCCGGCGCCGATACCGGGTACGGATTGTGGGAAATACACCCGCCAGAAGGCCGTCCAGTTTGTCGCCCCCAGTGATTTCGCGGCGCGGGTATAGCTTTCCGGAATAGTCCGCATAACCGAGTATAACGGTAGAACCATGAATGGCAGCAATATGTGAGTCATGGCAACAATGGTTCCGAACTGGTTATTAATCAGCACCAAACGCCCGGCCTCATCCACCAGATTGAGCCAGACAAGGGTATCATTAATCACTCCTTGCTGTTGTAGCATGACTTTCCATGCAGACGTCCGGACCAGCAACGAGGTCCAGAACGGCAACAGAACCATGATCATTAACAAGTTGGCTTCCCGCATGGGACGGTTCGCCATCAACCATGCTATCGGATAGCCCAGCAAAACTGCACAAGCGGTAATAACCAGGGACATGAACAATGTCCGCATGAACAAGACGCCATAAATCCGCTGGTTGTCGGGCCGCAACGAATAACCATCAAAGTCCTTCTGAAAGTCTATAGCATTCAGAAAATAGCCCTCTGTGTAGGGTGTAGAGTAGGTCCGCAGGGTTTTCCATACGTTTTCGCTAGCCCAGTCCTTGTCAAACTTGACAAAGGCTTCCTTGAAATTGACGGTCTCGAAGTCTGGAGCTGCGTCCGCACTTTTACGGATAAGATCATTGGCTGAAGTAACATCATCAAGCGCTATAAGGTCATCGTATAGGGCAACATAAATAAAATCTTCAGGGGCTTCCTTATCCGGGTTGTCGCCATCCGCGCGCACATAGTCTCGCCAAGCATTATATGCCCACATGGCCCTAGGCAGCAGTTCAGCAGAATTTGCACTTTCAGCAAGAGATTGCCAGGTCGCAACATCAGCCCATTGTGGATCTACCTCTTCGAATTGTTTCTTATAAACTTCCACATCGAGGCGGGCCACCCGGCGTCCTGATTTTCGAAAAAGCGAGGATATCCCGGATTGTTCATAGTTGAGACGCGTACCGAGGCGCGTATGTTCCTTGTTTTCTGCCGCCACGAACATGTCCACATATAGCGCAGAAAATACTTTCTGATTTGGCACTATAGTCTCAATCGGGCCGCCTGCATCAATCAGAGCTATAGTTTGAGGTAATGTCTCCTCAACAATCTTGTTTTCCACCGAACGAAACAACATATCGGCTATTGGCGCGATAAACGTAATCAGAATGAATGCAAGTAACGGGGCAATTAACAATAAAGCCCTGAACTTCTGAAGACGCAGTGAGCGTCTCAGGCTGCGTTTTAGGGGTGTCCCGTCAGCAGCTAGCACAGGACCGTTATTGGTAGAATCACTCATTCTTCAGTCGCCATTATAAAATTTGTAAAATTAACCGGTATCTCTCTTTGCCGGCATACAAAAAAGAGCAGGTGCAAAGCACCTGCTCTCTTGTTGTTTTATCTGGCTAACCAAGCCTGGAATTTCGCGTCAATATCGTCGCGATAATCTGCCCAGAACTCGTAGTTATACAGGAACGTATTCTTGGCGTTCTCCGGATCAGTCGGCATATGCGGTGCCATTTCAATACCGAGATCAGCGTGCTTGCCAACCAGCGGTGCAGATGACTTGCGCGCCGGGCCGTAAGAAATATACTTCGCCTGATCAGCAAGACGCTGAGTATCTGTTGCGAACTTCAAGTAGTCCATAACACGAGCCTTGCGCTCATCGCTGAGACCAGCCGGGACAATCCAGCCGTCAAGGTCGAACACCTGGGCATCCCAGAGCATTGCTACGGGCTGGTTCTGCTCTTCAATTACTGAAAACAACCGGCCATTATATGTTGAGCCCATGACGATTTCGCCATCAGCCAGAAGCTGCGGTGTATCAGCACCGGCAGACCACCAGATTACATCGTCTTTAATTGTGCCCAATTTAGCGAGAGCCTTTTCCTGGCCTTCCGGCGTAGCGAGGACATCATATACATCTTCCTTGGCGACACCGTCACACAGCAAAGCCCACTCCATATTGTTAATCGGGCGCTTTTCAAGTGACCGCTTACCTGGCCAGGTCTTGGTGTCAAAAATAGCGCAAATATCAGTCGGCTTTTTATCGCCAACCATGTCTGTGCGGTATCCAAAAGTAGTAGAATAAACGATCTGCGGAATGAAGCAGCCTGACACAATCAGGTCACCGAAGTCTTTACTCGCCGGTGTTCCATCCGGCGCATTCGCCAGTACCTTGTCATGGTCAATTTCCATAGCCAAACCTTCGTCACAAAGACGAATAGCATCGGAGGCAACTACGTCCACAAGATCCCAAGTGACATTGCCGGCTTCGTCCATCGCCCGCAGCTTTGCGACTGCTTCAGCAGAGCTCTCGTCATTGATGATTTTAATTCCGGTCTTCTCCATGTAAGGCTCGTGATAGGCCTTCTGCTGAGAAGTGGAATAGGCGCCACCCCAGGAAACAATCGTCATTTCATCTGCCATATCGGCTGCTGTTACCGCTGTCGTGCCGAAAGCAGTAAATGCAACTGCTAAGGACAGCTTTGTAAACATTTTCATAAAATCCTCCTCTGGATCTTCTCAGTTAATTTGTTTTGATACTATTGGTACATGGGACATCTCGAGAGAAACTGCCCTTTAGTGGGTTGTCACTACAAGCGTCTTCCATTTATCAAGCATCAAGTGCCCGACAATCCTCTGCCAACCACCCGATCTCAATTTCTTGCCCTGGCTGAAACCGGGCTTGATTAACGGCGTTGCGCGTTTTGACGATAAAATCATCATTTCCCGCCACTCTCAACCGCGTTCGGAAAATATCGCCCATGTAGATGAACTCAAGCACTTCAGCTTTGAGCGTATGGGCGCTATCACCAAGCCGATCACGGCCAAACTCAACCCTCTCAGGGCGTATAGAGACTTTGGTGCGCTCTCCAACTTTACTTACATTGACCGGAGTCGTGTCAATTAGACCACCGCCATCAAGCCTGACGAGTGCTTGATTGCCTTGAATTTCCTCGATTACACCCTCAAGCGTATTGTTTTCGCCAATGAATTGAGCGACGAAACTGTTTTCCGGTTCTTCATAGAGCTGATCGGGCGGTGCCAGTTGCTGAATACGCCCGTCGTCAAAAACCGCAACTCGATCTGACATGGTCAGCGCCTCTGTCTGGTCATGGGTTACATACACCACTGTAATGTCCAGATCATCGGCGATGCGCTTAATTTCAAACTGCATATGTTCACGCAGTTGTTTGTCGAGCGCCCCCAACGGTTCATCCATCAAAACCAGACTGGGGTCAAACACCAGGGCACGCGCCAGTGCTATCCGCTGTTGTTGTCCACCAGACAACTGGGCTATACGACGCGCACCAAATTCACCCATCTGCACCATTTCCAGTGCTCGTTTGACTTTTCCTTCTCGCTCAGCCTTGTTCATTTTACGGATTTCAAGAGGAAATGAGAGATTCTCAAATACCGTCATATGAGGAAAAAGAGCATAATTTTGAAAAACCATGCCAATCCCGCGTTTATGCGGTGGAATATTGTTAATTCCTTGTCCATCCAACCGGATATCCCCGTGCGTCGCGGTTTCAAATCCCGCCAACATCATGAGACAAGTCGTCTTTCCCGACCCAGATGGACCCAGCATTGTCAAGAATTCGCCTTTCGGCATTGACAGATTCAAGTCTTTGACAACCAAAACCTCGCCATCATAACTTTTCTGCACGCGATCAAATTCAACAAACGCGCGCTCCTCCTCTGCATCAACCAAATTGGTCCCCTCTTTTCCTATACAGCGGATAAACCGAATTCATCGGCATACTTCCGTATTTGGGATGATTAC
Organism: Sneathiella litorea; assembly: GCF_009882915.1. Classification (GTDB taxonomy): domain Bacteria; phylum Pseudomonadota; class Alphaproteobacteria; order Sneathiellales; family Sneathiellaceae; genus Sneathiella; species Sneathiella litorea. The sequence continues at coordinate 461,022 of NZ_WTUW01000002.1, forward strand.
AACAAGGTTGAGCAAATATTACAACCGTTTAATTTAATTTTTTTTTTCAAATACTCAAAAAAATTACGAGATCGCCTGTATAACAGAACCTGAAAAGGGCATTCACATAATGTTGTCATCCAAACAACATAACAAAGTTTGTCCGCCGTTCGATTGAAATCTATTTACTATAAATTTACAGTCTAAATACAATATAGTTATTTATATTGTTATGAAATTATTGTATTTATTTATAGAAATTTATTTGCTAATAATAACCTGCTCAATTTCTGAAATGCGGCCAGATAAAGGCAAAATTGCCTCGGTAGAACGTCCCTGAGAAAACTGGATACTTTCTGGCCATATCGGGAGGCGGGTCGATGAGAAAAATGGCAATTAAACTATCTTCTCCTGACAACATCTGAGAGTTCGTGAATGACAAATAAGATGTAATTTCCTGCAAATTTGCATGCCATTTTATCACGATGGTTTTCTTCATGATTACCCATCACGCCATTCAGCTTGAGGGGCTACGCTGGCAATTCCGCAACTTTCCGGCTATTCTGCCCTGACCCACCACTGAGGGGAAAAGGGGGAGCATGCGAGTTATTTCTAATCCACATCGTGGAAAAGGACTGCCGGATCAGGAAGGGCTGGAGTGCGGATCAATTATTACCAATCCGCAATCAGCCATGGCCTTGATTGCCCAATGTCCTGTTGCCCATACAACACCTTTGCTATCCAAGCCAGAGATCGCCCACCAGCTTGGTATATCCCAACTTTATATTAAGGACGAGCGTAGCCGGATGGGGCTCGGCAGTTTCAAGGCCCTGGGCGCCGCTTTTGCCATCGCCAAACAAGCAACCGCACGCTGGGAGAAATGTCCCGAGATACCTATTGAATCTGTCCTAAAGGAGACAACATTCGTCTGTGCCAGTGCTGGAAATCATGGTCTTTCAATGGCTGCCGGAGCGCGTGTATTTGGCTCCACAGCAGTAGTGTATCTTTCCGAATCCGTGCCAGACAGTTTTGCCGACAAGTTAAAATCTAAAGGTGCTGTCGTAAAACGAGCGGGTGCCAATTACGAAGCCAGTATGGCTGCCGCTCGCAAGGCGGCCCACGATAATGGATGGCAGCTTCTGTCTGACAGCAGCTGGCTGGGTTACTCCAGCCCGGCTCGCGATGTCATGGAAGGCTACCTCATCATGGGCGCAGAGCTTAGCGGTCAAATAAAAGAGGCGCCAAGTCATATATTCCTGCAGGCCGGCGTGGGCGGTTTGGCGGCGGCCGCTGCGGCTATGAGCCGCCGTCTCTGGCAGCACGCCCCCAAGATTATCATAGTAGAACCTGAATCAGCACCTTGCCTGATTGATAGTATTGAAGCTGCCAAACCAATTCATGCCAAGGGCGAAGTTTCCAATATGGGGCGCTTGGATTGCAAAGAGCCCTCTCATCTCGCGCTGCGTTATCTGGCAGAGGAAGCTGATTATTTCATGACCATAAGTGATGAATTCGCAGACAAGACCTGCCGCTGGCTTGCCCAACATAATCTCGATTCCACACCTTCTGGTATCGCCGGACTTGCCGGCTTGAAAATGTTGAGGGAAGCCAACGATCTCACTAGTTTGGATGAAGAGGCATCTGTGCTTACTTTTCTTTCCGAAGAGGCAACGGACAATGCCTGATAGAAATTTAAGTGGAGATTTCCCAGTCGCCGAATTCGAAACTCGCCTCAAGAACGCTCATGCAGCCATGCATGCGGAAGGAATTGACGCCCTTTTTTTTAACAGTGAGGCTGAAATCAGATATTTTACCGGGTTTCGCACGCTTTTCTGGCAAAGCCCAACCCGCCCCTGGTTTCTGGTTATCCCTCGCGATCAAAAGCCCATCGCCATCATTCCTGAAATAGGCAGGGCATTAATGCGCGACACCTGGATTGATGACATTCGGTCCTGGTCTTCACCCCATGCCTTTGATGATGGAATTTCACTCCTGACAAGTGCCCTCAAACCCTATCAAACTATTGGTATGTTGATGGGACGAGAAAGCGCGCTCCGCATGCCTCTCCGGGATTTTATAATCCTTAAGGATAAACTGTCCGGTGCGGAATTTATCGATGCAAGCCCAACTGTACAGCGTTTGCGCATGGTTAAATCCTCCGAAGAGATCGAACTCATCGATGAGATCTGCGCCATCGCCTCAACAAGTTTCGAGAATGCCGCAAATCTGTTTCATGTCGGCATGCCGCTTGATGATGCTTTTCGGGCATTTCGGATGGATCTACTCGCTCGCGGTGCAGACGATGTTCCTTATCTCGTTGGCGGTGCGGGGCAGAACGGTTATTCAGATGTCATATCGCCACCAAGTGCGACACCGCTTCGCGAGGGAGACATCCTTATGCTGGATACCGGCGCGACCCTAAGGGGCTACTATTGCGACTTTGACAGGAATTACGCATTTGGACAAGCCAGCGACGACGCCAAAAGGGCGTATCGCAACCTGATTAAAGCGACCCAGGCCGCGCTTAAAATCGCTCGTCCGGGGAGCCGTTGTAAAGACCTGCATGCGGCCATGCAGAAAGTCATTAACCAGGAAGCCAACGATGTAGGACGCTTTGGACATGGGCTTGGCATGCAATTGACGGAGGCCCCTTCATTGATCCAGTTTGACGAAACGCTGCTTGAAGAAAATATGGTTATTACGCTCGAGCCCAGCCTATCGCTCGGGGATAATAAAATCATGATACATGAAGAAAACATCCTGATTCAAGATGGCCCACCACGTCATTTGTCCCGCTTGGCACCGGAGGAATTGCCAATTTTGTCGACCTGAGTCCCCAAGGAGACCCACATGAAACTCGCCTACAATCTCAAGGATCGCCGTGACGTAAAAGCAGTCCTTGGGCTGATTGTCCTGCAGGCGGATGAAACAATGGAAGATGAATTTCGCTCCGTGCTTAATGAGGACAACGTCCGACTCTATCATAGTCGAATTCCAAGCGGGGTTGATGTTACACCGCAAACCCTGATGCAGATGAAAGCAGATTTACCCGCAGCTGCTGCCCTACTCCCTGCTTCTGCAGAGTTTGACGTCATCGGCTACGGCTGTACATCCGGCGCAACTTTTATCGGTCCGCAAACCGTCTGCGACCTTGTGCAGGCATCTCATCCCGGAGCAGCCGTGACCGACCCAATCTCTGCCGTTGTCGCCGCATGTCGAAAGCTCAAGATTAAACGAATGGGCTTTATCACACCCTATGCTGCGGATGTTTCTGAAGCTATGCGCAAGCATTTGGAAAAGGAAGGGTTAAAAATTGCCGATTTCGCATCCTTCGAGCAGAAGGAAGAGGCTGTTGTTGCCAGGATCAGCGACAGCTCTGTCCTTCAGGCCCTGGTTGCGATGGGTGCGGATAAAACTCTCGACGGTCTGTTTGTGTCTTGCACCAATCTTAGAAGCTTTTCTATAATTGATGAAGCAGAACGTCTTACCGGCAAGCCAGTGATCACCAGTAATCAGGCTCTTTATTGGCATATGCTGACCCTCGCGGGGCTGCCCGTAGTTGGCGCCGGACCTGGTCGCCTGTTTTCAGCCTCGTCTCAGCATGACATGGTTTAGCGGAAATAAGATGGCAGAAAGTTGGAGCCACTTCGCGAGAGCCGTGTCACGTTGAATTTTAAATGCACTTCTTGATTTGAATTGTCGTTCTCAAACCGTCTCATTTTTTTATGGGTAAACTGAGCAACGTTGCGGTCGCGTCGCGTGAAAGCATGGGATAGCTGGACACTATCCCTATGATCAAGGACCTGCCAAAGACATTGAGTTTGCCAGTTTATGTTCACAAATACTTCGTCCTGACGCCAGAGCCAGTTAGAATGATCTTGAGACAGATAAGTAGATTTCTTCCGGATCTCTCTGACAATTAATGGGGCACATCTGCACCACCAACAGCGGCCTGTTTCATGGCAGTTATCGATGCCCTGCTCATAACTTGTCGTTCGGCACTTCGCCCGCAAAGAACGCATCCAGGTTATCCAGTGCCCGCGCTCCCATTGCGTCACGTGTCTGCACTGTCGCGCTGCCGATATGGGGCAGCATGAAGACATTCTCGAAGGCCGAGAAAGCGGGATTACCCCCCGGCTCCGTCGTGAAACAATCAAGACCTGCTGCATAGATCTTTCCTGACTTCAAGGCGTTGATAAGTGCCGGCTCATCGATAAGGGCACCTCGCGCGGTATTCACAATAACCGCGCCATCTGGAAGCCGGGCAATGCGCTCGGCATTAATCATGCCAGTGGTTTCCGGCGTTGCGGGGCAATGCAAGGACAGAAAATCAGCAACGGCCAGCAGGCTGTCCACGTCCTCGTGATATTGCGCGCCTTGCTCTCGTTCTTTTGGCAGCTGGCGCCTGTTGAAATAGTGGACCTCCATATCGAAGCCGCGCGCCTTTCTGGCCATGGCCTGACCGACGCGACCCATTCCAATGATGCCAAGGCGTTGGCCGGTAACCTGTTTGCCAACCATGAAGGATGGGCTCCAGAAATTCCACGCACCTGACCGCACAATCCGGTCGCCTTCAACCGCCCGCCGCGCCGCGCCGAGCATAAGCAGGAAGGCCGTTTCCGCCGTCGCATCGGAAAGCACGTCCGGGGTATTCGTCACAACAATGCCGCGCGCTTTCAGGGCATCGAGGTTGCAGTGATCAACACCGACGGAATGGTTCGCAATAATTTTGACGCGGGGATCAAGTCTCGCCGCCACGTCGGCCGTAAAAAGCTCCGAATGGCAGGGAAGGATTGCATCGACCTTGGCGCTCATCTCGACAATCTCGTCAGCACTATGCAGGCCGTCTTCATAATTGATGATGGCGTCATAGTCTTTCGCCGCCCGCTCCAGTGATTTATCGGAAAGCTTACGCGTAATCCAAAGAACTTGCTTTGCCGCCATGATTTTACTTCTTCCGCAGTGTTTCTTCCCAATAGTTATAGACAGCCATGGAGAGAACAAAGAGTGATACGATCCAGAACGGCAATCCTCCCCAGAAACCGGCAAACCCCTTGGAGATGCTAAAGGCGAGGCCAAGAACGAAGGTCGACACCAATGCTATGCCAATGAAACCAAGGATTTTTTTGCTTATACCCGACAGCATTACATGTCTCCCTATCCTGACGCCTGTTGCTCTTTTAACTTATTCTGCATCCAGTTGGCGGTCCTGAGCAAGCGATCATCCTGCTCTGTTCGCGCAACAAGTTGCACCCCAATCGGAAGGCCGGTTTCGCCAACCAGAAGGGGCAGGCTTACTGAGGGTAAGCCGCATAATGTCCAGATGGTTGAGAATACAGGATCTCCTGTACCGTCTGCAAATTCAGGCGCTTCGCCCGGTGCGCTTGCCGTGAGTACAGCATCGTAGTCATGAAAGAATATGTCAAAATACTCATTGGCAGAGACCATGAATTGAACCGCGTCCTCGTATTGGGCCGCGCTGATGGTCCGTCCATGTTCAATAATCTGTTGCAGCGCGGGGCTGATTTTCTCCCAGTATCCGCTAAACGTTTCCTTTAGGTGCAGACAGATTTCGTATTCATGGATAACCCGTTGTGCATTGATGAATCCATCAAAGGAAGCCGGAACTGAAACCTTTTCCACCCTGTCACCAAGCAGGGCCATGATTTCTTCCAGCCCCTCTCGCGCTGCCGGCGTCAGCCGGATATTGAAGGGCAGCTCAAGCCAGACAAATTCGGGGGCCACCGGGGGATCGGAACGACATCCTTCTAGCATTAGCGGCCGCGGCCTGGCGTAACTCAATTTGTCCGCCGGATCATATCCTTTTATGACGTCTGACAGTAGGGCAATATCATCCAGCGTCCGGCCAAATACGCCCACTTGATCAAGAGATTCTGAGGTCTGCAAAATGCCGCGACGCGAGATCATACCGCGCGTCGGCTTGAACCCATATGTTCCGCAGAAAGAGGCAGGACGAATGACCGACCCATTGGTCTGGGTGCCGATTGCCAGCGGAACCTGGAAAGCCGCGACGGCAGCAGCGGATCCGCTCGATGATCCACCCGGGGAATAAGCAATGTTATGCGGATTTCTGGTTTCAGCCGCCTGCACAAAAGCAAGCTCGGTCGTAACGGTTTTTCCAAGGATGATCGCTCCCTGATCTTTTAACCGTTCGACAATCGCGGCATCTTCAGTGGGTTGCCTTCCGGTGAAAATCGCCGTTCCCCGCTCAGTGAGGAAATCTCGAGTATCAACAATATCCTTGAGACCTACGGGAATGCCATGCAGGGCCCCAAGGGGTCTGCCAGCGCGGCGAATGTCGTCCATCTCTGCCGCCCGGGCCAAGGCATATTCAGTGTCCAGCTGGACCCAGGCCTTGATCTGCCCGTCAGTTTCCTTAATCCGGTTGAGGCATGCCCTTACAAGCTCCACCGACGTCAACCGTCCCTCACGTATCTTGCCTGCCGCGTCCAAGGCAGGCAGGACATTTGGCATTGATTGATCCATAACTGTCATCACGGGATATACTTCCCGAAAAGGTAGTCCGGCAACCACAAGGCAATGCCAGGGAACTGATACATGAGAACCATGCAAAGGATAACAATGCCGAGATAGGGAATAATACCCTTAAAAATCTCAACAAGCTGGATAGCGTTGCGCAAAACGCCCTTAAGATAATAGGCCGACATTGCCATCGGTGGGGTCAGGAAGGAAGTCTGTAAATTCAGCGCAACGAGCATGGCAAAAAAGTATGGATTAACCCCAAAAACATCCAGCATCGGCAAAAATATTGGTACGAAAATAATCAGGATTTCGGACCATTCGAGCGGCCAACCGAGAAGGAAAATGATTATTTGTGCCATAACCAAAAACTGCCAGGGCTCAAGATTCATACCGACAACCCAGTCGCTAATAAGATCATGTCCGCCAAGATAAGAAAAAACCGAGGCAAAGGTCCATGATCCGACAAATAGCCAACACACCATTGCCGTAGCCTTCGCCGTCAGAAATACACTTTCCTTTACCTTTTTCCAGGTCAGGGAACGATAAATTACGGCGAGCACGAGACCACCCAAAGCCCCCATCGCCGCAGCCTCTGCGGGCGTGGCAAGGCCACCCAGGATGGATCCCAGCACCAACATAATAAGGACTGTCAGTGGTACGAAGGAAACCAGAAGCCCCATATAAATCTGAACAGGCGGAGGGACATCCTCCTGTCGTGGTTTTGGCGCAATTGACGGGTTTATAAGAACACGGATAATGACATATGCCATATAAAGTCCGGCGAGAATTAAGCCAGGAAACACGGCCGCAGCATATAGCCGCAAAGGGGATAGTTCTGCAATTGCCGCATAGACAATCAGCATGATAGACGGCGGAATAAGTATACCGAGCGTGCCGCCGGCACAAATAACGCCAGCCGCAAACTCTTTTTTATAGTTGGCTTTGGCCATCGCGGGATAGGCAAGCAGTCCCATCAAGGTTACGACAGCGCCAACGATACCAGACGCTGTTGAAAAAACGGCGCATGTAATCAGAGCGGCAATCGCCATGGACCCGGGCAGGTTTCGCGCTGCCATTTGCAAGGAGTAGAAGAGTCGATCAACAATATTCGCCCGCTCAACGACATATCCCATAAATAGAAAAAGCGGGATCGCAACAAGTGTGTCGTTCTCCATCACCGAGTAGGTATTCTGATTTAGCAGATAAAAGATGTTGTTGCTGAACAGGTCGGAAAAGCTTTCGATGCCGCCCTGGAAATATGCGTAATAGCCGAACCCTACGCCCATTGCCAAAAGTGTGAAGGCGATCGGAAAGCCAAGCAGCACCATAAGGATAAACAGGCAGAGCATGAAAATGGCGACTTCAGGGTTTGTCATGGTCGTCTCTCACAATAAAAGCGAAGCAAACGGATGAACTCATAGTTTGTCTAGCTCGGGCTTATGCATCAACATGTCTTCTGTTTCGTGCACGTCTTCCAGCCGCTCCATCCATTTGCCTTGCTTAATTGCCTTCCAGCAGCGAACAATCTCCGCGACGCCTTGCAAAATTAACAAGAAGCCGGCCACAGGGATAAGCGTTTTGAAGAAGTAAATTTGGATGCGAGCGGGACTGTTCCAGCTCACTTCTTGATACCGCCAACTGTCGGCGGCAATTTCCGCGCCATACCAGAACAGGGCAAGTATTCCGGGAAAGAAAAACAGAATGTACAGGACAAAGTCAATTCGGGCCTGCCAACGTATGGGAAGCAGACGGTAAAGCACATCGCCGCGAACATGCGAATCCTGCGCGAGAGCATACGGTCCTGCCATCAGGAATAGTGCCCCGTACATCTGAACCATCACATCAAAAGCCCAGACCGTAGGAGAATTCAACACATAACGGACGAAAACCTCATAGGATACCGAAAAGGTCAGTATCATGATGCACCAGCCAAATGCTCTGCCTACCCAGAGGCTTAGTCCCTCAATCGTATAGACGAATTTTGTCATCGCACCCTATCCGCAACTTACTAAGCAAAACCGGGGACTATCTTATAGTCCCCGGGGCGTGTACCACTTACTCGCGTTTACGAGCCGAAGTAATGGTTATAGGCCAGCTTGTAATCCGGTTGATTCAGGTTCAAGTAACCCATGACGTTTTTGGCGTAGGCCATTTGTGACTCGACGACCTTTGCAAAGAAAGGATCTTCAGCGCTAATTCGCTCAATAACGACATCCCAGGCCGCGAGTTGAGCTGCCATGACATTATCCGGCGTCCGGTAAACTTTTACATCCTGCTCATCCCGGAGTTTATTGAGGTCATCTGCATACCGTTTCGTGTTGTGCCAATAAAAGTTTGAGTTTTCGGCCTCAGACGCATACTTCAATACAGCCTGTAGCTCCGCGGGAAGGCCTTCATATTTTTTCTTATTAAACGTAATTTCGAAGAATTCCTGAGACTGATGGAAAGACGCGAGATGATAGAATTTCGATACATCCTGCATGCCGAAATCGCGGTCAGATGTCGGATTATTGAATTCCGCGGCATCAATCAGACCGGCCTTCATCGCTGGTTGTATTTCACCGCCTGGAAGCTGCACAACAGACATCCCCATTTCCAGGAGAACGTCAGCTGCAAGACCAACGGTTCTATATTTCAGTCCCTTTAGCTGTGAGACATCCGTGATTTCCTGCTTAAACCATCCCATCGGCTGTGCAGGCATTGGGCTGTTAAAGAACGACACAACATTCAGGCCAAGATTACCCATTAATTCGTCGAATAATTCCTGTCCGCCGCCATAATTAACCCAACCGAGCACTTCCTGTGAGGACCAGCCAAAACATGGTCCGGTGCCGAACAATGACGCTGTCGGAGATTTTGAATACCAATAAGCCGGCACATAGTGAGCTGCGTCGAGCACTCCACGATGCACCGCATCTTGCATCTGACTGGTCTTAACAACCGAGTCAACAGGCAAAAGGTCGATTTTGATATCCTTGCCTGCCATGGCATGAACACGATCAACATATGATTGTGCATTTTCAAGAAAAATGCCGCCGCCCCATGAAGCTTGCATTTTCAATGTAACAGGTTCCGCTCGCGCTATTGCAGGTGCGGCGAGAGTTCCTGCTGTTGCGGCAGCCGCAAGGGCACTGCCTTTTAGAAACTTTCTGCGATCTACAGTCTTCTCAGTCATTTTCACCTCCCATGATAATGCCGTTACCTTATTTTTATCTAATATAAAATAGATCATCATTTACGACAGAATGCAAGCCGACTTTCTGGCGTTGCATTTCTTCACAAGAAAATTGCCGATATCGTCACATTAATTTTTGCAGAATAAACCCGGCGTTGTATTGCTCTTCTTGGATGTAAATGATCCCCTATCAGCGCCATCGCGCGCCCACCCACATAATTCAGCAAGCGGTCTGGATGTCGGATCAATTTATACTATTCTACCGAGACATAGACGTTCCCTTGTCGCCGCGAGGATTGCTTATTGTGCTGTAAGATGAATGCGACCTCGTCTCTGTTTGGCATAAAATGGCACAAACGTCCCGCCATTATGCCGCGCTAAAGCGTTGCCACTCTACCGGTGCGGCCCTATTTTTTTGCTTAGAGGCTAGTTGGTGAATAAATGACTATCCAGAAAATGTTCTTGACAATGCCGTCTTCAATTTAATGGGCCAAGGTCTCTTCATGCCCTCTTTTAAGGCGCGCTTTGTCCACCTTGCCTACCGGCAGCATCGGCAACTCGCTCTCGAATACAAAATGCTTAGGGATCTTGTAATTGGCCAGTCTTTTGGCGCACCATTCTTTAAGCGCGTCGGCTTCCAGCGCCACCCCATCTCTTGGAATAATATAGGCCCAACCAACCTCCGCATATAGTGGATCCGGAATCCCGACAACCGCAGCAAGTTGAACATCCGAGTGTTCCTCCAGCGCGAGTTCTACTTCACGCGGATAGACGTTGTAACCGCCGGACTTGAACATTTCGCTTATTCGGCCGACAAATTCTATGTTCCCGTCTTCCCTAAGCTTTGCAATATCTCCGGATCTAAACCAGCCATCATCTGTATAGGCTTCCGCTGTCGCCTCAGGTCTGTTGAAATATCCCCGCATACAAAATTCAGCACGCACCTGTATCTCTCCGCTTTCCCCTGCCTTGCACAGTGCCCCTGTCTCGTTCATGAGCCTCACTTCACCCGGGGGTGTCGGTGCGCCAATTGAATTGAACAAAACCTCCTGATTGTCCCCGGATTTTCGCGCATAGGTTACTGATCCACAGGTTTCCGTCATTCCGTAGGTGAGCCCAACATTACATTTTGATCGAAAGAGCTGGTTCACGAATTCCATCGGCATGGCCGCTCCGGAAAAGACGAACCATTGCAGGTTATCAAGCATTTCGGGAGAATATTCAGGCCGGCCCGCGATAATCTGAAACATCGTGGGCAGGATGTATAAAATATTGATTTTCTTATTCTTTATCGCGCCAATGAATTCATCGGGCAGGAACTTTTCTGTCAGAATGATTGTCCCCGCCCCCACAAAGGTATAGAGCGTCAGGAAATGCATTCCCCCGATATGATTAATGGGTAAAGGATTCAGAACACAAGGATAAGGGGTTACCGGAAACTGCTCATTCTGAGTGCGGCTTCGCTGAAGTAACTCTCGTTGACCCAACATGACGCCTTTTGGTTTGCCGCTTGAGCCAGACGTATAAACCAGAAGAGCTGGCGTTGATAATGGAACCGCCTCTATTGCTGCAGCAAATTTCTCTGTTTCTTGGACCTTGCGGCTTCCCTCAACCAGCCAGTCCGAAAATCCGACATCCCAGATGTCATCGGATTCCAACCCTACACTGCACCGAATTGATGAATGGGCGCGCAATAACTTCTGGGCATCTTCACGATAGTTTCGCCCTTCTAAAGTATCGATGCTGAAAAGCAGGCTCGGCTTTGCGTCCGAAACAATATAGTCCATTTCGTTCAATTGGTATTTCGGATTAAGCCCCAACCAGATAACGCCCAGCTTTGCAGCAGCGAGAAAAGTAATTAGTGCCTCCACCCGCGGCGGCGCCAAAACAGCAACGCGATCACCAGGTAGAATATTCGCTGCGTGCATGGCCCGGGCGCAAGCGTCAACGGCTTCCGCCAGCTCTGAATAGCTCAGTGACGACCGGGTATCACATACAGCCGTACGCGTTGGAAAACTTTTCGCATGGTGCTCGAGATAATCTCCAATGCGGAATTGATCGAAAAGGCCATTTTCCATTTTTATTTTCCTTTTGCAGTCTTCCCGACGGTTGCACCGCGTGCGGCATTTCCTTCCTGATCCGTCATGCAAACTAGCATTTCATCCATGTCGGCATAGCTGGTCGAGGCATTCAGGGCATTCGCATTTGTATTGACCGCCCGTTTGATAATGCGTACGGGCAAGCGCGGAACCTGCAAAGCCTCTTCCGCGAGATTTTGAGCCTTTTCAAGAGCTTCTCCAGGCGCAGAAATGGCATCCGCCAGACCCCAGCTTTCACATTCGGTAGCCATATGACGACGACAAAGTATGGATAGGGTTTTTGTTCTTGCGGGACCTATCAGATTATTCAGCCTTGGCAAGGTGGACCAGCCAAAGTTCAATCCAAGCTTAACTTCCGGCACATAGACCCATGCATCCGACGCCATTATCCGCCAATCGCAACTAACGGCAATGCCAAGGCCGCCGCCGACAGCGCCACCTTCGATCGCCGCGATTGTAAGCTGCGGTAGCTCCTCCCATTCTCGGCATAGCCTGGACCCCTCATAGGCCCATTGGCGAACGCGATTTATATCTGTTTCCCCTTCAATTTTTGAGAAGGTGGAAATATCGGCACCAGCCGAAAAGAACCCGCCCTTCCCGCTGAGAATGACCACCTGAACAGATGTATCTTTTCGCAGGCTCAGGGCTGCATCCATCAGCCCCTCTATGACATCATCATTGAAAGCATTGCGCGCTTCCGGGCGGCTAATCTGGACAATCGCCAACCCCGGTATTTCCTTTGAATATTCCAGACTTACAGCTTCCGATTTTGTCATTTTTTTATCTCCAGTATTATTTTTCCGGAATGTTTTCTTTTATTTAACGCCACATAGGCTTCATTGATTTTATTGATTGGAAGCACGAGGCCAGGCTTGGGGTGCAATCGTCCCTGTTCATAAAACGCGAAGAGCTGTTCAAAAGATTCCCGCGTTTCTAATGGGAAGCGAGATTGATAAGGCCCCCAATAAAACCCACACACATCTACATTTTTGACGAGAAGATGATTTGACGGAAGGCTCGCCGCACTGCCCGTCGCAAAACCAATCAATAACAACCGCCCTTCAAATTTGAGGCATCTTAAGGATTCCCGCGTGACGCCCCCACCGACCATATCCAGAACAATATCAATACCTTTTCCGTCCGTTGCCTCCATAATTTTCTGGCGCAATTGGGAAGGGTCGCTATCAAAGACAGCAGATGCACCAAGCCTGAGCAGGTCTTCCTGCCGCGACACTCCACCGGCAACGGCAATCACATTGGCACCAAGGGCAACTGCCAAATCCACTGCGGCACGCCCTACCCCACCGGCTGCACCGGTAATCAGGACGCTCTCCCCTTTTTGGAATCTGCCTCGGTGTAGAAGGCCGCAGTAAGCGGTTCCATATGCAATATAGAACCCAGCAGCTTCTTCTGCGGACATGCTTTTTGGAATTTTTATAGCCGTTCTTGCATCAACAGCAGCAATTTCCGCATATGCACCGGAAGGAACCTGACAGATAATCCTGTCACCAACCATAAAGCCTGAGACATCATCAGCCACTTCTATGACAGTGCCACAAAGTTCTGCACCGGGAATGAAGGGCAGGTCGAGCTTCTCCTGATACTCTCCCGACATAACCAGAGTATCGGCAAAATTAACACCCGCCGCCTGCACTTCGACAAGAAGCTGCCCAGGCCTCAACTGAGGTTCCGGAATATCCCTTAGTTCCAGTGAGCGTGGCCAACCGTAGCTATCGCATAAAATTCCTCGCATCATTGCCCCATCGTATTAGGCAGCCAAAGAATGATCTGCGGCATCAGGATCAAAGCCGTGATTAGAAGAAGGTGAGCGCAAACATGCGGCCAGACCCCGGAGAAAACCTCCTCTACCGGACGGCCGACCTTCTTCGCAACAATAAACACATTAAGACCCACCGGTGGCGTCACCATCCCCACTTCAGCCAGTAGAATAACCACGATGCCGAACCAGATTGGGTCAAAGCCGAGCTGCAGCACCACCGGCAAAGCAATCGGGATGGTCAAAATAAGGATAGATAGCTGATCCAAAAAGCAGCCAAGTATCAGGTAAAGGACCGCAAAAAAGAAGATTACCATATAGGGATGGAGATTATGGCTGACGACAAAATCCACAAGCGACTGGGTTATCTGCGTAATCGTGACAAAATATCCGAAGATATGGGCACAAATCACGATCAGACCTATCATGGCGGACGTAATGACCGTATTGAGCAATGCTGTTTTAAAGGCGGACCAGTTGAGTGTTCCGTTCATCATTGTGAAAAAGAATGCCCCCAAGGCCCCTAACGCTGAGGCCTCGACCGGGGTTGCAATGCCAAGATAGATCAAACCTGTCACAAGCATGAACAAGCCAATGAATGGTCCTGCTACTCTCAGGGATCTAAACTTCTCCGCCCAGCTGTAAGATTGCGACTTGCGCGCCAATGAAGGCTTCAGGAATAACAACAACCAAATAGTCAATATTACCACAAGGGTTACCAGCAAGCCGGGAATTATGCCTGCCACAAGCAGCGCCGCAACACTTGTGCCGCTAAGCAGGCCATAGAAGATAATCGCCACACTCGGCGGGATCAGCATGGCTAGAGTTCCAGAAATGGAGACAATGCCGCTGGCGAAGCTGGGTTCATACCCTTCCTTTACCATGGCGGGAATACTAGTGGTGGAGAGTGTTGCCGCCGCAGCAGTACTGGATCCGGAAATTGCCCCGAATGCAGCACCGGTCAGTGCTGTGGAGATGCCCAGGCCGCCGGGAACGCGGCCAGTCCATCGGGCGATACATTCAAACAGGGAATTCGACACGCCGCTCACGATCATGAATTCCGCCATCAGCAGAAACATTGGAATCGTCAGAAACTCGTAACTACTAAGTGCAGAAGACGGTGCTGTCAGCAGGATACCGTTTACCAAGGTAACGCCACCGACAAGAAATAGCCCTATACTGCCCGAGATGACGAGACAAAAGGCAACTGGACAGCCTACAGCCAGCAGAAGAAGCAGGACCCCGACGGGAAGTGCAATTTCCATCTACAGTTCCTCCGTCAAATGTTCGTGGACAGGGTCCAGCTCCACCGAGGGTATCAAGGAGCAAAGTACAGAATGAAAACAGCGCAAGGACAGTAACGCCATGCCGAGCGGGATGATCAGTTTCGATGGCCAGATCGGCCAGTTCAACGTCCCGAACATAACCTCATTGGCAACCCAAGCATCCCATGCAACTGCTGCAGTGATAATCGTAATATAAAGAAAGATCGCCCCAGCTGCGAGACTGGTAATCAATGAGGAATAACCGCGAATTGGTTTCGGTAGCCAGCGCGCAAAAAAATCTACATTGATATGATTATTGCTGCGCAGCGTGAAGGAAAAGCCGAAGATAAACGCCGCCGGCAATAAATAGAGCATTGTCACATCATACACCCACGATAAAGGTGAATTCAGCGCATAACGCAATCCCACATCGAGCGATGTAAGAAGCATCATTATGGCAACGGAAGCGGCTGCTGCGCCGGCAAGCAGATAATCAAGGCGCAGCAGACAGCGATCCAGCCATAAAATGGCTGCTTTTGCAAACATCAGTTCGCGCTAACTTGCTTCTGAAATGCTTGAAGGACATCGTTGCCGGGCATGTTAAGGCCATCCACCCGATCAGCCCAGGCCTTGTGAACACCTGCAAGTGCTTCATTCAATTTGGCGAGCTCACCATCATCCATTGTATTTGGAGTAATGCCATCATTCGTCAATTCTTCAATGACTTTCGGCTCCTTGGCATCGATATATTCGCAATGTGTTTTGGTGGCGAAGTTTCCGGCTTCAACTAACGCCTTCTGCTGTTCCGAAGACAAGGATTCCCATGCGCGATCGCTGATCGCATATACCGTAATGAAGCTGCCGAGGCTTACATCGGTCGTCATATGCTTCAGCACGGTTTGTATGTCGAAAACCTTGACGCTTTGCAGGGGCGCCAGAGTTCCGTCCAGAGTACCACGGGTCATTGATGGGAGGATGTCTGGCCCCGGCATCCGGACGGAAACGGAGTTCAAGGTATTGGCTGTCATATCCATAGCACCACCTGCGGTGCGGATTTTAAGCCCCTCGAAATCTTCAACTTTTGAAACTTTCTTGTTTACGGTCAATACTTTGTAAGGCGCATATGCAGCTGAAACCAGTACACGCACACCCTTCGGCGTAAATTCGTTCTCGGCAAGAATCCCGCCACCTGTTGCCAAGGCGGCAAATGCTTCGGTGCCCTCACAGGCCGTACTGAACATTGCGGGAAGTTCCGCAACGCTGCTGAGAACAAACTTATCCGAGATATATGCAGGAGAAATATCGGCAATATCGGCAACACCGGTCTGAACCAATGTCAACGCATCCTTACCCTTTCCAAGCTGTTCGCCGGGGAAATATTGAATATCGATCTGACCGCCAGAGAGCTCCTTTGCCTTGCCCATAAAGGGTTCCGCCATATTCTTAACCGTATAATGGCTCGGCGGCATCCAGTCCGCGAATTTCAGCGTTACTTTCTCTGCAGCTTGTGCCCCGCCGGCTAATGCACTTGCGATCATGAATGCCGCAATAGTCGAAACAGATGTGGATTTTTTTATTAACTGGTGCACTGCTCTCTCCTTGTTAGGTTTTTTTATTGTTTAATTGATCTACTACAAACTTCTTTCCGCCAAATATTCAGCGGACAGATTGACCGCAGTATTTTCGGCAACGATACGCAACTCTTTCACTATTTTGTCGATAGATACTTCTTTGATACGGGCGGCCGGTCCCGTTATGCCGATGCTGTAAAGAACGCCAAATGGCTCCAAAAATACCGGACAGGCCACACTACAGACCCCTTCGTCAATTTCACCATCGCAAACCGCATATCCGTCCCGACGCGCAACTTCTATTGCCTCATGCGCCGCTTCGATTTCCGATGCGGAGAGATTTGATTGCTGGCATTCCTGCTCCAGCCAGCTTTCAATCTCCTTCTTGTCCCGGAAAGCGAGAATTATTCGGCTTGAGGAACATTTATCCAATGGACGACTACCAAGCCCAGGATAGACATAAGACCGCTCCCCACTTCGAGGTGTAACAACATCGAATATTTCGACCACACCATTTGAAAGACGGGCACAGAACGCCGTTTCCTCAAATCTATTCTCAAGCTCGCGAAGCGCTTTTGTAAACGCCTTGCCCTTATAGGACGCAGAAATTCGGGACCGAATGATATCATCTAGGGCAGGACCCAGCGTATAATTCCCTGAGTCCGAATGGGTCAGATACCCTGCTTCACACAGAGTTGCCGCCATGCGATGAGCAGAACTTTTCGGTAATTCCGCTTTTTTCATCAGTTCCGAGACAGCGAGCCCACCCGGCGCCGCCGCGACCACCGATAAAATCTTATGATATCGGGTCAATGGCCCAGATTTCATTTTCAGAGAGTCCTGTTTTTTGAGACCATATCCCGAATATTAAGACAGCCAGATAAATAAAGTCAAGCAATGAGTTTATTGAGCCGGCGCCATCAAATGAACGCCCCCCCCCCCTCACCTCCGCGTGGCAAAAATTGTTACTAGGTTGCCGCCACTCCGCGAGTACTGCACTTCCTTGAATCTTGAATGATTTTCGGTAGGTTAAATGGCGGCGACAGTACTGTTCGATACTATAATACTCAGGTTTATGGTTCCTATTTCGCGGCCCATTATCCGACTTCCCCCATCAACCGTATATAAATCGAAAAAATTTCGATTTTTCTCGACGGAATTTTAAATGTGATCCGTTGAATGATCATTCCATGCAAGCCTTGAGCTCAATCCAGAGGAGATGATGAAAGATGCAATGCTCTTATACCGACACCTGCACCATGAAAATACACGACTCCAAACAGCCTTTGAATACTTTGAGCTACCGGATTCGCTGCCAAATGCTGTAAGAAGAGCGAAACCCTTTTTGAAGCGACACACTTTACCCCTGAATATTTTCAATAATTTTAGCAGCCCAATTACGCCGCCCACATACAAAATCAAGGAATTAAGAAATGGCCAGACAAACCGGTATCCTGTGCCGCGCGCTTCTCGCGGCATTTGTGTTGGGTTATCCGCTGAATGTTCAGGCACAGGCGGCAAAGCCTCAAGGTCCTGCGGAAGTAGGAGTCGTAGAGGTGCATCAACAGACCGTGCCTCATACCGTGCAAATACCCGGGCGGGCGGTTGCCTATGAGCAAGCTGGCGTGCGCCCAAGGGTTACTGGTGTAATCACTGAAAAACTGTATACCCCGGGTAAGGAACTGAAAGCTGGCGATCCCCTGTTCCAACTGGATGACGCGAGCTACGCCGCTGAAGTCGCCTCAAAAGAGGCTGCGGTGGTAGAGGCTGAGGCGGATTTACCTGTCAAGCAGGCAGCATACGACCGCGCCCTGAGACTGCATAGTACCGGCACGACGAGTGAGGCAACACTCGAAACGGCGCAATCATCTCTGGCCTCTGCTAAAGCCACTCTGCAATCAGCGAAGGCCGCGCTGAAATTTGCACGAACCCAGCTATCATGGACCACAATCCGTGCCCCGATAGATGGCGTGGCCGAAGTTGCCTCGGTCTCAATCGGTGATTTAGTGACCGAAGGACAAACCAACACTCTGACGACAATTACGACGCTGGACCCAATCGATGCTGATATGCTTGATACCAGTGCAAATATCCTTGCAGTTCGCAAACAAATTAGAAGCGGAACTCTTGAGTTCAACCGAAAAATCACCGCCCAACTAACTCTCGAAAATGGCGAAGTATATCTTGGCGAAGGTAGTCTTGTGACTCCAAGCGCTAGTGTGTCTACCTCAACAGGCACAGTGTCAGTAAGGTTTCGTTTCGAGAACCCACATCACCTAATCAGGCCGGGAATGTTCCTGCGTGCACAAGTTACCCTCGGTACAAAAAGCGCCGTATTGGTTCCGCAACGGGCTGGTGAGCATGGTGCCGATGGAAAACTGAAGATCTTTGTGGTTGGTGAGGACGGCAAATCAAAGCAGCTCAGCCTTGAGACCGCCGGTTCATATGAGAATAACTGGATCATTCAATCCGGATTGGAGGATGGCACGTTGGTCATTGTTGACGGGCAAAAAAATCTGCGCGCGGGCGTCGAACTCAAGCCTGTTCCCGTGAAGATTGATGCGGATGGCTTAACTCAGGAAAAATTGGTCGGATTGGAGTAACTTGATGGCCCAGTTTTTTATTCACCGCCCGGTGTTTGCCTGGGTGATTGCAATTGTGATCATGCTTGTCGGCGTGTTCAGTGTCCAGTCTCTGCCAGTTTCGCAGTATCCCACTGTCGCCCCGACAACCATTCGAATTCAGGCGACTTATACGGGCGCCTCCGCGCAAATTGTGGCAAATTCGGTAACGACTATCATCGAAGATGGCATGACCGGCCTGGACGGACTTCTCTACATGACGTCAAGTTCGACCGAGGGAAATTCTGAGATTTCCCTTATCTTTGACAGCAGCCGTGATTCAGATATCGCCCAAGTCGAGGTGCAGAACAAACTGAAGCTGGTCGAGGCATCGCTGCCTACCGTCGTCACACAACGAGGGGTATCCGTTACCAAATCTGATAGCTCAATCCTTATGGTTGGCGCACTGGTTTCCACCGATGGCAGCTATACCTCGGTCGAGCTGGGCGATCTGTTCTCAAGCCGCATGAAAGATACGGTTCAGCGATTGGAAGGAGTCGGCTCGATCAATGTTTTCGGATCAGAATACGCCATGCGGATCTGGCTTAATCCGGACAAGCTTTATCAGTATCAACTGACGCCCAAGGATGTCACCAGCGCTGTCTCCGAACAGAATACAAATGTAACGGTTGGTTCTTTAGGGGCGCTGCCACAACAACGCGGCCAGCAGATAACCATCTCCCTGCAGGCGCAATCACAACTGTCGAACGTTGATCAGTTTAAAAGCATCCTGCTTAAAACCAATGAGGATGGCTCTTCCGTGTTTTTGGGAGATGTCGCCTCCATCGAGATTGGAAGTGAGAGTTATAGTGTCAGTTCGCAATATAATGACAAAGCCTCCTCTGGCTTCGGCGTCAATCTTGCTACTGGCGCGAATGCAGTTGCAACTTCTGCCCGCGTGCATGAGGCCATGGACAAGCTTCAGAGCTCATTGCCGCAAGGGGTAGAAGTCGTCTATCCCTATGATACGGCACCATTCGTCCAGGAGTCGATCAATCAGGTATACCACACGCTCGGTGAAGCCGTTTTACTGGTCTTTCTGGTGATCCTTGTCTTCCTGCAAAGCTGGCGGGCAACAATCATCCCGACTATCGCGGTTCCCGTAGTGCTGCTGGGCACTTTCGGGGTGCTGGAAATGTTTGGCATGTCGATCAACACATTGACCATGTTCGCCCTCGTTTTGGCAATCGGGTTACTTGTCGACGACGCCATTGTCGTTGTGGAAAATGTGGAACGCGTGATGGAGGAAGAAGGGATCGGCCCGGTCGAGGCAACCGAGAAAAGCATGCGTGAAATCTCGGGCGCATTGGTTGGTATCGTTGTTGTCCTCTCGTCAGTTTTCCTCCCCATGGCCTTTATGAGTGGCTCGACTGGCGTTATTTACCGACAGTTCTCCATAACTATTATTGCAGCTATGCTGCTTTCGCTTCTCGTGGCATTGGTCTTGACCCCCGCCATGTGCGCCCAGTTGCTAAAACCTGGGAATGGCCGCAAAAAATTCTGGCCGGCTAGAAAATTCAATCAATATTTCGATGGGCTGAACAACGGCTACATGGCAACCGTCGGCCGTTTTGTAAAACGACCCTTCAGAATGATCCTGCTGGTCCTGGCGATCGGATTTGGCATCTCGATGATCTATGAAGAATTACCAACGAGCTTCGTTCCAACAGAAGACCAAAATGTGCTTCTGGCGACAGTCACCCTGCCGCAGAATGCGACCCAGCCGCAAGTGGCCAAAACCTTAGAGGCAATGGACGAATATATGCGGCAGGAATACGCGGAGTATGTTCGGTCGACATATTCTGTAAAAGGACGCAACTTCAACGGGTCCGGACAGAACATGGGCATGATGTTTGTCAGGCTGAAGAGCCTCGACGAACGAAACGGGATGTCCGCGGCAAATCTGGCGATGAAAGCCAATCAGCACTTCTCGAATGGACGCTTCGGACAGGTTCTGTTTCTTCAACCACCGGCAATTCGCGGGCTCGGCACGACAAACGGCTTTACAATGTATTTGGTCGATGATGCGAACACTGGCATGGACGCTCTGACCCAAACAGCCATTGATGTCACCCGCACAGCTCAGCAGGAAGGCAAGGCCGCCAGTATTCGCGGCGCGAATGCCACGACGGAAACCTCCCTGACCATCAACATTGACCAGCAAAAAGCGCAGGCATTTGGACTTTCCATTTCAGAGATCAACACCAACCTGTCGACAGTCTTTGCGGGCAGTTATGTCAATGATTTCACATTGAACGGCAGATTGCGGGATGTCAGGGTCCAGGGTGATGCGTCTTTCCGTATGCAACCCTCCGATATCAACAGCTGGTATGTAAGGAACAGCAATAGCGAGATGGTCCCGCTTGCAGCCTTCTCCAAGCAGGAGTGGGGCCGTGTAGCGACCACTATCGACCGGTATAACGGTGTCGACGCGATCTCGCTTGAAGGTGCCGCTGCTGAAGGGATGAGTTCAGGCGATACAATGGACGCGATGCAGACAATCGTAGAGGACATACAACAAGGATATAACGCCGCCTGGACCGGGTTATCCTATCAAGAACGTCAGGCGGGTAATCAGGAACCAATGCTTTACATTCTTTCTGCACTTGTCGTCTTCCTGTGTCTTGCTGCTCTCTATGAAAGCTGGACCATTCCGCTCTCTGTGATGCTGGCGGTCCCGGTCAGTATTCTGGGTGCGCTGATCGCTGCCAAAATATTCGGTCAATCAAATGACGTTTATTTCAAGGTGGGCTTGCTAACGACCATCGGTTTGGCGGCCCGTAACGCAATTCTGATCGTGGAGTTCGCGCAAACACTTCGCGCTCAAGGTGAAAAAATGCGCGATGCGGTCCTGCTTGCCTCACGACAGCGCCTTCGGCCGATCATGATGACCACCTTTGCCTTTGGCTTCGGTGTCCTGCCCTTGGCCGTTGCCAGTGGGGCTGGTGCCAATGCACAGAATTCGGTCGGTATCGGCTTGCTTGGTGGGATCCTCTTCTCGGCTCTCTTTGGGCTTATCATGGTCCCGGTTCTTTATATTGCGGTTATACGTGGCAGTGAGATGCTTGGCCAACGACGCTCCAAAAACAGCACAGTCGCGGCGGAGTGAATATGGGAAATTAGCGGGCGTGCCGCCAGAAATGTGGCAAGACGAATGCACCCTCGCAACCGCTTTGCTAGTACTTCTCATGGCTTCTCCGGACATGACGGGTGCACTCCAAACGAAATCCATAGCTAACTCCGCGAGGAACTGGCAATCTGGGAACGGATACTCCCTTCTGCTTTTGTGACCTGAATTGAAAGGTTAGACGCCGAACTTTTAGCCTATGGGCGCGTGCTTCTTTCCACCGCAGAAGTTTCGCGCGGAATTATCAGCCTGCTTGTAGAGGCGGTTACACCGGAAGGGTCAATGCGGCGGCGTCGGTTGGAAACGAAAGTTTCCAGGACTTCACCCACGCAATCGACGGCTTACTACAAATAATGTGTTTCGCCATTGATCTTCACAAAGGCCTCATCAAGATGTCATTTCCAACTTGAATAATTTTGAGCCAGACGGATCCGCTTCTTGCGGATTTCACTAGCGAACCGTTGCATGACAAATGTTGAGGCCCCATTCATGAAGAAGATCTTCAAAATTGCGAAGTGTCAGGGGAACCCTGATATACACTATCACTGAAAGGCGGATGACTTCATGTTATGTATTGAAATACCTGGATGGATTATGCTTTGTCATTTAGAGAGAGCAGAAAATGGCCAATACGACAACAACCTATTTTTCTCTGACAGTACCATTGTGAGCACTGCATAATATCTTCACAAGATGCTTACCGATATCTTTCGGAGCCATACCTCGATCTTTACGATACCAAGTCTGCGCCCAATTTAGAGCGCCTAAAAACTGAAGTCGAAATACATCGCTGTCTATATCTGCGGCAAGATCGAGCTCACCTATTACCTCAGCAATGATAGCTTCGTATTCATCCCGTTGTTTCATCAGAATTTGATTCTGTTCAGCTATGCATTCTGGAAAACGCGCTGCAACCATGAACATGAAACCACTATCGTCTAACAAAACCTGAGAGTGAGCAACAGCCAATGCTTCGAGCTTACACCAAGGGTCCTTATGTGGAGCAATAGCTTCACGAGCTGCATCCGATAAGATTTTCATACCCTGACTGTGGACTTCTAAAAATATCTCCTCCTTAGACTTAAAGTAGTAATACAACGAGCCCGGCAATAACCCCGCAGCCGAAGCAATATCTCGGATTGAAGTACGATCAAAGCCCTTTTCGCTGAAAAGCTTGGCTGACGTGTTTACTATTAGCTGAAAACGGTCAACGCCTTCAGTAGCAAGATCAACCCCAGTTAGCATCTCGCGGCGACTCGGTCGACCTACTCGGCGCTCCGTTGTATCATTGGCCAATGTAAATACCTTTCTCTATAGACATAATAGAAAACTGGGCGCTAAAACCGTCCACAAATATTCAATCAAGTGATTTAAATCTTACTTTAAGCAACAAATGTCGACAGCTGGCGATTATTTCATGCTTAACGAAAATAGGTTTTCATCAACATTTTAACGTTGTTAATACATTCGTCAGGTTAAGATTATAGCTCGCCAGTACTGTTCTAAGCACACAATCATTCTACGCCAGCCCCAAAAAAACACAAATCTAATATATACATCGGATTTACTGCCTCTTTAACTAAGACAATATGAAAGAAAACGGTTCAAGTTTGTTTCCGCCTTTGAATCGCTTCTCTATTCGTATCGATGCACAGGTTGATACCGATTGATAAATCTCACCACAATACAACGTGGTAGAAAGCACTTTATTCTGATTTGTCTACAGTTAGAAAGTCGGCAGGAATAACGAATGGCAAATGTTCCAGAAATCGATTTCCATCGATATTAAATTATGAAACTTGCGGTATGCGCTTTGCGTAAGGCAAGGTGAAAGTCACTTTACGCAACAAAGCGCCCGTGCACGTGATAGGGCCAAATTGATCAAAACCTTCTTCACTCCGATCAATCAATACCTCACCAACCCCAAGATTTTCTTGACTAAGCACTGCATCTTGATGCGCCACCATTAAAAATTCAGAAATTTCGGGACGAGCTTCATATGCGCTGGGAACGGTTCGTAGCAACAATCTTGGCTCAAGCGAGTTAACAAAAGGGCGTGGATCTTCCGCAGGTTTAGTATCAAAACGCGCTTGAACTTTGATAATACGACGACCAACGCCGTCACGATAGGGCATGTGCCTTGCTTCAGCTTCAATCCCGTTGTCGGGTTGATTTCGGATCTCTACGTTTGCGAGTTTTTTAGGATACCCCCAAATCTCTCGCCCCCCCGCCAACGCAACATCGTTATCAACAAGCATGATCGCGAATGTTGATCCCTCAATACCATCGTCCGATATAACGGGGATAACTATTCCACATTCGTTGGAACTATACTCGGCTCCGATTTCTGGGATATTTGGTACGTTTGCAAACCACACAGCAAACTCACCAGGCTTGCCGCGATGATTAAGGCCCTCAGGAATCCATTGCTCGAGCGCATCTGGATTGGCAGCGAGGCAAGCAAGATTGAGCACCTGTGCCCCAGTATAGGTCCAAGGGGGTGCAGGATAATTGGGCGATTTTATTGGACTAAACGACATTCTTATCTCCTATTCATCCATAGCATTTGGAATAACCAAGCTGATCTCAGGAAATGTGATCAATAGCGCCACAATGATCACTTCCGCTAACAGAAACCAAGTCAGCCCACGAAATATTTTTCCTAACGGCACCGTATCACCGACCACGCCCCTAACAACGAAGGCAGACAACCCCACCGGAGGTGTGATCAGACTGATCTCAATGAACTTTACGACCAAAACCCCCATCCAAATTAGATCAAAGCCCGCCGCCTGAAAAAATGGTAAAAAGATCGGAATCGTAAGAAGCAATAAGCCCATTGGATCAAGGAACATACCCAGGAGTAAATACACTAAAGGCACGATCATGAGCAAAAGCATTGGATCGTAGGTAAATTCCTCCGCCATCGACCCTATGAGTTGTGGGAGGCCGGCAAAAGCTAAAAATCGAGAGAACAATGCCGCACCAATTCCTATAAAAAAAATAGTTCCTGTGCTCGCTAAAGTCTCAAAAATACTTTTATACAAAACTTCACGCGTCATGGTCTTCATATACATAGCGATGATGATTGAAGCGAAGGCACCAAAACCAGCAGCTTCAGTTGCCGTGGCAAGCCCGGAGTACATGCTCCCCATAACTGCAAAAATCAGCAATGGTAATGGAGCAATTTCCCGAAGAGCGCGTAGTCGCATACGCCAAGAAATATCTTCTTTGCTTGCCGGCGCCAGACTAGGCTTCATCCAACAACGAAAAATGATCATCATGCCGTAGACAAAAGCTGTGAGAATACCTGGCAAAATACCAGCCAAGAGCAATTTGCTGATTGATACGCCTGCAAACATGCCAAAAAGTACAAACGGAATGCTCGGCGGGATCATAGAACCAATCGTGCCTGATGCGGCAACTACGGACGTCGCGAGCGTTGGATCATACCCACGACGCAGCATTTCCGGAACCGCAAGACGTGCCATAGCGGCGGATGTTGCAAGACTTGATCCTGTTGCTGCTGAAAACCCTGCCGCTGCATAGTTTGTCGCCACAGCAAGCCCGCCCGGAAGCCGACTCAACCAAAGACGCGCGCACTCGAACAGACCGTGTGTCAATCCACTGTGAAAAGCGATTGATCCCATCAGCAGGAATAATGGAATAGCGGAAAGCTCCCATTTCGCAACAAACTCGTAGGCCATTGATCGAGCAACACCTATTGTTGCCCGTTCACCCAGCAACAAGTAGATTCCACCTAAAGAAACAACGCCTAGCACCACTCCGATTGGCACGCGCAATGCGAGCAGGAGAAACAACACACCAATCCCTGCCAGCCCAATTTCAAGCGAAGTCATACATCAATTCCATTTTTACTGCGGAACAAGGCAATCGCATGAAAGAGTGCGAACAACACCATTGCACTAAAGGCAAACGCCACAACCCAACGACTCGGCCAAGTGATCAAATCGTAACCTCGGACCGGAATCATTTCGCCAAATTTGGTAGACGATCTAGCTTCAAGCCAAGCGCCATATCCCAGAATACCGGCATAGGCAGCAGTTAGAATTGCACCGAAACCATCTACCAAGCGGAGCGTTTTTTTAGGAGCCCATTGCATAAATATTTCTACAAAAAGCTGATCATTATCGAGCTGGACAAGTGCAATCCCAAAAAAGACGACAAACACCATATAATACACAGACACCAGCTCGATAGTGCCCGGAATTGTCACATTGGCGAACGACCGAAGTAGAACCTCCGCGGTTATATGCAACATCATCACCACAAGCGCGACACCACCAAAAATACCCAGCCCGCATCGCAAAAAATGTCGAAGCATTTTCATCGCTGATACACCTCCAAGCCAAAATGGCGCGCATTAAAGCCCGCACGGAACGACTTCATGCGTATGTTGAGATCAACCTTCGACACTCTCCCCCTCCACTCCTCGAGCTAACAACCGCTTAGAAAATCGCCCTCGTCCAGCAGCTACTAGCGCAAAAACTAACACAGCCATAAATAACTAACAATCGATTGTTTGAAATTAAATATCAGAACCGCGACGGCCAACATGATTGTATCAATCAAGCAGTTTTTTAAGCTCGACAGCAATCAGATCCAAGGCAGCATCGCAAGCGGGAACCAAGTTGAATAGCCTCACAAACCCATGCGGCAAACCTTTTATTTCATGCAAAACAACATTGACACCTAAAGCCTCAAGTGACTTGACATAATTCACACTATCGTCCCGCAGCACATCATACTCCGCAGCAAAAACCACACTGCGCGGACTTCTATTTAGGTTATTGTGATGCACAGGAGAAATTCTCGGGTCGCTCCACTGGTCTCTTGGCGCATAGTGTTCAAAAAACCACTCCATGTCGCGCTTGGTCAGAGGTAAACCGTTGCCATATTCAATATATGACCATGTCTCGAAATTGCAGTCTACCACGGGGTAAAGTAGCAGTTGGCCAGTTACCTCAAAGTTTGTTTCAAGATTGGCGACGATCGCAAGATTACCACCGGCACTATCCCCCCCAACTAAAACCGGAAGAGTCCCAGCCATAGAAGACAAATCCGTTGTCCTCTCAAACACCCAACTCAAGGCATCAATGCAGTCTTCAACGGCATTGGGGAACGGGGCTTCGGGCGCAAGTCGATAGTCGACCATCAAGACCGCAACATTAGAACGTGCAGCTAACGCCCTTGCGAAGTGGTCAAAATCATCCAGACCACCAAGAACCCAGCCTCCACCATGAAAGTAGACCAACTGCCCCAAAGGTTTAGCCGATGGAACATAATTTCTTGCCTGAATATTGCCTGAGCGAGTAGGTATCCTGAGATCCCTTACTTCTCTTATCTCGGGACCGCGCCCCAAAACAGACCTACCCGCAGTTAGTGTGTTCCGAGCGTCCTGCGGCGAACCATGCGAAAAGCCCGGTCGTGAACTTGCCGAAGCGTCTTCAATCATCTTGCGTATTATATTATCAAGTGCCATTGCAAGCTCCCTAACTTTAGAACTGGTACATCCGCCATAGGATACTCTCAGGTTTTTGCGCCAATCAAAATTAACACGGCGGCCCTCCACCTTTACCTAGCTCAAACCATAGCTATACGGTTATTTCTCAACAACTTTGGTGGTCGATGAACTTTTGAAGGAGAACCCACGATATCCCTCTTCGCTAATCTCATCGCATATTGACCGGTAATTTCCGAGTCCTCCGATATAGGGCATAAACACTCTAGTTTTACCCGGCACATTTGCCCCGAGATACCAAGAGTTTGCGTTATAGTAGAGAGATTTTTGGGCGAGTTCATTCACGTGATTAACCCAGTCTTCTTCGGCGCTAACCTCTGGTTCAATTTCATCCATTCCGTTCGAATCCATGAATGCTAGGCAATCGTGGATCCAATCTACATGTTGCTCGATCGCCATAATCATATTAGCCAAAACCGACGGACTTCCAGGTCCAGTGATCATGAACATGTTTGGAAAATTGGCAGTCAGCAGCCCAAGATAGGTTCGCGGACCTGCGCTCCACTTGTCCGATAGGAGCTGCCCTCCCCGACCGCGAATATCAATACGCGTTATTGCGCCGGTTAGCGCATCATACCCCGTTGCGAAAATGATACTGTCGACCTCATGCATCTCTTCGGACGTCGAAATACCTCGTTCGGTGATTTCCTTGATTGATGCTTTATTTACATCGATCACCCTCACATTATTTTTGTTAAAGGTTTCAAAATAGGATGTGTCACAACAAATCCTCTTGGCGCCCACTGGATAACCAGACGGTGTTAAAACCTCAGCAATCTTTTTGTCTTGAATAATATTAGCGATACGCCGACGAAGAAATTCAGCGGCTGTGTTGTTGGCCTCCTTACTAAAAAGCAGGTCTTCAAATGCGGCAGTGAAGCCTAGTCCGCCGTTGTTCCAACGCTTAGTATACTCACGATCGCGCTCTTCAGGGGATACCTCGAGTGCCGAAGGCATGCCTTTATCGACAACAAAACCACCACGCGCATATCGCATCTGGTGTCTTAGTTCTTGATAATTGGAACGCCAATATTTGTAATCTGATTCCGATAGCGGTCGATTATGTAAAGGAACACTAAAGTTGGGGGTTCTTTGAAACACCAGCAATTCTTCAGCTTCTTGGGCTATCTTTGGTATGCATTGGATGGCTGAAGATCCGGTACCAATAATAGCAACCTTTTTACCTTCAAAACTGACGGGCTCATGCGGCCATTTTCCTGTATGGAATGACTGCCCCCTAAATGTGTCAATGCCTTTGATATCAGGCATACTGCTCGCCGAAAGGGACCCCGTGGCTAACAGAAGAAACTTTGCCCGAATGGCTCTATCGCCATTAACTATTACGACCCATGTAGAAGTAGTTTCATCAAACTCAGCCTTTGTCACCCGAGCATTGAAGTTGATTTTTTCAATAAGGCCAAAGCGTTCTGCCACGTGCTGCGCATAGCTTAGAATTTCCTGTTGTCCCGCAAATCGCTCAGACCAGTCCCACTCATCCTCAAGCTCCCGCGAAAAAGAATATGAATACTGCATGCTTTCTATGTCACAACGAGCGCCAGGATAGCGGTTCCAATACCAAACCCCACCAACGCCATCTCCCGCCTCCAGGCCCACAGCAGACATTCCTAGCTGTCCGAGTTGATACAGCATGTACATACCCGCAAAACCTGCACCTACTACGACGGCATCCTTGTATTCTTCATTAACGCAAATTGGCTTCGACATTTTCATTTCCATTTTACATTCACCCTCGATTGTTCTTCACATTTGGTAAATTCACATCATGTTGAAGAAAATCGCACAATGGCTTTAGACGGAGCTGGAGCCTACAACACCCAGCCCAAATAAACTTCGATCTCAGCCGCGGATTTCACCAGATTGGGATTCCGGTCATGATCAACGTCACTGGATCAACTTCAGAAACTTGCACGACATATTCATGACCCTCACGACCACCTCACCCCACTAGCCCAACAGCATGCTGTCAATTTGGAAAAACATCATAACAATCTCTAATCATGAACAGGTCAGCAGAGCGGTGTGGAGCGTAAGCAAGTGCAATAAGACTTCTTTCTTAAGCATCTCGCGGGAACCGACCTCTTCATAGAGCCGAACATCGTTCAGTCGAGGTTCAGAAGCTTTCAAAGCCTATAGGCTCCTCACCCATCTACCTCAGACTGATGTCTATGCAATGGGCCAGCACAGCGTTGCGGTACTGGCCGTTAAGCATAGGCCCTTCAATCAGTTCAGCTTAGAGTAGACCTCGTCATAGAGGCGCGCCGCAAGCGCATCACGGTCATGACCAACTTCTTCGACAATGCCTTGCCACTTCACAACAAGCTCACTAAACCGATCTAACATTGCCTCAGCCCCTTCAATCCCTCGGTCTGACGCAAGCGCAATAACGCGATTAATTTCTTTTTCACGACGTTCCGCGTAAAAGGCGACTAGATCTTCTTCGGGACTTAGCAACGCGACATTTTTCTCATCTGCAAGAGACAAGGTTGCTTTACTCTCTTCGATATATACAAGTGAGAAATCTACTACGGCCAACGAAGCGTTACGAAGAACGATCTCGCGCTGCCCCTCATCAAGCTCAGACCAGGTTTCGGCGTTCATGTCTATAATGAGCCCACCAGTATACGTGCCAAGCGACATAGTATTCACATGCGTCACCACATCGAAAAGCGAACTCTGAACCAACCAATCAGCTGATCCAATTGTGCAATCGATCTGACCGCGCTCCAACGCTTCATAGCTTTCCTGAGTAGTCATGTTTACTGACGAACCACCGGCAGCATCAATGAGCGAAGCCCAAGCGCCCACTGCGCGAACGCGCAGACCACTCAGATCGGCATGCGAAGCGACCGGCTTATTGCACAGCAGCAAATAGGGTGGATTTGAGAAAAATCCTATCGGCACAATATTCTGGTCAACATAGTCCTGCACGCAAGTTGGACAGTCGAGGAGTATAAACTCATTATATGCCGCAGTACCCACCATCGCATCATCGATCATGAATGTGGCCAACTCAGACAAAAGTGCACTATTTTTGAGTTCAGCAGGATGATAGAGGTTAGCAATCAAGCCCATATCAACAACGCCATCACGTATTGCCTGAAGCGTAGCTCGCCCTCCCGCAATCGTACCATCGGTAAAGAGTTCGTAGCTTATCGCCCCCTCACTCTCGGCTGCAATCCGGTCAAAGAACGGCTTTAGAACCTCCGTGTGGTGCTTGCTTTGCCCTGGAAACCAACTCGAATACACCAACTTAACGTCCGCCGTGGCCACCTGCGTACCAACAAGTAACAACGATAATGCGGCCATCGTGGCCTTGAATATGGATTTCATTTTTTTCTCCCCGGAAATATTTCTATCGAACGTTTGATTTTATTTTTACTTTTTATGGCACTGTTAAAAACACCTGTCAATCCGGCACATTAAAATTCCACACAGGGAGCCGTGCTATCAGAGGTGTTGCCAGACTACCGTTACTTTCTCTCTGTTTGGCGTAGAATGGTACAAACGCGTCTCTATTTTGCCGTGTTAAGTTACTGCCACTCGGTCAGTCGGCATTCGTCTGAAGCTTGGAAATTTCTCGGCTGTTTAAGTGGCGCTCACGGTTGAAGTGGTTTTGGATTGAGGCGTGAGCAAAGATAATTTGATACAAAATTCACAGGCGCCTGAAATACAGCCTCGCCAGCTCTCTTCTTCGAAATGATAGGTGTGGGTTTTCACAGCGATTATTCAACCATCGGCCAACGTCTTGCACCTCGGCACTTCCTATGTTCTTCATCGCTGCATGGTAGGAACGTAATCTGACCATTACAGTCACATTGGGTTGACCATCGTGATTTATTGGTTTCTTGAGGAATTTTAAACCTGCAATATGATCTCGCCGCTTGGAAGCAAAGCTGTATCGATGTGGCACAGCATCACATTGCCCAACAGGAATTTGGGAAATTGCGAGCGTATTGACCCCCTTTAAGCTTGAATCCTCTACATTCACCATTGTAGTTTGCTCTCGCCCATATTCCCAGTTATGGCCAAGGGGGTGTATGAGCCGTTAGGCGGCACCCAAAAAGTCTTGGCATTCTGGAGGCCGCCAATTGAGTTGTTATCAAAAAAGGACGTAAGAATTTACATGACTTAAACCCTTGTCCGATCAGCGCAATTCAAACGCGCCAGATCAGTAAATTTAAGGAAATTACCTTTCCCAAAAAAACGGACCTTATAATTGCGCTTAGTTGGCTGAAGGATAAGTTAATGATTAAGCATATTGTTTTTTTTAGTGCAAAGCACCCCGAAAATATTCCGGTTATTAAGGAAGCGTTTTCGAAATATCGCGATATACCATCAGTCTCTAAAATAGAAGTTTCTGAAAATAGTAAGCGCGATGGCTTGTCAGATGACATTGATATTGTTCTATACGTTGAGTTTGAATCAGTTGAAGCCCTGGAAGAGTATAAAAGGCATCCTATTTACAAGGCCGGAACGGACACTGTTCGTCCCTTAAGGAAGCTTCGTTTTGTTGTGGACTTCGATGCTGATGACTAGCTTTGATTTTACGCTATCAATTAACAACATCAGATTTATTGCTTTACGAAGATTATCACTGAAATTGGCGCTGCTAGACTAGTGCGGCTTGTCTCTGAGTCATGAATTTATCTCGAAGGAGTTTAAGAAACGACAGATTGGGCGACCCGCTATTTTCTACTGACAGCCTTTACCGATCAGCCAGTTTCGATTGGTAAAGAAACGTTGTTCGCCCACTCGCTCATAGAATTGTCGTAAACAGCAATATCACGATAACCGAGCTCGTGTAACAAGAAGGCATCTAGAGTTGCCGCTATCCCTCCACCACAATAGACGATGATACGCTTGGTTGGGTCGGCTCCGATACCAGCGAATGCCTGAGCGACCGTGTCGATCGGCAGCAACTCTATTGTCTCGGGGTTAAACAATGTTGTCGCGGGGACATTAACGCTGCCTGGAATGCGGCCGGGACGACCATAGCGCGGATTCTCACCCCTGTGCAGATCTGCTGTCAAAGCGTTAATCGTGCAGACCTCCCCCGCACCGATCGCGCTCTGAACGACATCTTTGCCGACGAATAACTCAGGTCTCAAATTGATGGATAACTGGCCAGCTTCGTACTTACACTGGCTGGTTGAGGTTATGCGTCCATCCGCAACCCACTTATCATAGCCGCCATCCAGAATTGCCACATTGTCGAACCCCAGCCACCGCAGCATCCACCAGAAACGCGTCGCCCATTGCAGGTTTTTACGGCTGTAGAGAACAACTCTCTTGCCATCACTCACACCGTGCCGAGCAAAAGCAGCAGCAGTCTCCTGGGCCGGCGGTAGCGTAAAGCGGTAAGGACTGTCGGCCACAGAAAAATGTTTTTGTAGATCGAAATATCCGGCGCCAGGAATATGACCTGCGTCGTAATCTGCTTTGCCGCTTTGGATATCGTAAGGCCGGTTTGGGCCTTCAGTGGGAACAAGATAGGTCGTACAGTCGAAAACAACCAGATCAGGGTCGTTCAAATGGGCTTCGAGCCAATCACATGTTACCAGTGCTTCAGAATATTGTGACGGTGTTTCGTTCATTGGATCGAGACCTTTTCTAGTTATATTTGTCGCACATAGTGGTCGATTGCGCAGTCATTCGCAAGGGTGCTGGCAGACTAATGCGACCTTGTCTCTGTTTGACACAACTTGCTAATAGGGCCCCCTATTATGCCGCACTGAGTTGCTGTCACTCGGTTAGTGCGGCATTTTGAAGAGAAAGCGTAGATCGGACATTCATCATCGCGGCAAAGCAGTTGATCTCGGGCGATGTCTTGCAAAAAGGAATGGATTATTTTTTATTCCAGGGTTCTATGGAATTAAAAAGATCCGATCAAAGACCGGCTTCCCTCTGACAGTACCAATAGATCAGCATACCCCTAAATTTATAGGCGCCCCTCAGTAAAGGCGGCGCCTATAATTTCACATGCTACTCGGGCGCCTTCACTTTACTGTTGTAGTCATTGGTGAACACATCA
Source organism: Sneathiella litorea (assembly GCF_009882915.1). Taxonomy (GTDB): domain Bacteria; phylum Pseudomonadota; class Alphaproteobacteria; order Sneathiellales; family Sneathiellaceae; genus Sneathiella; species Sneathiella litorea. Next base: position 494,734 of record NZ_WTUW01000002.1, read on the forward strand.
GCTGCATTCAATTCACGACCAAGCGCACCGCCTGCTGCGGTGAGTTTGATGGTTTCAGCCATTCGGTCGGGCAGGATCCAGCCCATGCCATATTCCCGCGAGCGATCAGTTATAACCAGGTCCATGATAAGGTCCAGGTTGGCCAGATACGTCACTTCATCGATCCCGTCGACATCCTTAGCCAGTGCATCGATTGCTGCCTCGCGTTCGTTATAGGCATCAACCCATCCCTTGTACGTGGCGCGCAAGAACCCTTCGACCAACTTAGGGTCATTCGCAACAATGTCCTTGTGCGTGATGTAGGAATGACCATAAAGCGCAACTCCGAAGTCAGCGAACAACATGTTCCCCAAATCGTCTTTGCCGAGCACTTTCTCCCAAACCGATTTGTTCGTGTAGAGGTCGAACGAGCCAGCAACCTGGCCCGAAGCAACGATTGCTTGTTTACCTTCAGGCTTGATGTTGACGAGGGTCACGGAGTCAGGGTTGACGTCATTCAATTTTGCAAAAGATGGCCAAAGGAATCGGTGTGAATCACCTGGCGGCGCCGCAATTTTCTTGCCGATGAGATCCTTTGGCGATTCAATTCCATCGCTCTTACGATAGAATAAATTGTTCGCTGCTTTGTCGTAAACCATACCGACAACCATTAAGTCAGCATCTTTACTGATCGCTGTGAGCACAGTCGGTGTATCTGCAATCCCGAACTCAGCGCGACCGAGATCGACTTTTTGCGCAGCATCGCCCGAACCTTGACCACGCACGATTTCGAGCTTGATCCCCTCTTCCGCATAATAACCTCTCTCACGCGCAAAATATATAGGCGAGTGATCGGCTAGCGGAAACCAGTTCAGTTGGAGGGTAACCACTTTTAGGTCCTGCGCGATGGCAGGGGGCGCAAAGGCAATTACCCCCGCGACCAAGACGCTTTTTAACAAATGTCTCATGTTTTCTTCCTTCTGGTTAGGGTTGAACTTCGGACGTTTCCCACGGAACAAAAATCCGTTCCGCAATGACCACCAGCACATAAAGTGCCAAGCCCATGGCAGAGATAATGCAAAGTGATGCGAAAATTGCTGGCGTATCCAAGGTCACGCCACCGATGATGATCAGTGCGCCCAATCCGCCTTCAGAGGCAACAAACTCGCCTACGATTGCACCGATGACTGACAGCGTTGCGTTCAGCTTAAGACCAGCAAAAATGTAGGGCAGTGCATTAGGCAACCTAATCAAGCTGAAAATCTGTCGCTTGGTACCTTTTAGACTGCGGACAAGGTCAATTAAATCGCGATCAACCTGTGTCAGCCCTGCTGCGGTATTGATCACCATCGGAAAGAAACTGACTGTCACTGCAATGAGCATATTGGGCACGACGCCGTAGCCAAGCCAAAGTACGAACAGCGGTGCCAATGCAACTTTTGGAAGGGTGTTGAATAGAACCAACAGCGGCATGACTGTCCGTTCCAGCAATGGATGCCAGATAACGATGATCGCCAACACAATACCCAGTACGGTTGAGATTACGAATGCACCGGCAACGGCATAAAAAGTTATCAGCGTATTGGATATCCAACGATACTTTGGGTCGAACAACGTCATCAGTGTATCGTCTGGAGCTGGAAACACATATTCTTTAACGTCGAAAACAATGACAGAAAAGTGCCAGATCACCATGAGTACCAAGATTGCGATAATGCTTGGTAGATAATAATATATGTTATTGCGTATTTTTTGCATCAAACCACTCATGTTTTGTATTCACAATGCTGTAGATTTGCGATGTCGGGTAAAACCGCGCTGCCATAACCAGCGGTTTCGAGCGACCCGATGCTGATATTGCCGTCCGTAATTCGCAGCCGAACGCTACCATGGCTTTCTGTGTATATATCGGGATGAGCCTTCAAAAAGGCCTGTTGCTCGGCCTTTGGCACCGAAGACATGCCGTCGACATAATGATGCCCATTTCGCTCAACGTGGGTGCAACCGATTAAAGTTGCCAGAGCCAGATCCTCTTGAACGGATAGTCCAGCCTGCGTCGTTAAATCCTCCGCAGACATGAAATAACGTCCAGGTTCATTTCCTTCGTTCCAGTTTGCGCAGCGGGCGCAATTCAGAACCGACTTGTAGAAACCTTTGCAAGACTTTGATGATACTCCAGTATAACCGAGATCGCGAGCTAGCGGGAAAGCGCCTATCGAGCCATCTGACTCATCTATTTCAACCGGAACAAGCTTGGCCAGCGATGTAATATCGCGATCAAAGGCATGGGCGCGGGAAATCGGCTGTTCGACAAACAAGGTCGATGCGCAAAGTCGATTTAGTGCAGGCGTTTGTTTGATTGCGGTCCAAAGCGACCTGATGCCTTCGACATCATTGTACTGTTCGTTGCCGTCCAGAGTAACCTTGTAGTCAGGCAACCGGTCAAGGACCCGGGCAATTCGCGTCAACCGGTCCAGGTCAGCGTTTATGTCACCACCGACTTTCAGCTTGAAATAGGTTACACCATAATCACGGATCACCTCCCCCAGCGTTTCGGGGAGGCCATCACCAACTCTATCCGCTTCGGATTGATCGCTCGATTCGATAGGATCGACCAATCCAACTGTGTGCCGCGCCGCAATCTTTTTGGACGGATGCAGTTTTGCGAGAAAACCGTCTAAATCGAATCCGGCAAGATCGGGGGTCAAGGCATCTGTCAATCCGAATACATTCCGGCGCGCCCCTTCGAAAAGGCTGATGTTTTCAATTCGCAACAATGCGTCGAGGATCGCGCGATCGAGTAGTGCAGGCCCAAAACCAGCCGCCAAGGACGGAATATTCTCAGCTTCGGCGTCCGATGCTATAGTAGCAGCGCAAGCGACATGCAGACCGAAGGCTGAGAGGAAACGAGATTCGGCACAGTAAGTTTTTGCCGCAACCGCCAACGAACGACGTAATTGATCGAAATTGTCCTGGTTGCTTTGGTCAGGAGATTTGTCGAACCACTTAGGTGCCAAAAGTTCGGCCGACATACCCCACCCCTCGCGTCCGTCAGCGGTGCGAATATGTGCACGTACATAAGTTTGTGGGGCTTCTGTCAACGTGACTATGCCAAACCGAAAAGGCATTCGCAATCGAACGTCGCGTTCGAAGAATTCTACGTCGATCAGACGAAATTTGGGTTGGTTTTCCTTCATCGCAAAGCATCTCCGGCAAGGCTATGTACATTTCTGGGCGCTTCAGGCAAAAAGGGAGGACCTTGCAGACCAATCTTGCTAACTGTCGCGCCAGCATCCACCATGATCACTTTCGTATTCAAACAATCGATCATCCAGTGATAGTATTTACTATGAAAGAGAGACATATTGGTGGGCATAAGAGTTAAGAAAACTGCAGAATTCACAACGTATCTTCCTCCCATAGTGATTGATTATCAGTTGGTTTCATTCGACTCCCAGCAGGTCATAAATTTTTCTTGCATACTCTCCAAATTCTGCTGATTGACGCATGTCAAGCTTACGTGGATACGGCAGCTCAATATCGAAATATGCGGCCATACGCGCCGGTCCTGACGTCATTACAGCGCATTTTGAGCCCATTAAGACTGCCTCTTGGATAGAGTGCGTTACAAAAAGGATTGTTTTTCCGCTTTCTTCCCAAATACGAAGTAATTCGAGGTTCATCCGTTCGCGAGTCAAAGCGTCGAGAGCGCCAAACGGCTCGTCCATCAAAACGACCCTTGGATCATGCAAAAGGGCGCGGGCAATCGCTGCGCGTTGTTGCATGCCCCCCGAAAGTTCATGTGGGCTTCGCTTTTCGAAACCTTCTAGGCCAACCAGCTTCAGAAGATCGCGGGCACGATCGCGGGCAGGCTTTAGTGGCAAGCCAAGAATGTCAGCCGGCAACAGGACGTTATCGATAATATTCCGCCATTTTAAAAGCAGAGGCTGTTGAAACACCATGCCGACATCACGACCAGGAACAAATGGATGCTCCGCGTCACCGATATCCACGGTCCCACCTTCATAACCATGAAGGTCGGCGAGAATTTTTAACACCGTGGTTTTTCCGCAACCAGACGGACCGACAAGCGATACCATTTCACCCTCTTGCACATTGAGAGTTACATCTGAAACCGCGACGAATTCATCATCACCGCTGCCATAAACTTTACGGACATTCTGCATCCGGATGAACGGTGCAATTTCGCCAGCCTCTTGTATTGTCATGCAGATCTACTCCCCCATTTCCCGATTACAATCGCGCCATTGACCGCACATTAGCAAACTCGTACCACGTGCTTTGACATCTATTCAGCGTCGACTCCGACACCGTTAAGTAACCATTTAGTTACAAACAATGACCTGTACGGCCGTCAATTGTCAAGCGCCAACATTGTCAGAGGGTTGTTGCCTAAACGCTAGGTATATCGGATTTACAGCCGGTCGATGAAAAATCCAAACCGCTATTTCAAGACATCATCTAAATTCATCTACCTGGCTGTTATGATATATCTTCAATATTCACTGTCACTTCGCCAGGTTGAATGTCTCCGGTATGGGCGCGGCATTGATGGGCGTTGTCAGGCGTTGTAACATCAACTTCGAGACGAGAAAAATGCCGATGATCTAATCTCGGCCAATGCACAAGATGGGTGCTGTCAGACTAATGCGACCTTGTCTCTGTCTGGCGCAATTTGCTAATAAGGCCCCCTATTATGCGGCACTGAATTGCTGTCACTCGGTTAGTGCGGCATTTCTTTGAAGTTTCATTGTTACCCGGTCGTTTAGGTGGCGTTCATGGTTAAAGTGATTATGGATTGAGGAGTGAGTGGCGGAGGAAGCAGTCACATGCGAACCCGCCTCCGCCAATTTCCCTGTTTAACAAGGAAAATACATGGAATTTTGGTGAATTTTCTCAAAAATCAGCCGGATTTACTTTTTGTGTAGCGTTTGGCGAAGCTTCAAAAGCAGTTTAGATTTTTGCTTGCTATCGGAAGCATGTTCTAACGCCGACCGGATATCGAGTGTAAGCTGAGCCAGTTCATTATGCCAGTCAAGCTTGTCGACAAAATCCGGGGCTAACCGTTTGCTAACACCGCGTGATTTAACTGTCTTACCGGATTTGCGCAGCTCAAACTCGTCATCGAGCGCAGGAACGATGACCTCATCCTCCAAAAACCCCGCGTCCAGCAACTGCGCCTGCATCGCCTGAAGTGATTCCCCGGAGCCATGCGTGAGAAAGACGGCCTGCCGCACGGGCTTGCGCGCTGTTACCCAGTCTATAAGGCCGTTTCCATCAGCATGACCTGAATAAATGTCGATGGAGCGGATGCGGGCCCGGACTTTAATTTCCTCCCCCTGAATCTTGACTGTTTTCAGGCCCTTTTCGAGGAGGCAACCAAGCGTGCCTTCGGCCTGATAGCCGACTAGAAGAACGGTCGACTGCGCCCTCCAAAGATGGTTTTTCAAATGATGCCGGATGCGCCCGGCATCGCACATGCCACTCGCCGCCATGATGATAACACCCCCATCAAAGCGGGCAATAGATTTGCTTTCGTCCACCGTTTCCGTGAAGTGAAATTTCGGGTTCGAGAACGGATGATCGCCCTCCTCAACGTCTTCAAGATCGCTCTTGTATTTGGCAAAAACCGATGTAACGCGGATGGCGAGCGGAGAATCGAGGAAAACCGCTGTGCAGGCTACCTTCTCTTTATCAAGGAGATGATCGATATCGAGCAGTAATTCCTGCGTACGCTCCACGGCAAAGGAAGGAATGACCAACGCCCCGCCCGCTGCCATTGCGTCGTTTATCTCCGTTGACAGGATTCTACGCCGACGCTCAGGCGTGGAATCTTCACGAACGCGGCCTCCGTAAGTTGCTTCACAAAAGACGTAATCGAACCCACTTGGCGCTTCCGGGTCACCATGGAAAAGCTTATTATCCGGCCCGATATCGCCGGAGAAAAGCAGTCGGATCGCTTCGTCGCGCTCGTTAATTTCAATCTCGATCGAGGCAGCGCCAAGGATATGACCTGCGTTCCAGAATTTTGCCCTTACCTCGGCACAAGGTTGCAGCCATTCCTCGAACTCTACCGGGTGAATTTGCGCCATCGAATCTTCTGCATCTTTTCGGCCATAGATCGGCTCAACTGCTGGCTTGCCGCGCCGCTGGTTGCGCCGGTTGAGCCGCTCTACCTCGACTTCCTGAATATAACCGCTGTCGGGCAGCATATAACTTAAAAGATCACGGGTCTGCGCCGTGGTAAAGATCGGGCCTTTAAAACCCGCCTTGATCAGCTTCGGGATAACCCCGCTGTGATCTATATGGGCATGGGTGAGAAGAACGAAATCGATCTCCGCCGGATCGAAAGGAAATGGCCCGTAATTCAACTCCTTCAAGGTCTTCGTTCCCTGAAACATGCCGCAGTCGACGAGAAACTGCCGTCCGGCCACCCGCAACCGGTAACAGGACCCGGTCACCGTTCCAGCCGCACCACAAAATTTGATTTGCGTTGTCATGTCATACCTCCTCCATCAAGGCGCTGCGAAGGAGCAGCGCGAGGCTGATTGCATTGGTTGAATGCGGCACACTGTCAGTGGAGCGGATACTAGACACGCCTGCAGCTCGTATTGTATTCAAATCTGCGTCGCTGCAGAGCGCGTGCACCGCAATCACCTCGACTGCCTTCGCGCCTGCCTTCAGGAGTGCTTCCGTCGCACGGCAGACCGTCATCCCACTCGAAATCAGGTCATCGAGAATAACTACTTTCGCTTCCCTTATTCTTTGTGCATCGGCAAAGTGAACCTCAACATCCCGGTCACCATGGCGGACCTTGGTTGCGACTATGAAGGGAACATCAAGTTGCTTCGCAATCGCGCCCACCCATTGCAGCGACTCTGCATCTGGACCGACAAGAAGCAAATCACCATCCATCTCCACCGCCAAGGTTTCAGCGATGACACTACTCGCGCTTAACACATCCGCCTGGCAATCCGTGAAGATACTTTGCAGACTGTTAATGCGATGCAGATGCGGATCGACTGTAATCACCCGGTCAAAATAGCGGGATAGATAGTCGCCGATGATCCGCTGGCTGACGGCATCGCCTGTCTCAAACGCTTTATCCTGCCGCATGTAGCAGAGGTAGGGCGCGACCAGAATCACCCGACCTGCTCCGTCGCTCCGCAGTGTGGCTGCGGCGAAGGCGAGATGCAGCAGCTTCTCGTTAGGATCGTTCAGGCTCGAGAACAGGATGGCCGTTCCCTTTACCGGATGGATATGCACCCTGCTCTCGCCGTCGGGAAAGTGGTGAACGGCGATTTCATGAACGGGAATATCAAGGCTAGCCGCCAATTTCATAGCAGCAGCCAGACTTTCGGGCAGGAAATGAAGCGATGCGCCGCTCATGCCAGTTCTCCTATGGCATATCCGTTGCCCTCACTCACATATTTGACGGCAAAACTGTAGTCAGATTGAAAACATGCGTGAATACGGTAGAGCGGTTCTCCCTTGGCTATATTGTCACCAATTTTCTTGAATAGATCGATACCCGCTCCTTTATCCATCGGCGCTCCTGCCAGCCGAGCAATCCGGGCAAGGCGATAGCAGTCGATTGCGGTAACGGTGCCACTTATCGGTGCCAGAACATCATAGGCCAGCTCACCGACGCAAAAGACCTCCTGCGCGCGCCCTTGCACCTCAATTATCCGCTCCATGGATTTCAGCGCCGCGCCGCTATCCAGCAACTCCTGTGCCTGTGCATACCCGCTCCCGCCGCGCAAACCCGGATCGTTCTCAAGCAAAGCCCCGGCAATCTGCAATGACTTTTCACGCAGATCCATCGGTGCCCCCTCCTCCCGGCGAAGCACCGACATCACGTCGCGCGCCTCCAACACCGGGCCGATACCGTTGCCAATTGGTTGCGCTCCATTTGTTACGATCACATCAATGGCGAGACCAACTTGATTGCCGACATATTCAAAGAGTTTGCGCAGGCGCATGGCATCGGTGTGGTTGCGAATTTTGGCAGACGGACCGAGCGGGAGGTCCACCAGCAAATGCGTTGACCCCGCTGCAAGTTTTTTCGAAAGGATGGAGGCGACCATCTGCTCGCGGGTGTCGATGGACAGTGGCCGCTCCACGGAGATCAGAATATCGTCAGCCGGCGACAGGTTGACATGCCCGCCCCAGACGATGCAGCCGTTGCATTCCTCAACGACGCGCTGCATTTCCGGCATAGAAAGATCGACTTTTGCCAGCACTTCCATGGTATCCGCCGTTCCGGCGGGCGAGGTAATCGCCCGCGAAGAGGTTTTCGGGATGGTCAGACCGTGGGCGGCGACAATGGGCACGATGATCATGGAAGTGCGGTTGCCCGGAATGCCGCCGATGCAATGCTTGTCGACAACGACAGGTGATTTCCAGCGAAGCTGTGTCCCCGCCTGCGCCATGGCTTTTGTCAGAGAGAGCATCTCGTCCGTCGTCATAAAGCCCGCGGACGAGACAAGGAAAGCGGCAATCTCCATTTCCGAATAGCGGTAATTGGCAATATCCGTGATAATTTCTTCAATTTGCGCGGAATCAAGAGTATGGCCGTGGATTTTGCGCCTGAGATGATCGAGGCTACCCGGAGGTTCAGCCGGGGCGATGGTCACTCTTGTTCCCGCTTTCAACCCCATGCGGCGGAACGCCTGCTCCGACAGTCCGAGCTCGCCCGGACCAACGATCGTCTCATCATCGACAATTAGCAGGGAGGCCAACAGATGGTGGCTCCCGTTCATTACCTGGATTTTCTTGAGGGCCTGATATTCCTCAGGCCGGTACACACTGCAATTTCTTGCTAGAAACGCAACATTGTCGCGGTAGGTATCAATGGCAATCCGTTTTAATTCAAGCATTCCCCATCCCGGTCTTCGTCATCGCTTTTTTATATCTTCCGCTGCCCGCATTGTCCTTGATTGAGGTCAAGGGGGTGCAGTCAGGCGAGTGCGACGTAGTCTCGGGGTACTGTCAGACTAATGCGACGTAGTCTCCTTATGGAACAAAATAGCGCAAAAATGCCTCTATTATGCCGCACCAAGTTGCTGCCACTTGGCAAGTGCGGCACCTCTCAGGAGCCTTATTTTTTCGCTGGCTAGTGTCGTTCTTGATTGAAGCGGTTAAAAATTAACACACAGTTTGAGATGAATTTTTGCAAGCTTTCCAGACATCTAAAGGCTTTACTTACGGACTTGATTTGCGACCATTGGGCAAAACTGTTCCACCAATAACGGGCTTTTTCATGACAACGCCGGACGCTTTAATTTGTTCTATTAGCGGCTGACACCGATTAGGCGATCACGAGTTACGAGAGCTTCTAGATCATGAGAGTCCAACTGTGCCGCCTCATCAGGGGCCATTGGAAGGACAAGATATCGCATGTCCGCGTTACTATCATGAACTATGAGTTGGATATCTTCGTCAAGATCTAGACCGAACTCGGAAAGAACTTTTCTAGGCTCTCTAACTGCTCGGGCACGATATGCTTTAGAAATATACCATGACGGCGGCTGGCCGAGGATTGATCGTGGGTAACAAGAACATAAGGTACAGGTAATCAGATTGTGGACCGTATCCGTGTTTTCCACTACCACGATTTGCGCCTCGCCCACAGCGACACCAATTTCTTGAATAGCGCTTTTCCCATTGCTGAGAAGCCGTTGTTTGTATTCGGAATCTTTCCAGGCTTTCACAACAACCTTCGCACCGAGATGAACACCTGGTGATTCAAGTTTCTCGATTTCCTTAGTGACCTCCGGCGCGGTCAACAACCCTTTACTAATGAGAACATCCTGTAACGCATCGATAATAATTTGAGATTCAAGATTTCCTGCGTCATCTTCGACCACCAATGCTTCATGGTCTTCATGTTGATGATCGTGGTCCTCGTGGCTGTGGTTTTCGTGATCGTTATGCATGTCTACTTCTCTGTCTATGCTATCAGTAAAAATAGGCGATTTTTTTAAGCGGCCGTAAGCCAATGGTCGTATATTTCAATGATTAAGCGGTCTTGCGATTGATTTCTAGGTTCGTCCCATAAGGACGCTTGAGTGAACTCGACCCTGTAAAGATCAAATGCTGGTCCTGACGTCTTGCCAATCGACAGGTCTTCAGGGTTGAGATACTTGCCACAATATTGGACAATTTTGCCGCACTTTCCGCGAACGTAGGCCGGAATTCTAACATGTCCAGATTTATCGAGGTCAAGCACTCTCACTCGGTCACCAATCGCAAATCGTGCAGCTTTCGCTGTACTCATGACTGGTCGTCTTCAGTTTTTTGCTTGTTCCAAAGAATAGTCTTCTCAACGACGGCTTTATCGAGTTCCTCTTGGCTTATAATTTCTTTTTCAATCAAAATATCAGTCATCGCTTCAAGCCTCCGGCGGTAGAACGACAATGCCTTGTATTTATCTTCACCAAAACTCTCAAATCCACGGCGCATCTCATCAAGCGAGATGATGCGTCGCGTACCGTCACCCAAAAGATTTCTAATCGCCTCGACTTGTTTTTCCCAATGCAGCCAAGGTAGCTCTACTCGGGGAATTGAACCTGCCTTATCGCCGCCAATGTCGTGATATCCTCGCATTCCTTCTTATCCTTTCGTAGATTGCCTTCTGCTGTGATTTCATGTTCTTGTTTCACGCTGAAAAATCTCCAGACACTTGCTGCGTAAGGCCACAAAATCATTGCTCACAAGCGATGCAGCATCACGTGGCCTTGGCAATGAATTGTCAATAATCTCGGCGACACGTGTTGGACGGCGTGTCAAAAGAACTACTTTGTCAGCCATCTGCACTGCCTCTTCCAAGTCATGAGAAACGAGAACCATCGTGGTCTTCGTTTTTGCAAAAATAGCCTGCAGCTTTTCCCTCATCAACAATGTCATTTCATAATCAAGGGCGGAAAACGGCTCGTCCAGAAATAATACCTCGGGTTCTCGCACTAACGCTCTGATTATGGAAACCGCCTGTTGTTGTCCACCAGACAAAGTATACGGGTACGCGTTGAGATCGATTTTTATACCAAAATCCTCAATCAACCGGTCAATACGCTCATTTCGATCTCGCTTGGGAATACCCATCAATTTCAGCGGGTAGTGGATATTCTCAATTGCTCGCATCCACGGAAATAGCGCTTCTCGATAGTTCTGAAAAACGTATGAAATCCTGGTTTCGTCAATAGTCTGACCATCATAAAGTACCTCGCCTGCATCCATCGGCATAAGACCAGAAATCATATTGATCAATGTACTTTTGCCACACCCGTTAGGGCCGAAAATGCTGGTAAAGCCGCCAAGTGGCAGGGTCAAATCGAAATCGTCATAAACAATAGTATCGTTAAAAGACTTACGCAATCCCTTTATGGTCAGATAACTCGTGCGCGGTTTCGGTGCAGAAATGAGGCTGCTCTGAGCAGCCTCATCTTTTTCTTCAAAAGTGTCGAGTACTAGGTTCTCATTCTTCATGATTACCATCGGCTTTAATTTCCTCCAAAATCGCTGAGGCTTAACATTTTTGTTCTGACATCCATCGGCTCGCTTAAGACTTTTTCGGAAACAAAAACATCCACAAAAGACTGGTATGAGTTCAAATCTGTCTCGTTAATATCTTTGAACCCGCGCAAGTAAGGCTTGGCCAACAAATCAAGCTGCGTGTCGCGGATAGCCGTATACTTAGGAATAATGCTCTTATATTTTTCAAAATCCGCCATCGCAAGTGCAGTTGCCTCATCAATAATTTCGACAATTTTCCTCGCTGTTTCAGGTCTTTCTGCGATGAATTTTGTGGTTAATACTGCGGCTCCCGAGTAAAACGGGTCTGCTATAGTTTGCGCGACAGGATTGATTACAGCACGGGTCACACCATCTGTGTAAGCTGCAATGGAACCAACCGGTTCCAACGAAAGAGTAGCATCTACACTTCCCCCTAAAACAGCGGGTATTTGTTGAGGTACTGCGAGGTCGATGAGTTTAACGTCCTTATCCGGGTCGAGGCCTGCGGCACGTACCAGATGCTTGGTTATTGTGCGCCATTGTATTCCAGGCACATGGCCGATTGTTTTGCCCTTGAGATCAGCAAATGATTTGATATCGCTACCGTCTTGAACAATAAGGCCGTCATTGATTAGATTGATCTTGATACCGCCGCCTTGAAGTCCAAATACTTTGAACGTACCTGGAAATTTCGACTCCGCAATCATAGCGATGCCAGCCGCCGCACCTGGGGGACCAAAGTCTGCCCGACCTGAGACCAATGCGTCGATTATATGATTGGGGGACTGCATTTTATTTGAATTCACCTTAATACAGGCTTTTTCAAAAAGTCCTTCTTCAAGGGCGACGTAATAGGCTGTCGTTTGCATGATAGGTAACCAGGCGGAGGTTACCTCTTCATATTTTTCGCAGGCCGCTATAGCTGGGTTGGCGCTGACCACAGTTAAAAGGCCGGCAATAGTTAGATATTTTTTCAACATTCTACTTCCTTTTCTAGAAGGCAGGTGGGAGGGAATTTTCATCATTTTCCAGACCAGTGGATTACGTACTTTTCGAGTACTAGAAAGCAGACATTTAGCCCATAACCCATTGCGCCAGTTACAAGAATTGAGCCATACATGTCTGTTAGATTATAGGAAATCTGGGCATCGATAATACGATGTCCAAGGCCGTCCGTTGCGCCAATAAACATTTCTGCGACTATGATTACCACCAACGCCATAGAGACAGCCGTGCGAAGCCCAATAAAGGTCTGTGGCAATGTCTCGAAGAAAATCACATCGACAAATATCTGCATCCTAGATGCGCCCATGGATTTGGCCGCGAGAATGCGGGTTTGTCGCGCATTCATGACACCATAAGCAACATTGAACACAACAACTAGAAGAGCCGCAAAGGCTGCAACTGCAATTTTAGAAAAGTCTCCCAATCCAAACAGGAGAAGAAACAACGGAAACATGGCCGTGGCTGGGGTGGAGCGAAAAAAGTCGATAATGAACTCAACTGAGCGATAAACTCTGTCACTTGCCCCTAAAACGATCCCAAGAGGAACTCCAATTATTGCGGCAATTGCGAAAGAGTAGAAGACGCGAACAAACGTGAACCAAAAGTCATTCATGACATCGCCAGTAGCAATGTTGACCCCAGTATCGAACAATGTCGCAAAAGGTGAAGGCAATAAGCTTTTGTCAACGAGAGTAAAAAAATACGCGATCCACCATACAAACAGTAAGATCAAAGGTCCGGTCGCATAAACAAACCAGTTTTGCCGTCCAAACCATGCAGAGATTAACGAGCTAATTGTCTCAGAACTTCCGTTGCTTGCAGACGACGGTTGCCCTTTTAGGTGCGGGAGAAAATTTCGCAATACACTACCTTTGTTTTGTGGTCAGTCGTGAGCCTGGAATTTGCCTCTTGCGTCTAGCAATGCAAAAGGAAGGGGAGAAAACAGGCTATGCAGCTAGGTTAGTAGCTGTATTGGGGCGATGGCTAGTGCCACTTTTCTTCATATGTGATGCAAAATTTGCATCGGCTCGGAGATAGTGCTGAGTTATTTTCTCATCGCTCTCACATGAGTGCTGCCTTGTCACTGTATGGCGTAAAATGGGAGCTGTCAGACGAATGCGACCTCGTCTCAGTATGGCGTAAATTGGCATAGCTAAGGCCCCTACTATGCCGCACCAAGCTGCCGCCACCCGACCAATCCGGCATTTCATTGAAGCTTGAATTCGTTCCGGCTGGTTAGTTGGCGTTCATGGAGAAGGTCATCGACGCTGCGAAGCGAAAGCGTAACTCGGACAAACATCATCACAGGTATTCTTGGATATTATAAACTACGGAGTTTATCTTGCTTCGTAGATTGCTTCCCGCTAACTTGGCTCAGATTTTGAAATGGAGGGTAAACTTGCGGGCAAAAAGAAAGCGTCTAGGCGCCCCCGCCGGGCCGCGTGCGGTCAATATCGCGGAAACTCGCGAGAAGATCCTGAAGGCTGCCATCGAGCAATTCTCACAAAAAGGTCTGTCTGGCGCCCGCATAGAAAGCATATGCACGGAAGCCGACGTCAACCCACGAATGGTTTATCACTACTTCAAGGACAAAGAAGGCCTATATGTCGCCGTACTTGAGAAAGTTCTCGGAGAATTAAGAGCAGAAGAAACAGCCCTTGATGTTTCGACAAGTGAACCCTTCGAAGGTCTATTGACAATGTACGACTTCACTTTCGGACATTTCGCCAAGCATCCTGAGCTCATCCGGCTTCTTTCGTCTGAAAACTTGCTTGAAGGTGCATTTCTGAAGAACTCGGTAGCCACCCCGATTGTCGCCTCACCCGTTGTAGAACATATCGATACATTGCTGAAACGCGGCGAGGCAACAGGCACTGTGCGCGCAGGTCTTGACCCGCTACATCTATATGTGGTGATGGTCGGCCTCTCCTATTTTCACAAGTCAAATATGCATACATTGTCGGTCATCTGGAATAAATCCATTACTTCTGCTGCCTGGCAGGAAGATCACAGGCTCCTTGGCCGTGATTTGCTGGCAACCTACTTGAGGCCTACGCCAAAAATTTAATCATACACTAACGCTGCCCAAAAATTAGGCTCTTATTGCTAAATTTAAATGCAATTTACAAGAGCGTGCCCGAAAAACCGACTTCTCGCAATGGTTGGAACGTCGGTCTACATTGATGTCGCATCACGCAAAGCCTTTTAAGTAAATACATTTTTACTATTTATGATCCGCTCACCTGTACAGCGGAGTTTTCTGGCATGCACCTTGCTTTAGTAAATAAATAATTACTATTTCGTCCCACAAGGAGCATATCATGAAGCTACATACTACACTGGCAGCCCTTTTCATCATGGCGACGATGAGTGCTGCACCTGCATCAGCCGACGATAAAAAAATTGGTTTCGTTTATGTCGGTCCGGCGGCCGACTACGGATACAATACTTCTATGGATCTGGGGCGACAGTATCTTGAGAAAAACATGAAGGGTATCGACACCTCCACTTTTGAGAACATTCCGGAATCAGCCGAAGTCGAACAGGTTATGGAAAGGCTGATCCAAAGTGGTCATGGTATTATCTTCGCAACCAGCTACGGTTATCTCGATTACGCAATCTCTCTTGGAAAAAAATATCCGGATGTGAAGTTTCTCCATGCAGGAGGTTTGAAAACCTCTGACAACGTTGGCACTTACTGGGCGGACAGCGACGATGGTATGTATCTCGCAGGTGTCGTTGCCGGGTCAAAATCTGAGAGCGGCAAGCTGGGATTTATCGGCGCCTTCCAGATCCCGCAGCTTTTTCGCTCCATCAACGCCTTTACACTTGGCGCGCAGTCGGTAAATCCGGATGCAACGGTTACTGTTGTTTGGACCGGTGGGTGGTGGGAACCCCAAAAAGAGGCGGAAGCCACCAATGCTTTCGCGGATGAAGGGATTGACGTCATTGCCGAGCAGGTCGACAGCCCCATCACGATTGCCCAAACTGCCGAAAAGCGCGGTGTTTATATCATTGGTAAAGACGTCAATGTGATGGATCGCGCACCGGAAGCCTGGCTAACCGGTGTATCCTGGAACTGGGGACCGATGATGGAAAATATGGTCAAAGAAATTCACACAGGCACATGGACTCCCTCACATGTCCGGAGTGATCTTGCTGGTGGCGCGGCAGTACTCGATCCGTTTGGCAAGTCAGTCTCGGAAGAAACCAAGGCAAAGGTACTTGCCTTGAAGGACAAAATTGTTAGCGGTGAAATGGAGATATGGACCGGACCGATAATTGCCCAAGATGGCACAGAAATTGTTGGTTCCGGCAATGCGCTCGACATGGAGAAGATTGAAAGCATGGATTTCCTTGTCAAGGGCGTTATTGGCTCGACCAATTGATCTAAAAGGCGGGGCCAAGCTCCGCCTCTTTCCCGCAGGTTAAGGAAACCCGATGAAACTTAAGATGAAATCCAGGCAGGCCGATGGCATCCTCATGGGACTGGACCCCAGCCAGGGTTGGAAAGTAACGGCTGATCATGTAGACATGACCCGCCCGGCGAAGAAATTACGCCCGCTTATGTTAAAGGCCGACCCACAATCAATTTCCATTGACGCCAGCAAGGCTGCACTTCTTATTGTCGATATGCAGAATGATTTTTGCACGGAAGGCGGATGGCTGCATTCGCGCGGCATAGACATCAGCCCCAACCGAGCCCCAATTGCCCCCCTCAAAAACCTGATTACAGCATGCCGTGACAGCGATGTCCCCGTTGTCTGGGTCAATTGGGGTGTACGAAAGGACTTACTCAATATCTCACCGTCATTACAGCACGCCCATAATCCGTCCGGCAATGAAACATGCCTCGCCCAGCCCGTTCCTGGCACCCGTTCTGAAGTTATCGCAAAGGGTAGTTGGGGCGCCCAGGTCGTCGAGGAAATTAACCCGGGCAATAAGGATTACCAAATCACCAAGCACCGCTTTAGTGCCTTTTGGGACTGCGAGACAGATGCCGTGTTGCGAAACCTCGGTGTGAAGACACTTCTTATTGCGGGAGTTAATATGGACCAATGCGTCATGACGACATTGGAGGATGCTAGCTTCCTCGGATATGATACTGTTCTGATCGAAGATTGCACCGCGACAACATCGCCCAAATTCTGTGTCGAAGCCGTACTCTACAACGTTAAGCTCCTCTTTGGTTTCGTCATAAAATCACCGATGCTGATCAAAGCGCTTGCGCAATCAACGGATCGCGACCAATGAGCATTTCGCAAGAAATAATAAATGTGGAGCAGCGCCTACTTGATATGAACATCGAGTTGCCAAAAGTCCCGCAACCTATTGCCAATTTTATCCCCTGGAAACGACAGGGAGACATTATCTATCTTTCCGGCCAGACATGTGAATGGAATGGCGAAGTCATCTATCAGGGGAAAGTTGGATCGAACATAGATCTAGAACAGGCCCAAGATGCCGCCCGCATATGTGCCCTAAACCTGATTGCCGCGTTAAGGCAGGCCCTCGACAATGACCTCAATAGAGTGCAGTCCTGTATTCGTGTTGGTGGTTTTGTCCATTGCGCCCCGGATTTCCAATCTGTCCCACATGTAATTAACGGTGCGTCGGATCTTTTTCATACCCTCTTCGGTTCCAAGGTCGGTGGTCATGCCCGAACGGCTATCGGCGTTGCACAGCTTCCGCAGGGCGCCTCGGTCGAAGTTGATGCCTTTTTTGCTGTGGCGTAGCTGATGCAAAAAGCAATTGCATGTTTTGAAAATGTCACTAGGCGCTTTGGTGACCTGATTGCTGTCAATGACGCAAATCTGGAGATATTCCCAGGCGAAGTAACGGCTATCCTCGGAGAGAATGGCGCCGGAAAATCAACATTGATGAAACTGCTTTATGGTGTACATCTACCGAGCAGTGGCCGCATTTTGATCAACGGCGAACCCAGCGCAATCACGGGCCCGGCTGATGCAATGATCAATGGTGTCGGCATGGTGTTCCAAAACTTCTCACTCCTGTCGGCGTTGACCGTGCGCGACAACCTGCTTCTGGCCTGGCCAAAAACACCTTATTGGGTAAGTGAGAACAATAAAGGGACAAAGGAAGTTCTTGCAAATTTGACGCGGCTGGCACCGCATATCAATCCGCACTCGAAAGTGTCGAACCTGTCCGTCGGCGAACAACAGCTAGTCGAACTATGCAAGGTCCTCAATATATCGGCGCGGATTGTAATTCTTGACGAACCGACGTCTGTTCTCACGCCGGCCGAATCCCGCCGCCTCCACGGCTTTATTCGCCAACTCGCCGACGAGGGGGTATCGGTAGTATTGATCACCCACAAACTGGCGGATGTAGAGGCATGCGCGGACAGAATTGCAGTTATGAGAAAGGGCCAAATTGTTGATGTCTCACCACGCGGTCAAAAATCTATGTCCGAAATTGTTACGCTCATGATGGGTAGTGACGTTAAGCGGGAAATTTCCCCACCAGCTCTTCCCAAAAAGCGTGTCGAGAAATTGTTCCTCAACAAAATTTGCGCAACCGCACCCGGAATGTCACTAAAAGATATTTCACTTTCCATTGCAGCCGGCGAAGTCGTTGGACTTGCCGGGGTCGCGGGGAATGGGCAGGCATTGCTGGCGGAAGTCCTTGCTGGAATTCATCCAGCGACCAGTGGCGATGTAGCCTTAGATGGTATAAGTCTTATCCGGCGAAATCAGATGGAAACTCTCGCCACACCCCTCGGATATATTCCAGAACTCCCCCGTAAAAATGCTGTTGTCGAAAACATGACACTCGCAAAAAATCTGAATTTGCGGGCACTCGCATCCGGCAAGGCTGATGTGAATAATGAAGTGCAAGATCTGCTCACCCGCTTTCACGTCAATCCACCTGAAATAGACAGATATGCCAGCACTTTGTCCGGCGGAAACCTGCAAAAGCTGGTTAGCGCCCGTGAACTGGGCAGACCGCGGGCTGCTATTCTCGCCTGCTACCCGACGATGGGTCTTGATATCTCTGCAATACAGATGATTTACCGGGAGATTTTCGCTCAAGCCGAGGCAGGTGCAGCTGTACTTTGGATATCGGAGGATCTTGACGATTTGATCGCCGGCTCCCACCGGATCGCAATTATCAGGGACGGACAACTGGTTGCTGTTAAAGACAATGATGGCAAGCTGAACCGCGATACGCTAGGTGCCATGATGACCGGCCTGAAACCTGAAAGAAAGGTCGCTTGATGTTGGTCAATCGTGATACTTTTCTGGTCGTCAGCGCAACAATTCTCGCTTTCTTCCTGCTCATAATCGGATTTTTCATACTACTTGGAAAACCACCTTTCGAAATGATCGGTATGCTGCTGACCTACGCACTGGGTGATGCATATTCAATCTCGCAGACTTTGGCAAAAACAACTCCCATACTTCTTTGCGCACTGGCGGCAGCCGTGCCCGGCCGTCTCGGCCTGATTTCTGTAGGCGCAGAAGGACAGCTCTATGCGGGTGCGATCACCGGGACCGCTATCGTTCTGGCAGCGCCCGACCTCCCCGCCGCCCTGATGTTGCCGATGATGCTCGTTTGCGCAGCCCTCGGCGGGGCGTTCTATGGGTACATTCCCGGAATCCTCCGCGCGCGCCTGCAAATAAATGAAACCATCACGACACTCGTATTGAACTATGTGACAGTTCTATGGGTCAATGCACTCGTTTTCGGCCCCTGGAAGGATCCAGCCAGCCAAGGATGGCCCGCAACAATAACATTCCCGAGCGCCGCGATTTTGCCAGCACTTCCTGCTTCTCGCATTCATCTTGGTCTGCTGATCGCCGTAGCGTTTGCGATCGCATTGCACTTTTTCTTCACCCGCGGTGCGTCGTCCCAGAAAATCCAAATACTTGCCGGAAACCGAAAAGTTGGCGAGATGTTTGGTCTTAATTTTGGGACATGGGTTATCGCGCTGATGGCGATGGGAGGTGCAATTGCAGGTATCGCCGGCATTGCCGAAGTATCAGCTATTCAAGGCCGGCTTCAGCCTACAATTTCCATAGGCTATGGATTAACTGGATTCCTGGTTTCTTGGCTTTCGCGCCACCAACCGTTGATCATTCTACCGGTCGCCTTTCTGGTTGGCGGCCTTGTCGCAGCAAGCGACGCACTTCAACTCTTCGCCAAGGTGCCTGCGGCAAGCGCCATAATTCTGCAAGGTATGCTTTTCGCAGTGGCGCTTGCGGTCCCTGGGATTATTAAAAGCATGAGGCCTGGATATGAGCGCTGAACTCCTTACCCTTCTCGGTGCGTGGTCTATCGCGACCTTGCGAAGCGCAACACCTTTGATATTTACGACTCTTGGCGAGACCCTTACTCAACGCACCGGCATCATCAATCTCGGCATCGAAGGAGAAATGCTGGCTGGAGCCTGTGTCGGATTTGCTGTCGGGGTCGCGACGGGTAACCCCTGGCTGGGCCTGCTGGCTGGAGCCCTGGCAGGTGTAGCTCTCTCCTGTCTTCATGCAGCACTGGTTCTGGGCGCAAATGCCAATCAGATCGGTTCCGGTCTTGCAGTCTGGATGATTGCCCTTGGAACTACTTCCTATTTTGGCCGCGCACTGGTCGGAAACCAGGTGACACCCCTCCCTGATTTGGGGTCGCAGCTAACAGATGGTCTTCCTTTCCTGGGGAGCTTTTTCGGACAAATGACCATGAGCGTACCGCTGGCGATTGCTGCTGTAGCTTTTGCGGCTTGGTGGTTGGCTCATACCCGAACCGGTATACAGTGGCAGGCAGTCGGCGAATCCGCCCGCATCTCTTCAGAAAATGGTATTCGACCAAAAGTCGTCCGCCTTAAAGCCATTCTCCTCGGTGGCCTACTGTCAGGCTTTGGCGGTGCTATTCTATCGGTCGACTATACACAGACCTGGGCGCAGGATATGACAAAAGGACGCGGATTGATTTCCGTCGGCCTGGTTATTGTCGCTCGCTGGAAGCCTGTACTTGTATTGCCGATCTGTATCATATTCGGTCTGGCAGAAGTTGCCGTTTTACGTATGCAAACCGCCGGCTGGTCGATCTCACCCCATCTACTAGCGACCACTCCTTACCTTGTGGTTCTGCTTATCCTCATTATCAGCCATGCGGCGGCGCGACGTGATACGGATATGCCCGCTGACCTAAGACGGGTCTTCGCATAACAAATCAAATTCTAACCTTGTTTAAAATGCTGTCAGACGGTGCTGTCAGACGAATGCGACCACGTCTCTGTTTGGCGTAAAATGGCGATAAGGTGCCCCTACTATGCCGCACTAAGTTGCTGCCACTCGGTCAGTGCAGCATCTCTCTGAAGCTTGAATTTTTCTCGGCTGGTTAGGTGGCGCTCATGGTTGACGTGGTTGTGGACGGATGCATGGATTGAGACAAATTTCTGCAAACTTCGCCGGCGCCTGAATTTCAGCATCGCCTGCTCCCTTCGTTGAAATGGCAGGTGGGAGTTTTCACAACGATTGTTCTTCCAACGCCCAGTTACCTGGATATCTTTGTTTCCAATCAAAGTCATAGCGGCACGNAACAGCACGCCACAGGTAATGTGTCTCGCCATTGATCTTCAAAAACACTTCCTCCAGATGCCATTTCCAGTTTGAATAATTCTGAGACGGATGGATCCGTTTCTTTCGGATTTCACCCACAAACATTGGGCCAAATTTATTCCACCAATAACGCACAGTCTCATGGCAAATATCGATGCGCCGTTCATGAAGAAGATCTTCAACATTGCGAAGCGAAAGGGGAAACCTGATATACATCATCACCGCCAAGCGGATGATCTCGGGTGAGGTTTTGAAATAGCGAAATGGATTCTATTTAATCATGCTCGGAAGCTAGTCGACGAGTAAATGACCCTCAAGCTATTTTCTTCTGACAGTGCCATGCCGCGTTCATGAAGCAAATCTTCAACGTTGCGAAGTAAAAGTGGAAACCTGACGTACATCATCACCGCAAGGCGGATGACTTCCGGCGAAGTTTTGAAATAACGGAATGGGTTCTTGTTTTTCATTCCAGGATTTTATGGAATTACTAAAATATGGTCAAAGCCCGATTTTCCTCTGACAGTGCCCGCGCCCGCTGTGCCGAAAGGCGAGTTTCGCGAAATCCCTCTCCATACTTTGCCGCAAAGGCCACGCTAAAGGACGAGGACGTGGCAAAGCCTGTCACCTCGGTAATATCTTTAGCAGGCAAGGCAGAATTTACCGTAAGGTCATAGGCCTTTTTCAACCGTATTTCACGATAGGTCTGCGCCACAGCTTGCCCCAAACCCTGATGGAACTGGCGCTGCAACTGCCGCTTCGACAGGCCTACGAGGCTTGCAATTTGAGCCAAGGACAAAGGATCGGCCAAATGGCTCTCCATCAAATCAATCGCCTCCACCACCGCTTTAGGCAAGGCCCCAAAACGGGCTTCCACACTAGCTTGCTGCGGCGCAGAGGCTGCGCGAATCTCCGTGTGAATAAACCAGTCAGAAATTTGTTGTGCAAAACTACTGCCGTGTTTTGATGCAATCACTGCATGCATCATGTCCAAAGGAGCTGTTCCACCTGCACAGGTATAACGGTCACGGTCAATCACAAAAAGCCGCCGTTCAACCAATGCCGCAGGGTGGCGTTCATTAAGGTCATCAAAGTGATGCCAATGCAGCGTGAAGCGGCGATTGTTCAAAAGCCCCGCCTCAGCTAGTACCCCTGCCCCGCCCGAAATACCGCCCAAAGCCACACCACACTGATCGAGCTTGTGAAGCCAGTCGAACAAACACTGATCTTGGCAAGTAAAAGGGTCTCCACCCGCCACCACAAAGATCATGTCAAATGCTATTTGAGCCTCTTGGATTGGCGTGGTTTCAAAGAACGCCGGGAGCGAAGACTTAGCGCTTTCACCCGCCAAAGACAAGCAATGCAGTTCATAAAGCCGCTTAGGTGCAAAAAGATTGGCCGCGCGCAAAGGCTCCATCGCCGCCGAGGCACTCATCATCGCGTAGCCATCGATCAATACAAAGCCAATACGTTGCATATCGCCCAAAATGTCCCATTATGAAATTAAAATGACCTTTTACAAGAATTGTTAACACAGATTTCGATGCTATACCAAGAGAAATAGTCGAGGACAGAATATGGAATTCTCAGGATTTCGAGTCATCAAAGAAGCGCTCACGAGTCATAAAGGCTGGAAAGCCCTATGGCGCGACCCTGCCCCACAACCTGACTATGACTTTGTGATTGTGGGCGGCGGTGGCCATGGGTTGGCGACCGCATATAACCTTGCCAAAACCTATCAAAAATCGCGGATTGCAGTTCTTGAAAAAGGCTGGCTTGGATCGGGCAATATTGGGCGCAACACGACGATCATCCGTTCCAATTACCTCCTGCCTGGCAATCAGCCCTTCTATGAACTTTCCATGAAGCTATGGGAGCGCCAGGAGCAAGATTTGAACTTTAACTCCATGGTTTCGCAACGCGGGATTATCAACCTCTTTCACACGGACGCTCAGCGCGATGCCTATCGTCGACGCGGCAATGCCATGCATCTTACAGGTGCAGGCGGCACACTTTTGAACCAATCTGATTTACGCAAACTGGTACCATTTTTAAACTTTGACAATGCGCGGTTTCCGATAAAAGGCGGCTTGCTGCAACAGCGTGCAGGAACAGCGCGCCACGATGGTGTGGCTTGGGGCTATGCCCGCGCCGCAGACAAGCTTGGGGTGGACATCATCCAAAACTGCGAGGTCACAGGGTTTTGCATAAAAAAAGGCAAGCTTTTGGGGGTGGAAACCACGCGGGGATATATCGGCGCGAAAAAAGTTGGCGTCAGTGTGGCAGGCTCCTCTTCCAGGATTATGGCCAAAGCAGGAATACGCCTACCAATAGAAACTCATGTCTTGCAAGCCTTTGTAAGCGAAGGGCTCAAACCTACGATCCCCAATGTTATCACATTTGGTGCGGGACATTTTTATGTGAGCCAATCGGATAAAGGTGGCCTGGTCTTTGGGGGAGATATTGACGGCTATAATTCCTATGCCCAGCGCGGCAACCTGCCCGTGGTTGAGGAAGTGATCGAAAGTGGCATGGCCCTTATGCCCATGATCGGGCGCGCTAAGCTTCTACGTTCTTGGGGTGGCCAGGTAGATATGTCTATGGATGGCTCGCCCATCATCGACAAGACCCATATCGATGGACTCTATTTTAACGGAGGCTGGTGTTATGGCGGTTTCAAAGCTGTGCCTGCGGCAGGCATCACCTTTGCCCATCTTCTGGCCACCGACACGCCCCATGACACCGCCGCTGCCTACCGTTTTGATCGTTTCAATCGTGGGGCCTTGATTGATGAAAATGGTGCTGGCGCCCAACCTAATCTGCATTGAGGACAAGATATGATTATTCCCCATCCTCTCCTCGGTCCACGTGACGCTCAAGAGTTTACTTATCTGGGTGACGCCTCATTGATGGCCCGCCCTGACCCGTACAGCGAAAGCGCAGAGGCCGAGTTTTGCAACTATGTCTATCTCCGCGACAATCCTGCAGGCATTCACCGCGAGCTATGGTTCCATGAGCAAGGCGACCGCTCATGGCTCATCATCACACGCGACACACTTACCCACGAAATACTTGGGGCAGAATTAGTCTCAGCGGACAAATTGAAGGCAGGACTATGAGCCGTATTTCTGGCGGGATTATCAATCGTGACGCCCCGATTTCCTTTAGTTTTAATGGCCAAAACTACCAAGCGTTTGAGGGAGATACATTAGCGTCAGCCCTACTTGCCAACGGCGTGCAACTGGTAGGGCGCAGCTTTAAATACCATCGCCCACGGGGAATATTGTCTGCGGGATCAGAGGAACCGAATGCTTTGGTTCAACTAGGCAGAGGCGCGCGGCTCGAACCCAATGCCCGCGCTACGGTAACCGAGCTTTATGAGGGGCTGACTGCCAATTCGCAAAACCATATCGGGCCGTTGAAACGCGATCTAATGGCGATCAACGATCTCTTCGCGCCCTTCCTATCTGCAGGTTTTTACTACAAAACCTTCATGTGGCCGCGCGCCTTTTGGGAAAAACTTTACGAGCCTGCCATTCGACGAGCAGCAGGTCTTGGAAGGCTCTCTTTCAAGCCTGATCCCGATCAATATGACAAAGGGTTCTTGCATTGCGACCTCTTGGTCATCGGTGGTGGCGCGGCGGGGCTGGCCGCTGCCCTCACCGCAGGGCGAGCAGGGGCAAAAGTTATCCTCGCCGATGAGGATTTCCACTTTGGCGGGCGACTATTGAGCGAAAGTTATACCCTTGGAGATGCGCTTGCTCTTGAGTGGGTAGAGACTGTTTTGGCAGAGCTCAACAGCCTGCCAAATGTCCGCTTGATGCCCCGAACCACCATTTTTGGCGTCTACGATCACGGCATATTCGGCGCGGTTGAACGCGTGGGTGACCACCTCCCTACTCCTCATAAAGGCCTGCGCCAAACCCTTTGGCGGATCACCAGCAAGCAAAGCATTCTGGCCGCAGGCGCAGTGGAGCGCCATATTCCTTTTGCCAACAACGACCGACCCGGTGTGATGCTCGCGGGGGCCATGCGCGCCTATGCCAATCGCTGGGCGGTGACGCCTGTGCAAAGCGCACGGGACCCAATTGCCATTTTCACCAACGGGGATGACGGCCACCGTACTGCTTTGGATTTGCTGGCTAAAGGTGTAGAGCTGTTGGGCGTCATCGATACGCGTGCAGACGCACCCCGGTTTGGCGATTATGAGGTTTTTGCAAGTGCAAAGGTCAGCGATAGCAAAGGTCGCCATGGTCTGGCCGCGATTGAAATTACCCATAAAGGGCAGCCCAAATGGCATAAGGTCGGCGCATTGGGGGTCAGCGGCGGCTGGAACCCAAATGTGCATCTTAGCTCCCATCACAGGGGGCGACCCATTTGGGATGATGATCTTCTGGCATTTGTCCCACCTAAAGATGGACCGAAAGGGCTGATTCCAGCAGGAGCCGCCGCAGGCAGGGGCTGCACCGGCGACGCATTGAGCACCGGCATGAATGCGGCGATCACGGCGCTTGGGATACTCGGCTTGCCGGCCCACAAGATTTCCCTGCCCGAGACCCTATCCGAAGCTCACAAACAAGAAGCGTTTTGGCATGTTCCCGCTACCGCAGTCGACAAGAAACGCCAACGCAAAAGGGCTTGGGTCGATTTCCAAAACGATGTTACAGTCAAAGACATTGCCCTCGCGCATCAAGAAAACATGCGACCAGTCGAACATCTCAAACGCTGGACCACCCTTGGAATGGCGACAGATCAAGGCAAGACCGCAAACATCACTGCCCTTGCCGTCATGGCCGAACTGACGGGGAAGACCATTCCCGAAACAGGGACAACCATCTTTCGCCCGCCTTATACCGGCGTTTCCCTCTCTGTGCTTGGCGGCGGCGACATAGGGCAAAACTTTCGCCCCAAAAGACTTACTCCAACTCACAAGTGGGCCTGCACTCGAGGTGCAGTCTTTGTCGAAGCCGGGCAATGGATGCGGGCACAGTATTTTCCAAAGCCAGGGGAAACCCATTGGCGGCAATCCGTAGACCGCGAAGCGCTGGCGGTCCGTGCAGGTGTGGGTGTTTGCGATGTCACCACGCTTGGCAAGATTGACCTGCAAGGCAAAGATGCGACCGAGTTTTTGAACCGTATCTATGCCAATATGATGGGCACCCTACCCTTGGGTAAAGTGCGCTACGGGATTATGCTGCGCGAAGATGGCGCGCTTTACGATGACGGCACCTGCGCGCGGTTGGGAGAAAACCATTATGTCGTGACAACCACAACAGCGAATGCGGGACTGGTTTATCGCAAAATGGAATTTGCCCATCAATGCCTCTGGCCAGAACTAGATGTGCAGATAATTTCGGCAACAGATGCTTGGGCGCAGCTAGCTATTGCGGGGCCAAGATCTCGTGAGCTGCTTGCGCGGATTAACGATGGATTTGACATTTCTAACGAAGCCTTCCCCTTCATGAGTTGCGCAGAGCTTACGATATGCCAAGGCCTGAGTGCGCGCCTGTTCCGTATCTCATTCTCGGGCGAGTTAGCCTATGAAATCGCTGTGCCTGCTCGCTATGGCAACGCATTGATAGAGCGGTTGATCGAAATTGGCCAAGACCTTGGCGCGACGCCTTATGGCACAGAAACTTTAGGTGTATTGCGGATAGAAAAGGGCCATGCTGCGGGCAACGAGATCACGGGCCAGACTAGCGCATTGATGCTAGGACTGGGAAACATGGTGTCGAAAAAGAAAGACTCTATTGGCGCAATCATGTCACGCCGCGGCGAGATGGCGACGGAGAGCAAGCGGCTTGTGGGACTGCGCCCAATCAACCCAAATGACCCCGTGGTAGCGGGATCGCATTTGCTCAAACTAGGCTCTGTTTTGAGCCTTGAACATGATGAGGGCTGGATCACGTCCGCCTGCTATTCGCCGCATGTCGGTAGCGCGATCGGGCTTGGCTATCTCGATCGAGGCGATGCACGGATTGCCGAGCATATCATCGCTGCCAACCCGCTTGAGGGGCAAAACATCCGTCTTGAGGTGGTTTCGCCCCATTTCATCGACCCAGAAGGGGAGCGACTTCGTGACTGACTTAACACCTCTTACCGCCTTGCGCGACAGAGACCCCCGATCTGCCCGCTTTGGTGCCGTGACCCTTTCAGAAAAGTCTGATCTGTCTTTGGCTTCTTTGTACATCGGCGCAGGTCGAACCAAACCACACCCCTTTGGGCTGGACCTGCCAGACATTGGTAAAATTTCAAACGCGAAAGATCATAGTGCTTTTTGGGTAGGACCAAACCAGTGGATGATCGAAAGAAAATCACCAAGCGAGTGTGACTTCGCTGCCGAAGTGAAAGCCCAGGCGCCTGAAACCGCAGTAACAGAACAATCCGATGGGTTTGTGTGTTTAGAATTAGAGGCACCAGAGGACGCAATGACCGCGCTCTTGGCAAAGCTCATCAACCTCGATCCGCATAGCCTGACCCCTGATACGGCGGTACACACGGGCCTGGATCATATGACCGTCTTCGTGCTGCGCCGCTCAGTTACCCGCCTCGACTTTATTGGGATGCGCAGCTATGCCGACTCACTTTGGCACGCTTTGGCAACGGCCGCCGCACGGATGAACAACCTCGACACTTAAAGCATCCGAAAGATGCGTAACGGAGAGCTTAAACAGGACAGACCCATGAAAAACTATTGTCTTACCGTGACGTGTGATACCGCACGCGGCATTGTGGCCGCAATTTCAACTTTTCTCTCTCAGCAGGGCTGCAACATCACAGACAGCTCGCAATATGACGATCAAGAGACTAACCGATTCTTCATGCGCATTAGCTTTGTCTCTGAAGAGAACAAAGATATTGCAGCGCTTAGCGCGGCTTTTGCTGCCACTAGCGAGACGTTCGGCATGCAGCATGCGTTCCATGACGAGCGCGAGAAAATGAAAGTAGTCATCATGGTCTCGCGGTTTGGTCATTGCTTGAATGACCTGCTTTACCGCGTACGCATCGGGGCTCTACCTATCGAGATCGTTGCTGTCGTGTCAAACCACATGGAATACCAAAAGGCCGTGGTGAACGCAGATATTCCGTTCCACTGCATCAAAGTTACAAAAGAGAACAAGTCAGAGGCGGAAGCCGCGATCATGAAAGTGCTCGAGGATACGGACGCAGAGCTCATTGTCCTGGCGCGATATATGCAAATTCTTTCCGATGATATGTGTCAGAAGATGAGTGGCAGGATCATCAATATCCACCATTCTTTCCTACCGTCCTTCAAAGGCGCAAACCCCTATAAGCAGGCCTATGAGCGCGGGGTGAAACTCATCGGGGCGACGTCGCATTATGTGACGGCGGATTTGGATGAGGGGCCGATCATTGAACAGGACACGGTGCGCATTACCCATGCACAATCTGCAGCAGATTACGTGACCTTGGGGCGTGATGTGGAAAGCCAAGCTCTCGCCCGCGCGATCCATGCCCATGCACATCACCGTGTGTTTTTGAACGGCAATAAAACCGTGGTCTTCCCTGCAAGCCCTGGCAGTTATAGTTCAGAGCGGATGGGGTAACTCTAACTTCTTCGATGGAATGGGCCTGTTTCTTGCGTTGTCTCATTGCCATTTACTTTTATCGCTGCGCGGTACGAGCGTAACCTTTCCTATCTCACTGGCGAATATGGACGGAGAAATTGACCTTCAAGTAATTTTCTTCTGACAGTGCCCTCAAGCCAATCCTGGTGGAGGTAAGAACAAGCCGCCTCGATGGGCCTCAAATGCCGCCCCGAGTGCCAGAATTTTAGCGTCGTCCTTGCTTCGACCGATGAATTGGACCCCCATGGGCAAAGATTCACGGCTTAATCCCATTGGTAAAGACAGCCCGCATAGATCAAGCATATTAACAAAACGCCCGAATGTGCTGAGTGGGGTCGAATTCTCGTCAACGTTCAACAGTGCGGGCGCTAATATCGGTGATGTGGGAACGATCAACGCATCGAAACTTTTAAAACTTTCCAGGAACTCACCAATTACCCGTCGCTTTATATCCAGCACATCCAGATAATCGGCTGCCATCATCGAACGTCCGCGTAAAATTCGTTCGCGAATTTCGGGTGCCATATTGGTTCTCGGATCATCTACAACCTCGCGCAGTTCCGCATAACTCTCCGCTGACATGATGCGGCCGGCATGAAACGAAATTTCCTCCAGCGACATAGGTAAGCTTAGCAGTTCAAATTGAAATCCCATCGCGACAAGATCAACAACAACAGTTTCGAACGCCTCCTTGATCTGGGGATCGACGGATTCCATCGCATCATCATTGATAACGGCCAATCTTAGCATTTCATTTTGAGGTTTATGTGCTGCAACCACAGACCGGTTTTGGTATGAGGCACAATATGGATCTAACGGATCTAGTCCTTTCATGATATCAAGCGTAATTGTCAAATCTGAAACCGATCGCGCGAGTGGACCAATAGAGTCATGACTTCGTGACAAGACGCGAACGCCCGATCTGCCAATTAAACCAAGTGAGGTCTTCATACCCAGAACTCCGCTGAGGCAAGCAGGAATGCGAACCGACCCTCCGGTATCCGTGCCTAATGCCAACGGTACCATTCCGGCAGCAACAGCAACTGCAGAACCGCTGGATGAACCACCGGGAACACGATGAGTGATCTGGTCAAAAGGATTGTGAGGCGTGCCGAGAATTGGGTTCGTACCCCAACCGCCAAAAGCAAACTCTACGGTATGCGTTTTGCCGATGATGATCGCCCCAGCTGCTTCGAGCTTTTGAACAGCGTGAGCGCTTGATTGAGCGATGTGTTCTGGAAAGGCGCGAGAGCCTGATCCCGTGCGATAGCCTTGAAGATCAAACAGATCCTTGATGGCAACGGGAATGCCGTCTAATTTAGAAAGACGTTTACCGGTACTTTTATGAGCCTTGTCTCTTTCTCGCGCGAGTTTAAGGGCACGCTCTGCACATAAAATGACAAAAGCTCCATGTTGCGGATCCAACGCCCCGATCCTGCCAAGCATGGCTTCGGTCAATTGTTCGGAACTAGTTTTATGGGCGTTCAACGCCTCCGATAGTTCCGTAGCTGTCGCGAACGGATCATCGTCCCTTTTAAGAGGCGATGCGCTTGGTCCAACTGATCCAGGGAGATTCTCTGTCATAGTGTTCTCGTTTGCTTAGCTCTTATCCTCGCATCCATAGTGCGTGCGAGAAGCGAAAGCGGCCAGGCGATCAGAAAGTAAAAAACACCTATAGCGACAAAAATGTTGAGTGGTAAAAAATACTCAGTCGCAAGCGCGCGCCCTTCAAGCATTAACTCATTAACCGTGATCAGCGCACACAATGACGAGTCTTTCAACAATACGATAAAGGTGACTAACATCGACGGTGAGATTATGCGAACAGCCTGCGGTAAGGTGACAAACCTGAACGCTTGCAAGGGGGTCATACCGACCGCAATAGCCGCCTCGCGTTGACCGCGATGTATTGCTTCAAGTCCCGCACGAAATACTTCCGCCATCTGTGCCCCAAAGGACAGCCCTAGACCTACAGCTGATGCTGTAAAAGCTGACATGGTGACACCAATGCCGGGAAGCCCGAAATAGAGCAGAAAGAGTATAGCAAGGAGTGGAATTCCGCGAAATACAACAACGTATATAGTTGCAACAAACCTGAGTAATCGCAGTGGGCTTCGCTGAAAGATCGATAACATAAGCCCGATTGCGAAGGCGACGATAAACCCTGCAAAGGCCAGCGATGCGGATACCAACGCAGCATCGGCCATTCTTGGAAACCACTGCGAACCATATTTCACATAAACCTCTAGAAATTCAATCATCTGCCTACTCCAAAGCGTTTTTCAATTGATTGAATGGCACGAAAGAGAGGCAGGCTAAGCAAGAGATAGATTCCCGCCGCACAGATATAAATCAGTGTCGTCTCAAAGGTTGATGTGACAAGTGTTCGAGCGAAAAACATTATTTCCGGGGCAGCTATGGCAGAGGCGATGGATGTATCTTTCAGGAGTTGAATTGCATAATTGCCAAGCGGAGGTAGAGCAATGCGGATTGCCTGCGGAGCAAGTATCAGGCGAATAGTTTGGTAAGGTGTCATGCCGATTGCAATTGCAGCTTCTCGCTGACCTGAATGCAGCGCCGAGAAACCGGCGCGGAAGACATCACACAGTACTGCCCCTCCGATAAGGCCAAGCCCCAGGATGGCGGCAGTTACTGAACCAAGCCGCAATCCCACTGATCCCAATCCGAAATAAATAATGAACAGGATAGCAAGAGCGGGAATATTTCGAAATAATTCTACATAAACGTCTATGGTGAAGCGTAATAACTTCCATTTTGTAAAACTACGCACCACACCGAGTAATAGACCAAGCAACACAGCTATAATTAGTGCTCCTAACGTCACCGAAATAGTGACACTAATGCCGCCCAATAACGCAATCAGTATATGTTGTATTTTATCCAGCATCATGCGCCCCTATTTTTCAATTTTACTCAGAAAGACGCGGGTGCGCTCTGCTTGGGGATTGGTAATTAGCTCCCGTGCCGGGCCTTCTTCCACAACGACACCGCCATCCATAAAAATCACCCGATCTGCTATGTCCCGGGCAAAATTGATTTCATGGGTTACAAGCAGCATGGTGCGCCCTTCATCGGCTAATTCCTGAATAACATTGAGAACTTCTCCAACAAGCTCCGGGTCAAGTGCAGAGGTAGGTTCATCGAACAAGAGGAGCTTGGGGCGCTGAGCCAGTGCACGGGCAATCGCGACACGCTGTTGCTGTCCTCCGGACAGCAAGCCCGGAAAAGTGTTAGCCTTATTACCAAGATGAACTTTCTCCAGCATATCCATGGCAATTTCAGACGCCTCATTTGATGGCACGCCTTGTACTTTACGAAGGCCAATGGAAACATTTTCAAGCACCGTCAAATGCGGCCAGAGATAAAAGAGCTGAAATACCATCCCCATTTGCGCCCGTTGCGGGGCTAATTCAGCATCGCTCATTAATCGATCAGAACCGGGCTTAACGCCAACCCTCTCTCCGTCTAGAATGATGTGACCTCTGCTTGGCTTTTCCAGGAAATTCACGCAGCGTAAACAAGTGGATTTACCTGATCCCGATGGGCCGATCACTGCAACTTTTTCACCTTTTGATACAGAAAAATCGATTCCTTTAAGGACCTCAAGAGAACCATAGGACTTGTGCAGATCTTTGATTTGTAGAAGGGGAGATTCCATGATCGCCTCTCAGGTTTTTAAATTTTTCTGGATTTATGGGCCTGATTTGACCCGATAGACAGGCCGGAAGATATCTCCCGATCTGCCTTATCGTTGTCAAAGGAGGTATTAATTACAGGTAGGCAACTGATAGCCTTCAGGTCGATCAACACCAGCCCTGAAATTTTCTCCTGCCGGTGTGTACCAGACATCAGCAACCAGCCCGTATCTGGTGCCGATTTCTTTCATCTCACATGTTTGCCACATGTCCTTGATGACGGCATTCACAGCTTCAGCGAGTTCCGGGTTGTCTTTATTCATACCAACAACCACCTGTCCGAGCCCTGTGAGCAACCGAAAATCCTCATTCTGATCTGAAAAAGCGAGGAAATGCATTCCCCAATCTGGATTTTGACTTATGGCGAAAGCTACGACTGGCGGATCACCGATAACCGCATCAATACGGCCCGCAATAAGGTCCCGAACCGCCGCATCAGAAGTGTCGTAAAGAGACAATTCAAGACCTTTTATTTTTCGTAACTCCGGCACAAACGAGAAACCGGTAATAGTTCCCACTTTTCTGCCTTCCAGATCAGACAATTTGTCCCAATTATTATCCTTCGACTGCATGATCCCATTCTTGAAGTAGTGGAGTGGCTCAGAAAGAGTCATGATTTCAGTACGTTGCTTTGTCCAACCCATAGTACCCAGCATCGCGTCAACGCGGCCAGACTGGACTGATGCAATGGTGCCTGACCATTCCATCAGTGCGGGTGTAATTGGAATGCCCATTTTTTCCGAGATTTTTTGCATTATCTCGCCATCGTATCCAATCATCTTACCGTCTTGCCATCCAGAACCCGGCATATCACCTGTAAAAGCGATTGTTAGTTTACCATCGCTGACTGTATTTATATCAGCGGCAAGCGAAGGCGTTGACATACTTACGGCGATAAAGCCATACATCAGTAATTGACTGATTTTCATAATATTCTCCATTTGACTATCTATGACTAGCGGCAAAGCCTGCCATTATTTGTGATATCCATCTGGGCACCTAATCGCTGAGCTTGATTGACTAACTTCGCCGAAGTGCATAATGTTTCCGACATAAAGTGAGCGAAGGAATACATGAATGCCGGATACAGCTTTACGCGTAGGATTTGTTCTTTGTGCTGAATTTGCACTAATGTCTTTGACAGGCTTTATCGAAGCACTTCGCCATGCAGCAGACTTAGGTGACCGCGGTCGTAAAATTTATTGTTCTTGGACTACTATGTCTCCGCAAAAAAAGACAGTAAAGTCGAGTTGTGGTATCATCATAAATCCAGATACGGATCTTATCGATGCAGACAATTTTGACTGCATTGTTATTATTGGTCCACTACTCTCCGGCATTGACGATGTCCCGCAAATCGTGCACGGATATCTAAGACGCGCACATCAACGGGGTAAGTTGGTCGCAGGACTATGTACCGGTTCTTTCGTCTTGGCGGATGCAGGCTTGATGAAGGGACGAATTGCTTGCCTGCACCCCTACCATTTACAGGACTACAAAGAACTCCATCCCAAGCTGCGATTTACGTTGAAGCATGATTATTTGGAAGAAAGAAATATCGCCACCGTACCAGGCGGATTGTCAGTGGTCAGCTTTGCGACAAACCTGATTTCACGCCACTGCGGTAGATCTAGAGCCGCGAAATCTGTTTTTCAAATGACTATGTCCGAGACTGGTCTAGATTCAGATTTCAACGCTATTGTCGCACTCGATAAGCAACATATTGGTGATCATCGCATTAGGAAAGCAACGATCATTATGGAACGCGAAATGTTTTCACCAGGTACAGTTGCTTCTGTCGCAGAACGATTGGGTCTCAGCGAACGACAAATGGAGCGGCTATTCCAAAAAACATTATCAATGACGCCGAAAGCATATTGGACTGCGATACGTATCAAATATGGCAAATGGTGTCTACTCAACACACAAAAAACGATCACTGAAATTGCACTTTTGACTGGATTTGCGGATTGCGCCCATTTCATAAAGCAATTTCGTAAAGTTTATGGTGAAACGCCTGGACATATGCGACGTTTACATGCGCAAAAAAGTGACTTAGCGCTGACCCGCCTAGAGTCAAATTCAGATAGATTTTAGCCACCGATGCTTTAAAATAAAAATTGCGCCAATAGGGAGGCAATCTCCTAACTGGTAATTTTCCTACTCAATCAACCCATATATTAAAGTCTTCTTAGAGCTTTAGTTCGTCATTTTTTCTTATTTAGGAATAAAGTTCCGAGGGTAGCCAAAGAGCGATATTAGGAAGAAATGTTATTAAAATTGCCGCTAGACACATAAGTAAGAAAAAAGGGAATGCACTTTTTGCAATTGTGAGAATATCAATTCCACTCATCCCATGAATGATAAAAAGGTTAAAACCGACCGGCGGAGTCATTTGCCCAAGCTCCACCATTATCACCAAAAATATCCCAAACCAAAGTGGATCAATGCCGGCCGCTAAGATCAATGGTAATGTAATCGGTAAGGTCATTACTGTGATTGAAATGCCATCAAGTAAAAGCCCCAACAACATATAGAAAAGAGAGAGAACAAAAATCAATCCAAGAGGGCTTAGATCTAAACTACCAATAAAGGTCGCAACATCTTGCGGGATATGAAGGAAACCCATTGTTGTAGACAAGAAACCCGCTGCTGCCAGTAATGTACAAATCATACAAGCCGTTGATACCGCTCCATACAAGGATTCTTTAATAAGGGAAAAAGATAGCTCCCCTCTAATAGTTATGAGAAAAAGCGCACCGGCAACCCCAATTGCAGCTGATTCCGAGGGGGTGGCATATCCGCTATAAATGGTTCCTAACACTAACACGATTAAAGCAAAAATCGGACCTAAATCCCAAATACCCGACAATAAGGTGGCTCCATCAGCCTCGGCGATAGGGGCTAGGTTTTTATCAACCGCGGAACAAACTGAAATATAGGCACTATAAAGTAATGCAATAAGAAGACCGGGAAAAATACCTGCCGCAAACAATTTAATGATAGAGACTTCAGCCAACAACCCATAAATAATCATAATGATCGAAGGGGGAATTAGCAGCCCAAGTGTGCCGGCTCCAGCAAGTGAACCAACAGCTAAGCGCTTGTCATATCCACGTTTATCAAGTTCACCTAGCATTATTTTGCCAATTGTCGCAGTGGTCGCGGCACTTGAACCTGAGACGGCCGCAAACATTGCACTTCCAACAACATTGGTATGAAGAAGCCCGCCTGGAAGGTGTCGCAAAAAAGGTATTAATCCTCTAAACAATTGATCAATCAATGACGACTTATAAACAATTTCTCCCATCCATAAGAATAACGGAATCGCCGACAATTCCCATGAACTAGATGCCCGAATCATAATGCGTGACATGGTGACGCCTATTCGGTGTAAATCAAAATCTAAGAAAATAGCCAAGCTAACGACACATACGCATAAAATCGAAATGAAAATGGTTGTGCCCGAAGCTAGAAAAGCGATTAAGATTAATAAAACTATAAAAGAAGCTGAGCCTGCATCCATGATACTAATACTCCTTCACTATGAGGAGGGAGATATTAATCCAGAGGGATTCAAAGACACGCAAAAGAAAGACAAAAACGCCAATTAAAAGTAAGCCTTCGGGAATAAACTGGGGAACTTCAGCCACAGATGAAGACACTGTACCGCGATAAAAATGATTAATAACGCTTCGCCCAATATAGTAAAATAAAATAGATCCAATAACGCTACAGGCGAGATTAGAGAATAGTTCAAAAAACAAACGGTTTCTTTTGGAAAAGTTGTCTTTTAGGATCGTAACTTCGATTAATGCTCTTTTATGAAAAGTTTCCCCTAGCGCAAGAAAAGCAAGAGAAGCAACAGCATATCCAACGAATTCATCAAGTACAAATGTTGAAGTATCAAAGGAATTGCGAAGAATAATTTCTAAAATAATATGTAAAAACATCCCGCATAACATAATGACAGCAAGGCTATTCGCTAATTTCGAGATGGAGTCTATTATCTTATGGGCATACATAATTTCATATTTTTCGCAATAAATTGGATACCAAGGTGATAATTCCCCTCTGGTATCCTAATTTTTATTAGTATGAACGACCTACTTTGTCACTATAGGCCTTAATGATCATTTCACCTCTTGGTCCAGCTGTTTCTTTCCAGTCACTAATGACTTTAGTTGCAGCTTTTGCTAAGTGCGCTTGAAGCTCAGGAGATATCTCTTCAACGATCGTAACGTTATTTTCCTTTAGAGTTTTATAGTTACCTTGCACTCGCTCCAACAAAGCAGCCCAGTTGCGTTCATCCGCTTGTTTTGCAGCTGCTAAAATTGCATCTTGTTTTTCTTTGCTCATATTATCAAAGGCGTCACCATTTATATGCACAAAATTCAGAGGCATTGCATAGTTGACCTCCGTGAAGTGACTTAAGTGCTCCCAGAATTTCGCATTCACGCCACCTTCAGCTGATGTCAAAACACCTTGTATTCCATTTGTTGCAAGTTGTGGCACCACATCAGCCCAAGAAAGTTGTATCGGTGAAGCTTCTGCCTCGATCAATGTGCGTGTACCATTTGCATCATAAGTACGCATCTTGAGGCCTTTAATTGCGTCGACCGTATCGACCGGATTTTTGGCCCAAAGTCCGGACGCGGGCCAAGGGGAGGCATACAACAAGCGTTGGCCATTTTTCTTGAAGAATTCTTCATATGCAGGGAGTGAAATTGTGTAGAGAGTACGAGCTTCCTCAGCATTTGCAGCTAAAAACGGCAGCGAACTCAAAAGAAAAATAGAGTCAGAACCCGCAAGAACGCCTCCAATTGTATCGGCAATAGGAACAGCACCATCACCAACTGCATCAAGATTATCTTTTGATTTAAAACCAAGACTGCCACCTAAATGCAAAGTGATTTCTACAGCGCCATTTGAGAGTTCCTTTACCTTATTTGCAAAGAACGTGTCGCCTTGACCGTGAATTGAATGCGCTTCATATTCATTTGTCATGTCGAGCTTCGTAACTGCTAAGGCTGGGGTTGCAAATACGCCAAAAGCTAATGCAACTGCTAAAACTGATCTTAAAGCCATTATAAAACCTCACCTATTTAATTTAATAAAGAAAGATGTTGAAACGCACTTATTACGCAGCCTCCATCTTGTTTCGGATTGATGATGTGGCAACAGTATCAATGGATAAGCGACTATCCTCTTCAACGATCACAACACCATAGTCTTTTTCCGCCCCAGAAATCGTGACTTTACTAAGCAAAATGTCATTTAAAACTTCTTGTTCTTCACGTTCATTTGCAGGGCCGTACCCACCTCCACTCGCCATGACATGGCTAAAAATGTCACCCTTGCGAAGTTGAATAGGTTCACTAAGTAGAACAGGAAGAACCCGTTCACCCTTAGAATTTTTGATAATATTCATGGAAGGCGCGCCGTTTGCACCACCGAATAGTCCATGAGGAGGGAAATCGCGCTTATCTGAACGTATATTCAAGGTCGCGACATCAGATAGAATTCTATACTCCCGTTTAATAGATAGCCCACCGCGCTTTTTACCGGCCCCACCGGAATTGTCTACAAACCCATATTCTTCGATACGAATAGGATATGCTGCCTCAATCATCTCAATGGGAATATTCGATTGGTTAGCTCCAATGTGTGGCACACCTTCTTGACCGTCACTGCCTTGACTTGCCCCCCAAACACCCATAGCAGTCTCACAGAAAATGAATGTTTTTCCGTTCTCCATGCCGGAAATTGTAGGTAATGTTGATCCGCCAGATCCGTCTGCAGTTACTCGATCTGGCACAGCCTTGGAGAGAGCTCCCATCAGGCAGTCAATCATACGATAACCAGTGATGCCCCGGGCGCCGGTGGCACCAGGAAGCACAGGGTTCAGAACTGATCCTAAAGGTGCCCGCACATCAATGACTTCGGTAAAACCATGACAGTTTGGAATGTCTGATTTCATTACAGAGCGAAGCGCTGCATAAGCACAGGCTTTGGTAAACGGAAAGGTGGAGTTCACCCCACCCGCGACTTGTCGGGAAGATCCTTCCCAGTCAACGATAATGCTCTTATCTTCAACCGTTAGTTTTGCTTGGAAAATAATCGGTTCCGGGTTGTCACCGATGCCGTCAATATGATCGGTAAACTCATATATGCCATTCGGAATTTCAGAAATTTCTTCCTGAGCCAAACGTTTGGCATATGCATTAATATCATCAATTGCCGTATCAATCACTTCTGGTCCATAGCGTTCATAAAGTTTCTGCAACCCTTTTGCGCCCGTGGTACAAGCGGCCATTTGTGCTTGGAGGTCCCCAAAAACTAGGTCAGGGGTCCGTACATTGATCGCTATCATTTTCCAAAGTGTTTCGTTTCGCACACCTTTATCAACTAATTTGAGAACAGGAATACGCAGACCCTCTTGCCACACCTCAGTCGCACCCAATGCATTCGAACCTGCAACGATGCCCCCCACATCAGAATGGTGCGCAAGTGTAGTTGACCATGCTTTTAGCTGGTCCTCATGAAATACAGGCTTCACCACATAGATATCAGGCAGATGTTGTCCCGCTGCTTCATAGGGGTCATTCATGATGTAATAATCATTTTCATGAATTTCGTTCCCGAGGACATGAATCATATTCGTTAACGCATCATGGAAGCTGCCAAGATGCATAGGTGTACACACACCTTGGGCAATAGCCCTGCCCTGCGCATCACATAACGCAGTTGAGAAATCAAGGGAGTCACGAACAATTTGTGAATACGCAGTACGGATAATTGTTAATGTGATCTCTTCTGCAACCGTGTCGAACGCGTTACGTAAAACTTCTAATAAAAAGGGATTTGTTTTCTGCTGATGTTCCATATGTCTTCACTCGTCAGTAATCAAGATTGATGACAAGATTATCAAGTTGGTCTCGATGAACGCTGGCGTCTGGTGGTACAATTGTCGTGCCTTCATATTCTTCGATAATCACTGGGCCTTTCCATTCAGTTCCCTGAATTTCAGAACGGTTTACGATAGGTGTCTTCATCAGACCAAATTCATCACCATAATAAACCATACGAGAGGATAATGGCGTGTAGCTGCCTTCCTGGCGTAGTCGTTGCGGAGAACGATCGACAGGATCAGTTGCACGGACTTTTAGCGAGACAATTTCTACATTATTGCCTTCATCAAATTTGTGACCAAAGCGACGTTCGTGCTCCTCATCAAAACCAATGCGAAGCTGTGCAGAAGCCTCTTCGTCAAAAAAGTCCTTTTTTAAAGGAACTGTAAGTTCGAAAGCTTGACCGACGTAGCGCATCTCGGCTTCAAGTTTATAAGCTGGAGTGTTTTCTTTAAGGTCAATCAGGGCATCTGCATCTTTTTTCAGCTTGTCAAACAAGGTATTCGCATTGTTCAGATCAAAAGAGGAAAGTTTAGCTGGAAAAGCGCCTGCAACAGTGACAGAACGCTTTGCAACCATCAAACCAACGGCGCTAAATACACCTGCGGCGAGAGGTACAATCACTTGCTTAACTTCAAGGCTTCTTGCAATACCTGCGCCATGGACGCCGCCGTTTCCACCAAAGGCGAAAATAGAAAAATCTCGTGGATCACGACCACGGTATGTGGTAACAGCCTTAATTGCACGTACCATGGTCGCATTGGCGACTTGGTGAACACCATAAGCCGCTTGATAGACATCCAGATTCAATGGTTTTGCAATTTTCTCTTCAATCGTTTTATAAGAAAGAGTGGCATCAATAGGTACACTCCCCCCTGCAAGAGCTTCTTGGCTCAAGAAACCGGTTACGACATTTGCATCTGTAACAGTTGGTTCTAAACCACCCGTACCATAACAAACTGGACCTGGGACTGAACCAGCGCTATCCGGGCCAACTTTAATGGAGCCCGCACGATCAATACGTATAATAGACCCTCCTCCGGCACCTACTTCAGAGATATCGATAACTGGAAGCTTAAGTGCATAACCAGCTCCCCCAGTAATTGAGCCCGCAGAACTCATTGAAGCACCAACTTCATAGTTCTCTGCGTAAATCAATTCGCCATCTTCGATGAGGGATCCTTTTGCCGTCGTTCCTCCCATATCAAAAGTAATTGCGCTTTTAATTCCAAGTTTTTCAGCAATATAAGCGGAGCCAACAACACCGGCAGCAGGACCACATTCGATAATCTGTGCTGGCTTCACCATCACAGATTTAGCACTAACCGTCCCTCCTGAAGATTGCATCATCATCATGGTTGCAGGGCAACCTGATGTGCGTAAATCCTTTTCCATTTCTTCAAGATACTTGTGAACTGGAGGGCCGACATAAGCATTGATTACAGTCGTGCTCGTTCTTTCGTACTCACGAATTTGAGGTAGGATATCGACAGAAAGTGAGATGAATAAATCTGGTGCCAATTCCCGCAAGATTTTACCAACACGTTTCTCATGATCAGAGTTCACATATGAATGAAGAAAGCAGACAGCGACCGCAGTAACATCCAGTTTTTTTATGTGTTTTACAATTTCACGAACTTCATTCTCATCAAGCTCTGTTATCACCTGACCCTTGCTATCCAGTCTCTCTGTCACTTCGAAACGTAAATTTCTGGGCGAAAGTGGCTGAGGCTTTACATAAAGCGGATCATATAACTTTGGAACACGGATACGTCTTAGCTCCAAAACATCGCGAAAACCTCTAGTCGTTATTAAAGCTGTTTTAGCACCCTTTCCCTCAAGAATGGCATTTGTTGCAATGGTACACCCATGCACCATCTCACTCATTTCTGAAATTGCTAATGATTGTTTCTTTGCAAGCAAATGAATTCCATTGACCACACCGCGACCATAATTCTCGGGTGTCGAGGGCACTTTACTTGTATGAAGCGTTCCATCCTTGTCAATATAAACAATGTCGGTAAATGTACCGCCAATGTCAGACCCAACAATCCAGTTCATAATAAATGCTGCCTCTAAACTCAATTTTGTTACGAGTTAGAGGCTAGCAAACGAAACTTGATTAAATCCAACTGAAATATTCTATGTAATTTAATAAATAATTTTTATAGAGTCTTGTTTTGGCATGTCTTTTAAATAAGACATGGATAGATCCCTGACCATTTCAGCAACACCCATATCCGGGCTCATGGGGTAGCTGACGGAAAATTTGAGTTCAGGTAATTCAAAACCTGTATCAAGCTTTATGAGGGAACCATTTTTTAACTGTTGTTCAATAACAACTTGGGGCACAGCTCCAGCCCCCAAACCCATTTCAACAAGCATTACAATGGTTTGCAAAGAGTTGACTGGATTTAAGCGAATTGAAGAATTAGCATTTACTTTAAGATATGGGCTCAATTCTTGATATGGTC
The DNA here is from genome assembly GCF_009882915.1 of Sneathiella litorea. Lineage (GTDB taxonomy): Bacteria > Pseudomonadota > Alphaproteobacteria > Sneathiellales > Sneathiellaceae > Sneathiella > Sneathiella litorea. The sequence continues at coordinate 536,516 of NZ_WTUW01000002.1, forward strand.
TTGTCAGTCGCTCAAACGTAAAGAAATCAATCTCCCCCAAATCATCTTTTGTTAAGAGCCGCCCATGCAAACCCAACTCAGGCGCCGCAACAATAACCATTGGGCAAACACATAATGGTAAACTTGCAATGTCAGCATGGGCAATTGGCCCAATCATAAAGGCCAAATCAATTTCGCGCGAAATCAAATCTTCCCTTAAGCGATAAGATGGTCCGACATGTAGTTCGAAAACTGCGTTGGGATATCTTTTTCGCAAGATAGAAAAGAAACCGGGCAACCAAGAAATTGCCATAGTATCAGAAGCGCCGATACGTATAATACCCGTTAGTTCATCCTGTCCTCTGGTCATCTTAAGGACACTGGCCTGAAGCTCAAGGAACTTCTCTGCATAAGATAAAAATAAACGACCTTGAGGCGTTAGAACCACACGATGGCCCGAGCGATTAAATAGTGATGTTCGCAAATAATTTTCAAGGGCAACAATCCGCGCAGATATGGTGGGTTGAGTCGCATTCAACCGCTCAGCAGCTTGGCGATAAGTACCGAGCGTTGCCACCATATAAAAGCTTTGAATTTGATCAAAGGTCATAGCGTTTTTTAGCACTGCATCAGAGTGGTTTTGAAAGCACATTCATTAGAGGGGTCGACTCACCGCCTCGCAAATTGTCTACTGCCTCAATGATGTGCTCAATTTGTTCATTTGTTACCATCTTTTTCGCAAGGAGCCGAAATTTATCTCGCAAGTGACTTCGCTTTGTTGTCCCTCCCGCATCTCCCCAAGCTTCAACCACGGTTTTTTCATACACTCCGTCTGCTGTGATGACCTTTACTTTGGATGGCGTGCGTAACGGAAGATAACCATCCATCTCGACACTATGTGAAATTGTAATACGAGACGCCAAATCAATTGTTTCTTTATCACCTAAGCATGATTTATCCATAGGTGATAATGCTTCAACGCCCCGAGTAACTGAAACGGCAAGGCTATACGGAAGGCTATATTGCGCACCTTCGAGAGTATGAGGATCAGAGCTGTTATTCAAAGCAGCGGCTTGTTGAAATGTTTCAACTTCAATCCGCTCTATATCTGGCCCGCTTAGATTGTGTTCTGACACAATCATGCACAGTGCTTCTATTGAGGAGTGCGTCCAGCGACAGGTCGAAAATTGCTTAAAATAAACGCCAAGAATATCTTTCTCACCACCAAGCTTTTGTGTTGCAATTTTGGCATCAAAACGATTATCTAAGTCCAGCGCATCACGACTTCCGGTAAAGCCAACCTCCGCCAATTCACATGCTGAAATTCCGGCCACAACTGACCAGGGAATAGACTCCTTAACATTCGATCCCATTTCTTGGCTTTGGGTCAAATCGGTCAATCGAGGGCCGTGATAGGCGGCTACTGCCAAAGCATGAATAGTTTGATCCAAAGTCAGATTTTTCAGCTTTGCAGCTGTGATTGCTGCTCCAAAAACAGTCCAGTTACCTGTATGATAAGACTTCCTCATCTCAGCTTCACCTAAACGAACTGAAATTTCATAACCAGCAACAATGGCTTCATAAAGCTCCTTTGTACCAGCACCGACCTCATCAGCTATAGCTAGAGCCGTCGGAACCACGGCTGCGCCCGGGTGTCCCATTGCAAGCCGATGACCATCATCGATATCCAGAATTGAGACAGCGGCCGCATTAGAAAAGGCTGCCCCTGTTGAATTTAGAGATAAAGGAGTAAACCAAACCGGGCATTTACCGTTTTTATATTGCTTACTCGCTACTAACCTTGAATAGGAAGAACCCGACCCATTCAATCCTGCGATAGCACAGCCTATTGAATCTAAAATACAATCCTCAACGCGATCAAGAACTTCCTCTGAAAGGTCCTCATAACTTAAGGATATTGCCCAAGTAGCAAGCTTGCTAGCAGTGTATGTTTTATAAGGCATTCGTCTTGAACCCAAATTATGACCAATTTTCGACTATCATCATTGAGATATGAACTCGGGTCCAGTTAATTCTATTTTACAAGTTTGATAAATATTTTTTATTAATTTATGAATTGAATTGTGTGCTGTCAGACTAATGCGACCTCGTCTCCGTATGACGCAGAACAGCACAAACGCTCCGCTATTATACCGCACTAAGTTGCTGCCACTCGACAAGTGCGGTGGTTCTTTGAAGCTTGAAGGTTTCTCTGTTGTTTAGGTGGCGCTCATGGTTGAAGTGGTTATGGACTGATGAATGGATTGAGACAAATTTCTGCAAACTTCGCCGGCGCCTGAATTTTAGCATCGCCTGCTCTCGTCGCCGGAACGGGAGATGGGAGTTCTCACAGCCATTGTTTTTCCAACGGCCTGTTTCTTGCGATGCTTCATTTCCAACTACCCTCATCGCAGCACGATATGAACGTAATCTATCCGTTACAATCACTTGAGGTTGACCGTAGCGTTTCATTATTTTCTTCAGGAAAACCATTGCTGCCTTGCGGTCGCGTCGCTTGGAAACAAAGGCTTCCAGAACCTCACCCTCGTGGTCAACGGCATGCCATAAATAGTGTGTTTCTCCATTTATCTTCACAAAAACTTCGTCCAGGTGCCATCGCCAGTTGGAGTGATTCCGGGAAGAAGGATGAAGTCGTTTCTTTCGGATCTCGCGCGCAAACAGGGGGCCAAAATTTGTTCCACCAATAGCGGACTGTTTTTATGGCAGATATCGATGCCGCGTTCATGAAGAAGGTCTTCAACATTGCGAAGCGAAAGGGGAAACCTGACGTACATCATCACGGCAAGGCGGATGACCTCAGGAGAGGTTTTGAAATAGCGAAATGGATTATGCTCTGTCATTCAGAGTAAGAATCGATTGATTGAGGGACAAGCTATTTTCTTCTGACAATGCCCCTTATTTTTTGATATTCGCTAATTCTGCCGCCCTGTTGCGAAGGCGGCCAACAATGCCTTCCGGGAAATAGTAAACACTCACTACGAAAAGAATCCCCAACCAGAAAACCCATCGATCAGGATGTATGACTACGGAAACCACTGGTACCTCTGCTATCATGGGGGCTATGTAAGCAATCGCACCCTGCAAGTATGTCTCGGCAAACACAAAAACCCCGGCGCCAATTATTGCACCATACAGTGTCCCCATTCCGCCAATTACGACGATCAGCAAAACATCCAACATTACCTGCAAATCAAGTGTGACTTCCGGCCCAACAAATCTCAGCCATAGCGCATTCAAGGCACCTGCGACACAGGCAAGAACCGCAGCAATGCAACTTACAACAACTCGGTGACGGAGAACATTAAAACCAAGCGCCTCGGCCCTGAGTTCATTCTCACGGATGGCCTGCAACACCCGCCCAAATGGAGAGTTTACAATTCGCAGCATTAGAAGGAAGAGAAGGCCGCAAATTAGAAGTATTGCGTAATAGCTCAGCGTCGTTCCGTTAATCGGGACACCAAAGACATCTCTAGGGATTATTACAAAGGCCGGCTTCAGAACACGTGGTATCTGAAAAATCAAGCCATCATGCCCCCCTGTAATGGTGTAGAACTGGTTCACCAGAACAGCGAACGCATTTGCAACAGCGAGAGTGATCATCGCGAAAAAGATCGTTTTAGTTCGCATACTAAAGAGGCCGACCGCAACCGCAATCACAAATGAAAGAAAAGCCCCCGCCAGAAAACCAATCGCAATGGCTTCCCAGGAGGCTCCCATGGACTTCAAGGCAATGCCTGTACCATAGGCCCCGATTCCAAAATACATGGTATGGGCAAAAGAAATCATTCCTGTGTACCCGAGCAACAGATCAAATGATCCCACGAGAACCACAAAAATTGCGATTTTTACAAACACACTCATTATTGTCAGACCGCCAATTGCAACAGGGGCAGCCAGCATCGCCATTAAAAGGAGTATTAGTGTGAATGCAACAATGCGACTCCTCGGCAAATCTTCTGAAAGTAGAGAACTAATCATAGCAATACCAATTACCGTTTCGTCAGGGGAAATAATCCGCGAGGCCGCCAACTGATAACGGCCACAAGCAATATGATCGTAGAAGTCATCGCCATCTCCGGAACCAGAAATGCGACATAGTTGGCGACGACAGACACAAGAATTGCACTTATGAAGCACCCAGTAATCGACCCCAATCCACCCATAATAATGACAATAAAGGCCAAGATCATTAGTTCACCACCAATATCCGCCGTCAATGTTCCACGATAGAAAACCCACATCACGCCGCCAAACCCTGCGAGTCCGGAGCCCACTACAAACAAGCCCACAAAAAGCCTGCGAATGCGATAACCCAACGCTTGGATCATTTCGGCATCTTCAACACCCGCCCGTATTAGCAGGCCTATCCGCGTATGGGATAAGGAAAAATACATCGCCAGAAACAGCACTGACCCAAATACAACGACAAGCAATCTGTATTTTTCGACAACGGCATCACCCATGACAAACGCACCGCGCAAAGAGGTCGGCAATTGAATAAGTTGTTCCTGCGATCCCCATATCATCATGACAACCTGTTCGATCACGATCATGCCGCCCATAGTGATCAGTATTTGCTTTAGGTGATCCCCGTAAACCCGCCGAACAATTATCCGCTCGAATATCCAGCCGAGAAAACCCGCACCTACGGCGGCAACGATGACAACTGCTATCAGCGCGAGAACGTTCAACACCAAGTTGTCGGCGACTGTCAACCCGGTCATCATTGTCAGCACAGCGTAGGCGAGATATGCGCCAACAGTAACGAACGCACCATGACCAAAATTTAGAACATCCATAAGACCAAAAACGAGCGTCAGTCCTGAAGCGACGATAAATACCATCATCCCCATAGCCAAACCCGCCAGCGTTAAGGTCAACCAGATACTCGGCGAGCCGACAAAGACCAGCGCTATCAGTGCAGCGGCAATCACTATCACAATCGGGAGCCAGTCTCGCTTCAACAGACTTGTTGTAGAGCCGATGGAAATAACTGTTTCTGAGGTACCTTGTTTATTCATTGAGTGCGAGTCCCAGATATTGTTGCTGTAGGTCCGGGTTGCTGGAGAGCGTTTCCATAGCACCTCGATGAACCACTTGTCCGTCGTCTATCACGACAACATCATCACCAAGCGCTGCTGCAAACGCAAAATTCTGCTCAACTAAGAGAATAGTGGTCTGCATGCGTTTCAACTCGAGAAATGCATCGATCATGTCCTCAATGATTGCCGGGGCGATACCCTTGGTTGGTTCGTCAATGAGAAGTAAATCACTTGGTTCGATGATCGCGCGCGCGATTGCAAGCATTTGCTTTTGACCCCCAGACAGATTTCCTGCTGCGAGATTCCAGAATTTTTTTATCGGGGGGAACAGGCCAAATATCCATTCAAGGCGGTCCGTATCGAACTTTCCACGCCGAGCTGCAAGGATCATATTTTCGCGAACGGTAAGGTCGCCGAAAATGCCCATATTCTCCGGGACGTAGGCGACGCCCGCCCGAGCTATTTCAGAGGTTGTCTGGTCCTGAATTTCCTGCCCGCGTAATTTCACGGTTCCAGATTTAGCCTGCCATAATCCGATGATTGTCCGCAGCGTCGTTGTTTTCCCCGCTCCATTGCGGCCTACGATCACAGTGAACCCATTCTCGGCCACGTCAAATGTAATGCCCTGAAGAATGTGATACTGCTCAATATAGGTATGGACGTTTTCCAGCTGCAGAATTGGCTGCGTCATTTGGCGGTTCCTACTCTATCCTGCCTTGCCCGACCGAGATACGCTTCACGAACAATATCTGATGCCATAACCGTTGTCGGATCCCCATCTGCCACAACTTCACCGTTGTTCAAAACGACAATGCGATCAGCGAGTGAACGGATAACGTCGAGTTTATGTTCCACCAGCAGTATCGTTTTATTTCCCTCAGACTTTACGCGTTTTATTAAATCAAGAACGATTGGCACTTCATCAACACTCATTCCAGCAGTTGGTTCATCAAACATATAAACACGAGGCTCAAGAGCCATCAGTATGGCAACCTCCAGCTTACGCTGGTTTCCATGGCTTAAGGTTGAGGCATTCGCCTTTGCATACTGTTCAAGCCCAGCAAGTTCCAAAAAGTGATCTGCTTTCACGATTAAGTCTTTGTGGCTGCTCCAGAGTGTTAAAAAGCTATCCCGGGTCTTAGCCATAGACTGAACTGCCAGGCGGATATTCTCCTGGACACTTAGCTCCGGGAACAGGTTAGTCAGTTGAAACGCGCGTCCGATGCCGCATTGTGCCCGGCGTGCCACCGGGTATTGGGTAATTTCCTCACCGTTAAGAAAGACTTGTCCGGACGTAGATTTAAGCTGACCCGAAATAAGATTGAAATAAGTTGTTTTACCCGCACCATTCGGCCCAACAATGGCCGTCAATGTCCCTTCTTCGAAACAACAGGAAACATCGCTTACCGCTAAATGCCCACCAAAACTGACCGAAAGACCTTTGGTCTCAATTACTGGGTAATGGTCAGCAATGTTAGGTGCGGAATCCATAAAAGCCATCCTTTGTAACGACGAATGCTAACAACTAATCACAAAAAAAATTGCGCGCCGGAACATATAAGCACCCCAGCGCGCCGCTCACTATCTTTCATTACGGATAGGAATATCGAACTCTTCAGGCTCAATCTTGCGAACCAGTTGTGGCACCGCCCATGCAACACCTTCTTCATTAGCAAGCTTCACATGATACATTGGCATCATCGCCTGATGATCCTCAGCACGGAATGTTCTGGGACCGCGAACTGATGGGAATTCCATCCCCTCCATCGCAGCAATCAAATCCTCTGTTTCCGTCGAGTTCGCTTTCTTCAAGGCCGTCACGACAGCAGATGCGGCGGCAAAACCCTCCACAGTGAAGAAATCCGGTGGTGTACCGAACTGCTTTTTATGCTCGGCGACAAACCAGTCATTGATTTCATTTTTCGGCAGTCCGTAATAATAAAATGCTCCGCCTTCCATTCCCGGCACGACCTTAAACGTTTCCAGCGCCGGTAGCGTCAAGATAATTGACGTTGGCTCCAGATTATAGCGTTCCGGGCCCCAATTCATGATTTTGCCCATATAGTTTGGCAGAAATCCAAAATATGCGAAAAGAATTTTCCGGCCTTTCGCATTCTCCATTTTCTGGGCAATCCGCTCCAGAGCTGGCGTAAGATCAGCTGCATTTACTTCAACGAATTCTTCTGCCGCAACGGTTGCGCCATACTTTTTGACAGCTTCCTTCAAAGCGGCCGCACCATCCCGCACGAAGGCATAATCTTCACCGATAATGCCTATCGACGTGTTTTCATCGAGACGCATCGCAACTGCCTGGGCCTGCATATCAAAGGAGTTGTTTCGAGAAGATTTAAAAATAAAACGGTTCCAGTCCTCACCGGTGATGGAATCGGCGACAGCGGGTGCAACGAGGAGGATTTTTTCATAGTCCTGAGCCACTGGTAACATCGATTTCGTGATACCGGATGATGTTGAACCTACCACAAGAACAGAACCATCTTCATAAGCTTCTGCCAACAACGCTCTCGCCCGATCCGGCTTGATCGTTGTATCTTTTCGTATAACCTCGATATCACGGCCGAGAACTTTTCCCGTGCCTTCCGTTGCCCACTGAATACCCAAATCAAATCCACGATAGACCTGATTGGCATAAGATTCCAACACGGCACTACCAGTGACATCCTGAATGACGGTAATTTTGATGGAATCCTCTGCATATGCCTGCATCGTGGACCCGAACAGCATGATTGCTGCTGCTAGAATACGCTTCATCTACACCTCCTCCGATTTCTGCGATTGCCGCAGTTGACTGTTGACTGCAATGATAACATAATGATAAACATGACATCAGTTTTTGTTTTTTACAACTGTTAATTTTTCTAACAAAATTAATTTGTGGAAAAGTTATTCAGGTGGAGGTTCTTCATGCGACATTCATGTAATAACAACCACCTAACTCGCCTTTGGAATATTTCGTAAATAAAGCCGTTGCGTCTATTTAGTATAGATAAAAACTCAATGGACGCGCCACCATCAACGTTCTCTGGAAGTGGAATACAACAAAATGATCAGCGAAACAGATTACATTAATGCGGATGCCATTGGCCTCGGTGAACTTGTCAAAAACAAGGAAGTGACGCCTTCCGAACTGCTGGATGTTGCCCTTCGCCGTCTCGAACGCATCAATCCGGAAATTAACGCTGTCATTAACTTGTTTGAAGATTTAGCCCGCGATCAAATTGCCAATGGTGTTGGCGATGGACCATTTGAGGGCGTGCCATTTCTGCTGAAAGATCTTCGTGCATCATACAAAGGGACAGAAAATACGGCCGGCAACGCATTCATGGCCACTACGCCAGACTTCGACAGCGAAGTAACACTCCGATACAAAAAGGCCGGATTGGTCATGTTCGGGAAAACAAATGTCCCCGAAATGGGCCTCGCTGCGGATACTTATAATACGCTTTTCGGCGCCACATCGAACCCATGGTCTCCGAAACATACATCGGGTGGTTCCAGCGGTGGGTCGGCCGCTGCTGTTGCCGCGCGTATAGTTCCCGCTGCACATGGAAGTGATGGCATGGGATCCATTCGGATTCCTTCCTCCTGCTGCGGAGTGGTTGGGCTAAAACCGTCTAAAGGACGCGTAACCTATGGGCCGGATGTTGGCGATGAGTTAATAGGAATGAGTACGCAGCATGTCTGCACGCTGTCAGTTCGGGACAGCGCTGCCATGCTCGACGCTACAACAATGCCGGATTATGGTGATCCGTATTGGGCTCCCCCGGCGCCAGCCAGTTATCTCGAATTGACGAAGCGCGATCCCAAGCCATTGAGAATAGCACTTTGCATTCGTCCTCCCATCGACACGGATGTACACCCTGAATGCATCGCAGCGACAACCCAGGCCGCAAAATTATGCGAGTCGATGGGCCACATAGTTGAAGAGGCTGACCTTGGCATTCATTGGGAAGAAGATGGATTAGCATACGCAACTACCGTAATTCTTGGTGTTGGAATGTATGCGAATGTAAAATCCAAAGCCAAGCTTAAAGGCCTGCCGGATGTTCGTGAATCTGACTTCCTGCCTGCAATCTGGTCCTTTCTGGAGGCGGGCCGTGATGCGACTGGTGCCGATTTCTATCTCGCGTCACGAAAAACGCACGAGATTGGACGACGGCTTGCTTCGTTTCATGAAAAATACGATGTTATTTTATCGCCAACGCTGTCTCAGCCGCCCTTACCTCGCTCATCCTTCGATTACACAACGGGCGAAGGATATACAGACCATGTCTGGGATTTTTCAGCATATACCCCGCTTTATAATGTGACAGGGCAACCGGCAATAACATTGCCACTTCACTGGACAAGCGAAGGTCTTCCTGTAGGGGTTCAGTTTGCCGCACGATTTGGCGGCGAAGATATTCTCTTACAACTTGCCGGACAGATTGAACGTGCTCAACCTTGGCGAGGTCGCCTCCCAGTTCTTGCCAAAGCTTTGTAGCGCAAGATTTAAATCTGTCTTGTGATTAAGAGAAGATCCCCTATGCCTCTTTATCGAAAGATAAAAGTAGGCATAGGGGTAATTTATTATCCCTTACTTATCCAGCTTTCCCTCGACACGCGTCATTGCTTCTGGATCTAGGAAGCATTCGACAGTGGCGTTGGTTTCAAGGGCCATCGCCTCATTTATGGGGAGCTGGAAGCTCAGGTTCAGAACCTTTTTTACACTCTCCCGCGCAATTTTGGGAAGGGCCGCAATTTTGACGGCAAGTTCACGAGCTGCCTTTTCTAGATCGGCATCCGGGACAACGCGGCAGACGAGCCCCATGTCGAGCGCCTGCTGCGCCGTAATATGCTCTCCCAGCAAAATGAGCTCCTTTGCCTTTTGAAGCCCGACCTGGTTTGGCAATATCGAACTCACGCCCCCTGTAACGAACAGCCCAAGGTTAATTTCCGGAAAGAAGCATTTACAGCTTTCAGACATAATTGCCATGTCGCAGTTGATCACCCATTCCAGACCTCCACCGACGGCCCAACCATGTATCGCGCCAATGACAATTTTCTCGCCGTTCATTATCAAGTCGGTAATCACCTGAATATCTTCGATAAATCGGCGTGTCTCGTGTTCACCTGCCCGTTGTTGGCCAAACTCCTTTAAGTCATCACCAGCACAGAAGGCCCGGCCCTCGCCTCGTATCAAGATAACGCCAACCTTCGGGTCGGACTGCGCCGCCTTAAGCGCGTCGGCAAAACCATGAAGAAGATCGGGATTTATCGCGTTGAGGCGTTCCGGCCGATTAAGTCGAATGTCGGCCACGCCGCCCTCGACATGAAGTTTCACGGCGTTATTCATGCCAAATCCTCTCTTACTACTCGTTTTGTTTTCCCCGATGTCCGGGGAAGCCCGCCTGGATCAACCAGTGTCACCGATGCGGTCACACCAAGCTTCTCCTTAATCTGCCGTTCAACCTCGGCTGCCAGCTCTTCTCCGGATACCGCCTTGGAGGCCAGTTCCACTTCCAGGGGGAGCTGTGAAAAAGGTCCCGAGCCATTCAGGCGAATGCGGTATTCTCCCGATAGCCGGTTGTTTCCATTGATGACGGCGGCAACCATGGTCGGAAAGACATTGATGCCGCGAACGACAACCATATCGTCACTCCGTCCGATCACCCGAAAGCGGAAACCGGTGCGACCGCATTTGCAGGGATCGGTCGCAGTTATCTTCAACACATCCCCCGTCCTGAAACGAACCAGTGGCTGACAATCTCTTTCAAGGTGCGTAAGGACAAGTTCGCCACTTGCTCCAGCCTCGATTGGAATCACATCCGCTGTATCGGGATCAATTAGTTCAGGAAAAAGAACATCCCCACCAAGAAAATGCAGATCCGTGTCATGCTCACATTGGCTGGCAAAATTACAAAAGACATCCGATACGCCATAATTCGCGTTGCGAGGTTCCATTCCCCAGACCTCTTTCAGCCGACGACGTAAATCAGGGCTATCCAAACCGGCCTCACCGCCAAACAATCCAAGCTTCAACCCCAAATCACGCGGCGTTATATCGGGAAAATGTTCTGCAATCACCTGCTCCAAGACAGCCGGATAGGACGGCGTGCAGGAAATGGCTGTTATTTTGAGGTCAAGGATCGTCTGAATAAGGAGTTTGGTGCTACCGACACCAAACGGCACAACGAGGGCGCCCGTCTGCTCGAGTGTCATATGATCCGTGACCCCCCCCATCCACATCTGATAATTCAGGCAGTGAACGACGCGATGTCCGGGGCCGAGCCCCGCCGCACGTTGACTGCGCCCGCCGACAACCGCTGTGACATGGCTGTCCCGCGCAGACAGAGCCAGGTTCATCGCCTGCCCCGTTGTGCCGGATGTTCTGTGTAAGCGATTGACGTTTTCACCCGGAGCTGCAAGGTAGTCTCCAAAGGGAGGATGATTTGCCTGAGCGATCCGCAACATTCCCTTATCGCATAGTGGAAGCGCCGCAATGTCTTTTAAGGAACGAGGCGGTGGTCTCCCTTCCCATAGCTGCTGAAAAAAGGCAGAGTTTTTTGACACATACTCACTCTGCCTCTCCCACGCTTTCTGCCGAAGGGCCGAAAGCTCATCCAATTTGACAAATTCTGCGCCCTCAACTAACGCCATAATTTATTCCTTTTTGACCAAATCATTTGCTTGAAAATCAATTCAAACCAATCGCTAGGATTCTGATTGATATTGACATTTACAAAATATGACATCATATTTATTTATATTGCAAGCATCGCCATTTTTGCAAGTGCTGTTTCTTTCCGCGGTTCATTTTCCACAACAAAAGATATATACAGAAGGCGATGCATCAGGGAGCAACGAGAATATGCAACAATATATTCCCTTCAACAGGGTTTTGGAAATACAAACCAAGGACGACGGCTTAAAAAAAGGGGAGCGTACTAAGCTCAAGCTGATGATTGCCACAGCCAAGTTGCTTCAAGATACATTTTTCCACGATTTGCGTATAGTCGACATATGCAAGGAATCAGGCGTTTCTCAAGGGACCTTTTACCTCTATTTCGAAGATAAAATGGATATTGCCACCACGACGCTTTCGAAGTTCGTCCACCATATATATCAGGCTCTTAAAGAAGCGGGTAAAAACCGCAATAGTTTGTCCGAATCTGCATATTTTACGACACTGGCCTATGTGAAACAGTTCCATCTCAACAAAGGGCTATTGCGTTGCCTAATGCAAATGACGGAAGAGTCGACGAAGTTTGAGGAAATTTATCAAACTCTGAATGGAAATTGGAACAAGCGAACCGCAGAAGCTATTGCCCGTCGCACAGGAAAGAAGCTTTCAGAAAATCCAGAAGGCTTATTGGTTGTCTATGCTGCTGGCGGGATGGTTGATGAATATCTTGCCAGCCTCTATGTCCGAAGAGATCCAGTTCTCGTTGCACATTCCGGCACTCCAGAAGACGTCGCCGAACTGTTATCAAAACTCTGGCTGAGAGCTGTCTTTGGATCGAAGTTAGGCACAGAAATTCAACCCGCTGCTGCCAGTTCCTCCACATAGCGGAGAATTTGTTTCTTCGAAATCTGATTAGCGAACAACAAACCAAATTTACTCCACCAATAGCGAACCGTTTCGTGGCAAACATCTATGCCGCGCACAAGAGGTAAATCTTCGACAATACGAAGCGAGGTGCTGTCAGACGAATGCGACCACATCTCTGTTTGGCGTAAAATGGCGATAAGGTGCCCCCTACTATGCCGCACTAAGTTGCTGCCACTCGACCAGGGCGGCATCTCTCTGAAGCTTGACTTCTTCTCGGCTGGTCAGGAGGCGTTCATGGTTGAAATGGTTATGGACTGATGAGTGAATAGAAACGAATTTCTGTAAACTTCGCAGGCGCCTGAATTTCTGCATAGCCTGCTCTCTTCGCCGGAACGGGAGATGGGAGTTCTCACAGCGATTGTTTTTCCAACGGCCTGTTTCTTGTGATGACTCATTTCCAATCAAGTTCATTGCGGCACGATACGAACGTAATCTGTCTGTGACAATGACACGAGGTTTCCCATACCGTTTCATGATTTTCTTCAGGAAAACCATTGCTGTCTTGCAGTCGCGTCGCTTGGATACAAAGGCTTCCAGAACCTCACCCTCGTGGTCAACGGCACGCCACAGATAATATGTCTCGCCATTGATCTTCACAAATACTTCGTCCCGTTGGCATTTCCAGCTGGAATGATTCCGGGAAGAAGGATGAAGTCGTTTCTTACGGATCTCGCGCGCAAACAGGGGACCAAATCTATTCCACCAATAGCGGACTGTTTCATGGCAGATATCGATACCGCGTTCATGAAGAAGGTCTTCAACATTGCGAAGCGAAAGGGGAAATCGAACATACATCATCACCGCCAGGCGGATGATCTCAGGCGATATCTTGAAATACCGGAATGGATTATGATTTTTCATTCAAGGAGAGTAGAAAATGACAATTAGGACGACAAGTTAAGTTGTGTATCAGGATTGTTTACAAATATGAAGCTCGGACAATTGGTGATTTTTTTAGTTCTTCTGACGTGCCCGAAAAAGTTATTTTGCCAATATCCAGAACATATCCGGATTCAGCCGCATCAAGCGCCATGGCGGCGTTCTGCTCAACCAGAAGAACAGTTGTTCCGTCACCGGTAATTTGCTTTAAAATCCGGAATATCTCCTCAACAAATTTTGGCGCAAGACCCAGCGATGGCTCATCAAGCAACAAGACAGATGGCTTCGACATTAATGCCCTGGCAATTGCAAGCATTTGCTGCTCACCGCCCGAAAGAGCTCGGGCAGGTTGTTCAAGGCGAGATTTAAGGCTTGGAAAAATTTCCAGAAGATACTGCTGCTCTGCACCGATATCCAATGAATTTCGGCGTAGGTAGGCCCCCATTCGAAGGTTATCAGCAACACTCATCCCTAGAAACAATTCACGCTGTTCGGGAACTAGAGCTATACCACATTTCAAAGCTTGATCCGGAGTGGTGTTTTCAATTTTCCCACCATTCCATTCTATTACACCACTAGATGTAGGCACCAATCCAACAATGCTATTTAGCAAGGTAGATTTGCCCGCGCCATTTGCACCTAAAACCGTCACCACAGATCCGGTTGGCACATTTATATTTACATCACGGAGAACTTCTTTGCCGTCATACCCGGCATGGAGATTACGTACTGTAAGCATCTGCTGCCTTTTCTCCCAGATAGGCCTTGATTACTTCTGCTGATTCTCGAATTTCCTTCGGAGCCCCATCAGCGATTTTGTGGCCAAAATTTAGAACACTGATCCTGTCGGAAATTGCCATTACCAACGCCATAACATGATCAATAATCAATATCGTCAAACCCTGGTTGGTTTTGAGTTCCCGGAGTATGGCTATCAAATCCTCTACCTCCGCGGCTCTTAGCCCTGCGGCGGGCTCATCTAGCAATAGAAGCTTCGGGCGCGTGGCTAGTGCTCTTGCGATTTCCAAACGACGTTGCTTGCCAAATGGTAAAATCCCTGCAGAACTTGTTTCATCATCCCCCAAACCAACTAGTTTGAGAAGTTCCCTTGCGGCTTCATCAGCTTCGGCGTCAGATTTTTTCCATTGCTTCGTATGCAGGGCGCTGTTGATAACCCCGCAGGCATGGAACCGATCCAGTCCCACTTTCACATTTTCAAGTGCGGTCATTTCTTTGAATAGTTCAGTATTCTGAAAGGTCCTCGCAACTCCCTTGGCGTTGATTTCGTGACCTGCCAAGCCACTTAACCGCTCGCCTTCAAACGACACATCACCCTTCGTTGCGGAATAAATACCTGATATCACGTTGAGTAATGTACTTTTGCCGGCACCGTTGGGTCCGATCACAGCATGTATAGTACCCGGAGTTACTTCCAGTGACACATCACTGAGAGCAATGATGCCTCCGAATTGAACTGTTACATTGTTTACCCCTAATATGTTAGCTTCCAACGGACTCTCTCCTGCTTTTGAAAACAATCTTTTTCAAGTTTTCAATATCAATCAAGCTTGCCAATCCCTTTGGCCGAAGCACGATAAAGCCCAACAACATAATCCCGAATACCAGCCCCAGATAGGTTTGGAACGTCTGGAGAAACTCCGGGAGAAACACAAATACAGTTGTGCCGATTATTGCTCCGAAAGGAGACAAAAGTCCGCCAACAACGGCAATTGCCAAATAGTAAACCGTTTGCGTAATACCAAACTGTGCAGGATCAAGATAAGTAACCAAAATAGCAAGCAAACCGCCACCTATAGCGCCAAGAAAAGCGCTGGCTGCAAATGCAGAAGCCTTGTAAACAAGGATATTTACGCCCATGGCTTCTGCGGCAATTTCACTCTGGCGAATAGCTGCGAAAACACGCCCGGTTCGCGAATTATTCAAATTTATTACGACTATGAAAAGCAGAGCAGTAATCGGAACAATTAAATAATATAACTCAGCACCGGTTGAAAGTGACTTGCCGAACAACTCGAAAGACGGGACAGGCATACCTGCTGCCCCTCCCGTGACCGCATCCGCATGGACGAGAGCCAGCTGAACTATCGCAGTAAATGCCATTGTTGTCAGCGCGAGGTAGTGCCCTTCAACGCGTAAAGTCATCAGGCCAAGCAAGAAACCAACTGTTGCCACCAGTACGGCAACCAAAGGAATCCCAAGCCATAGTGGTACACCCCAATTTGTCGCCAGTATTGCTGCTCCGTACCCGCCCAATGCGACAAATGCTGATTGCCCTAATGAGATTTGCCCTGCAATACCGGTAACTATTACCAAGCCCAAGACGATGAGCGATGTAACCGCAATCAAACAAAATTGATATAGGTTATAATCAGCAAATAGTTTCGGAATTAGGAAAAACATTGCAATACCCAGTACCGAAAATATTATTCGTAAACGCATCTGATTACACCTTCTTCACCGAGAGTATTCCGAGCAACCCCTGAGGTCGAACCAGAACAACTAGGATTAATATTCCGTAGCTAATCATGTCTTTTAGAGCGCTGGATATATAGGCCCCGACAAGTGTTTCGATTACACCCAGCAGAATACCTCCGACGACGGCGCCGGTTAGGCTGTTAAATCCTCCCAGAATTGCCGCCACAAACCCTTTGATGCCGATCAGGCCCATTTCAGGAGATAAAGTTAGTACCGGCGCAACCAGAATCCCGGCAACTGTCGCAATGACCGAAGCGAGCATCCAAATCGAAGAGAAAACGCCCGAAACACTGACCCCGACTAGGCTTGCCCCAGTGCGGTTATCACAGGCCGCAATTATTGACTTACCGCGAAACGTCCTCTCAAATAAAAAGAAAAGTAGACAAAGGAGCGCAAGCGAAACACCAACAATCGCCAAGTTGGCGGGGACGAGTAAAATACCACCTAAATCAAATGAAGATGACGTCAAGAGGAACGGAAACGACCAGGCGTTTGGTCCCATATAAGCCCTCAGGAACTCTCTCATCACAGTTCCAAGTGCTAATGTTGCTATGATCTGGACAAGCAGCGGGGCATTTCGCAACGGTCGCATCAAGCCGTTATAAATTGCCCAACCAAGGAAAGCAGAAGCAAACAACGCGACAATTACCGCTGGCCAAAACGGCAGACCCGTTAGGAACTGAATGATAAGCACGAGGTATGCGCCGAAAGTTACCTGATCTCCATAGCCAAAATGCACGACACCTGTGCCTTTATGGATCAGTACGAAACCTAGCGCTACCAACGCATAAACGGCCCCTGCCGTAACTGAACTAGCTAATAATTGTCCGAGCATGTTAGTCTCTTAGGACTGCAAGTGCCTTAATTTCGATCAGAGCATCAGGCCGCACCAGACCTTTTACAACCACGCCTGTTGCTGCTGGCCAAGGAGGACCATTAAATATTTCTCTACGAAGGTCCGCAGTCTTGTTGTATTCTTCCAAAGACAAAACATAATCTGTTGTCTCAACAATATTTTCGATGCTCCCTCCAACCTGATTAAGGACCATTTCAAATTTTTTGAAGATTTGGCGTGTCTGCGCAACTATATCACCGGGACCAACTATTTTACCTTTTTCATCAGTCGCGGTCGTCCCGGACAGGAACACCATATTTCCTACTTTTACCCCTTGAGAGAACGTAAAAGCAGCAGGCCAGTTATCGGCACAAATTGGTTCATAAACTACCATTTATTTTTCTCCTGACATTGTTTGCCGAAGGGCAAATCTTTGAATTTTTCCAGTTTCTGTTTTTGGTAAGCTTTCAACGTATTCAATTTCTCTTGGGTATTGATGTTTGCCAACATTGTCCCTGACAAGCTGGACCAGCTTTTCATCTAATTCCGCACTACCACTAAAGCCAGGCTTTAGAACAACATAGGCCTTTACAATTTCGCCCCGCATCTGATCGGGCTTTCCGACCACCGCTGCTTCAGCAACGGCCGGATGTTTGAGCAACACGCTTTCGATCTCAAACGGACCAATCCTGTACCCAGAACTCTTAATGATGTCATCCGATCGCCCCTCAAACCAGAAGTAGCCGTCGTCGTCTTGATAGGCCAGATCTCCGGTCACTATCCAGCCGCGCTTCTTCAATCTGGAAGATGCTTCTGGATCGCGCCAGTAGCTCGTCCAGTAACGGCAATCCGGGTTAAACTTTTTTGCGAGCAATCCGACTTCGCCGCTCGGCAATTCAGCGCCATCCTTGTCAATAATGGCCATTTCATAACCTGGAGAGGGTAATCCCATGGAGCCCGGGCGGACGTCCATATCAATGGAATTATGATTACCAATTGGAAGTGCCAATTCAGTTGCGCCAAAGTGATCCATTGGCGTAACGCCCAATATTCTTTGAAAAGACTCGATAACCTTAGCATTCAATGGCTCGCCACAGCTCGAGATAGACCGTATTGTGTGAAGAGAATCACGTATATTCTGTTCTTCTAGGGTCAGGATTGTACGCAACAAAGTTGGTGTCGTGGCCACATTAGTAATTTTAAAACGCTCTACGACAGACATGAACATTTCTGCAGTCGGGTTTTGCTCGATCGTCACAACTGTCCTGCCTGCGGCAATGGCACCTAAATAGCATACGAAGCCATATCCCCATCCTGGGTCGCCAGTAGGCCAGAATACATCTCCTTCAGCTAAATCAAGCCCATAGTTAATATATGGATAGATAGCTGAAAGAAAATTGACAGCAATTACACCGCCCTTTGGCTGGCCTGTTGATCCTGATGTATAGATAATAGCTGCAGGATCTTCTCGGTTTCTGGTAACGTTCCTAAATTCTATACTCTGCTCTGAAACCGCTTCGTGATAATCAAGAACTGAAACTGGGAGTGGCTCATTACTATCTGTGACCACAATTAGTTTGCAGGAAATCGAAGACGGCAATTGATCCATAAAATTGCCGTGAGTAACAAGAACGGTAGCATCGGAATGAGATAGCCTAAATTCTACTGCCTCCTGCCCGAACCCTGTAAACACAGGGACATAAACAGCCCCCGCTTTGAGTGTGCCGATGATGGCAATTACAACCTCAATGCCTCTTGGCATAAAGCCTGCCACTCGATCTCCGGGATTAACACCCAACTTAAAAAGTAAATTTGCAAATTGATTGCTGGCTTTAGAAAGCTCACTAAAACTCAAACGATCAATTGAACCATCCTTTTTTATCGAGATCAGCGCCGCTGTGTCTTTATCTTCATGCCTGTCAATTATTGACAATCCTAAAGATACTTCACCCGCATCATCCCAGCCCAACGACTGACGAACTTGCCCCCAGTTAAAATCTTCTACGGCTTTATTGTAACTACTATATTTCATTATTGTTCACTATTATTTTTCTGACGTAGAATTTTTAAGTAAGTAGCAATGATGACCCTTAGCGACGACTTCATCATGCTGATTGATCTGTCGGATATTTAAACGGACAAACGCGGTTTCCCCATCACTTTTCTCAGTCACCTCGGCCACCTCAAAAATGCTTTTAAGAGTATCTCCAACAAACACGGGTTTTAGAAATTTTGAGCTCTGCTCCAGAAAAGCAACCATTGAATCCTCTAGCCTTTGGGACATGGGAGTAGCTCCTAGCGCTGACATCGATACGATCAACAATCCATGCGCGAGGCGTCTCCCATAACGAGAGGTAGCCGCATATTCATCATTATAATGAATAGGATGGTTATCCCCCGTTAAGTGAGCGAAGCCTTTAAACTTATCGTCTCCAATTTCGGTTGGGCATCCTTCAAAGGATTGCCCAACCACAAGATTATTGGCGAAAAGTTGACTTTCTTTGAAATTAGACATTGGCCAATCAACTTAGTCTGCCGACACGGTGACTGGTAGCAATATACGGGAAAGATCCGACTGGATTTCAATAATCCTTGCGGCTTCATTTCCTTCTCTATCTCCGGGACCAAAAGTCGTCGGAAGGATCATGTCGGATTCAAAGTTTTTAATTGTTTCCAAAGCTGCAATGAAGCCAGGCTGAGTCAAATCCTTACCGGCTCTCCGCAAGCCTTCGACGAACACTTGGGCGCCACCATATGCAAGCACATCCCCCAGATCCGGGCGACCTTGGCGAGCTAAGTCAGGGAAGCGAGCTTCAAAGATCTTCCGGAAATTTACAGCTGCAGGATCTTCACTTTCCGGCAAAACCTTCAACGTTACAATATTCTGCGCACCTGCCGCAGCTTCTCCGACAATTTCCGGATACTTGCGTCCACTTGCTGAATTTGACCCCATAATCGTAGCGCCCAAACCTAGCTGTTTAGCCTGCCGGGAGATTATTGCAGACGGATTTGGATAACCATAAATAACTAATACATCGGGGTTTTCCTGGATAATTCTGGAAAGCTGAGCAGTAAAGTCCGAGTCGGACAGATTAAACTGCTCATCACTTACCAAACTGCCGTTTCTCTCGCTCAAACGGTTAATGACCGCCTCACCGCCGCGTTTGCCATATTCATCAGATTGACGGATCAATGCTACCTTCTTGGCTCCCAACTCATCCAGCACATAGTCAGCAATTGCGCGGCCTTGTTGGTGATCATTCATTGGACCGGTCCTGAAAACATTTTCAATTGGAGGCTCGGTTACAGCTGGAGTTGAGAATACGGAAACAAAGGTCGGGGTCCCTTTTGCCTTGAAAGTAGGTATCAACGCCTGACCGATAGCACTTGAAGCTGGCCCGAAAACCGCAAAGACATTCTCTTTCTCTACAAGCCGCTTATAGGCAGCAATCCCTTTCGGCGGAGATGACTCATCATCCAGAGACACCCATTCAATCTTGCGGCCGTTTATACCACCAGCTTCATTGACTTCTTCAAATGCCAGCGTAGCCCCTGCTAGGTTACCGGTACCAAAGATAGCCAGAGGTCCTGTCAGACTTCCCAACACGCCAATTTTTAGGGTGTCGTCGGAAACTCCTGGCGCTTCGGCAACCGCCGTCCCGGCAGTTGACACGAGCAAAGCACACATTATCGCAGAAGCGAGAAGCTTGGCGCGCTTAATTCCTAGCTTTTTATAACGAAACTCAGAAACCATCCCTTTTCTCCTATTTCTCGATTATCGATATTTTATCTTGATTATCGAAAACTATGTATCTAGGTATGCCTCTTGTCAACCTATTAATGTATCTGTTACCTAGCTAAAAAATGAAGGAGACCACCTTTGGCCAAAGATCGTGCAGAGTTACCGTTAGAGCGGTATTTTAGTATTATTGAGAATATTGCGATTTCCGGATCAGAAATGAATACGTCTGCAATTGCGAAAATCTGCGATTATCCAGTTGGCACCACTCACAGACTGATACAAAATCTTCTCGAAACACAACTGCTTGAAAAGTCGGATAGTGGAGGTAAAAATTACCAGTTGGGGCAAAGGCTGTTACGGCTTTTGCATGCCGGATCGAATTCCGTGAAAATTGCGATAGCTGTGCAGCCCATTTTGGACGGCCTCGCGAACGAGCTGAATGATACCTGCTATCTAGCGCGCCTTGTCGGTCATAAGGTTGTATCTGTTGCCATGGCACATCCGATAGATGATGTTAGAGGTCACATAGTGCCGGGCAGAACACTTGCCCCTAATGTCGCTGCCTCAGCTAAAGCAATTCTCGCATTCCAATCAGAAGAGATAGTGGGTAAAGCTCTTACCGGCCCCCTTGAAAAGATCGCATCCGAAACAAAGACGGACCGTGAGGAAATCAAGCGTGAGTATTCCATCATTCGCGAGAGAAAATACGCAACTTGCTGGAACGAAATGGAAAATGGTTTGGGGGCGGTAGCGGTCCCTATTCCATTACCTATAGTCGGAACAATTTACAGTATTGGCGCCGCTGGCTTTATCGATCATTTAAAGAAAACTTCGGAAATAAAAATTGTGGAAGTCCTGAATTCAAAAGTACCACAGCTTGCCAAAGCCTTAACCGACATTGGTGTCAACAATGGAAGCTTTAATAGTTTCTAAGTTGCTGCCATTCGGCCAGTGCGGAACTTCATTGAAGTTTGAATGTTGGTCGGTTGTTTAGGTAGCGCTCATGATTGAAGTGATTATGGATTGAAGAGTAGATTGAGACGATTTTCTGCAAACTTCGCAGGCGCCTGAATTGTAGCATCGCCTGCACCCTTCGTCGAAATGGCAGGTGGGAGTTTTCACAACGATTGTTCTTCCAACGCCCAGTTACCTGGATATCTTTGTTTCCAATCAAAGTCATAGCGGCACGNGACGGTACGCCACAGGTAATGTGTTTCGTCAATGATTTTGACAAAGACTTCATCGAGATGCCATTTCCAGTTTGAATAATTTTGAGACGGATGGATCCTCATCTTACGGATTTCACTTGCGAACAACGGACCGAACCGGTTCCACCAATAGCGTACAGTCTCATGGCAAATGTCGATGCCGCGTTCATGAAGAAGGTCTTCGACATTTCGTAAAGAAAGCGGAAATCGTACATACATCATCACCGCAAGCCGGATGATTTCAGGTGAGGTTTTAAAATAGCGGAACGGGTTCTTGTTTTTCATGTTCGGAAGCTAGTCTACGACCATATGGCCATCAAACTTTTTTCTTCTGACAATACCATACAGTACAATACCCACCGTAATACTGACAATCGTAATTTTGCAAAGAATTCAGACTAACCTTGACTGAAATCAATGTTGCAATGCAAAAATCGTTGTTCTTCTTAAGGGTGATATTTAGCCTGATGATATTATCTATCAGAAGAGAGTTGTTATGAAATCGAAGGCCACTGATAAAGTAGTTAAAAGCCCGGTCAGATCGATTGACACGCCAACAAATCTGAACAAAGCCCCTCCCCCAGTTTCCGCCACAGCCTTTTCCCCTGCGACAAAACCTGCCGTGAATATCGGACCAGGCTTTTTCGAGCGGGATTCTTACATGTCGACGGCTCTTCCGGAAATTCTTGATCGCTCCGTCCATGCACTCACGGCGCACTTCACCCTAGGATTATCTCCGAGTTCATTGGCAAGCGCCTATTCCGATTGGGCACTACATTTGGCGAGCGCGCCTGGAAAGCAATTCCAGTTGATTGAAAAGGCGGCCACGAAAGCCGTACGGCTCGCGACATATTCTACCCATTGCGGTATCAGTCACGGAGATACTGCCCACTGCATCAATCCATTACCACAGGACAAACGGTTCACCGGAGCTGCTTGGCAGCAATGGCCTTACAATCTGATGTATCAATCCTTTTTGATGAACCAGCAATGGTGGCATAATGCAACGACAGGAATCCGCGGGGTAACCAAACAGCATGAGAGAGTGGTAGAATTTGCAGCGCGGCAAATGTTGGATATATTTTCTCCATCGAACTTTCTCGCTACCAATCCAGAGCTATTGCAGAAAACCATGAAGGAGAGCGGGCAAAACCTGGTTCGCGGCGCTCAAAATTTTGTTGAAGACTGGGAACGGTCAGTTAGTGGGAAAAAGCCCTCGGGGACAGAAGATTATAAAATCGGTGAAACGCTTGCGGTGACCCCGGGAAAGGTTATCTACAGTAACCAGTTAATAGAATTAATACAGTATTTTCCAACGACGGACAAAGTCCATCCGGAACCGATATTCATCGTTCCTGCCTGGATAATGAAATATTATATTCTTGATCTATCGTCTAAGAATTCATTTGTAAAATATTTAACTGAAATGGGTTTTACCGTTTTTATTATATCTTGGAAGAACCCTGGCCCGGAAGAACGAGACCTAGGCATGGACGACTATCGCACCTTGGGTATCACGAGTGCGCTTGATGCCATTGGAGCGATAACAGGCGCACCGCGGGTTCACGCAATCGGGTATTGCTTGGGCGGAACGCTGCTCTCCATTTCCGCCGCGGCCTTGGCGCGAGAGGGAAATGAGCGATACACAACCCTCACCTTTCTAGCTTCACAAGTTGACTTCAAGGAAGCAGGGGAACTGATGCTTTTTATCAATGAAAGCGAGGTCACGTTCCTCGAAGATATGATGTGGGAACAGGGGTATCTGGATACCAAGCAAATGGCTGGAGCATTTCAGCTTTTACGATCAAATGATCTGATTTGGTCGCGACTGATCCATGATTATCTGATGGGCGAACGACCGGCAATAAATGATCTTATGGCATGGAATGCCGATGCTACGCGCATGCCCTATAAAATGCACTCCGAGTATCTCCGACATTTATTCCTGAATAACGATCTGGCCGAGGGGCGTTACGTCGTAGATGGTCTACCAGTTACTGTATCCGATATTCGGGTGCCGATTTTCGCCGTCGGAACAGAATGGGATCATGTCGCGCCCTGGCGGTCAGTCTATAAGTACAATCTTCTCACTGATACGGATGTCACCTTTCTGCTAACCAGTGGCGGACATAACGCGGGAATTGTGTCCGAACCGGGCCGTGACAACCGCCACTACCGTCAGGCAACACGAAAAGCCGATGATAGTTATCGTGACCCAGATACCTGGCTGAACGAGACTGATGTGCAGTCTGGTTCCTGGTGGCCGTCCCTTGTGGAATGGCTAACAGAGCATTCTGGTGATTTGACCTCCCCTCCTCCTATGGGATCAAACGAATTGCCGTACAAGCCGCTCGCCAATGCACCCGGCACCTATGTATTACAAGAGTGAATCTTCACATGATACCTGATGAGCCTCATCGTCATGAACCCTGTTCCCTCTATGAGGATCTCATCAACGCCACCGCCGACCTGGCGCCAATCCGCATGGCTGTTGTTCATCCCTGTGATGTCCTTTCCTTAAGCGGTGCGTTGGAAGCAGAACGTAAAAAATTGATTGTCCCATTGCTCATCGGTCCGGCGGCAAAAATCAGAGCGGCTTCGATTGAGGCCGACGAAAGTATTGAAGGGATTGAAATCATCGATGTACCACATAGCCATGCCGCGGCACAGAAGGCCGTGGCATTAGTTCGCAGCGGTTTTGCCGATGCCCTGATGAAAGGCAAACTCCATACGGACGAACTGCTGGATGCGGTTATTGATCACAACCTGGGCCTAAGAACCGAGCGCCGCATTAGCCATATCTTCGCTATGGATGTTCCGCTTTATCCCAAACCACTGTTAATCACTGATGCAGCGATCAACATTTACCCGGACCTCAATGACAAACGGGATATAGTCCAGAACGCTATCGATCTTGCCCATGCCCTTGGTATCAATTTGCCAAAAGTGGCTATCCTGTCGGCAGTGGAAACCGTTAATCCTAAAATCAAATCTACTCTGGATGCCGCCGCGCTTTGTAAAATGGCGGACCGGGATCAGATAACCGGCGGCATGCTGGATGGGCCATTGGCCTTCGATAACGCCATTTCCAAATCAGCGGCGGAGGCAAAAGGAATTCGTTCCGAAGTTGCAGGAGATCCAGATATTCTAGTCGTCCCCGACCTTGAAGCAGGCAACATGGTTGCCAAGCAACTTACATATCTGGCTGGGGCGGAATCTGCGGGAATTGCTCTTGGTGCCCGTGTTCCTATCGTACTCACGAGTCGCGCTGACGGCATTCAGTCGCGGTTGACCTCCTGCGCTCTTGCTTTGCTTTATTTTCATCATCGGCGGATGCTTACAGTATGACCGATTTGATTTTGATCCTTAATGCCGGATCATCTAGCATAAAATTCGCCCTATACCCTTTGTCTCAAAGTGCATCAACGCCGATAATTAGCGGGAAAATTGCGGGCATAAAGAGAGCGCCTGTCTTTCAAGCGCGCGGCTCAACCGGCTGTGCCATCTCTCCGGGAGTTTTGGCAATCCTGAGCATTGAAGAAGACCAGACAGCTCTGACACGCCGTCTGCTATGCTGGATAAAAGAGCAAACCAAGGAACATACCATTGTTGCTGTCGGGCATCGAGTTGTGCATGGTGGACAGCAGTTTGGCGGGCCTGTTTTACTCAATGAGAAAATCATTGGTGAGTTGGAAAAACTACAATCGCTTGCCCCACTTCATCAACCCTATAATCTGTCTGTTATCGCTCTCGTTTCAAGCCTAATGCCGGATGTGCCGCAAACTGCCTGTTTCGATACTAGTTTCCATCGGACGCAACCACGCCTTGCTCAGCTTTTTCCAATCCCCCGCCACTTTACAGACGAAGGCATAATTCGATATGGATTTCATGGCCTCTCCTATGATTATATCGCCAGTGTTCTCCCGGATTATTTGAAAGGCAAATCTAAAGACCGGGTAATTGTAGCCCATCTCGGAAATGGTGCTAGCATGTGCGCCATGAAGAACCGGCGAAGTGTCGCCACAAGTATGGGATTTACAGCGCTTGACGGCCTGATGATGGGTAGTCGTCCAGGGTCGTTGGATGCGGGCGTTATATTGCATCTGATCCAGGAACAGAACATGAAACCGGCAGATATACAGGATCTGCTCTATATTAATTCCGGACTACTCGGTGTTTCAGGCATCAGCAATAATATGCAAACCTTGCTGGAAAGTCCGCACCCCCATGCCCAGGAAGCCATTGACTTATTCTGTTATCGCGCGGCGGCCGAACTTGGCGCTTTACTCCCCGCACTGGGCGGACTCGATGCAATTATCTTTACGGCAGGCATTGGCGAGAAAGCGCCATTGGTGCGAAAACAAATTTGTCACCATCTGACATGGTTAAACCTGCGTCTGGAAGAGAAAGCAAATGCTGCAAGCGCCACAGTCATCAGCGCTCCAAACTCGGCTATCGATGTCTTGGTGATTCCAACGAATGAAGAAGAGGTGATCGCGGCGGCGACATATCGATTGGTGGCTGAGAAAACTATCTAGTAAAGCCCCATGTCATCACTTGGATAATGATTGTCTCTATAGAACCAAGCGGCAAACACAACTACTGAATTGAATAATCAAAATATCGACAATAAAACACTTTGATCTTGCTCAATCTGTCAGAATTATTTCTGCGGAAATCTCTTTGACCACGATCAATGCATATCCAACGCCAACTTAGTATAAAAGTATTCAGAAATTTGCATACGAGGCGAAGTTAATTTCCTGCGTCATGAAGGGTCTAGTATGAAATGAAATTGAGAACCATCCTGACGATTGGTGGCTTCGTCGTTGCCGTTACGGTCGGGGGTTATTACTGGTGGCAACAGCAGCAAAACAACCTACCCGATGGATTTGTCCGCGCTAATGGACGGATCGAGGCAGAGAGAGTCGACGTTGCTCTTAAGTTTGGGGGACGGATTGCTGAAGTTTTGGCAGACGAAGGGCAAATGGTTGCGCCCGGTGATGTGGTCGCTCAAATTGATTCCACCGAATTGGAAGCAGAAATCCGTGCCGCCGAAGCGGCAACTCGCCAGGCCGAACAGGAATTAGCGCAGGCAAAGGCTCTAGTCGCTCAGCGTGAGGGCGAAGTAACCCTTGCGCAAGCTGAGTTAAAGCGCACAGAGGTCCTTAAATCGCGCGGATATGCAACCGGACAGACATTGGATCAGCGACGTTCACAAGAGATCACCGCAATTGCGGCACTAAACACCGCGCATGCACAAATTGCCTCAGCCCAGGCAGCAATAGAAGCGTCGGAGGCAAAAGTCGCGGCCCTGAAGGCAAATCTCGCTGACTATACTTTAACCGCCCCTAGAAACGGTCGTGTGCAATATCGCTTGGCCCAGCCAGGAGAGGTTCTTGCGGCGGGCGGAAAAGTAATCACCCTCCTTGATCTTACAGATGTTTATATGGATGTCTACCTGCCCACTGATGACGCGGGCCGGCTCCGCTTTGGGGCAGAAGCTCGACTGATCCTTGATGCCGCACCACAATATGTGATTCCGGCCTCTGTTAAGTTTGTCGCGTCGGAGGCGCAGTTTACTCCCAAATATGTAGAGACTGAGAGCGAACGCGCGAAGTTGACATTTCGAGTCAAATTGCAAGTGCCGTCGGAAGTTCTCATGAAGTATCAAGAGGTTGTGAAAACAGGCGTCCCGGGGGTTGCCATTGTTCGCGTCTCACCAGAAGCGGAATGGCCGGAAGCTCTGACAGTTAAACTGCCATGACGAAACCGGCTTCCGACATGGTCGCCGCCCTCACTGGTGTATCCCATCGCTACGGGGAAACTGCAGCGCTTGAGGATGTGTCTGTTACCATCCCCACAGGTCAAATGGTTGGCTTTATTGGACCCGACGGTGTCGGAAAATCCACCTTTCTCGGATTGGTTGCAGGCGTGCGTCGGCTACAAAACGGTAAGCTTGAAGTGCTCGGTGGCTCGATGAGTAACCGGCAACATCGTGATACACTTTGCAGGCGCATCGCCTACATGCCTCAAGGACTTGGGCGAAACCTTTATCCCTCTCTATCGGTTATTGAGAATATAGATTTTTTTGGTCGCCTATATGGTCAATCAGCGCAGGAACGCGCCACGCGCATCACCGATCTACTGAAAAGCACGGGTCTCGAGCCCTTCATGGGCCGACCGGCAGGCAAGCTTTCCGGGGGAATGAAGCAGAAGCTTTCGCTTTGTTGCGCACTTATCCACGACCCCGATTTACTGATCCTCGATGAACCGACAACCGGTGTCGACCCTCTATCACGTCAGCAGTTCTGGCAACTAATCGACCGTATTCGTGCGCGGCGCACCGGCATGAGCGTTATTACCGCAACGGCCTATATGTCGGAGGCCGAGAGATTTGAACATCTGATTGCCATGAATGCAGGCAGAATCCTTGCTATCGGAACGCCACAAGAACTGATGTCACAGGCTGGCACCGATACACTTGAAATGGCGTTTATCGCGCTATTGCCTGAGGAAGAGAGGCAGAATCATCAAACTATTACACTGCCTGCACGCAAAGTTCAGGATGGTTCCCTTGCTATCGAGGCTGACGATTTGACCATGCGTTTTGGCGACTTTACTGCCGTCGATCACGTAAGCTTCCGCATTGAGCCAGGCGAGATTTTTGGCTTTCTCGGGTCAAACGGCTGCGGTAAGACCACGACCATGAAGATCCTGACCGGACTTTTGACGGCGACCGAAGGCGATGCGAAGCTGTTCGGCAAACCCGTCGGCACCGATAGCTTGGCAATTCGGCGGCGTGTTGGGTACATGTCGCAATCCTTTTCTCTTTATTCGGAACTATCGGTAAGACGTAATCTGACACTGCATGCCGATTTATTTCACCTGCCCCGCGCAAGCCGCGACGCCCGTGTCGACGACCTGATTACACAATTTGATTTAAGCGAAGTGGCGGATACTATGCCTGAAAGCCTTCCACTGGGCGTGCGCCAGCGCCTCCAATTAGCTGTGGCGGTTTTGCACAAACCTGAGTTACTGATCCTTGACGAGCCAACCTCTGGCGTCGATCCAATAGCCCGAGATGCTTTCTGGGCTTTGTTGATCAAATTATCGCGTAAAGACGGTGTGACAATCTTCATCTCCACCCATTTCATGAATGAAGCCGAGCGGTGCGACCGTATCTCACTGATGCACGCCGGTAAAGTTCTGGCTCAAGGAACCCCTGACACATTGTGCCAGCAGCGTGATGCCGCGGCACTCGAAGAAGCATTTATCGCTTTTTTAAAGGAGGCTGGCGCCGAGGATAATACACCCAATGAAGAACTTGACCTTCCCACGACGACCGGTCAGCGCACCGCCAGAATAGGATGGGTGTCCCCTTCCCGTATCTGGGCATTCGCGCGGCGCGAGACCATGGAAATTCTGCGCGATCCAATTCGCCTGGCTTTCGCGTTGCTTGGCCCGATCGTTCTGATGTTGGCAATGGGATACGGAATTACTTTTGATGTCGAAAACTTATCCT
The DNA here is from genome assembly GCF_009882915.1 of Sneathiella litorea. Lineage (GTDB taxonomy): Bacteria > Pseudomonadota > Alphaproteobacteria > Sneathiellales > Sneathiellaceae > Sneathiella > Sneathiella litorea. The sequence goes on from NZ_WTUW01000002.1 coordinate 565,852, forward strand.
ATTCAACATTGGATCAAGACCAGTCCCGCGAAAGCCGGATGCTCCTCGATTCAATCTCGAGTTCGCGCTATTTTGATGAACGGCCCCCGACAAAGGATTTTACCGAACTGGATCGCCGCATGAAAGCCGGTGATATTTCTCTCGCGATAGTCATTCCCCCTAACTATGGTCGAGACCTCTTGGCGGGCCGAATACCAGAAATTGGTGCTTGGCTTGACGGGTCGAATACGACTCGTGCAGAAACGGGGCGCGGATATCTACAAGGTGCGCTGTATTCACACTTAGGTGATTTATCAATGCAGGAATCCGGTGAGATACCAAGCTACTACCCTGCGACTGTTGAACCCCGCTTCCGCTACAATCAGGCATTCCGTTCGCAATATGCGATACCGCCAGGCGTGCTAATGATGCTGTTAATCATGATCCCTGCCATGCTGACCGCACTCGGCGTGGTACGTGAAAAGGAAATGGGATCAATCGTCAATCTTTATGCAGCCCCAGTTCATAAAATCGAGTTTCTGCTAGGAAAGCAACTGCCCTATATCGGCGTTGCAATGGTTAGCTTCGCTAGCCTTGTTGTCCTGATGCTCACAGTATTTGGTATTGGAATGTCGGGAAGCTTTCTAGCATTGGTGTTCGGGGCGCTATTGTTCACGGCAGCCGCCACGGCATTCGGCCTCCTCGTATCGACATTTGTCCGCTCCCAAATCGCAGCAATTTTTGCGACAGCAATTATTGTCATGATCCCAACCGTCAATTTTTCGGGAATGATGTATCCGGTCTCCACTCTGGAAGGCGGCGCACGGCTCATCGGTCAGGCTTTTCCCGCACTTTACTTTCAGCAGATTAGCGCGGGAGTCTTCAACAAAGGTCTCGATTTCGCGATATTACTTCCCAATCATCTGATCCTCGCTGGATTTTGTATTCTCTTCTGGGCGGCCGCAACTTTATTCTTGCGTAAGCAGGAGAGTTGAGCCATGCGCTGGATTACCAACATATACCGGCTGGGCGTCAAAGAAATATTCAGTCTTCTGCGAGACCCGGTGCTGATGGGCCTGATCTTTTACACCTTCACATTTGCGATCTACACCGTCGCCCACGGAGTACAGACCGAGCTGCGCAATGCGTCCATCGCTGTTGTAGATGAGGATCGATCGGAACTGTCGGGACAGATCACCGGAGCGTTTCTGCCGCCGTACTTTAAAACGCCGTCGGAGATCGATTTAGGCGCGGTCGATCCGGGTATGGACGCTGGTCGATACACTTTTGTGCTGGATATCCCCCCTGATTTTGAGGCGGATGTGTTGGCCGGAAGAATTCCTGAAATCCAGTTGAACGTCGATGCGACCGCGATGACGATTGCCGGCAATGGGGCAACTTATATTTCCAGCATCGTAAACGCCGAACTGCTGAAATTTGTTAGTCGATCCAGTGGCTCTGTGGTCTTACCAGTCGAATTACGGGTGCGAGCAAAATACAATCCAAATCTTGATTCAACTTGGTTCATGGCTGTGATGCAACTCATCAACAACCTTACAATCCTCGCAATTATCCTGAGCGGCGCCGCCGTGATCCGCGAGCGAGAGCACGGAACCCTCGAGCATCTGCTGGTGATGCCAGTTACATCCAGCGAAATCATGCTGGCCAAGATCTGGGCAAATGGGTTGGTGATTGTGCTGGCGGCGGTGCTTTCACTGCAATTTATCGTACAGGGGCTACTCGGCATACCCATTGTCGGTTCAATTGCGCTCTTTACACTTGGGTCGGCTGTGTATTTGTTTGCCGTCACCGCTATGGGTATTACGTTATCGACGCTAGCGACGACGATGCCACAGTTCGGATTACTTTCTATCCCGGTTTTCGTCGTAATGAACCTGTTATCGGGAGGCATCACACCGTTGGAAAGCATGCCACAAGGGCTGCAGAATACAGTGCAGGTTTTGCCTTCCACGCATTTCATCAAGTTCGCGCAGGCCGTTCTATATCGTGGCGCGGGGATTGAGATTGTTTGGCCCCAACTGCTGGCGACCACGATAATTGGAGTTGCCTTTTTCGCTTTCGGCCTAGCTCGTTTTAGAGCGACATTAGCCTCGGCAAGATGAAGTTTGTCGTTAGGACTTAGACATTCACAAACACCTCATGGCAAATATCGATGCCCCGTTCATGAAGAAGGTCTTCAACATTGCGAAGCGAAAGGGGAAACCTGACATACATCATCACCGCCAGGCGGATGATCTCGGATGAGGTTTTGAAATACCGGAAGGGGTTCTGTTTTATCATGCTCGAAAGCTAATTGACGAGCAAACCCCCATCAAGCAGTTTTCTTCTGACAGCACCCTTACAGGCGATCTGGTAGCGTCAAATATCTTGCTGCTTCGCCCATGTTTTCAGCGCTCTTATTTATTTCCATTCGAGAAATCCCACGCAGATGAACCTCGTCCGGGCCATCAGCATATCTGAGAGCACGACCCCAAGTATAAATGTCAGCTAGCGGCGTGTCCGGACTCAAGCCCATTGCGCCAAATGTTTGCATCGCCCTGTCCGCAATCCGGCATTGCATAGCGGGTACTAGGGCTTTGATCATTGAAATTTCTTTCCGCGCAGAACGAGCGCCAACCGTATCAATCAAATATGCAGTTTTTAGAACGAGTAGGCGCGCCTGTTCAATTTCAATTCTGGAAAGGGCTATATTTTCGGCAACACTGCCGTGTTCGCTCAAATGTTTGCCAAATGCTCTCCGCTCTTGGGACCGTTCGCACATCAGTTCCAGTGCGACCTCGCATTGACCGATTGAGCGCATGCAGTGATGGATGCGTCCGGGGCCCAAGCGGGCCTGGGCCATCATAAAGCCATCGCCCTCCGACCCCAAAAGATTGCTCGCGGGAACTCGAACATCTCGGAACACAATTTCACAATGCCCCTCTGATGCATGATGATTCAACACAGTAATGTTTCGCACCAGATCAATACCCGGTGTATCTATGGGAACCAGGATCATGCTTTGCTGACTATGAGAATGTGCATCTGGATCAGTCTTGCCCATGACAATCAAAATTTTGCAATTTGGGTGCGCGGCGTTCGTAATAAACCACTTGCGACCATTGATGACATACTCATGCCCAACACGCCTTATCAGTGTCTGGATATTTGTCGCATCGGAAGAGGCTACATCGGGCTCGGTCATGGCAAACGCAGACCTAATATCACCATTAAGAAGCGGTTTTAGCCACTGATCATACTGCGCCGGAGTAGCAAACATATGCAGCAGCTCCATATTGCCGGTATCTGGGGCATTACAATTGAACACTTCCGCAGACCACATAACACGCCCCATTATTTCTGCTAGAGGAGCATAATCCAGATTACTGAGACCAGTCCCCGGTTCATCAGGACGCAAACTTGGCAAGAATAAATTCCACAGGCCTTCTTCTTTGGCCAGATTTTTAAGGTCTTCCATAAAGGATACAGGAAACTGGCCGTTTCCAACTTCTTTGTGCCAGTCACAATTACGAGGGAGAATATGTTGATCGATAAAATATCCCACACATTGACGCAACTCTTCACATTTGGAAGAATATTCAAATTCCATTGTACTTCTCCTGAATCGGATAATTTAAGAGGCAATTCCTATCTATATTGCCCAACATTACTCCCCAATAACGTTGAAAACAGGGAATACCGTTTCTGTTCATCACCCGGCAGCATTTAATATCAGAAATTTGCAATAGCCTGATAAAACGAACATTGTTTTCAATCAAAAGGAGGGCGAAGAAATTAATGTGATCATTCCGGATTACTGCAAACCCACTTGCCATCTAATCAAACAATACTGGTATTTCAGGAAGCGTCCATAAATGACAATAACTTACCAAGAGCCGTTACGATGGAACTGTCAGACGAATGCGACCTCGTCTCTGTATGGCGCAGAATGGCACGAAATTGTGTTAATTATGCCGCGCTAAGTTGCTGCCAATCAGCCAATGCGGCATTTCGTTGAAACCTGAATGTTTGTCGGCTATTTAAGTGACGGTCATGATTGAAGTGATTAAAGACGGATGCGTGAATAAATACGAATTTCTAAAAACTTCGCAAGTACCTGAATTTCAGCATCGCCTGCTCTCTTCGTCGAAATGTCAGTGTGAGTTTTCACAGCGATTTTTTTCCCACCGGCCAACCTCTTTAACGGCTTCAAAATGTTCTGACTTGGTGATTGATGCCGTTTTCGTTGTCTTAAGCTCAGAGCGTAATGGAAGTAAATTGACTACTTCACCTGCTTTTACATGTTGTAGCGCCATATTGTTTCCTTTTCTTACTAATAGCAACCGCACCTGTTTAAGCAGCTTTAAGTCGTGGCCAGTTTTTGATATTTTTTCCCCTGCACGAAGGCCCTAAACACAAACCACACGAAGACAAACACGCCTACACTAAACACGATATCTCCCGGCACTCTTGCCCAGACCAGCGCCTGCATAATCGGGCTTTGAATAAGGTCGGCTGAACGGGCATAGGAATAGCCGTGTTCGATGCTGATATATGTCTGGATCACGCCTTGTGGTAGCAGCGACAGAAGTGTCATCATGGCGAGGCCAAAGTTGAGCGACCAGAATGATATTTTCAGCAGCTTCTCATTCCACAGCGCCGTATTGGTAAGGCCGCGCAGGCAGTAGAGTGTTAGTCCCAACCCCAGCATTCCGTATACGCCGAAAAGTGATGCATGTGCATGATTGGCAGTCAAGTTAAGGCCCTGCATGTAATACAACGCAATCGGTGGATTGATCATGAAGCCGAACAGCCCTGCACCAATTAGATTCCAGAAAAGTACGGCGGCAAAGAACATGAACGGCCAGTGATAGTTACGCTCCCATTCCGCTTCATGTTCGACCTTGTATCTGGTATAGGCCTCAAAGCCTACGACCAGTAGCGGAACCACTTCAAGCGCTGAGATCATTGCACCAACGGCAATCACCGAAGTTGGCGTGCCACTGAAGTAGAGGTGGTGGAATGTGCCCAGGACCCCACCAAATAGGAAGATGATGGTTGCGAATAGCACCATCACCGTCGCGGTTGAAGTCCGCAATATACCCATACGCACGAAGAGCAAAGAGATAATCGCGGTGGCAAATACTTCGAAAATGCCTTCGACCCAGAGATGAACGACCCACCAGCGCCAATATTCCATGATTGCAATATGGGTATGCTGGCCCCACATCAGGCCGGCAGCATATAGAAGACCTATTGCGATGGCTGAGACCAGCACCAGATAGATTAGAGATTTACCACCCTTTTGCTGCAAAACGGGCCACAATCCCCTTAGCACCAGTGCAACCCAGAGAAACAATCCAATGGTCAGATAAATCTGCCAGAAACGACCGAGATCGACATATTCATAGCCTTGATGCCCGAACCAGAAGTTGGTCGTCAAATTATCAATGAACCGATGGACCGCGGCCCATTGTCCGGCAAAGGAACCTACGACGATGATCAGCAGACTGATAAACAGGAAATTAACCCCGAACCGCTGGAATTTCGGATCGCGGCCACCCATCATTGGCGCAACATAAAGGCCTGTAGCGAGCCATGCAGTGGCAATCCACATCACGGCAAGCTGCGTATGCCATGTCCGCGTAACGGTATAAGGAAAATACTCTGCAAATGGGAGGCCGTACAATCCCTGACCTTCGACCGCATAATGCGCGGTCAGAATGCCGAGCAAGACCTGACACAGAAACATTGCACAAACGATCCAGAAATACTTCGCTGTTGCCCGCATCGACGGGGTGATTACCGCGCTATCGAGTATGTCGGTTTTAGCGATGCCGTCTTCGGGCATTATTTCCTGCCGCCAGACATCAAATTGTTTAGCGTAATAAGCAATAAGCCCACCCGCCGCCGCCAGAAGTAAAATAACCGATGCAATGCTCCACATCAGAATTTCAGTGGTTGGTTTATTGCCTACCAGCGGCTCATGCGGCCAGTTGCTTGTATATGTTATTTCCTTTCCCGGGCGATTGGTGGTCGCACCCCAAGCGGTCCAGAAGTAAAAGGCAGACAACTGTTTCGCTTCCGCGTTGCGCAGCAAACCATGAACGGGGAAAGCATAAGCGCGACGCAGTGCAAGTGACTCAGGATCACTGCCTTCGTACAGGCTGATATAATGGTTCTCGACCCGTTTGACAGCCTGTGCCCGCAAGTCGCTAACCGTGATCGTGCCCGTTGCAGGATCATAGCTGTTCGTTCGCATCTCCTTTTGCAGCGCCTCTTTTTGCAACGCCAAAGCTTGTTCTTGGGAAAGACCGGCGATGGGAGTTTGCATACGCAGGGCAAGCAGCGTTTCCGCCTCCCGGTGGAGCCAGTCCGCGCTCCAGTCAGGCGCGATATAGCTACCATGTCCCCAGATCGATCCTTGTTCCATGCCGCCAATGGATTGCCAGACATTTTGTCCAGTTTCAATGTCGTTACGGGTGTAAAGGGTTTCGCCGGAGGTTGATTTGACGGCTTCTGGTATGGGCGGTGCCTTCTGATAAATTTCCGCGCCGAGCAGCAACAGAATACTGAACATGGCAACCATTCCTACGGTCAGAATTATCCATAACCGTTTAATACTGAACGTTTGCTTGTAGGTTTCCATGATCCCATCTCCTTATGCGTCAAGAAATTTCGTCTTTTTCACCGTAAGCAGGGCAATTTATGATAGTTCCAAAGGTCGGCAACACCACACTATTTTCGCGAAGTCCTGTGCTGGAGATATCAGTTTGTCATTCGGCGATAAAGCTCATTGATAGAAAGCACCTGCGTAAATATTATCCATACTGCAACCATAGCACGTATTCAGAGATAACGCTTAACAAAAAGCGACGCTGCATATTGGATCGTTGTATTATCCAGAAGCCTATTGCACCCGCGATCAGCTTCCAGCGGCGCGCCTGTCAGGTAATTCCACCGTTGATTTTCTCGCGGCAAAGTTAATATGACAGTATCGTTTAAGGGGAATTTTGAGTGTAAAACTAACGTGACGCTACCGTTATTTCACCCATATATCACTTCTTCAATGAGAGGCAGCCTTGAAACAAGTTTTTTACCTTCCGCTGCTGTCATCAGTGAAAGTACTGTTGAAGCCATATCCGCGTGGGTTGCGGACGGCGATATTACAGATGTGGAATAATTAGAAGCAGCATATCCTCCAGTTAGAGGATTGAGAAGATGGTTAGCGCTGGAAGTTGGGGAAAACGGGCTACCATAACCACCCGACGTCGCGAGCGCTTTGTTTGTCAAATTTACTGTGGATGAAATTGATTTTCCATCTTCCGGCGACAGGATGCCGACGCGCCACGGGCTTCCATCGGGCCTACGTCCCAACGCATAATTTTCACCAAGAGAAACCAGTACATTTTCAAAACCTGCCGACTTGAGTAATGCTGCGATGCGATCCGTAATATATCCTTGCGCAACACCGTTTAGCGTAATTGCCATTCCTGACTTTTCGAACTCTATCCGGCCTGTCATTAAATTGATCTTTGACGATCCCACGGTCTCAAGGACTGCCTGTATTTCAGAAGGTTTGGGGCCGGCTGGATCTGCATTTTCTCTTGAGAAATGATCGACGTATAATTTCCAGAGCGGCTGTACCGTCACATCAAACAATCCATGTGTTTGTTGTGAAAAGGACTTTGCCAGTGACAGGAGGTTTAAAAACTCGATATCGGGGTTATTTAGATAACCCTCCGCATTCAACCTGCAGATCGCAGAGTATGGCTTATATAGGCTGAAGATATTTTCCAACCGGGAGATTTCCCGCTGGCATCGATCCAGCTGTCCGCGCGCCCATTCAGGATCAAGATGGAATAACTGGATAGAGGCTTCCGCACCAAGTGCAGCGCCAGTCCAGTTTACTGCTTGCATCTCACCGTCCATCGCTAAGGCAGCGGCCGGCATTACCGGCAAAGCCCCCAGGGCGCTAGCCATGATTATAAAACGGCGGCGTGTGACTGTCGATTTTGAACGTTTCTGGGTCATTTCGGCAAACCTTCTCCTGGCCGTCTATCGGCAATATTGTCGCTGTTCTCACCTTCATCGGGCAACAGGGCGGTATTAGGAATTTCCTCGAATTTCATCACCTTTCCACCGTGTTTCACCGCAAAAGCCTGCGCGGCTTCGATCGTCCCGAAAGGGACGGTTTCCGGCATTCCCATGCCACCTCGCATCTCGCTGCCTACAACATAAAAGGCCGTCTCGGCTGCGATCCAAATACCATCTGGCTGCGGCTTTTCCCAACTTTCTGCGCGGGCCATGTCATGGACATAAATAGCGACGATACTTTGCCCCTCTCCCGGCAATCGCGTATAGGAAATCGCATCCCGAACCGCGGTGAACCAGAGCGGGGCATTGCGGCCTTTCTCGAAAACCTGTCCTTTCGGACCGTCATGTTCGGCGAGGATCATCCCGCAAAAAACACCAATTGCGTCATCGGTGAGCGCTTGTGGCGGCGGAACGACTTCCCCGTCGCTATCGCAGGCCCCGAGAAGAGCAATGCATATCACCGCGAGAGAAAATTTTTGGATCAACGTCATGACGACCTCCGTTGAAAAAGAACGCATGAAGCGGTCAATGGAATAAGGATCCAGGCGCAGAGAATGGTTATAAGGACGGGGGCAGGCACACCTTGATCTTCCCTCAGTCCAGCCATTCCCGAGAGGAGTGCCGTTTCCGCGTTGGTTGATAGATTAAACATACGATAGGCATCTGAGGGGCTTGCCAGCATAATCCATTTAACCGCATCGTCGCGGATTAAATCCACGGCGCTGGAGGAGAGAAATCCCAGCAGAGCCATATCGAACAATACAACGAATAGAAGCCAGAGCCCTATAGCCCCGGCGGCGGCTGTTCCGCGATCGCGCGTCATCGTGCTCAACAGTAATCCTAGTGCGAGAAAAACACCGCCCAGCAGGACTGAAGAAAACATAAGCTTCAAGAGAATGGGCCACGCTTGCTCCGCAAGGGGGATGTCTCCGTTTACAGCAATTGCCAAGGTAGCGCAGCCATATCCAACGATGATGGCAAAGGACAGAATAGATATTTGCCCGAGGAACTTGCCAAGCGCTATCGCCGGCTTAGAAATCGGATAGGCTAGTAGCAGGATAAGTGTCCCGCGCTCTTCTTCGCCGACAATGCTGTCATAGGACAGTAAAAGCGCAATGAGCGGAATGAAGAAAATGCCGAGAGAGGAAAGACTGACCACCGTCACTGCCATAGGACTGATATGAGTTGACCCGACGGGGGCGCTTCCCAGCAATGCAAGGATCAACGCAAAACCGGTCATGACAAGCGTCATAACTGCAATCCATTTATTCCGGTATCCGTCCCGGATTTCCTTTCCCGCGAGGACGAGAATATTATACATGGTTCCCACCCGAAGAAGGAGCGCTTGAGTAGGCATTAAAGATATGCTCCAGCGACGGATCGATCAGTTCAATGTCCGTGATAGTCGTCTCCATCGCCATCACTCTTCTCAATATTTCCTGCTTTTGTTCCGGCAGGCATCTCAATACGATTTCTTCCGTGGACGGATGCTCAACCGGCAATTCAGCCTCGAACATCGCGGCGATATTCCCACAGGTTCCCGGATCGGCATTGATTTTAAGATAGGAGCGCATGCCGATATGATGCCGCAGAAACGGGATCGACCCGTGAGCGACCATCCGGCCTTCACTAAGAATAGCAACGCGGTCGATCCGGTCATCCATTTCCGTCAACACATGAGACGAAATAAGGACGGCGGCGCCGTTTTTCTTTTCCTCATCAATAATTCTATAAATATTCTGCCGTGCAACAGGATCGAGGCCGGTGGTTGGTTCATCTAGTACCAGTAATTTCGGTTGACCCAGCAGCGCTTGCGCAATTCCGAGTCGCTGCCGCATGCCTTTTGAATAGGTGCCGACGCGCCGGTCTGCCGCGGCGCGCAAATCGATGCGATCAAAATATTCGTCGAGATTATTCGTCGGCAGTCCCTTTAGCCTCGCGTAGAAGGCAAGTGTCTCCCGACCCGTTAATGTCTTCTGGAATAGCACCTGCTCGGGCAGAAACCCTATACTGCAGCGGAGTTGATTAAAATTGCGGCTTGTAGGATCCTGATGTATAACCTTGATGGTCCCATGACTCGGCCTGAGAAGCCCGAGAATAATCTTTATGAGGGTTGTCTTGCCCGCGCCGTTGTGGCCGACAAGCGCCAGACACTGCCGGTTGGAAAGAGTCAGGGAAATATCCTCAAGGGCAATTTTATCGCGATATGATTTCCTCACTTGGAGTAAGTCAATTGCAGGGAAATTTTCCATTTTCATAACTTGCTCCCATCCGTCAGGCTTTTCGGGATAGCCATTAATGGTGCGCTGTCCACAACGCCGCCGGGATGGAGGGCCGGAAAATTGCCTTGTGCGTATTTCAGGATTTGCACAGCGGGGCTATTCAGGAGAAGCCGAGCGGAAGGGTACTGCCAGATAATGCGGTCAGTCAGGTCGTTGGGGCGGTATATACTGTCCGCCACCCCATTGCGGTCTAAATCCATAGCCACCTGATCGGACCAGTAGTTTCCGACGCCATCTCTGGACCATTCCAGCCATCTAGTACCAACGTACTTTACCTGATTCTGATTGTTTACGAAGGCATTTCGCGTCATTGTATTTTTCTCGGATCCCGCCGTAAAATGGATGCCGATGGCACAATCCGACAGCAGGTTTTCCTCAAAATAATTGTCATGGGAGTTATAGATGAAGATGCATTTCTCCGTTCCGCCACGGACAATATTCCGTTTCACAACTACCCGAACAGCGTAGTTGAACAACAGCCCTCTGTCCCGATCCTGCTCCGAGAGGTTATCTTCGACTACCAGATCGCTCGACGACATTATCGCGTAGCCGATATGGTTCCCATACGATCGGTTGCCGATGACCTCGCTGTTATTCGTGTACATATAGTGGATAGCGAACCGCAGATCGCGCATTGTGTTGTCTTTGAAAATATTCTGCTCGCTCGTCGTGACGAATATACCGTCGCGACCATAACGGATGTCATTCTTCTCAATGATCGCGCCCGGGGCGTTCCATATCTGAATACCGTTTCCTCTCTCGTTCATGCGCAAGTCCTGACGGCCGGAAATCTGGTTGCTAGTTACATGGACGTTTTGTGCGCCGGATACATAGATGCCGATCAGGTTATCCGTGACAACGTTATTTGCGACAATGGCGCCAGTAGCTTCCTTATCGAGAAAGATACCGCTATCCTGGGTTTCAAGGGAAAGGCCCGAGCCCGTTACGATCAGCCCGTCAAGACGTGTATCGGGCGCAGTGACATGAATAACGGAGCCTGAGGATATGCCGATAATCTTTGCCTTGCTATTGCCCAAAATAGTGAGGGGTTTAGTGATAACCAAAGGACCTTCATAGGTCCCCTCAGTCAGGACAAGCGTATCTCCTGGCGTTGCAGCGTCAATGGCTTGCTGAAGATTACCTGAAACGTGGACCTCGCGGGCCTCTGTAATAGATAATGGGAGGGAAGCGGTGGCAAACATGGCCACCGCAACCCAGATTTGCCAAAGAAAGTTTCTTTGGATGCACATTGTTTATGCCGGCTCTACAAACATGCGTCCGCGCATTTCCATATGCAATGCATGGCAGAACCACTGACAATAAAACCAGTGTACGCCCGGCATATCGGCCTTAAAAGTGACCGATGCCGTCTGTTGCGGACCGATTTCTATGGCAACTCCGTAGTTGGAGATCGTAAAGCCATGGGTAAGATCATCGACCTCATCAATGTTAGTAACGATGACCGTGACTTCATTGCCCTGTTTGACAGTGAATTTTTCCAGCGAGAATACCGGTGCGGTGGAATGCATATAGACCCGAACCTTGTTTCCATCTCGGATTACATCTTCCGCGTAGTCCAGATCCTCGATCCCATCGGCTTTCGCCTGCGCCTTGATGGCATCGAACATGGGATCTTCACGATTGTAAGTCTGGTCTGGATTGACGATGGAACGGTGTACAATGATACAGTCATGCGGTTCCGCAAATGTAGGGCCGTCATGGACAATTTTCATCTTTTTGCCCGAGATATCAATCAACTGATCGTTCTCCGGCTTCAGAGGACCGACATTGATGAACCTGTCCTTGGAGAATTTATTCAGGGAAACCAACCATTTGCCATCTGCCTGATTGGTTTCGCCCATGGACGTATGGTTATGGCCCGGTTGATATTGTACATCGAGTTTTTGGATAATCGGGTCGACTTTCTCGCCGGCGAACTTCCGAATGGCCTTGTCGATATTCCATTTGCAAATCTGGCTGTCGAGGAACAATGTCGTGTAGGCGTTACCTTTCCCGTCAAATGCAGTGTGAAGAGGGCCAAGGCCTAATTCAGGCTCCGCGACTACGACATCGCGAGGCTTGATCTTGTCCGCAAAGAGGTCGGGCAGCTTTGACATTTCGATGACAGATACGGTTGGTGACAGCTTGCCGTTGATCATCATATACTTGCCATCCGGCGAAGCATTCACACCATGCGGACTATTGGAAATCGGGATATAGCGGGTATACTTTGATCCTTTACGACCGTCCAATACGGGCACATCGCCTTCGTAGGTTTTAAAATCGCCAGCGGCAACACCCGCTTCAATGGCCTCTATATCGAAGACCACGGCCCAATCTTGTTCGTTCGCGGTCATCTCTGTTAGAGTGACACCTTCTTCAGAGTTGTAGCAACTGGAAATAGCGTATTTTCCCTGGTAATCCGCATCAACGTTGTCAAGGTTGCCGTTGACAATAACCTGCCAGGCGACCTCCATTTTCTCCCCGTCAATAGCCGAAAAAACGGCATGATATTTTGTCGGATCATCAAGTACTTTTCCATCATTCGGCAACGGCACACGATGTTCGTCATTTGCAAAGACATATTTGGTTTTTGGAAATCTTTGCGGGCGAAGACCATGGATACTCGCTGCATTGGGAACAGAAATTATCTTGTCCACTTTCATAATGTCGCAGCGGACGCGAGCCACGCGCGTGTTAGCCTTGTCATTCACCCAGATATACCGACCATCATAGGTCCCGTTCGTGAAGGACATATGGGGATGATGAGTGTCCCCGTTGCTTGGGAACCCACCCTTATCTTTCCAGAACTCTTTTTCTTTGGGAAGCATGTTTTCAGTGAGAATCTTGATGCTTTCATCCGTTTGTCCCCAACCCGTCGCACTACACCGATTGAAAACTGGAATTCGCATCAATTCCCGCATTGAAGGAACGCCCATGATACGAAGCTCGCCGGACTGTCCGCCGCTCCAGAAGCCATAATATTCATCCAGATCTCCCGGAGCGACTTCGCTCTTGGCGGTGGCAGCTTGCGCGGGTGAGAGAGGCATGAAAGTAGCCCCGCCCACGACGCCCAGACCAGCTGCGACAGCCGATCCTGTCATTAATGACCGGCGTGATACATTCGCGATTTTATCTGTGTTATCCGTCATTTTTCTCTTCCTTCTCCGGTTAAATTCCTTCGTGTTGGCGAGCGCCCCACGGATTCACTCATACTCCCTGGGTTGATTAAGCCGTCTTCCCCTGCGATAGGCAGGATCCTGATCGGCAACAGTGGTCTTGGCGGCAGGATCCGTCTTCCGGGCTTTGGCCAAGGCATGGATAACGACTGGGCAGACATCTTCGTCGTAGTAATTCACCTGACAATGCAGGCAGTAGAGACATTCATTTGGATTGATATTTCCGAGTGGATCAATGGCTTGGACCATGCATTCCTTGGCGCAGGTCTGACATGGATCTCCGCAGTTACGATAACGCTTTAACCAGTTGAACATGGCCAGCTTGCCGGGTATGGCGAGTGCCGCGCCGAGCGGGCAGAGATACCGACAGAAGAACCGCTCGATGAAAAGGCCCGCAAACAGCAGTGAAAAAACGAACAGCAAATATGGCCAGCCACGCATGAACCGGAGCACAATGGAGGTGCGGAAAGGTTCAATTTCTGAAAAGGTTTCCGCTAGATGCAAAGAGTAGATGGAAAGGCCTAGCAGCCCTAAGAAAATGATATATTTGATCGGCCATAGCCGTTCATGTAACCACCAGGGAACGGTAAACTGCTTGATGCCGACAAACCGCGCTATCTTATTGGTAAGCTCTTGCAGGGCGCCGAAGGGGCAGAGCCATCCGCAAAAAGCCCCGCGGCCCCAAAAAATCAGGGACACCGCAACGGAGCACCAAAGGATAAAAATCAAGGGTTCCATCAGGAAGAACTGCCATTGGAAATCTGTCAGCAGCGCGTTAACGAAAACGAACACATTAACGACGGACAGCTGCGCTTGGGCGTAGAAACCGATCCCGAACAATGTGAATGTCAGGAAGCCGATGCGGAACCAATCGATAACTTTCTTGCTGCGGACCACCTGATCCTGAACGAAGAAAAGAATAGTTAGAATCACAATCGCGGAAATAAGAATGATGATTTCGGGTATCTTCTGTTTCCAGATACGCTGCCACAAGGCGTTTGCGGCCGCTGTATCCTCGGCGTCCATTATTGCAGACTGCGTCATGGGCTGTGCAACAGCCACAACAGGCGCGGCCTCTGTATGAACAAAGATATCCGGAAGCTGGTAAATCAGTTCAAAGGCCACGAAAACTTTCTCAAGTGCACCAATGGCCCTTTGTACAAGAAGTTGAAGTTCCCAGGGGTCGGCGGGATTGAAAACGGCGCCCTTGGGAGTGCGGAATAAGGCCACCTCCTTGAAATCGGGCGCACCTTCAGCTTCAACGCGTCCAAGGTTCTTATACCCACGGTCCTTGAAGCGGAATGCCTCTTCGCCCTGAATGATCTGGATGCGGTCGAAGATACCGCCGCGAACATAGCCTGATCCGCGGAAAGAATAGCGCCCTGTCCCCATGACCAGAAATGCATTTTCTCCGGGTTTCAGCTTTTTCTTCAAGTTTTGATACTCGCGATCACCGAGGAGACTCTGGGCGATTGTCGGGATGGCGAGTGATGCGACGTAAAGGTCAATAAAGGTCTCATTGTCACCGCCGTTTTCCGGGCGTTCTATGGCCTTCGCGTTACCTTGAGCGACAAAGGCGTCATTAACATCCTTCAGGCTCAACCGCATCCGCCTTACGGAGCCATTCCCGACCAGCGTCTGCCAGTCGACTGTCGCCTCTTCGCCAATGATCAGTGATTTTTTTGGGGCCGCAACAGACACGTTATCCGCCAAACTACCAAGGCCGAGGGCTGCCGCCGCGCGGACCGCCGCTCTCTTGATACTGTCATCGATTACCATAATGGTGACGGTCGCGCCGGATACGATGTCGACGGGCGGCGGTTCGCCTCCTTTTTCCCTTGCAAGCTCCAAAATATCGGTGTTTTTGTAGCCCGCAATAAAATCGATAATCTTTTTCTCGGGGATGCCGGACAATATGATTGGTTCAGAATGATGCATCAGGCGGCCTGCGGCAATACGTCCCTCGGCCGTCATCGCAATCAAGATGTCGATAGGTTTTCCGGAATAGCCAACCGCACTCACAAAATCTGTATTTAGAAATGCGTAACCTGCAAGTTTTTTTCCCTGCAGGACTGGGACTATTGGCGTATTTTTGATGACATTGCCGTACCGTTCCGCGCCATCAAATAATTCTTCAGGCCGAATATCTATAAGATAGTTTGATAGCTTTCCAGCCTCGGCACCTATGGTAAGTTTTGCGCAAGGAAGCAGACTCAATATTCCGACGGCGGCTAATAAAAACACCGCTGAAAAACGTGGTAGTATTGAAACTAAATTTTTCATGCCGTCGTCAGTCCCAATAGCGTTATCCGGCGGAAAGCTAACTGTTCCGCCAACAGATGTAGTTTAGATACAATTCATATATACCCGTGGGGGCGTAACGGGTATTTGATCTAAAACAAGCTTCCGAGAGATTTTTTCACGTTTCGGCATGTATTTTGAGAAGATGCGGGCTGTATATCGCATCAGATTTGAAGATACACTGGTCTCAATTTGGCATAAAAAATGCTATAAACATTGTGATGTTTAATGCTTTTTTTTGATGTGGCTTAGTATAAATCACGAAGAAGTAATTCCAATCGGCAGATCCATCTGCGTTATATGTGAATAAGTGTTTCGGTAAATATCGAAAGGGATCTTTTTTTATGTCTTTGCTGGACGCTTCTCTAATAGCTGATGTCCCGCCTTTTCGCGGAATAAACCGGGAAAACCTCGTAGAACTGCTCTCGAAAGCAAAATCTGAACGATATGAAATTGGCAGGACAATATTTTGTCAGGGAGAGGAAGCGCACTCTTTTTTTCTGCTACTAGATGGGCATGTTCGTGTTATCAAGGTAACCCCAGAAGGTGACCAGGTTATCGCCCGGTATATTTCTAATGGCGAACTGTTTGGTATTGCTCACGCCTTGGGACTTGAACGCTATCCCGCCAATGCGGTGACTGCAGTTGATTGCGTGATGTTGTCTTGGCCCGGTAAATTGTGGGGAACTATTATTGAAAAATATCCGACATTTGCGACCAATACATACCAAACAGTGGGCTCCCGTCTTCAAGAGACACAGAACAAATTAGTGGAGATGGCTACCAAACGGGTTGAACAACGTGTCGCCAATGCCATTTTAAAACTCGCCAATCAGACCGGACGAAAGACCGACGAAGGTATATTGATTGATTTCCCGATTTCGCGTCAGAATATTTCTGAAATGACGGGTACGACGCTTCATACGGTTTCCAGGATTTTAAGCGCATGGGAAAATAAAGGAATAGTGAAGAGTGGCCGAAAGAAAATTACTGTGACTGAGGACCATCAGTTAGCGCTGTTAGCAGCAGGGGAACTATATAACTAGCGGTTAGAATGGTGCTGTCAGAAGAATGTGATCTCGTCTCTATTTGACGCAAATTGCCAGTAAGGCGTCCCTACTATGCCACGCTAAGTTACTGCCATTCGGCCAGTGCAGAATTTCCTTGAAGCTTGAATTCTTCTTGGTTCATAAGGTGACGTTGACTGTTGAAACGGTTATGGAATGATGATTGGACTGAGACGAATTTTTGTAAGCTTTGCATGCGCCTGAGTTTCAGCATCGTCTACTCTCGTCGCCGGAACGGGAATTGGGAGTTTTAACATCGATTATTCTACTAGTGGCTCCTTACAATCGCCAGCTCCCTACGGCCTCTCCTCCCACCAGTCCGGCCAGTTGACCTTCCACGGCGTCCGTGTTGCCTTAAGAACGATGCGCTGCTCCTCCCGGGTGAGGTGCCGCTCCCCGAGGCGTTCGAGGGCGGCCTCAACAATCCAGGGCTCCAACGCCATGCGGGCGGTGTCTCGATAGGCATCCAGCTTCCTGGCCATCCGCAAGGGTTCGAGGGCTGTGTTGACGCTCCCGGGCGAGACCAGATTTATAATCATCTCGGTGAGACCCGGATCATTAGCGGCCCGCAGCGCTTTCCCTTCCTCGATGACGGTCATGGCGGACTGGGCAGCCGATATATCCCTTTTTAGTCCGCGCTTGGCAAGCTGCAGCAGAAAGGCTTCCGCCGCCGTTACCTTTCGTTCGACCCCGTCCTCCCGGATCGTCACCAGCTGTCCCAGCACCGCCTCATAGGGAGCGTGCCTGTGACGCCCCCTCGGTCGCCCCTTTGGATTGCCGCTCTGACCCTTCTTAAATCGCGTCGCGACAGGCGGCTTCTTATACCCTGCCTTACTGTCGTCGCGACTTCCATCGTCAGTCACGCCTCCACTCCTTTCGGCCACCGCAGGCTATCCGGATCTCTTGTACAGCGCCGGATTTCCGAGATTTCGCTTTCAGTCAGCTTCTGACCCCCGCGACGCCGGCTCAACGCCGCCTGCACCGCCCAGGGCTCGAGCAACATTTGTGGCCGATCTGCCTTAATGTCCTGACGCCTGGGATCAAGAGCTGTAATTTCAAGCAGCAAAAGAGCCTCATCCGCATTGGCGGGATCTGTTGTTATCCTTTGCGTCACCGCTTGCGGAGATTTCCTCTGGTTTTCTGCCGCAAAGTATTTTTCACGTTTCGCAATCCATTTCAGCACCTCACGCTGCGCCGAACGGTTCCCCTCCAAGGCCAGTTGAAGCGTGTTTTGCTGCAGAGCTTCTTCCATGGTGATCTCACGCGGGTTCCCACCGCGCATAACCGTGAGGGTCTTGTCCAGGATCACTTCGACGGCAGACGTTTTGGAAGTGGTCGCCTTTGATTTCGGACGGCCCTTGAGGTTCCCGCTCTGGCCTTTCCTGAACCGTCCCGAGACGGGCGGATTACCTCTCGTTGGTTTATCCGTCATAGACCCTCTCTTTCTGCAAGGCGCGGCTCCCTGCCTGTAAGGGCGCACCACCGCTCGATGGCGACATCGACATAGGCCGGATCAATCTCGACACCGCGGAAGCGACGCCCTGCCCGTTCGGCGGCTATGAGGGTCGTGCCTGAGCCCAGAAAGATATCGAGGACGAGATCTCCATGACGGGTCACATCCTTGATCGCATCCGCCACCATTCCCGTCGGCTTGACCGTGGGATGCAGCGCCAGATCCTCGCGCCGGCTCCCCCGGAAGGAATTGACCGACGCATAATCCCAGACATTGGTTCGGTTGCGACCATGCTTGCCGAGCTCCACCATATTGAGATGCGCCGCCTCCCCGACCCGATAGACAAACACCAGTTCATGCTTCGAGCGGTAAAGCGAGCCCATGCCCGCATTGGACTTGTTCCAGATACAGAGATTGAGGAAGGCGCCATAGATATCATGGGCAACGGTTGTCACATCCTCCATATGCCGCCAGTCCATACAGACAAAGTGAACGGCGCCATCGCGGGAGACAATTTTGCAGGCGCCGAGTGTCTCTTTGAGGAAGGTGCGGAACTCTGTCTCACTCATCTCGCCCGACGCCATGGCGAACTCCCGATGCCGGTCGCTGGTATTGGCATGACCGCTGATCCGGACATTGTACGGTGGATCCAGAAAAGCCGCGTCGATCTGCGCCTCCTCCCCAACCACTCTTCTCAAGAAGGCGATATCCCGCCCGTCCCCGCAGCCGATACGGTGATCGCCCAGTATCCAGATATCCCCCACTTTGGTTCTGGGTGTTTCCGGAACGGCCGGGATGACTTCATCATCGGGATCCGCCGCCTCCTCCAGGATCACATCGATCTCGCCGGTCGAGAACCCGGTCAGCGTCACATCCAGATCGAGATCAATTGTAGTCAGCTCAGCAAGTTCCTGTTTCAGGATCTCGACATCCCAGCCGGCATTGAGCGCAATCTTGTTATCCGCCAGACGGAGGGCGCGTATCTGGACATCGCTGAGGCCTGTAAGCGTAATCACCGGCACCTCATTGAGACCCATCAGCTTCGCCGCGCGCAACCGCCCGTGTCCGGCAATCAGATTGCCTTGAGGATCAGCAAGGATCGGGTTGGTAAAACCGAACTCCTCGATCGAGGCTCTGATCTGCTCGATCTGCTTTTTTGAATGGGTGCGTGCATTCCGGGGATCCGGCACCAGGTCGCTTAACCGACGATAGGTCACGCTCAACGGGTTTTTATTGTCTGGCCCTTCATTCATCTCGTATATCCAACGACGTAATTACACCATATGTAGTATTTTATAGAAGAATCCAACGGCCGCCAACCTTTATAGCCCTCAACCGGGGAGAAAGACTGGACTTCGGTGCTGAAAGGAGCGTCACTGTTTCTATGCCCGTTTGCCGGGCTGTTGTCGGTAGGGACGGAATTTTTCTGCCCGATAACAGGAGGACAGACTTATGGCATCCCAAACGCCCAAGGCATCTACTAACACGCGTGAGAATGCAGACACTGCAGCGGCTCGCAAAGCCGCAGCATCTACACCCACCAAGCTTGATCGGATGATCACGCTTCTTCGCCAGAAGAAGGGCGCGTCTCTTGAGGAGCTTTGCACTGTTACCGGATGGCAGGCCCATTCGGTGCGGGGCGCGATTGCCGGCTCATTAAAGAAGAAAGGCCATGCGATAATATCGGAGAAGATCGACGGGGTCCGCCGCTACCGGATCGGAGAGGCGGAATGACGGGTGGTTCAGATCTTGAGAAAGAGATCAAATCACTGGAGACGCTTGGGTTACGCGAGCTGCGTAAATTGTGGGCCGTGCACTTCGGACCATCGCCCAAGCTGCGCTCCGAAGAGCTGCTCCGTCTGATGCTGGCCTGGCGTCTGCAGGCAGAAGCTTTGGGCGGGCTCACGCCTGAGACCCGCCGCCGTCTCTCCCGGCGCGGGGCCTTTGCGCCCGAAGGCCGCGCCCTCGGGGATGGGGCCATCCTGCGGCGCGACTGGCAGGGCCGGCAGATCGAGGTTGTGGTCAGGGCGGATGGCTTTCTCTGGGAGGGCAAGACATATCCGAGCCTCTCGGCAATCGCCCGCGCCGCGACCGGCACCCGCTGGAACGGACCGCGCTTTTTTGGATTGCGCGAGGGCGGACAATGAAGCCCCCTCCCCGACGCTGCGCCCTCTATACCCGCAAGAGCTCCGAGGAAGGACTTGATCAAAGTTTCAACAGCCTTGATGCCCAGCATGAGGCTTGTGAGGCCTATATCAAAAGCCAGGCAAATGAAGGCTGGCGGGCCCTACCCTGCCGCTATGATGACGGGGGCTATTCCGGTGGCAGCATGGAACGGCCGGGACTCCAGCAGTTGCTTGCCGATATCGCACTGGGAAAGATCGACATTGTCGTGGTTTACAAGATAGACCGGTTGACGCGTTCACTTGCCGACTTTGCCCGCATGGTGGAGCTGTTCGAAGAAAAGGACGTCAGCTTCGTCAGTGTCACGCAATCCTTTAATACCACCTCCAGCATGGGCCGGCTGACGCTCAATGTACTGCTCTCCTTTGCCCAGTTTGAACGGGAGGTCACCGGAGAGCGGATCCGCGATAAGATCGCTGCCTCCAAGAAGAAGGGCATGTGGATGGGGGGCAGCCCGCCGCTCGGCTATGATCTACCGGAGACCGGCTCTCATAGCTTGCGGGTGAATGACGCTGAAGCCGACATTATCCGCAGGATCTTTGAGAGATATCTGCGGCTCAAATCCGTTCATGCCCTGGTCAGAGAACTTGATTCACAGGATATCCGGTCAAAGGCCCGGGTGACGCTTAAAGGAAGAACCATCGGAGGCCAGCCCTTCAGCCGTGGGGCGCTTTATCATCTGCTGCGAAGCCGTGTCTATCTCGGAGAGGTTCCCCACAAGGATCAGTCTCATCCCGGCCTGCATGAGGCCATCATCGATACAGAGCTGTTCGAGGCGGTTCAGGCACAGCTGGATGAGAACAGCCGGCGTCGCAAGGCGACTGGAAAGAGCGTTGCAGGGTCGCCACTTGCGGGTCGCATCTTCGATACGAACGGGCAACCGATGTCTCCGACCTTCGCCTATGGGCGTCGTGGCAAGCTGTATCGCTATTATGTGTCCGCCCCCCTGCAGCGGGGGGCAAAGAAAGATCCGGGAGAGGCTGCACCCCGACGTGTCTCGGCAGCAAAGCTTGAAAGTCGGCTACTTGAAGCAATGCCCCGCCTTCTTGCCGAACTGCAGGTGGAACCGATTGAGCTTATAAGTCGCATCGAGATTCATGCAAGGCATATCGATATACTTCTACCTCTCAACCTTATCGGCAGGGTCAGGGAAAATCTTCATACCGGGGAACGGGCTGTGCCCGATCAGATGCAACCGGATCAGCTACGGCTGACCCTGCCCTGGCGGATGCAGACGCGGGGCGGAAGGACCGACATCCTTACCGGCGACAGAAACACGCCACAGCCGGATCCCTCCCTGATCAGAGCGCTCCGAAACGCCCATGCGATGCTGGGCCGGGATTCCGATAACGGACCTGCCCTGCAGGCAGCCCCCGCCTCTCCCTGGAAACGCAATCTGGTGCGGCTCGCTTTTTTAGCGCCCGATATCCAGCGCCTCATCCTCGACGGGCGACAGCCCGACCATCTGACACTGGCCTTTCTGATGAAGAACGAGATCCCGCTCCTCTGGTCCGATCAACGGCGCAAGTTCGGGATCAATACAGAAGATTGAGGTCAGATTAAACGCCTAACGGAAATTCCTTAATTCACCTGTTAACAGGCTTAAAACGCCCTGTTAATCGCAATAACAGGGCCTGTTATGGCCTAAAACCACCCTGTTATGGCGAATAACAGGAAAGTGACGAAACTGACCCGTAAGGCACTGTTTTTACAACGTAAAATATTTTAGCGTGCGCGAATAGGTGCTGATTATACCCTGTTAACAGGTGTTTTTATAAAAAATTCCCTGTTAATGGCCTGTTCTCGTGAAACTCACCCTACCATCAGACAGCCAGAGACTGGCGGGCAGATTGGGCCTGAAGAACCGTTATCTGACGGTCCGGAGACGATGCCAGGAAAGGGATTGGCGGCGAAATATCGCCCTGTTACGGGCGGTTACGCCGCCAGGCACAAACAGAGACAAATTGTACGGGGTGGGTGGCGGTGAGCGAGGGATTCGAACCCTCGATGGAGCTATTAACCCCATACTCCCTTAGCAGGGGAGCGCCTTCAGCCACTCGGCCAGCTCACCGGAGGCGGCAATATGGCAGATTTTGGCTATCTGTCAAAGGGTTTAGTTGCAATTTTTTTGTGTTTATTCGGATTGCCCTATTATCGGCCCATAATCCATTCACGCGCCATTTTCTGAGCCTTGGAAATTTCCTGTGCGGACATGTCGAGTGATATCTCTGAACGGATCTCACGAGCTTCCTTGACGCCGTTCATTGCCGCCAGGTTAAACCATTTATGTGCGGTCACCAGATCCTGCGGGACCCCATCGCCCGTCGAGAATAAAAGACCTGCCCGAAACTGTTCATCGGGAATACCGGCATCTGCACTTTTCAGATGCTTCTCTATATAGTTTACGTTGCGTTTTGCCATCTCAAAACCCCCATCTTCAACTGACTAGCTAGTCAAAAATTACTCTCTTAAGAAGAATTAGCTTTCTCTCAAGAAGCATGATGTAGGGGATTTGGTTAATATTTTGTTTCACCGGCGAGCTTTTTTAACCATGTTCATTAAAGCTTCACATTCGTGGAAGCTGGCCTTGACCAGCCGGCGAGCAAAAAAGAAAAAAGACAACTCTCCCTTAAGGATCAGCCTTTCGGGAAATCGAGGCCCATTTCGCGATAACGCTCCGGATCATCGAGCCATTTTTCACGAACCTTCACGAAAAGAAAAAGATGAACTCGACAACCAAGCATTTCTTCCAGATCTTCGCGGGCAAGCTCGCCCACTTTCTTGATCGTCTGCCCGCCTTTGCCGAGAACAATTGGCTTATGATTGGCGCGCGAGACAAAAACCACCTGCTGGATCCGGACTGAACCATCCTTGCGCTCTTCCCAGCTTTCTGTTTCCACGGTCAGGGAATAAGGTAGCTCCTGATTAAGACGCATGAAAAGTTTTTCGCGCGTTACCTCTGCCGCAAGCTGACGCATGGGCGCAATCGCAAGCTGGTCCTCAGGGTAGAGCCAAGGCCCGTGCGGCATTTCCCCGGCGAGAGTGGTCCGGAGGTTTGCCACTCCGTCCCCTGTCAGCGCGGAGATCATGTAAATTTCATCAAAAATCCCCCGCTCGGAGAGTGATTGTGCAAGAGCCAGCAGGCTATCCCGCTTAAGGATATCAATCTTGTTGAGAATGACGTGGGCACGACGCTCGTTTTTTTCCAATCTGGCAATGATACGTTCCACATCGGCGGTAATTCCCTTGACCGCATCAATTATCAGGACGATCCGGTCCGCATCTTCTGCCCCACCCCAGGCGGCATCAACCATTGCTTTTTCAAGCCGACGAGAGGGCTTGAAAATACCCGGCGTATCAACAAAGATGATCTGACTGTCCTCTTCGATCGCAATCGCAGTGACACGGGTGCGGGTTGTTTGCACCTTTGGCGTGACAATTGCGATTTTCGCTCCCACCAGCTGATTGAGCAAGGTCGATTTACCGGCATTTGGTGCACCGACCAGCGCCACATAGCCACAGCGCGTTGGTCCCTCACCTGTTTGTTGATCAGTCACTTTGAAGTTCCTTTAACATTTTAGCTGCCGCCTTTTGTTCCGCCGCACGTTTTGAGGATGCCGACCCGGTTGCTGGCGCATAATCCGGTATTTCCACCATCACTTTAAACCGACGGTCATGATCCGGCCCCGTTTCCTCGACCACTGAATAACACGGTAATGACCTTCCCGTCTTCGCCACCCATTCCTGAAGTGCCGATTTTGCATCCTTTTTTGACGCATCCTTGTGGTCAAATCGTGGCCACCACTTTGATTTTATAAACTTATGGGCCGCCCTGAACCCACCATCAAGATAAAGCGCGGCAATCACGGCTTCCATTACATCTTCGAGAATGGACGGATTTTCACGTCCCCCGGCAGCAGAAAGATCATCTGCCATTTGAATGTAGTCCTGAAGCCCCATTTTCAGGCCAATCTCGGCCAGCGTTTCACGGCGAACCTGCGCATTATAGCGGCGAGAAAGCTGCCCTGCCTCGGCCGTCTCAAACCTGCGAAAAAGTTCCTCACTTATAATCAGGCCAAGAACGCGATCACCCAGGAATTCCAGGCGATCGTAATCTTCCCCTTTCGCCTTACTTCCTTTCCCCTTGATCAGGGATGAATGTGTTACGGCGGCCTTCAGAAGGCTTATATCTTTGAACTCATGGTCCAGCAGGACCGCCAGTTCTTCGGGATTTTTTGCTTGGCCGGGCATCAGCTCAGTGAATTAAAAATCCGGTTCCAGCGAATAGCTGAAGGATATTTCCAGACTTCGTACCATTCGGCCGAACCGTCGAGCGACATGAAGATGATTTCCGCCCGTCCCACAAGGTTTTCCACAGGTATATAACCAACATGGTTCAAAAACCGGCTGTCCGTGGAATTGTCACGGTTATCGCCCATTGCAAAAACATGGTTTTCCGGCACCGAGTAGACATCCGTATTATCCATAATTCCCTGCACTGTTTCGTCCAATGTCACATAGGTCCGTCCACTCGGTAAGGTTTCGCGATACTGGGCGATACGTCGGACATTGCCAAAACGGTCCCGATCAACAAAATCCTCAACCCGCTCGCGCTTGACGGGCGTACCATTTATATGGAGAACGCCGTTGATCATCTGCAGCTTGTCACCCGGCAGACCCATAATCCGCTTGATATAATCTACCTGCTCCCCAATCGGCTTCTTGAAAACAGCAACATCGCCGCGTTCTGGAACCTCTCCAAATACACGCCCGGAAATAGGCGCGATACTGAAGGGGAAGGAATGCCGGCTGTAGCCATAGGAATACTTGGAAACAAACAGGTAATCTCCAATCATCAGGGTTGGCAACATGGATTCAGAAGGAATCTTGAATGGCTCATATGCAAAAGTCCGGATCACGACCGCAATCAGCACCGCATAAATTATTGTGCGGATAGTTTCCCCGATCCCGCCTTTAGCCTTTACCGCTTCTTCCTTCATTAAAAAAACTCTTCCAAAATATAACCGACAAAAAAACATTCAATTGCACGATCACGCCGTGCAGGCAACTGATTTCAACGCTTTTATCGCGATTGCCCCTATTCTTCTTCCGGGATCGCGGTGATAAGGACGATGGCCTGAGCCTGCGGTGGCTCATCGGTAATCGTCAAATGAATTTCCGTTCTCATGCCAGGTGGTGTTATGCGGATAAGTTGTTCAAGCGCCCCGCCCGTGAGTGCAATTGTCGGCTTTCCTGACGGCAGGTTGACAACGCCCATATCCTTCCAGAAGACGCCGCGGCGAAAGCCTGTGCCAAGCGCCTTGGAGCAGGCCTCCTTCGCGGCGTATCGTTTCGCATAGGATTCCACGCGGTTAAGCCGCCGTTCCGATTTAGCGATTTCAACTTCCGTATAGATCCGATTGATGAAACGTTCCCCGAACCGGTCCAGCGTTCTTTCAATCCGCCGGATGTCGATGATATCATTCCCAATGCCGATGATGCGGGACATACTCTTTGTCCTAACCTACGCAACAGCCTGACGGGCGTCGTCCATCAGCTTGCGCATCTTGGTAATGGCCGGTTCCAGCCCGGAAAAGATCGCCTCGCCGATCAGGAAATGACCGATATTCAACTCGACAATCGTCGGAATCGCGGCAATGGGAGCGACAGTGCCATATGTCAGGCCATGGCCTGCATGGCATTCAAGACCCAGTTCCTCCGCCAAAGCTGCCGCCTTCTGAATGCGCTCGAACTCGGCCTGCCGCTGCGCAGGATCCTCCATATCGCAATAAGCGCCGGTGTGAATCTCAATGATATCTGCACCAATATTTTTTGCCGCTTCAATCTGTTTCGGATCCGCCTCGATAAAAAGGGACACGCGGATATCCGCTCCCTTCAGGCTATCAACATAATGTTGCAGGGAATTATGTCCGCCTGCCACGTCAAGCCCGCCCTCAGTCGTTCGCTCTTCGCGCTTTTCCGGGACAAGACAGCTGGCATGTGGCTTGTGGCTAAGCGCAATTTCCAGCATCTCTTTAGTCGCCGCCATCTCAAAATTGAGTGGAATGGTAAGTTCATGCGCAAGTCGTGTTATATCGCCATCACTGATATGGCGACGATCCTCGCGCAGATGCGCCGTAATGCCGTCCGCCCCCGCGGCTTCCGCGATACGCGCGGCGCGCAATGGGTCGGGATGAACACCGCCGCGCGCGTTGCGGATTGTCGCCACATGATCAATATTGACGCCTAGTCTTAAATGTTTCATTTCTCCGTCACTCCCAGATTCTTGCGTCTCGCTATCCGCTTGTTTACCTTTCGAGCTTGCGCTTTAAGGATCAATTGCAACCTTTTCTCCTGAAATCTACGGATCAAGGCCTGCAAGGGATAGAAAAAAATGATCCATACAAATATGGAAATCGGCAGGAAGGAAACCAGCATAGGATGAATAACTTCATAGAATATATGCGAAACCTGTGCCCATTGACCCGCCCAGACACCCTCAAAAAACATTTTAAAGCTGGCATCTGAAAGTTCCGCATTCCCGGGCGCATCCCCTAAAATCCATCGCCCAGTCTGATAAAGCATTGTCCAGATAAAGGGGAAGGTCCAGGGGTTTCCAACCGCTGTACCCAAAACGGACGCCAGAATGCTTGCACGGAAGATCCAAGCCAATAGGCCGCTTAGGACAAAATGCAAGCCGATAAAGGGCGTACAGGATACGGCGGCTCCAAAGGCAAACCCGGCAGCGAGACTATATGGTGAGCCTTTCAGCCTCGCAAGCCGGTAGCCGACATATTTTGACGAGCGCCGAAAACCGATTGCCGGCCAAACAAAATCAGCCAGTTGCTTTATTCTTGTTGTTTTATGGCGGCGGCGAAACATTCGGGCAACACTCTTTGTAGGACTACTTGAGGTTCCGGCTGCCCGGTTTTACCGCCGGCGTCGCGGCAAGATTCGGCGGCAACTTATCAGGCTCATAGGTCTTTACTTCCATCTGCAACAGCGAAATCAGGGGCACGCCAACATCGGCGCTTCCGTTGGAACGGTCAATCAAGCAAGTCGCCCCGACAACCTCTCCCCCCGCTGCCCGAATTGCCGCGATGCATTCGCGGCTGGACTTACCTGTCGTTACAATGTCCTCGGACATGATAACCCGTGCGCCCGGCTTAATCTCAAACCCGCGGCGCAATGTGAATTCGCCATTTTCCCGCTCTGTAAAAATACCGGGAACGTCGAGTTGACGGGCGAGTTCATATCCTACGATAATACCGCCCATGGCCGGCGCCACCACGATATCCACTGCGTTTTCACCGATAGTCCCGCTTACCTTGTCCGCCAGTGCCCGACACAATGCCGCAGCCCGGTCCGGATACATTAACACCTTCGCGCATTGCAGATAACGATCGGAATGCAGGCCGGAGCTTAACAGGAAATGGCCTTCCAGCAAGGCGTTGGTCTCCCGGAAATGGGACAGGATTTCATCCTCTTTCATACTCACCTCTTCTTTTTTCGGTACAGCTTCGCTACCCGGCTGACCTCTCGACAGAACTTATCACAGGATCAGCCCGCAACGCCGCGATAATATTAGTCAGGTGACGCACATCCCTGACCTGGATATCGATCAGCATCTCGAAAAAGTCCTGACTTCGATTGACGATTGATAAGTTATTTATGTTGCCGCTGTTAGACGCAATTGTCGAGGTAACCCCGGATAGTGCGCCGGGCTCATTCGCCATAATAATAGATATACGGCCAACGGGAAGTGAAACTTGTTCGCTGTCCGCTTCCCAGGAGACATCAAGCCAGCGCTCAGGGACATCCGCAAACTGTTCCAGCGTATCACAATCAATGGTATGGATTGTAACCCCGCGCCCCGTACTGACGATCCCGACGATACGATCTCCCGGCAGTGGATGACAACAGCCAGCAAGATGCATGGCCATACCGGGAATCAAACCACGAATTGGAATTGAGTGATTTTTCTTGCGGTCAGATTTGCGTTTGGCTTTGTTAAGAGGTACGACATTATCATCGTCTGCCTTACGGCTCTCGCCGGGGAAAATAACATCAATCAGTTGCCTGCCAGTGCGCGAGCCGTCACCAAGCATGTAATAAACATCATCAACATTTTCTTGATTCCAGACCTTAACAGCTGTCTGTAAAGCCTTCTCTGCAAATCGTTTTCCTTCAACACGAAATGCTTTTTCCGCAATCGCTTTGCCAAGCTCGATATACTGGCCGCGCTGCTTTATCCGGGTAAACCGGCGAATGGCAGAACGGGCTTTGCCGCTGACAACAAAGCTTTCCCAGGTTGGCGAAGGAGTCTGGTTCTTGGATCGCAAAATCTCGACCTGATCCCCGTTCCGAAGCGATGTCCTGAGCGGTGCCTGGCGGCTGTTGATTTTGGCGCCAACACAGGTATTGCCAACGTCCGTATGAACCGCATAGGCAAAATCAACGGGGCTGCTTCCCTGCGGCAGGGAGATAAGATCCCCCTTGGGCGTGAAGCAGAAAACCTGATCCTGGAACATGCTGAGTTTCGTATGCTCCAGAAACTCATCGGGATCGACTGTGTTTTCCAGAATTTCCAGCAGCTCGCGAAGCCAGCGATACTGTTTCCCCTCTCTCACATTCTGCAGGTTTTCCTTGTATTGCCAATGCGCGGCAACACCATATTCGTTGGTCTGGTGCATTTCTCTTGTGCGGATTTGCACCTCGATCCGCTGCTTTTCCGGACCGATTATTGTTGTATGAAGGGATCGGTAGTTATTGCGCTTCGGGATTGAAATATAGTCCTTGAAGCGGCCCGGAACCATGGAATATTTAGCGTGTAAAACGCCAAGAGCATGATAGCACTCCTCAATATTACTCACGATGATACGAAACGCAATTATGTCCGCTAGTTGCTCGAAGGAAACATTGTTTTTCTCCATCTTGCGCCAGATCGAGTAAAACCGCTTTTCCCGTCCATAGATTTCCGCCTCGATACCGGCGTCCCTAACATCTTTTTTCAGCGTCACCACGATCTGCTCGACCAGGTCCTCCCCTTCCGCGCGCAGATATTCCAACCGCCGCTTGATCGAGTTACGGGCTTCGCTATTAAGCTCGATAAAGGCAAGATCCTCGAGGTCATCCCGAAAACTCTGCATACCGATCCGCTCGGCCAGCGGCGCATAGATCTCCATTGTTTCGGTGGCTATGCGCTTGCGTTTATCAGGATTCTTGATGAAGTGCAGCGTTCGCATATTATGCAGCCGGTCCGCCAGTTTGACCAGGAGCACACGAATATCGTTGGACATCGCCAGAAGCAACTTGCGAAAATTCTCGCCCTGCTTGGTTTTGTCGGACTGCAGCTCGATTTGCGAGAGCTTGGTTACACCATCGACGAGCCCGGCAATTTCGCTTCCGAATATCTCCTCGATCTGCTCCTTCGTGGCGACAGTATCCTCAATCGTATCATGCAGGAGCGCCGTCACAATAGTCGCAGTATCCAGCTTCAGTTCCGTCAGGATACCGGCGACTTCAATTGGATGGGAAAAATAGGGATCGCCCGACGCACGCACCTGGCTGCCATGGGCTTTTACCGTAAAAATATATGCCCGGTTGAGCAAATCCTCATCTGCTTGAGGATCATAACTTAAAACACGATCAACGAGTTCAACCTGACGAAGCATCAGCACTTACAAGACGGACAAATGCCGTCCTCCCCCTGCTGACAACATAAACTGATAATCGGGTTACATATTCTGAAACTCAAACTTGCCGAACCCGGCATTACGGGCGCGTATTCCTGTTGTAAATGCCGGGCTTTACTTTTGGTCCGTTCAGTTATCAGCAGACGGTTCATCGGCATTCGTTTCTGCTGCCGGCGTGTCTGCTTCCGTCACGCCGACTTCATCGGCGGTAAAAGTTTCAACGGCTGTGTTTTCCTGAATGACGCCTGCCCATTCGTTACTTGCACTCATCAGGGCGGCCATGTTGTCTTCTTCAGGTTCATCTACCTCGACGCGGCGTTGCAGCGAATGTACGAGATTCTCCTTGAGCTCACCCAGCTCAATCGTACCATCGCCAATCTCACGAAGGGAGACGACGGGGTTCTTGTCGTTGTCACGATCGACGGTCAGCATGGATCCGGCGGCGATTTCCCGGGCGCGGCGGGCAGCCAGCAATACGATCTCAAAACGGTTCGGAACTCTTTCTACGCAATCTTCAACAGTGACGCGTGCCATATACAGTAACTCCAATTGTCTGTGATTAGCTATCTACATATGCGTTTGCGCCGCGGATAGCAAGTCAAAGTAACATAAAAAGGCGTTGAATTTTGGCGCTTTTCAGCCCCTCCGTCGCTTTTTTGCATCAAGCGGAGAAATCATCTACACCGACGATGTCAAATGGTTGATCTGATGACAGCATTTCAAGCAATTCCGTTGCCTGCAGCTTGCTGACCGGGTGGCGCCACTCAGGCGCGATTTCGGCGATTGGCGCAAGCACGAATGCGCGCTCATGCATGTAAGGATGCGGCAGAACAGGCCCTGCCCGCTGATCCTGATTTACCGTCACCAGATCACGATAGGTTAGAAGATCAACATCAAGCACCCTTGGTTCCCATTTTTGTCGCCGGATACGCCCGAATTCACGTTCCACCCCATGCAGGAGATTCAAAAGCTCCGGGGCTGGTAATTCCGTTTCCACTGAAAGAACCGCATTTACAAACCAAGGTTGATCTGAAGCCGGCACTGGCGCCGAGCGATACCAGCTTGATTGACGCGAAATATCAGCTATCTTGCGCAAACGACGCACCACCTCCGTTAGCGTATTTAACGGATCACCATGGTCCGGATGTGGCATATTTGCCCCTAAACCAATCAATATCACCTAAAATTTTCCTCAAAAACCATGAAAACACCACGCTTTCTGCATCATTTCATCACAATTACCACGATGGCATGCATTTCTTATCTAGAGAATCACAAATATATTTGCTATTGATGAATGATTAGGGAGCACGATTGAACACACATAACTATTTATAATATTAAATGCGGAAGTGGTAATGCCTTTTTATTCTGAGGAGCGAATTGCTCTTTTCATTGATGGCTCCAACTTGTATGCGGCCGCCAGGGCGCTTGGGTTCGACATCGACTACAAAAGATTACTCGGCGAATTTGCCGCACAGGGTCGGCTTGTCCGCGCTTTTTATTATACAGCGCTGATCGAAGATCAGGAATATTCCCCCATCCGTCCACTGGTCGACTGGCTCGATTATAACGGGTATACGATGGTCACGAAACCCACCAAGGAATTTACAGATTCCACGGGCCGCCGGAAGTACAAGGGAAATATGGATATCGAGTTGGCCATCGACATGATGGAACTGGCAGGCCATATCGACCATGCAGTGCTTTTCTCCGGCGATGGCGACTTCCGTCGACTGGTTGAATCAATCCAGCGCCAGGGTGTCCGTGTCACGGTCGTCAGTACCGTCAAGTCTCAGCCGCCCATGATCGCCGATGAGCTTCGTCGTCAAGCTGACTTCTTTATCGAATTGAAAGATATGGAAAAAAAGGTTGGCCGCGCCGCCGGACAGAAGTCCGACCAGGATTATGACGATTATCCTGACGAATTCGAGCCATATGTAGACGCTGAGGAAATTGCCTGATCAACGGCAATTCCCTTAACTAATCAGAATATTACCAAGATTTCTTTAGCTCTTCAGTAGCTTTACCCGATATTTCATGCCCCCCAGTTTCTGCGGTCTGCTGCCAGTTACCGGAATATGCCGCGCATTTTTTCATAGAATGAGATGACAAAATACGGTTAAAATGGTTTTGGCGCTTTTAGACAGGGAGTGCCGCGATATAGTTAGAAAATGCATGATGTCGATGCAGGCATTACAATGCAAAGCTGCCTGCGACGCCCGGTATGCTGTAATTATCTGACTTATAAGGGAAAAATTATGGCCCGAAAACTTGTGGTCCTGAGTGACGGCAGTTGGATTGCCCCGCAATTCAGAAGCAAGAACCGACGCGTTCCCGGAAATGCCACGCTTGCCTATCATGCCATCGCGGAACAGAATACAGACGGGAAACCGCAAATCCGCTATCTTCACGATCAAGAAGCCAAACCGTCTTTCCGTCGCAGGTTGATGCAGCGCACATTCGGCCTTGGCATGAAGGCGGAGATTTACAACAGCTATACATTCCTCGCGCAAAATTACCGCGGCGAGGAGGATGATATTTACCTGTTTGGCGCGGGTCTGGGCGCCTGCAATATCCGCCGGCTAACGGACCTGCTGGACAAGGTTGGTTTGCTATCACCTGAAGAGTTGCATCTCCTGCCCGAAGCCTATGAATACAGCCAGATCCCGGCGGAGGCCTTGGAAACGCCCGGGGCCAAGAGCCTTGCCGAACAGTTACCGGCGAAGCCCGTACGCATTCGCTTTCTCGGATGCTGGGATACGGTCGGCAGTCATGGCCTTCCCCTGCCCGGCCTCCACGGGATTTCGCAAAGCTGGATGACGTTTCACGATCATAAGATCAATGCAAATGTTGAGAACGCTTATCAGGCTCTTGCCCTCGATGAACGACGCAGCCGGTTCAAACCGGGCCTCTGGACTGGCGTTCACTCGACCGATACCAAGTCAGTTGAACAAGTCTGGTTTCCCGGTTCCCATGAGAATATTGTCGGCGGGCGTCGCGACAGCCGTCTATCAGATATCGCGCTGCGCTGGCTGCTGGACCGTGCAGCAGAACAAGGCCTGCATATCGATACGGAAAAGCTGGAAGAACTGATCACGCCAGACATACTGGGGAAAATAGCGATGGACCGGCGCAAAGTTCTTGGCGTCCGTGTTCCGTTCAAAAAGCTGTTCAACCGCCCTGTTGGAATGGCCGGGAAGAGTTTCCCGCCGGAATTCGTACCAGAAAAGCTCCATGAATCCGTCCTGAAACGGCGGGAGCTGGACAAGAAGTACCGACCCCGCCAGCTAGCGAGCCTCTCTGACAGCGATATTCCTGTCTATCGGGAGCATATGAACGCCGAAACCAACAAGCGGCGCTATCCCCGCCAAAAAATTGACTGGCCGGGATTTATCATCACCAACGAAACGAAAATGAAGGTCAGCCTGGTGGACTATAGCCGCTCAGGTGCGAAAATCTGGCTACAGGGCAAGCTGCCCAAGGGTACTGAGCTGGTGCTGCAATCCTCCCGTACGTTCTCCGACGGGCTGAAAAGCCGTGTGGTCTGGACGCAGGACAATTTTCTCGGTTTGGAGTTTGCAACTCCCCTCCCCGCAGAGGCGACAGCCTAGACAGATCAAACGCTGTTTTTCAGTAGCCGCTGTTTTTCGCGGCCCCAGTCGCGATCGCGTTCCGTCGCGCGCTTGTCATGCTGCTTTTTACCCGAGGCAAGGCCGACTTTAACCTTCACAATCCCGCGATCGTTAAAATACATCGATAGCGGCACAAGGGTTTTACCCGCCTTTAGTATCTGGCCGGCAATCTTCTTGATTTCCTTTTTATGCATCAGCAACTGCCGCGGTCTTAACGGTTCGTGGTTGTTGCGATTGCCATGACCATATTCGGAAATATGCGCATTGATCAGATACAGGCCGTCATTTTCAAAGGATGCATAGGCATCCTGAATGTTCGCCCGCCCGGCGCGAAGGCTCTTCACCTCCGTCCCGAGCAGGATCAGTCCCGCCTCAAACTCTTCATGAATGAAGTAGTTATAGCGGGCCTTCCGGTTTTCCGCGATATTGCGGCCCATAGCTGTATCTGACCCTTTTTTAGTTCAGGATGCCCGCATGGCGCATCGCTGCCTCAATTTCCCGCTTGGTCTCATCTTTCACAAGCGGGATAATCGGCAGGCGAACATCCGGCTTACATTTACCGAGTAGTGACAAGGCATATTTGGTGGGTGCCGGGCTCGATTCAAGGAACAGTGCGCGATGAAGCGGCATCAAGAGATCCTGTAACTCGATAGCTCTTGCATTATCCCCGGCAAGGCTCGCCTCCTGCATCTGAGAGGCAAGTTCCGGCGCGACATTTGCCGAAACCGAAATGCACCCGTTACCGCCATGGGCATTAAACCCGATAGCCGAACCATCTTCACCGGAAAGCTGGTTAAAATCCGTGCCGCAATGCAGTCGCTGCAGGGAAACACGCGCCACATCACCGGTCGCGTCCTTGACCCCGACGATGTTTTTGAGCTTCGCTAGGCGTCCCATGGTCTCCGGTGTCATATCGACGATGGAGCGACCGGGGATATTATAGATATAAATCGGAATATCGACCGCATTGTTAATCGCCTCAAAATGGGCATACATGCCTTCCTGAGTCGGCTTGTTGTAATAAGGCATGGCAATCAGTGCCGCATCGGCACCGGCCTCCTTCGCATGTTTCGTCAGGCGAATTGCTTCCAATGTATTGTTCGAGCCCGCACCTGCCATGACCGGCACCCGCCCCTTGGCCACTTCAATGCATAGCTCCACGACGCGATCATGCTCAGGATGGCTCAAGGTAGGAGATTCCCCGGTAGTGCCAACCGGAACAAGCGCCTTGGTTCCGGATTTTATTTGCCAGTCACAGAAAGATTGAAACGATTTTTCATCCAAGCGCTCTCCATCAAACGGAGTAACAAGCGCTGTGATCGATCCTCTAAACATGACAAAATCCTCGATATTTAAAAATGCAATTTCCGCCGTGAATACGGTGATGCCCTTTTCATCAGACTTTCCCGAATTAATCGCGGCGAACCGCCTGATTTATAGGCATGATGCCCGGCAAGGCAAGTGGTAACTGCAATTATAAGGTGACGGTCGCGAAAATTTATTCAATTTTCCGCAACATTGCTTCGCCTTCCGCTCTTGATCAAACCAATAAGGGGGTTATCTTAAATCTATTGTCTTTTCTATGTTGAAGGTGTTCCCCTTGTCCCAATCTTCCGCGAAGCCCGCTACGATTTACCTTAAAGATTATAAAGAACCGGATTTCCTGATCAAGACGGTCGACCTGACAGTCGAGCTCGGGGAGGAAGAAACCATTGTCACCTCCCGACTGGAGCTCACGCGTAATGATGAGAATGCGACCAAACTCAGCCTGAATGGGGAACATTTGACCTTGCAATCGGTCAAGATGGACGGGCACATGCTGACGCCGGATGAATACAACGCGACCGACGAATGGCTTCACCTCCCAGTCGCGACAGTAACAACTGATTTCTCCCTTGAAATTGTCACACGGATCAAGCCTCAGGAGAATACGGCGCTTGAAGGCCTCTATAAATCCAACGGTAATTTCTGCACACAGTGCGAGGCGGAGGGGTTTAGGTGGATTACCTATTTCCTTGACCGACCGGACGTCATGGCCATTTACACCACAACCATCATCGGTGATGGGGAACTTTACCCCGTAATGCTTTCTAACGGAAACCTGATGCAACAGGAAACACTCCCAGATGGCCGGCAAAGCGTGACCTGGCACGATCCACACCCGAAACCCTCCTATCTCTTTGCGCTGGTTGCAGGGAATCTGGCTGTCGTTGAGGATAAGTTCACCACCCGTTCGGGCCGGAATGTGAAACTGCAGATCTTCGTCGAAAAGGGCAATGAGGATAAATGCGACCACGCCATGACCTCGTTAAAAAAATCCATGAAATGGGATGAGGAAAAATATGGCCGCGAGTATGACCTCGACATCTTCATGATTGTTGCCGTAAGTGATTTTAACATGGGCGCGATGGAGAACAAGGGTCTCAATGTCTTCAATTCGAAATATGTGCTGGCCTCTCCCGAAACGGCAACAGACGCTGATTTCGACGGCATCGAGAGCGTCATAGCCCATGAGTATTTCCACAACTGGACCGGCAATCGCATTACCTGCCGCGACTGGTTCCAGCTTACCCTGAAGGAAGGCCTTACCGTTTTCCGTGACCAGCAGTTTTCAGCCGATATGAATTCTGCCGCTGTGCAACGTATCGATGATGTCCAGCGGCTGCGCGCAGCCCAGTTTCCAGAGGATGGTGGCCCCCTCGCCCATCCCATCCAGCCGCAAAGCTATGTGGAGATCAATAACTTCTACACCGCCACGGTTTATGAAAAAGGGGCAGAAGTTATCCGCATGATCCATACGCTTCTGGGGGAGGAAAAATTCCGCAAGGGCATGGATCTTTATTTCGAACGACACGACGGACAGGCAGTCACGACGGAGGAATTTGTCTCCGCCCTTGAAGACGGTTCCGGTGTCGATCTCACCCAGTTCCGCCGTTGGTACGTTACGCCCGGCACCCCGGAAATTATGGTCGATGAACGATTTGATCCAAAAACCGGCCAGTACAAGCTAACGCTGGAGCAGTCAAATCTAAAGGCGGGGGAAATTTTCAAACCACTCCATATTCCGCTTCAGATGGGCCTTCTCGATGAGAAAGGTCAAGCCGTCACCTTTACCGACGGCCCCTTCAAAGGTCAGACAGAAGGTGTCTTTGATTTTAACAAGAAGCGACAGAGCTTTACTTTTTCAGGACTTTCATCACAGCCGAAGGCCTCCCTTTTCCGGGGATTTTCTGCCCCTGTCAAACTCAGGCAGACAATGAGCGACGATGCGCTTGCCTTCCTGTTTGCGAAGGATCAGGATTTGTTCAACCGCTGGGACGCAGGGCAACGGCTGGCCAGTAATATCATCCTTAAAAACATTGAAGCCGTTGATGAAGATGACACCGCCATACTGCCTGCGGCTTTCCTGGATGCCTTCGCAGAAATTTTGTCAGATACGGAACTAGATCGCGCGTTCACAGCCTCTGCCCTCACACTCCCCGGGGAGCAGGATATCGCGCAAAGGATGCCTATTGTCGATGTCGATGCAATTCATAAGGTTCGTGAAAATGCGCGCCAGCAAATCGGCCTCACTTTTGAAGAAAACTGGCGCAAACTTTATAACGAATGCGCAAACGCTCCAACGCCAGCAAATCAGCCGGAAAGCAGCAGCCGAAAGCTGAAAAACACCGCCCTCAGATATCTGATTGCGACAGGGCGCGAGGAATATATCACCCTAGCGGCCACGCAATTTCGCAAAAGTACGAATATGACGGATAGCGTTGCGGCACTCTCAGGCCTTAAAGATATCACCCATCCGGTCCGGGATGAGATGTTCGCCGACTATTACGAGAAATGGCAGAAAGATGCCCTAATCGTCGATAAGTGGTTCACTTTACAGGCTATGTCCATGCGGGAAAGCACCATTGCGGATATCAAGAAACTGATGGAGCACCCCGCCTTTACGCTACGAAACCCGAACCGGCTACGATCGCTGATTGGCGCATTTACCTCCGGTAACCCTGTCTATTTCCATGACAAGTCCGGTGAAGGGTATCGGATACTTTCTGGCGTTATCAGCGCCATGAACAAGACGAACCCGCAGATTGCTGCACGGTTTGTTGCGCCGCTGGGTCAGTGGCGCCGTTATGACGAAGATCGTCAGGCGCTGATGTCTGCTGAACTCGAAAAAATCCTGAAACTACCGGATTTATCCGATCATGTTTACGAAATGGCAAATAAAAGCCTGCATAATTAGTAAAATTATCTGATAATATGCAGCTATTGCCGTTACAGATTGAGGAGCAGCTTAAACACCATTGATTAACTGATCGGTTGAGGTAATGCGAAATAAGGTCGCCCTTGTGGCGCTGATGACCAGCACAATGCTTATTCCCATGTCTGCGCTTGCCGCTAACAAGGCAAGGCTGGAGGGCGACCAGACTCCTGTAACGAGGGATAGCTTGCTACCCGCTGGCTCCCTGCCAGAGAGTGAAACCATACCTCTTCCACATCTTAAACCGGAGATCGGACAGGTCGCACTCTTGCATGTAGAGTTGCCACCGCTGCCGAAAAAACGCCCTATTGGCATCGAATTGCCTCCTCATCCGCTTGCCACGGGGCTGCTGAATGCGCGAGACCTGAAACTTTATAAAGAGGCCTTCGCTGAAGCTGACAAACGGCACTGGGATAGAGCTATCGAAATTGCGCATCGCGCAGACTATAAATTGCCCGCCAAAATCATTGAATGGCGGTATTTCAGCACCTATCGAAATCAGGCCAGCTTTGATCAGATTGCCCGTTTCATCGAAGAAAACCCGGACTGGCCCGGTCAAGATACCCTCCACCGGCGCGCCGAGCAGGCACTGGTAGATCCGGCTGACCAGAACAGGGTTTTGCAATGGTTTGCTCGCCGCAGCCCTGTTACCGGTATTGGTATGTACCGATACGGGGACGCGCTTATCAAATCTGGCAAGCGTGACGAGGGTGCGAAATGGCTCCGCAAAGCCTGGCATTCCGCTGAATTTACAGAAGACATAGAATTAGAATTTCTTAAAAACTATGGGGATTTGCTAACCAAGTCAGATCATGAAAAGCGCCTTGATAATCTCTTGTGGGAGCGGGAGACCGATGCTGCCGTCCGCCTCTTTCCCTTTCTCAATGAGGATCTGAAGAAGCTTGCCACTGCCCGCATTCGCCTGATCCGGAATTCCTGGAATGTGGATCAGGCTATTCGCGCCGTCCCCGCCGAGCTTCAGAATGATCCGGGCCTGACATTCGAGCGTGCCAAATGGCGCCGTAGCAAGGCACTGGATGATGAATCACGGGACCTCTTGTTTGAGGTCGATGATACGGTACCGCGCGCAGATAAATGGTGGCACGAGCGGCATGTCCAGGCTCGAAAACTCCTCGCCAAGGGGCATATCACGGATGCCTATAACCTCGCTAGTCAGCATGGCCTGACCAACGGTGCGGATTTTGCCGCCGCTGAATGGTTGTCGGGCTGGATCATGCTTCGTTTTCTGGGCGATGGAAAGGAAGCACTCGGTCATTTCACCCGGCTTTATGAGAATGTAAGCTACCCAATCAGCCGCGCCCGCGGCGCCTATTGGATTGGTCGGTCGCACGACGCCCTTGGTGACGCGATGACAGCAAAGAACTGGTACAAAGTCGCCGCAGAGTTTTATACGACCTATTATGGTCAAATGGCCCTACATGAGCTTGGAGAACGGAAACTACCGGCTATTCCAAAAATCTCACGGGTGAAAAGCCCGGCAAGCAAGGGCGCATCCCCCGACATACAAGTGCTAATAGTACGTCACCTCGCCGAAATTGGCGTGACAAAATGGGCAAGGCCATTTCTTCTGGAGATCGCCGAGAAGGCACAAAGCGAATCTGATTACATAGCGGCGGCGGAGCTTGCCAACGATATCGATCGGCCCGATTACGCCATCGCGATTGCCAAGAGGGCGTCTCAACTGGGTACCGAGCTTGTAGAAATCAACTGGCCAGTACCGGATCTAGCCATAGAAAACCCGCCAATTGAACCCGCATTGATGCTGGCAATCACGCGGCAGGAAAGCACTTTCGCCATTGATGCCATTTCCTGGGCGGGGGCACGCGGCTTGATGCAATTGATGCCGGGAACCGCAAAACTGGTTTCGCGCAACTTGAATGTCAGCTACTCGAAAGCCCTCCTCACGGCTGACCCTGCTTATAACACCCTGCTGGGCAGCACCTATCTCGCCAACCAGATAGAAAGGTTCAATGGCTCTTATGTGCTTGCCATTGCCGCCTATAACGCCGGCCCCGCTAACGTAAGCCGCTGGATAAAGGAATGGGGGGATCCGCGTTCGGGGGATATCGACATGATTGACTGGATTGAATTTATTCCGTTCGCCGAAACCCGCAACTACGTCCAGCGCGTCATCGAAAACCTTCAGA
This sequence comes from Sneathiella litorea, assembly GCF_009882915.1. Taxonomy (GTDB): domain Bacteria; phylum Pseudomonadota; class Alphaproteobacteria; order Sneathiellales; family Sneathiellaceae; genus Sneathiella; species Sneathiella litorea. Next base: position 606,147 of record NZ_WTUW01000002.1, read on the forward strand.
TCTACCGTGAGCGGCTGGCCCGTGACGAGGGCAGCCCCCTCAAAATCAGCTATGATATCAACAGGGGCAGCGCAACCCACTAGATCCCGTTAATTCTTTTCTTGCATTGGCGCGCCACATGGCCAACATACGAAATGGCGCTCATAAAGAGAAAGAATGACCCATGGCAACCCTGAAACTTGAAAATATCAAGGCCTGCGTCTTTGATGCCTATGGCACGCTGTTCGATGTCAATGCGGCTGCCCGCGCTGAACAGGCCGCCCTCGGCGATAAATGGGAGGATGTCGCGTCTGTCTGGCGGTTAAAACAGCTTCAATATACCTGGCTGCGCAGCCTGCAAAGGCGCCATGCGGATTTTTGGCAGGTAACGGGGGAGGCTCTTGATTTTGCCCTGGCTAACGCGGAAGTAACGGACCCGGCGCTTCGCGAACGTCTGATGAACCTTTATCTGACGCTTTCCGCCTATCCAGAAGTAAAATCAACCCTTGAGCAACTGAAATCCGCTGGCATTAAATGCGCTATTCTTTCGAATGGAACGCCGAAAATGTTGAGCGCCGCAGTTGACAACGCCGGAATTGCCCCCCTGCTTGATGGCATTTTTTCGATTGAGGATGTTGGGATCTATAAGCCCGATCCGTCCACCTATCAAATTGCTGTCGACCGTCTTTCGGTCAAACCGACGGAAATTGCCTTTCAATCATCAAACGGGTGGGATGCATACAGTGCAAAAGCCTTCGGTTTCAACGTTATCTGGTGTAACCGGTTTGGTCAGGCAGAAGAACGTCTTCCCAGTTCGCCGGATGGCCAGATCAGAACCCTCGATGACCTACCGGCCATCGTTGGTGCAATTTGATTAAACAGGATAGAACTTGCCTATGTCTTTCAAGGAAGAATATTACCCCTCGCCAGATGGCCTGAACTTATATTACAGGGAATATGGATCGGATCAAAGTGCCAGCCCTCTCCTCTGCCTTTCCGGTCTGACGCGCTCATCCCTTGACTTTCATGACTTCGCGGAACGCTATTCCAAAACACGAACAGTCTACACGCTCGACTATCGCGGACGCGGAAAATCACCTTATGACGCGAATTACAAAAATTATAATCCGCAGGTCTATATCGGTGATATTTATGCATTCCTGACTGAAAAGAAAATCGAGAAAGCGCTCTTTGTCGGTACATCGCTCGGTGGTCTGCTGACAATGGCAATGGCGGGTTTTGCCAAGAACTTCATTGCCGGCGCCATCCTGAATGATGTCGGACCGGAGGTTGATAAATCTGGCAGCAGCCGCATTCTTGACTATGTTGGCAAGGAAGTGCGCTACGCGACACTAGAGGAAGCAGCGGAGAAGCAAAAGGAGCTTTATCGCGGCGCTTATCCCGACATCACCGAGGAAGATTGGTTGGGACAGGCAAAATCTACCTTTATCTATGACGAGGGTGCAAAAAACTATCGCCTTAACTACGACCTCAACCTCGGCAAGGCTCTGGCGGAGCAGCTTAACTCCGACGAGCAGGTTGACCTTTGGCCCTTCTTCAAGGAGCTGAACGATGTGCCCACGCTCGCTATCCGTGGCGCACTCTCGGATGTCCTGAGCGAGGCAGTGTTCGACCGCATGAAAAAGGAAAATCCAAACATGGAAACACTGGTCTTGAAAAACCGTGGTCATGTCCCGTTACTGAATGAACCTGAAACCCTTACAAAACTGGATGATTTCATTGCTCGAGTTCGATAAGACGCCATCCTATCAGTCCGTTCGTGATGCGGCGATGCGCCTACGCGGAATTACCGTTCGCACCCCCCTTCTAGAATCCCTCGCTCTGAACGAGAAGCTGGGCGCAAGATTGTTTCTGAAATGTGAAACCTTGCAACATACCGGATCCTTCAAATTCCGCGGCGCCTATAACACGCTCAGCCGTCTGTCGCCCGCGCAAAAAGCGGCGGGCGTCATCGCTTACTCCAGCGGTAATCATGCGCAAGGTGTCGCCCTTTCAGCAAAGTTACTGGGGATTCCTGCGACCATCCTGATGCCTGAAGATTCTCCCACCATTAAACTCAATAACACGCGCGGATATGGCGCGACCGTTGTTACCTATGACCGGTACCACCAGTCGCGCGAGGAAATTGGCGAAAAAATCGCGAAGGATGGAAATCTTACGCTCGTTAAACCTTATGACAATTATTTCGTCATATCGGGGCAAGGTACCGTCGGGGTCGAGATCGCGGAGCAACTGAAAGCGCGTGATACTCGCGCTGATATCTGCACCGCCCCGACAGGCGGCGGTGGCCTCATTGCCGGTACATCCCTTGCTTTACGTGAACTGAGCCCAACAACTAAAATCTATTCCGCAGAACCCGAGTTCTTTGACGATACCTTCCGGTCGCTCGCGGCAGGTGAAATACTGCAGAATGAAGACGGCCATCGCAGTATCTGTGATGCCATTGTGACCCCTGCCCCCGGCAAGATTACGTTCGGCATCAATAAGCTGACCCTGGCGGGTGGCCTGGTTGTGACGGATGAGGAAGTTAAAGCGGCAATGCGCACGGCCTTTCACTATTTCAAATGCGTGATAGAGCCCGGCGGCGCCGTTGGCCTGGCCGCGCTCCTGGAAGGCAAGGTAGATATTCACGGCAAGACAGTGGTGGCAATCGCCTCCGGCGGCAACGTCGATCCTGCGCTATATAGCGATATCCTGAAAGAGGAAGATTAGTACGTCGCCCAGAAGTCTCCATTTTCCAGCTTTTCACGATAGCCGGCCATAAAGGATTCCAGCTTGCCGACTTCGGCGATCACTGTCGCGCGCTCCCGAAAATCTGTTTCTGATGGATCATTCTGTTTCGTGATCAGGTCAAACGCTGCCTGATCCGCTGTCCCTTCCATCTGGTCGATATATTTTTGTCGCAGGTTACGAATACCGGCCTTGTCATTGGAAAGATTATGGGCAACAGCAATCTGCATGATCCGTTGCCGGTCGAGCCGAGCAAAATCTTCATCCGAACTACTACTGCCATTACCGATCAGCTTTTCAATTGCCGGAATAGCGCGCGCCCAGTTTCGTGACTTCCAGTGAATTTCTGCCCGTAATTCATCGGCTTCAAGACTGTTATCTCTCTCGATCAGATTAAGGGCTTCCCGGTAATGCTGCAGTCCGGCCTGTGCCCGCGCCTCAATATAGATACGCTCTTTTCTTTCCTCTGGAGAGAGCTGACGCCAGCGCGTATCATAAAGGACACGCAAAGCTTCCTCAGGTTTGCCATTCCAAAGATGAACTACGGCAAGCTTTGTTCCCGCCTTTGCTTTCTCCAGCCCCTTCAAGCGGAAGTTAACCTGATGCTCAAGCAGTTGGGCCGCCTGCTCCAGCAGATCCACACGTGTCAGACGATCTGCCAGCATCTGAATCATTTTATCACCGCGATCCCCAACCGGGGTTAACTCACGATACTGATAGTAGATGGCAAGCGCCTTGACCGGCGGCAACTCGTCTGCGGCGCCATCCAAAAACAGCTCGGCGAACAGGTTATTCATCTTGCGGCCCAGATCCCGTGAATAGGGTGACCGGGGGAAATGCCGGACAATCCGCTTGTAAGTTTCCAGCCCATTCCCAATTTCACCCGTTGCGACATAAAGATCGCCAAGACGTTTTTGCATCTCGACCTCAAGCTCGTCGCCGCGCCAGGCAAAATCCAGCTTCTCAATTTCAGCAATTGCCTGCTCTGGCGTAATGAGTTTAGCTACTAGGTCAACATTGATCTTGTTGAAACGAGCCTTTTCCGTAGCCGGCCGATACCCGATTTTTACGACTTCCGAGAATTTTGCCGATGCGGTCGGAAAATCGCTAAGCTGCAAGGCCAAGACACCCTCCAAATAAGCTTTTTCAGCCTTTTGTTCTTTGGTCTCAGGGGTCTTTACATGCTCGAGTGCCTGCTTTGCCAGATTGACATCAATATTCTCAAGCGCGGCACGGGCCTGGAGCAAGCGAAAATGATCGCGCCACTCTTTCTCATATACGTTAAAGGCGGGAGCAGAAAAATTAAGTTCCTGCGCCGCGCGTTCCCAATCGCCAAGGGCTGCAGATACCACGCCGCGCCAAGGTGCAACCTCTACATCTCCCTCGAAATCACGATGATAGAGAGTGTTAGCCGCGGCTTCATACCGGTGCATACCCAATTGGGCAAGACCCTTCAGCAGGCGATACTCCCGATCTTTCTCAATCTTTGGATAGGTCCGGATCAGGTCATTCAACGCGCCGAGGGCCTCGGCGTTATGTTTTTGCCCCACATAAAATTTGGCAAGTGTAATTTTGGCCTGGCGCTTTTCCTTTTTTGCTGCCGTCGCAACAGCATTCTGCAATTCCTGCTTGCGAATTGTATAGAGAAGTGGATTCACCTGACGCCATTCCGCCAATCGTACAAACTGCGCTTTTTCTATCTCCGGTGTGGGATAGATTTCCTCACCCGGCTTTTTTGGAATTTCCTTTGGCTCCATTGGTGCGGCAAACTCATTGGAAATGGCTGTGACCGCAAGTCCGTTCTGTTCATAGCCAACCCTGATACTTGCTGCTGTAGATTTCAGCGCTATTCCCTGAACCGTGGACAGGACGGTAATACTATTGAATACCCGCTCTTTCTCGATCCCCCAACCCGAGCCGTTGAGCGGCATGGCAACCAGCTCTTCGCTGCCCGCGGGATCCATAAAGCGGATTTCCTTTCCGTTGTTGACTGCTGGAATGAAGGCCCGAAATTCAGACGCCGAGATACCCTGCGTCTGCACACCCAACGGATGAGTTATGGAAGGTTCCGCATCCAGCTGAAAATCAACATACCATTCATCATTTACCTTATTGACCTTTGGCGCATATCCCTCCCTTACATTAAAGCGGAGTAAAGTGGCCGTGGTATGGTCCAGCTGTCTGGCGTTAGAAACCAAAAACTTGTAGGGACCCGATAGGTTCTTGAAATCCACCGTTGATACCCGATCGAATACAATCCAATGGGCACCGCCGGATTCGAACATGGCCATCGCCGCCGGCTCATCCCACGGAAAAATAAGGCGAAAGCCATCTTTCAGGTTGGCTATTTTTACATTCAACCTGCTTCCCTTTGGTGCTTCAAGGCGTGAGGATACAACCACTTTCGGCTCTACTTTTGCCACTGCCTCTTCCCCGGCATCCTTGATAACAAGAGGTTCCTCTTTCGTCCTCTCGATCTCGGCTACTTCCTTGTCCGCAACAGGCGGATCAAGCATAATTGTCGGACTGATGGCGACGATTGCCGAACCGGAAGCCGGTGAAATAAAATTCAACCCTTCATCGCTGTCTGGCGCGCTCACCTTGACCACCTCGGAGCCAGCGACAGGTTTCGGCGCAGGTAACTCCCGTGCGGTATCATTCCGGGCCACGGCCTGCTCGACCGACTTTTCTAAAGGCTCCGGTTTTGCTCGCGATTTCCTTGGCTCCAGCTTGACAATAGGAAGTTCAATGACTGGTCCTTTCTGGGGTGTCCTTGCCAGCGGTTCTGCACGAACTTCGGACTCCTGTTGGGAAGTTTCATCTATTGCCGTCGGCTCCGTCTTTTCCGGCTCATCTTGAACTTGAGCGGTTGCCTGCTGTACTTCTGCTATCTTGGCCGGCTCAGGCGCTGTCTCAGCCACGGGCGTAGGTTCAGCTACCGCGTCATCAGCCGCTTTTTCCTTCTCAGTTTCTATTTTTTTATCGGCTTTCCGGATGTCAAAAACGATACTTTTCTTAACGCGAAAACCGCGGGATGTACTGTTCGGCAGCAGTTGGACGGTGACTTGTGTTTTGCCATCCACTTCTGAAACCGCGACCGACTTTGCCAGGTCGAGGGGATCACGGTTAAATGCCGAAACCTCCATCTTGGCCAAGGCATCAAAGGTAATGATCAGCTTATCTTCAGTGGTACGGCTGCTATAGGTCGTTGTCGCTGTTGGCCAGTCAAATACAAGACGACTGAAACCCGCATGATCTCCGCTCCTTAATTTGACTGGAACTTTGTTATCCCCTGGCTGTTTCGTCTTTACGTCGGATACTTTTTCCAGTTCGACAATGACAGCATTCCCGTCTTTGCGAGAGGCTATCCGGACGTCGCTTTTCAACAGAAAGCGAACGGATTGCCGTCCCTCAAGAAGTTCACCTTTGCCGACATACTTCTCCAAGGCGCTGGAGGCTGCGGCAAGATCTGTATCAAAAGGTTTGGTAAAACGGATATAGAGATACCCCTCTTCCAGCTCTGTGGTGAATTCTGCTGGCTCCTCCCAATTAAAGACAATCCGACCGACATTATCCCTGTCCGCAGCAGTCACGGTAACCGGTGCGGCGGCCATCGCTTCACTCAAGAGAAGCGCAACAACCAGCATACTGATGAACACCAACTGCCCAACACGAAGCCTAACCCCATGATTTATAATACGGTTCATATTATTTTCCTTGCCCCTCAGCCTCTCGCACGACGATGTCCACGCGTCGTGCCAGCGCATATTTTCTATCCTCGTCATCAACGAGAATGAGTTCATTAAAACGGGAATCCGCCATGCCAAAAACCCGTATCGGATTGCTGTATCCAGAATTTTCAAGTTCGTTCGCGACCGACATTGCCCGGGCAAGTGACAGCGCCCAGTTATTCGGATATTTTGCCGTTGGAGACGTGATCGGGTCCGGGTCTGTATGACCATAGACCTCAACCTGATTGCTGATATGACGGAGAGCCGTCCCAATCATGTTAATCACCTCTGCGACATCGCTGCCTTCTTTCTCCGCCCCGGACCTGAAGAAATCCCACCCGGCAAGAGAAATGACCAACCGTTCTTCGGCGCGAAAGATATCGACGTTAGCGAGTAACGAATTCTGCTGTTTCTTCCCGTTCAGAATGTGTTCCAGATAGGCGAGATCAATGGCTTTCGGCTCATTGATCATGGCCATATTCTTATCCGCCTCGCCCGTCTTGGTCACCAGGTTGGTAATATCACTCATCTTGTTACCAAAGGTTTCCGACAGGGTCTGCCAGCGATCAACCTTGATTTCGCTCATCGAGAATAGAAGCACAAAAAAGGCGAGTAACAGAGCGAGCAAATCGGCCAGAGACGTCATCCAGGCTGTACTGGTATTTGTGGGCTCCTTGCGCAGTGGGAACAGAAAATTCATTTCGGGCTTACCTCCGGCCGGAACTGGAACTCCAGTGAAGGGCGCAGAAAAAAGCTGAAATGGATAAACCCGGCATCTCCCGCCGCCATTCCGATGGAGATATTCCGGGAAGGCACTCCCTTCTCCATGAGGAGCTGTGAAAGATAGCTAATCCGCTGTGCGGCGATATCGTCTGCCATATCGCCAATTTCAGGAAGTGTTACCCCGGTACCGATGAGAATTTCGAGATCAGTTGCAATGTTGTTATTCCGGGCAATCAGCGTTGTTGCCACATCCTCTAGAAATGTACCTAGAGTGTCGCGCAATTCCAGGCTGCGGTAAGCGAATAATTGGCGGATCGGAACGGAGAACTGAAGTCGCGTTCCCCCTTTTGTAAAACGAGATTCTATAAGGGGAACAGCAGTTTCAAAAACATTCTTCAGTTTCGCATGAAAGGTCTGCGTCCCTTGCTCTTCCCCGGAAAGCTTCTTCTGCCGATCCGCCGGTGTATCGGTGGACAGGCCTGCAAAGGCAATATTTACGCTTCCAAGAACCGTTCGCACACGTTCTTCCTGCATAACGGAAATCGAATGCAGAAAGATAAAAAAGGCGAGCAGTAGAAGATACAGTGAAACGAAGATAACGGCGTTGGCATTGTTTTCCCGTGCCGGGCCCGTCAAAGACTCCCCGATATCGAGTATCACCGTGTTTTGATTTTCCGTCCCGCTCACCCGGTCACCTGCCTATTTGTTCAAACACTTCGTCTCAGCGTTTTGAGATAGGCAAATTTTACCCGGCATTGGTTAATCAGCGGTAAAGAGGAGCGGTAATTCTCTTAATTTACCGCAAGAATAAAAAATCCTAATCAGTGACTAGCTTTTGTCGTCATCCGCTCCCGGAAGTTGACGGCGCGTTGCCAGCTCAACGGTCAGCTTGTTCGCGCGTTTGCCATTCATCGCCGCCAAGATAGAGGCCATTTTGGCTTCCTTAATCTTGCTTGCGACATCGATCAGGATTTCCATTTCAAGATCGTTGAAAATACGCGCCGCATCTTTCGGCTTCATTTTTTCATAAATCTTGACCAGGCTGTCCATTTGAGCCTTTTCCTGTTCATCATGGGCTTGCAGAAGAGAATTAAGAGTAGCCTCCATCTCTTTTAATTTATTGATTTTTTCATCAATTCTCGTTTCCGTCGCCTTGAGCAGATTATCACGCATATCCAACTCTTCGTTACGGCGGTCAAGTTCCGCGCGGCGATCAACCAAACGTTCAAGAACAGCAATTTCACTCTTTGAGTACTGATGCGCGACTGCAGGTTCCGTCGATGCAACCGTCGCTTCCCTGGCGGCCTCATCAACCGACGCTGCCTCAGCAGCCGTCACTTGTTCCTCGGTGTCTGTAGCGACTGCGTCCGGCTTAACATCTTCTTTCGCTTCACTGGCTTGCGCCTTGGCAACTTCGACATCGAAAAGAACGCCCTGTGCATCCGTCCAGACAGCGCTCAGTTTGAGGCTGAATATCAAACCCAGCGCAACGACCGTAACGGGCAAAATACGAATATGTTTCATCATCTAGCGGCCCTGCCTCAAGTCGATTTCGTCAGCATGTCAAAAAGTTCCTTTTCCGCGTCGGAGCGAAATTTCGTCGGCTCCTCCGTCGGACGCGGCGGCGCAATATCATCGTCATCGAAAAGGCCGGCAGGGTCGTCATCATAAATTCCGGTAAACTCTCGTTTAGAAGAAGACTCCACGCCCTTTTGAAGGCGATCGGCAATGCGCGTGCTACTAGCGTTAATCAGTTGCAGCTCTTCAATGAGTTCACGTGCCTGCTTGATTTCGACGGCAAACTGACTGCCGGTCGTAGATGCCAGTGTCTTCAACTCCTCCACCCCGGTTTTCGACCGAACGAGCGCCTTGTCAAATTCTTCTGTCAACTGGCGCAGTTCCGTATGGGCGTCACGCATATTCGATAAGCGCTTGTTTAGCATCGCGCAATAGCCGATGGTTGCCAGCAGCAATCCGACAAGAAATAGATTTAGCAGAAAATCGAGGGGTAAGTTTTCCATCATTATTCTAACCCATTGGCCTGAGTGACTTATCAACCTTGACCGCAATGTTCTGGCCCGACCGCCCCATTTTACCCGACACCATCGAGATACCGCCGCAACGCAAGGTCGTCGGGCTATCCGGTGAGGCATTAAACATGACCGTATCACCAATTTTCAGGTTCAAAACATCATTTAGCGACATCTTTTTTTCATCAAGAACGGCCTGGATATCAACCTCGGTCGACCATAATTCGGTTGCCAGATGATTTTCCCAGATGCTGTCGCGACCAAATTTTTCACCCATGAACATCTGCAGGAGCAACTCTCGAACGGGTTCCAGAGTTGCGTATGGCAAAAGCATTTCCAACCGACCGCCGCGATCTTCCATATCGATCCGAAGCTTGATCAGGATTGCCGCATTGGCCGGACGGGCAATCGTCGCGAAGCGCGGATTAGTCTCAATTCGCTCATGCCGGAATGTAACCGGGCTCAAAGGTTCGAAGGCACCTGTCATGTCGGCAAGAACAACTGAAATCATTCGCTCCACCAGATTGCGTTCGATGGTCGTATAAGGACGGCCTTCGATCCGCATCGCCGCTGTCCCGCGACGACCACCGAGCAGGACGTCGACCACCGAGTAAATCAGGGAGCTTTCGACCATGATCAGACCGAAATTGTCCCACTCTTCTGCGCGGAAAACGCTCAAGATAGCGGGCAGCGGAATGGAGTTAAGGTAATCACCAAAACGGATAGAGGTAATATTATCAAGACTGACTTCAACATTATCGGATGTAAAGTTACGCAGCGATGTCGTCATCATCCGAACCAGCCGGTCGAACACCACTTCCAGCATCGGGAGGCGTTCATAATTGACCAACGCGGAATTGATAATGGCCCTGATACCGGAACTATCAGGGCTATCTTCGCCTTCCATGTCAAAACCGAGCAGGCTGTCGATTTCATCCTGGTTCAGAACACGCGTGCTATGACCACCTATGTCCTCGGCAGAATCGTCGCCTTCTCCGTCTTCCATATCCGCCATTGCCGCGGCCATTTCCATTTCTTCGTCTTGATCAGACATATACTTTACCTACTGAACCAGCATTTCTTTAAACAATACGTCATTCACCTTGACGGGAGCGGCTGAACTATTGATCCGCATCAGCAACTCCTCTTTAAGGCGAAAAACCCCTTGGGACCCGTTCAGATCCTCTTTCCGCAGTTCACGAAGATAAACCTGGAAATTATCCATGATCCGCGGGATCAGAAGCTCCAGATCCGCAATAGCGGATTCATCTTCCAGTTCCAGCGAGACGCCAAGTTTCAGAAAGCTGCTTGATGAGTTGCTCGTGCTGAGATTGACCAGCATTTCAGGCAAATCGTAGAATACAACTTTCTTGTTCTTCGCTGCGGCTTCGGCAGCAATTTCTTCGTCTGTTGGCTCTGGTGCATCGAATACACCGGCAAAATAAGCCCCACCGGCCCCACCGCCAATAATGAGCAGGGGCAAAAGAATAAAAAGAACCATAACTTTACCGCTAAGCTTCTTTTTTTTCTTCGGCTCGCCACCTTCTTCCTGATCGGCGTCCAAAGCCTCTTCTTCAGTCTTGTCAACCATCGTTCGTTGCGTACCTTTGACAAATGAGACCGTTAATAACTGATCACAGATTAGGCCGCTTTGGTTAACAAGAGGTTGATGCCTTCCAAATCTTTTACAGAAAGCCGCAAATTTTACGGATAAATGGAAATCTACCGGCGGGCCTTTCCAGTGTACTGGGAAAAAATTGCCGCCTGTGACAGGATTTACACCGCTGACTTTCCGCCCCAACTTACATATTTATATCTAAGTATTTGTTTTAATTAATATTTTTTTCTGGCACGGGGTCTGCATATACTTAGGCAGATCATTTTGTGCCAGAAAGGCAGAGATATGGAAAACGCAGTATTCATAGGATTGTCCCAGCAGATGGCGCTGAAACGGCGCATGGACATTACCGCAAATAACCTCGCGAACGTTAACACGACCGCTTTTAAGAGCGAACATCCGTTGTTTGAGGAGTTCCTTGTTAAACGGCCGGACCAGGACGCTGTCTCCTTTGTTCAGGACTATGGCAGCTATCGTGACCTGCGCGAAGGCGAGTTTACCCATACTGGCCGGCCCCTTGATCTTGCCATCAGCGGAGAGGGATATTTCTCCATCGAAACGCCAGAAGGTATTCGATATACACGCAATGGCAGCTTCCGTCTCGACCCTGATGGCAATATCGTAACCATCAACAACCAGGCTTTGCTGGATGAAAACAACCGCAAAATTACGGTTAATCTCCAGTTCCAGGAACTCACTGTTGCACCGGACGGCACGGTAACGACCGGCCCGGGGCAAACGCAGAAAATCGGCCTCTTCGATTTTGAAAACCCGCAAGTTCTAAAACAGGTCGGCAGCGGCCTTTATGACGCGGAAAATTTCCAGCCACAGGCCACAACCGACGTTAACATCATGCAGCGCACTCTGGAAAAGTCGAACGTCCAGCCCATTCTGGAGATGACAGCGATGATTGACATCATGCGGGCCTATCAATCAGCCCAACAGCTGCTGGATTCAGAACATGAACTGCAGATGAAAACCATCGAAGAAATGCCTACGGTACAGTAAAGAAGGAAAAAGATAATGCGAGCACTTGGTATTGCCGCCACAGGTATGTTGGCCCAGCAGCTTAACGTAGATGTTATTTCGAATAATATCGCCAACATGACCACAACCGCCTTTAAGCGTCAGCGCGCGGAGTTTCAGGACTTATTGTATCAGGATATGGAACGTGCCGGTGCGGCATCTTCGGATGCAGGGACGATTGTTCCGGCCGGTATCCAGATCGGTGTCGGTGTAAAAACCGCCTCGGTCTATCGTATCACGGAACAGGGCGGGCTGGAATCAACAGGGAATACCTACGACTTGGCTGTTCAGGGCGAAGGGTACTTCCGTGTTCTGCTCCCCAGCGGGGAAGAAGCATACAGCCGGGCAGGTTCATTTCAGTTGAGCCCCACCGGTGAAATCGTAACGCAGGACGGATTTACAGTCATCCCCAGCATCACCATTCCGCAGGACGCCACCAGCGTAACCATTAACCCGAGTGGTGAGGTGGAAGTCCAGATCGATGGACAGGTCAATCTGCAGACCGTGGGTCAGCTTGATCTCGCTATTTTCTTTAACGAAGGCGGTCTGCAACCACTGGGCGATAGCCTTTACAAAGAAAGTACGGCATCTGGCGCCCCGACAATCGGCGTGCCCGGCTCCACCGGCTTTGGCACCCTCCGTCAGGGATATCTTGAAATGTCCAACGTGAATGCCGTGCAGGAAATCACCCAGCTCATCAGTGCCCAGCGCGCGTATGAAATGAACTCGAAAACGATTACTGCCGCCGACGAAATGATGTCCGTTACCAACCAGCTCGGACGATAAAAACTTTCTAGAATGAAAGAGACAGCTATGAAATATCTTACAATCGTTTTAGCACTGATAATCGCCGTAACCGCGCCGACAGTTGCTGTCGCCGCTGATACGATAACCCTTCGCCGTGATATTACCGTCGAAGGGGAGCAGATTACTATTGGCGATCTTTTCATCGGTGCGGGTGACAAAGCAGCGCAAGTCATTGCGCCCGCTCCCGCTCCCGGTAAAGCAACAGTGTTCAAGGCTGTCTCTGTCGCGCGCTATGTTCATTCACATGGACTTGATTGGCGTCCGGCAACACCGATCCGTCGCATTTCGGTTCGCCGTTTGGGAACGACCATCTCGCATCAGGTTATAACCGATCAAATTCGGGCCGCCCTGGAATATGAACTGGATCTGGACCTTTTCGAAATGAACCTGCCAATACAAAACCTGAACATTCAGATCGCTGCGGAACAGCCACAGACCGTATCCGTCGAGAATCTTTATGTGAATAAGGAAAGTGGTCAGTTCGTTGCTGAAATTCTTGCGCCAGCCCATTCAGAAAATGGTCAGCGCATCAGGTTAAATGGACAGGTTCACCAGCAGATTCTGGTCCCGGTTCTTAAACGTTTTAAATCCGCAGGCGAGGAAATCCGCGAGAGTGACATTGACTTTAAAGCGGAACGCGTCAGCAAGGTAGGACACCATGTCGTTCTTGACGCCGCCCATCTAATCGGCAAGAGTCCCCGGCGGTCCGTTCGTTCCGGGATGCCCATCAACATCAGCAACCTGGGAGATCCCGTGCTTGTGGAGAAAGGCAAGCTGGTCGCCGTAACACTGGAACAGGGTGGTATGTACTTATCCGTAATGGGACGCACATTGGAAACCGGCGGTGAAGATGACGTGATCCGGGTTGAAAACATTAACAGCCGCAAAATTATCCAGGCGCAGGTTATCAACTCGCAAGAAGTGCGGATCATTACCCGCCAGCCTCAGTTGGCGTCCGCTAGCGACATCAAAGAATAAAGGAGCACCCCATGAAACATCAGATTAAAAATATCGCCCGCTTCTCTTTGGTGATCGGATTGGGTGTTGCCCTGTCCGGATGCAACTTCTTCAACCGTATTGCCAATGTCGGGTCAGAACCGCCCCTTTCCAAGATTGAAAATCCGGTGGCGCAGAAAGATTACCAGCCTGTCTCCATGCCGATGCCGCGCCCTGAGCCCGTGCTCCAGCAGGCAAACTCCCTGTGGCGGCCCGGTTCCAAGGCCTTCTTCAAGGATCAACGGGCAAACCAGGTTGGTGATATCGTGACCGTGCTTGTTGAGATTGAGGACAAGGCCACGCTGAATAACTCCACCGATACGACGCGAGCTTCATCCGAGAATGCCGGTTTCGCAGGATTGCTGGGCCTTGAGTCGCAAGTCGAGAAAATATTGCCGGAGGGTACAAGCGCGGAAGCCCTAATCGATCTGGGCAGTGATCACAGCGTCAAAGGGTCCGGCGCGGTCAACCGGAATGAAACCATTAACATGGAAATTGCCGCCATCGTGACACAGATCCTTCCCAATGGTAACATGGTCATCGTTGGCCGTCAGGAAGTGCGTGTGAACTTTGAAAGCCGCGATCTCTCGGTCACCGGCGTTGTCCGGCCGGAGGATATCACCTCCTCCAATACGATTGAATCGGCAAAAATTGCCGAAGCCCGCATCGCCTATGGCGGCCGTGGCCACCTGACAGACGTCCAGCAGGGACGCTATGGTCAGCAGCTCTTCGATATCATCTTCCCCTTCTAAGGGTCGACCTGACACAAAAAAAAAGCCGGTTCCAAATGGACCGGCTTTTTTATTGTCTCAGAAGTCCTGAGATTATTTAGTCGTCGCGGTAGATTTTTTCGCGGCGTTCATGACGTTCCTGCGCTTCCAGGCTTAAGGTCGCAACAGGCCGAGCTTCCAATCGTTTGAGGGAGATCGGTTCACCCGTCTCCACGCAATATCCGTATTGTCCTTCGTCAATCCGGCGTAGAGCGGCGTCAATCTTGCCGATCAATTTGCGTTGACGATCCCGCGTTCGTAGTTCCAGCGTCCTTTCAGACTCGGTCGATGCGCGATCTGCAATATCCGGCTCTTTCACCGTTTCTTCCTGCAAGCTCAGAATTGTCTGGCTGGCATCCGCCAGGATTTCATTCCGCCACTTCATCAATTTTGCACGAAAGTATTCTTGCTGTCGGGTATTCATAAATGGCTCGTCCTCGGATGGACGATAGTCTTCAGGAATTTGAACGTTCATTAAGCGACTCCAGTTCCCATATCTTAAATGCCTTAACACGGACATCCAGAAAAATAACGGAATAAATATAAGATCGTGGCTTTATTAGCAACATCCTATTCCATTAAAACACGATATTTATGAAGCCCTGATGATAATCAAGGGATTTCAGGAGGAAAATACACAGAACCGGGGGACGAAAAGTATCAATAACCGAATTTGGCGAGTTCAACAGCTGCCCTTACCTCGATATCCTTGATAACTTGTTGAAGGGCCGGATCGGCATCTGCAACATTATAACCGGACAATGTCGCCTGTAATTGCTTAAGCTTATCCGCCGTTAAAGAACCTGTCAGCAGGCCATCGCGAATAGATTCCAGTTTTTCAAGAAGGTCATGACCCTTCGCCAGCGCCTTCTTGTTGCCCTTCGGCAAGTTATCGTCAACTCCCTGCAAGGCAACAAGCGCATCAATCGAGCTAATGGGAGAGGACGATGAAACGCCGCCGGCGACAGACGCTTCAACCGGATCGCTCTCAACAGAGAACTTCGCCCCGGATTTCTGCGATGCCTTGCCGCCCTTGCTCCCGGATGCTGCGCTTGTCCGGCCTGGTCCGCCTACTTTCATATTAGAAACGTTACCCCGTCACATTTGAAGGACAATTGCCGTCCTTTTCTATTCTCATGGGACATTCTTTCCCGGTCAAGGGGAAGATATTGCCCGCCTTGATCATAATCTCTTATTAATATAAATTTTTTACATATAAATCAATAAGTTAAATCACAAAAAAACTGGCACGCTTTTCGCTTCTATTTTATCGAAATTAGAAAATTTTGAATATCGAAGAACGGATTTTATTGATGGTCTTGAAGTTAGTCCAACAAATCGTAGCGCAGTCTAAGGCGAAATCTCGGCATCTAACGGCAATTTTCGTCGCACTTAGCTGCTTTCTCTGGTCGTTTGATGCAGCCAATGCCGCCTCACGCGTGAAGGATATCGCGGAATTTGAAGGCATTCGTGACAATATTCTGGTTGGCTACGGTCTTGTTGTCGGATTGAACGGCACAGGCGACTCGCTTTCTAATTCTCCGTTCACAGAACAAAGCCTGGTGGCCATGCTGGAACGTCTCGGCGTAAACACCAGCGGTGAGACACTGAAAACCAAGAACGTCGCGGCAGTGGTCGTTACGGCCACCCTGCCCCCGTTCCAACGTCAGGGAACAACAGTTGATATCGTCGTAAGCTCGCTTGGCGATGCCACAAACCTGATGGGCGGAACACTGGTGGTTACCCCCTTGATGGCGGCGGACGGCGAAGTTTATGCAGTGGCACAAGGCACCCTGACAGTTGCCGGTTTTTCTGCTGGCGGTGCCGCGGAGAGCATTACCCGCGGCGTTCCAACCACAGCCCGAATTGTAAATGGCGCAATTGTCGAGCGCGAACTCGGTTTTGATCTCGCCTCGCTTACGAGCTTGCGCATTTCCCTTCGCAACCCGGATCTGACAACCTCCCGCCGGATTGCCGGCGCCATCAATACCTATATTGGCAAACCGATTGCTGAACCAACGGACCCTTCCACCGTCGTTCTTAACCTGGCGGGCAGCGAGCGGGAGAACATGGTTGATCTGCTGGCGGATATTGAGCAGCTACAGGTTAAACCCGACCAGGTCGCACGTGTTGTAATTGACGAACAGTCCGGCATCATTGTGATTGGCAGTGAGGTCAAGGTGGATACGGTCGCGATTGCCCAGGGCAACCTTACGGTGCGCATTACCGAAACACCCCAGGTTTCCCAACCGGCCCCCTTCTCGGAAACCGGTGAGACCGTAGTTGTGCCACGCACCGAAGTCGAAGTAGATGACGACAACGAGAAAAAGCTGACTATCCTTAAAGAAGGCGTACGTCTTCAGGATCTTGTTGACGGGCTTAATGCGCTCGGCATTGGCCCAAGGGACATGATCTCCATTCTCCAGGCAATCAAGGCCGCAGGCGCCCTACAGGCAGATATAGAGTTGATGTAATGACTAATATTCAGGCAACTTCCACCAATTTTATCACCGATCCCGGCGGGACCGATAAAAACGGCCGCACCCGGAGTGAAGAGCAGATCCGGCAAACCGCCGTTGAGTTCGAGGCCTTCTTCCTCAGTCAGGTCCTGAATTCTATGTCTGCCGGCCTGGAAGCCGACAAGACATTCGGTGGTGGCGAGTCCGAGAAAATGTTTCGGTCCATGCTCAATGATGAACATGCCAAGTCTATGAGCCGTAATAACAGTGTTGGTATTGCCGATGCGGTTTATCGAGAAATGTTGGCGCTACAGGAGGTATAGTAAAATGACCGCTGAAACCCAGAATAATGGCCCTGTCCTGATGAAGCCAGACGCCCTCGCCCGCCTTATTGCGCGGTTAAGCGATATCCTAGAGCAGGAAAACAAACTGCTTCATGAAAATAATCCGGAAGGGTTCAAGGCAACCCTGAATGAAAAAACCCGCCTGATTGCAACCTATAATCAACAAATGACTCTGGTGAAAAAGAACCCGGACTCCTTCAAGGCGTTTCCAAAATCCGAGATTGATCACCTTAAAAAAACAAGTGAGGATTTCTACACCGTTCTTGACCGCCATTTCCGGAAACTGTCAACGGCAAGAACCGTGACGGAAGGCCTGGTCAAATCAGTTGCAGATGAGGTGGCAAAGAAAAAAGCCCCGCCGCGTGGTTATACGGCAAGAGCCGCCGTCGCTGATCCTCTTTCAAACAGGAACGCGCGGGCGGTCAATGGCGCAATTGCCATCAATCAGGTAATTTAAGGAAACAAACAGACGATGTCAGACTTCGCTATTGACAGCCAGCCCTTGCAATTCGCGATAATAAGCGACACGTCGAAGAACATAATCGCCTGGAAACTGCTTCAGGACTTCGTCTGTCTGCTGGTCGATAAGACGGTAGACATATCGACCGCTTTCTTCATCTTGGTCGATGGAAAAGCGACCGGATGGAAATCTTGAATCAGTAAAAAGGGCGCCAATGGTTTCTTCGGCACGTTTTACAGGGTCTTCAATAGCTGCACTCATGCCCGGCGACACCGGAAGTTTACCTTCCAAATTGTTAGCCGAATTTCCACGATCTACAGAGCTGCTGACGTGCAGCGTAGATGGCATCGCAACTTGTTTTCCGAATGGGGTTACGTCCATTACGCAACTCCTCTCCTATATCTCATTAGTGAATCAAAATATTCATTTGCGGCACTCCGCAGAGATAAAAGGTAACTGAAGAGTCTTAACAAACAATTAATACGGTCAAGCAAATCCATTGCAGGTAGCTAAAACCGGCAACAACAAACACATTTCATAGCTAAATAGAAAGGAAGTAGGTGGATTGCCTATTGCGCGCCGTACTGGATATAGTCGGTCCAGATGCGCTCAATCTGACGCAAATGCTTGCGGGTCTCGGCAACGTCGGGCGCCGGGTTCGACCGAGCAAGAAGGTCTGATTGTTTCTGTTCCATTTCAGCAAGCTTTTCAACCATATCAAGCCCCTTTTCGGAGAGTTTGATCATGGTTGCGCGACGGTCACGCTCTGATTTTTCCTGCAGAAGATAGCCCATCTCGACCAGCTTCTTCAGGTTATAAGACGCATTAGACCCTTGATAGTACCCGCGGGACATAAGCTCGCGGACATTTATTTCTTCATTCCCGATATTGGCCAGCAACAAGGCCTGAACGGCATTGATATCCGTAATCTCCATCAGGGCAAGTTCGGTCCGCAATACGTCCAGAAAACGACGATGGAGCCGCTCAATCAACCTGGTTAGCTCATGATAATCTTCAGTCACAATATTTCCTTAGTACAACCGGTTACATGCGTTTTATGAAAAATCAAACTCATGGAAATCAGGGCTTATTTTGCCCTCACAATCTTAACGAATTGTAAAACACCAAAAATTCTTCGAGAACATTAAATAATATCGGCATAAATCCTCCGAAAAACTTCACTTTTTCGCAGTTTCTTTAATTTCACCGCTTTCCTCATCGCCATGCTGAGGTAGAATAATACATTAATTCACGGCGAAATTATGGAGTCTTTGCCTACTTTAATCTCGCAATGAGCCCGATGATTAACGGGAATTTAATGTCGCTGTATCATGTTGAGGCGTTAAAATTGACTTGCGCGGGCAAAGGATATTGTCTTAACGGAGCCTTTCAGGGATGTCTGAATTTCCCGTTTAGGAAGAAGTTGGCTGTCAGATAAGCTGGGTATGGATAGGATTAAAACGGAATTGACATGACAGAAGGTCACGATGAGGAACTCGCGAGGCTGGTTGCGCTGTCGAAAGACAGCAGCAAACGCGGGCGCCGTCAACTATTCAACAATCTAAGCGACTTGTTTATGAAGGACGAAGAACGTCTGAGCGAGCAGGAGCACGCCCTTATCGTCAGTATCCTGACCAAGCTTCTTTCAGAAATTGAGACAACAATACGGCAGAATTTGGCAGAAGAGCTGGCGGGTCTTGAAAATGTTCCCCATGGATTGGTTACACTGCTTGCCAATGACGACATTGAGGTCGCGCGCCCTATTCTGTTCAAGAGCCATCTTCTGGTAGAACCCGACCTGATCGAAATTATTCAGAACCGCGGTAAGGAGCACATGCTTGCCATTGCCGAGCGGGATGACCTGAATACGACCTTGAGTGATATGTTGATAAGCCTTGGCGACGAAGATGTAATTTCGCATCTTATCGAAAATGGTGACGCCAAGATCTCCCGCAAAAGCATGGAATATCTTGTTGAGGAATCTCGGCGCATCGATCGCTTTCAGGAGCCCCTGATCGCCCGCCATGATATTCCCGTTGACCTTGCCCATAAAATGTTCTGGTGGGTATCGGCCGCGCTGCGCCGTCATATTCTGGAAAATTTCGAGATAGACGAGCTGGAGCTCAACGAGAGGATCGTCGCTGCTGCGAAATCCGAGTATCGCTATGATGTCGCAGAGAAAAATTCCAGCGCAGATACATTAATCTCCGAATTATCCAAGCGGAAGGAACTTAACGAGAAATTCCTGGTGAAGGCTTTACGCAGTCGTCAAATCCGATTGTTCATGATTGGCCTGGCTGAGCTTTCGTCTCTGGACTACCTGAAAATCAGCCGTTTTATCTATGATACCAACGCGGAGGCCCTGATTGTCGTCCTCAAGGCATTGGAGTTCAGTCGCAGTTCATTTTCCACAATTTACCTTCTGACACGCAATATCTCGCATAATAAAAAAGTAAAAAAGACAACACAGCCAGAAGAAGTAGAGATTATTATGAAATTTTATGATAAACTTTCTGTATCTAATGCT
Organism: Sneathiella litorea; assembly: GCF_009882915.1. GTDB lineage: Bacteria > Pseudomonadota > Alphaproteobacteria > Sneathiellales > Sneathiellaceae > Sneathiella > Sneathiella litorea. Next base: position 626,368 of record NZ_WTUW01000002.1, read on the forward strand.
AAAATGACGTTACGCTTCTGGCAGTTGGAGCGTGACTATACGGAAATGGTTGAAAAACTCGACGCAGACCTTCAAGGCGACAGGGTTTATTTATGATTTCCGCAAGTAGCGTGAATTAGTACCAGGGAACATGTAAAATTACATGTAAAGAGTAAATGACAGAACGGGGGCAAGGAAGCGTCGTGTCGCTTCATACTGATGTTAAAAGCACCAGCGGTTCTGAAATTCCGTCAATGCAGGGCATTGTCAGCCGGGAATTTTTTGACGCTGTGTTTGAGCAGGCTCCCCCGATGTACATGGCCCGGCCAGATGGAACCGTCATTTATGCCAACAGCGGATATCGGGAACATTTTCGCCCTGGTGCGGCGCAACGCGTTGATGATCAGATTCTCCCCACGCTGCCACAGGATCACCTTGACATTGTCACCCGCATTGCGGAAACCAAAGAGACGGAAACCAGACAACTTTCTCTAAATGCCGGCCAGACCACCGAATTTTTTCTCTCCCGCCATTTTCCAATTTTTGATGATGAAAACCAGTTAATCGCCATCTGCGGAAGTTTTATCAACTCCACCCGGCAGGTAAACGCGGAAATCAAGCTGAGAGACGAAAAACGCCGTTTTCTGGATATCACGCGCGCAGCATCCGACTGGATTTGGGAAACAGACGCAGACGGAAAACTAACCTTTGTCTCCGACCGTGTCGTTCAGGCTGTCGGCCTCCCCCCTATGTTGCTTAAGAGCAAACGGCTAGCCGATCTGGGCGTATTCAAACCTGAGGCGGATGGTGGCAACAAGGCGGAAGCCGCCATGGAACAGCATGTCCCCTTCCGGTCCGTCCCGCTTGAAATTCAGGATACCAGTGGAGATTACAAGATTTTCAATATGTCCGGCGTTCCCGTTTTTAACGATAAGGGTCGCTACGTAGGATATCGCGGGACAAGTGATGATATCACTGCCCGACTTCTGGCAGAGGACGAGGCTATGTCCTCGAAGGCCGAGTTGGAGCGGGCAATCAACGAAATCACACAAAAGAACATGCAGCTTGAGATGACAGCAAAGAAAGCGCTGGAATCTGCAAAAGCCAAGGATACCTTCCTCGCCAACATGAGCCATGAATTGCGGACACCGCTGAATGCCATTATTGGATTTGCAGAGGTCATCGGGCTGGAAACATTCGGCCCCATAAGTGATAAATACCGCGAATATGTTGGCGATATATTGAATTCGGGCAAGCATCTTCTGAGCCTAATTGAGGATATTCTCGATATCGCGCGCATTGAAAGCGATAAGATTCCGATCGAGATTGTCCCAACCTCGCTCGCCGGTATGGTTGCGGATTCTTATGTTCTTATTCAGAACCATGCCCGAGAGAAAAGACTTGAAATAATCGGCACCCGGATCACGGAAAATATTGATCTCGCTGTCGATCCAACCAGGTGCCTGCAAATACTAGTCAACATACTCGGCAACGCCGTTAAGTTTACGCCGCGCAACGGTACTATCGGGATAGAGTATGAAATTATCGATGAAACCTTTGTCGATATCACGATCTGGGATACCGGCCCCGGTATCGCCGAAGAAGATCAGGAAAAAATCTTTGAGGCCTTTAAACAGGCTCATGAAGGGGTATATAGCCGCGGCACCGACGGTGTCGGCCTTGGGTTGACGCTGTCACTCAAACTGGCGCGTCTAATGGGTGGAAACATCACGGTAAAGAGCAGTCTGTCAGATGGGAGCCGGTTCAAAATCCGCCTGCCCCTCGCCCATTGAGGCCTGTCGGCTAACCTCCAGTTTCTAAAGAGGCTAAATCACAAGTTAACGGTATTTTAATAGTAATTGTCTAAGGTAAGCCTGAAAAGTCTCAACCGATGGACAGATACATAATGCCCGTTACTGCACAGGAAAATATTGAAGCCATAAAAGTGCTTGTTGACCTTGCGGAGACAAACTCCCCAGAACAGCGTCAATTTCTATATGCCCGCCTAGGCGAATTCCTTGTAGATGATCAATCCTCCTTTACCAATCAGGAAAAGGAAATAATGGCAGATATTATCTGCCGGATTACGACAGATGTTGCTAAAACAATCCGTGCGAATTTTGCGAAAAACCTGGCATCAAAGCAGGATATTCCGCGTAATCTGATGGTGTTTCTCGCGAATGACGATATTGAGGTGGCACTGCCAATCCTAAGAGATTGTGGCCTGCTCGCAGAAAATGATCTTTTGGAAATTGTCAAACACCGCTCCAAACAGCATCAGCTCGCCGTTGCGGCACGAGATAATATTGGAGAAGAAATCTGCACGGCTCTCTGCGAAATAAATGACCCGGAGATAACGGTCGCGTTATTGGAGAACCATACTGCCAAGGTGTCCCCGGTTATGCTGGACAATCTTGGTGAACTTTCTGAATGCATTACAGAGTATCAGCGCCCTCTTCTCGATCGGCCTTTCCTCCCTAAACCGATTGCGGAAAAAATGTATCGCTGGGTCTCGATGTCTCTACGAGAATATATCCGCGATAATTTCGAAGTGGATATCCGCGCGCTTCAAATGGATATCAAAGATCGCGAAGATACGATCCAATCTATCTCGAAGGAAAGTGACCCGTCACTCCGGCTAGTCGAGAAACTTCACCATTCCGGCGAACTTTCAACGCGTTTCATGATTAAATCACTGCATCAGGGTGAAATTGATCTTTTTGAATATTCCTTCGCCAAACTCCTCGACATCGAAAGCGATAAAATCAAGGATATCCTCTACGCGGAAAATCCTGAAATACTCGCCGTTGCCTGCCGCAGCCTGGATATCGACCGGGTAATTTTTAAAACGATCTATGATCTTACCGGATCAATTCGCCATCAGAAAACCTCCCTGCTCACCAAGATTAAATCGGTACCAATGGATTTTTATGATCTATTGACTGTGGAGACAGCCAAAGCGGCTCTCCTGAATGAAGACTTCATGTCCGGAAAAATAAGCTACGCCGAAACCTGATGGGCGATAGAGCTTCTTTTCTGTCATTGCTTGCAATAGATATATAAAAATATATTTTAAAGCTGTACCATTGTCGCCCTCCTTTCCGGGAAGTTGAACGTGATTGATCCTTTTGGCAGAGAAATAAGCTATCTCAGAGTGTCCGTTACGGACCGCTGCGATTTCCGCTGCAAATACTGCATGTCGGAAAATATGACGTTCCTGCCAAAAAAGGACGTCCTCAGCCTGGAAGAGTTGGAAATGGTGTCTGCCGCCTTTATTCGCAAAGGCGTGCGGAAGATCCGGATTACCGGCGGGGAACCACTGGTTCGTAAGGGAATTATGGAGCTATTCCGTAATTTGGGCCTCTACATCAAAAGTGGTGAACTGGATGAATTAACCCTGACAACCAATGGCAGCCAGCTTGGAAAATATGCAGGCGAGCTATATGACGCAGGTGTACGCAGGCTTAACGTTTCACTTGATACGCTCAACCCCTATCAGTTTCAGGACATTACCCGCTGGGGCAATTTTGAGAAAGTGATGGCAAGCATCCGTAGCGCCAAGGAAGCCGGCCTCAAAATCAAGATTAATACAGTTGCCCTCAAGGGATTTAACGATCATGAATTCAACGATCTGATCCAATGGGTCGGTGATGAGGGGATGGACATCACTTTTATCGAAACAATGCCCATGGGCACGATTGACGGGCAACGCTCGGACCAGTATCTCCCGCTCTCGGACGTCAAGAAGCAACTTGGTGAACGCTGGACGCTAACCCCCTCTGCCTATCGGACCGGGGGCCCCTCCGATTACTTTGATGTTGCGGAAACCGGCGGGCGGATTGGCTTCATTACCCCTCTCACCCATAATTTCTGCGAAAGCTGTAATCGGGTCCGACTTACCTGCACCGGCATGCTTTATATGTGTCTCGGCCAGGAAGACAAGGCCGACCTGAAAACTGTCTTGCGTGGCGAGAATGGCCTCGCGGCGCTCGATGCGGCGATTGATGAAGCGATCGGACGCAAACCCAAGGGCCATGATTTCATTATCGACCGTAAATCCGACGGCCGTCCGGCGGTTCCCCGTCATATGAGCGTAACGGGCGGCTAACTGCGGATGAAAATACATTTTACTGCCAGCGAATCGGAAGATGCGCAGATCGCCTGTGAAAGCCTGATCGCGCGTTATGGCAATGTTCCTGCGACAGAAGCTGAAGTCATCGTCGCGCTCGGCGGGGACGGCTTTATGCTGGAAACAATGCATTCCTTCATGAGTTCAAAAATCCCGATCTATGGTATGAACAAGGGGACCGTTGGCTTCCTGCTGAATACTTATCAGGAAGAAGGCCTGATTGAACGGTTGAGCGCGGGCGAGATTACGAAGCTCCACCCCCTAAACATGGTCGCGGTAAATATGCATGGTGAGAAAACAGAAGCACTTGCCATCAATGAAGTTTCCCTACTCCGGGAAAGCCGTCAAACCGCCAAAATACGCATTTCCATCGACGGACATGTCAAGGTTGCGGAACTGACTTGCGATGGCGTTCTCGTCGCCACCCCGGCCGGCAGCACTGCCTATAATTATTCCGCCCATGGCCCGATTTTACCGGTGAATGCCGGTGTTCTGGCCCTCACCCCGATCAGCGCCTTTCGTCCGAGACGCTGGCGTGGCGCCATTCTGCCGCGAGAGGCACGGATTGAGCTTGAAGTTCTGGAAGCTAACAAACGGCCCGTCAGCGCCGTTGCGGATGCTGTGGAAGTTCGGGATGTCGCCACGGTCATTATCGAGGAAAAGCGCGATATCTCCATCCGATTGCTGTTCGACCCGGAACATAATCTGGAAAAGCGGATACTCGATGAACAGTTTATTCTGTAACCAGATTGCAGGGCGCCTTAAGGCTTAATAAATTTTTTTACTAATATTTACCTAAGTTTTGGCCTAGTTCGTAAATCTTCCTTAATTTTTAATCTGTAATTTTGCTCCATGAGACAACAACTGGAGCGGATTAACCGTCTGCGAAAACGGTGTCATCACCTCCAGTAACAAAGAACTGAGCAGGAGAGTTCTGATGAAGGTTATCGCGGTAGCATCACAAAAAGGTGGTTCAGGTAAAACGACACTTGCCGGCCATCTCGCGGTTCAGGCTGAAATGGCCGGCGGAGGACCCGTGGCGCTTGTTGACACCGACCCTCAGGGCAGCCTGTCTGAATGGTGGAACGAACGCGAAGCGGAAACCCCGCTGTTCGCGCGAACAACTGTTGAGCGGCTTGGGGCGGATATAGGCCGGATGGAAAAGATGGGCATCAATCTTTTGTTCGTCGATACGCCGCCAGCCATTACCTCAACCATCGCCAATGTGATCGGGCTTTCGGACTTGCTGATCATACCGACCCGTCCCAGCCCGCATGACCTGCGTGCTGTCGGGGCAACCGTTGAACTGGCCGAAGGTTTGAACACACCCCTCATTTTCGTTGTCAACGGGGCAACACCACGCGCAAGGATCACCAGCGAGGCCGCAATCGCCTTGTCGCAGCATGGTACACTTGCTCCGGCGATTATCCACCAACGGGTTGATTTCGCCTCCAGCATGATTGACGGGCGGACAACGATGGAACTTAATCCATCCTCTCGTTCTAGCGACGAGATCACAAAGCTCTGGGCCTATATCGATGAACGCCTGGCACGAATGGAAACCAATCATTCAATGCCAACTTCACACCATCTTTCCGCATCTCCGGCTAGCAATGGCGCGGCGTATAATTAAGTTCTGACCGCCATTTAAAAGAAGAAGATTTGTCATGAAAGCAGCTTTCCTAACCAGCTCATTGATTGCCGCCAAAGGCAAAGCAGCCCCGGCATCGCCCCGTTTGACGCCGAAGAACCTTCTCGACGACGATAAAAAGGATGGCGAGAACCGTGTATCACGTATTTACGATCGGGTGCGCGAGTATGCGGAACCGCATTCAACGGATGCAACTGAAGATGAGCCGCAATACGCCACATCGGAGGCGCGCGAGGAAACGTCTAATTTCAATCCCGAAAATACAGATAACCCCTTTTTGGCAGAAGATACCGACACGCCTGATGAGGCATTAACCCGTCATAATGACACAGCGTCCTATCCTCAAACCGAAGCTTCCCATCTCCCCGTTACGCGCGATTATCAACCCGTTGCCGCGTCCAACCCCGTCAGTAGCGGCTATTCCTCTGGTATAACACCTTCCCCGCTCGGTGAAAAACAAGCCCGTGAAATTGCCGCAGAAGTTTCGAAGCTGAAAAAGGATGGCCTTGGCCGCATCCGGATATCCGTCCGTATGTCCCCAAGAGATCATCTACAACTCAAACTCATAGCGGCACATACGCAAATGTCCGCACAGTCAATTTTTGAAACCGCTCTGGAAGAATATGTTGCCAACCATGGAACGGAGATTTTGCCACAATCCTGTAATTGCGTTCTGGACAAGTCATCCTTCTAAATGGAAGTAACCGAACATGCGTGAAACTATTGACGATAATAATGAACTGGAAACCGGTCTAAATGCAGCGTCGCTTTCACGTATAAAATTAAGACGACCCAAGGATACGGCTGATCCCCAACGCAAGGTAAAATCCGGTGATATTACGGACCGGCTCCAGGCACTGGCGGAAGAACTTGAAGCAAGTAAACCGGCAAACAAGGCATCTGAACCCGTTTTTGAGAAGGCAGCAGCGGAAACTACATCCGTCAACGTCAAGACAAAAGCCAAGGCGCCTGAAAAGCAGGTCAAAAAACCATCTACAGCCAAAAAACCTGCTCCCGCCACCAAGAAAGAGAGCTCCCCCACCCCAAAATCCGTTTCTGCCGTGCCGCCTCGGCGATCGAATTGGGCGCGGCCTGCTGCGTCATCTGGATGGCAAAAGAAAGCGGCCACGCCGGATATTCTCTCCTACTGGATGGAAATACGCGAGGGGAACCGCTATCCGACCTGGCAAAATCTGGATACCACGAAGATTGGCAAACATTGGCCAAACTGCACATTGGTGTATTGCGACCGGGCCGCGGGCCGACTTCAGCTTGCAAACGGATTTACCCAGGAAGTCCGTCAGGTCATACAGGAAGGAAGCCCGGATCAGGCATATACGTCTGATATTGATTTTTCACCGATGGTTGTTGACTGGGTCCTCAGCCTCGCAAGGGATGTCGCAAACACGGGAAAACCAACCCATGGCACCGAATACTTCCCCTCCACTTCCGATGAAGTCCCGCTACGGGTGATCGCCTTGCCCCTAAGTGAAAACCAGGTCGATATCGATCATGTCCTCTGCTATGTGCAGAAGCTGGGCTAAGCGGCCCATTCTTTCAGTGTTTCTTTCTCCGGCTCCTTGAACCCGACAAGATATCGGTCGTTATGAGAAAATATTGGCCGCTTCAGTAAAGTCGGCAAGGTCAGGATAATCGCGGCAGGGTCATCCTCTTCCAAAACAGCCTTTGCCGCACTGTCAAGTTGACGATAAGTCGTTCCCCGTTTGTTGATCAGGATATTGCGATCGATGGCAGCGAGCCATTTCGTGAGTTCTGCGGCTGGTAGTCCATCGGCACGCAGATCATGAAAATCGCAGTCTATCCCCTCCTCTTTCAACCATTTAAGGGCCTTCCTACACGTATCGCAATTCTTGATTCCATACATAATCACCGGGCGTACCTCTACTAAAGATGTTGATGCTGTCTTCTTTTAGCGCGGTGGCATGCCGCGCGACAACCTTCGGCTTCCGGTTTCCGTAATAGCTCGTGACAATATGGGCGAAAATGCAGGCTTTCGATCACAAACCCCGCCTTCTTCGCGTCACTGAAAGGAAGGAGCATGATATGGGTATTTTCTCAAGACGATCGACAACGCGTAAAACAGATGGGAATACAAGGCAGGGTCTTTCCATTGGGTCCACCATCCTCGCTAACTCGCTCGCCAATGCCCAGCTCCTGATGATGACAGCCGCAGAACGCGGCATTATGTTGGAGAATGATGTTACCCGGACCATTCTTAATGCAAATGAAGCCTTCGATAAAAATCTGGTGACGCCGGAGATTGCCAACAGTTTCTGGCAGGCCTACGAAACGCTCTCCCAAACACTCAGCCCGATTACAATCGAAAGTGTTCGTGCAAACCATGATTTACAGCGGCTTCAAACTGGCAATGGAGGATGTTTACACAGCAGAAAATATGCCCCCATGTCCCTGAAGTCTGCCTTTCGCTATAAGTTATTGTCCCTTACGACTTTGCTGTCTCTGATCGCGTTGCAGGTATTCTGGGCGATCGGCAATACCCTTGTGATCGATATCAAGGAACAGTCTGACAGAATCATCGACTTGGAAGCACAGCTTTTTACGGAGAGCAATCCAACAATACCGATGAAGGGCAGTGATCTGGCAAAGCGTCTGGCGTCCAGTGAGGAAGCGGATGGCGAAGCGTCATCATTAACAAACGATGCGGCGCAGAAGAATTTTCCGATCTCCACGAACACCCAAGCTCTTAGTCGCCAGATTGGTGAATATATCTCCTGGCGCAGTGCGGAAATTATCGAGCTCAAGAACTGGAACCGGCTTTGGGGCCGGCTCATTTTCTTCAGCCAGCAAACATGGGACAAATCAGATTATGAAGATTTATCCATGGAAGCGAAAACCCATATCCACTACATATCGGCGCAATATGTCCTGCATGCCATCTCCAACTATTTCCTGCCGATCCTCTATGGGCTATTGGGTGCGTCCTTCTATGTTCTGCGACAGCTGCCAAAGGATATTGAAAACCTAACCTTCTCGATGAATTCCCATATTGATTACGGCCTTCGGATCACGCAAGGTCCGCTCGCCGGGATTATGGCCAGCTTCTTCTTTACGGATGCTCCGAGCAAACTTTATTCCCTCACGTCCCATTCCTCTGCCATTGCGACGATCAACCTGGAATCTTCCGGCCTCTCAAGTTTCAGCCCCCTCGCCATCGCCTTCCTGGCGGGCTACAGCGTAGAGCTCATTTTCCATGTGATCGATAAAATCATTTCCACCGTGACGAATCGCTCTACCACGACGGTCACAAAAGCAGACCCGCAGTCTGTTAAAGCGCCCCCCTCCCCGAAACCGGAAAGGCCCTCGACCACCTAGCCAACTGGGCGTGTTACAGCGAGAATCAGTCGTGCCAGGCCAGAATCGCACCCGATTGTTTCTTTAGAAATTCCGTTGATTAAACTGGGGCTTTACGAACCAGGGCCAAAATACTTAAAAAGCGGCCAATTTAGACGTTCATTCGAGGGAAGTCCGGGGCCTGCTCAAATTTTAACGCGATGTTAAGACTCCAAAGCGGATGATAAAGTGGTCCAAGGTTGATCGAAGCTGTTTTTGCCAATTCCACCCCTCCCCTCAAAGGCAGAGATGGCTTCGATTACCTTACTTCCCCCGTTTTTCCAGCCTAAACCGGCTCAATATCACCCTGCGCTTGCATTGCGAAGAAATCGAGGGCGAAATCTGCGAGCTTGCCTTCCTCGATTGCGTCCCGCATACCCGCCATGACTTCCTGATAATAATGAAGGTTATGCCAGGTCAGCAACATGGAGCCCAGCATCTCCTTCGCCTTGAACAGGTGATGCAGATAGCCGCGGCTGTAGTTCCGACAGGCCGGACAGCTGCAGCGCTCATCGAGTGGGCGCAGATCATCCGCATGGCGGGCATTGCGGATATTCACCGTGCCATAGCGGGTGAAGCCTTGTGCATTGCGTCCCGATCGGGTCGGCAACACACAATCAAACATGTCAATGCCACGCATGACGCCCCCCACAAGGTCATCGGGCTTGCCAACCCCCATAAGGTATCGCGGCTTGTCCTGCGGCAATGCAGGCGTGGTAAATTCCAGCGTGCGGAACATTTCCGCCTGCCCTTCACCAACGGCGAGGCCGCCGACCGCATATCCCTCAAACCCGATGCCGGTCAGCGCCGCAATGGATTCCAGACGCAAATCCTCATAGGTCGAGCCCTGCACAATGCCGAACAGGCCATAGCCGGACCTTTGCTCATAAGCCTCGCGGGAGCGCTCAGCCCAGCGCATCGAGCGGCGCATGGAGCTTGCAGCCACCTCCTCCGTAGCGGGATAGGGTGTGCATTCATCGAACGCCATGGTGATCGTGGCGTCGAGATCATTCTGGATCTGCATGGATCGTTCCGGCGTCAATTCGAACCGCTGCCCATCGATATGAGACTTGAAGATCACGCCATTCTCGTCGATCTTGCGCAGCTCATTCAGGGACATCACCTGAAATCCGCCGCTATCTGTCAGGATCGGCCGTTCCCAGCTCATGAATTTATGTAGGCCGCCGAGGCGCTTTACCCGCTCTGATCCCGGGCGCAGCATCAGGTGATACGTATTGCCAAGCAGGATATCAGCCCCGGTCTCCCGCACGGCCTCCGGCGTCATCCCTTTCACCGTCGCCGCCGTCCCAACAGGCATGAAGGCCGGCGTGCGAATTTCCCCATGGGCGGTTTTCAGGGTCCCACGACGGGCTGCACCATCGGTGGCGGAAATATTAAATTCAAATGCGTTTGTCATGGTTTCGGATATAGCAGCGAACAGTCGCCATAGGAATAAAAACGATATTTTTCCGCGATCGCATGGGCATAGGCCGCCTTCATGGTCTCCAGTCCGGAAAAAGCCGAAACCAGCATGAAAAGCGTCGATTTCGGCAAGTGGAAATTGGTGATCAGAAGATCGATCGCCTTGAAGCGGTAACCGGGGGTAATGAAAATATCCGTCTCCCCCTCAAACGGATGCAAGACGCCGGACTCATCTGCCGCACTTTCCAAAAGACGCAGGCTGGTTGTCCCGACCGAGACAATCCGTCCGCCGCGCGCCCGAACCTCGTTGATCTTCCGCGCTGTCTCCGCATTCAGGAAACCTCGCTCCGCATGCATCTTGTGATCATCCGTATCGTCAACCTTCACCGGCAGGAACGTGCCCGCCCCCACATGGAGCGTCGTCGTCACCATATCGATCCCACGGGCGCGGAATTTCTCAAGTAGGGCCTCGGTAAAATGCAGTCCCGCCGTCGGCGCCGCGACAGCACCCTCGTCCTTGGCAAAAATTGTCTGGTAATCGCTCTTGTCCTGCTCGTCAACGGCGCGCAGGCTGCTGATATAGGGCGGCAAGGGAATTTCCCCATGCGCCATCAGCTTTTCCATCAAGTCGGGCCCGGAGGCCGAAAAGGACAGCGCCACTTCCCCGCCTTCAAACTTGTTCGTAACCAACGCCGTAAAACCGTCCCCGAACTCTATGATATCACTGACTTTCAGCTTCTTTGCCGGTTTCGCAAAGGCATGCCAGCTGTCGGCGGAGACATTCTTGTGCAGCGTCACCTCAATCTTTGCCGACCGCCTTTTCCCGCGAAGTCGCGCCGGGATCACCTTGGTATCGTTAAAAACAAGCAGATCCCCTTCCGCCAAAAGGTCCGGCAGGTCGGCGACTGTATGATCGCTCAGCTCTTCCCTGATCACCAATAGTTTCGCCGCCTCGCGCGGAACCGCGGGGCGATCGGCGATCCGCTCCGGTGGCAGGGTAAAATCGAAGGCGTCAACTTTCATGATCTAAAACGCAAACGAACGACTTGGGACCCCAAGCCGTTCGTGCCCAAAAAAATGCAAAATGTTACTCGGCGTCAGCCGCAACCTTGAGGCTGAGGATCTTGTCCGGGTCCGCAACGGAGCCATTGTCCATGCTGTTACCCTTCTTGATCTTGTGCACGGCGTCCATACCCTCGACCACCTGGCCCCAGATTGAATACTGGCTATCCAGATGCGGCGCACGATCGAACATAATGAAGAACTGGCTGTCGGCACTGTCGGGATGACCGGCACGGGCCATGGAACAGGTGCCCTCAATATGGGCTTCGCCGGAGAACTCAGCGGAGAGGTTCTGCCCCGATCCCCCAGTTCCCGTCCCCTGCGGACAGCCAGTCTGTGCCATGAAGCCATCGATTACCCGATGGAAGACAATGCCGTCATAAAAACCATCACGCGCAAGTTCCTTAATGCGGCTGACATGGTTTGGCGCCAGATCGGGACGCATCTCGATGACGACACGGCCATCTTTCAGTTCAAGATAAAGGGTGTTTTCTAAATCACGGGACATTAATTGCTCCTGTCGCGTCCGGATCCTTCCCGGACATTAGTGTTAGTTCGTCTTTTTGCTCCTGATAAGCTCGACGCGTTCAACAATCTTCTTTGCCGTCGCCGCAGAAACAAATTTTGTGATATCACCGTCCAGCAGGGCAATTTCCTTGACCAAGCTGGAGGCGATGAATTGATGCTGGTCCGACGCCATCAGGAAAACCGTCTCAATCTCGGAATTCAGGCGACGGTTCATGCCGACCATCTGGAACTCATATTCAAAGTCGGACACAGCGCGAAGCCCTCGAATAATGATGGCCGCACCAACCTGCTCCGCAAAATGCATCAACAGATTGTTGAAGGGTTTCACTACGAAATTGGTTCCCGGAAATTCCTCGGTCATCTTTTCGACCATCTCAACCCGTTCTTCCACGGTAAAGAGAGGATTTTTCCCCGGGTTCATCGCAACACCAATTACCAGCGTATCAACCAGCTTTGACGCACGACGGATAATGTCATAATGCCCTACCGTAATTGGATCAAAGGTCCCTGGATACAATCCTACGCGATTCTTCGACATGAAACTTCCTTCCCTTCCTTCGCTACTTCTTTTTGTTAGCTTGATAAGATATTTACGTCGCTTTAGCTGTTGGTGTCCTCATCAGGGGCCTCAATATTGTCCTCCCCGTTTTCATCATTTTCATCGTCAGACTTTGCATCTTCAAGCGCGGTAACAGAGACAACCTGCTCCCCTTCCGCGGTCTTGAACAGGGTCACGCCCTGCGTATTCCGGCCAGCGATACGGATATCTGTTACCGGTGTCCGGATCAGTTTACCCCCATTGGTAACCAGCATGATCTGCTCATCTTCCGTGATCGGGAAGGTGGCGATTACATCGCCGTTCCGGCTAGAGGTTTCAATGTTGATGATTCCCTGACCACCGCGATTGGTGACCCGATACTCATAGGCATTTGTTCGCTTGCCATAACCGTTGACGGTGATCGCCAGCAAGACCTCTTCCTGCGTGTAAAGCTCTTCATAGAGCTCTGGAGTCATACCATCCCCATATTCCGTAACAGCGCCGCTTTCATCAGCAGAACGTCGGGTTTTCAGGTAAGCATCCCGTGTCTCTGTATCAACTTCCACATGATTGAGGATAGACATACCAATCACGCTATCCCCCTTCGCAAGTTTCATGCCGCGGACACCGCTGGAGTCCCGCCCCTTGAACAACCGAACATCGGTTGCACGGAAGCGAATACATTTACCGCCTTTCGCGACCAGTAACACGTCATTCGCCGCAGTACAAATCTGGACGCCGATCAACTGATCATCCTCATCAAGCTTCATGGCGATCTTGCCATTCGACTTCACGTTTGAGAAATCACTTAAAAGGTTGCGGCGGACATTACCCTTGGCAGTCGCAAACATGACTTCCAGTTCGGACCAGCTATCTTCCTCCTCAGGCAACGGCATGAGGGTATAGATAACCTCCCCTTCCTCAAGCGGCAGGAGATTGATGATCGCCTTGCCGAGACTTTGCGGAGAGCCCTGCGGCAGGCGGTAAACCTTCAGCTTGTAAACACGCCCAAAGGAGGAGAAGAACAATACTGGCGTATGGGTGTTCACCACAAACACCTGCGTCACGAAATCCTCATCGCGGGTCTGCATACCGGCGCGGCCCTTGCCACCGCGTCGCTGCGGTTTATAGGTCGAGAGCGGAACGCGTTTGATATAACCCTTGTGACTGACCGTCAGCACCATATCCTCGCGCTGGATCAGGTCCTCAATATCATGCTCGAACTCATTTTCCTCGATCATGGTGCGCCGCGGCACCGCGTATTTTTCCTTCATCTCGAGAAGTTCGTCGCGGATGATGCCGATCAGGCGCGGACGGCTGGACAGAATATCGAGATAATCGAGGATCTTTGCGCCCAGATCCTTTAACTCGTCGCCAATTTCATTTTGGCCGAGCGCTGTCAAACGCTGCAGGCGCAGATCAAGAATAGCCCTGGCCTGGGCTTCCGATAGGCGGTAGGAGCCATCTTCATTGATCGTATATTGTGGATCATCGACCAGCCGGATCAGGGCTTCGACGGTGCCCGCAGGCCAATCCTTGCCCATCAGCTCGGCGCGCGCCGTTGCCGGATCAGGCGCCGCGCGGATCAGTTTGATGATGTCATCGATATTGGCCACCGCAATCGCAAGGCCGATCAAGACATGCGCCCGCTCCCGTGCCTTGCCAAGCAAGTACTTTGTCCGGCGGGAAATAACCTCCTCCCGGAAATCAAGGAAGGCATCGAGCAGTTCCTTGACATTGAGAAGCTCCGGCTTGCCGCGATTTAGCGCCAGCATATTGACGCCGAAAGAGGTTTGCAGCGAAGTGAAACGATAAAGCTGGTTCAGCACCACTTCCGCCATTGCATCACGCTTGATCTCGATAACGACCCGCACACCATGACGGTCCGACTCATCGCGAAGATCGCCAATTCCCTCAACCTTCTTCGCGCGCACAAGGTCGGCTATCTGCTCGACCAGGCGGGCCTTATTGATTTGGTAGGGGATTTCCGTGACGATCAGCGCCTGCCGGTCCTTGCGGATTTCCTCCACGTCGACTTTCGCCCGCATGATAACGGACCCGCGTCCGGTGGTCAGGCCGCTAATTGACCCACTCCGTCCGAGGATCGTCCCGCCCGTCGGAAAGTCCGGCCCCGGGATGTAGTCGATCAGCTCCTCAACGCCCATTTCCGGCTTTTCAAGAAGCGCCAACGCTCCGTCAACCACCTCGCCGAGGTTATGCGGCGGAATATTAGTCGCCATGCCGACGGCGATACCGCCCGCGCCGTTAACCAGAAGATTGGGATAGCGTGCCGGCAGAACAGAGGGTTCGCGCTCGCTATCATCATAGTTGTTAACGAAATCGACTGTATCCTTGTCGATATCATCGATCAGGCTCTCTGCGGCCTTTTGCAGGCGGGCCTCGGTATACCGCATGGCGGCGGCCTTGTCGCCGTCCATGGAACCAAAGTTGCCCTGCCCCTCGACCAGCTTGAGGCTCATGGAGAAATCCTGCGCGAGACGCACCATGGCATCATAAATCGCGCTATCCCCATGGGGATGATAACGACCCATCACATCACCGACGACGCGGGCAGATTTGCGGAATGCCTTGTCGGAGGTATAGCCATTCTCATACATGGCGTAAATGATCCGCCGGTGCACCGGCTTGAGGCCGTCGCGGGCATCGGGAAGCGCACGCGAGACAATCACGCTCATGGCATAGTCGAGATACGACCGCCGCATTTCCTCTTCAATAGTAACCGGAACGATATGGTTATCGGAAGGAGGTATCGTTACATCATTCAAGGCAGGGGTTCCTGAATAAACTTGAGTATGCCGGGCATTGGCCAAGCACAGAAAAAACCATTAAACTCCCCTACCGATATTAGCGATCGTCAGGGTTGGCTTGTTCTACAAGATATCAGCCCCATAAGCAACCTTTAGCAGGCCTCATACAGGCGGCAGTTTTGCCCAACATGCAACCTTACAAAGCCGCGCTGTCGAGAGCCTGATGAACCGGGGACAAGGGTGCCGGGTTCCGCACGCGACCCGCAACCATCCGGCTATGCAATTTGGTTATGATCCGGCTTCCTGTTTTTTCAAAAAGGAATGGAAAAATGGCATGAACCGACGCGCAAACCCCTGCTGCAAACAACCAGAAGGCAAAAGTGGCGGACATTTCCATATGCTCGAAATAGCTTTCATTAACAGAGGCAGGGTGGTCTGTGAAAAGGTGCTGGAGTGTCATGGTCTTTGTCCGCTCTTTAAGAATTGTTATACGCTTGATACAAGAGAGATAATAACGGAAAACGGTGGAATATTTATCCTTTATTGACGTATTATCCCTAATATGTGAAACATAAATTCTAAAAAATCCAATTCTGCCGGAAAATTATTCCATGGATAGTATTGATCGCAAGATCCTTAGTCACTTGCAGCAGGACAGCTCGATTGCTGTAGCTGACCTTGCAGAGAAAGTCGGCTGCTCCCGCACTGCCTGCTGGCGGCGCATCAAGTCGCTCGAGGAAACGGGCATGATCCGGGCACAAGTCACCCTACTGGATCGTCACAAGCTTAATTTGCCGGTCACTGTTTTCGTTGCCATCAAGACCAGCCGCCATGATGTGGACTGGCTCAAGAAATTTGCCGACACCGTGGATCGTTTTCCGGAGATAATGGAATTTTACCGGATGAGCGGTGACATTGATTATCTGCTGAAAGTGGTGGTGCCGGATGTTGCGGCCTATGACAAGTTCTATCACCGCCTGATCCGCGAGATTGATCTCTCCGATGTCAGCTCCAACTTCGCCATGGAGGAGATCAAATTCACCACCGCCCTGCCCCTGCAAACGCCCTAGCGGGCGATCCGCGGCCGTCCGAAGGCAGTGACGTCGAGAAGACTCTCGACAAACATTTCCTGGCCATTGATATGGGCGATATTATCTCGCCGGACGAACTTCGTGTTTATTTCCGCCGCCCCGGCCTCGATCGCCAGTTCCCGCGCCTCACAGGTCAGGCATTTCTCCGCTTCGGCAGCCGCGGCCTCAAGGCTCGCAAAATCCAGCGGCTCCCCGCTATGATAAAGGCGATAGCCGTCGTTATCCGTCGGGGAGATACTGGCATGGGCGCTCACACGGACCTGCCCTACCACCGCACCCACCGCATTGGCGACACCGGCATGTTCGGGGATGACGGCCCTTGTCTTGAGTCGTGCCGCCACCTCCGGATAGTAGATATGGGCCGACGCACCGAGCCCGATTACCGGCAGGCGAAGGCCAATATCCACATTGACCAGCGGATGGGGATCCTCCCTGTGCGCCGCATGAAGAACCGTCACTGCCTCGCCCGGCGTCAGTAAGGAATCCTTGCCCAGCGCCGCGGCGAGTAACGTCTCACTCGATGTGGTCACCAGCGCGTTAAAAATCATGTCACTCACCTCTGTCGCCGACCGGGCGAGCGGAACACCGCGCCCATCCTTTTGCCGGGCAAAGAGGGTCGCCGCCTTTTCCGCCGCGCTCCGGTCCCAGGCTTCGTGCAGCCCCAGAACATGTGCCGCATCGGACGGCGTCAGCCCGGCAATCATCACCAGGCCCGCCGACACCAGCCGGTCCAGCGCTGCCGCCTGTTTTCTCCGCGTGACCAGCTTCTCCAAAGGCATTGGTCCAGCCTGTAACTCGGCGAGCAGCTCTCTTTCGAGATCAGAAAGGTTGGCCAGATGCGCGCTTTCCCGACCCACCGCAAGGGCAAAGCGGCCAAAATTATCCTGCCATCGCTCCCGCAACAGTTGCGCGTCCAGTGTGGTCTGCACAAGATCGGGATAGTCCACGGCGAGCAGACTGACCGGCACCACGCGCCGCGGCCCCAGCGCCAGCGCGAGCACGAATCCGGACTTGACCGCCGCCACCTCGCTATCCCCGCCAAGCCCGACCGTATGGATCGCCACCGCCTCCACCATGGTGCGCCAGCCGCCAACGGTCGCGCCATCTGCATCAAGGCGTGGACTGCCGTTTTCAAGAACCGCAATATCTGTCGTCGTCCCGCCGATATCCGAGACAATCGCGTTTTTCTCGCCGCTTAAGTAGGCCGCGCCGACAAGGCTTGCCGCCGGACCGGAAAGGATCGTCTCGATCGGTTTCACCTTGGCAATCTCCGCCGAGATCAGGGCGCCATCCCCCTGCACCACCATCAGCGGCGCGTCAATTTTCATCTCCGCGAACAGGGACTCGCTTGAGGTGATCAGGTGATGGATAAGATTGATCAGCCGCGCATTCAGGACAGACGTCAGCGCCCGCCGCGGTCCGTCGAGCTTGCTGGAAAGCTCATGACTGCAGGTGACGCTGTAGCTGTCTGACCGCTGTAGAATTAGCTCGCGAACCCGGAGTTCATGCTCGGGGTTGCGGATGGCGAAAAGGCCGGCAACCGCAAAGGCCGTGACATGACCCGCCTTTTCCGCGAGCTCCGCCGCAAGCGCTGCCTCGTCGAGCGGAACCTCGGCCTCTCCCTGCCCGTTATGCCCTCCGCCCAAAAATATGACGGGATCACCCTTCAGGGCTTCGCGCAGGCCATTGCGATCCAGCGCCGCCTCGTCAAAACCGATCATGACCAGGCAGACATGGCCGCCCTGCCCCTCCACCAGCGCGTTAGTCGCCAGTGTTGTCGAGAGGGAAACAAGACCGATATCGGCGGGAGAAATCTTTTCCGCCGCGACTACGGCCGCCACAGACTTGCCGATACCGACGGCATAATTTGCCCGCGTGGTAAGAGACTTGGCGCTAGCGATCACGCCCCGTTCCTCATCGAACAGCACGGCATCCGTATAGGTGCCCCCGGTATCAATCCCCAATAACAACGCCATCCTGTCTCTCGCCAGCCATCTTGTCTATGATTCCGGGAAAATCACCTTAGTCATGCTTTGGTCAGGTTACTTGGCCACAACCGACATATTATTAATAGCAATGCGTCATTCGACACCTGATACGCGCGTCACGCCACAAAAAAAGCCGCCCATGATGGACAGCTTTTCTAACTTATCGTCGGAACCGTCCTGTACCTAGAACGGGATATCATCATCAAAATCGCCGCCCATGCCGCTGCCGGATGGACCGCCGTAGCTGCGATCACCGCTGGGGGCACCGCCTCCGCCATAGTCATTTCCACTCTTCTGTGCGCCGCCGCCATAACCAGCACCCTGGCCCTGGCCACCACCAACGCTATCAAGCATGGTCAGTGCGGAGTTAAAGCCCTGCAGAACAACTTCCGTAGAGTATTTGGTAATACCGTCCTGTTCATACTGGCGGGTCTGAAGCTGCCCTTCCAGATAGATCTTGGAGCCTTTTTTCAAAAACTGCTCTGCAATCTTGCAAAGACCTTCGTTAAAGATCACGACCCGGTGCCATTCCGTGCGCTCGCGCTTCTCTCCGCTGTCCCGATCCTTCCAGGATTCGCTCGTCGCAACGCGAAGGTTACAGACGGGCTTGCCATTATTCATATAGCGAACTTCAGGATCCGCGCCCAGATTTCCAACAAGAATGACTTTATTAACGCTGCCCGCCATAGTGTGTTCCGCTTTCGATTCTATTTTCTTTTAAAAAATTCTGGCCAGACAATAGCGTGCAAAAGCGCCTCTGGCCAGTGCTTTTCGACCATAATGTCGACCGTGAACAAAGTGAAAACACTTTTTACCAATAAGTCTGGCCTTTTCCCTTATTAACCTATAAATTCCGGCTCAGTTTCAAGCTCACGTCAGGTATACTATCCGAATGCAGAAAATTCTCAGCATCCGCGGCGCCCGCGAACATAATTTGCAGAATGTTAACATTGATATCCCCCGGGACGAACTGGTGGTGATCACCGGACTGTCCGGATCGGGCAAGTCCTCTCTTGCTTTCGACACCATCTATGCGGAAGGGCAGCGGCGCTATGTGGAAAGCCTGTCGGCCTATGCACGGCAGTTTCTTGAGATGATGCAGAAACCGGATGTGGACCATATCGACGGCCTCAGCCCCGCCATTTCGATCGAGCAGAAGACGACGTCGAAGAACCCGCGTTCCACGGTCGGCACGGTGACAGAAATCTATGACTATCTGCGCCTTCTCTACGCCCGTATCGGCGTGCCCTATTCTCCAGCGACTGGATTGCCCATCGCCAGCCAGACGGTTAGCCAGATGGTGGACCAGGTTTTGGCCATGGGCGAAGGCAAACGCCTATACCTGCTGGCCCCCATCGTGCGCGGCCGCAAAGGCGAATACCGCAAGGAATTTCTCGATCTGCGCAAGCGCGGCTTTCAGCGGGTCAAGGTCGACGGCGAGATTTACGATATTGAGGATACCCCCGAACTCGACAAGCAGATCAAGCATCATATCGATGTTGTTGTGGACCGTGTTGTCCTGAATGCGGAAATTCAGGGCCGGCTCGCTGATTCCATTGAGACGGCGCTCGATCTCGCCGACGGGCTGTTCGCCGTGGAAGACGCGGACACGAAGGAACGGACGATGTTCTCCTCCAAGTTCGCCTGTCCGGTTTCCGGCTTCACGATTGAGGAGATTGAGCCGCGCATCTTCTCCTTCAACAACCCTTACGGCGCCTGCACGGCCTGTGGTGGATTGGGGACGGAAATGTTCTTCGATCCGGACCAGATCGTGCCGGATGTGACGCTCACCTTGCGTGACGGGGCGATTGCCCCCTGGTCCCGCTCCCAGACGCCGGCACCATACTATATGCAGACTTTGGAAGCCCTCGCCAAGCATTACGGTTTCACTACTACCGAACCGTGGGAAGAAATCGATGAGGAGGCCCGCAATGCAATCCTTTTCGGTACCGGGGACACCAAAATCCAGATTACCTTTGATGACGGCCTGCGGACGTACAAGACCAATAAGCCGTTTGAAGGCGTTATCCCGAATATCGAGCGCCGCTGGCGCGAGACCGACAGCAGCTGGGTCCGCGAGGATCTGGAAAAATATCAGGACAAGACAAATTGCAGCAAATGCGGCGGACATCGCCTTAAGGAAGAAAGCCTTGCCATCCGCATTGGCGATCATCATATCGGCGAGGTTTGCGCGAAATCCATTCTTGATGCCCGCAAGTGGTTCAAGGAACTATCCGGAACCCTCTCGGATAAAGACAATTCCATCGCCGAGCGGGTCCTCAAGGAAATCAATGAACGGCTCGGTTTTCTTGTCGATGTCGGGCTTGAATATCTGACCCTTTCGCGTGGCTCCGGCACACTCTCGGGTGGGGAGAGCCAACGTATCCGCCTTGCCTCCCAGATCGGGTCCGGCCTGACCGGTGTGCTCTATGTGCTGGACGAGCCGTCCATCGGCCTGCATCAGCGGGACAACGCAAGGCTTCTTAAAACCCTCGTCAATCTGCGCGATCAGGGCAACTCCGTGATCGTCGTGGAACATGACGAGGAAGCCATCATGACCGCTGACCATGTGGTGGATATGGGTCCACGCGCGGGTCGTCATGGTGGCCGCCTGATTGCTCAAGGCACGCCTGAAGATATCATGAAGGAGCCGGAAAGTATTACCGGCAAATATCTCTCCGGCGAGATGGAAGTGCCGTTGCCTAAGGAGCGGCGGCGCATCCAGGAATCCCGCCAGATCCATATCATTGGCGCGCGGCATAACAACCTCAAGCGAGTGAACGTCAACATTCCGCTTGGCACCTTTACCTGCGTGACCGGCGTGTCGGGCGGCGGGAAGTCGTCGCTGATTATCGAAACACTCTACAAGGCCATTGCCAAAAAGTTGAACAATAACCGCAACCATCCTGGCCCCCATGACCGGATCGAGGGGATTGAGTGGCTGGACAAGATTGTCGATATCGACCAGTCCCCCATCGGGCGGACACCGCGGTCCAACCCGGCGACCTATACCGGCGCCTTCACACCGATCCGCGAATGGTTCGCCGGACTGCCAGAAGCCAAGGCGCGCGGCTATAAATCCGGGCGTTTCTCCTTCAACGTCAAGGGTGGCCGTTGTGAGGCCTGCAAGGGCGATGGCGTCATCAAGATCGAGATGCATTTCCTGCCCGACGTCTATGTGCAATGCGACGTCTGCAAGGGGGAGCGCTATAACCGCGAGACACTGGAAATCAAATTCAAGGACAAGTCCATCTCCGACGTACTCAACATGACCGTTGATGACGCGGCGGTGTTCTTCAAGGCGGTGCCGAACGTCCGCGAGAAATTCGAGACTTTGCAACAGGTCGGTCTCGGCTATATCCATGTCGGGCAACAGGCGACGACCCTCTCCGGCGGTGAAGCGCAGCGCGTCAAGCTGGCAAAGGAACTCTCCCGCCGGGCAACGGGCCGTACGCTCTATATCCTCGACGAGCCGACCACGGGCCTTCATTTCGAGGATGTGCGCAAATTGATGGAAGTCTTGCAGGCGCTTGTCGATGCCGGCAACAGCGTCCTCGTGATTGAGCATAACCTTGAGGTCATCAAGACCGCCGACTGGGTGGTCGATATGGGCCCCGATGGTGGTGATGCGGGCGGCTATCTGGTGGCCGAAGGCACGCCGGAAGAGGTTGCCAAAGTGTCGGAAAGCTACACCGGACGGTATCTGAAAGACATTCTCGCCAAACGGCCCGCCGTCAAGCAGGCCGAAGGTAAATCGAAAAAGACCAAGAAAACAAAGGCTGCCTGAAGATCATGAGCACAGATCAAAAACCCGTTCATGTCATTGGCGGCGGCCTTGCCGGGAGTGAGGCGACCTGGCAGCTCGTTCAGGCTGGCGTACCGGTCATCCTTCATGAAATGCGCCCCGTGCGCGGCACCGACGCCCATCTGACCGACGGGCTGGCGGAGCTTGTGTGCTCCAACTCCTTCCGCTCCGACGATGCGGAAAATAACGCCGTTGGCCTGCTGCATCGCGAGATGCGCGATATGGGTTCCCTTATTATGGAGAGCGCCGATATCAACCGGGTCCCGGCAGGCGGCGCGCTTGCGGTCGACCGGGATGGGTTCTCCGCCTATGTTCAGGAGAAAATAGAAGCCCATCCTTTAGTGACGCTGGAGCGCGCGGAAGTGACCGACCTGCCCCCCGCCGACTGGGAACAGGTAATTATCGCGACGGGCCCCCTCACCTCCGGTGCGCTGGCCGAAAAAATTCACATCGCGACCGGTGCCGATGCACTCGCCTTCTTCGATGCCATTGCCCCCATTGTCTATAAGGACAGCATTGACTTCGATATTGCCTGGTTTCAGTCCCGCTATGACAAGGGCGACGGATCGGACTATATCAACTGCCCGATGACCGAGGCGCAGTACCGGGAGTTCATTCAGGCGCTGAATGAGGGGGGCAAGACGGAGTTCAAGGACTGGGAGAAGAACACCCCCTATTTCGATGGTTGCCTGCCGATCGAGGTGATGGCGGAACGCGGACCAGAAACCCTCCGTTTTGGACCGATGAAGCCCGTCGGCCTCACCAACCCAAATTCCGCCGAGAAGCCATACGCCGTTGTCCAGCTCCGGCAGGATAACAAGCTCGGCACGCTCTATAACATGGTCGGTTTCCAGACCAAGCTCACTTATGGGGAACAAAAGCGTATTTTCCAGACGATCCCCGGGCTTGAAAAAGCGGAATTTGCACGCCTTGGCGGACTGCATCGCAACACCTTTATCAACAGCCCGGAAGTGCTGGACGAACAGCTCCGCCTCAAGAATCACCCGCATATCCGATTTGCGGGCCAGATCACAGGGGTCGAGGGATATGTGGAAAGCACCGCAATCGGCCTGCTTGCCGGTCGGCTCGCCGCCGCGGATATCGCGGGGAGCGCTTTTGCCCTGCCGCCTGTTACCACGGCTATGGGGGCAATCCTTAGCCATATTACCGGCGGGGCGGACACCAAATCCTTCCAGCCGATGAATGTCAATTTCGGCCTGTTCCCGCCGCCGGAAGGACGGATCAAGAAAAAGGAACGCAAACAGGCCTATACAGCACGTGCCGCACAGGATTTTTCGGGCTGGCTCAAGGGCACTTTACCCTTGCAATAATACGGTCCAAAGCTTTACAACGAATGCGTGGGTCTAATGGTAACGATTTGTATAGAATGTTTCCTTATGATCAGCTCCAGCATTGTCTTTGGTACATCGCTGAATAAAAAATAATGGCAGCGATGTACATTGAATTATGGGAAACTGGACAACACATGATTAACCAAAAAAGATTAGTCAATGGCGCAAAGCGACAGGCAGAACGATGAGTGAAAAGCGGGATCCAAGCGTCTATTTCGCGTTTACCCATAAAATCTTCTCGATTGAAGGGGCTTATTTCAAACTTACCCACGATACGCGGGAACCCTGTTACTATGTCAATCTCGGGGAGATGAAAGGCGCCATCCCGACAAAATCTATTTGTATGGAATTCGGGATCGAAGAAGACAGTTCCGATGCCCGCCTCCTGGGGACGATAGGTCGCGCGCTTAAGTACGTCCGTGAAATCCGGCCAAATGATTCTATCCCTCGCGAACTTCTGGATGGCTCTGCCTCCTGGTCCATTGAAGATAGACACAGGGAAGTCGCTCAGGGACGCATTACCATACAGGTTATTTCGTGGCTCAAGGGAAATGAGGAAATCCTCCTGAATTTCAGTGAGCTTGAAACAATTGCCAATGATCCGCAAACCAAGGAAAAGGTGCAGGAAGCATTTCGCGGCATCGCTAAGTCCCTGGGTATTCGGCGCGAAGACGTTGTTTCTAAAATTGATGAAATTGTTCGTGAGCTCGCCTATATCGAAGCTCTGCGTGAATATAATGCGAAAATCAAAAAAATCAGTACCAACCTCCAACGGCTCGCCAATATCTATCGGCGCGACAGGTCAACTTCTGAAGACATCAGCAGGATGCAGGTCCTGATCGAACCCGTGCTTAGAGAGTACGATATGACCTTTATCGACATTGATGCCCAGACGTGCGAGGTCATGATTATGCTCAGGAATTTCCAGCCAACTATTGAGACAATCCGTAGAAAACGCGACGAGTTGCATCAGCGCTTTATGGTTTGGCACGATATAGAGAAAAAATGGGAAAAATTGATCATTGAGGAAGGTCAGACAACTGAAAGGCTGCTTAAGGAGACCTATCAGTTCCTTGCCCGGAATTTCATGCAATCGCAAAACTGGCGATTGGGCGGCGTATAAAAAACAACGTTAGTAACCCGTCGATAGTGCGATAATTTTACGCAAGGCCCCGATATTCATTTTATCGTGGGCCGGGTCGTACCCCACCGATTTAAGTCTTTTCAGATAGAGTGATGTAAGTGACGCAAGACGATATGCGGCCTTCTCAGTCTTGGGTCGCCTCTGGATCAAAAGGCGTGCTTCTTCCTGTTCCTTACCGGCAAGAGAAGTCAATTCTTCCATGATCCCAAAAAACACCTTCCGGTTATTTGAGGTGAAGATATTATCCGCGGTCAAGCCGTGCGCCGTAATGACATCCGTAGGTATACGTAAAACATCCTGGGCAACATGATAGGGTATTGCCCGGATAATGCCTGTAAGGGCATAGGCCTTGCCGACCTGGCGCGCTGCGGCCAAGCCGTCTTCCAATGTCTCGCCCGTCATCCGCAGAATGAGGGTATTCAGAATGCCGCCGGTCTGGTCCGCATATTCCAGCAATTCTCCGGCCTTATTAAACGGAACCGGATCCATATCACGGGACCGGGCATCAATTATTTTGCGAAAGTCATCGATATTGAGTTGATAGTTTGGGATAGTCTTGGCCAGTGCCTCCGCAACAGGATGAGCGGGCACTGTACCGGCGGCAATCGAGCTCAGCGTATCCCGCCACCACTGCAGGCGGATATCACCCAGCAGCGGCTCGCTCACCGTTTCGCGAATTCGCGCTATTTCCGCATGAAACGCCAGTACCGAAAAAATAGCTTCCCGAACGGCAGGCGGCCCATAAAGGGTGGTCAGCCAGCGATCATAATCAAATCGCTTAACTTCATCGGAAAGATACGTACTTTGGCCGGACTTACTCACAAGCTCTCTCAACTTTCATATAGAATCATTATAAAATACTGGAAGCGCGCATAAATTTGTATATATCTGTAAGGATAGCGATATGCGAGTTCTTTCCCCGTACTGGGGTTTGAATTTTCACGGAATCATGAACTGAAAAATTGACCAATAAATTGGCAAGAGGATAATTATGGCTTTTGAACTCCCCCCCCTTCCTTACGCAAAAGACGCTTTGGCACCGCATATTTCCGAAAATACACTCGATTTTCATTACGGAAAGCACCACAACGCCTATGTGACGAACCTCAATGGTCTGCTGGAGGATGGAGATTCCCGCTCACTGGAAGAGATCATGAAGGACACAGCTGGTGACGCCGCGAAGGCAGGTGTTTTCAACAACGCCGCACAGGTCTGGAACCACACCTTCTACTGGCACTCCATGAAGCCGAACGGTGGGGGCAAGCCAACAGGCGCCATTGCCGACAAGATCAATGAAGACTTCGGTTCCTACGAGAAATTTGCCGAGGAATTCAAGGCCGCTGGCGCCACGCAGTTCGGCAGTGGCTGGGCCTGGCTCGTGCTCGACGGTGGCAAGCTGAAGGTCACCAAGACACCTAACGCTGCTTGCCCGCTCACCGATGGCGCCAAGCCACTTCTGACCATGGATGTGTGGGAGCATGCCTATTATCTCGACTACCAGAATGCGCGCCCGAAATATATGGAGACATTTCTGGAAAGCCTCGTGAACTGGGATTTCGCAAACGAAAATCTCGGCTAACGATTACGGTCTGTTAGGAAAAGGCGCTTCCCGCAGGAAGCGCCTTTTTTGTTTCTAGTAAAGATTCTGTGCTGAGACCATTGCGTAGAGCATTGGGATCGACAACAGGGTATTTGTCCGCGAGAAGAGCATCGCCGTCCGCGCTGAAGCGGCCTTGGTTTCCGCATCCGCATCGACAATGCCGAGCGCCCTCCTCTGGTTGGGCCAGATTACGAACCAGACATTGAACCACATTATGATGCCGAGCCACATGCCAATACCGATGGCAAGGCTCTTGTCGACGGCAAACCCGTTCATCGCCCCGAGTGTCAGCGCATCGGCGATATAACCATTCATCCAGGCCAGCAGCAGACCGGTGACAATGGTTGCCATCGCGCCCCAGCGGAACCACCACAGCGCGGCCGGCGCAATCACCTTGCCGATCGCAGGCTTTTGGTCATCCGGAATATTCGGCATGTTCGGAATCTGCACGAAGTTGAAATACCACAGCAGGCCGATCCACATAACGCCGCTCAGCACGTGAAGCCAGCGCATGATAAAGGCGCCATAGGCATGACCGCCCATTTCGAAGCCGCCACCGGTCGCCCCTGTTACAATTAGCACCATGATGACCGTTAAAACGATCCCGGCAATAACTGTGTTTCTGAGGTTTGATAATATACTGGACATGACTGTTTCCTTCTCTGTAAGGATATCCTGCCCGGCACCACTACAAATTTCTTTTACCGAGCGAATATGCACGGCGAATCATAAAGCCGGATGGCCTTATATGTAAAGTATGTAATATAAAGTAAGGGTTAGACGGCGATCATCGCTGCGGCCACTCGCCGACGTTCCAGCAGAAGGACATTATAGGTCCGGACCGCGGCACCTGTGCTCATGGCGTCGATTACGATGCCCTTTTCCCGTAGAGAATTCCGGATATCCTCTTCGATAAAGACCATACCGCCCCCACAGCCGATCAGTAAGATATCAATCTCATCGCTATTCTCGATCAGGGTATCGAGACTATCGAGGCTGAGCGCCCCGATATCCGTGAGAGACCAGTTTTCCGTCTTTTCAGGCAGAACCAGGACAGATCCCTCATAGCGTACGCCGCTCACCCGGAAACCGCCGTCGCCGTAACTATTGATAAGTTGCTGCCCTTCTTTGGGAAGGCCGGATATGTCCTGCATGGCGTCTCCTGTCGCTGTGGTCGCGGTGTTAGCCTTTTTCTTCCGCGTCCTCATCGGTCCGCTCGGCGCCGGCGAAACCGTCCTCTTCCTCTTTCTGGTGCGTCAGGCCGATATGAATAAGGATCGGCGCAGCCACGAAGATGGAGGAATAAGTTCCGACAACGACGCCAAAGATCATGGCCGTTGCGAAGCCGCGGATCACCTCACCTCCGAAAATATAGAGGGCAAGAAGCGCGAGTAAAGTCGTGACCGATGTCATGACCGTCCGCGTCAATGTCTCATTAATGGAGAGGTTGACCAACTCCGCCACCGACAGCTTCTTGTAGCGGCGAAAATTCTCGCGAATACGGTCATAGACTACCACGGTATCGTTGATCGAATAACCAACAATCGTCAGGATCGCCGCAACGGAAGCGAGGTTAAACTCGATCCCTGTGATCGAGAACATGCCGATCGTCAGTATGACATCATGGACCAGCGCAATGACCGCCCCGACGGAATAATGCCACTCAAAGCGCAGCCAAATGTAGACCAGCATCGCCAGCACGGCGATCACGACAGCCTCTGTCGCGGCGATCACCAGTTCCTGCGATACAGTCGGCCCGACAAATTCAACACGGCGGTAGGAAATTTCCTCGCCATAGTCGGAGGCAAGCTGCTGCTTGATCACGTCTACCGCCTCCTGCTGGGCGGAGGCGTCGCCTTCCTGCCGCTGCACACGGATCAGGATATCAGTATCGGTACCGAAGGTCTGCAGAGCTACCTGACCCAGGCCCAACCCGCCAAGGGAAGCGCGCATATCACTCAGTTCCGGAGACGTCTCCGTTCCGATCTCGATCAGGATGCCGCCCTCGAAATCAATTCCCTTGTTGAAACCGATCGTAATAAAGGCGCCGAGAGAACCCAGAATCAACACTGCCGACAAAATGAAGGCAATCATCCGGTATTTCAGGAAAGGGATAGCGGTATTATCCGGCACAAGCTTGATTTTATACATGTTTCCGGTTCCCTAAATCTCGAGTGTCTTCGGACGCTTGCGCTGCATCCAGAAAGAGATAAGCATGCGTGAGAGCATAATTGCCGTGAACATGGAGCTGATAATCCCGATCAATAGTGTCACCGCAAAGCCCTTGACCGGCCCGGACCCCATCACGAAGAGTATGATGGCCGCAATACCGGTGGTGACATTGGCGTCGATAATCGTCGTAAAGGCCCGCGCGAAGCCGGAATTAACGGCATTGAGCGGTGTCTTGCCAACGCGGATTTCCTCCCGGATACGCTCAAAAATCAGCACATTGGCGTCCACCGCCATTCCGATTGTGAGCACGATACCCGCGATACCGGGAAGGGTCAGGGTTGCACCAAGAACAGAAAGAACGGCCATAATCAGGAAGATGTTCATGGCCAGCGCCACATTGGCGAAAATGCCAAATAGACCGTAGCTGACGATCATATAGACGGCGACGGCGATGATCCCGATGATCCCGGCAATTTCACCGGCGGCAATACTATCCGCTCCAAGGTCCGGCCCGACGGAGCGTTCCTCGAGGATATCAAGCGGTGCCGGCAAGGCACCCGCCCGAAGGAGCAAGGCAAGATCTTGCGCGCCCGCCACATTAAAGCCACCGCTGATGACTGCGGATCCACCGAGGATCGGTTCATTGATACGCGGGGCACTGACTACCTTGTTATCGAGGACAATGGCAAACGGCTTACCAACATTTTCCGTCGTGGCCTGGCCGAACTGTTTTGCCCCCAGCCCGTCAAAGCGGATGGAGACAACCGGCTGGCCCTGCTGGAAGGTCGCTTGCGCATCCTCCAGATTCTCGCCAGACACCATGATCCGGCTCTTGATTATGTAAGTCCGTCCGTCCTCTTCGATGCCCGGAAGCCGTTTGGAGCCCGGAGGCACCCGGCCCGCCGCGCCTACATCGGCAGTCAAATCAACCAGATGGAAGGTTAATTGCGCCGTTTCACCCAACAGGCGCTTGATCCGATCAGGGTCGTCAATACCGGGCAGTTGTACCAGGATACGGTCACTGCCCTGCCGTTGGATCGTAGGTTCATTGACACCTGTTTCATCAACACGGCGGCGGACAATCTCTATCGACTGGTCAACGGCAGCGCTAAGACGGGTAGTAATTGCGGCCTCGCTCGGCGTCAGGGTAACACGACCGTCATCGGATGCTATCACTACGTCCCGCTGCCCGTTCGCCATGATATTGGACAGGTCCGAGAGGCGCTCCCGCGCCGTGGCCTCATCCGCCGGGTCCCGGAGGGTGAAGGATACCACCGCCCCGTCATGGCTAAGATTGCGATAACCGATATTATCGCCCTGCTGACGCAAGCTGTCCCGCACCCCATCAACCAAGCTGTCCATCATCTTGGTTTTCACAGTGCCGGCATCGACCTGAAGCAAGAGATGCGAGCCCCCTTGCAGATCGAGCCCGAGGTTGACCTGCTTCGTCGGCAACCAGTCTGGCAGCCCACTGAGCGTAGACTTGCTAACGAAGTTAGGAAGTGTGTAGAGAATCCCGAAGGCGCATACAATCGCCACCACGATAATCTTCCACGTTGGGAAGCGGTTCATGAGTTCCGGCCGTTATTTCTTGAAGAGTTTGCTGACAGGGTTTCCGCCGCTGGGCTTTTCACCTTCAGCTTTGTCATCATCCTTTGGCGCCGCGGCAGCAGGCTCACCCTTGCTCTTGACATCTGTCAGTGTCGATTTCACCACATCGATTCGAACTTCAGGCGCCACCTCGATCTGGACAACATTGTCGTCGCGCACCTTGGTTACCTTGCCCATGATACCCCCGGCCGTGACAACATTGTCGCCGCGGCGCACGGCTTCGATCATGGCCCGATGTTCCTTCGCCCGTTTCTGCTGCGGACGGATAAGAAGAAAGTAAAACACGACACCGATCAGTACGAGCGGCAGAAGTTGAGTAAGTCCTTGGTCCATTGTAATAGGTCCTTTGGTACAATTCGCGACGAAGGGATGACATAAATATGCCTTCCCCATGAAAATACTGAACGACTTTTATATTGTTCCTGCCGCGCAATGCAAGCCGCAATCCGAAAACTCCGTCGATTGAGGTGTCCTCAAGATTGCGGGATGAACAAGCGCTTGAACATTCCGCCGTATGGTGGCATTTATGTGCCTGTTCTGTAAATTGGGGTCTGCCCCTTCTAATTTCAATCGGTGAATATGACTAACGAAGATATCCTCGCGCAGTTAACGCGCATCGCCGACGGTCTTGACCGGCTGGCACCTCCCGTCCCTGAAACAATCGATTTCGAGAGCGGCGATGCCTTTGTCTGGGAAGCAGAAAACAACCATCTGCGCGTGGTGCCGAAAGTCAATCATGTAGCTATGTCGATCCTGCATGGGATCGACCGGGTTCGCGACATCCTCTATGAAAACACCCTGCGCTTCGCCAAGGGGCTGCCCGCCAATAACGCCCTGCTCTGGGGT
The DNA here is from genome assembly GCF_009882915.1 of Sneathiella litorea. GTDB lineage: Bacteria > Pseudomonadota > Alphaproteobacteria > Sneathiellales > Sneathiellaceae > Sneathiella > Sneathiella litorea. The sequence goes on from NZ_WTUW01000002.1 coordinate 657,426, forward strand.
GCGCGTGGCATGGGGAAAAGCTCGCTGGTCAAGGCGTCGCATGCGCGGATCAATGAGGAATTGAAGAGCCAGTTGGTCCTGATTGAAATTCATCGCGAGGATATTCCTTCGCTGCCAATCCTGATGCAGCAACTTCAGAATACAAACCGTCGCTGCGTCATCTTCTGCGATGACCTGTCTTTCGACAGCGATGATGCAACCTATAAATCGCTTAAAACGGTACTTGATGGCGGGCTCGAAGGTCGGCCGTCGAATGTAATTTTCTACGCCACATCCAACCGCCGCCATATGATGCGCCGGGATATGATCGAGAATGAACGCGCCACCGCCATCATGCCATCCGAAGCGATTGAGGAAAAAGTCTCGCTTTCCGACAGGTTTGGTCTCTGGTTAGGCTTCCATAGCTGTTCGCAGGACGAATATCTCGAAATGATTCGCCGATATATCAACCATTACAACATCCCGATCAGCGAAGAGGAATACAGCGCGGAAGCCATCGAATGGACCCGCACCCGCGGTTCCCGGTCCGGACGTGTCGCCTGGCAGTATATCCAGGATATTGCAGGACGAACAGGCACTGCCATCGAGTGAGGGCATGGAATAACCTTTTCGGAAGGACAACGTTATGGAAGCAAGCTTCTGGCATGAAAGATGGAATGCAAATGAGATCGGGTTCCATCAAAATAAACCTAATGCCCTGCTGGAAAAGCATTTTGAAGGCCTCCGCCTCCTACAGGGGGACCGCATTTTCCTGCCACTTTGCGGCAAAACGCTCGACATCGGCTGGCTCCTGTCAAAGGGGTATCGGATCGCTGGTGCCGAACTCAGCGAGACCGCGATTATACAGCTCTTTGAGGAACTGAAGGTGACGCCCGCCATTTCCAAAGTCGGCGCCCTCACCCGCTACAGTGCCCGGAACATCGACATATTCGTTGGGGATATTTTCAAACTGTCCACCAAACTTCTGGGCGCTGTCGATGCGGTCTATGACCGGGCCGCGTTAGTGGCACTGCCTGAGAAATTGCGGAAAGACTACGCACAACATGTCGTTGAAATTACGCGAAATGCGTCTCAGCTCCTCCTCACTTTTGAGTATGACCAGAGCCAGATGGCAGGCCCGCCCTTCTCTGTCGTCGGCGAGACTGTCCGCAAACTCTACGGCGACAGCCATCGTATAACGCTCCTGGAAAAGTCGGATGTCGCCGGTGGATTGAAAGGCCGGGTGGTTGCAGAAGAAGCCGCCTGGTATCTTGAGAAGCCCTAGATATCGCTTCAAGCACTACCTTGAAGGTTATTGATTAGACGACGGGAATGCGTAAAGATAAACGTCTCTTTCAATTATCAGCGGTAGTCCGATGACGAAAACCGAACTCACCCAATATCTACATGACAGGATGCCCCTTTGCGCCACCCTCGGGATGAAGGCCGAGAAAATGTCGCCTGAAGAGGTGGTCTTGACCCTCGACTGGACCCCGACCCTCTGTACAAGTGCCGGAATACTGCATGGGGGTGTCATTATGGCACTCGCGGATTCCGCAGGGGGTGCAGCGGCGTTCGCTAATCTTCCTGAAGGCGCGACGGGTACGTCCACTATTGAATCCAAAACCAACTTCCTTGGTGCCGTGCGGGAGGGAACCATCACCGCAACAGCGAAACCGCTCCATATTGGGCGCTCGACGATAGTCATAGAGACAGAAGTTAGAAATGACGCGGGAAAACTGGTCGGCAAGATTACCCAGACGCAAACCGTGCTGCGCCCGAGAAACTGACCCGTCCTAGTCTAAAAGGGCGATCGGGTTAATTGCACGGCCTTGTTTACGGATTTCAAAATGAACCTGGCTGCGGGTCACGCTGCCCGATGATCCGGCATAGGCTATGACTTCCCCTTTTTTCACCGCATCGCCCTTGTTGACCAGCGCCCGTTCCGTATGGCCATAGGCGGTTACATAACCATCCGCATGAGATACAAGGATGAGGTTCCCGAAGGAGCGCATTTCATTACCAACATAGGAAACCACGCCATTTTCCGCGGCACGAATGGGCGTTCCTTCCTTCACGGCGATATTGACGCCGTCATTATGAAAGCCGGTTTTCTTTTTACCAAAGCTGGAAATGATCTGGCCCTTGGCCGGCCAGCTGAAGGACTTACCACTCCGTTTGGGGGGCGCCTTGGTGGTGTACTGGCGCGTCGGTACTGGAGGTATATCAAGTTTCGCGACCTGATAGCTGGGCTCTGCCTTTGCAGACGTCGGCGCAGCTTTCACGGCAGGTTTCGGCTCAACCTTGGTCTTTACAGCCGCTGGCACCGTCTCAGGCTGCGGCGCGGCGACAACTTGCGGCAGAGAGTTTATCACGACCCGTTTCACCGGTTGCGGTGATCCGCTGGCTGCGGCAGGCTGCGGCGCGGGCCATGCGGTCATATCCGTGGAGGCAACCCTCACCTCCCCTTGTGTCTTCAGCGGAATTTTCAGCTTCGTTCCCGGAATCAGCGTATAGGGCGCATTAAGAAAGTTGAAATGGGTTACTTCAGACATTTCCACATCATAAACACGGGAGATTGCGTAAAGTGTTTCTCCGGGCCGGACCGAATGAATATGGAACGCGGGAACTTTCAGCTGCTGACCCGGATAGATCATGTAAGGATCGCGCATGCTGTTCATCGCAATCACGGCCTTTACCGGCACGTTGTTGCGTGCGGCGAGACGGGAAACTGTATCCCCGCTTCTTACTGTCACATACTGATAGGAAAGATCCTGATAATAGGGCGAGAAATCAGCCGGCATAACGACCGTGGCGGTCACCAGCTCAGGCTTCGGCGTATGAATAACCTTGGCGCTTTTGTAGCGCGGCAAATAGTCGTCATACAGGCAGCCTGCGAGCATTGGGAGCAGCAGGCAGACACAGGCAACACGACTGAAAAAAGATACATACCTTGCCATAATGCTTTGATATTAAGCATAAATGATCGCGAATCACAACAAATTTAAGCACATACAATATGTAGTGTTAAATTAAGACTCTTCAGCAACCCCTTGAACCATTGGTACGAATCGTACAGGCAACATGACCTCCTCGGAGACATTGCCGTCTTTATCCTTGGTCAAGCGCAAGATATGCTGGTCGGCGGAATCCTTCCCCACCGGCAGCACCATGATCCCGTCAGGGCCGAGTTGATCGAGCAATGCCTCAGGCACTGTCTCGGCGGCCGCCGTCACGATAATCCGATCAAACGGTGCCTGCTCGGGCCAGCCTTTGTAGCCGTCCCCCAGCCGGGTCGTGATGTTGGTGATTTTCAGTTCCTCAAAGGCCGCCTCTGCCTGTTCTAGCAGATTACGGAACCGCTCAATCGAGTAGACCCGACGGCATAGCCGAGCAAGAATAGCCGTCTGGTATCCTGACCCGGTGCCGATTTCCAGCACCTTGCGCCGTTTGTCCAGATTGAGCATCTGGGTCATATAAGCGACCACATAAGGCTGGCTGATAGTCTGTCCACTGGCGATGGGAAGGGCGATATTCTCATATGCCCGGTCCCGGAAGGTCTTGGGAACAAAAGCGTCGCGCGGCACCCGCTCAATCGCCGAGAGGACTTCAGTGTTGCTGATCCCCTGCCGGCGAAGCTCCATTATCAGGCGGATTTTCTGGGCAGGATTATCAATCACGCAAATGCCTTCTTTATCGTGTCCGCCAGCGCCACTTTCGTCAGGTTGAGCTTAAGGGGCGTAATGGATACCCGTCCGTTCGCAACCGACCATAAATCCGTTCCCTTCGGCGGATCACCGAAAGAAGGACGATAGCCAAGCCAGAAATATTCCCGCCCGCGCGCATCTACCCGGTCATCGATGGACAGGTTGGAGAGGTCACGCTTGCCTTGCTCCGTCACATCGATGCCTTTTACCTGCACTTTAGGCAATGCCGGAAAGTTCAGGTTGATCAGGACGTCGGGGCCCCATTCGAAATCGAGTAGCTTGCGAATGATGTCCGGCGCCAGCGCTTCTGCCGTGTCCCAATGGAAGGTGCTCCCGTCGGGGGCCATGCACTGGCTGAGCGCAATAGACGGCACACCGAGCAGGCATCCCTCACTTGCCGCCGCGACCGTTCCGGAATAGAGCACGTCTTCACCAAGATTGCCGCCGCGATTGACACCGGAGAGGATCAGGTCGGGCCGCTTATCCTTGAACAGGTGATTCATCGCCATCATGACGCAGTCCGTGGGCGTTCCTTCAACGGAATATTCCCGGTCGCTATATTTGTTTATCCGGAGGGGATCATGCAGGGTAAGCGAACGCGAAGCGCCGCTTTGCTCCTTCTCCGGGGCCACCACATAAATGTCATCGGAAAGCGCAGCGGCAATGCGCCGAAGTGTTTCCATCCCGGGCGCGTTATACCCGTCATCATTACTGAGTAGAATTCGCAAATTACTAATCCTTTTGTACTGCTTATTTTGCGCGGATTTCAGTGACGCCGCCCATATAGGGCACCAGTGCCTCCGGGATCAGGATTGATCCATCCGCCTGTTGATAATTTTCCATTACGGCAATAAGTGTCCGCCCGACCGCCAGGCCGGATCCATTGAGGGTATGCACAAACTGCGTTCCCTTCTCCCCCTCGGGACGGAAGCGTGCCTTCATTCGGCGGGCCTGGAAATCCCCACAGTTGGAGCAACTCGAAATCTCGCGATAGCTGTCCTGCCCCGGCAGCCAGACCTCAATATCATAGGTCTTGCGCGCGCCGAACCCGGTATCGCCACTGCACAGCACGACAACGCGATACGGCAGGCCAAGCCGTTTTAGAATATCTTCTGCACAGGCGGTCATCCGCTCATGCTCCGCATCGGATTGCTCCGGCGTGGTGATGGAGACCATCTCGACCTTCGCAAACTGGTGCTGGCGCAACATGCCGGCGGTATCTTTGCCTGCTGAGCCCGCCTCGGAGCGGAAGCAGAGCGTATGGGCAGTAAAACGCCTCGGTAGTTCCTCCTCGCTGAGGATGCTTTCCCGAACGAGGTTGGTAAGTGGCACTTCCGCCGTCGGGATCATATATTGATCCTCCGACGTCTTGTAGAGGTCTTCCTCGAATTTCGGGAGCTGGCCAGTGCCGAACAGGCTGTCGCCGCGCACCATCACCGGCGGGGAGACTTCCAGATAACCCTTTTCCAGCGTATGCACATCGACCATAAAGGCCGCCAGCGCCCGTTCCAGCCGGGCAATCTGGCCACTGGTAACGACAAAGCGCGAGCCGGAGAGTTTTGCTGCCGTCTCGAAATCCATCATGCCGAGGGCTTCGCCCAGTTCATAATGCTCTTTCGGCTTGAAATCGAATACCCGGATATCGCCGACACGGCGCAGCTCGACATTGTCGTCCTCGCTTGCGCCATCCGGCACATCGTCCCGCATGATATTCGGAAGAACAGAGAGCGCCGTATCCAGTTCCGCCTGCAACTCGCGTTCGCGCGCCTCAAGGTCCTGCGCGGCGCCTTTAAGATCCGCAACCTCACGGATCAGCGCATCCGCATCCCCACCGGATGCCTTCGCCTTGCCGATTTCCTTCGCAGCCGCATTCCGGCGGGCCTGCACTTCCTGCATGTCGGTCTGGATTTTCCGCTTGTCCGCATCCAGCGTGAGCAGCCCCTCGGACTGTGGTGGCAGACCACGCCGCGCCATTGCGGCATCAAAAACTTCCGGGTTTTCCCTGATCCATTTTAAATCGAGCATAAGAACGTCATTTCGGTATTGAAGGATGGATGTCCTGTGTATAAGGGCCGGGCCGCCCGACGTCCAGAGGGCTTTACACAGTCTTTTGAATTTATGTCAAAAAATGTTGTGGCCAGCCCACAGAAGACGCGAAAATAATCAATCCTCGTCTTCAAGGGCCTCACGCTCCTCGCGCTTCTTCTCCACCATCCGCACGCTGACAATTGAGATGCCGTACAGGATAATGATCGGTATCGCGAGGGTAATCTGGCTCAAGGGGTCCGGCGGCGTCAGGATTGCCGCCGCAATGAAGGCGAAGACAACCGAATATTTGAATTTTGCCTTCAACCCGGCAGATGACACAATCCCGACCCGCCCCAATAGCGTCAAGAGAACCGGCAGCTGAAAGCAAAGGCCGAACGCAAAAATCAATTTCATGGACAGGCTTAGATACTCACTAACCCGTGTCTCCGATTGGATCGGCAGCGCCATGGGCTCCGCCGGTGTCGGCAGGTAATTCACCATGTTTGGAAATTCAGTGATTAACGCAGTAAAGGCTCTCGAGTAAAGGCTTCCTTGCCCACTGCTTTCAAAGCTCAGCAGGAATTTCCAGGCCAACGGCATAACGATTTCGTATGCCAGCGCGCCACCGAGGAAAAACAGGATCGGCGTCACGACCAGAAAGGGCAGAAACGCCTTCTTCTCATTCTTGTAAAGTCCCGGTGCCACAAATATCCAGATCTGCGTCGCGATGATCGGGAAGGCAATAAAAAGGGCCACAAAAAAAGCGATCTTGATATAAGTAAAGAACGCTTCATGCAGCCCGGTGAAGATCATCCGGCGCCCCTCAATATCATCGCCCATCGCCTCCACCAGAGGCCGGACGAGAAAGGCGAAAAGATCCTCGGAGACGATATAACACAGGATAAAGGCGACCAGAAGCGCAACGACCGAGTAAACCAGCCGGTTGCGAAACTCGATTAAATGCTCCATCAGCGGAGCCTTGTGCTCGTCAATCTCGGTATCGTTCACGACGCTTTGGTTTCCGATTTTTGCTCAGGGGGAACATCCGCTGTCTTCACGGCTGCACCTGGTGCAGGATTTTTCGCTGGGATATCGGCTTTTTCAGACGTACCGTCCCCCTCACTGCTTTTCTGGGGAGGTGCGGAATAGTTGTTGGCACTGTCGCGCGGGTCCCGGATCTGCGGCTTGATGTCGTTAAACATGTCCTTGTTGGATCCGTCTGGGTCAACAGCGTCTTCAATCTGTTTCTTGATATTAAAATCCGTCCCCTTCTGAATATCCTTCTTGATATCGTCAAGTTCCGTCTCGCGGGCGAGATCATCGATACCGGATTGAAATTCCCGCGCCATGGAACGGGCTTTGCGGACATACTTCCCGATTGTCGAGATTGCACGCGGCAGGTCTTTTGGCCCGATGACCAACACCGCGATCACCAGCACAAATGCCATTTCCGTCCAGCCAATATCAAACATGGCTAATCATTTCATCCAGATTGAAGGGTTTCACGAATTCAAACGCGACATACTTAGCCTTGAGCAGTCTTGTCTTTGCTCTCGGCCTTGTCATTATTGCTGGCAGACTCAAGCACTTCCGTCTTGTCTTCCTCTGCCGTTTCCGACTTATCGTCTTCATTCATGCCTTTTTTGAAATTCTTGATGCCCTTCGCCAGATCACCAGCGACGCGAGGCAACTTGCCCGCACCAAAAATAATGAGCACGATGACAAGAATTAGTATAATTTGCCACGGACCAATACTCATGTTTTATGCTCCTGTTCTCATCTCGAGAATATCTTAAATTGTGCATCTACCGCAGAGGTTTAAAAAGACGCTATATCAGGACTTTCTTACAGAACTCTGCCAATCTTCCTAAACTTTATATAAAGGTCTATAGGCGTTTATACGACAATTAATTTATGTTTGATATGGGTTTATCGACGTATTGCGCTTTTCCGGGCCCTGAAAAAATAAAAACGCCGCTCAAGTTCAGCGATAGGGAACGTTTTTCGCCTACCTTTGGCTGATAGAAGGACCCGACACGCGCTGTCACCCTAAACCCGCTCTCGAAGACAATATCAATCAGGCAGTAAGCACCAAGATTGCGTGACAACACCACCTCACCTGTCGGAGCCCTGGGATCAACGATCGGTAAAAAGCGGATTGCTTCCGGGCGCACCAGAATTTCCGTAATTGTCTCGTCCTTTAACGAGGATTCTACCAGTATCTCCCCGAGTTCCGTCTCCAAAACATCCCCGTTCCGATGCGCCGGCACCCGGTTCACCTCTCCCAGGAAAGACGCGACAAACTCATTGACGGGATTGTTGTAGAGCGCGCCCGCGCTTCCCTGTTGCACAATCCGCCCCTCCCGCATCAACACAATTTCATCGGCCATGCGCATGGCCTCTTCCGGATCATGGGTGACCATCAGCACTGTCGTTCCCATCTCCTTCAACAGAGCCAGGGTTTCGTCCCTCACCCTGTTTCGCAACACCACGTCAAGACCGGAAAAAGGTTCATCCATCAGGATGATGCGCGGGCTAGGCGCAAGGGCCCGGGCAAGCGCCACGCGCTGCTGTTCACCGCCGGAGAGCATATGCGGGTATTTTCGGGCCGACGGCGCCATCCCGACAGTTTCAAGCATCGCCCGCGCCCTTGCCCGCCGTTCTTCCACGCCAAGATGCGAAAGGCCGAAGGCCACGTTATCCTCGACCGTGAGATGCGGGAACAGCGCATAGTCCTGAAACATCAGCCCGACGCGGCGATCCTCCGGCCCAACGAAAACCCGGTCATTAGCCATCACCTCGCCCTGGATACTGATTTCCCCGGCAAGCGGGCTTTCAAGCCCCGCCGCAAGACGCAATGTTGTTGATTTGCCGCAGCCCGAGGGACCCAACAGGCAGACCAGCTTGCCCGCGCCAACTTCCAGATACTCGATATCGACGGAATTCTCCCCGTCATATTGGTGGCGAACATTCCTGAAAACCAGATTACTCATCAATAATCGTTTCTCGCTTGTGAGTTTTGCCCAGGACGGGATTTGGCAATCGCCCGGCTCAAGACAACGACCGGAAGAATACCGACAATGACAATCGCGAGTGAGGGCCCGGCCGCATCCGCCAATCGCTCATCGCTCGCCATTTCATAGGCACGGATGGCCAGTGTGTCAAAGCCAAATGGTCGGAGCACAAGGGTCGCAGGTAACTCCTTCATGACATCGACAAAGACAAGAAGAACCGCCGTCATCAGGCTGCCGGAGACAATCGGGATATGTACACGGACCAGTTTTCCAAGGCCGGTGATACCCAGCGTGCGGGCGGCCCGGTCCATATTCGGGGTGACCGTGTCGACCCCGGCCTCCACCGTGTTCAGGGAAATCGCCAGGAATCGCACAATATAGGCAAACAGCAAGGCAACCATGGTACCGCTCAGGATAAGACCAGTCGAAATGCCGAATGCTGCCCTCATCCAGTGATCGACCGTATTATCGATAAAACCGAAGGGCAGCATGATCCCTACGGCGAGAACCGGCCCCGGCACCGCATAGCCCATGGAGGCAATGCGCAAGGCCCCTTGTTCCATTCGCGACGGTCCCCGACTATCCCGGCGCAGGCCATATATAAGAATCATCGCCAGGAAGAGCGACAGGCTCGACGCGATCAACGCGACCGTCACGCTATTCAGAACCAGACGCGGAAACTGGGCGTTAAAGATCACATCCATTTCCGAAACACTGTCTTTTATCAACCATCCTGTCGGCAGCAGAAAACCAAAAATAATCGGCAGAGCACAGGCCAGCATTGCGAGTCCCTGACGGTTTTTACTTAAGGAATAGCGGGTAATTTTTTGATATCGGCCGGTCGTATGATGATATTTACGTTTTCCGCGGTTGAACCGTTCGATCAGGATAAGAGTGAAGACAAACACCATCAGGATCGCCGCAAGCTGCGCTGCCGCCGCTGGCTCACCAAGCCCAAGCCAGGTTCTGTAAATACCGGTGGTGAAGGTATCGACTGCGAAGTAGTCGACGGTGCCAAAATCGCTCAATGTTTCCATCAGGGCCAGCGCAAGGCCGGTAACAATCGCCGGGCGGGCCAGTGGCAGTGCAATGGAAATAAAGCCGCGCCACGGCCCTCGCCCAAGCGTCCGGCCAACTTCAAGCGCGCATATGGACTGCTCCAGAAAGGCGGTACGACTTACCAGGTAGACATAAGGATAAAGAACGAGACCGAGCATGACAATCACGCCGCCCAAACTGCGGATTGCGGGAAACCAGTAATCCGCCCGGGACCAGCCGAAAGTCTCCCGTAAAGCCGTTTGAAGCGGCCCGGCGAAATCCAGCATGCCGGTATAAGTATAGGCGATAATATAGGCGGGCATGGCGAGCGGCAGGAACAGGGCCCAGGAAAAGATCCGCCGCCCCGGGAACTCGCACATGGTCACCAGCCAGGCTGTCCCTACCCCGATCACCAGAACAAGCGCGGCAACGCCAAGCGTCATCACCAGCGTGTTATAAAGATAGAGAGGAAGAACCGTGCTGGCGAGATGGGCCCAGATATCCTGCGCCGGCACGAAGATATAGCCCAGAACCACCAGAACCGGTATCGAGAGAACCAACGCAATCAACAGCACAAAGGCTGTCATTGGAGACGCACTCTTGCGCCACCGCCCCCTTGTTGCAAGGGGCTGCTGATTTTCAAACTCCAGTGCGGCCAAAAAAGTTCCTCAATCCAGTGTGCCCGAAACGGCGTTCATACCGCGATCCGCCCTATCGGTAAATAATAATCATTTGCAATGTCAATTAAAAGTCTGATTTGAGCGGCAATTCGCCGCGGCGCACGAAGAAGTTAAAATTCCTTCTCTTCCTCGTCTTCGAGGGCGTCTTCTTCTGTTTGGGCAAGATCATTGAAAATCCCGGTGGGTTCCGTGCTGAGCAGGCCAGCGGCTTTCATCTCGTCAAATCCTGGCAGATCCTTAATATCATCAAGGCCGAAATGAATAAGGAAGTCTTCTGTCACGCCATAGGTGACGGGCCGGCCCGGTGTCCGGCGGCGGCCACGCGGGCGAATCCAGCCCGCATCGAACAATACATCCATGGTCCCGCGACTGAGTCCCACCCCGCGGATTTCCTCGATTTCAGCGCGGGTCGCAGGTTGGTGATAGGCAATAATCGCGAGGGTTTCCAGTGCTGCGCGGCTGAGACGCCGAGTGGTCTCCCGCTCCTCTTCCAGTAACCAGGAAAGGTCCGGCGCGGTCAGGAAGGTCCATTTACCCGCGAGCCGGGCAAGGTTCACGCCCTTATGGCGGTATTGCTCCTCTATGGTGGAGAGAATGGCAGGGATATCGGCCCCCTCGGGCAATCGTTCAGCCAAGACGGCCTCATCCAGCGGCTCTTTTGAGGCAAAAAGCAAGGCTTCCGCCATTCTGACATGCTCAGGATCCAGACTCATTGTCCGCTCTTCCTCTTCTTCACCTGTATTGGTCCGAATGTCGCGCCCTGACGAAGCTCGAGCTGTCCTTCCTTTGCCATCTGCAGGCTCGCAAGCAATGTCGATGCCTGGGCCGAACGGCGGCTGAACGGGTCAGAGATATTTTCCGGCAAATAGGCCATCAGGTCCGTCCATTCCGGCAGGGTTCCGAGCATCTTTTCAAGCCGATCAAGCGCTGCCTCTACTGAGAAGACGGCATCGCGCATCAGCCGGAGCGGATTGATAATTCCCTTTCGCTCTTTCTGCGCGGCATAGGCCTGCAAGAGTTCGCGCAAGGTACATTCATATTTCGAATGCCGGGTAATACGGATGGCTTCCGGGCGGCCGCGTTGCAGCCGGTCACGCCCGACAACCGTCCCGTTCATCAGCTTCTCCGCCGCCTCGCGCATCGCTTCCAGTTTTTTCAGCAAAAACGCGAGCCGGTCCGCGAGTTCCTCCCCGCTCGGGCCGTCATCTTCTTCGGCCGGGAGCAACAGACGCGATTTCAGATAGGCGAGCCAGGCCGCCATCACCAGATAGTCCGCCGCCACCTCAAGACGCAGGGCGCGGGCCTGCTCGATAAAGGCGAGATACTGCTCCGCCAGCTGCAGGATGGAGATTTTAAGGAGATCGACCTTCTGGTCCCGCGCGAGCACCAGCAAAACATCCAACGGCCCTTCATAGCCGTCAAGATCTACCAGAAGGGCTTGGGAGGTAAGCGGAATAACCTCGGTGTTTTTCTGCCCCGCGTCGTCGAAGGACCCCTTATCCACGGTGCGTTGCCTCGTATGCTTCTCGTGACCATGTCAACATCACAAAAGCCTAGCCCAGACCCGCCAGATTGGCAATCAGATTGACCACATAGCTGATGGGTCCTGTGAACAGCCAGTTCAGCAGATCAACCTCCATGCCAAGTTGGCGCGTGATCATGGGAAGGATGAAAATCACCCCGATCAGTATAAAGAACCCATAGCGTTCCAGCCGGGCAAGTGGCAAGGCAAGTCTATCCGGAAGAATGCCAACGGCCACCCGCCCGCCGTCCAGCGGCGGCAGCGGAAGCAGGTTAAAAACACCCAATACGACATTGAGAATAATACCGTTTTTGCAATTAAGGGCGAACCATTGAGCCATCTCCCCCGGGAACAGCGGCAAAAGATGAAAGCCGAGTGCAAAAAGGAAGGCGAGCAGGAAATTCATGCCCGGCCCGGCCAGCGCCACCCAGATCATGTCGCGGCGTGGATTGCCGAGGCGGCCGAAATTGACCGGCACCGGCTTGGCATAGCCAAACAGGAATGGCGCCTTGATCAGCAGCAGGAATCCGGGGATGATAATCGTGCCCATCGGGTCGATATGCTTGAACGGGTTAAAGGTCACCCGTCCCAGCCGCTTCGCCGTATCATCGCCCAGTTTCCAGGCAACGAAACCATGCGCGGCCTCATGCAGGGTGATGGCCGAAAGGGCCGGAACCAACCAGACAGAAATCTGGTAAACTATATTGCCAATATCCATTACGCGGCATCCCCGCTCAACAGCTCCGTTAGCCGCACTTGGTCCGCATCGCGGTCCCATTTACCCGGCGGATGATCAAACACGCGATTGCCGCGGTCGATCCGCGCCTGCGCTTCTTCCCCTAGCAGCGGGCAGACGGCCGCCACTTCCTGCATCTCAGCGAGAACGCCCGAGCAATGAAGAACGATATCCACACCAGCCGCCAATGCAGCCGTTGCCCTCTCGGCAAGGCCGCCCGAAAGTGCCTCCATATTGAGGTCATCGGTTAGCAATAATCCGCTAAAGCCAATCTCCCCGCGGATTACATCTTCAACAATGGTCCTGGACTGGGTCGCTGGTTGATCTGGATCGATATCGTCAAAAACGATATGACTTGTCATCCCCCAGGGCAGCATGGAAAGCGCCTTGAAGGGCGCAAAATCAGTTTCCTGCAAGACATTGTGGGGCGTCGGAACATGGGGCAAGGCGAGATGGCTGTCGACTGTTGCCCGGCCATGGCCCGGAATGTGCTTGATGACCGGGATTATGCCCGCCGTCAGCATTTCCTCCACTACCACCGCGCCGAACCGCGCAACAATTTCCGGATCGCCCGCGAAAGCGCGATTTCCGATAGCATCGACAGTTTCCGGGAGCCGGAGGTCAAGGCAGGGCGAACAATTGACGGTGATCCCCGCCTCCCTCAGGTCCGAGTTGATCAAGCGCGTTGTGAGCCGCAGCGCCTCAATGGCGCGCTCCGGTTCTGTTTCATAGAGATCCCCGAAATAGCCGAAGGGCTTTGCCTCAAACCAGTGGGGGCTGCGCAGGCGTTGCACCCGGCCACCCTCCTGATCGATCAGGACAGGCGCATCGGGGCGCCCGACCGCGCTGCGCAAGGATTTGACAAGTTTCTTGAGCTGCTTCGGTGTCTCAACATTCCGGGCAAAGAGGATAAAGCCGAAAGGCTGCTCCGCCTTGAAGAATTTCTTCTCCGCCGCCGAGAGCTTGGTTCCCTCACATCCAAAAATGACAGACTTGCAGTTGGATAAATCAACCGCTGACAACGAGACAATCCTGCTTCTGCGCCTTCAGATCGCTACATAGCTTGTTTGCACTATCACGACTGCCATATGCACCAAGCTGCAACCGGAAATAGGTACCCTTGTCCTCAACCGCGACATTCTCCACACGATAGCTGAGGCCGGAGAGAAGCGATTCGAATTTGGAGGAGAGCATCGACCATTGTTTCTCTGCCGCATCAGAAGACCGGAAAGAACCGACCTGTACCCGGTACATTGGCCCGCTTGTTTTGGGCGCATCCACTGCCTTGGGAGTGGGCACTGCCGCGACTTCAACCTTTTTCTCGACAGGCTTTGGCTCGACTTTCTCGGCCACCTCCGCAGGCTTTTCAATCGCCACCACGGCATTATCGTTCACAGCCGCCGTTTCAGTGGCCTCTGACTTGCTTGTCGGCGCTTCCTTCGTTGCTTTCTCAATAAGGGTTTCAAGTTTGTTTTCATCCGCCGCTTTTTCGACATCACTCACGGCCGTTTCCGGCGCCGTTTCAACCGCCTCGTCTCTTGTGGCATCCTCCGGTGGCGGCATCAGCTTTTCGACCTTTTCGGACGCCTCCTCCGATTGAAGCACATTAAAAACCTGCTTATCCTGATTGGGTATTTCCATCCCGCCCGGATCCTCGGGCTTGATTTTTACAGGTGTGGTGTCAGCGCTGATGATCGGAGGGGCAAGCTGGACACCCTTTTTCACGCCTTGGTCATAGGCATACCAGATGCCAATGCCGAAACCGCCAACTATCAGGAGGGCGAGAATGCCGCCAATCCATTTTCGGCGGCTTACACGGGGCTCATCCTCGCCATCATAGAAGTCATCGTCCAGATAATCATCTTCGCCAGTCACTTAACCGTACTCCTTTACAGAATCGACGCCGAGAAGTGTGACGCCGCCGATTATAATTGTCTCAAGGGCAACCAGCAGAACATGCCGTGCCGACCGTTCCGCCCGTGTCGTCAGGTAACCTGACGATATAGGATGGACCCTCTCAACGAGTTTGAAAAATAGCAAGGAAAGCTCCTGGAGGAAAGAGGCGAGATAAAAACAATCCCGCTTCAACACAGTGCGCTCAAGCGCTAGCGGCCAGTCGTTCATACGCCGCGCCAACGCCACCTCTTCAGGTAATTTCAAAACCGACATATCCACCCCCTCGCCCAACTCGGATTTCGCCTCTTCCATCGCCGTCATGAACCGCGCGAGCATCAACCGCGCATAGGGAATGGCGAAAACAGGATTATCGTAGCTCTTGTCTATGGCTAAAATAGGGCTGAACGCATCAATAAAGCCCGGCGGATTGGCGATCAGGGCGAACTTTAACTTCGCCTCTGTGCATCGTGCAATGGCAGAAGGTAGAGGGAATCCGGTTGCCTCCCTCTCCGGCTGGACGCCCCGGTCCCATTCAGCGCCGATCAGCGTGGCAATCCGTCCCAATATCTCGGCATTCATCTTTTGACGGTAACTGAAGAGATCATTTACCTCCGCCGGAACAGGACCATCGATTTTTTCGACCGCCATCCCTTCAGTCCCGAATTCCGCTCCTTCACCCTTAACCAGTAAAATATTTTTTAACCAGTATTTATTGTTATATATGAGATTGATATAGCCATTTTTCTCCAACCGAACATCGGCAATCCCTTCCAGCTTTTTAAACGCGAAAGCAAGGCTATCCGACGCTTCTTTAGAATCTATGTTCTTATTTGATTTCAATATAATAGAAGAATTTGTTGAGAGGTCACCCCAACTACGTTCCCTGGGAGGGCGCAGAATAATTTCCTGCCGCACTGCCTCCTGCGCCTGACGATCCGGCAGTCCAATCCCCTCAAGGGCGGCGTCAAGAGCCCTTCGGGCATGAGTTATATAGCTGATAGACATAAAATGCGGTACTTTTCCGGGGCGATCAATTGACAAACAGGCATATGATTAATACATCATTTGCTATATAGTCTCTATAACGGAGGTGAAATGCCTTTGTCATTTGGGAATTAAAGATAAATGTCTGTCATGGATACAATAGAACCGCCCGTCAAACTGTCAGAATCGGCGGCTGATCGAATAAATGCCATTGTCGAGGAAATGAACTCCGACAAGAAGATGTTGCGTGTTGCGGTGAATGGCGGCGGTTGCTCTGGTTTTCAGTACAGTTTCGATCTTGAGGATACGCAAAACCCGGACGATGTGGCGGTCATCAACAAGGGCGCGACCCTGCTTGTGGACCAGCTGTCCCTGATGTATCTCGCCGGGTCGGAAATTGATTTCGTTGAGGACATGATCGGTGCGTCCTTCCAGATCAAGAACCCGAACGCGACGGCGTCCTGCTCCTGTGGATCATCATTTGCCATTTGATTGACGCGGCAAAGATGTTAGAAAAAAGGCCCGGTTTTCGCCGGGCTTTTGTTTTATGTGAGGGGTGACATGAAGATAGCCAGCTGGAACGTCAATTCGGTGAAAGCGCGCCTGCCGCGGCTTGTCGACTACCTGAAGGATTACGCCCCCGATGTGCTCTGCCTGCAGGAACTGAAAGTCATCGACGACAATTTCCCGCGGCTGGAGGTCGAGGAACTGGGCTATAATGTCGAGACCCATGGCCAGAAGACCTATAACGGGGTGGCGATCCTCTCCAAACACCCAATCGAGGATGTGATGCGCGGCCTGCCGGGCGATGATGCGGACGAACAGGCCCGCTATATCGAGGCGACAGTAGGCAATGTCCGCATCGCTTCCATCTACCTGCCGAACGGCAACCCGACGGACACGGAAAAGTTTCCCTATAAGCTTGGATGGATGGACCGGCTGATCACCCGCGGGAAACACCTCCTCACACTGGAGGAACCGACGGTGCTTGCGGGCGACTATAATGTTATTCCGCAGGATGAAGATTGCTACGACCCGAAAGCCTGGGAAGGTGATGCCCTCACCCGCATTGAGAGCCGCAACCGCTTCCGCCAGCTTCTTAATTTTGGCTACACCGATGCTTATCGCGCCTTCACGCCGGATGTGAACTACACCTATTGGGATTATCAACGGGGGGCGTGGCAAAAGGATCACGGCATCCGCATCGACCATCTCCTCCTCTCGCCGCAGGCGACCGACCGGATGACGGAAGTCGGTATCGACAAGGGCCCGCGCGGCCAGGAAAAACCCTCCGATCATACACCGATCTGGGTCGATCTCGCGGATTAGCGCTTCTGCTGCCTTTCCTCCTCTATGCATAAAAAAGCCCGCCGGGGATGCCGGCGGGCTTTTTCGTTGATTGAAGCTGGCTTAGCGCTTGAGCTGGCTCACGTCGCGGACAGCGCCACGGGCGGCGCTGGTGGTCAGCGCGGCATAGGCACGAAGGGCTTGGGAGACTTTCCGGGCGCGCGGTTTTGTTGGCGCCCAGCCCTTGGCCCCCTTCGCATCCATCTTGATCCGGCGGTCGGCCAGTTCATCATCGGAAATACGCAAGCTTATGGTCCGGTTCGGGATGTCGATATCGATGATATCCCCTTCCTCCACCAGGCCGATCGCCCCGCCTTCCGCCGCTTCCGGGGAAGCATGACCGATGGACAGACCGGAGGTGCCGCCAGAGAAACGTCCGTCCGTCAGCAGCGCACATTCCTTACCGAGGCCCTTCGACTTCAGGTAGGAGGTCGGGTACAGCATTTCCTGCATTCCGGGGCCGCCCTTCGGTCCCTCATAAACAATCACGACCACGTCTCCGGCCACGACCTTGTCACCGAGAATGGCCTCGACCGCGGCGTCCTGACTTTCGAACAGGCGTGCCGGGCCGGAAAACTTGAGAATGCTCTCATCAACGCCGGCCGTCTTGACGATACACCCATCCAGCGCAATGTTCCCGTAGAGAACGGCAAGCCCGCCGTCCTGCGAGTAAGCATGTTCCTTGGACCGAATACAGCCATTTTCCCGGTCTGTATCCAGGCTCGGATAGCGCTTGGACTGGCTGAATGCCTCCGTCGTGCGCACCCCGCCAGGGCCGGCGCGATAAAATTCCTGCACCGTATTGCTGCGGGTCTGGGTGACGTCCCAAAGCTCGATCGCTTCGGCCATGCTCGGTGAATGTACCGTCGGTACGTCCGTGTGTAGAAGCTCCGCCCGGGACAGTTCCCCCAGCAGGGCCATGATGCCGCCAGCCCGATGTACATCCTCCATATGGTAGTTCTGCGTACTTGGCGCGACCTTGCACAGGTTCGGTATACCGCGGCTCAAGCGATCAATGTCTTGCATGGTGAAATCAATTTCGCCTTCCTGCGCGGCAGCAAGGAGATGGAGCACCGTATTTGTCGAGCCGCCCATGGCAATATCAAGCGACATGGCATTCTCGAACGCGTTGAACGACGCGATCTCCCGTGGCAATAGGCCCGCCTCGTCCATTTCATAATGACGGCGGGTGATATCAACAATGGTCCGCGCCGCATCGAGGAAGAGCTGCTTCCGATCCGCATGGGTCGCCAGCATACTGCCGTTTCCGGGCAGCGCGAGGCCGAGTGCCTCAGTCAGGCAGTTCATGGAGTTGGCGGTAAACATGCCGGAACAGGACCCGCAGGTCGGACAGGCGGAGCGTTCGACTTCCGCGACCTGCTCATCGGTAACGTTAGGATCTCCCGCCTGGATCATCGCATCAATCAGGTCGAGGCCGATTTCCTTGCCATCGGCCATGCCCTTGCCGGCCTCCATCGGGCCACCGGAGACGAACACCGTCGGGATGTTGAGCCGCATCGCCGCCATCAGCATGCCCGGCGTGATCTTGTCGCAGTTGGAAATGCAGACCAGCGCGTCCGCGCAATGGCCATTGACCATATATTCCACCGCGTCGGCAATCACCTCGCGCGAGGGCAGGCTGTAGAGCATGCCGTCATGGCCCATGGCGATGCCATCATCGACGGCAATGGTATTGAATTCCTTGGCGACACCGCCGCATTTCTCGATTTCCCGCGCGACCATCTGGCCAAGATCCTTCAGATGCACATGGCCGGGGACAAATTGCGTGAAACTGTTGGCAATCGCGATAATCGGCTTTTCAAAATCGCCGTCTTTCATGCCGGTGGCCCGCCAGAGCGCCCGCGCGCCAGCCATGTTACGTCCCTGCGTGGTGGTTCTTGATCGATATTGGGGCATATTCTTCTCTTTCGTGAAAACTATAGCCTCTAGTTAATACGATCCGGGAGCAAGGACAAGCGCAAGGCAGGTTTTCCCAAGGCCCAGATGAATTTTTTCGCATAAATACACGTAATACTTGTTAATAATGTTTTACTTACTATTTATAGGTTTATTTATCTCTTATTAAAACTAGAGGCATCAAACCATGCAATGTGAAGGAATAACGCGCGCCGGGCGGCGCTGTCGAAACAAAGCCCTGGATGATGAAATCTTCTGTGAGGTGCATCTGAGAGTAAACCGCACCTATAACCTGGCCCTGCTGGTCCCGTTCCTGACCACGCTGGTGCTATGCTATTTCTTTTTGTTCGGCCTGTTTTTCGAAACGCTGCATTACGGTGTTTTTGACCTGCAGTATCTGAAATATGCGGGCCTTGAAGACTTTTTTATCAGCGCGCTCAGAAATGGCGGCATGTTGATAGTCATCGTTTTGAAGGTCTGGATCTTCTATACGATCATTCTCGCTGTACTCTTCGGGGTCTGGCTTCTGGTCAAAATCACGATGACCACGTCACATAAACATATGAAACCTCGCCAGCGGCTCAAGATTATCAGTCTCAGCCTCGGTATTTTTGTGCTCAACGTCCTGCATATGTTCGTGTTTCTTCTGCCCAAACGCAACCGGAAGAACCCGTCGCAAATCCTCATCGGGCGGGAGCATCTCGCGCTCTCGCTTCATCGCCACAAAAAGACGCTATCCCCCGCCGTTGGCCCGGACCCGGCAGAAATCGCGCGGAATATCTATCAACGGTTTCTGGCCATCAGCACCTTTAATAACCATCGTTTTTCTGTAACAATCCTGATGCTCGGTTTCGCCTCCACCGGCTCCATCCTGTATGCCGGGCATGAAGCCCGCGACCTGCGCAAATGTATTATTATGGTTGCTGACAAGAAAATCGTCCCTGCAGCGCAGGAAACGCCGAAGCTCTTTCCCGGGTTGAACATTTCAAACCTCTGCCATAGCGATCTTGCGGAACTACAGGAAGATGTGAACGTTCCGGAAAAATTCCGGAAAAGCCTGTCGAGTTTTTTCAACTTTCCGGTGGTCCAGTTAAAGAAAGGAGATAATTCGGAAACGTTGCTCTATCTCGGCTCTACTTCCCGTTATGAGCTTTTCTTTAACGGCAGCACCCGCCTGCCCTTCGCTGTCCCGCTGGAAAACCTTGGCCCTCTTTACAGCGAAGAGCATACGGAAAAGGATGGACAACTGTCCGGCCTTGAAAACAGGATCGGCACAATTGAGAACCTCGCTCGCGAGAACAATGAGAATATCAGCGCCCTCAACACTTCGACGAAGCAACGAGAAGAGCTGAATACGGATAGCCTGAACCAAAAACTGAGCGTATTGGAGCGTAACGCCGCAAGATCAAAGGCAGCGCTGACAAAACTGGAAGAGGGTCTTAATCGCGTCAGCTTTGCGCTCACCAAGGTGGAGTTTGACTACACCAATCAGGTTACGGCAAGGATCCCGGATTATTGCTGGGATCTCTCGCCACAAATGATCGTTACCTTTGGCGTGGGGTCAACCCATATCACCGGTAAGGAATCCGTCAGCTTGATCAGCAAGCTTGCCTCGGACTACAGGGAGGCCGGTAGCCAGCTTATTGTTATTTCGGGGCATTCCGACCCAAGCGGATCAAAATTTGATAACTATCGCTTGTCCCGCCAACGCGCGGCGGCCGTCACTGACTTGATGATGGACGCCGGCCTCGACAAGACCGCCCTGCATATGATCGGTCGCGGGGAGGACAACAGCGAAAACCTGCCACAACGGCGTGTCGAGATCCGGGATTGTTCGCGGCGGGAATAATCCCGCCGCAACCGGGCCTAGCTGACCTGCTTTTCCTTTGTCGCCCAATAGGGCTTGCGCAGTTCGGTTTTAAGAATCTTCCCCGCCCCCGAGAGCGGCAGCGGATCGCTGGTAAAATCAACGCTGCGCGGGCATTTGAACCCGGCAATCAGGGTATGGCTGAACTCGATAATTTCCGCATCCGTCGCCGCCTGCCCCTCA
Organism: Sneathiella litorea; assembly: GCF_009882915.1. GTDB lineage: Bacteria > Pseudomonadota > Alphaproteobacteria > Sneathiellales > Sneathiellaceae > Sneathiella > Sneathiella litorea. Next base: position 678,324 of record NZ_WTUW01000002.1, read on the forward strand.
TGCAGGCGGACGATGGCATGCACCTGCTCGCCCCAGGTTTCATGGGGCACGCCAATCACGGCACATTCGGCGACCGCCGGATGCTGATAAACCGCGTTTTCCACTTCGGCGGAATACACATTCTCCCCGCCGGAAATGATCATGTCCTTCACCCGGTCAACGATGTAAACGAAGCCCTGTTCATCCATATAGCCGCCGTCGCCGGAATGCATCCAGCCACCACGCAAGGCTTCGGCCGTCTGTTCGGGCTTGTTCCAGTAGCCAAGCATGACATTGGCGCCGCGCACGCAGACCTCCCCGACGGTGCCGGGGGGCACTTCCTCATCATTGGCATCGAGAATCCGTACCTCGCAGGAATAGACCGGCCGACCGGCGGATTTGAACCGGCCCGCGTTCGGCCCCTCCAGCACATGGAATTCCGGCCCGGTAAAAGTGACTAGCGGCGCGCATTCGGTCTGGCCATAGGCGTGGGTGAAGCCCGTGCCCGGCAAGACTTCCAACGCCTTCATGATCACCGCCTCCGGCATCGGGGACGCACCGTAGATGATGTCTTTCAGGCTGGACATATCATAATTGGCGATATCCGGATCATTGACCACCATATTGACCATGGTCGGCACCAGAAGCGTATTTGTGATCTTATATTCCTGAACTGCCTCCATCGTGCCTTTCGGTGTGAAGCCCGGAATGAAGACATGCACGCCGAGGCCCATGGTCGTCCCGAAGACCGCCGCGCCGTCCGCGATATGGAACATCGGCGCCACATGCAGCCAGCGTGCATCCTCCTTGAAGTTAAAGCAGGGCATGGAGTTCAGCGTATTCACAATAAAGTTTGAATGGCTGAGCATCACGCCTTTCGAGACACCCGTCGTCCCGCCGGTATAGAACAGCCCCGCAAGATCATCAAAGCCCCGGCCCGCATCCGGCACCGGATCATGATCGGCCAACAGTTCCTCATAGTTCAGCATACCCTCCGGCGTGGCGCCATCGCCGATATAGATAACCTCCCTCAAGCTCGCGACTCGTTTCTTAAGCTCCGGGACAGCAGGTGCAAAGGCATCGTCGACCAGCAGGATTTCCGATCCGGAATCCTTCAGCCAATAAGCAAACTCCGGCACCGCTAGGCGCGTATTGACGGGAACAAACACCCCGCCCGCCCAGGGCGTTGCATAATAGAATTCCAGATATCGGTCCGAGTTATGGGCGAGAATGGCGACCCGCTCTCCCTCCGTAATGCCGAGGGACCGGAGCGCTCCGGCAAACTTCTGCACCCGTATCGCAAACTCGCCATAGGTCCGCTCCCGCCCGGCGCAGATGGTGGCGATGCTGTCGCGCTTGGTTTGCACCGCGCGCATCAATAATTGTGAGATAAACATTCCCTGCTCCCTGTGTTTTACTTTTTAGAAATATTAGGGGATTCGCGGTCAAGGTAAAGGAAAAGGATACTCCGCCAGATGGATGGGGAATTGCATTGCATATTGCCCCGATCTGGAACATGCGCCATTGTAAGAACGGCAAAAATCTAACAACAAAGGGCCGCATGTCAGAAATAACCATAGAAGAAGCCCGGAAATTTTTTGAAAACAGCTTCTCCGACTGGATCAAGGAGCTGGATATCACCATTACCGATATTTCACCGGGAAGCGCCACCTTGCGCATTCCCGCAACCAAGAGGATCAACCGTCTGGGGGGCATGATCTGCGGTCAGGCCATCATGGCGCTGGCCGATACGGCCATGGTGTTCGCGGTTGCCACCAACGCGGGTTCCTTCGTCTCCATGACTTCGGTGAATATGCAAACCACCTTCCTCCGCCCGGCAGAGGGAGAGGAAATGTTCGCCGTCGCCAAGGTGATTAAATCCGGCAAGCGACTTGTTTACGGGGAAATAAATCTGCATATGGGGGACGCGTCAAAGCCGGTCTCCCACGTCACGACCAGCGTCATGCTGCTTTAAACGGGGTTTTCCCTTTTACTTCTTCAGGAAGGCGCCCTGCCGATGATCATCGATCAGGCGGTCGGATAATTTTGGCGACGCCAGCCTGATCTGCTGCTGTCGCGGTGCGTCCCCGGTATCATAAATATCTTCCGTATAGTCCTGAAGGCTGGGCGACATGTAAACCGATTCTTCCTCAAGCGCGCTATAACTGTTTCTCGCCGGCTGGTATCCCCGCGCCAGCAGGGAATGGTAGTGCCAGGCATTATAGACAAAGATGAAGACGGGCATGGAGAATCCAAGGGTCGCGAGATTGACCAAAGACATACCAACAAAGCCGAGGATATGGCCGCGATACAGCGCCGGAAAGGGGCCGAAAAACAGGCAGGACCAGGAAATGCCGGAGTAGGCGATTGCCCGCTTGCGGGAATGCGGCTCGATCATCGGAATGGCATAGGCCATTTTTACCTCCAAAGCAGAAGTTCCGCCGCGCTTCCGGTCCATATTCGCCGCACGAACCGAGGCTTTGCAGCGTGGTTATCCTGTGACAAGGAATAGCAAGGATTCCTTTACAAAACCTTGCTATCCGCCTGCAATTTAACAAAAACTTTACGCTCCGGCCGGGCGGAACCGTATTTTCCTTTTAAATACAGTATCTTGCCAAAGGCTGCCGAAAATAAGGCATTTTCGGGGAGTCTTTGGGGTTAAGGCCCGGGCCTATATATCAATCATAGCCGGGTGGTGGGGTAAAGCCGCCGAATGCCTCCTCGATCAACTGGCAGAGCTTCAGCGAGGTCTTGTCCTCCCCATAGGCGGCAACTGCCTGCAACCCGACTGGAAGACCGCCGGGTGTGACCCCTGCCGGGACGACGGTCGAGGGCAGATCAACCATGTTGGAATAACCGGCCCAGAACATCTGGTCCGTGCTCGGCTGCGGGGTACCGTTGATGTCGATCATCCGGTCCTGCCGCTCCCCTTTCTGGTTCTGCGGGAATGCAGGCCCGGCGGCGGAGGGGCAGATAAGGATATCCCATTCGCCGAAGAATTCTGCCCATTTAAGTGCCATCAGGTGACGTTCATTATTGATCCGCAGCCATTCCTTGTGCGGCATGGTCCCGGCCCGCGCCATCAGGGTGAGATAGCTTTTATCCTTTGGGTCTGCGTTGGCCGTAATTTTGCGGAAGCGTTCAAGCTGCGCGTCAGGGAGCGCGCCGGAAGTCGCCGCCCGGAGCAGCAGGATATAGGTTTCATAGGCCGCCGCAATCGGGATATCCGGTCGCGCGGTCCGGCTGACGCGGGCGCCCGCCGCTTCCAGCTTGTCGGCAATCCCGTTCAGCGCCGCCTGATAGTCATTATCCACATCGAAACCCTCGGCGCTCGTCATCACGGCAACGCGGAAATCCTTCAAATGCCGGTGGCGCGCCGGTTTCAGGTTGAGGGCCCAGGCGCTGTTCTGCGGGCTTCCCGCCCCCGCCATCACATCGAGCGCGATCTCCAGGTCGAAGGCAGAGCGCGCGAGTGGCCCCAGCACCGCAATATCATTGTCGGCAACAATCCCCGGCGGCTTCTGGCCTTGGCCCGGAATGATGTTATAGGTCGGCTTATGCCCGCAAACACCACAGTAATGGGCCGGATTGCGGATGGACGCGCCAATATCGGAGCCGGTCTCGATTCCCGACAGTCCGGCCGCCAGCGCCGCCGCCGACCCGCCGGAGGAGCCCCCCGGCGTCCGCGTAAGATCCCACGGGTTATTCGTTGTACCATAAATATCATTGAAGCTCTGCCAGTCGGCGAGCATGAAGGGCACATTGGTCTTGCCGAAGATATTCGCCCCCGCGTCGAGAAGCCGCTGCACGCTGAGCGCGTTCTTCTCGGGGTAATGATCCTTCCACGCCGGATTGCCCCAGGTCGAAGGGCTGCCCACAAGGTTGTAGCTTTCCTTGATCGTCATCGGCACGCCATGTAAGGGCCCGAGCCGGTCGCCGCGGATGCGCGCCGCGTCTGCGTCCCGCGCCCGCTTTCGGGCCGTTTCCTCGTCCATCCAGATCACGGCGTTGAGGTCGCCATTATATTTCCCGATCCGCGCAAGATAGTGATCGAGCAGTTCTTCCGCCCCGATTTCCCCCTGAGCGATTTTCGCCGCCTGTTCATGGGCGGACGCAAAATGAATATCTGTCATGGATGAGGTCCCTTCTGCTGGCGCCGGGTATTCCCGGTTTCTCATTGCTGGAATTATAGGTTGAAGTGTAAGACTATTTTCGCATCCGCCTCAATCACAAAGTTGGGTGTCGAGATTGACTTGCGCGTTTCCCTCGCCCTAAAAAGCGTTTAGTATGAAATTACTTTGGAAAAAATAGAGTTAGATTCGATCACCATGTCCCTTTCTCCCGCGTCAAATACGACTTCCTTTCGCTCACGCGTTACCATATTGATCATCTGCACTCTATTGGCGGTTCTTCTGCTGGTCTCGGGCCTCACGGGACTGTACGAAACTGTCTGGAAAAGTATCGATACAGGGATATTCCGCAGCCTTAACAGCACCATTACGCCGGACGGTTTCCTGACCCATTTCTGGGCCTGGACAAACAGCAAGACATTCGATTACGCCACCTTCGTCGCCATGCTGGGGATCTGTGTTTACATGGTATTGTCATCGGAGAGACAAGAACGAATCCCGGTTATGGCCAGGATCGGCGCCATCACCTTTCTTATATTGATCGCCCTGCTGATCTCGAAAAAGGTCATTGGCGATTTCCATCACCCGAGCCCCGGGCTCGCCCTCGCGTCCTTTAACAATATAAATGACTTTATCACCGGCTATACGGTCAAGACCTCGACCGACAATTCCTTTCCTGGCGATCATGCCATGACCAGCGCGTTGTTCGCGGGCGGGGTGATCCTGCTGTTTCGCAACCGTCCCGCAATCGCGGTTCTGAGTGTCCTGTTGATGATTTTCGTCAGTGTCCCGCGCCTTGCGGGCGGTGGTCACTGGTTTACGGACGTAATCTTGGGGGGTGGTGCGGCCTGTCTGATCCTGCTGCCTTGGCTGACGGTCATTCCGCTTGTCGACTGGATCGAGAAGGTGCTGAACTGGGGCTGGGACAAGGCCCCCGCCTTCCTGAAAAGATAGGCCGGACGCCCGTCAAGGCAGCCGGCTCTAGTCTTTAAAGCTCCGCGAGGCGGGCCGCCGCGTCATTCAGCTTGGCAAGTTGGGTTTCGGCATCGGCAAGTTTCGCCTTCTCCCCCTCAACCACATTTGCCGGCGCATTGGCGACGAACTTCTCATTGCCGAGCTTCTTGTTGAGGCCCGTCATATAGCCTGAGAGCTTACCGATCTCCTTTTGAATCCGCGCCTTCTCCGCGTCGAGATCCATTGCCCCCGCCAGCGGGAGAAGAACAATCGCCCCCTTATGGACGAACTGGAGCGCGCCTTTCGGCACCTCGGCATCGGTCTCATAAGACTCCAGCCGCGCCATGCGGGCGATAATGTCCCAATGTTTTTCAAGCCGGGCTTTATCCTCCGCGCTGCCGTCATTGAAGATCAGCGGAATTTTTGCGCCCGCGGGCACGTTCATCTCGCTGCGGACACCGCGAATGCCGGTAATCAACTCCTGCACCCAGTCCATTTCCACTGCGGCGGCCGCATTGGCTGCCTCTGCCGGATAAGCCGGCCAGTCAGCAATGATCAGGTCGGTTTCCCGCGTTGCGGCGACACTGCCCCAAAGCTCTTCGGTCACGAAGGGCATAAAGGGATGCAGGATTTTCAGGATCTGGTCCAGTGCCCAGGCCGCCGTCGCCTGCGTTTCCGCCTTGTCATCTCCCTGGAAGGGCAGTTTCGCGAATTCGAGATACCAGTCGCAGAAGACATTCCAGGTGAAGGCGTATATGGCATTGGATGCATCGTTGAAACGGTAGCTTTCAAGCGCGGCACGCACTGCCGCCTCGCATTTCACTGTCTCACCAACGATCCATTGGTTGATGGTTTCCTTGACCGCAAAGGGATCGAAGCCATCCGGCACCTTGCACTCATTCATCTCGCAGAAGCGTGCGGCATTCCAGAGCTTGGTCGCAAAATTGCGATAGCCCTCGACCCGTTGTTCGGAAAGACGAACGTCACGTCCCTGCGCCGCGCTGGTGGAGAGGAAGAAACGCAGCGCATCGGCGCCGTATTTATCCATCAGCTCTAACGGGTCAACTACATTGCCCTTGGATTTCGACATCTTCGCGCCCTGCTCATCGCGGACAAGCGCATGAATATAGACCGTGTGGAACGGTGCCTCCTCCATGAAATGCAGGCCCATCATCATCATCCGGGCGACCCAGAAGAAGATAATGTCAAAGCCGGTGACCAGAACATCCGTCGGGTAATAGCGATCGAGTTCCGGTGTCTTGTCCGGCCAACCGAGGGTAGAGAACGGCCAAAGCGCAGAGGAGAACCAGGTATCCAATACGTCCGTATCGCGGGTAATTTCCTCTTTCCGACCGTAATGCGCCTCAGCCGCGGCGAAGGCCGCCTCCTCTGATTCTTCAACGAAGATCATCCCGTCCGGGCCGAACCAGGCGGGAATACGATGCCCCCACCAAAGCTGGCGTGAGATACACCAGGGCTGGATATTACGCATCCAGTCGTAATAGGTATTGGTCCATTTCTCGGGCACAAATTTTGTCTTGCCGCTTTCCACAGCACGGATGGCGGGCTGGGCCAGCGTCGCCGCGTCGGCGAACCACTGATCGGTGAGCAAGGGTTCAATGATCACGCCGGACCGGTCGCCATAGGGCACCGTATGCGGATGATCGTCGATTTTCTCCAAGAGACCGAGGTTTTCCATCTCGGCGACGGCTTTCTTGCGTGCCTCGAACCGCTCTACTCCCCGGTAGGCCTCCGGCACCGCGTCATTGAGATGCGCGTTCTCATCCATGATGTTGATCACCTCAAGCCCGGCGCGTTTGCCAACCTCGAAGTCATTGAAATCATGGGCGGGGGTAATTTTCACCGCACCGGAGCCCTGTTCCGGGTCCGCATAGTCATCGGCGACAATTGGGATACGCCGCCCAACGATGGGCAGTATGGCAAACTTGCCGACAAGATCCTTGTAACGCTCATCCTCCGGGTGAACCGCAATGCCCGTATCGCCAAGCATCGTCTCGGGTCGCGTGGTGGCAACAGTGATGAAGTGCCCCTCTTCCCCCTCGACCGGATAGCGGAAGTGCCACATATGGCCGTTGACTTCCTTCTGCTCGACTTCAAGGTCGGAAATCGCCGTGTGGAATTTCGGGTCCCAGTTGACCAGCCGCTTGTCGCGGTAGATCAGGCCCTCCTTATAGAGCTGTACGAACACCTTGCGGACGGCCTTCGACAGCCCCTCGTCCATGGTGAAGCGTTCGCGGTCCCAGTCACAGGTGGCACCGAGGCGTTGCAACTGCTGGAAAATCTGGCCACCAGACTGATCTTTCCATTCCCAGACCTTGTCGATGAACTTCTCGCGGCCGAGGTCATGGCGGGTCATCCCCTGTTCGCCGAGCTGGCGTTCGACCACCATCTGGGTCGCAATACCGGCATGGTCCATTCCCGGCTGCCAGAGCACATCCTTGCCCCGCATCCGCTCGAACCGGACCAGCACATCCTGCAGGGTATTATTGAGCGCATGGCCCATATGCAGGCTGCCCGTCACATTCGGAGGCGGGATGACAATCGTGTAGGTATCGTCGGATTTGGCGCGTCCACAGGAAAACGCCCCTTGCTCCATCCATTTTGAATAGAGCTTTCCCTCGACCTCATCGGGTCGATAAGATTTGTCCAGCATTGCTGAACCTTTCTTTATTGATTAGTCGGCAAAAAATTCGGGAGTAATATAGTCGGCTCACCACCCGGGAGGAAGGACTTTATTCTTCGTCGTCCGCCCGGTCAGCAAGCTTGCTCACTTCGCGCTCAACAATGCGCTGCACGATCTGGGGGAGATTCTGATCGAGCCAGTCCTTCAGTATCGGACGGAGCATATCCTTGACCATGTCTTCCAAAGTTGCATTCTTACCCATCTGCAATCCTCGTGATGATGCTACGGCACCGGCCAAGCTGGCAAAAGCGGTCGTCGTCGCGGCAATTGTAGGGTCAGCCAACAGGCTGCTGCTAATTTTCTCAGCCGTCGCTTTACCCGATTCAGGTTCTGCTTCAGGCTCAGATTCGGTTTCGGCTTCCACTGCGACCTCAGGTTCGGCTTCAACCTCGGCCTCAGGCTCAGGCTCAATTTCAACCTCCGCCTCTTCCTCGAATTCCTCGTGGAGGGTGAAAGCCTCGTCGTCTTCAATCTCGTCCGTCAGTTCCAGAACATCTTCATCAGGTTCAACTGCAGACACAGTTTCCGAAACAACTTCTTCTCTGACTTCATCTATAGCTTTTTCCAGAGCGTCTTCTTCCACTTCAGCGGCGAGTTCAATCTCGGGCTCAGGTTCCGGCTCTGCTTCAGGTTCCGGTTCCGGTTCTGGCTCCAGTTCCGCCTCGGTCATGGCGTCCAGCTCATCCTCAGATTTTTCGTCCGAACCCGCATCGGCCTCGACATCTGCTTGCTTTCCAGCAGCGTTGGCTTCAGCACCTTCTTCCGGGGTGTCTTCGTCCCCATCTTCGGAGATGATACGCCGGATAGAGGCCAGAATCTCCTCCATCGTCGGTTCTTGTTCTGTCGTTGGATTGCTCATAGTCAATTCACCATTCAAACCGGGGGGCCATAGTTCGCGACATGTATGTTTTGCATCGTTTTCATTTGCTCATACAATCAACTATGGCCGGTTTAATTTAATTAAATCTTAATCCAATCCGCCATCTGTACCGAACCACTTGTTACGTACCCTGTCATAGTTGGCAGCCGGATCATAGTACTCAACGTCGAGGTTGAGATCACGCGCATTCAGTTTGCCGATCGACGCGAGAACCGTGTAAATCGCCACATATTGATCGCGCCGCGCGGTTACAAGATCAACCTTGCTTTGCAGCAGTTCCTGCTCTGCGTTCAACACATCAAGCGTGGTGCGTGAACCAACCTGGGCTTCCTGCTCGACACCTTCCAGCGCGATTGTATTGGCGCGCACCGCTTCTTCATTGGCGCCGATCCGTGACCGGGACGTTTCAAGAAGTTCCCAGGACTGGATCACAGATTCACGGATGCTGCGAACCGTTTCCTCAATTTCCAGCATCCGCTGGCTGTTAACCTGCCGTGCCTGACGCACCTGGCTGTAAACGGATCCGGACTGGTAGAGCGGCACCGTCAGCACAGCGCCGATCCGCGCGGTATCGTTATTCGTATTCGCGCCGGCCTGATCGCGGCCGGTTGACAGACTGCCTTCAACATCAAGGGATGGAAGCAACTGCCCCGACGTTGCGCGAATCGTATGGCGAGAACTTTCCTCGTTGAATTTAGCGGCCTGGATATCCGGATGGTTATCAAGGGCGATCGTCAGGGCTGCCTCTTCCGACTCCGGGAAGTCGTCGGGTACCAAAGGGTCCTCAAGGCTCTCCGGTGGGCGTCCAACGATCCGTTCGAAATTGGCGCGCGTGGAGCGAAGGTTACCTTCTGCCTGGATCAGGTTGGAAATTGAGTCTGCAAGACGGGCCTCTGCCTGGGCAACGTCTGTACGGGTAATTTCCCCAACCTGGAAACGATCATTTGCGGCATCCAACTGGCGCCGAAGCACCACCGTGTTATTCTGGTTCAGCTCGACCAGCGCTTCATCCCGAAGCACATTCATATAGGCCTCGACGGCGAACTGGAAAATATTCTGCTCAGTGGAGAGCAAACCGGCCCGTGCGGCCTGGACGGTTGCTTCGGCGGATTTGGTTGATGCAACCGTTTGTCCGCCCGTATAAACCGGCTGAGACACGACCAGCGCTGCTTCGCGCGGGTTGGAATCTTTATTACCGCCCGCCCCCAGCGTATTTGAAGAATTATGCTGCGCGGCAACCTCACCGGTTGCGTAAACTTCCGGGCGCCAGCCGGACAAAGCCTGCGGTACATTTTCATCAACGCCGCGAACATTTGCCCGCTGCGCTAACAAACTCGGATTATTTTGATAGGTTGATGCCAACGCATCACGCAGCGTCTCGGCATTAACCAGAGACACGGGCATTGTAATGGCGATTACAGATGCAACGGTCAAAGCTACTTTTTTCATCAAACTCGCCTCTCGAACCCAAATTTAGGCCGCCTATTAATTAACCATAGCCGAATTTAGTCCCGATACCGATTTCAATCAACAATTTTAAATGAATCGCCTATTTGAAACCTAAAACCCGAACCGTTCAGCGTTGTATCACGATCCCCGTTATTTCCGGCGAACATGACAAAATTAGTGACGCCCGCACCCTTCAATCAGAATTCAAAGGACGTCGCGCTCATCAGGTCCGGGAGTGCCGGAACTGACGCATCAAAGACCGCGCGCGGGAAAAAGTTGCTTCCCTGACGACGGTAGACAGTTGCAACACCCGGGTTCGACCCGAGGACACAGATCAGTCGTCCGCCTTCCGCCAGCTGATCCAGCAGGCTTTGCGGCGCAGTGGTAATCGCGCCATTGATATGAATGACGTTGTAGGGCCCCTGCTTGGCATTTCCGTCGGCCAGCGTGCCTTCAACAACTGCGACATTATCACTTTCCAGTCGACTGAGGATTTCGCTTGCGGTTTCAACCAGCGCCGGATCACTCTCAATCGCGACAACGGCCTGTGCCAAAAACCCGAGAACGGCGGAGGAATATCCTGTCCCGCAGCCAATATCGAGCACAACGTCTGTCGACTGGATATCAGCCTCCTGCAACAGGCGACCAAAGACACGTGGCTCCACGATGAAACGCCCGGGCGCGACTTCCAGATCCTCGTCCAGATAGGCGACACCACGCAGTTCTTTGGGCACGAATTCCTCGCGCGGAACCGTATCCATGGCCTCCGCCACCCGGTCGTTCGTTACTCGGTTCGGCCGCAATTGACTGAGCACCATATGATGGCGCGCCTCGGCGAATTTTTCAGAGATCATGTTTTCTGATCACCCCTTAATACAAACTTCCGTGGTTATACTGAATTACTGCCCTCTTACGCAAGCCATAAGGTAACCACGGGCAAGCGTCGTCATATTATCGGCGGCGCTTTAAAATTTTATAGATCCTGCCTTAAAAACGAAAAGCAGGCAATGAACGGAAGGCTTCCCGCAAGGCATCTCCCCAGCCGGTGGAAATCTGGTTGAAATATGGGTCATCGACCGGGATGCGTTGTTCCTGCTTTATCTGGAAGGCATCATTCTCATACACCTGCAGATCCAGCGGCAGGCCGACCGAGAGATTGGCCTTGATGGTCGAATCAAAGGATACCAGCATCAACTTGACCGCTTCTTCATAACTCATGTCAGGGTCATAGGCCCTGACCAGGATCGGCCGGCCGTATTTCGTCTCCCCAATCTGAAAAAACGGGGTCTCTGCGGACGCCTCGATAAAATTACCCTCCGGATAGATAAGGAAAAGGCGTGGCGGACTTCCCTTGATCTGGCCGCCAAGGATCAGCGTTGCGTTGAAAGCCGCGTCCGCCTCCTGCCCTTCAATCGTTGATCCGTGTATTTCCTCGCGCACCGTCTCCCCGACAAGCCGCGCAACCTGGAACATCGACGGTGCCTCCAATATCGACGGCTTGCGGTCTTCCGGCGCCTTGGAGCGTTCATCAAGTGTGCTGATGATGGCTTGCGTTGTCGCAAGATTTCCCGCCGTCATCATGGTAATGGCGCGCTCTCCGGGGATGATCCAGCTGTGCATCTTCTTGAAGACCGACACGTTATCCACGCCCGCATTGGTGCGCGTATCCGACATAAAAACGAGGCCTTTATTGAGCCTCAACCCGATGCAATATGTCATTCTTTTTATTCAGCCCTTAACTTACCGACACGTTACTGCTGCACCTGCAGCATGACATCCATATCTTCTCCGCCAGAGCCCATCCGCAAGCCCGAAATCGGCGCCGCATCCTTGTAATCCAGCCCCGTCGCCACCCTGATATAGCGATCATCCGGTGAAATGCCATTGGAAACATCAAAGCCGACCCAGCCAAGATCAGGTAGATAGGCTTCGGCCCAGGCATGGGTTGCGTCCTGCTGAGTGCGGTCATTCATCAACAGATAACCACTGACATAGCGCGCGGGATAGCCCATTTTCCGAACCGCCGAAACAAAGATATGCGCATGGTCCTGACACACGCCACTGGCGGAGATCAATGCCTCTTCGGCCGTTGTCTCCGAATGGGTTTCGCCGGTCTGGTACGGCACCACCTTGCCAATCAGGTGCGACAGCGAGTGCAGCCGCGTGACATCCGATTCATGGTCGGTACCGAGCTGCTCGATCAGTTTCTCGACCCTGCGGCCCGGCTCTGTCAACGGGGTTGGCTTCAGGAAAAACCAGAGCGGCGCAAATCCGTTATTCTGGCCAATGATGCCATGCAGGTTGGTCGTATCAACCTCCCCCTCGCAAAGGATGCTGACTTCGGTCTCGCCCGGATCAATCGAGACAAGCATGACATGGTTATTGAACTGATCATTAAACTCCTGCTCGCGCGCGCCGCCGGTCACTGTCACATCCCAATACACCACATTCTGCCCGACACCGGATCTGGGCATCAGGCGAAGCTGTTGCAGCGCGTAATACACCGGCTCATCAAAGCGGTATTTTGTAAGATGCGAAATTTTCAGCAGCATAAAGTTATCCGATAAAACGGTAGTCTTGTTCAATCTGGTTGCCCAGCGCCATGTTGTCCCGGATGAAGGTCGTGATAAACTCGTGCAATCCTTCGTCAAAGATGGACGCGATCGAGCTATCTTTTAATCTTTGTAATATTGGGGCCGCCATCTCGTGACAATCGAGCCGGAGCCCGTAATCTGCCTCAAGATAGCCTAAATTATCAACAATTTTCGCATAACTGAAGGATAATGATCTCGGCAACCGTTGGTCGAGAATGATAAATTCGGCAATGCTCATCGGGTTGATTTCCCCGGGATTAAGCCATCGGAAGGCGCGCTGCGCCGAAACGGACCGCAGGATCGATTCCCACTGAACATTATCGAGAGAGGACCCGACAAAGGAGGCAGAGGGCAATAGAACGTAATATTTAACGTCTAGGATTCGCGCCGTGTTGTCCGCACGCTCCAGAAATGTCCCAAGACGGGCGAAGTCGAAAATATCATTGCGCAGCATCGTCCCGTGCAACGCGCCACGCACTAGCGCACTTTGCTGGCGGATCGTACCGAGAACCTCCGGCAGGTCCCGTTCCGAAATCGGATGGGCGAGCAGGTCCTTCAGTGTGATCCAGCATTCATTCGTTGCTTCCCACACCTCGCGGGTGAGTGCCGTGCGCACCATTCGCGCATTATTGCGGGCGCCTTCGATAACCGACCACACGCTGGAAGAATTGTTCGTATCCCGGAGCAGGAAGTCGATCACGTTGCGGGCGATATATTGATCATATCTGGCGGTATAAGCATCCGTCACCCCGGCGGCGGCAACAACGGACGCCCATTCATTTTCGGCTGCGGAAGAACGGGTCAGCGCAATGCGAAAGCCCGCGTCGAGCATCCTCGCCGTATTTTCGCTTCGTTCAAGAAAGCGGAACATCCAGAAGAGACCGCCTGCGGTTTTACCTAGCATTGCGCGTCACTCCTCCAATACCCAGGTATCTTTCGTGCCGCCGCCCTGACTCGAATTCACGACCAGCGATCCGGCCTTCAGGGCGACCCGGGTCAATCCGCCCGGTGTAATATTAACGCTGCGCGGTGAGACCAGCACAAAGGGCCGAAGGTCGACGTGACGCGGCGCAAGACCCTTTTTTGTCAGGATCGGCACTGTCGAAAGCGCCAAGGTCGGCTGGGCAATATAGTTGCCGGGCCGGGCTTTCAGTTTACTGCGGAAGGCAGAGATCTCCCGCTTGCTCGCGGCCGGGCCGACCAGCATGCCATATCCGCCCGATCCATGCACTTCCTTCACCACCAGTTCCTCAAGATTATCGAGCACATAGGCAAGCGCCTCCGGCTCTGCGCAGCGCCATGTCGGCACATTTTTGAGTATCGCGCTTTCGCCGGTGTAAAATTCAACAATTTCAGGGATATATGAATAGATCGCCTTGTCGTCGGCAATCCCCGTACCGGGCGCATTGGCAATGGTAATCCCGCCCGCACGATAGACATCCATGATGCCGGCCACGCCGAGCTGCGATTCCGGGTTGAAGTTGAGCGGATCGAGATATTCATCATCTACCCGACGATACAGGACGTCGATTGGGGCAAAACCTTGCGTCGTTCGCATGGCGATGCGCCCATCAATGACGCGCAGATCGTGCCCCTCCACCAATTCCGCCCCCATCTGGTCAGCGAGGAAGGAATGCTCGAAATAGGCGGAGTTGTGAATTCCGGGGGTCAGGACAGCCACAACCGGTTTGCCATCACAAGCAGGCGGTGCACACTCGCCCAGGGACCGGCGCAGGTTTTTCGGGTAATCGCTGACGGACCGGACTTTCACCTGCGCGAAAAGCTCCGGGAACATATGCAACATGGTCTCCCGATTTTCCAGCATATAGGAGACGCCCGAGGGCGTACGCGCATTATCTTCCAGAACATAAAACTCATCCTCGCCCGTCCGGACAAGATCAGTTCCGACGATATGGGTATAAACATTCCCTGGCGGCGAGACACCAATCATCTGCGGCAGGAAGGCATCGTTATTGGCAATCAGTTCTTTTGGAATGCGCCCCGCGCGGATAATTTCCTGCCGGTGATAGATATCATGGAGAAAGGCGTTGATGGCCCGGACCCGCTGCTCGATACCGCGTTCCAGCCGCGCCCATTCCCGCGCCGAGATGACACGCGGAATAATATCGAACGGGATAAGCCGTTCCGCCGCCTCCTCGCGGCCATATACATTGAAGGTGATGCCGGTGCGTCGGAAAAAAGCTTCGGCCGCGCTTGATTTGCGCCGCAACCTTGCCGGGTCTTCACCCGACAGCCATTTCTGATATTCATCATAAGGGTAGCGAACGTCTCCCGCTTCCCCGTTCATTTCATCGAAAACAGTCTGGGTTTTCTGCATGGAAACTAGATTAGAGGATTTATACTGCGGTGCAACCGCAAAATTACCCCGGTAGATAAAATATTGAAAAAAGGAAACAAATCCTTTTTTCCCGTTCATCAAGGAGGCGCCTTTTCCGACCAACTCGAACCGCCACTCGCGTCACTTACAACCGGGTGGACGCGTGGAATTTCCCAACCTGACAGGCCCTCATGGATCATTTCCAGCGCGCCGGGAAAGTCATCATTCAGGTAGCCTGGCGGGCGCGGCCAGAAGCGCCCATTGTTGCGCTTGACACTCTTCGCCGAAAGCCTTACAACGCCTAGGCTTTTGGCAATACACCACGATTTTGAGGCCTGGTGGCGGAGTGGTGACGCAGCGGATTGCAAATCCGTCTACACCGGTTCGATTCCGGTCCAGGCCTCCAATTTTCCCATTGTTTTATCCTGAATCTCTCACAAGACGCTGGCTTCGCGCGTCCTGACTGAGGCGCTGCCCGATATGCCGCGTCGTCGATTGTCAAGCACCGCAGGAGAGATCAATGTTTGTCTCGATTGGAATTTTGCTGCCCTGGCTGATTTTTTTTATGTTGGGCCGCACCGTGGAAGGAATCATTTGCCTGATTCTGCAACTCACTGTCATAGGCTGGCCGCCGGCCGCCTTTTGGGCCCTGATGACGCAGCACCGCGCCAGCCCGAGCCGCTGCGAACCGAGAGCACTTAGGCCTGAAAAATAACCACCTCCCGCTCCCCGATCATTTGCCAAGCAGAGTGATCTTGAGTAAGCTCCACTGTAGTATTATTTATTGAGGGAGTTACCATGAGACTGATTATCGCGCTTATCTTGCCATTTTTGGTTTTCTTCACCATTGGCAAGCCTTTTCAGGGGATTATCTGTCTGATCCTGCAAATCACGCTGATTGGCTGGATTCCTGCCGCGATCTGGGCTGTCTATGCGCTGAGCCAATATAATACGGACAAAAAAATATCTGAGGCCCACGGAGGCGATTAACCGGCGCGGCAATTTGCCCCATACGTAAAAATATTTGCAGAAATCCGAAAACAAGGCTTGGCAGGGGTAAACGCAATTGCTATAAGCCGCCAACCCGATATAATTCGGGTCCTGATCCCCGATAGCTCAGTTGGTAGAGCAGCTGACTGTTAATCAGCCTGTCACAGGTTCGAGTCCTGTTCGGGGAGCCAATTCAAAAGCCTTCGGAAGCAATTCCGGAGGCTTTTTTATTCCCGCCATGTGAGTTTTCATGCAGGAAAATTCAGATGAAAAAAGGAAGGCCCTTGCAGCCTCCCTTTTTGTTGAGTCAGTTATTCTTTGCGAGTGCGGCGTCGATGACACGGCGGAGGTCGCTTGCCTCCTCCCCCACATGTGCAAGGATGGCGTCAACGTCGGACTGGGAAAGCTCACCCTTCTGGGCCCGAAGCGCGGTATTCACAAGGAACGCGCCGCCCTCGATCAGGGCGATAATGGAGGCAGAAGTGATATCCATGGGCTAGCTCCTTTCCCCGGTTTCAGTCTCGGCCATGATCCGCGCCTCCAGTAATATCACCGACTGCCCGGCAAGACGGCTCAGCGCCGTGGTATGATCGATATTGGAGGTGCAGCTTTCCTCGACAATGACCGAGGCGTTGCGGATATCGTGCAGCGTGGCAGGATTGTCGATGGTGCCATCAAGGATATAGTTCTTCACGATCCCCATGGTGGTGGCGAGGCCATCGCAGGTCACCAGCAACTGATCACGCGCCGAGAGCGTCCCCAGCGGCGACGCGCATGCCCCGAGGCCCAACAGCAGCGCGACAACAAGAAGACGCCTCATTTCAGAGCCTCCGTCGAGATGGCGGCGCGGATGGTCATGGCGGTTAAGGCCGCAAAAACCGCCTCAATCATGTCCTGCATCGCGATTTCATCGAGCAGGTAGCTACCCACCGCTGCAACAATGGCGAGAAACGCCGTTACATAGGTTTTCTTTCCCTTCAAATAGTCTTTCATGAAATTATTCCTTCTGTTAGAGGACGGGCGCATTTCATATATCGTGCCACCGTGCCGCGCCCGAGCGCGGTGTTGTAATGTCGTTTCCAATAGGCTGCCTGCCCCGCCCTGTCGGTGGGGATCGCCCCGGGTTTCCGCCAGTAATGAATGCGGCAGATCGCAGTCGCGAACTTAAGGTTCCAGACAAGCTGCTCTGCCGTCGGTGGCCAGTCGCCCGCGGCAAGCGGGCGTAGCCGCCTTGCAATATCCTCCCGCCGCTCGAGATAGCGGAGAATATCGTCATAGGTCGCGGGCTCACATTGATAGACACCGAGAGCGGGGCCCTTAACCTGCCGGAGAGCGCGAAAGCCACTTTCCACAAGGCCGGTCCCGAGAACGAGATTTTCCGCCGCCTCCCCGCCCATTTGAAGCGCGGTCAATGTCGGGCGCACGACAAGCCCGCGCAGATCGTCGATGATCATGCCGAAGGTTCCCTGCATTATGTCGAGTGGATTGCCTGGTCTACGCGCAGGCAGGCGCGGCCGCCTGACATCAGGCGGCAGTTCCCGGCCGCTAGGCCGGAGTGTCAGTCTTTCTGCAAAATATCCGTTGCCCGGGGGCTAGGCCGTATTGCGGCCCTCTTTATGCGGGAGCAGAAGCGCATAGGCCATATCATGGATCGGGCTTTGAAGGCCGAGGCGCTTACTCTCCCGACAGAGCCATCCGACGATGCTTTCCAGCTCCAGCGGCTTGCCCCGCTCCAGATCCTCCAGCATTGACGCCTTCGTCGCCGGATTGGATTTGGTTATGACAAAATGCACCTGCTTTTCCGCGATGGTATCGGGCACATCTGCACCCTTGGCGCGACCGAGCGCGCAAACCTCCTTCATCGCGCGAAGTAACAGGTCCTGCATTTCTACAGTGGTAATCCAGCCCCCGACGGGCAGACGGGTCAGGCAACCGATCATGTGAAAAGGTGCCAGAACGACATATTTCGACCAGATTTCCTTCATCGGTTCCTTGAGCGCAAAGGCATCGGTCCCGTGCGCCTGAAGTGCCGCCGCCAGCTCCTCATGGATCGCCGTATCGCGTGGGTGATAGGGGCCGAAAACTGTCCGGGTCAGACTGCCCGTCCGCAAGATCTGGCCCGGCGCCTCAACCACCGCCGGAATATAGGTAATGCCCGGCGAGACCCGGTCCTCGCCATATTTTTCGGCCAGCCGCTCAATCCCGTAAAGGCCATTCTGCAGGCTGATAATTTCGGTTTCCGGCCCGATCATGGGACGCATGTCATCCGCCGCCTGATCGGTGGACTGGCCCTTCACGGTGAAGAAGACCACATCACAGACACCCAGTTCCGCCGGACTGTCCGAGACAGCCGCGAATTTGACGTTCTGCGTGCCTTTCTCCGAGGTGATCGTGAGCCCGTCCGTGGAGAGCACGTCGCGGTTCTTTCCGCGCGCCAGCACCACGACGTCATATCCTGCTTCCACCAGCTGGAGGGCGAAATATCCACCGATCGCCCCTGCCCCGACTATTCCTATTTTTCGTGCCATTTTCTTTTCTTTCTTGTACGGGCCGGACGAAGGAGGAACGCTGTCCGGCGGCATGATGGTTACTGGCGGGCCGGCAGATGGCCGCACCCTTTTTCAGCAAGGGTAGGAAAAACGGCCGCCGCGGGCAAGCCTCAATAAGGTGCGCCGTAATTAATGGGCTGAATACCGATGGTTTCCCGATACAGGATCGAGAGAAAGGATAAAAACACTGCCATGATAAAGGGCATGATCAGGAAACTGGACAGCACGAAAAACACGATCCCCGCCAGTTCCGGCTTGTTAAGCAGTATCAGCAGCAGCATTGGCATATATATCAGGACATAGAGCCCGACCACCGCCACCAGTCCTAACAGGAAAGTCCCCACAAGAGGCAGGAACATGTCGATAATAGTCCGGGCAAACTCTTTCAGGGCCAGCGGCTGATCCAGGGCAATAGCCGGAAAAATAAACATCAGCGGCATGAAGCACAGGCACAGCAACGTCACGAACAACACGATTGACGCGCTGGAACCATCGCCCCCGCTCACCACATAGGCCTTCGCGAGAACATAGGTCACAACCACATAGCTAAGCATTGCCCCGGCAAACTTGATTTCCCGAAGTCCGAAATGCAGGCCGAAGGCCGGGTTCCTCCGTTCAAACTTGAAAACGGTATACCGATGCCAGTACACGGCAAAGATGGCATAGAAAATATCGTTCACGACCAGGCGGAAATATTCCGCCGGCGCCAGAATATTTGTCTCCAGCCAGGCAATAAGCCCCGTCATCATCACCACCGGCACAGCCCGGAACATACAGGCCCAGCGATGATGGATCACAAAGCGGAAAGCTTCCAGGAGACAGGCCGTCGGCTTAACTGTATGCGTAATTTCCATGCACGGCAGGCTAGCACCGAGACCCTAATCAAAGCTTAAATCGCGAGCATTTCCATAAAAAACGGCCAATACTCGATTGGCCGCCTGCTTTTTAGCTCTGCTTGAACCTGATATTTGCGGAAGGGCTACTTTCTCCGCCGACCGAGAAAAACGATGCCAGCGAATGCCGCCCCAAACAGAATCAGCGCTTCCAGGGCAAAACCACCGGCGGGAAGTCTGCTTTCCTGTGCGACCTTCTTGTCAGTGCTGCTTGAGATGATGGCGCTACTTCCGCCCTCCGGCTCCTTGTGTAGCGGAAGGAACCAGGCCGTTACCGTTGAGCTTGCAGTGCGAATAGCGTTTGTGCCCCCTGCACATGTAGGCGCCTGTGTGGACAGGGACTTGACACAGTCAACCGTCGAAGGGGCTGCCTTTACCTTTTCATTGGCGCTCAATAAAGATGCTAGAATTAGGATGACGATAAGACCCACAGCTAACGTCACGAGTTTAAGGTTCAGATGCTGGAAAGACATGACATGTCTCCATTCAAAATAAATTTTGTCCAATCAACTTATTGTTGGAAAATCAACTGTTGGAAATACAACAAAAGACACATTTTTTTAGTAATTATGTGTAAATTTTACCAGTATTTTGCTGAAAATCCAGTGTTTTTTTGGTTATAGTTAATAAAAATCAACAAAACACCAAATGAAATCCGCACAGCCAATCAACCTCTGGATGATCGTAAAAGTTTTCTATATTTTCGATCTCTAATAAAATTAATTGATCCATGTGACAGCTTTATGAAACCTCAATTGTCGAAACCCTAATATATAGTAATTTTAGCAAATAAATTCTCTTCTCTTCCTAGCCCTTGTCCCTCCTTGAACGGACTACCATTCCGGATCCGACTATTGCGCTGAAAATCGCCAATTCCCTGCGCTACGATACGTTGTAGGGCCTCTTCACGGTAGCCGGCACCATGGTCGGCCTTGGGTTTCAGTTGTTGTTGGTCGTGCTCGGTATCGGCGCATTGCGCGAAATTGCCGCAGATATCCTGACCTCGGAAGACATTCTTTGGGCGATACTCGCGGGGGCGCTTTAGCCGGTGATGATTCGACTTCAACGGATTCGCAATCAAATGACCGGCATCTTCATGATTGCTGCCGGTATCGGCCTCGCGATTGCCAACCAGAAATAGCGACCGGGTACTCTCCTCTGCTACAGGCCGGTTTCGCCGATGTCCATCCCTGCTTCTTCATCCAGGAAGCCACGGGCGCCGTGTCGGTCATCTGAAAAATCGAGTTCCCCCCGCCGGCTCACATCCTCTTCGCGATCGCCAAAGCTGCTCTCTTCGAGTAGACCAACTTTTTGCTGCGAACTCTCCGTATCGCGCCAGATACATCCCTGCAGGATTTCATGGGCAGGAAAGTTATCGTTCGCTTCCACCTCATCATCTTCCTCGGGATTCACAAGATAGGCTGCTTCTGCCGTTTCCTCGATAAAGCTGTCCGGTGCACTGGTTTCTTCATCCTTGATTTTGAGTTGTTGCACTGTTCTCATCATAGAACTCCTTCACTATTGCGGTTGATGAACTTGGTACTGCCCGCTCCGGCGCATACGAATGCCGGAAAGATAGGCGCTGATGGAATGGCCGAAGCCCGGAAGGCGAACGGTTCGGCCAATATGGTAATAAGGCTCCCTGACAAGAGGATCACTTCCCTGCACCTCTCCCGATATCGGTAACCGCGCGAGGACATCGCACCGATTGACGTAGCGGGTAACCCGGATATCGCGAGGATAAGCCCGGGCAAACTCCCGGTTACCAAGGCGCGGGCTGGCAAAGGCATAAACCCGCTCGGCCTCCAATAGCATCGCCGCCAGTGTCGCCAGTGCCGCGCCCATGGAATGACCGGTGAGGATAATCTCTTGCGCGCCTTTCAACTCCCGCCGGACCGCTGCCAGAACCTGCCAAAGCGCCTGATAATAGCCCTCATGCACCAGCCCATCTCCTGCCCAGGGGATCAGGTCGGTGGAGAGATTGCTGCGATAACTTCGCAGCTCCCGCCCGAACAACGCCGTGCCACGAAAGGCAACGATGGTGACCCCGGCCTTGCGCCCAACCCAGGCGAAATGATCCCGCCCCCGGATAGCCTGATAGCTGT
This sequence comes from Sneathiella litorea, assembly GCF_009882915.1. Classification (GTDB taxonomy): domain Bacteria; phylum Pseudomonadota; class Alphaproteobacteria; order Sneathiellales; family Sneathiellaceae; genus Sneathiella; species Sneathiella litorea. The sequence continues at coordinate 699,889 of NZ_WTUW01000002.1, forward strand.
AACCGAGCCGTGCCGCCCGCTCCGCCCCGTTCGGGTCATAGGCAATTTTTGCGCAGATGGCCGCCTCAAACAGCGTCATCTGTCGTCGGCGTTTCGGTTATGGCCGACATTCCCGGCGATCAGGTTAAGCATCTGGAACAGCCGATCGAGACACTGCATGTTCCAGCGTGTTGGCGTTAGCGCCGTGACAAGCGTCGCCAGCGTGACAAGACAGGTCAGCCCCTCAACCGCAAGCCAGATGATGTTCGGCAATTCGCCGGATGTGACAAACGCGCCCAATGTTCTCTCCTTGTCAATTTACAGATTGAAGGGCCGGAAGGCCTGCCCCAGCCAGGCGGCAAAGGTGGTTAACGCCGCAACGACAGTCCCTGTGATACCGATAACCTTCAGCGCGCCGCGCCCCATGCTGACCTGCAGGGTCAGGCTTTTGACGTCATCACGCAGTTCCACCATGTCGAGATGAAGATTCTCGATCCGGACCCGCATGGCGCCGATTTCCTGTTCCAGGTTAGTCATGGGGCGCCTCTCTTGGGACTTACTGCCATCGGATTAAAGGCGGCAGGTTGTGTTGGCGCACCCGTCCTGCGAAGACCAATACTGTTCCAATAGTCACCCGTCGCTTTCAGGCAGCTCATCCCTTGCGTATCTGTCTCTGTCAGTGTCCAGCGGTCACGTGATTTCGTCGCGAATATCTCAACCAGCGCGCCCCGGTTATTGAGGCCCTGTGCGATCAGCATCTCGCCGTACTTCTCCGCGAGATGCACCGCAAGTTCGCTGCGCGGGAGGCAGATCGGCGTTGCCGAAGCCGTTAAGCCGCCCATAAAAAAAGCGGCCCCGAAGACCGCTGAATAAATCAGATTTTTCATCTTTCCTCCCCTTGCAACCTCAATGCTATTCGATGGCCTGAATGCTGAACCATGTCGCGACATGACTTTCGATGTCCCGGCTGGCGCCGCTGTCCTGCCAGGCGACCAATTCAAAATAATCCCCGGGTGTGACGGCCAGCACCGGCGAGACAAAGCTCTGCATGGTGCGGTTCGTTTGCGCGTCGATATGCTCGAACGGGCGACCGTCGAAACTGCTCGATCCGTTTTTCTCGAGCAGGATTTCACGGGTGCCGCTCGAATTGCTGTCCCAGCGGACCTGCCCGCTCACGATCACTTTCGACACCCCGCTCGGTACGGTCAGGCGGCTGTTGTTGGTGGAATTGTCGTGATAATCGTCGGTATCATAGCTTTCGCTCGCCCAGTTGAGCGTAGTGTTGGTGCTGTCGGCAATGCTCTGGTTGGAACTCATCTTGACCAGCGCCCCTGCGTGGGTTCCGCCGCCCCCACCGCCCGAGGTACTGTCCGTCAGGCCGAGGACATCCGTCCCGTCGCAATAGAAGAGCCGGGTTTCCCCGTCCAGCACCTGCCCCGCCGCGCCGGAAGCGGTCTTGACCGTTGCCGTCTCCCCGCTCGCATTGGTCACCATGAAGGGGCGCTTGATCTCCGGCACGATGAAGTTAAAGCCGCCAGAGGGGCTGCCGCCGATGACATGGTGCCAGGCTTCCCGGAACTCGGCATCGCTGAGCGTTATGTCGCCCGCGCTCGGATCATGGCTCGCAATCTCATCACAGAGCGCGGATTCCAGCTTTGCGTCCGCGTCGTTGGAGGTGACGTAGGCAAGTGCCTGGCTCTCGGCGATCTGCGGTAAATCAAGTTCTGACATGCTAGATAATCTCCGTTGCCGGAAAACCCCGGCCTATGGTTTCAGAAAGTTGATAAAGGGTAAGGGAAAGCTCCGGCACCGCGACTTCGGAAGCACCGAAATCCGCGTTGAAGTCGGCCAGCTCATAGGTATATTCCGTGACGTCATACACGAATTTGGAGACACTCTCCCCGTCATAGGTAAAGACCAGCTCATACCGCTCCGACGCTTCGGAGAGCGGGACGCCGCCGCTCAAACTGCCGCCGCCGATCCGCGTACGCCGCTGCCAACTCAAGGAGAGGTCCCCGCCGTCACGCTCTCCCGTAATATGGACCGGTGCGTAAGGTTTGAGGTCATTGCCGGTCAGGGCCTTGATGGTTGGCGAAACCTCCTCAATCAGGCGGCCCGCCCCCACCGCTTTCCAGCGGCGCGGCATATCGATTGTATTGATCGCGGCAAAGCCACCCCCGATATCGCCGGAGCGCAGCAGGATCGCCCGCTCCCCCACCTTGTGCGAGCCGGTCGCCCCTTCCGTGCCGCGGCGACCGCGCAGAAGGGTCGAGAGGCGATAACTGCCATCCGCATTCTCCGACACATTAGCGAACTGGATAATCTCCTCGCCGACAAGCAGGGCATTCCCGCCGTTCAACAATGCGGATGAGGTAATGCTTTCGAGTTCGTCCCCGCCGCTCACAAAGCGGATATCGAGGCTGTTGGTTTCATCCGTCTGAAACGGCGCCGTCGTATCACCAAGGGCAGTTAGCGTCACGCCCCAGACAGCCTCGTTGCTGATTGCGCCCTCCACCTGATAGCTGTCCTCATCGAAGGCGGAATAGAGGGTGCCGCCGGTCCAGCCGGACTGATAGCCATCCATGGCGAAATAGAAGCGGCTTCCGTTCCCCGCCGTCGCGTCCTGGTCCCTGAGCAACGGCAGATCGAGGAGGAACAACTCCGCATAGCTTCCCTTGCGGATCAGCACCTGTTCATAGCCCGAACCCGCATCGCCAACTTCCGCCGCGTCATAGCTCAAGGGGGAAAGGGTCACGGCCTCGGTCTCAATCGTCATATCCGCGCCGAAATGGGACTGCATCAGCCGGGCGCTGCTGGTCGCTCCGTTGATCTCAAGGCTCAGCACATCGGCCGGGTCGAGCGCAAGGTATTTCAGCGGCAGCGACGCGCTCACCGTCTGTCGCTCGGCCCAGGCGGAATAGAGCGTTTTCGCCGCCGCCTGCCGCGCGAGATCAGCGGTCAGCGCCATCGGCAGATCCCGCGCGATCTGGTTGCGCCCGAACATGGTGGCGACGGGACGGAAGGCGCGCTTCTCCGACTGGGTGCCGATCTGGTAGCCCGCATCGGACGCAAGATAGGAGAGCGATATCTTCTCCGGCAGTTCGCTTTCCTGCAACCGGCGCATGGCGGGCGGCGCGATCATCTCCTTATCCGTGATGGTCACGCCGCTGTCGGCCTGATTGCGGGGGATGAATTTCAGCATATCGCCGCTCTCCACCGCATCGAAAAAGGCATAGTCGCTGAGCGGGGTCAGCGCCTCGGCAATCGACATCGGGCGGCTCACCAGATAGCCCGGTATGCTGCCCGAAAGGGCGGAGACATCGACATCCTCATCCGTCAGACGCCCACGCGCACAGAGGTCACTGACGATATCGGCAAGCTCGGCCCCCGCCCCGCTCGCGCGGCGCAAGAAAAGCCTTTTCACCCCGAAGGAACTGTTGAAAACGAACAGGCTGTCCGTCGCCGCGTCATAGACGCCATTGACGGACGCACTAACCCCATCGAACTCATAAAGATCGACCCGCTCCAGCTCTTCGAGCGTCTCGGCGCTCAAATACACTGCATAGCGCCCGGCGCTGATAAAGACGATCTCGCTGCCGTTATGCGTATGGACAAGGGAGAGGCTGCCGCTCAAATCGCTTACATCGCGACTGGCGGTGATTTCATGGGTACGCGTCGACCATTTGAAAATACGGTAATCATTCTGGAACAAAAGCTCATCGCTCGCGGGCAGATAGGCAACCAGCCGGGTGATATTGTTGGTTTCGCTCCCCGTCCCGCCCAGTGGCGTGAGATCGGCGGTGGCGATGGTAAAAATCTCACTCTCGACGGAATAGTCCGTGCCCGAAACACCCGGGCTTCCGAAAACCGACACGCGGACGATCTCAAGGTCGCTGAACACCGGGCCGGTCGCCCAGCCGGACAGGACGACCCAGGCCGCCTCATCCGCATCCGTTACCGCACCTGTGCAACCGCGTGCGGTTGTTGTTATGGTATCGACCACCTCCAGCGCCTCATCGAAGATCACCACCTGATAGCTCTGCTGCGATCCGGCGACCTGGAACTGCGCGCCGTTAAGCGGGTTGATGATATCGGTCGAATGGGTGATGGCACCCACGCCACTCGGTAGATCGGCGCTGTCGTTGAGTTGCATTGTCTCGCCGTTCACGTGATGGATTTGCCGCCCGGCGAGCAGGGCCGCGCCCGTCCCGATCCAGAAATTGCCCTTGCGATCCCGCGAAAACCCGATCGCCGCATCGGGAAGGCGCGGAAAGTCCGTCTCCACCTCGGCTGTCGCGAGTTCCTCCAGCGTCAGGGCATCGATCTTGCGGACCATATCGACACCGCCCACCACCTCATAGCTGTAGACAAGGCCCCGCTCCGCGTCATAGGCAAAGCTGCCCGCATCGACGGAGGCAATTTCACTATCCGTGACCGGATAGGCGCCGACGCCCTCAGTGGTGACCAGCACTTCGATATTCGGGATGCGATTGCCGAAAGAGGAAAGCGACAGATCATCAAACACCAGATAACAAAGCCCGCGATAGGCGGGCGTGTTGTCCTCCCCTTCCGCCGCCTCGATAACACTGTCGGGGAGTTGGTCCTCATCACCGGGGTAGAAGCGGAACCGCACGTCGGAGGCGATCACGTCCCCCTCCGCGCCCGCATCATAGATGACCTCCCCATCGGCCCAGATTTTAAGGAGGTTCGATACCTCTCCCTCGCAGATAGCAACGGCGAAACTGGTGTAATAATTGTAACCGGTTACCTGGTATGAGCCGCCCGCGCCGCCCTTGCCGCCGCCGCTGCTGCTGGTCACAGCCTCACTTCTAAGCTCGCCCGCCCAGATAATATTCCCGGCGAGGCGCATGGTGCCATAAAGACGCGGGATCGCCGCGCCATAGCTTGCACCCGTGACATTGAGATCGGTGAGCCGCGTGGCGGAGGATGAATTGCCTTCTTCAGGGAAGAGAACGCGGCCCAACGTCGTACCGAGGAGCCAACCAGCCCCGGCGCCGACACCGGTTACGGCGCCAATACCGGCGCCTGCGAGTCCAAGTGCCAAAGTCGCCATTAATGAACCTCCGGAAATGAGAAAACCACGAAGGGCGCGCCGTACGGGAGCAGTGCTTCCTCGATCACCTGCCTTCTCCGGGCATGGGCATGGATGACCGTCGGCACTCCATCGCGTTCGCTTAAAAACCCGACATGGATAGGAAAGGCGCTTTCCTTAAAAACACCGATATTTCCTATTCTCCAGTCAGTTACTGGTTTTAACTCAAGTTGTTTGTGAAGATAGCGTAGAAGCGCCCGGCCATCCTGCCGCCGCGTATATCCGGTCACATCCTCCGGTTCCAGCCCGAGAGTGCGCGCCACCAGAACGACCAGCCCGACGCAATCGACGCCCGCCTGGCTGCGCCCCTGATGTCGCCAGGGCGTGCCGATCCAGCGGCGTGCCTCGGTGATAATGTCATCGCGCTCATGCATCGCCGGTCTCCAGCAGGGCATCGGTGCCCGGAATATGCGGAAAGCCGCGGAAATTGAGATGGTTCGAATAGGTGTCGCGGCAGGTCGCATAGCGCTTGTCGCAGCCGGGAAAGAAGGAGACCTCATCTCCCGCCTGAACCTCATACGGCATTTCCAGATAAAGGGTCAGCGTCTTGCCCGATTGCGTCCAGTCACGGATTTCGCAAGAGCGCCCGACGTTCGCACCGCTGGTAAAGGTCAGCACCCCGCCATTCAGCACATCATCCGCACCGTTATAGTCGGTGAGCGTGAACAGGTCGCGCGAAGTGACGCTCGCCACCACATCGGTTTGCGTGATCGCCTCCACATCCACACCGCAGCGGCTATCGCCGAGGTCCGCGCCGCAGAGGGGGGAATAAACCTCCCCCACCTCATAGAGAAGTGCCTGGGCAAGGCCGCGTAGCTCTGCCGTGAAGGCCCCGTCCTGCGCTGAAACCTCCCCGATCCAGCCGCGCCGGAGCGGAATGGTGCCTTGGGAAAGATCCTGCCAGTTGACCATGAAAATCCGCACCTCGGCGAAGTCATAGAGTCCGGCGAAAAGATCCTCTTCGCGGATGACATCGCTGGTGAGATTGCCAATGATATCAAGGTTATCGACGCTGAAGCTGCTACTATTGGCGATGGCCGAGCGGGAATAGCCGCTCGCCGCCAGATAGGTGTCGCCGTCAATCACCAGATCCTCATCGAAATCGGTGAAGAACATTTCCGTCCCGTCCTGCCGGGTCAGCGCCCAGCAGGTCGCGAGTGTGGTCACCTCCCCGGCGATATGGCTGTTCAGGGCCGCACTGAGAGACTTCATATCCGTATCTCCACCAGTTTAACGCTCTGCCAGTGATGGATGTCCGGCCCCGGAATGGCGGCCTGCATCAAGTCCGTATCGAAGCGGACCGGCACGTCGAACTCACAAGCCACCGCGATATCCGCGTCCGTCACGGGCGCAACATCGAAGGTAAGGATGCCGGTCGTTTCATCCACGCTCCAGCCACTGGCCAGCGGTGTGCCATCGACGGACACCTCCACTGTATCGGCGACGATCTTCTTCAGCTCCCGGTCATAGGGCGGGGCAAGTTCATCATCGTCGATATAGCGCTTGAAAATCTGGAACTCGGTGGTGCTGTTATCCCCGGTGCCGATGGATTGCTCGGCAAGCTCGAAATCCGAGAAATCCTTGAGGCGAAAGCCATAGGCCCGCCCGCGCCGGGCGTGAAAGAAATTGAGGACGGTGGTCCAGTCCTCTCCCCGGCTCGGGCTGATATCGAAGCTATATTCGCGCCGCGCCTGCGCCCAGTTGATATTGCGCTGCTCAAACCCGGAGTTCAGTATCTGCACCGTGGTCGAAAAGCGGGGCCCGCCCACTGCGCCATAGGAGATGCGGGTCGGGAATCTGACGTCATGAAAGCTCATGGTTTAACCGTTCCTTCTAAGGCTGCGTTGTGCCTGACGAAGCGCTTCGCCCTGGATTTGCGTCTGGCTGAGGCGGAAACTCGCCGCATCGGGCGTCGAGATATTGAACGCCATATTGATGACGGGTGCCGCTGTGGCATTATTCGCTTGCCGCTGCTGCGCCGGGGTTTCGATCGTCACCCGCTCCCCCCGCGTCAGACGGAGGGGCACAAGATTCTGGTCCACCCCTGTCGCGCCGCCGACGGTGAACTGCCCGCCGGTCGAAAAGCCGGGGATCAGGCTGGTGAGCGATGAACCGCCACCGCCGCCGAAAAACGCACCCGCAAGTTCGGTGAGCAACCCGCCCGATCCGCCAAGGCTCTGACCCGCCGTCGAGGTAAAGGTCTTTGTGCCGAGGCGAATGAGGTCGGCTTCCAGCCCTTGCAGGACCGTCTTGAAATCCTTGCCCGACAGGAGCAGTTTCTCGAACGCGCCCTCGAACGCGGTGCCGATACCCGCCGCGACCTTGCCCGAAATCTCCGCGAAATCAGTCATTTCCTCCTTCGCGGTTTGTAGGCCGGCGTTCAGATCATCAACGAAACCGCCCGTCCCGCTTGAGCTGGCAAGCCCGTTTTGCAAGCCGGAAAACTGCTGCGTCAGGCGCGCGGCTTCTTTTTCTGCCTTGCGGGTCTTGTCGCCGAGCGTGTCGAGATTTCTGAGCAACCCGTCCAGCCCGCCGAGGGCGGTGAAATCACTGTTATTTGCCATTTTCCAAATCCTTTTTATGCATCGCTGCTTTCCGCTGCCAGAGCGCGAAGAGATCGAGGAGGAGCGCGATCTCAAATCCCGTGGGGTGAAGGCCGAAGCGCGCCTCGATATCCTCCGCAATTGCTGCTGGGCGCGGCAGAACCCCCGCCGCATGGAGGGGCAAAAGCGCCATAAACCAGCTCCATACATGAGCAAGGCAGGAAGGCGGCGGTGCGGGCGTTTCTGTCTCCGCAATCTTCCGGCCCGTTACTTTGGCAAGCTGCTGATGAGCCGCCGCTCGGGTGATACCGGGGCCCACCTCCTCTGCCAGATGAAACTGATGCGCCGCCCAGTCCTTCAGCCGGGCGGCGGTCAGGGCAAAAAATTGGCCCGGTCCTCCACGAAGGCGGCGACCTGCTCCCGTATCCAGAGATGTTCCCGATAGAGTTTTATGACATTCGCGGGCGTGGTGTCGTAGGTGACGCCATCGAACTCGATATTCTCAAAACGCTGCGTGATCGCGGCGAGCCGTTCAATCAACCGCTCCTCCAACTCCGCCGCGGTCAGTTCCAATTTCCGTTCCGCAATCTGCCGGTCAATCTGCGCGCGGAGACATTTGCGGTAAGTCTCCGCATCCTCGCCCTGCAGCCAGATAACGGCCGGAAGCGTTTCTCCCGTTTTCGGATGACGGAGGGTGAGCGGCGCGCCCGCCTCCGACCGGACCTTCAGATCGAAGGCCGCGACATCAAATACATTCTTTGGCATATTACACCTCTTAAGCGGCTGTCCGGGTGATCTTGAGATTGGTCGCCTCATCGCTGTCATAGAGCGCGGTGAAGGGGAGCGAGAGGGTGATTGGCCCCGCGCCCAGCGTCGGGTTCTCCGCCCCGGTGTAGACGATCCGCGGGAGGACGAATTTCAGGCTGCCGCCGTCCCCGCTGCAGGTCAGGATGAGGCTGCTCTCGGTGCGGGCGGCAAATTTGTTCAGCAGCGCCGCGTCCTCGAAATAGGTGGTGATCTCCCCGGTAATACGCGATTGCCCGGCGAGGAGGCTGCTTGCCTCATCCTCCCCAATGACGAAGGCCTGCTCCAGGGCGTTATCGATATTCAGATCCAGCCCGACAACAATACCGATGCTGCTGCCCCCCTCTTCCAGCGAGCCGGAGAAACTGTCCATCGGGTCATTAGCGGCGGCGGCCGTCGGGCTGCCATCCACGGAAGAGGAACTGATCGCGGAGGATTTGCCGATCACGCCGAACGTGCCGGTGATTAGCCGGTCGGGCCGGACGTTGAGGCGCAGGCGGTCGATCACGCAGCCGGTCAACAACTGATACTGCCCGATGTCGGCGAAGGCCCGCTCAAAAGTGAAGCTCGGCTGGCTCGCCCCCGCCTTTAACACATCCGATGACCAGCTTGACTGCATCACAGTGGCGAGCAGGTCATCAAACGCGCCATAGGAAAGTTCCGTCTCGATCGTGCCGGAGACGGTCTTCTGCCCGTGTAGCAGATGAGCGATCTGCCGGTCGCTCCTGATTTCCGCGCTTTCCAGTGTCGTCTTGGAGAGGCCGAGGCTACAAGCCGTATGGCGGATCGCCGTCATGTCCGGGGAGGACGGCGTCGTGCCGAAGGTTTCTTCGGCGATATAACTCAGCCCGTGCCGGGCTCCGGTGGCAAAAGTCATGGATTTCGCTCCTTAAAAATAGCTGCGCCAGGAAATGCTGAGCGGCAGGGCGACTTTCTTGAGATTTCCCTCATTGGCACCGAGGGACGCCCCATCGAGATACACATCGAGGCTGTCGAAGGTCAGCACCCGGCCCTTGTCAAAATGGGCACGAAGGGCATCGATGCGGCTCTGGGCGGCAGTCATGTCGGCGTCATGCACGGTGATGCGATACTCGCCCGTATGCAGCTCCACCGCGCTAACGCCTAAGAAAATTCCCTCCGCCGGGGCGGGCAGGAACTGAACTTCCAGATAGGCCGTGCCGTGGGCGGGGTAATAAGGCGCGCCCGGAAAGGCCACATCGTCAGACTCATAAGCCTGAAGCCGCGCATCCAGCGCCGCCTGAATTTTGCGATAGCTCATTGATAGCTCACCTCGTAAAGAATGCTCGCGCCGGTATCGACGGCAACCGCCTGCAGCAGGGTGAAAGTCGAAGAGCCGATAATCAGGTCGTCATCCGCTTTCGGTGTCACGTCCTCGCATTCGATCAGCGCGTGATGGAGCGTGGGGTTTATTGGCGTGCCCACCGCATTTGCGGTGTCGGAGAGGGATTTCTCCGTCCTCACCAGTCGGATGGTGGTGTCGGTTGTTGTCTCACTCGCGCCGCTGCCGGGCTCATACGCGCCTTGGGTCTTCTGACGGAGTGTGGCGCTCACGGCCACCTCGCCGATGGTATCGAAAAGATCGCGCACCATCTGCCGGATCATGTCATGACGCATGGCTATCCCCTCACCATCTGGCTGTCCTGGGCGCGCGCTCCGATCTGTTGCAGCAGGCGAAAGACGAAGCTCATGCGCTTTCTGCCTTCCTCATACGTCATCTCAATGGGGCCGATTTTCTGCCGTGTTATCTGCCGGTCATCGAGGCCGTTGGGATCGCGGAGAAAAATATCCGCAAGCTCCAACGTCGCGGTGCGAAGCGCATGAGGGATGCCGGTCATGGCCCGCCCGTCGCGGTCATAGGCGCCACTTCGCGGCCATTTCAGGCCCTGATCCCAATCAAGGACCCTGCCGGGATAGAGATAGCTGTCGATATGCAGGGCCGCCCGGATCAGGGCAAGTTCGCGCTGGCCGTCCGTGGCGCTGGTCCAGTCATCATTGGCAAGCGCAGTGAAATGACTGTCCGCCTCGTCAAGGGACACGTAACTCGTCGCCCCGGTCACGCCGCTGCCGGTTTCGGTTATCAAGGTCATGGATTTTTTCCTGCTAGATCAGAAAAGAAAAAGGGAGCGGCGATGTTTCGCACCGCTCCCCACTCCGGTCAGCCAGCGAGACGGACCGCCAGCTCGGGCCGGACCAGCGCGACACCCCAGAGAATGTCGAACTCCCAGACGACCTGCTTGTACTGTCGCGCCACCTCAAGGCGGAGCGAGATGCCAGTCATCGGATCGGTCATCGACAGGATCTGGCTGCCAAGTCCCATGTCCTGCGTGCTATGGGCCAGCGGACGGTTGGCGAAGGCAAAGGCGTCACGGTTGAACACCAGGTTGACCACATGATCATCGACGAAGGTCATTGCCGCGTTATCCGACGGCGCGGAACTAATCGCCGGGGCGATGGTCAGGGTCGATTCCGTGCCCAACAGGTCCGTTGCGGCCTGCACCACATATTGCTGCGTATCGCCATCTATGGTGAAGATATCCCCGACGGCGGGCTTGGTCGTAAAACCATCGGCGATGAGCGTCGTGCCTGCCTGCGATCCGCCTTTCACCAGCGGCGTTCCCTCCGCCCCGGTGACATGGGTGGCAACATGATCATCGCTGTACCAGTCGATGCCATATTTGCGGCCGATCTCGCCTTCGATCTTGGCGGAGCTGCTGCCCGCTCGGTCCGCATCGGCGAAGGCCGCAAGATCAAGCGCGTTGGATTCCGCATCGAAATCAAGCACGCCATAGCGGTACTCTTTCGGGGCCTTTTGCTCCAGCAGCAGCTTTCTGGCTGCCGTCGCATCGCTCGCATCCGACGCAAAGGGTGTCGTGCCCGCCGTGCCGACCAGACCATAGATGCCGGTATATTTCGCATGGATCGACTGGTTGACCGCATTGGCAAGCGCACGAATAGCCGCGCTTGCCTGCACGGGCATGAAATTCTCCCGCGCCTCGACCTCCATCATTTCCTTGTCGGTGAGATAGAAATCCGCCTTCTTCCAGTTGTTAAGCTCGATCTGCACCTTCTCAAGCGTTGAACTGGTCGGTGTCGGCGGGGTGGTGCCGGGCGTCACGTCATCCGCCGTCAGGTCGGACGGCAGGATCACATCGATGGTGTCGCCCTTCTCAGCCGCATCGGCACTGAAATCGCCATTCACGAGGCGGGGCATCACGGTCTGTTCGCGCAGGGCCATCAGGCCGCGCGCAAGGATCTTCGGCATGGCGGCCGAGATATCATTTGCCATTGTCATATCTCCAGATTGGGAATTTGAAATATAGATGGGGCCCATCCCGGACCCGTGCCGCCTCTCGCGGACTTGGTTCACTACATCGAGACCGATACCTTCCCGGCGGCGATATCCTCGATCCGGGCGTTGAGCGCCCATTGGTTCTGTCCGTTGATGGTCGCGAGATTGACGGGAACCCCGCTCGGGTCCATGCCGCTTCCCTTGCTGCCGGTCGGGTTGAAGGCGCGGGCAAAGACGGGGGAGCTGCGCATTTCCGCTACCAGATCCTCAACAGTCAGGGGCACCCCTTCCGCCTTCTCGCGGAGGGAGCCGTCGGTATCAATAATTCGAAGGGATGGCGCCCCCTCCTCCTCAACCAAAGTGACGGCGGCGCGGATATGGGGCATCAGAAGCTCGACGCTCCCGCCGGCTTTGAGCAGGGCTTCTGTTGCATGGGTCGTGATCAGGAAGTCGGCATTTCGCTCTTTCAGTCGGGCGATTTCCTCATCCTTCTCCGCCAGGATCGCGTCGAACTGTTCGGTAAATTCCGCAGTAAGCGCCTTCTGCTTATTCGCCCATGCAGTCTCCGGATCACGGCCGAGCGTCTGCCAGGCCTTCAGTTCCTTCTCGAAATTTTGCGCATTGCCGCGCTCCTTCTCCAGCGCCGAGAGCAGCCCGGAGACATCCAGCTTCTCTGCCAGATGAGGGTCGAGGGTGAACCCCTCCTCCCCCGGTTGGTAAAGGCTGCGATAGGCTTCCGGCACCTCGTTCAGGTCGGTTACGTCATTGGGAAAGTCAAACATGGAAAACCTCAATAAAAAAGCCCCGAAACGGGGCCCTGCAAATTAAAAGATCAAATCGTGTCGGCGCTAGTCGGCGGCGGCGTTCGCCTGTAAGCTGTCGCCAAGAAGCCCGCGCGCCTTTGCCTCGCGGATCAGTTCCTCCCCGCTTACATCGCCAAGGCGGCGCGCCTCCAGCAGGAAGTCAAGATCGCGCTCGCTCGCCTGCGCCGCGCCAGATTTCGCCGCAACTGCAATGCTGCCGGTGAGCGGCATCTCCATCCAGGAGGCGAACAACGACAGCAGGGTGTTGAGGCTATCCTCCAGATTCATCGCCATGGCCGACAGCGGCGAGAGCGCATCGGCGGCATCCAGCGCGCGGCCGGTTGCCGTCTCCCGTTCCTTCGGGGTTTCAAACTGCAACCCGAACAGCAGCATGGCTTTTTCCAGCGCTTCCAGCTCCTTCGCGCCTGCCTCCAGCGCCGCGCCGGAGCTTTCGACATAGTAATATTTGCCCTCGCTCTCGCTGGTGGTCAACACCTTGTTGGGGCCAACCTCGATCGGGCCGTCAATCTCCGGGTTGTAGCCGGAGGCCGCGAGGATCGGGAAGGACGCGACATTGAGCGCGTTGCGCTGATCGGAGCGGATCTGGTAATGCTCCAAATTCAAAAAGGCGAGATCCTCAAGCGGCGGCTCGGCCTGCAAAAATCCTGTCCGCGCGGTATATAGCGTGACGAGCGGAATACGGCCCAAGGTATTCTCCCCGGCGTCCGACTCCTGCCAGACGCCTTTTTTATCCATACGGTAAAGACGCCAGTGATCCGGCTCGATCACGCGGATCTGCTCCTCCTCCCGCTCCTCATAGCCGTGATAGCGCAGCGCCTTCTCGCGGATGCGGATCTGCGTGAGCACCTTGTCGCCGCCCCGGACATCCCACTGTGCGGCAATCAGTTGATCTGCCCGGACATGCACCGCATAGGGCCGCGCGCCCTGCTCCCGCTCCTCGGCGAGCGACTGGCCGTCCACCGCCGCTGGAAAATCCACCAGCACATGCGAGAGACCGAAGACCAGCGCATCCTCGAACCAGTCGCGGGCAAAGACATTGAGGCCGCGCCCCACCAGATCGATATTGCGCAAAATGCTGACCATCTCCTCCGGCATATCGTCGGAAAGGATCAACGGTTCGGCAAAGATGCGGCCGACCAGGCGGCTCACCGTACGGCGGAAATGATTGCGCAGCACGGTCCGGCTCGCCCGCTCCGTATAGATGGCGCTGTTCTCCGCCGGATGGCGCGGCAGATAGCGCGTACCCGCCGCCCGCATGGCCAGCGTCCCGCCCATCAGCGCCTTCGGCAGCGCCCAGCGCGCGGCCATCGCATCATACAGCTGGGAGGATGTGGAAGGATCGTTCATGAATACATATCCCGTTGTGATTTCTGTGAAACTTGGGTCAGCGCGTGAAACGCCTCGCAGACCGCATCGACCTGATCGTCATGGCGGCCGGTGGGGAAATTCTCAAGCTCAGCAAGAAAATCCGCATTCCACGACCCCTCGACCAACTTTACATTGCCCGCCTCGGCCTGCGACGAGAACGGCATGGCGCGGACAATCTTGCTGCCCGTTACGGGCTGGCTTTTTACCCGGAAGCCCGCGAGCAGACGAACCAGCGCCTGAACTTGCGCCTTGCCGGCCTGTCCCGGGTCCTGCGGAAGTGCGATTTCCGCCTCCCGCCCGTCACTCATCGCGAGATTGCGGATGGCGCGTTCGACTTCGTTTGGCGAGCCCCGCAGCCGTTCAACATGCTCGACATAAAAGACCCCGCCCGCATCGCGCGCAAGCCGTGCCCCGACCGTCCAGTCCGGAGACGCACCCGGTTCCATATGGCTTGCCGCCAGGTCCCAGCCCCGCACCCGGCGGGCCGACACCGGAGCCGCCTCGACAACCGGAAACCAGCTACGGCGAAAATAGGCGCCGGCCGCAGGGCGGATTTTCCAGTTCCCTTTCAGCAGCCTTTCCCGATCGACAGTCGAGAGCGCCGCAAGGTTAGCCCGATAACCCGGGTCCCGTTCCATCAGCACCCGGTTATCCTCTATCGAGGCCGCGATAAAGGTCACGGATTTGGCGATCTGCCCGGGATGCGCTGCCTCCAGCGCGCATTTGTCTTCGCCCCAGATCAGGCTGTCTTCATCGCGGACGAACCAGCGCAAGACTCCAGAGCGGCTGGAAATCGGATAGCCGGTTTCCGGATCGATCCACCAACGGATAAAATCGGCGACCCAGCTATCCGCATCCGGATTACAGGTTGCCCGCACATAAGGCCGCGCCCGCCCGGTGGAGCGGTTGCGGCTCAACAGATAGAAGAACTGGGTTTCAGTAAAATGGGTTAGCTCGTCAAAGCCGATAAAGACCAGTTCCGATCCCTGCCAGTCATATTTGTTCTTTTCATGCTCCAGATGGCCGAAGCTGATCGAGGCGCCGCTCGGGAACTTCCAGCTGAGCTCGCTCTCCTTCGCCTGACCGCCGAGGGTGCCATAAAGCGCGGCGGAGGCGTCCCAGAGACCGCCCTCATTCCGCACCTGTTTCGAGGTGCGGCGGAAGATCACCGCCTTGAATTCTCCCCGCACCGCATGACGGAGGGGCTCCATCAACAGGGCGAAGCTCTTGCCGCCACCGGCCGCGCCGCCATAGATGGCGATATCGGCGGAAGTGCCAAGAAACATCTCCTGCGGGCCGGGCTGCGGTTTAATCACGGCCATTTTCCGGCAGGTACAGACGAGGCACAGGGAAGCTACGCTTGCCCTTGTCATTGGCCGCGCCGTCCCCATATTGCGCCGGCGCAAAATGCGCCATCAGCCATTTGCGCGTATCGATCCGCAGCTTGGAACGAGCGATATTTTCCTTTGGTTCTGTTTGCGCCGCATTGTCATTGGCGCTATCGGCAATCTCCAGAATTTCCCCGGCGAAGACATCAGCAACGAAGCGTCGCACGGTTTCCTCCTCCTTCTTCTGGAAGACCGATCCCAAGAGGGCCACAATGTCATTGATCCGCCCCACCTGCTTGATTTCCTCCAGCAGCGGCAGGGCGACATTGCGGCGCCAGATCTTGTTATGCAGGGCAGATTTTAACAGCTCGATAGTTGTCATACCGGAAGCCTCAATTCTTAACTGAACATTATTAATTTCTATCTTTAGGTGTTTATCTCGCCAGATATCACCCCGCCCAAATAATATTTCAGGCCGAAGGAAATATTCTTACGGGAGTTTCCCGTTAGGGGTCAGGGAAAATTTTCGTTGTTTTAATTGGTTATTTTTCCAAAAAGAAAGGCCCAGTGAAATACTTTGATTTCGCTGGACCCAATTTCCGACTATGACTATCAGTATAGTTTAATATTCCCCACCTGTCAACTGTATTCTATTATTTAGTGTTTTTAGACTCTATTGTAAAGTTCCACGCCTTTGAGAAGTTGCGCGCGGGCAAATCCATTACGCTTCTGCCGCTCTCGATCTACGGTCCGGCAGCTTTTCCCGAAAACAATGATGTCCAGGACGACAGAAACCAGAATTCCCGCCGCCTGCGCGGCAACCGCCCAGCGCATAAAGCGGCGCATGACATCTACTTGCCAATCCTCCATGTTACCCTTGGACGATGGTTGCCAATTATAGGATTGCGTTCTCATACCAAGGCCCGCCGTGCGAAGATGAAATCCGCGCGCGATCATTTCGCTGGCCCGGATTTGCCTCTCCTCTGTCAAAATCAAGTGGAAACTGGGCTCCCGTGACCTGCTGCGTGATTTGCGCAGTCTGTTTTTTGGGCCAGCGCGCTGACTGGCCTTAAAGCTTTTTGGAGTATCGCCAGTTTTCGACGCAGATAAATGGTCCATTGGTTTATGCGATGCGGGAAGATCCCGAACATCGCGAGCGCCATTCGATTTACAATTCATATTTCCTCTCATTCATAGGATTGCTGGGTTATCGTTTTCATGGAAACCAGCCACGGAGGGCATTCTGCCGTTCCGTGGTGAGTGACGCAGTCGGAACTGTGTACGCGCAGGAATGTCAAAAAAGTAATTCGATTTGCCGCGCCTGTAGAGGAAGAGAATTTTCGTGGATGAAATGCTTAAAAGGCAAATTCAGACAACAATAAAATCATAAACAGAATATATTTAACATATAAATACTATTTATAGTATAAAACATTACTTATATTTCGTCAACTGATAGTAAACGAACAACACCACTGACGCGTAATTAAGGAACAAAAAATCTGCTTGAAATTATTTCCGCCCAAAGCTTGACCATGGCGCGGTAAATTGCCAGATTAACAACAATGAATTGGTAATAACTACAAACCACAGAGCATCCCCATGGAAATCCGCAAAGACTTTATCGACAGCATTGGCAACACGCCGCTTATCCGCCTGACCGCCGCCTCAGAGGCAACCGGGTGTGACATATACGGCAAGGCTGAATTCCTTAATCCCGGCGGATCGGTGAAAGACCGCGCGGCCCTTGCCATCGTCAAGGATGCAGAAGAAAAAGGCCTGCTCAAGCCCGGCGGCCTGATCGTTGAGGGAACTGCGGGCAACACCGGCATTGGCCTCGCCCTTGTTGCCAATGCCAAGGGTTACAAGACGATTATCGTCATGCCGGAAACCCAGACCGACGAGAAAAAGGCCCTGCTCCGCTATTGCGGGGCGGATCTGCGCCTCGTCCCGGCGAAACCCTATAAGGATCCGGACAACTACATCAAATATTCCGGCCGCCTGGCCGAGGAAATGGCAAAAACCCATGCCGCCGGCGTCATCTGGGCCAACCAGTTTGATAACGTCGCAAACCGTCAGGGCCATATCGACACAACGGGCCCAGAAATCTGGGATCAGACGGACGGCAAGGTGGATGGCTTTATCTGTGCGGTCGGCAGTGGCGGGACGCTGGCGGGCGTCGCGACGGCACTCCGGGCGAAGAACCCGAACGTCAAGATCGGCCTTGCCGATCCGATGGGCGCGGCGCTCTATAACTACTACAAGAATGGTGAAATGAAGTCCGAGGGCAGCTCGATCACCGAAGGGATCGGACAGGGCCGCATCACCGCCAACCTGGAAGGGCTGGACATCGATCTGCCGTTCCAGATCGACGATGTCGAGGCGCTCAATGTGCTCTATGACCTGAACATTCATGAGGGCCTGCAACTCGGCCTTTCCTCCGGCATCAATGTCGCCGGCGCCATCCGCATGGCGAAGGAAATGGGCCCGGGACATACGATTGTCACGGTTCTGTGCGATACGGCGCAAAAATACTTTAGCAAATTGATGGACATTGATATGCTGACCGAAAAGAACCTGCCGGTTGCCCCCTGGCTCTCCGGCAATAGCTGACCAACCGGAGTACAATATGACACACCCCCTCTTTCGCGACGACGCTTACCTAACTCAAACGTCGGCGGTGGTGAAAGGCGTGAACGAACGGGGTGGCATTATTCTGGACCAGACGGTCTTCTACCCCACCGGCGGCGGACAGCCGGGCGATAAAGGCACCCTGACCCTGGCCGATGGCGCGGTGATTGAGATTGCCACCACGGTCAAAGGGGACAGCCCGGACGAGATTGTCCATGTCCCCGCGGAGGGAAGCCCCCTTCCCGCCGTTGGCGCCGAATTGACCGCCGAGATTGACTGGGCGTTCCGCCATCGCCTGATGCGCATGCATAGCTGCCTGCATCTTCTGTCCGCCGTCCTTCCCTATCCGGTAACGGGCGGTCAGGTGTCTGATGGGAAAGGGCGGCTTGATTTCGACCTGCCCGAAGCAACACTCGACAAGGAAGAGATCACCACCGAGCTCAACCGGATCATCAATGAAAATCACCCGGTCAGCAGCGACTGGATCAGCGAGGAAGAGCTTGATGCAAAGCCCGACCTGGTGAAAACCATGTCCGTCCAGCCCCCGCGCGGCGCCGGGCGCATCCGCCTGATCAAGGTGGCGGATGTAGATTTGCAGCCCTGTGGCGGGACGCATGTGCGCAATACATCCGAGATCGGCGCGGTCTGCGTGAGAAAAATTGAAAAGAAGGGTCGGCAAAACCGTCGGGTGAAGCTAGAATTTATGGAATGAGACCAATTCCAATTCGGCAATCAAGGTGTAACTAAAAAATGTCCTACATAAATTCATCCTCCCTTGTCTCCACTGAATGGCTGGCGGAGCACGCCGATGCCCCGGACGTGCGCATTGTCGATGCGTCCTGGCATATGCCCGCAATGAACCGCGATCCGCGGGCGGAATATGACGCGGAACATATCCCCGGCGCGGTCTTCTTCGATATTGACGAGATTGCAGACACCGACAATCCGCTTCCCCATATGGTGCCAAGCCCGGAAAAATTCTCCAGCCGGATGCGGAAACTGGGCCTCGGTGACGGCAACCGGATCGTCGTCTATGACTCCCTCGGTATCGTCAGCGCCGCGCGAGCCTGGTGGCTGCTGCGGCTGTTCGGCCATCAGGATGTTGCCATTCTCGACGGCGGCCTGCCCAAATGGAAGGCGGAGGGGCGCCCGGTCGACGATATGCCGGTGAAGCCCGCCGAACGTCACTTCACCTCCCGCATCAACAGCTTCCTGCTACGCGAGAAGGACCAGGTTGCCCGGAATATAGACCAAAACCGCGAACAGGTGCTCGATGCCCGCTCCGCCGGTCGGTTCGACGGCACGGAGCCCGAACCGCGTGAGGGACTGCGTGGCGGCCATATCCCGGGCTCAAAAAACCTGCCTTACACAGCTCTCCTTAACGACGCGGACAAAACCTTCCGTCAGGCGGAAGAACTTAATGCAGCTTTTAGTAGTGCAGGTATTGATTTAAAGAAACCGGTGATTACATCTTGTGGATCGGGAGTCACCGCCTGTGTTCTGGCGTTTGGCCTGCATCTTCTGGGCCATCAGCGCGTCGCCGTTTATGATGGATCCTGGACCGAATGGGCTCTCGATGAGGAACTACCAGTCGAAACCGGAAAGTAATAATGTCTCTCAAACGACCACCGAAACCGACCAGCACGGGTAAATGGCCCGTGACCATTACCTTTCTTGAAATGACGGCGCGGCAACATGCCGCCCCGCCCCCGCCACCGGCAGTTCCCCATGCGATTATCCGCGCGGAGAAGCCGACCGTCTCCTTCTATCGCTATCTCTATAACACGGTCGGGCGTGACTGGGGCTGGATCGACCGCCGCCGTGTTCCCGATCCAGAGCTTGAAGAAATTCTGCATGCGCCGACGACCGAAGTCTATGTGCTCTATATCAATGGCGTCCCGGCAGGCTTTGTCGAGCTGAACAGCGCCGACATGCCCGAGGCCGTCGATGTCGCCTATTTCGGCATTATGCCCGAATTTATCGGTATGCGGCTCGGCCCCTATTTCCTGAATTGGGCCCTCGATGAGGCCTGGGTGAAGGAGCCGGAGAAAGTCACCATCAACACCTGCACGCTCGATCATCCGAAGGCGCTGCCCCTGTATCAACGCGCGGGCTTTGACCCCGTCCGCCGCCGCGAGATCGAGATTGACCCGATAGAGGACCTTTGATCGCCAGGAAGTGATCGCCTCCGCGTTGACCGGCACGCAATATAAGTTTATTCTGATATATATGCTGGTTTGACACGCGCGGAGGTATTCCAATGGCGTCCCTGAACAAACGACTACGCTTCTCCCTTTTTACTGCCGCATCGCTCGCGGGTGCCGTGGCCGCCCTGCCCGTGCTTGCCGCGCCGCAAATTCTTGCCGTGGCGTCAACTGACCTGAAAATTCCGGTCACCTGCGCGGCCGGGGAATGCACGGTGGAGCTGACCACGATCTGCCTGCAGGAGCATCGCGCCTCCCCCAACATCGGCGCGGGATATTATGTGCATGGGGATACGCACTTCGACCTGAAGGGACAGACCACGACGGGCCAGGAAATCTCCCTCGCCCATCTTCCACTGGAGATTACCGCCGCGCGGGGCCATAACGCGGTCCGCCTCGCCTTTCGTGAAGCCCAATTGCATAAATACGGCCCGCTCGAAGTGAGCCTTTCAGTACCGGAGAATCTCTCCCTTGTGCCGCTGCCTATCGCCAATGATGTGAGACCGCAGACGGAGGAGGATATCCTGATCGCAACCGGCCCCCTCCGCAAAGTCGCCACCCGCCTTGTCGATCTTGATGAAGAAAAGCGTCACGCGGCGGAGCTGATCAATCAGGCAATTAACCGCCTGCCTTGGCGCGGCCGGGCGAGTGATGAGGAGCGCGCCGCCGTCCGCGCGGCCTATGACGGCATTACTAGAAATTCCGGCTTCGGGAACGGTGCGATGAACAACGCAAACGACGTCGTCAATAAATGCTATGACCGCACCATGGCCGGCAGTCTCAGCTTCCGGGGCTGTTTGGGAAGCTGGCACGACCACCTGATCGGCAAGCTCAATACAAAATACTGGAACTCACTCGACGCGGGGAGTTAGACACTTACACCCCACAAAAAAACCCGACGATTTTTCGCCGGGTTTCTTTTGATCTGAACCGATTATCAGCCGTTGTGAAGGATCTGGCTGAGGAACAGCTGGGTCCGTTCGCTTTGCGGATTCTCGAAGAATTCGGTCGGCGGCGCCTGCTCGATAATCTCGCCCTCGTCCATGAAGATCACCCGGTCAGCGACGGTCTTGGCGAAGCCCATTTCATGGGTCACGCAGATCATGGTCATCCCTTCCTCGGCAAGGCTGATCATGGTGTCCAGCACCTCGGAGATCATTTCCGGATCAAGCGCCGATGTCGGCTCATCAAACAGCATGATGCGCGGATTCATGCAGAGCGAGCGGGCAATCGCCACACGCTGCTGCTGACCACCGGAAAGCTGGCCCGGATATTTCAGCGCCTGCTCGGGGATTTTCACCCGCTCCAGGAACTTCATGGCAATTTCCTCGGCCTCCGCCTTCGGGGTCTTGCGAACCCAGATCGGCGCCAGCGTGCAATTCTCCAGAACCGTCAGATGTGGGAACAGGTTGAAATGCTGGAAGACCATCCCCACCTCGCGGCGGATTTCATCAATCTTCTTCACATCGTTGGTCAACTCGATCCCGTCGACAATGATCTGGCCTTGCTGATGCTCTTCAAGGCGGTTGATGCAACGGATCATCGTTGACTTGCCGGAACCGGACGGCCCGCAGACAACGATTTTCTCTCCCCGCTCCACCGTCAGGTTGATGTCTTTCAGGACATGGAATTCCCCATACCATTTATGCATCCCGATCAGTTGGATCGCGACATCAATATCCGATTGAGTCATGGCTGCTTCACTCATATTTTCCACCCCTTATCTTTTATGACCGGTATGGAGCTTGTTCTCCAACCAGATGCTATAACGTGACATGCCGAAGCAGAAGACCCAGAAGACAGCGGCCACGAAGACATAGCCTTCGGTCGCCATCCCGACCCATTCCTTATCGGTAGTTCCGGCCTTGACGATGCTCAACAGATCCAGCAGACCGATGATCAGCACCAGTGTCGTGTCCTTGAACAGGCCGATAAAGGTGTTGACGATCGACGGGATCGAGATCTTGAGCGCCTGAGGCAGAATAATCAGCCCCATCGCCTGCCAATAGCCGAGACCAAGGCTTTTCGCCGCCTCCATCTGGCCCTTTGGAATCGCCTGCAGTCCGCCGCGCACCACCTCGGCCATATAGGCCGCGGAGAAGAGCGACATACCGACGAGCGCCCGAATAAGCTTATCGAAGTTCACCCCTTCCGGCAGGAACAGTGGCAGCATAACCGAGGCCATGAACAGCACCGTAATCAGCGGTACGCCACGCACAAACTCGATAAAACCAACACAGAGCATCCGTACGATCGGCATGCTAGACCGTCGCCCGAGCGCAAGGACAATACCGAGTGGCAAGGAAACGAAGATCGATACCGACGCCAGCACCAGGGTCAGGAAAAGTCCGCCCCACTGGGAGGTTTCCACTACTTCCAGCCCGAAGGAACCGCCGTAGAACAGGAAGTAGCAAGCAACCGGCACAAACACGAACATGTAGATCGCCGACCATTTCTTGTCCTTGACCACATCCGACAGGACGAAGAACAGACCGATCGCCGCGAGAACATAACCGACATCGACACGCCAGCGCTCCTCGACCGGATAGAAGCCGTACATGATTTGACCGAACCGGGCCTTGATAAAGACCCAGCAGGCCCCCGTCCCGGTGCAGTCTTCCCGAGTTTCCCCGACAAAATTGGCATTTATGAAGGCGTAAGAGACAATGCCGCTCACGGCCCACCAGATCACATAAAGCGACACCACCGTCAGAAGAGCGTTCAACGGGCTGGAGAACAAATTCTCCCGCATCCATCCGATAACGCCGGTTTGGCTGACGGGGGGCGGCAGATCCTCATGGCGTTCTGTTTTAACTATTGCCATCTTATCTCTCCACCAATGCAATGCGTTTATTGTACCAGTTCATAAACATCGAAATCAGGAGGCTTATGGACAGGTAGAATATCATCGTGATCATAATGCACTCAATCGCCTGACCCGTCTGGTTGAGCGAGGTTCCGGCGAAGAGGGCCGTAATGTCCGCGTAGCCGATGGCCGTGGCGAGTGACGAGTTTTTCGTCAGATTGAGATACTGGCTCGTCAAGGGAGGAACAATTACCCGGAGCGCCTGCGGCAGAATCACCAGCCGTGTCGTTATTCCCGGGCGCAAGCCCAGCGAATGCGCCGCCTCCGTCTGGCCATGGCTGACTGCGTTGATGCCGGAGCGGACAATTTCCGCAATAAAGGCACCCGTATAGATCGACAGTCCTAACAAGAGCGCAAGGAACTCCGGTTCCAGCGACCATCCGCCAGTAATACTGAATCGGCCGAATTCCGGATAGTTGACGGTGAACGGATTGCCCATGATCAGCGAGGCGATGACCGGAAGAGCGATAATCAGTCCGATGCTGGCCCATAACACCGGGAAAACCTGCCCGGTCAGATCCTGCCGCTTATGCGCCCATTTCCGGATAAAGATGGAGGCCACGATGGCCACGAGAAACGCCACCGTAATCAGCCAGAACCCGTTGGACGGGATGATGGCCGGGAAACTGACGCCGCGGTTATTGATCAGGAAGTTTTCACCGATCTGGATACTGTCCTTGGTCAGCGGCAGCACCGAAAGCACTGCGAAATACCAGAACATCAGCTGCACCAGCAGTGGGATATTTCGAATTACCTCAATATAAACGGCGGCGATCTTGTTGACGACCCAGTTCTTGGAAAGCCGCAGGACGCCGAATATAAATCCGATGATGGTCGCAAGGAAAATGCCGGAAATTGAAACGGCAAGGGTATTGATAATACCGATAATAAGAACATCAAGATGGGTAGATGTCTGGCTGCTGTAGTCCATCAACAGGACGATGCCAATGCCAAAACCCGCAGGCTGGCTCAAGAAATTGAACCCGGACGCGATTCCGCGTTTTTCCAGGTTTATAGCTGTATTATGTCCGACGTACCAAACAAAGGAGACGAAAAGCGCAATGACGAGAATCTGATAAAAGATGGCCCGGTATCGCGGGTCTCTGAATATGCTATCGCCGGTTACCGAACCTTGTACATCTGTGGTCATACACTGTTACCTCCCCAGGCATTACAAGAACTCTTGGTCGCTAAAAAAAGAAAAAGAGTACATGTGTTCCGGTGAAGGGACATGTACTCTTTTCCATTACTTACATCAGCGAACCGACCTTAGCGCAGTGGTGGAGCGTAGAGAATGCCTCCCTTGTTCCACTGGGCATTCAAACCACGAGCAATGTTAAGGGCTGTCCCTTCACCAAGGTTGCGGGCAAAGCTTTCACCATAGTTGCCAACATTCTTGATGATGTTGTAGGCCCAATCATTGCTGAGGCCGAGCTGCTGTCCAAGGTCACCGGAAGTGCCCAGCATACGCTGGATGCCCGGGTTCTTGGTGTTTGCTTTCAAATCATCGACATTTGCCGAAGAGACATTCAGCTCTTCCGCCTCGATCATGGCGTTCAATGTCCAGCGGGCAATATCACCCCACTGGTTGTCGCCGTGACGGACGAGCGGGCCGAGTGGCTCTTTGGAGATAACTTCCGGCAGAACGATATGGGCTTCAGGATCAGCAATCACTGAACGCTGTGCATAGAGGCCGGACTGGTCTGTCGTGTAAACGTCGCAGGTATCTTTCAGATAAGCTTCGCGAACCTCGTCTGCCGTGTCGAACACGACTGAGTCATACTTCATGCCATTCGCGGTGAAGTAGTCGGCAAGGTTCAGCTCGGTTGTTGTACCGGACTGCACACAGACCCGGGCGCCGCTTAGTTCAAGCGCTGATTTCACACCAAGGGCCTTTTTGACCATGAAACCCTGACCGTCGTAGTAGTTAACGCCGACGAATTCAAAACCAAGGTTCACGTCACGGCTGAAAGTCCAGGTCGTGTTCCGGGCCAGCACGTCAATTTCAGCGGACTGCAGGGCTGTAAACCGTTCCTTCGCAGTTGTCGGCGTGTATTTGACCTTGTCCGGATCACCGAAAATGGCAGCAGACATCGCACGACAGAAGTCTACGTCAAAGCCTTCCCATTTACCTTCATTGTTTGGCGCGGCAAAGCCCGCCAATCCGGTAGTAACACCACATTGGATGAAGCCCTTGGCTTTCACATCATCCAAGGTTGCTGCGGTTGCCGCTGTCGCGATAAAAGTCGCGGCTGTTGCGACAGCAATAAAACTCGCTTTTTTCATGAAATGACCTTCCTGTCCATTGATAACTTTGGCAATTTTTTCTCCGGTAAATCACATACTTCTCTTAAGTACTACACCCTTATCCTGAGCGCTTTAGTGACTAAACCTTAAAGATCACAATCTATGTTATTATGACCTTCTAAGTGCTTGACGATAGTATATTTATACATCCCGTCAATGTAAAAATATGCTGCACCTGCGAAAAAAATACTTGGAACCCCATTTAAAGAGTTAAAATTTGCCCTTTAATCTCTGGCGTCCATCCTATATTGATTTAGAAACAACAGTTCCTAATCAACAGGCATTTCTTCCTATGAAAGATGAAACAAAAATCGTAACCGCCGGGCGCAACCCGGAAGGGAATTTCGGTATCGTCAATGTACCCGTATACCATGCATCAACCATCCTCTTTCCGTCATTGGCGGAGCTGCAGAAGACTCATGTCGCACGCGCGGCGGGAGAGCGGGTTGTCTCCTACGGTCGAATCGGCACGCCGACCACCTGGTCGCTGGAAGACGCGGTCGCCGAACTTGAAGGCGGATACCGTGCGCAGGTTTACCCCTCCGGCCTTGCAGCTTGCGCGAACGCCATACTGGCTATGGTCAAGACCGGCGATCACATGTTGGTGACTGATAGTGTTTATGGTCCTGTCCGTGTCTTTTGCGACAATTTTCTCTCGCGATTCGGCGTCGAGGTGACCTATTATGACCCGCTGATCGGCGCTGGAATAGGCGAATTGATGCGGCCGAACACCACCGTCGTTTATACCGAGGCACCGGGCTCACAAACATTCGAGATGCAGGATATCCCCGCCATCGCGGAGGTCGCGCATGCAAAGGGCGCGGTCGTCCTGACGGACAACACCTGGGCCTCTCCCCTCTTCTTCAAACCGTTCGAGCATGGCGTCGATATCTCGATCCAGGCGGGAACGAAATATATCGTCGGGCATTCCGATGTCATGATCGGTACTGTCACCGCGACGAAGGATTACTGGCCGGCGCTGCAAAAGGGCGCCAACATGCTTGGCCAGAGCGCCGGACCGGACGATGTCTATCTGGCCCAGCGCGGCATCCGCACCCTTTCGGTACGACTGAAACAGCATATGGAAAACGGCCTCGCGGTTGCTGAATGGCTAAAAGGACGCCCGGAAGTCCATTCAGTGCTGCATCCTGCCCTTCCCGATCATCCTGGTCACGACATTTGGAAGCGCGATTTTCTTGGCGCGTCGGGGTTGTTCTCAATGCGGCTCAAGGAAGTTTCCAGGGAAGCGCTCGCCGCCTTTCTCGATGATCTTGAACTGTTCGGCATGGGGTATTCCTGGGGCGGGTATGAAAGCCTGATTATTCTGGCCGACCCGACGACCTACAGAACGGCGACGACATGGGACAATACAAATCCGCTGTTGCGGCTTCATATCGGGCTTGAAGCGGTGGACGACCTGATCGCGGATTTAAAGAACGGCTTTGATAGGCTAAACGCGGTAAAATAGAATATCAGGTCGAATCAGTGACTGATTCGGCCAAACAGGGTAAGATAACCACATGAATAATGACATTCTGGACAAGATCACCTTTGACACAGGCGGCCTCGTCCCGGCGATTGCCCAACAGCATGACACCGGCGAGGTTCTGATGATGGCCTGGATGAACCGGGACGCCGTGCTGGAAACCCTTGAAAAGGGGCAGGTCTGCTACTGGTCGCGCTCCCGCGGGAAGCTATGGCGCAAAGGAGAAAGCTCGGGCCATGTCCAGCGGCTTGTCAATTTCCGCATCGACTGCGACGGTGATACGCTCCTCCTGCTGGTCGATCAGACAGGAGTCGCCTGCCACACGGGCCGCCATAACTGCTTCTTCCAGAGCGTGCGCGACGGCGAGGTCGAGATAATCAGCGAGGTGGAAATTTCCCCGGACGAGATGTACGGGAATAAAAGCGGCGGCAAATGACCGTCTCCCCGGCAGAGCTGGACGTGATCCTGCTTTCCCTGAAAGTCGCGCTCTGGTGCGTGGGCCTCTCGCTCCTGCCTGCGCTGCTGATCGCGTGGGTGCTGGCGCGGCGGGAATTTTACGGCAAGACGGTGCTCAATGTCCTGATCCATCTGCCGATCGTCCTGCCCCCGGTGGTGGTCGGTTATTTCCTCCTTGTTCTTCTCGGTAATCGTGGCCCCGTCGGTGGCTGGCTGCTGGAGAATTTCGGCATTTCCCTCATCTTCAACTGGAAGGGCGTCGTCGCGGCAACGGCCGTGATGTCCTTTCCCTTTATCACCCGCGCCATCCGTCAGGCGATCGAGGCGGTAGACCGGAACCTTGAAGTCGCGGCCCTCACCCTTGGCCGGTCTCCGGTCATGGTCTTTCTCACCATCACCCTCCCACTGATCATTCCGGGTATTCTCGCAGGCATTACGCTTGGGTTCGCCCGCGCACTAGGAGAGTTTGGCGCGACCATCACCTTTGTCGCCAACATTCCCGGCGAGACACAGACCCTGCCGCTCGCCATCTATTCGCTTCTTCAGACACCTGATGCTGATACCGCTGTCTGGCGTCTCGTCATCATCTCCGTCGTGCTTGCCTTCGTCGCGATTGCCCTATCCGAATGGCTGACCCGCCGATCGGTCCAGCAGCTGGGAGGGAGGGATGATGCTTGAAATCCGCCTGAAGAAAACCGTTGGCCGCTTTCATCTGAATGCCACCTTCAGTGCGGAGCATGGCCTCACTGCCGTCTTCGGTCCGTCCGGCGCGGGAAAGACATTACTGGCCAAAACGCTCGCTGGCCTGGTAACGCCGGATGAGGGACATATCGAGATTGGTGGCCGTACGCTCTACAACACGGCAAAAAATATCAATATCCCCGTTCATCAGCGGCATATCGGCTTCGTCTTTCAGGAGCATCGCCTGTTTCCCCATTATTCGGTGCGGGGTAATCTCACTTATGGCCGGGGACCGCAGCGCAGCAGCAACCCGATCACATTCGACAAAGTCGTCGAGATTCTCGGGATAGGTTCCCTGTTGGAGCGAAAGCCAGCCTCCCTTTCCGGCGGAGAGCGCCAGCGGGTTGCTATCGGCCGGGCACTGCTCAGTCATCCGAAAATCCTCATCATGGATGAACCGCTATCCAGCCTTGATGAGGGCCGCAAGGCAGAAATCCTGCCTCTGATCGAGGCGCTGAAGTCCGAGTTTGATCTCCCCACCCTCTATATTTCCCATTCAATTGAGGAAATTACCCGTCTCGCCGATACGATCCTTCTCCTCGACAACGGGGAAATGAAAGCGGCGGGCCCAACCGGCGACATCCTCAGTCGGCTTGACCTGATCCCGTACGCGGGCGGTTATGATGCCGGAACACTGATCGAAGCGAAGGTCACGTCTTATGAACCCGGTCATCACATGTTGACACTGGAAACGGAAAGCGGCGGAAAACTCCTTATAACCGGCGGCGCGAAGGAGATTGGAACGCCGGTCCGCCTGCGCATTCGCGCCCGCGATGTCGCCCTGTCCAAGTCGGAGCCCAAATCCCTCTCGATCCTTAACCGGTTCAAGGGGCGCGTTGTCGATCACTGCAGCGGTGCCGAGGGGATGGAGGAATTGCTCCTTGATGTCGGCTTCCCCCTGACGGCGCGGATCACCCGCAAATCCTTCGAGGAAATGAAACTCAGCAAGGACACACCCATCTGGGCATTGGTCAAGGCGGTAACGATCAGTCGGTCCTGATGGGATAATAGATTAACGGTTGCTCTGGCTCGGCGTCATGGCGAGGGTCTTGATATAGTCCTCAATCGCGCCCTTGTCCTTCAGGTACAGCGTCTTGCCCTTTTTAAGGACCATGCCCTCATGGCCAAGCTGCCCGAGGACGCGCGCCACGGTCTCGCGCGTGGTGGACACCCGGCTCGCAATCACGCTCTGGGTCGGCATCGGATAGATTAGCCAGCTACCTGCGGTCAACGGGTCCGGCTCCGCCATACGCAGGAGTTCCTGGCAGACCCTCTGCACCGCACCCAATGTCGACAGGTCAAGGATGCGGTCGTCATTGATACGGATAATCCGGGCGAGCCGCTGTAACACCGACATCATGATGGACGGATTGCGCATCAGCAAATCACGGAACAGCTCCGGGCTGAGACTGGCCAGCAGGCAGCGTGAACTCGCCACTACATTGGCCGAACGCGCCCGGCCGTCAATCGCTGAAAGTTCGCCGAAATACTGTCCCTCACCCACAGTCGCATAGGTTACCTCGCGACCAGAGACGCCATAGTTGACGATATTGACGCTTCCCGTGACCACGAAATACATGTCCCGGCTGTCCGTAGACCGCTCCAGGATCTGTTCATTCGCGCCATAGGTCCGCCAGACACATTTCGCGGCGATACTTGCCCGCTCTTGAGGTGTCAGTTCTTTCAGCAGTTCTATCTTGTCAAGATTTTGCATGTCCGCTGGACCGTCGCCCCTCTTATCGCTTAAGATTGGAACTGACTATAAAGTATAAATTGGAAAATCAAAACAAGAAGCTAAGGGTAAACAGTGTCGGGAATGAACATGACTCGAACAGGGCATCCCCACCCTCTTGACACAGGGATCGCATGAACCAGACGGCAAGCATCGATCCGCGGATCACACCCCTGTTCAAGAAGCTGGACCTGAAAGCGAAATCGCTACTGGTCACGGTCTGGGGGGACGCGGTCTTGCCTCATGGCGGAACCGTCTGGCTGGGCAGCCTGATTACGCTGGTCACCCCTCTCGGCCTGAACGACCGGGTTGTGCGCACTGCCGTCTTTCGCCTGCAAAAGGAAGGATTTCTCTCCTCCCGACAGATCGGACGGCGGAGCTTCTACAACCTGACGGAAACCGGCGCCCATCGTTTCGCCGAGGCTTCCCACCGCATCTATGCCGCCGGCGATATTCCCTGGGATGGCAAATGGTTATTCCTCTTTGCGCTCCGCCGGGAGCTTGCAGAGAAAGACCGTCGCAAACTGGAGACGGAACTCGGCTGGCTTGGCTTTGGCAATCTTGGCGGTGGCGTTTACGCCCACCCGACGGCCAGCGCGGAAAGCGTCGATAGTCTGCTCAGTGACCTTGGCCTTGCGGGGAAAGTCACGGTCTTGAGCGCAACCGGCAGCGGAAATGCGCCATTCAATGCACCGGAAATCCTCGTCGCCAAGGGCTGGACCCTGAAAGATCTCGAGGCGGACTACGCCCGGTTTATCCGCCATTTCGCCCCGTTTTCCGACATTATGCAATCAACCACAACCCTTGATGAAAAAAAATGTTTTATTATTCGCAGCCTCTTGGTGCATGATTACAGACGGGTTCTCTTGCGGGACCCGATGTTACCGGCGGAACTCCTGCCGGATAAGTGGAACGGCAATCAGGCCCGCGCCCTGTTCCGGGACATATACAATCTGGTCTGGGAGGGAGCAGAAGCGTATCTGATGGAAATACTTGAAAATGCGACAGGGAGACTACCGCCTGCATCGGAGGATTTTTACCGACGCTTTGGTGGACTGAAGAAGCATTCGCTCCGTAAAACAATAGTTCAAGAACAAGAATGAGTCAGGGAAATGTCAACAGGGTTAAAGATTTGTATCGTCGGCTCCGGTCCGGCAGGAATGTATGCCGCAGGCGCCATCGTCAAGAAAAATCCCGAAAGCCAGATTGATATCATCGACAAGCTGGCCACACCATACGGGCTGGTGCGCGCCGGCGTCGCGCCGGATCACCAGACCACCAAGAATGTTACCCGCGCCTATGACAAGATCATGGAGAACGACAATGTCCGCTTTGTTGGCAATGTTGGCCTATCCACCGACATTCCACTGGAGAAACTGCGGGAGCTCTATGATGTGGTGGTGATCGCGACCGGAACACCGAAGGATCGCAGCCTCGGTATCCCCGGGGAGGACAAGGAGGGCGCCTTCGGGGCGCAAACCTTCGTCTACTGGTATAACGGCCATCCGGAATTCCGGGATGCGGTGCCTAACCTCGATATCGAGACGGCGGTCGTCATCGGTAACGGCAATGTCGCGCTGGACGTTGCACGTATCCTGATGCGGACAGAGGATGAGATGGTCACTTCCGACCTTGCCGAGCATGCGGCCAGCGAGATTTTCAAAAGCCCGCTTAAATGCGTGCATGTGGTGGGACGGCGTGCGCCGGAGAATGCGCAGTTCTCCTCCAAGGAGCTGAGCGAGTTTGCCGAGATGACCTCCGCCAAGCCCTACACGGACAAATCCGTCCTGCCGGAGGAATTTACTTCCGACGACAAGAAGGAAGAGCGCGTGATTAACACCAATCTCGACCTTCTGCGCAGTTTCGAGCATATCCGCCCGGGGATTGAGGGACGGTCCATTCATCTGGACTTCCTGGCCAGCCCGATTGAGATTCTGGGTGGCGACACCATCACCGGCGTCCGTTTCGAACGAAACAAGATCGTCGATGGCAAGGCCGTTGGCACCGGGGAAACCTACGAGATTGACTGTCAGCTGCTCGTTTCCTGCATCGGCTATGAAATGGGCATCCTTGAAGGGCTGCCTGTTGAGAAGGGCATCATCAAGAATGACGAGGGGCGCGTTGCCGACGGGCTCTATGTGGTCGGCTGGGCAAAGCGCGGCCCCTCCGGCACCATCGGGACAAACCGTATCGACAGTCAGAATGTGGTTGAAAAAATACTGGCCGATTTTGAGGGCGGCGGCGATCCGGCGAAGACCGGCCCCTCTGGTCTTGACGCCTGGTGCCAGGAGAAAGGCATTCAGACGGTTTCCTTCGATGACTGGAAGAAGATCAACGAAGCGGAAGTGGCCCGCGGTGGCGGAAAATCTCCGAGGAAGAAATTTGTCCGTACCCGTGATATGTTGTCGATTGTGACGACTAAAGGATAGGCCATGCTGATCGCGCAGTTAAGTGATTGCCATATCACCATTCCAGAGGAAGACTTCGCCAAGCTTTATAATCCTGCAGACAAACTGCGGGAGGCGGCGCGGCATGTAAACAACAGCGTCAACCGGCCGGATCTTGTGTTTCTCACGGGCGATCTGGTGAACACCGCCAAGGCAGAGGAATATGAGGTCTTGCGCGGGATTCTGCCTGAATTCGAGATGCCGGTCTATCTGCTCCCCGGCAATCATGATGACTGCACCCTCCTGCGGGAGATGTTCCCCGACCACGACTATTTGCCGACGGACGGGAAGCTGAATTATGTAGTGGAGGGATGGCCGCTCAAATTCATCTGCCTCGACACCAATATCCACGGCAAGCCGCAAGGCCATTTGGGACATGAGCAACTCAACTGGCTGGATCAGGAGCTAACCCGCGAGACAGACCGCCCCGTCGTGATCTTCATGCATCATCCGCCGTTCAAGACCGGCCTGACCAGCATGGACGAGATGGGCCTCCTCGATATGGATGACTTTGCAGAGGTGATATCCCGTCATAAGAATATAAAAAGGGTTCTCTGCGGCCATCTGCACCGGTCAATCCAGAAGCTTATCGGCGGGACGCTCGTGCAGGTCTGCCCCTCCACCTCCCATCAAATCAGGCTTTTGCTGGCGGAGAATAATGAGCTTGGAACGACCTTTGAGCCGCCGGAATATCTGCTCCACTACTGGACAGAAAAAGACGGCCTCGTCACCCATAACGATTACGTAAAGGATTATAAGGTCGCCTGGACCCTGAAAGGAGAGATGTAAAAGGCGCTGTGCCTAAGCCGCGCCCAAGCCCATCTGCCAGAAGTCCGACTCCAGACGGGTGGCCGTGGCGAAGGTTTTAGAGAGATCAGGAAACCGCGCCTGGGTAAATCTCTTGATGGCGAGAGCGTCAATTTCCGCCGTCATATCCGTGACCAGCTGCTGATACTCATTGCCCGCGTACATCTCGATCCAGGTGATGTACGGGTTTCCCTCAATTTTAGTCTCCCGCGATTTGGCGAGCCGCGCCCCGATTTCCCCATAGCCAATGGCGCAGGGAGCCAGCGCGACCATCAGATCGAGCAGATCGCCCGCCATTCCGCGCTCCAGCACGAAACGGGTATAGGCGATATTCTCCGGCGCCTCCTCAAGAGTTTCCAGCTCCGCCGCGGTAATGCCCCAGTCGGCGCAATAGCCCACATGCAGTTCCATCTCCATCTCGAGAATTGCCTTCACCCCGGCAAGCGCCGAGCGCATCTCCGTCAGGTTATCGGCCTTGTAGATGGCGAGCGCATAGGCCCGCGCAAACTGGATCAGGAAGAGATAATCCTGCTTCAGGTAATGCTGGAATGCAGCCTTGGGGAGATCCCCGCTCTGCATGCCGGCAACAAATTCATGGTGGGTATAGGCCTGCCATGCCGCTGTGTTATCGGCCTTTAACTGTTCGAAAAGCGCGAGCGCCATCAGAGCATCATGTTGTTCGACCCGCCGGGCAGGGTCACGACAAGATCATCGAGTTCCTCGGTAATTTCAATCTGGCAGCCAAGCCGCGAGGTACGGGTCAGACCATAGGCGAGATCAAGCATATCCTCCTCATCCTCGGTCGGTTCGGGCAGGCGCTCGAAATCCTCGTCCGAGACGATGATATGGCAGGTGGAACAGGCAAGGCTTCCTTCGCAGGCACCTTCAAGATCGATATTATTCTGGTGGGCAATTTCCAGAATTGTTCTGCCGAGCGGCGCATCAACTTCCTGTCGGCTGCCATCGGGCTTGATAAAGGTCATTTTCGGCATGCGGACGTCAACTCCTGAACTTATCTTCCTGTTTTACCTATCCTGCCCATTGCGTCCTGTCCAGAACTTAGGCAGCGAATTTCGGTGATTTCCGTTGATAGAGGCGGGTCCAACTTTCGATAAGCCGCCCGATCTCTGCATCAGTGGTGCTCCAGCCGAGACTGATGCGAATGGCAGAACCCGCCTCCTCCTCATTGGCGCCCATGGCTGTCAAGACATGGCTGGCCTTGACCTTGCCAGACGAACAGGCCGAGCCCGCGCTGACAGCAATGCCATCAAGATCGAGGGACATGACCTGAAGTTCCGAGGCGACACCCGGCATGGAAATGGCACTGGTGTTCGGCAATCTTGGCGCATTACGGCCGTAAATGTTGCTCTCCGGCGAAATCTCAAGCAGCCGCGCCTCCATAAAATCGCGCAGTTCCGCAAGAGCGCTGTAGTCGTCCAGCCCTTTCTTCGCCGAGAGGGCGGCAACGCCCATCCCGACAATCCCGGCAACATTCTCTGTTCCGGCCCGGCGACCGAGTTCCTGTCCCCCGCCCCGGATAAAAGGCGGTACGGCAAGCCCGTCCCGAAGGACCAGCGCGCCCATGCCCTGCGGTCCGCCGAATTTATGTGCCGAAACGGTCATCATGTCAGCGCCCAGCTCGCTGAAGGCAATGGGAATCTTGCCGACGGCCTGAATGGCGTCACAGTGAAAAAGGCCGCCCCGTTCATGGATAATGTCCGCGATCTCGCGGGCTGGCTGGATCACGCCTGTCTCGTTATTGGCGAGCATGACGGAGACAAGCGCCGGACCGTCCGCCGCGTCCAGAAGATCGGTTAGCGCCACAAGATCAAGCAGGCCATTGGAATGGAGGGGGAGATGGCAGGCCCGGGGCCCCGCCGCGGCGAGTACGGAATCATGCTCCCCTGCGGAAATAAATAAAGGCCGGTCCGGGAAGCAGGACAGGGCAAAGTTATTCGCCTCCGTCCCGCCGGAGGTAAAGATAATTTCCGGCGCCTTGCAGCCAAGAAGTTGAGCTACGGACCCTCGCGCCTCCTCCACCCGGTTACGCGCGGTTCGGCCCGCCTGATGCACGGAGGAGGGATTACCCCCCGCCGCCAGGATTGCCACCATGGCAGTCACCACCTCGGGCCGGGTGGGCGCAGTCGCATTAAAATCGAGATAAACATTTACGGCCATACGAATAATCCGACCCGGCGGCTGGAAAGTTAAAGGTCAGTGTCCGTTTTCGCCTTGTTTGCGGCGCGCGTGGACGGTTTCTTCTTGGGCTTAATGGCGATCGGAGCCTCAGCTTCGTTCCGGCGCTCATTCTCCAGTTCCTCAACGCGCATGGACAGCGACTGCACCTTGTCGAGCAGCCCGTCCATTACCTTGAAAACCGGGTCGGGCAAATCATGATTCCCGACGCCATAGGCAGCGAATCTGTTATCCTGCGTACTTTTTGCCGCGCCATTTACCGCGCGCGCCGGGACGCCGACAACCGTGGTACGCTCTGGCACATCCTTCAATACGACCGAGTTCGCCCCAACGCGGGCACATTTTCCGATGGTAATGGGGCCAATGATCTGAGCGCCCGAGGCGATGATCACATCGTCCCCCAAAGTCGGGTGGCGCTTCACGCCGCGCTGTGAATCAGAATCGACGGAAGGTGCAACACCGCCCAGCGTCACGTCATGATAGAGTGTCACATTATCGCCGATTTCCGCAGTTTCCCCGATCACCACACCCATGCCATGATCAATAAAGAACTTGCGACCGATCTTCGCCCCGGGGTGAATTTCAATGCCGGTGAGGAAGCGGCTGAACTGCGAAAACAGCCGCGCGATCAGGCGCCATTTGCGTTCCCACAGCCAATGAGCAAGGCGATGCAGGACAATGGCATGGAAGCCCTGATAGAGCAGCGCAACCTCCAAACGGGTTCGTGCCGCGGGGTCGCGTTCCATCACGCAGGTAATTTCTTCGCTAATATGCTTGAACATTTGCCCTTACCTTCTGTATTGTGCCGCTCTTGTAGCGGAATTCACCTGAGGTTTAAAGCGCCCATACCTTACAGATATATGTATATCAGGGGAACCGTCAAGGAAGCCTTTGCCTTTCCACTGACGTGTTTTTCACTGGCGAAAGCCGAAAAATGGACCATATTCAGGGTGTATCCGGCTCGAAATGTAAGCTGCTGTAGGAATTAGAAAAAAATGCCCGACGTTATTTTTAATGGACCCGAAGGACGCCTGGAAGGGCGCTATCACCATTCTGACGATCCAAACGCTCCTCTCGCCCTGATCCTCCATCCGCATCCGCAGTATGGCGGAGCCATGAATAACAAGGTTGTCTATAATCTCTTTACCACCTTCAAGAAACGCGGCTTCTCTGTTCTGCGCTTCAATTTTCGCGGTGTCGGCCGCAGCCAGGGCGATTATGATCATGGCGTGGGCGAATTGTCCGATGCCGCCGCTGCGCTCGACTGGATGCAGACCCATAACCCGAACGCCCCGGCCGTCTGGATCGGTGGTTTTTCCTTCGGTGCATGGATTTCCATGCAGTTGCTGATGCGTCGGCCGGAAGTTGCCGGATTTATCTCCGTCGCCCCGCCCGCCAATATGTATGACTTCTCCTTCCTCGCTCCCTGCCCGTCCTCTGGTATCATCATCCATGGCGATCAGGATGTGCTGGTTCCGCGGAAAGATATCAAGAAGCTCGTGGAAAAGCTGAAGGCGCAGAAGGGCATTACCATTCATTATGACGAGATTCCCAACGCTGACCATTTCTTCGAAAACAGCCTTGATAAGCTGATGGGGTCTGTCGATGACTATCTCGACATGCGCCTGAATGGCGAAGGCGAAGAGGAAGACTGACCTTCAAGCTGTCGCGCGCGCGCCTGAGGGGGCCGGATAGAAATGCCCACCCGTCATTGGTTCGGGTACGCCCGTCGTTGTCGGGAGGCTGAGCGGAAAGCCGCGCCGGCTCCTGACTGCCAGAAAGGCGAAGGCTTCGGCCTCCAGATCATCACCGCGCCAGCCGACGGCCTCCACCGGCTCAACCGGGACGTTGACCACCGCCTTGATGGCCTCTACCAGCGCCGGGTTCTTTCTCCCGCCACCCGTCAGTAGCCAGCGCGCCGGTTTGCCGGGCAAATGAGGCAGTGCGCGGCGGATGGTCTCGCTGGTGAAATGCAGGAGTGTCGCCGCCCCGTTCTCTAGGCCAAGCCAGGAAATCGCCTTGGCCACGTCGAACTGGTCCCGGTCGAGGCTCTTTGGCGGTTTGAGGTCGAAATACGGATGATCGAGCAACTTCGCGAGTACCGCCTCGTCCGCCTTTCCCGACGCGGCGATGCGTCCGCCCTCGTCAAAGGGCGCGCCGTTATGGCGGAGAATCCAGTCGTCCATCAGCGCATTCGCCGGGCCGGTATCGAAGGCCAGCACTGTCTCTCCGTCGATATAGGTGACATTGCCCACCCCACCAAGATTGAGCACGGCAAGCGGTCCGTCGAGATCGCGGGCAAGCGCCTGGTGATAGAGTGGCGCGAGGGGAGCCCCTTCGCCGCCCGCCGCCACATCGTCATGACGGAACTCGGCCACCGTATCAATCCCCGTCAGTTCCGCCATCATCTCACCATCGCCAATCTGCACGGTCACGCGGTTCTTCGGGTCATGAAAGATCGTCTGGCCGTGAAAGCCGATAAGGTCGATTTCGTCCGTCGAAAGGTTATTCGCGGCCAGCAGTGCAAGTACAAAGTCCGCCTGCAACCGGGTAAAATCCGCAATCAGGTTTCCCGGCGCGCCTCTTTTCCCCAGCACCTCACGCAGTCGCGCGCGGAATTCCGGCTCATAAGGAACGGAGCGAACAGGGCCATGGCTGAAAATCTCGACACCGTCCGTCTCGATAATTGCCGCATCCACCCCGTCGAGCGACGTTCCGCTCATCAATCCAAGGGCGCGAAGGGGTTTATTCGACCCCTGTTTTTGTTTTATTAACGTCATGTGTCATACCGCACTTTTAATCTGGTTCCCAAATGTGCTAAACGATGGCGCTCTTTAACCTCAAAGTAACAGAATTATATTCCATGACCGAATTACGCTCCGACTTCCTGAAAGTCTTCACTGAACGCGGCTACCTGCATCAATGTACAGATATCGACGCTCTGGATAAAGCTTTTGCTGACGGAATCGTGACCGCCTATATCGGTTTTGACTGTACGGCGAAAAGCCTCCATGCGGGCAGCTTGATGCAAATCATGATCCTGCGCCGCCTGCAAAAGGCCGGACACAAGCCGATCGTGCTGATGGGCGGCGGGACAACGAAAGTCGGCGACCCGACCGGGCGCGATGAAAGCCGCCCGCTGATCACCGATGAAACCATCCAGGAAAATATGGACGGCATCAAGAAGGTGTTCGAGAAGTTCCTCACCTTCGGTGACGGCCCGACGGACGCGATCATGGTCAATAACGCGGACTGGCTGGACGACATTAAATACATCCAGTTCCTGCGTGAATACGGACCGCATTTCTCGATCAACCGGATGCTCTCCTTCGACAGCGTGAAACTCCGGCTGGAGCGCGAGGAGTCCATGACCTTCCTCGAGTTCAACTACATGATCCTGCAGGCCTACGACTTCGTCGAGCTGAAGAAGAAATACAATTGCAGCCTGCAGCTTGGCGGCTCCGATCAATGGGGCAATATCGTCAACGGCGTCGAACTCGGCCGCCGGACCAACGGCTTTTCCCTGTTTGGCCTGACCTCGCCGCTGCTCACCACCGCGTCGGGCGGAAAAATGGGCAAGACGCTGGGCGGCGCGATCTGGCTTAATGAGGATATGCTGAGCGCCTATGACTACTGGCAGTTCTGGCGCAACACCGAAGATGCCGATGTCGGCAAGTTCCTGCGCCTGTTTACCGACATCCCGATGGACGAGATTGCACGGCTTGAGAAGCTCGAAGGGGCGGAGCTGAACGAGGCGAAGAAAATCCTCGCCGATGCCTGCACCGAGATGGCCCATGGCAAGGCCGCAGCCGAAGCTGCCGCCGAGACCGCGCGCCAGACTTTCGAAATGGGACAGACAGCGGAAGGCCTGCCGACACTGGACGTGCCGAAGGGCGAGCTTGAAGCCGGTATTCTTGCCGCTGCGCTGTTTCAGCGGGCGGGCCTCGCCGGATCAAATTCCGAAGCGCGTAAACTCATCAAGGGCGGCGGCGCCCGGCTCAATGACGAGAAGATTTCAGACGAAAAAGCAATGATCAGCCTCAGCGACCTTGATGCTGACGGTCGGATCAAGCTCTCTGCGGGCAAGAAGCGGCACTACCTGATCCAGCCTGTCTGACCTGCTTATGGGCTCTCGCGGTTGTTGGGCTTGTTGGTGGACGGCGGCTGGATATCGTCCTGGTCCCAGGGCTCGAAGAACATGCGCCGGAGGATACCGGGGGCCAGCGCCGATACGGCGTTGACGTCTATATCCGGATCTTCAAGCCCGCCTGTCACCTTATAGGAGAAGCCGAAGATCCCCTCCCCCTTCTTGCCGACGAGCAGGGTGCCGAGGATGGGTATATTCCCAAGCATGGAGTTCAGCGTATAGGAGGGGATCACAGTACCGTACATGTCGATCTTGTTGGCCGGCTGATCCACCTTCCCGGTTAGCGTAATCCCGATAGACCCAATCGCGCGAAAATCCTTGGTGGTGAAAATGCCGTTCTCATAAGTAAAGGGCCCCTCCACCGTCGCAAAGACCATTCCCTCCCCGCGCAGCAAATCAACAATACCACCGAGCGAACCGAGGGTCAGGATCTTGCCAAGCACCGGAGCATTCACGACACGCACATCCTTGATCTTAACCGTTCCTTTCGCCGGGCGGGAGGGCTGGCTGTCATCGATCTCGGCGGTCAGATTCAGGTTGCCGTCGCGGAAATCATCATAGAGGTCAAGGCCGCGAAAGAGCGATCCTGCGTCATCGGATATGAAACTGACCTGCCGCCCCCTGATGGATGGCTTGATCTCGAAATCAAAACTCTTCTCGCCCTTGAACTGCCCGGTTGCCATACCCGAGGTAATCAAGTTCCCGTCAACGTTCATTCTCGACGTGACATTATCAAGGGTCAGGCCCTGGTCCAGCAATACCCGATCAAGATCGATATCGATTACTATTTGCCGGTTTTCTTCGGGACCATCGATATCCGCCTCATTCAGATCATAGGTCGCGACCACGAAGGGTTTCAGGTCGAACTGCGCGCCATTGACCTTGATCTTCATGTCGCCCTCTGTTGGCTGGGAGAAGGTGACATTGAAGTTACTCTCCCCAAAATGAACATTGGGCAGTGTAAGCTCGGTCAGTAAACTCTTCTCCATCACGGCCGTGCCTGTCGCCGTCAAATCCCCCGCCGTAACCGCAATATTACTGAGCGTGGTGACATCCGTCGCGGTAGTGCTGATGTCCGCCGTGAACTGGCCTGCTTCGCCCGCCGCCTTTGTCCAGTGGAGGGCCTCCACCTGGACGGTTGTCTCCGTGATATCAAGCTTGATTGCGCCGCTCGCGCTACCGTCGGGCTTGGTTTCTAGGGTCACATCCGCCGTCATGGGGCCCTTGAAATAAGGCGTGTCGAGATGGAGCGCCTTTCGCCCCGCGTCATCGGGTGTGGCCGTCAGCACATAGCGCCGATTCCCTTCCCTCGTCCCCGTAAACCAGCTTTCCGCCTCGATTTTACCGGGAACCCCGTTCAGCGCCGCCGTACCTGATACCTGCACGCCTTTCGGGTTAACCGCGACTTTAAGCGCGCCCTTTTCAAGGGTGACATCCTCCGCCACGTCGGGAATGGTCGCATCGGTGAAATCGCCATTTGCCGCATACTTTACATTCTCGAGCTGCAAATCGAAGCGAAGCGGAAACTTGAAGGAGGCATCGACTGTTCCCGTCCCCGTCATTGCCGACGGGACAATGCCATAAGGCGTTGCAAGGCCAAGCGGTTCCAAATCAAGGAAGGTAAAGATTTCGCGGCTGCTTCCCGTCACCCGGATGACGATATCGGCAAGCTGGTCATATTTGTCGAACTCGTTAACAATCACCTTATCGGACGTCACATTGAGGCTGCCAAGCTTACCGGTCAACGCGCTGATCGTGACGCCGGTTTCGGTGAGGACCCCGCTACCGGAGATATCCGTCACCTTGGGAAGCGGTGCATAATAATCGGCAGAGGTGCCCTTCAGGTCGAATTTCAGCATCACGGCATCCTTGGGAATTTCGCCGCTTTCCAGTGCACCGGGCGGTAGTTCAATCTTGAAGTTCGCCGTCGGCACCTCTCCGCCGCGAATATTCTTCGTCACCCAGTCATAGCCGTTGCTCGCCATGGAGTAGGGCCAAAACCGCCCGAGATCATCGACCTTGAGATTGTTCAATCCCCCTTCAAGCGTAAGGCCCATGCCAACATCTGCCACGTCAACGACCCCGTTCATCGCCACCGACGTGCCCAAGGTCTCGGCCTTCACGCTTTCAAGGGTGACTTTCCTGAAATCGCCCGTTACCTCACCCGAAACCGAGACGCTATCGATGGAGAGCGGCTCTTTATACAGCTCCGGCAGGTCAACCTTGCCGGGGCCCGCCGTCACATCGAAGCCAAGAGTATCAAAGCTGAATTTCTCATCAAGATCGACATTGACATGCCCGGACAGGGTTAGGTCAATACCCTTCAGGATTTCAAGTTCCGCCACCTGCGCCCCGACCAGCGGGAGCGGCAGGTCATTAAACTGGCCATCGATCAGTGTGCGCTTGAGCTGCCGGTCATAGTCACCAAACGCCACCACCGAGACATTTTCGTTGCCGACCTTGATCGTTCCGCTGGCCTGACCGCGCAGGCCCTGGTTTTCACGCCAAACGAAGACATCGGCCCCGGTCGCCCGCCAGAAACGGCCTAATATTTCATCCTCGATAAAGACTGCGGAATCATAAATCTCCACCCGTTCAAGATACCCGGTCAGGCTATCGGGGTTCGGCTCCTTGCTGAGCTCCTTCAGGATATCGAGATATTCTTCCTCCGCGGCGGCGACCTCATCAGACGAACTTCTCTCGGTATCGCCGCTGGTTCCCGTCTCCCTCATCAGGCTGTGTTGATAGCCGAACTTGATTTCGCCCGCCTTGTTCCGGGTGAGGCGGATTTTGAGGCCGGTAAATTCCAGCTCCGCCGGGGCAATCCGCCCGCGCAGCATCGCCGCCCCGCTGAACACCATCGTTACATCGGGGATGGAGGCAACCCGGCGTTTCTCATCCGATATCTCCAGATTCTCAATGGCGACATTCAGGTTCTTGTCGCGGCCGTTCCATTCCAGCTCCAGCTTGCGGAAGGAGAAATCAACCTCCGGATATTGCGCTTCCAGAATCTGAACGACATACGGCTCGATAAAGGATAGCGACATTGGCCCGCGCGACAACGCTGCGACCAGCCCCAGCGCTACGATAAAGACAAGAACGACGGCTCCCATCAGGATCCGGTACAATAATCTGGAGGATGCTTTGACCAATTGCAGATTCGCTTTGAATAAGGCTTGTATAAAAAAAGTCTGTCCCGATAATCAACCTCACTATCGTAAACCATGCAACCCGGATTAGGAATGCAGGATATAACAGAAATTAAAAAAATTCCCTTTGCCGACGTGGTGGCGGAGCTTCCCTCCCCCGGCGATGCGGAGCAGCTTGCTGTCGGCCTTGAAAGCTGGAAAGAAGTGACGGCGGAGGATCCGACGCTTGCGGAGTTTGCGGGCAACCTCGAAACCTCGGCGGCGGGGGCGCGCATCCTCGCCAGTATTTTCGGGAACAGCCCATTTCTTTCCACCTGCCTGCTGGCCGAGCCACATCTTCTCCGCCATCTGGTTGAAGACGGAGCAGAGGAAACGCTTCGCTGGATATATAATGCGCTCCATGCAGACTGCCCTCTCGACGTGGATCGCGATGCGGTCATGGCGGCGCTGCGCATCGCCAAGCGGCGTATTGCCCTGCTGACCGCGCTCTGCGACATGGGGAAAGTCTGGGAACTGATGAAAATCACAGGCGTGCTCTCAAAGTTTGCCGATACGGCGGTGGAAATTTGCTGCCGTCATCTCCTGAAAGCTGCGAGCGACAAGGGCGAGCTGGTCCTGCCCCACCCGGATGACCCGACAAAGGACAGCGGCCTGATCATTCTCGGCATGGGCAAGCTTGGCGCGGGCGAGCTCAACTATTCCTCTGATATCGACCTGATCGTGCTGTTTGACGCGCAGAAAATCACCTATACCGGCCGCCGCTCGGTTCAGGATTGCTTCGTCCGCCTCGCCCGCAACCTCGTCACCATGATGCAGGAACGCACCCGCGATGGCTACGTTTTCCGCACCGATCTTCGCCTGAGACCCGATCCCGGCGCAACGCCGATCGCGCTCTCCATCGGGGCGGCCCATGTCTATTACGAAAGTCAGGGACAGAACTGGGAACGCGCCGCCATGATCAAGGCCCGCGCCATCGCCGGGGACATTGTCGCCGGGCGAGAGTTTGTTACTTTCCTGACGCCTTTCATCTGGCGCAAATCCATGGATTTTGCGGCAATCGAGGATATTCAGGCAATCAAGTCCCAAATCCACACCCACAAGGGATTTTCGAAAATCTCCCTCGAAGGGCATAACATCAAGATCGGTCGCGGTGGCATTCGCGAGATCGAGTTTTTCTGCCAGACCCAGCAGCTGATCGAGGGCGGGCGCAACCCGCTGCTACGCGAGGTGACGACGCTTGGCACCCTCTCCCAGCTTGCGGCTGCGGGCAAAATCGGCACCTCTGTGCGGGAAGAGTTGCAGGAGGCCTATATTTTCCTCCGTGAGTTGGAGCATCGCCTGCAGATGACCCATGACGAGCAGACCCAGCTCCTGCCGGAGGATCCGGAGGAGTTCCGAAAACTCGGCGTCTTTTTTGGCTACGACGATGCGGCGGAATTCCGTGCCAGCCTGCGCGCGACGCTTGAAACCGTGCAGGGCCATTATGACGCCCTGTTCGCGTTTGAGAAAACGACAGACCGCAAGGCCGGCCGGCTGGTATTCACCGGGGCAGAGGATGATCCGGAAACGCTCAACTCCCTCGCCGAGCTGGGGTTCGAGAATACCAGCGCCATCTCCCAGAAAATCCGCGAATGGCATCACGGCCGTTACCGGGCGACGCGCAATGTTCGCACGCAGCAGATCCTCACCGCGTTGATGCCGCAAATCCTCGAGGCGCTGGGCGATACCAGCAACCCCGACGCCGCCTTCACCCGTTTCGATGTATTCCTGCAGAAACTACCCGCCGGGGTCCAGCTGTTCACCATGTTCAAGGCACATCCGAGCCTGCTCAAGTTGCTGGCGAAGGTCATGGGCATGGCGCCGGAGCTGGCGGAGACCCTGTCCCAGAACCCGATGCTGCTGGATGGCGTGCTGGACAGTGAATTTATGGCACCGCTGCCGCCGAAAGACTATCTCGCCGCTGATCTTGAACTGATCCTCTCCACCGCGCGGGATTTTCAGGATGTCCTCGACTACACGCGCCGCTGGGCGAACGACCGCAAGTTCCGCCTCGGCGTACAGATCCTCGATAATGTTGATCATGGCACCGGTCTTGGTGCGACGGTGGCCGCCGGCCCTGCCTTCTCCGACGTGGCGGACGTGATATTGGAAGCGATACTGGTTAAGGTACGGGAGGAATTCGCCCGGACCCACGGCGTCGTCCCTGGCGGACAATTCGCCGTGATCGCCATGGGCAAGCTCGGCAGCCGCCAGATGACCCCGACCTCCGATGCGGACCTGGTCTTCCTGTTCGAGACCCCGGAAGAAGACATGATGACCGATGGCAAAAAGCCAATCTCGGCGGGCCTCTACTATACCC
The DNA here is from genome assembly GCF_009882915.1 of Sneathiella litorea. GTDB lineage: Bacteria > Pseudomonadota > Alphaproteobacteria > Sneathiellales > Sneathiellaceae > Sneathiella > Sneathiella litorea. The sequence continues at coordinate 744,686 of NZ_WTUW01000002.1, forward strand.
GTTTCTGCCAGCGCTTTATCAATGCGCTCAGCGTTCATACCGGCGAGGGAAAGCTCTATGAGGTCGATATGCGGCTCAGGCCTCATGGCAAATCCGGCCCCATCGCACTGCCAATCGAGAGTATCCGCAAATATTATCTGGACGAGGCCTGGACATGGGAGCATCTGGCCCTCACCCGGGCACGCGTGATCGCAGGCGATGCGGCTCTCTGCGAGAAGACCGAGAAAATGCTGCGCGAGATCGCCCTCACCAAGCGCGATAATGAGAAAATCCGTACAGATACCCTCGACATGCGGGCGCGGGTATTGAAACAGCATGGCAGCGACAACCCGCTTGCCATCAAGCATGCGCACGGCGGGCTGATGGACCTTGAATTCCTCTGCCAGTATCTCCGCCTTAAGCATGGCCCGGATCATCCGGACATTCTTGATCCCAATTCCATGGACAGCCTGAAGGTCATGAAGTCGGAAGGGATTTTAGCGCCGGACGTGGCCGACAGGCTGGTCGAAATCCTCCGGCTTTACCTCAATATCAGCGGCCTCAAGCAGCTCTGCCTCGGCGGACGGAAAATCGACGAGACCATCCCGCTCGCGCTGAAAAATGCTCTCGCGGCCACCGCGGAGGTTGATAATTTCGACGAGCTCGCTAAAAAGCTCAAGACCGCACAGGAGGATATCGACCGGCTCCTGAATGACTACCTCGCCGGTGACGCAGAAAAGGAGTGACCCATGCCCGACGTTGGAGAGAAAGCCCCGGAATTTAACATGCCCACCGATGGCGGGGTATTCAGAGCATATGGCGTTCCATTGCAGCGTCGGTAACCTTCATCCTCTCTCCTACTTTTTTATACATGTAAATGTCATAATCAAGGATAATTGATGCCGTGGTGTTTAAGCATTTTCATAAGATTTGTGCTTTCTAAGAAATCTCTATTCTTTGGTGATAGTCGATTAAGATCGACTTCCACGGCCCGGCTTGCGTTGTCAGTTATTGACCTGACCCCTCCAAAACGATTGACCTCAACTTGATAACCATCATCTTGGGCACCTATACTTCTAATGACACCTGAACTAAAACCGTCTACTTTCTTGGATAGGGATGTTGCCTCCTTAATCCGCATATAATAATAATAAGACATACATTTTATATCATCCGCCACCCGCTTCGCTTTTTGCCTATAAATAATGGATTTTTCATCGCCTCTAGAAATTTCACTTCCAAGCAGATAGTAGAAGACAAGCCGCTTTCTTTGTTTGTGACTTACCTGTCTTTCTAACTTTTCGCATGCAGCATCAACCATCTTCAGAGCATCAACGATACTTTGAAGATTTTTCGTAATCTTTCTTCCTAGATAGAATACTTTCAGTGAAAGAAGTTTTTCGTTGCTGACATACAAACCTATCACTCCTAAAATTTTTAAATGAACTAAATTTTATACTGAGTCATCCAAAGCAATTCGCCAAAGACCCCTATTCTCATGTATTCTGATAAATGATGATTCTTCACCTGAATCAGTGACAATATACAGCCGTTCATCTGCACGGATCAAAAAAACCTAGAACATCTGACAATCAGTACAATTGTGCAATGTTTGAGTAAATGTTAAAAGGTAAACTACGGCATTTCAAGAGTTTATGTATGTTTACGATAACTGTTTAAGTTGTGTGTTTGATTGGATCTAAATTATGACGGTACTGCAAGTTGGAGAGAAAGCCCCGGAATTTAACATGCCCACCGATGGCGGGGAGGATGTGAGCCTGTCTGCCCTGAAAGGCACGCCCTTTGTGCTCTATTTCTACCCCAAGGACAACACCCCCGGCTGCACCACCGAGGCGAAGGATTTCACCGCCAGTATCAAGGAATTCGACAAACTCGGCGTGAAGGTGATCGGGGTTTCCCGTGACTCCCTCAAAAAACATGCGAATTTCCGCGAAAAGCAGGAGCTGGAAGTCATTCTCGCCTCCGATGAGGATGGCGCGACCTGCGAGGCGTTTGGCGTCTGGGTCCTCAAGAAGAACTACGGCCGTGAATATATGGGGATCGAGCGCTCGACCTTCCTGATCGATGGCGAAGGAATCATCCGCACTGTCTGGCGCAAGGTGCGCGTGAAAGAGCATGTGGATGCGGTGCTGGAGGCGGCGAAAGCCCTGTAGACGGTGACAACTCTCTCTGAACTTGCGGTCTCTGTCCTTACCGAGGCGGACGCCGCGACAAAGGCCGCCAAAAGCCGGGAAGCCGCCGCCGCTTGGCGGGCCTCAAATGGCGCGATGAAGATCGGCAGCCTGACGCCGCCCGACCGTCCCGCGCGTCCCGACCGGCCCGAACTGCTTCCCCCTGCGGAAATGCCGCGTCGGCGCGGGCAATCCGACGCAGCGCGGGCGACCCTTCTCCATGCGGTGCAGCATATCGAACTGAACGCCATCGATCTCGCCTGGGACATGGTGGCGCGCTTCACCGATCAGGACCTCCCCCGCGCCTTTTATGACGACTGGGTCCGCGTTGGTGATGAGGAGGCGAAGCATTTCACCCTGCTCGCCGAGCGGATTGCGGAACTTGGCTATTCTTACGGTGATTTTCCCGCCCATGACGGGCTGTGGGAGGCGGCGATGTCAACACGTGAGAACCTCGCCGCCCGGCTCGCCGTGGTGCCGATGGTGCTGGAGGCGCGCGGCCTCGATGTGACGCCCGCGATGATTGACCGATTCGGCAGGATCGGCGACGAAAAGAGCGTCAACGTGCTTAACATAATCCTAAAAGATGAAATTGGTCACGTCGCAATCGGCAGCCGCTGGTTCCATCATTTCTGTGAAAAGAGCGGCATCGACGCCGAAAAGACTTGGCAGGCACTTGTAAAAAAATTCTTTAAAGGCCTTTTAAAACCCCCATTTAACGAAGAGGCGCGATCAGTTGCTGGACTGCCTGTCAATTACTACCATCCGCTGTCCATGCCGCAATTGTCAAAAGAGACAAAAAACGCCAAAATTTAGCGGTCTCGGTGAGCAGTTGAAGTTAACGAGAAAATCGGTTCTATTACCTCGCATTCCCGTATTTATTGAAACTCAACAGAAGATCAGGATGAGCAAATGAAGCTGAAGGCCGTCGTGAATAAGCTCTTTACGGACCGTCAGGTTATCATTTCCACGCGTGGTCAGCTGAAATACCTCCGCCTTTCTGTTGCGGCGCAAGCCATGGGTTTTGCCGCCGCCGTCGGTTTTGGCAGCATGTTCGCCTATCTCATGGTGTCCGGCGCACTGCAATACCGGGAAGTAACGCAGCAGCAGGCGGCCCTTCTCTCCCTCCAATCAGATTTTAGCGCCGTCTCGGCGGATTTTGAGCTCGCCCAGGCGAAGATTGCCGCCACCCAGGCCGAGCTTGATCAGCAGTATATGCGCCTTGAGGATATTCTCGCCGACCGGCATGTGGTGGAAAAGGCGCTGGAATTTGCCTCTGCCTCTCCTGGTGATGCGATGGAGAAGAAATCCCTGGAAGACCGCATCCGCGTCCTTGGGGAAAGCCTGCACAGCACCAATGAGCGGCGCGAGCAGCTTGAACTGGAGATCATGCAGATCAATAAGGTGCTGTTCCAGACCGCCCGTGCACGCGATGAGGCCGACACCGACCGCCAGAAAACGGAACAGCGGCTGTCGAGCCTGCGGGGCCTCGTCAATCTCTATGCCTCGACCAAGGATGAAATTTATAAACAACTGGAAGAAACCCGCGCCGAGTTTGCCAACCTGAAGCAGGAATTCAACAACCGGCTTCACAGTGAAGACCAACTCAGCAACGAAGTCGGTGCCCTGCGGTCACGTCTGACAAAAATGTCGATGGAGAACAAGGACCTGATTGCGCGGATCCATGACCGCACCAACGAAAGCGTCATGGCCCTGCGCGAGATTATCGTGCTGACGGGCCTGGATCCGGAGAAACTGCTTGGCGCTGAGGCGGATATCGGCCTTGGCGGCCCCTTCCTCGCCGTGACACCCAGCGCGAACCTGCTGGATACGGAACAGGATTACTACGCCCAGACCCAGAAGATGGAGGCGAGCCTTGCGCGGTGGGAGTCTCTACAGACCCTGCTCAACCAGCTCCCCCTCGCCCGGCCGGTGGATGTTGGTTATATCACCTCGAGCTTTGGCAAGCGGCGCGACCCGATGAGCAAGCGGACCGCCTTCCATTCCGGCGTTGATATCGCGGGTCCGAAAAACTCCAAGGTTCTGGCCACCGCGCCGGGCGTTGTGACGTTTGCCGGTCGTAACGGCGCCTATGGCAATATGGTCACCATCGACCATGGCCGTGGTTTCCAGACGCGCTATGCGCATATGAAAAAAGTACTGGTCAAAAACGGCCAGAAAATTGAATACCGGACAGAAATTGGCGTAATGGGTTCAACCGGTCGAAGCACCGGTCGCCATGTTCACTACGAAATCATGTATGAAGGTGAGCATCAGGATCCGGTGAATTTTATCAAGGCTGGAAGATACGCGTTCAAAGCAACGCCGAAAGTCGAGAAAGCCGCCAACGAGTAAACCGTGAAGTGAGGTTGTTCCATGTTTTCCAGTAACAGCAAGAACGAGCCAAAATCCACAAAATCCAACGCCATGCCCTCGATCATCGCTGAAAATCTCAATATCGAGGGGAATCTCACCTCGGAGGGGGAAATCCAGATCGACGGCAAGGTCAGTGGCGATGTGCAGGCAAAATTACTGACCATCGGGCAGAATGCCGAGATTACCGGCGATATCAACGCGGGCACGCTGATCATCCGCGGCGCGGTGAATGGCAGCCTTCGCGGTGAGGAAATCACCGTCACCTCCACCGCGACGGTCAAGGGCGACATTATTCATGCCTCCCTCAGTATCGAGCCGGGCGCGAAGATCGATGGTCACTTAAAGCATAGCGACAACCCGCGCGACCTGCCCGAAACCGTCACTTTCCTTGACAAGTCCGAGGCCGCGAGCGGCGAGAAGTAACTCCCCGTCCGGACAGAGACAAAAAAAAGGCCCGCTAACTTGCGGGCCTTTTCTTTGGGGTAAGCTATCCTTAGCCGACGATTTCAGAGCCGGAGAAGAAATAGGCAATCTCGATCGCGGCGTTAGCCTGGCTGTCGGAGCCATGCACGGAGTTGGCTTCGATGCTTTCGGCGAATTCCTTGCGGATCGTGCCTTCGTCAGCGTCGGCCGGGTTGGTCGCGCCCATGACTTCGCGGTTCTTCATGATGGCGTTTTCCCCTTCAAGAACCTGTACGACAACCGGGCCGGAAACCATGAAGTCGCAAAGCTCACCAAAAAACGGCCGTTCCTTGTGAACGCTGTAGAAGGTTTCAGCATTTTCGCGGGTCATCTGGATACGCTTCTGCGCGACGATGCGCAGGCCGGCTTCTTCCAGCTTGGCGTTGATCTTGCCAGTCAGGTTGCGGCGGGTTGCATCGGGTTTAATGATGGAGAAAGTACGTTCAAGAGCCATTGGGTCACTCACCTTAATGTAGGGGACAAAGGAATATTTCCGCGCCTTATAGCGGGGATGCGCGCAAGGGGCAACAGATTTACGGCAAAATTGAAGCCCCGCGCGCGCAATTGTCGGCCCAGCCCTCTCCCGCGGGTCATCTTTCGTCAGTAATAGGCCGGGCTATCGGCAATGGTGAGGCGGTGGAGCAATCTTTCCTGCCCCTCATATCCGCCGGTTGCGCAATGCAGGACGGAGCGGTTATCCCAGAGGACGAGCATGTCCGGCTCCCATTTATGGCGATAGACAAATTCCTCCCGTCCCTGCCAGCGATAGAGCTCTTTCAGCCTCAACTTCGCGCTGTCGTGATCCATCCCGTCGAGATCGACCAGATAGCCGCCACCGAAAATTCCCTTCTTCCCGGTTTCCGGATGGTTGCGGATGACCGGGTGTGTCTCCGTCTTGTTCGCCTCGTCAGAGATGTTGAACCGCATCGCGCCCTTGAAATTTTTCTCCGAATAGGCGCCATCGCGGGAATAGGCCCCGCCGGCCGAGTGAACAGCGGTCAGGTTTTCGAACCGTTCCTTCATCTCCGGTGGCATTTCCTCCCACGCCAGATGCTGGTTGGAAAAGAGGGTGTCGCCCCCTTCCGTCGGGATAATCTTGCCATAAAGCATCGTGCCCGACGGCGGCACGGGCATGAAGCTCCAGTCTGAATGCCAGTTGTCGGCAAAGATCCGCCCCGTCTCATGGGCGTAGCGATGGACCGCCGCAATCTTTTCATGACCGTCGATGGGGTGAAAGAACGGATCATCCCCAATCGGACCGAGATATTCGGCAAACTTTACGAAATCGTCATTGTCCAGCTTCTGGTCCGGGAAGACGAGAACATGATGATCCATCCACGCCTTGCGGATAGTGGCCAGGTCTTCTTTACCGATAGGAGCCGACAGATCGACTCCCTCAATCCGGGCGCCGCAGGGCGCATCAATTTTTGTCACTGTAATCATTGGACATCCCCGTATTTTTATTTTCTGAAGACATATCATTAAATTTGTTGTTGACCAACAACTATTTTGATATGGTGGTATCCTCTTGATATTACATGGGATTTGACATGAGCCCTGCCACTGCCGCCCTGCGCCCGCGGAAAAACCCGGAACGTCGACAGGAATCCAGCCAGCGCATTATCGAGGCGGCGACGGAACTGTTCGCCGAAAAGGGTTATCAGCGCACAACCCTGATCGAGATTGGCCGCCGCGCGGGCTGCACGGGCACGCTGGTCAGCAACCGCTTCGGCAGCAAGGATCGGGTGCTACGCGCCGTGATCGCCCATATTCTCAACCGGTTCGAGACGGACGAAACCCTCTCCCCTCCGTCGAAGGAGAGTGATCCGCGCCCTGCCGCGGCGCAGCTTGAAACCTTCGTGGCGACCTATCTCAAGGATGTGGCCGCCCGGGGGTCGCGCATCCGGGCGCTCTATGTGCTGATGGGGGAAGGTCTTGGCTCCCTCCCCGAAATCGGAGAGGAGATCGCCCATGTGAACCAGGTGTTCCGCGGTGAAATTATGACCTATCTCACCCTCGGGATGGAAAGAGGGGAACTCCCATCCTCCCTCGATCCGGCGATCCTCGCAGGCCTGATCATCGGGCTGCTACGCGGCGTTGCCATGCAGATCCTCGCCGAGCCAGCGCATCTGCCGCTAGACGCGCTGATCACCGCCTGCCAGAAGTCCGTCCAGGCGATGATCCGCGCAGGGTAAGCCGTTTTACGCCGCGCTTTCCGTGGCGCAGGGGTTGGCGAAAACATCCATGGGTTCATCCGTCTCCAGATAGGATTTGAGGCTGGAAAGCACGAGCGGCCAGCCCCGCGAGATCCCCTCGGCCATCCCGCTGCCCGCCTCCAATTCGTCATGGGTGACGGTCAGCTTCACCATATCCTCATACGGCACCAGATCGAAGGTGACCCGGCTATGCTTGTCGGGGTTGTCATAGTCGGACTGGTTCGCCCAGCTAATGACGAGGCGTTTCGGCGGATCAATTTCCACCACGTCGCCAGCCAGCATCACTTCCCGCTTATCATTGGCGCGCACATGCTCCCAGCGCGATCCCACCTTCCAGTCGGAGACATTCTCATGGCCCCAGTAGCGGGCGGCAATTTCGGGCCGGGTAATCGCCTCGAATACCTTTTCCGGCGTCGCGCGGATATAGGTCACATAGACGAATGTTACTGTCTCACTGCTCATCATTCTCTCCTTCCAGTTCGGTTTTCAGGTCATGCAGCAGGGCGAGGCGCTGCTGCTCGAATTTCCGTATCCATCGCTCGTAAACCATCTGCAGCGGCACCGGGTTGAGGAAATGAAGTTTCTCCCGCCCCCGCTTTACCGTTGAGACAAGATTGGCCTCCTCCAGCAGCCCGATATGCTGCGTCACGGATTGGCGCTTCATGTCCAGATGCTCGCATAGCTGCCCGAGCGTCTGGCCGTTCTTCTCGCAGAGCAGGTCCAGCAGCTTCCTGCGTGTCGGATCGCCCAGCGCCTTGAATGTCTTGTCATCATCCATACTCTACTCCTTAGGATGAAATTTATGCAGGTATTTACCTGCATGTCAAGAAGAACCCTCCGATTTCGTGTCTATAGGCAATTTTCCGCCTTTCGGGCGGGCGCGCTTTCTGTTAGAGAGTGCCCCATGCTACAAATCAAGGATCTGACATACCGCATCGCCGGACGTACACTGCTGGAAAATGCCTCGCTGCATATTCCGGTCGGGCATAAATTTGGCCTGATCGGGCGCAACGGCACCGGCAAGTCAACGCTGCTCAAGATGATCACCGGGGAAATTCATCCCGACGGCGGCACGATTGAGCTGCGCAACGGTGCGCGCCTGGGTGTCCTGCCGCAGGAAGCGCCGGGCGGCCCGGAAAGCCTGATCGAGGCGGTACTCGCCGCCGATATTGAGCGCGCGGCCCTGATGAAGGAGGCGGAGACCGCCACCGACGGCATGCGCATTGCCGAAATCCACACCCGCCTTGCCGACATCGACGCCCACACGGCGGAGGCACGGGCGGCGAAAATCCTCGCCGGCCTCGGCTTCGATCATGAGGCGCAGCAGCGCTCCTGCTCGTCCTACTCCGGCGGTTGGCGGACGCGTGTTGCGCTTGCGGGCACGCTCTTTGCCGAACCTGACCTCCTTCTCCTCGACGAGCCGAGCAACTATCTCGATTTGGAGGCCACCCTGTGGCTGGAGAATTTCCTCCGCGGGTATCAGCGCACCCTCGTCATCATCAGCCATGACAAGGACCTGCTGAATAACGTGGTGACGGAAATCGCCCATCTCGACCAGATGAAGCTCGTCAAATATACCGGCAACTACGATTTCTTCGAGAAAACCCGCCGCGAGCAGATGGAACTCTTGGCTGGCATGGCCCGCAAGCAGGAAACACAGCGCAAGCATCTGCAGAGCTTTGTCGATCGCTTCCGCGCCAAGGCGTCCAAGGCACGACAGGCGCAGAGCCGCGTGAAGATGCTGGAGAAGATGAAGCCGGTCGTCGGCATTGTCGATGAACATACGGCGAGCCTGACCTTCCACGCGCCGGAGCCGCTTTCCTCCCCCATTATCACGATGGAGCATTGCGCCGTCGGCTATGCGCCGGGCAAGCCAGTGCTGCGCGGGCTCGACCTGCGCATCGATATGGACGACCGCATCGCGCTGCTGGGTTCCAACGGCAACGGCAAATCAACCTTCGCCAAGCTGCTCGCCAACCGGCTGAAACCCGAAACCGGGAATATGCAGAAATCGAACAAGCTGAAAATCGGCTTCTTCGCGCAGCATCAGCTTGACGAGATGCATGAGAACGAGACCGCCTACCAGCATCTCGCCGCGAAAATGGAAAACGCGCAAGAATCCAAGGTGCGTGCCCGTCTCGGCCAGTTCGGCTTTTCGCGCCAGAAGACCGACACGGCGGTAAAGCAGCTCTCAGGCGGCGAGAAGGCGCGGCTCAACTTCTGCCTGATCGCGGAGGAAAAACCGCATCTGCTCATCCTCGACGAGCCGACCAACCATCTTGACGTTGATAGTCGCGAGGCGCTGATCCAGGGCCTCAACGAGTATGAGGGCGCGGTCCTGCTCATCAGCCATGACCCGCATCTCGTCTCCCTCGTCGCCGACCGGCTCTGGCTGGTGAAGGACGGCGGCGTGCATGCCTATGACGGCGATATCGAGGATTACAAGAAGGAAGTGCTCGACGCCGCGCGCGGTGGCAGCAACAGCCGCAAGAATGACACGGCGCCGGGGCAGCCGAAACTATCCGGGAAAGAGGCGCGAAAGGCGCGCGCCGCAGCGCGTGCCGCTCTCGCCCCGAAGCGAAAAGAAGTTACCCGCCTTGAAAAGACGATGCAGGAGCTTGCCGCCCAGCAGAAAAAGCTCGAAGCCGAACTCGCCGACCCCACGACCTACGACAAGGGCCCGGCGCATCAGGCCAAGCTCACCGACCAGATCGGCCGCCTGAAAGCGGACCTTGCCAGCACGGAAGAAAAATGGCTCGCGCTTACGGAAGAACTTGAGGCCGAAGGCGCGGCTTAGGGCGGTTATCGTTGGCGGCGGAGCCGATAAGGCTGTCCTCCTCCCCGAAGGGTTCGGTGCGCTCGCGTCCCAGACGATGTTGCGATCCACATCCGTCATCTTCTGCGGCGCGCCGAGATGATCAGGGTGGACGAAGTTCATCTCCTCCCCGTCATTGGAGACCAGCCTGATCGCGTCGGCAAAGACCGACGATCATTTTGGCACTTCCTCCGGCAATGGCTGCCTAACATAGCGTTGGCACTCTTTTTTCACTGCGCCAAATTTCAAGAAATTAGCTTTGGCTTCAATCAGGCTTACTCCATTCGCTCCACCAACAAAGTTTGGATCTTTACTTTGAACCGGATCATCCTCCCAATAACACACAGGGCATATATCAAAAGAACCCGCAGGCATTTCGTCAAAGGTCAAGTAACTACAACATGGACAAGCATATTTCATAATTAAACCTTATTGATTGTTCCAATATTTACTTTTTCCCGTCGGCCGAAACATTGTTTTCGGGGCACCGAGAGAATTTTTTGCCGCAAACATATTCGATTTAGGATCATAAAGTAGTTTATCACCATTTGGGCGTGATTTAGTTAACGTACTTTTTGGAGGGTTACTGGTGAATTTCTGTGCCCCTTTTACATATTGGCTGGCATTTTCATATTCAGGGAACTGCTTTCCATGCTTCTTATAATGATCATATGCATTTTCCACTGCGTTACGCGATTTACTTGATGACCAAAATGGCGGCTTCTTTGCCGCTTTCCAAAATGTTTTAGCGTATTTTACACCTTTAGCCGCCACAGGCAGCAGTAACCATGGCGCTTCGTCCTTAGCGAATTTAACTAAATCGACGCATTCCGGCTCCCAATTGTTTTCATGCAGCTCCAAGAGATAGTCAATTCCCACACCAACTGCGGCACCGACCACGGCAATACAGACACCTCCACAGGCAAACTCACCCGTCGGATCCACATAATTCACCGGATTGCCGCTGACATAGCCGTAGGTGTTGATCCCGCCTGCGAGTCCGATGGGGTCGGACTGGAGGTAGCGGCCGGTGGTCGGGTCATAGTCGCGGAAGTAGTTGTAGTGAAGGCCCGTCTCCGCCTCCAGCCCCCGTAAATCCCCCTAAATCTGCGTCTCAATCCCCAGTGAGGCGATCAGTTCGAAATAGGCGAAGAGGGCGAAGAGGAAGAAGGCGAAGAGGACGAGTTCGTGCTTGAACTGGTGGGAGTGGAAGAATTGCCGGTCGCGGTGGCGGATCACGTCCATCAGCTCGTCGCCGAAGCGGATTGAGAGAAAGGTCCCGATACCAGAGAGCAGGATCACCGCCCAGTAGGGATAGGGATTGCGCAGGATCTGCCCCAGCAGATGCGTCACGATCGTGGTGTCGTAATACTGCGGCGCGAGGCTGAGGGTGGTCACATTGATAAGGATGGCGACAATCCACACCGCCACCTCCGAGATCACCATGCGGATCTGGAACAACAGCCGGAGCGGGAAATCGAGCAGGAAACCCGCATCCGCCACCGGCGTACAGAGGACGAAAAAGCTCCAGGTCAGCAGCGCCGCGATCCCGCCCGTCGCCACGTCATATTCATAGGCGAGATAGCCAAAATAACCGAGCAGGACCAATACCAGCAGCAGGAACTTGACCAGCAACTGACGGCGCGGCCGCATCGCCGATGACGCAGGCGCGGCATTTTCGGGCTGCTCTGTCATCTCATCCATGACCCATCACGCCTTCTTCTCCCACCCTGCTTCTGTCTGCTGGTAGTAGCTGACCGCAATATCCTGCTCCTTGAAGGCTTTCCAGCGGGTGCGGGCGGCGGTGAGCGCCGTTTCGTCATTACCGTCGAACATATAGAGGCAGCGCTCGAATTTCTCGAAGTCGTCGGCCGCGGCGTCCTCGGTCAGGACGAGGACATTGGCGCCGTTCGCATTCCCCTCGCCCGCGCGGGTGAGCAGGATCGGCTGCGCCGCGGGATCGAGGCCGGACTCGTCGCGCGCATGGGGCAGGAAACTCTCACCCCGGTAGGACCAGAGGCTCTCATCGAGCGCCTCCAGCCGTTTCTCCATCACCCCGCGCACAATCACGCGAAAGCCGCGCTCCGTCACCTTCTCGAGCAGACGCGGCAGCGCCCGCTCGATCGGGTCCGATTGCAGGTGATAGAAGCTGACCTCGCTCACGGGGTGCTATTTGCCCTCGTAATAGTCGCGAATGAACTTGTCGAGCAGGCGAACGCCATAGCCCGTGCCGCCCTTCGGCACCGTCGGCTTGTCGGCCTTGGACCAAGCCATGCCAGCGATATCGAGATGGACCCATGGCACATCATTCACGAACTTCTGCAGAAATTCCGCCGCGACGATGGAGCCTGCGCCCCGCCCGCCGGTGCCGATATTCTGCAGATCGGCGATGGGGGATTTCGTCTGCTTGGCGTAAGCGTCGGACATCGGCAGGCGCCAGACCCCCTCGCCCACAGCCTTACCAGCCTCGAAAATCTGCTCCGAGAGTTCATCGTTGTTCGAGAACAGCCCGGCGTTTTCGTGGCCGAGTGTGACGATGATCGCCCCGGTGAGCGTCGCGAGATCAACCATGAATTCCGGCTTGAAGCGATCCTGCGTGTACCACAGCGCATCTGCGAGCACGAGACGGCCCTCCGCGTCGGTGTTCAAAATCTCGATCGTCTGTCCGGACATGGAAGTGACAATATCGCCCGGCCGCTGCGCATTGCCGTCGGGCATATTCTCGACGAGGCCGATGACGCCGATAGCGTTGACTTTCGCCTTGCGACCCGCCAGCGCCTTCATCAGGCCGGTCACGGTGCCCGCGCCGCCCATGTCCCATTTCATTTCCTCCATCCCGGCGGCGGGCTTGATGGAGATGCCGCCGGTATCGAAACAAACGCCCTTGCCAACGAAGGCGAGCGGCTTGCGGCTGGCCTTCTTGCCGGTTGCGCCGTTCCACTGCATGACGACGAGGCGGCTTTCCCGGCGGGAGCCCTGCCCCACACCGAGCAGCGCGCCCATGCCAAGCCGCTGCATCTTCGCCTCGTCCAGCACCTCGACATGAACGCCCATGTCCGAGAGCGCAAGGCACTGCTCGGCGAAGCTGTCCGGATAGAGTGTATTGGCCGGCTCACTCACCAGGTCTCGGGTGAGGAAGACGCCTTCGGCCAATGCTTCCATATCGGCGAAAGCCTTGCGTGCAGTCGCCGAGCCCTTGCAGGACACCGTCATGCGGGTGAGTGTCGGTTCCGATGCTGCATCCGTGCTGGTCTTGTATTTCTGGAAACGATAGGAGCCGAGCATTGCGCCCATGGCGACAGAGGCCGCAGCCTCATTCGTTTTGATATCTTCCGCGCCAAGTTCGTCAAGGATAACGGTGACACTGCGCGCACCGGAACTGTTCAACCTTTTGACGAGGGACCCGCCGAGATTTTCCATATCCAGCTGGCCGAGCTTTTCCGTCTCGCCCAAGCCGAACAGGACAACGCGAGACACCTCAAGGCCGGTCGGTGCGACAATCTCCAGGAAATCACCCTTCTTGCCAGTAAAGCGGCTTGTCTCCAGCGCGCGGGAAAGGGCACCATTGGTCTTTTCATCCACTTCCTGCGCGGTCGGGGACAACGCTTTATCGGCATAGATCGCGACCGCGAGCGACCCGCGTTTGGGAAGGGAGATTTCAGAAAATGCGAACTTCATGGAAAATTCCTATTGTTTTCGTTATTTGAATCAGCGATACGGTGCGTCATCAACTATTTGTGCATAATATTTTTCATAGCGCGTCCTTTCCTGACTGGCAACAAGCAAAACTATCGCTATACTCCCCAACATGAAAAATATTAACCGTTATATTATGAGGCAATTGGCTGTACCAATGCTCTTTATAACCTTTTCGCTGACCGGGGTGATCTGGCTATCGCAGTCACTCAAGTTTGTCGAAAAGCTGATTAACGGTTTACCGGTTTCCACCTTTCTCTATCTCTCTTTATTGCTGCTCCCCGAAATCCTGCGTTATACGCTTCTGCTGGGGCTGTTTTTCGGGACATTGTTCGCCTTTAACAAGCTTTATTCCGATAGTGAACTCATCGTTATGTGGGCAGCGGGCCTCAGTAAATCGGCACTCGCCAAACCGGCTATTTATCTCGCGCTGATTATTGCGCTGATCATGTATTTTCTCGGCTTTCTCCTGGTACCCTATGGAAACCGGACGGTGACGGAGCTGCGGGTCGCCTGGCAGGACAGCCTTGCGGCGGTGGTCCTGCGCGAGGGGGTGTTCAATTCGCTCGCCGCTGGCGTCACGGTCTATGTCCGAGAGAAGACCTCCACCGGGGAGATGCTGGGTATCCTGGTTCATGACGAACGGGTACCGGAAAAACCCGTCACCTATATGGCGGAGCGTGGTGCCTTCGTGAAAACCGAGGAAGGTCCGCGCTTTGTGATGCATGTCGGAAATCTTCAGGAAGTCTCAAAGGACGATGCCAAGCTGAGCCTGCTCTATTTTGACCAATATACGCTCGATATCAGCCAGTTCGAGAAGAAGAGCGGTGCCCGCTGGCTCTCACCGGAGCATCGCTATATCTGGGAACTGATCAACCCGGAAGACAGCGAGCGTGTCCAGCAGGAAGCGCGCAAACTGAACGCAGAGCTGCATCAACGCATAGTGCTGCCGTTCTATGCGGTGGCGCTCGTCTTTATCGCGCTTGCCGGCGTGATGGGGGGAGAGTTTTCCCGCCGCGGTCGATCCAGGCGGATGACCGTTGCCGCCGCGGCCGGTGTCCTCCTGCTGATTTCCGCCATGGCCCTCTTTCGGGCGACGGCACAACCGGCTCTGGTCACGACAGCTCTCTATCTGTTGCCGGTGTTGATTTCGTTCGCCGCCGCTTATCTTGCGTCCGGCCGCCAACTCTGGTTTCTTGATAACAAGATAGCGCCGGATAACCTGGCCAACGGGGAGCCGGGCTGATGCTGTTACCCGAGACGCTATCGCTTTACCTTGCCAAGCAGTATCTTAAAAATGTCGTGATAATTTTCAGCGTCCTGATGACGATTGTCTTCCTCGCCGATTTTATCGAGGCCTTGCGCCGCGGCGGCGACCGAGAGGATATCACCATCGTCATCCTGCTGCAGATGGTGCTCCTGCGCATCCCGACCCTGGCGCTGAAACTGCTGCCCTTTATTGCCCTTTTTGGCGGCATGCTGACATTCTTCCGCCTTTCGAAATCCAGTGAGCTCACCGTCATTCGTGCGACCGGCGTGTCGGTCTGGCAATTCCTTTTTCCCTCCCTGTTCATTTCCTTTCTCATTGGACTGGTGGTGCTGACGGTCATCAATCCTATCGCCGCCACCATGCAGAGCCAGAACGACCGGATGGAGGCAAGGTATTTTGAGACGAAAACTAACCTGCTAACCCTCTCCACCAATGATCTCTGGCTACGGCAGGTCGATGATAAGGGGCTCTCGGTCATTCATGCGCGCGGGGCTATTAATCGCGGGCTCGACCTGACGGATGTGATCATTTTCAAATATGATACCAATGACGAGTTTATCGGCCGGATCGATGCGGAACAGGCGCGGCTACATCCCGGTTTTTGGGAACTGGATAATGTCGTCATCACCGGCCCCAATAAACCGGCCGAACGGCACGACAAGATAGAGCTTCCCACCTCCCTCACGGTACTCCAGATTCAGGAAAGCTTTGCATCCCCGGCGACGCTCTCCTTCTGGGATCTTCCGGGCTTTATCGAGACGCTGGAACTCGCCGGATTTTCCGGTGACCGCCACCGCCTGCACTGGTACAGCCTGATGGCCGGGCCGATCCTGATGCTGGCTATGGTTCTGGTGGCCGCAACCTTCTCCCTGCGCACGCTGCGTCAGGGCCGAACGGTCCTTATGGTACTGGGCGGGATCACGACGGGATTTGTCTTTTATTTCATGACGGATATCATCTATGCATTGGGGTTATCCGGGAATTTGCCGATAGTCTTTTCAGCGTGGATTCCGGCGGCGGCCATTACCCTGTTCGGGCTGGCCATGATGTTTCATCTGGAGGATGGTTAGAAGATGCGGCGGATGATGCCCTTGACCCTTGCAGCGGCTTTGCTCCTGCCGGTGCCCGTGACCCTAAGCTTTGCGGCGGACGCGGTGCCAACCGAGCTTGATACATCCAAGGAAGCGCTGCTGACCGCTGATGAAGTTACCTATTTCAATACCGAGCAGCGAGTTGAGGCCACCGGTAATGTCGAGATCGTGCAGGGTGACCGCATCCTCAGGTCTGACAGGGTTATCTACGACATCGGCGCCGACACGGTCCGTGCAGAGGGAAATGTTGTCCTGATGGACCCAACCGGCAATGTCCTGTTTGCCGATAATATGGACCTTGAGAATGAGCTCAAGACCGGCGCGATCCGGGATTTCAAGCTCCTCTTTACCGATAGATCCCGCCTCGCCGCCCATGATGCCGTGCGCGAGACGGAGAACCGTACTGTCTTGAACAAGGCTGTCTTTACAAGCTGCGAGCCCTGCCGGGAGGATCCAACCCGCGCGCCGATCTGGCAGATCAAGTCCGAGAAAGTCATTCATGACCGGACAGAAAAAACCATCACCTATCGCAATGCCTTTCTGGAATTCTTCGGCGTCCCGATTGTGTATACGCCCTATTTCTCGCATCCTGACCCGACAGTTGATCGCGAAAGCGGGTTTCTGGCACCCACGGCGTTTACCTCATCGATCCTCGGCTATGGGGTCACCACCCCCTATTACTACGTCATTTCTGAAGACAAGGACATGACCATTACGCCGACCATCACCTCGAAAGAAGGTGTGCAAATGGCCGCGGAATATCGACAGGCGGTGAAAAGCGGAAAGTTTCAATTTGACGGCTCCCTCACCTATGTCGACGAGGTGGACGACAACAATATCGAGACGGGGGACAAGGAATTTCAGGGCCATATACGCGGCGATGGTCAATTCCGCATCGATGATACCTGGGTTTGGGGGTATGATGTGTTTCGGACCAGCCACGACACCTATCTCGAGAAATATGATATCAGCGACGAAGACACGCTGACCTCCTACGCCTATCTGGCGGGGCAGCGCGGCCGAAATTATTCGCAGCTCAGCGCCTACAGCTTCCAGGGGCTGACCGAAGATGATGACGCCGGCGAGACCCCGATCGTCCCGGGCTGGTGGAATTACTCCTTTGTCGGTGAGCCCAATTCCTTTGGGGGCCGGTTCAGCGCCGACGCCGATGCCCTCGCGATTTACCGTACGGATGGGCAGGATACGGACCGCTTCTCGCTGGAGGGCGGGTATCATATCCCCTACACCACGTCGAACGGCCAGGTCATTACCTTCGATACCTCGCTGCGCGGCGATTTGTATTATGCCCATGATATCCTCGCCGACCCGGACGACCCTTCCAGCGCGACGGATCAGAACGATTTTTATGGCCGTGTCGTTCCCTCCGCCTCCGTCAAATGGCGGTATCCCTTTGTTCGGCAGGCAGGCACCATTCGCCAGATGGTCGAGCCGATCGTTGAGGGGGTCTGGTCTGATGTCCTCGGTGACAATGATACACCGAATGAGGATAGCCTGAGCTTCGAGTTTGACGATACGAACCTGTTCGGCTCCAACCGCTACGCCGGACTGGATGAGGTGGAAACCGGCGCCCGCGTGAACTACGGGATCAATATGGGCGTTTACGGGGCTTCGGGCGGCTATACGACCCTGCTGTTCGGGCAAAGCTATAACTTCAGCAACAATACCGGATTTGAAAATGGCACCGGGCTCGAAGACCAGTTCTCGGACTATGTCGCCCGTCTGGAAATCCGCCCCGCTCATTATCTGCAACTCGTCAACCGGATACGACTGGATCACGACAGCCTGTACCTCGCCCGCAATGAGGTGACAATGAAAATGGGCAGGACGGATGACTGGTTCAACCTCGGCTATGTTTATTTGCGCGATGACGTCAACAGCCTGTCACAGAACAAGCGTGAGGAAGTCTATATCGAAGGCAAGACCAAAGTCGCCGAGTTCTGGAGCGTTTATGGCAGCTATCGGCGAAACCTTGTCAATTCGGGAAATTCCGTTGACGGCACCATCGGCTTTGAATATCTCGATGAATGCTTCGGTTTCACGCTTGAGGCCAGTCGGTCCTTCACACGCGACCGGGATGTCGAGCCGAATACCAGCATCAGTTTCAAATTCAGACTGCTGCCTTTCAACTAGGCTCAGAACAGGTTATTCTATTCTCCAGCTGCGCCAAGTGACTCATATTTTGTAAAACACGTAAAGATTTGTAAGAATGCTAATCCGTCAAATGTTGAAAAGCTCCCTGCTCGCAGGCATTGCCTTCATGCTTGTCATGATGACGGCTCTGGCCCAGGACGTGCAAAAAATTGTCGCCATCGTCAATGACGAGATTATTTCCGGCTATGACCTCGATCAGCGGATAGCCCTGACAATTGCGCTGTCCGGTTTTCCCGATACGCAGGAAACCCGGCAACAGCTCATCAATCCAACGGTGGCACGCCTGATCGATGACCGCCTGAAATTGCAGGAGGCCGCGCGCTTTAATATCAATATCAGCGACGAACAGGTGCTGGAGGCCGTTGCCTTCCTTGAGAAAAATAATAACATGGAGCCTGGCCAGATGGACCGGATACTCCGCCAGAATAGTATCGACATCGAAACGATGATGATGCAGGTCCGCGCCAACCTGACCTGGAACCGTATGATCCAGCAGCTTATCATGCCTCGCATCACCATTTCGGACGAGGAAGTGGAGGCCGTGCAGAAGCGGCTGGAAAACAACAAGGGCGAGACCGAATATTTCCTGAGCGAGATTTACCTGCCGATTGAATCCAACACACCGGAAGCACAAGTGCGCGATGCGGTCGCCAATCTGGTCTCGCAGCTGCGCTCTGGTGCCTCTTTCCAGCGTGCCGCCTCCCAGTTCAGCCAGGGGCCAACGGCTGCCACCGGCGGGACGGTCGGCTGGGTGCTGGCGGACGAGGTTCCCCCTGAAATCGGGGCGGCCCTGCCCGACCTGGGTCCTGGACAGGTCTCTGATCCTATCCGGGCTGCCGACGGTTTTTATATCCTGCTGGTGCAACAGACCCGCAAGATCCTCGATGCGGATCCCGATGATGTCACCCTCGACATCACCCAGATCGTCGTTCCGGCCGGCAGCGGGGAAAATGCGACCCCGGAAAACCAGAAGAAGCTCGCCACCACCATCAGTAATGTGATCGAGGGATGCGAACAGCTTCCCACATTGCTCACCGAATTGAACAGTGCCGACAGCGGCAAGATCGGCAGGGTCCGCCTCGGCGACATGCCGGATAATATCAAGGCAATCCTGAAGGATATGGAAACCGGGGATGTCAGCACCCCCTATCTGGATGAGGGTCTTTACCGCATTTTCGTTGTCTGCGACCGCAATGACCCGCAGGCGCGCAGTAATGATCCGGAGGAAATCCGCCAGGAAATCCTGATCCGCCGGGCCGAGAACCGCGCGCGCGGCTATCTGCAGGATATCCATAATGCCGCAACAATCGAAACCCGCTAGGCCCGGGGTGGTGAGACCATGAGCGACTCCCCCCTGCTTGCCGTTACCATGGGCGATCCCGCCGGGATCGGCATCGAGATTACGGCGAAGGCCTGGTCCCTCCGGCGGGAGGAGCAGCTGGCGCCCTTCTTCCTGATCGGCGGACGGGAGGTTATCGCGGCGCAGCTGGAAACGTTCGAGCCTGAAATCCCGCTCCGGGAAATCTCCTCCCCCGACGATGCGCGGGCGGTGTTCGCAGATGCCCTGCCCCTCCTGCCGCTCGACCCTGCGCTCAGCGACGCGGAACAAACCATCGAGGCCATCCGCCTCGGCACGGAGTTGTGTCAGCAGGGCGCGGTCCATGCCATCGTGACCAACCCGATCCACAAGAAGCGGCTGTATGAGGCGGGCTTCACCCATCCCGGCCATACGGAATATCTCGCTGCGCTCGATAACCGGCCCCGAAAATCGGTGATGATGCTCGCCTGCCCGAAGCTGAAGGTCGTGCCCGCCACCGTCCATATCCCCATCCGGGAGGTGCCGGCTCAGCTCACCGCAGAAGGTCTCACCCATGTGATCGAGACGACCCATGCAGACCTGATGACCCGCTTCAAACTGGAGGAACCGCGCCTCGTCATTGCCGGGCTCAACCCCCATGCGGGCGAGGATGGCAGCATCGGCACGGAGGAAGAAACCCTGATCCGTCCGGTGGTGGAAAAGCTCCGTTCCGGCGGAATGAACATCACCGGTCCTTTTGCTGCCGACAGCCTGTTTCATCCTGCCGCGCGGGAGAAATATGACGCCGCGATCTGCATGTATCATGATCAGGCACTGATCCCGATCAAGACACTCGATTTCGACGGCGGGGTGAATGTCACCCTCGGCCTCTCCTTCATCCGTACGTCGCCCGATCATGGCACGGCGGAGGATATTGCAGGGCGCGGCCTCGCCAACCCGTCCAGCCTGATTGCGGCGATCCAGATGGCGGCCGTTATGTCCAGCGCAAACAATGACTGAGGGCGACGACCTGCCACCCCTTCGGGAGGTGATTGCCCGCTATGGCCTCAATGCGGAAAAATCGCTAGGGCAGAATTTCCTGCTTGATCTCAACCTGACCGGCCGCATCGCTCGCTGCGCTGGAAAACTAGACGGCGAGACAGTCATCGAGATTGGCCCCGGCCCCGGTGGCCTGACCCGCGCGATCCTGGACGCGGGCGCGAAACGCCTCATCGTCATCGAGAAGGATACCCGCTGCCTGCCTGCGCTTGCCGATATCGCCGAGGCCTATCCCGACCGCCTTGAAATCATGAATGAGGATGCGCTGGAGATCGACGAGACCGCGCTGTTTGACGGCAGGGCGAAGATCATTGCGAACCTACCTTATAATGTGGCGACACCGCTGCTGATCAAATGGCTGAACAAGCGGGAACGGTTCTCGAGCCTTACCCTGATGTTCCAGAAGGAGGTTTCCGACCGGATCACGGCGGTCCCCCGCACCAAGGCCTATGGCCGTCTCAGCATTCTCTGCCAGTGGCTGTGCGAGACTAAGCGGGAGTTTGACATCTCGCCGCGCGCCTTCACCCCGCCGCCGAAAGTAACCAGCACAGTGGTAACCCTGCGCCCGCGGGCCGAGCCCGCCTTTCCCGCCGATCAGGCTGTATTGGAGAAGGTGGTCGCCGCCGCCTTCGGGCAGCGCCGCAAGATGCTGCGCGCCAGCCTCAAACCCCTCGGCAAGCCGCCTGAGGACATGCTGGAGAAAGCCGGGATCACCCCAACCCGTCGGGCCGAGGAACTATCGGTTGAGGAATTCTGCGCGTTGGCGCGAGTCTACGCGGCGGCCTAATACCCTTCGCGCAGACGGCTGACAAACTGGATCAGGCCGGTGCGGCGGGTTCGGCGGACGCGCTCCGCGGTCAAAATCGCCTTTACCTCCGCAAGACAACGGTCCAGATCGTCATTGATGACCACATAGTCATATTCGCTCCAATGGCTGATCTCCTCCGCCGCCTTGGACATCCGCTGGTCAATTACCTCGGCGGAGTCCAGTGCCCGTGTCTTCAGGCGCTTTTCCAGCGCCTCGGTTGACGGTGGCAGGATAAAGACGCTCACCAGATCGGTGCGGGCCTTGTGGGCGAGCTGCTGCGTGCCCTGCCAGTCGATATCGAAGAGAATGTCCTGCCCCTCCGAGAGGGCGTCCTCCACGGGGCCGCGCGGTGTGCCGTAATAATGGTTGAAGACCTTCGCGTGCTCCAGCAGTTCATCGCGATTGATCATCAGGTTGAAGTCCACCGGCTCAACAAAGTAATAATCCTTGCCATCCTGCTCCCCCGGGCGGCGCGGGCGGGTGGTGGCCGAAACCGACATGACCAGATTGTCATCCTCCTTCAGCAGCGCGCGGGAAATGGTGGTTTTTCCGGCGCCCGACGGGGAGGAGAGCACTAGCATGAGGCCCCGCCTCGTGAGGGCCTCTGTCTCGACTTCAGGTGACATCTTCAACTCTTCCTACTCAATATTCTGTACCTGTTCACGCATCTTGTCGACCAGCACCTTGAGATCAAGGCCGATCTGGGTGAGGTCCCGGTCATGGGCCTTGGAGCAGAGGGTGTTAGCCTCGCGATTGAACTCCTGGCAGATGAAATCGAGCCGTCGCCCCACACCGCCTTTCGTGCTGCCTTCCAGCAGCTCGCGCGTGGCGGCGACATGGCCGGTAAGCCGGTCGATCTCCTCGGAGATATCCGCCTTTGTCGTCAACAGGGCAAGTTCCTGCTCCAGCCGTCCCTCCTCCAGCTCCGCTGCCTCCAGGATCAGGGCCATCTGCGCCTTGATCTTGGCACGGGTCCGCTCGGGCCAGCTTTTGGTGATTTCGCTGGCACGACCGACCAGCGTTTCAATTTCGTCCAGCTGCGCGAGCAGAACCGGGTGCAGCTGCGCCCCTTCTTCTCCGCGCGCCTGTTCAAGGCTGTTAATCAGCTCCTCCGCCGAGGTCAGCAGCGCCGCCGCGAAGGTCTCCGCATCGACATCTGCCGCCGGGTCCTCCTTCGGCTCGATCACGCCGCGCAAGCCCAGCATGCCGTCCATACGCGGGCGGCGGGCCTGCCCGTCCTCCACATAGTTCCCGGCAAGGGTAAGAAGCTCTTCAAGGAAATCCTGATTGACGCGATAGGCGACGCCGGCGGTCCGGCTTTCAAGCTGTAGGTGAAGGTTGATATTGCCCCGCTCGAACCGGGCCTTGACCGCTTTGCGCAACTTGTCTTCCAGATAGTCGAAGCCCGAAGGCAGGCGGCAGCGTACTTCCAGCCCCCGGCCGTTGACGCTTTTCACTTCCCAGAGCCAGCCGACCCCCTCAAGGGAGCCACTCGCCCGGGCAAATCCCGTCATACTGTTAATGGTCAAATTGGCCTCATGCGCAAGGGTAAAGGGTCTGGATCCCTGTATATCCGCTTCCGCGGAAAGCGACAAGCGCGGGAGGTTATTTTTTGGACGCGGGAGAGACAGTGGGCTTCGGTGATTTGGGCTCAAACACAGCAACCACGATACTGACCCCGCGCTGCACACCCGCAAACAGGATCGCAGAGAGAATCCCACCCGCAAAGGCGGTCATATTGAGGGCAAACTCTGCCGTCGCGTCCTTCATCGGCACCCAGATTTCGAGGGTCATGAAAAAAGCCGCACCGATGAGGCCACCAAGGGATCCGCGCAACCCTGGCGATGTGCGCACCCCGCCATCGAAATGACGACGGCGCACCGCCAGCGCGATGTTGAGGGTAAGAAGCGTGAGCGCCCCCACAACGCCCCAGAGAAAGGCGGCGGTCACCCCGATCGACCAGGTAAGATCGGCCGCAAACTCCTCGGTAAACATCTGCCCCGTGAGATGCCGCGCCAGCAGCAGGAGCGGAAAGACGATGACCGTCAAAATTATGATTGAAAGCGGGACCGTCCAGAGCAGCGGCGCGCCGGCCGCACTGTCCCGCAGGGTGGTGCCGTTCACCCCGGTGGTGGCAAAACTCTCGGCGGAGATTTTGCGATAGGCGGCCTGCAGGGTGTGATAGCTGGCATCCTTCTCCGCCGGGGTGGTTGCCGCGGCGCCTTTTGTGATGGCGGTATCGAGAGCGCCAAGCTCCGCAGGGGACAGCTCCGAGGGATGGTCTAACAGGTAATCGGAGAGGCCCCGCGCCTTTTCAATCAGGCTATCGAGGTCTCCATGACCGTCGCCCGTCTTGTCCGCCTCAATCGCCTCGACCGCCTTACTCGGCTTGTCCGGTTCGTTCGGTTCGTCCAACTCTGCGTTATTCACCTCTGCCGCCGCCCTTTCGGGGGAAGCTTTTTCCCCGCTTTCCACCTCAACAGCGACTTCCGGTGGGTCAGGCTCCTCGCGGGGAAGTTCCTGCCCGCTTCGAATCGGCGCTGCGGATGGCTCGAGTGGGATCTCTGCTTTTCGGTCAAGCGCCGGGTCAGGCATCGGCGCAGGCGTTTTTCCCGCGGACTGATTCTTGATATTCCGGTTTACGAGATCGAGGGAGGAGGCATCCAGCGTCTCGATTTCCTTGCGCAAATCAAGCAGCGCTTCGCGCAGTTCCTGACGCTGCCTGAGCAACGTCTGAAGGGTATCCGTACTCACAGCCATCAAGCCTCACTGCTCCATCGTCCGTTATTTCGGACAATGACGCGCGGGTCTGTTTATTTGTGTCAAATCAGCTGGTGAGGGCAGAAATCACTGCTTCTTGTTCAGTTGCCGCCATTTGCGGACGTTGTCGTTATGCCCCGCCAGCGTCGCGGAGAACGCATGCCCGCCCGTGCCATCGGCAACGAAATAAAGATATTTTGTCTCTTCGGGCTGCAATACCGCCGTCAGGCTTTCAAGGCCCGGATTAGCAATCGGCCCTTTCGGCAGGCCCATCATCTGATAGGTATTATAGTCATTCGGCGTCGCAAGATCCTTTTTGCTGAGCGGGCGACCGAGATCGCTTTTCCCGTCCGTGACCCCATAAACCACAGTCGGGTCCGATTGCAGCTTCATGCCTCGCCGCAACCGATTGAGGAATACGCCGGCAACCCTTGGGCGTTCCTTGGCGATGGCGGTTTCCTTCTCGACGATGGAGGCAAGGATGACCAGCTCTTCCGGTGACTTGATCTCGGGTGGGAACGGTGTGGCGGCAATGACCGAGGAAACCGCCTCCTGCATCGCCGCGGCCATACGCCCAACCAGTTCCTCGCGACTGTCCCCAAGGCGATAATGGTAGGTTTCAGGAAGAAATGCCCCTTCGGGCATATCGCGGGTTATTTCCCCCTCCAGCCCCGGGGCGGCCTCGACAAGCGCTTTTATCTCCCGGCTTTGCAAGCCCTCGGGGATGGTCAGCCGCCGCGAAATCACCTTGCCCGAGACAAAAAGCGCCATCAGATCCATACCGGAAATATTCGCGGGAACAAGATACTCTCCCGCTTGAAGCCGCGCTGCATTATCTTCAATTCTTACACCAAGAATGAAGGACAGATCATTGTTTATAAATTGATTTTCTTCCAGATCAGACGCGAGGGAACGCAAACCCGTCCCTTTTTCAAGGACATAGACTGTCTCTGTTTCAAGCGGTCCATCGGCCGTGAACAGGTGCCAGCCGTACCCGACCGTGCCCGCCAACAGGGCGGCACCGATCAGGACAACGGCAACAAGACCATAGACAAGACGCTTCATGCGGTCCTTACCCGTCTTGGGATTAGACGCGTTTCATCACGAGGCTGGCGTTGGTGCCGCCAAACCCGAAGGAGTTGGACAGAACCGCATCCAGCTTTTTCTCCTGCGCGGTATTCGGCACAAGATTGATTTCCAGACCGTCAGACGGATCATTCAGATTGATCGTCGGCGGCAAGATACCCTCGTTCAGCGCGAGAATGGAGAAGACGGCTTCCACACCCCCCGCTGCACCCAGCAAATGGCCTATCGATGACTTGGTGGAGGACATGGCGAGCGTGTTCGAGTTCGCACCGAACAATCGTTTCACCGCGCCGACCTCAATCTCGTCACCGAGCGGGGTTGATGTGCCATGGGCGTTGACATAGCCGATATCCTCAGGATTCAGGCCGGATTTCTTCAGCGCCATCTGCATGGACCGGAACCCGCCGCTACCATCGCTCGCCGGGGCGGTGATATGATGGGCATCGCCAGAGAGACCATAACCAACTACCTCGGCATAAATCTTCGCGCCGCGTTTCTTGGCATGCTCATATTCTTCAAGAACAACAACACCCGCACCCTCGCCCATGACAAAGCCGTCGCGTCCCTTGTCATAGGGGCGAGAAGCCGTTTCCGGTGCATCATGGTAGGATTTTGAGAGCGCCTTGGCGGAAGCAAATCCCGCAATTCCGAGACGACAGATCGCCCCTTCTGCGCCACCTGCGACCATCACGTCGGCGTCATCATCGGCAATCATCCGCGCCGCATCACCAATCGCATGGGCACCGGTTGAACAGGCGGTCACGACCGCATGGTTCGGCCCCTTGTAGCCATGGCGGATGGATACCTGGCCGGAGACCAGGTTGATCAATGCGCCGGGAATAAAGAACGGGCCAATGCGCCGGGGTCCACGTTCATGCAGGGTGATGGCATTCGCCTCGATCGAGGGCAGGCCGCCAATGCCGGAACCGATAGTCACGCCGGTCCGATAGGCATCCTCATCGGTTGTTGGTTCCCACCCGGAATCCTTAATTGCCTCTTCGGCGGCGGCAATACCAAAGAGAATGAAAGAATCAACTTTACGCTGTTCCTTCGGCTCAAGAATATCGTCCGCTATAAAGGCATCCGGTGTTTCCGGATCGATTGGCACTTCGCAGCCATAACGAACCGGTAGATCCGTTGTATCGATCTTGGTGAGCATTCCTGCCCCGGATTCACCATTGATCAGCCGTTTCCATGTCGGCTGGACACCGTTTGCCAGAGGGGTCACAAGCCCCAAACCGGTTACCACCACTCGTCGCATGCGTCACCCAATGATTTGTTTCAGGAAAGGGGTTTCGGGGCACAAGGCCCCGCCCGATCAAGCAGCTTCGATATGCGTGATCGCGTCTTTCACTGTCAGAATTTTTTCGGCGGCGTCATCCGGAATCTCGATCCCGAATTCTTCTTCGAACGCCATCACAAGCTCAACTGTATCCAGGCTGTCTGCCCCCAGATCGTCAATGAAACTCGCTTCGTCTGTTACTTTGCCTTCATCTACTCCGAGATGCTCAACGACGATTTTTTTAACACGCCCTGCGATATCACTCATAGCTGTATCCTTAGATAATCCGACAGTTCAAAATTATATGTGCTCATTCCTTACCCCCAAGGTACTAAAAATTCAAGCACCATTGGCGGTCAATTTGGTGCGGCTTCCTAACATACTTTAAACATCTTGCAAAGGAAACCTCACCGCGATTTGATTTTAGAGGTGGAACAACCCGCCCCCATCAAATCATAGCCATGCCACCGTTTACATGTAGCGTCTGCCCGGTGACATAGCCTGCTTCATCAGAGGCGAGATAGATGACCGCCGCGGAAATGTCCTTCGGATCACCCAGTTTTCCAGCGGGAACCGCGCCGAGTAACGCCTCTTTCTGGGCATCAGGCAGCGCGTCGGTCATTGCCGTTGCGATAAAACCCGGTGCCACGCAATTTACCGTGATCCCGCGTGTCGCGACTTCCTGCGCAAGGGATTTCGACATACCGATCATCCCCGCTTTTGAGGCCGCATAGTTCATCTGTCCCGGATTGCCGGTCACCCCGACAATAGAGGTAATGCCGATAATTCGCCCGAAGCGCCGCTTCATCATGCCGCGAAGCGCGTTGCGCGACAGCTTGAACGCCGCCTTGAGATTGACATCCATGACCAGATCCCAGTCCTCATCCTTCATCCGCATGGCGAGGCCATCACGGGTCAGCCCGGCATTATTGACCAGAATATCGACCTGACCCATCGCTTCCTCGGCTTGCTTGATCAGATTATCGACCGCCGCACCGTCGGACAGGTTGCAAGGCACCACATGAACGCGGTCCTTCAACTGCTCTGCCACCACCTTAAGGGCGTCTTCTCGCGTGCCGGAAAGGGCAACCGTCGCGCCCTGCTTATGCAGTTCCTGCGCAATCACCGCCCCCAGTCCGCCGGACGCACCGGTCACGAGAGCGCATTTTCCTGATAGGTCAAACATATTAAATTTACTCCCGAATCCGTTTAGATTTTAGCCAGAAAGGCGTCGATATCAGCCGGTGTCCCGACAGCGGAACCCGTCATCTCACGGTTAATCCGGCGAACCATGCCGGTCAGGATCTTACCGGCGCCCAGCTCAACAAGGTCAGTGACCCCCTGCTCCCCCATATAGAGCACGCTTTCGCGCCAGCGGACCCGCCCCGTCACCTGCTCCACCAGAAGCTGGCGGATTTTGTCCGGATCGCTCACCTCGCTCGCCGTCACATTGGCAACCAGCGGTACGCGCGGCGGCACAATGACAACATCCTGCAGGCGCGCGGCCATCTCATCGGCGGCCGGCTGCATCAGCGGACAATGGAACGGCGCACTCACGGGGAGCAGCATCGCCTTCTTGGCGCCCTTCTCCTTCGCAATCTCGATGGCCACCTCGACGGCACCCTTATGACCGGAGAGAACCACCTGCCCGTCCGCATTATCATTGGCGGCCGCAACGACCTCACCGGCCGCGGCCTTTTCACGCGCCTCGGCAACGACTTCCTCGACGGGCTCGATATTAAGACCCAGAAGCGCGGCCATCGCGCCGACACCAACCGGTACGGCCTGCTGCATGGCCAGGCCACGCGCTTTCAGAAGCCGCGCCGCATCAGAGAGGGTCAATGCGCCCGCCGCCGTCAGGGCCGAATACTCGCCCAGTGAATGCCCGGCGACATATTTGGCAGTCTTGGCGAAATCCATATTGCCGTCTTTTTCAAGGATGCGGACCACCGCCATGCTGACCGCCATCAGGGCGGGCTGTGCATTCTCGGTCAGGGTCAGCTCCTCAATCGGGCCTTCAAACATCAGCTTGGTGAGATTCTGCGAGAGCGCCTCATCCACCTCTTCGAAGACTTCACGGGCGGCGGCATGGCTCTGCGCCAGCTCCTGCCCCATACCGACGGCCTGGCTGCCCTGGCCGGGAAAAATAAATGCACGTGTCATGGTTTTATGGGTCCAATTCTGATCAAGTTCCTGCCACAGTCATATTGCAGCAAAATTTCCTGTCAAGCCTACTTGCATATAGTGCTAAATTCTGTATAGTCCGCGGCCTCAATACTCCTTGCCGACGGAGGTCGGCTAAGTCTGTTCGGTTACATGTTGTAACTCCAGGCACTAAAGAGCCATAAGGAGCTTTAAAATATGCCTCTCTATGAGACAGTTATTATTGCGCGTCAGGACATCTCTACCCAGCAGGTGGAAACACTGACCGAAAATATGTCCAGCTTTATCACCGATGGTGGCGGAACAGTCGCCAAGGTCGAAAACTGGGGTCTTCGCAATCTTGCCTACAAAATCAAGAAAAACCGCAAAGGCCATTACGTCCTCCTCAATCTCGACACACCTGTCGACGCCATGAAGGAAATGGAACGCAACCTGCTTCTGAATGAAGACGTGCTGCGCCACATGACCATCAGGGTGGAAGAGCTGGAAGAAGGCGATTCCGTCATGCTGCAGAGCCGTAGCGCCCGTCCGGAACGCCGCCGCGATTCTGACGATGATGACGATACCGCGAAATCCGCGAAATCCTCTGATGAGGACAAATCCGACGAAAAAACTGACGAAGGGGAAGAATAATGGCTGACGCACAACGCCGCCCGTTTTTCCGCCGCCGCAAGACCTGCCCGTTTACAGGGGACGGCGCGCCGAAGATTGACTATAAAGACGTCAAGCTTTTACAGCGCTACGTTTCGGAACGCGGGAAAATCATGCCGAGCCGGATCACTGCCGTTTCCGCCAAAAAACAACGCGAACTGGCCACGGCCATCAAGCGGGCAAGAAATCTTGCACTTCTGCCGTTTCTGGTAAAATAGAAAGCCGGGGGCGACGCGTTTTTGTCGGCCCTGGATTATATCGACAATGGTTAAGGAACTGGTAGTTGCCGCAGCGCTCGGTGTTTTAAACACGGCGCTTGTCATGCTTTCCATAGCGGGAAATGCAGGTGGCACCTCTTTTGGAACGGCGCTCCAGACCCTGATCTTTTGGATATTGTCACTTGTCCCGCTATTTGTGTCCGGGCTGGGATTTGGGTTAAGAAGTGCCCTGATCTCTATCCTGACCAGCGTACTGGTCGCAGCAATTGCGATCAATTCGAGCTTCGCTCTGGCCTACGCAGTGATTTCCGGTGTTCCGGTTATCCTGCTGGTGCGTCAGGCGCTGCTATGGCGGGAGAATGACGGCGTAAGATACTGGTATCCGACCGACTACCTGCTAATGTGGTGGGCGGGTGTCTGCATCGGACTGACGTTGCTGGCCATGGGTCTGCTGAGTTGGGACGATGCAATGCGGCAGGGTCTGATCGACGGATTCGACCAGATGCTGACGCAGGTTACGGAAATGCAGGGTGTCGCTCCGGCGCTGACCGGCGCGGAATTTGTGGCTCTGTTGCCGCAGTTTCTGGGCCCAATGTGGGGAGTGTTTGTTCTGTTGAGCGGCTGTCTGGCACAAGGGCTGGTGGTCCGCTTTAACAAGAATATCCGGCCGACACCGGAATTGACGAAGATGGCGCTGCCAAAATGGCTGGCGCTGGCCTTCATCGGAGCGACGGTGCTCAACATCCTGTTGGATGTGACCGTCCCTCTACTGGGGGCGTTTGTGATCACGCTGGAGATACTGTTCTTCCTGCAGGGAATGGCGGTCATCCATGTGGTGTCGCATAGATGGAACGGCCGCTCGTTTATTCTGGGCGCAATCTATGTGGCGACGGTTATGATGTTATGGCTGGCCCTTTTAATCGCGATATTGGGGCTGATGGAAAATTGGGTTGGGTTCAGGCGCCGCTTTGCCGTACCCCCCCGCCAGGAGGAAGACTGATGGAAGTAGTATTACTGGAAAGAGTTGAGAAGCTCGGTCAAATGGGTGACGTCGTTTCGGTCAAGAACGGCTACGCCCGCAATTACCTGTTACCGCAAAAGAAGGCGCTCCGGGCAAACAAGGAAAATCTCTCGATTTTCGAAGCCCAGCGGGCCCAGCTTGAAGCGGACAACCTGAAACGCCGCGAAGAAGCGGAAAAAGTGGGCGAGAAGCTCAACGGCGAGGCTGTTGTCCTCATCCGTGCCGCTTCTGAATCCCAGCAGCTATACGGCTCTGTCAGCACCCAGGATATCGCCAAGGCGATTACCGAGGCTGGCTTTACCGTGAACCGCAAGCAGGTCGAGCTGGACAAGGTCCTGAAAACCCTTGGCCTGCATGACATCCGCGTGCGCCTGCACCCGGAAGTCGTCGTTTCCGTCACGGTCAACATTGCCCGCTCTAACGAAGAAGCGGAAATCCAGGCCCGCGGCGAATCTGTTGAGGAAGTTGCCGAAGCCAAGCTCAATGATCGCGATGAAGCGGTTGTCAATGTCTTCGAATCAACTGCCGAAGTGGATGTCGACGAACTTGAGCAGGTTGCCACCGGTGAAGAAACAAAAGACGACGCGTAACCCGCCTCTTCTTTTCGATATGAAAAACGGTGCCTTTTGCGGCGCCGTTTTTTTATCCCCAGAGTTCACAGGCTGTGGATAATCGTTATCCACAGAAATTCAGACGCTCTTTTTAGCCCATTCTCAGAATCCACGTGAATAGCAGTCGAAGGCTGTGCTAGTATTCTTCCATGGAAACCGTATCGCTTAACGAAGACCTCATCGACAAGGAAAAATCCGAGCCCGCTTTTCGCACGGCGCCGCATAATATTGACGCGGAGCAGGATCTACTCGGCGCGATTCTTGTTAACAATGAGGCGGCCTCGAAGGTCACGGGCTTCCTGAAGGCGGAACATTTCGCCGAAGAGGTGCATCGGCGTATTTACGATGCCGCGACGTTGCTGATCGAGCGCGGCGAAATCGCCGATCCGGTGACGCTCAAATCCTATTTCGACCGCGACGAGGCCCTCGCCGACATTGGCGGCTCGCAATATCTGGCGCGGCTGGCCGCCTCCGCCACCACCATTATCAATGCCGATAATTACGGCCGCCTGATCTATGACCTTGCAATGCGGCGGGAACTTATCCAGCTGGGTGAGGAAATCGTCAACACGGCCTATGATTCGGATCTGGAGGAAACCTCCCAGTCGCAGATCGAGAATGCGGAGCAGAAACTTTTCGCCCTCGCCGAGAACGGGGCCCATGAAGGGGCGCTGATGCCGGTCCGCTTTGCCGTGGACGAGGCGTTGAAATCCATCGAGGAAGCCTTCCAGCGTGATGGCAACCTTGTCGGGGTGACAACGGGCCTGAAGGACATGGATGGAAAACTTGGCGGTCTTCATAAATCCGACCTTCTGATCCTCGCCGGACGGCCCTCCATGGGGAAAACCTCCCTTGCCACCAATATCGCCTATAACGCGGCCAAGGCCCATCATGCGAGCGGCGGCAAGGAGGGCGCAGTTGTCGGTTTCTTCTCCCTTGAAATGTCTGCCGAACAGCTCGTCGGGCGTGTTCTTGCTGAGGCCACCGAGATCAGCTCCGAAAAGCTCCGTCGCGGGGATCTGACCGATGACGAATTTGCCAACAAGTTGGTGCCGGAAACGGCGCGGCTTTCAGAACTCCCGCTCTATATCGACGATACGCCCGCGCTCTCCATTGCCGGGCTGCGGACCCGTGCCCGTCGCTTGAAACGCAGCCACGGTCTTGGTCTGGTCGTGGTTGACTATCTGCAGCTGATGAAAGGCTCCGGTCGACGCTCGGATAACCGGGTTCAGGAAATCTCTGAGGTAACGCAGGGCCTGAAGGCCATCGCCAAGGAACTCGATATCCCGGTCATCGCCCTCTCCCAGCTCAGCCGCCAGGTTGAGAACCGGGACGACAAGCGTCCGCAGCTTTCGGATTTGCGCGAGTCCGGCTCGATCGAGCAGGACGCCGACGTGGTCATGTTCGTTTACCGTGAAGGCTATTACGAGGAACGCAAGGAGCCCGGCGAAGGTACGCCTGAACATGCGGAATGGCAGGAGCGTATGTCGCGCCTTCATAACCTCGCCGAGGTCGTCATTGGCAAGCAGCGGCATGGCCCGATTGGCATTATCAAGTTGCACTTCAAACCCGAATTCACCCGCTTTGGCGACTATGTCTCCGACGAGTATCTACCGGATCATCATTAAGTAGGAGCGGAGCAGGCATGGAGCGGAAACTTGCCGGGGCGCATCTGACGATTAATCTCGGTGCACTCAAGAAGAATTACGGACTGCTGCGGGACAAGGCCGCGCCGGCGGAATGCGCCGCCTCGGTCAAGGCGAACGCCTATGGCCTCGGGATTGAGCGGGTCGGCCCGGCGCTCTATGCCGCCGGTTGCCGCCGGTTCTTCGTCGCCCTGCCCGGTGAAGGTATTACGCTGCGTGAGTTATTGCCGGACGCCAAGATCCATATTCTTGCCGGCCTCCTTCCCGATACGGAAGAAACCTATCTTGAGCATCGGCTCGATCCTGTCCTCAACTCCCTGCATGATATCCGCCAGTGGGCGGCGTTCGCGAAAAACCGTGGCCCGCTCCATGCGCTCTTGCATCTGGATACGGGAATGACCCGGCTCGGCCTGCTGGAGAGTGAAATCAGGGAACTTGCCGCCACCCCCGAGCTTCTGGATCATCTCGAGATCGACTTTGTGATGAGCCATCTCTCCTGCGGTGACGTCCCCTCTGATCCGATGAATCGGGAGCAACTGGAGAGACTTCAGTTTTTCCGCAGTATCCTGCCGCAGAAATTACAGGACACGCCGGTCTCCTTCGCCAATTCCGCCGGGATATTCCTCGGGCCCGATTATCATTTCGACATGGTCCGGCCGGGGATTGCGCTGTTTGGTGGCAACCCCCAGGCGGACGCGCCCAATCCGATGCAGGAGGTGGTGCAGTTACGCGGACGAATCCTGCAGGTTCAGGACGTTGACAGCGAATTTCCCGTTGGCTATGGTGCGACATTCCGCACGGAGGGGTCGAGCCGGATAGCCACCGTTTCGGTGGGCTACGCCGATGGCTATTTTCGCGTCCTTGGGAATAAGGCTGAATGTGCGATCAAGAGTATCAAGGTTCCAGTAGTAGGGCGCGTTTCCATGGATATAATTACCATTGATGTCAGCAAGATCCCCGAGGAGGGCTGCATGCCTGGTGCCTTTGTCGACCTGATCGGCGGCGCCGTACCCCTGGATGAAGTTGCGGCCCACGCGGAGACGATTCCTTACGAAATTCTCACCTCGCTCGGCAGCCGATACTACCGCGAGTATCTGGAAGACGCGGGCTGAGGACATGGACAGAAATTTTTTAGCCACCATCGGCCGGGTTTTCATCTCCTTCATGGCAGCGGTCGGCCGTATTGCCATCTTCACCGGCCAGGCTCTGCGCCATTGTGTTATCCCGCCCTACTATCTGCGCCTGCTCGGCAAGCAGATGATGGATATCGGCTACTACTCCCTCCCCGTTGTCGGGATGACGGCGCTGTTTACCGGCATGGTGCTGGCGCTGCAGATTTATGTCGGGTCGTCCCGTTTTAACGCCGAGAGCGCGGTCGCGACCATCGTCGTCATCGGCCTCACCCGCGAATTGGCGCCGGTGCTGTCCGGCCTGATGATCGCCGGGCGTGTCGGTGCGGCCATTGCCGCGGAAATCGGCACCATGCGGGTGACCGAGCAGATTGACGCGCTTGTCACCCTCTCCACCAACCCGTTCAAATATCTGGTGGCGCCGCGGCTGATTGCCGGGCTGGTCACCCTGCCCTTTCTCGTGCTGATTGGCGATATTATCGGGGTGTCGGGCGGCTTTCTGGTGGCGACGGAGAAGCTTGGCTTCAATGCCGGCAACTATCTTAACAA
The DNA here is from genome assembly GCF_009882915.1 of Sneathiella litorea. GTDB lineage: Bacteria > Pseudomonadota > Alphaproteobacteria > Sneathiellales > Sneathiellaceae > Sneathiella > Sneathiella litorea. The sequence continues at coordinate 779,236 of NZ_WTUW01000002.1, forward strand.
CACCTTCGAGTTTCTGGAAATGCGCGACGTTGTCTCCGGCCTGATCAAGGCCAGCGTGTTTGGCTTTATCGTCACCCTGATGGGCTGCTATCACGGGTTCAACTCGACAGGCGGCGCGCAAGGGGTTGGCAAGGCAACAACGAACGCGGTGGTCTCCTCCTTCGTGCTGATCCTGATCAGCGACTATTTCCTCACCGTCCTGCTGATCGACTAAGGATCATGGCCGAGACACCGAAAATCGAGCTTAGAAATGTCTGCAAGTCCTTCGGCAAGAAGGTCATTCTCGATAACCTCAACCTTTCCATCGCCAAGGGGGAATCGCTGGTGGTGATCGGCGGATCGGGTACCGGCAAGTCGGTCATGCTGAAATGCATCCTTGGCCTGCTTAAGCCCGAAAGCGGCGAAATCCTCATCGACGGGGAAGACATCACCAATTCCAGTGGCCACCGGCGCGAACAGGTACTCCGCAAGACCGGCATGCTGTTCCAGTATGCGGCGCTGTTCGACAGCCTGACCGTCTGGGAGAATGTCGCCTTCGGCCTGATTCAGGCCCATGGCATGAAACGCAAAGAGGCGAAGGACATCGCCATCCAGAAGCTGGCGTTGGTCGGCCTCGGCCCCGAACTCGCCGATAAACGAACGGCGGAGCTATCAGTCGGGATGCAGAAGCGCGTCGGCCTTGCCCGCGCTATCGCGGCAGAGCCGGAAATCATCTTTTTCGATGAACCGACGACCGGCCTCGACCCGATCATGGGCGACGTGATCGATAACCTGATCCGTGATTGCACGCAGGATCTCGGCGCTACCACCCTGACTATTTCCCACGACATGGAGAGTGCGCAAAAAATTGCAGACCGCATAGCCCTTCTTTATAAGGGAAGTGTTGTGTGGGCGGGGCTCGCCTCGGAAATACATACCTGCGGTGATCCCTATGTGGAACAGTTTGTCCATGGCGATGTGGATGGACCGATCAAACTGGATATTTTAAAACCCTGAGTGGCGGACGGCCGCCCCTATTGACTCTATGATGGCTGTGACCGGATTATATTGGACGGAAAGCTGAATGGCGCGATCCAGCGAACAATTCACCTGCCAGAGCTGTGGCGAAACCTACCGGAAGTGGCAGGGACGCTGTGACTCCTGCGGAGAATGGAACTCCCTGCTTGAAAGCACGGCCGATGTCGCCGTGCCGAGCGGGCTCAGCACCGGCAAGGGCCGCGCGCTGACCTTCACGGCGCTCAATGCGGACATCTCCGAATATAAACGCACGGCCAGCCAGATCGGCGAGCTGGACCGGGTGCTGGGCGGCGGCTTCGTCCCCGGCTCCTCCATCCTGATCGGCGGCGATCCGGGAATCGGCAAATCCACCCTGCTTCTGCAGGCGGTCGCGAGAATGGCGATGGCGGGCTCCCCCTGTATCTACATCTCCGGGGAGGAGGCAACGCAGCAAATCTCCATGCGCGCGCAGCGGCTCGGCCTTGCAGATGCGCCGGTGCAGCTGGCCTCCGCCAACTCGATCCGCGATATCATCACCAGTGTAGAGAAGGCGAAAACGCCAAAACTGCTGGTCATTGATTCGATCCAGACCGTCTTCGCCGACAATCTGCCGAGTGCGCCCGGCACAGTCGCGCAAGTACGCGCCTCCGCGCAAGAGCTGATCCGGTTGGCCCGGAAAACCGGCACCAGCGTCATCCTCGTCGGTCATGTCACAAAGGACGGGCAGATCGCCGGCCCCCGCGTGCTGGAACATATGGTCGATACCGTACTCTATTTCGAGGGCGACCGCGGCCATCAGTTCCGGATTTTGCGCGCGGTGAAGAACCGCTTCGGCGCGACGGACGAAATTGGCGTGTTCGAGATGTCAGACAGCGGGTTGAAGGAGGTGTCGAACCCCTCCTCCCTGTTTATTTCCAGCCCGGACAAGACAATCAGCGGCGCCTCTGTCTTCGCCGGGATGGAAGGAACCCGTCCGCTGCTCGTCGAAATCCAGGGATTGGTCGCCGCCACCTCGCAGGCGACGCCACGCCGCGCCGTGATCGGATGGGACAACGCCCGCCTCGCCATGATCCTTGCCGTGCTGGATACGCGCTGCGACCTTTCCTTTGCGGGCAGTGAGGTCTATCTCAATGTTGCAGGCGGTCTGCGCGTGCAGGAACCGGCGGCGGATCTGGCCGTTGCGGCGGCGCTTGTCTCTTCCGTTTCCGATATCCCAGTGCCGCCGGGGAGCCTGTTTTTTGGCGAGATCGGGCTCTCGGGAGAGATTCGCCCGGTTGGACAAACAGACGCCCGGTTGAAGGAAGCCGCAAAACTCGGCTTTACCACCGCCATTATTCCGGCAGGCAGCAAGGTAAAGGCCGGGACAATGAAAATAATTGAAATTGAACATTTACGGGAAATTGTCTCGCTCTTCTCTGAGACCAAACCGATGACCCGGGCAGTATAGGAGTACCCATGGAAAACTTGCCAATTCAAGGCGCCGATGCTGTGATACTGGTGATCCTTCTGATCTCCGCGATCTTCGGCTTTGTCCGTGGCTTCGTGAAGGAAACGCTTTCTGTCGCGGGCTGGATTGGCGCGGTTTTCCTCAGCCTCTATCTTTTTCCGATGTTGCAACCGATCGCGCGGGAGTTCATTCTCAACCTGCTGATCGCAGATATTTTAACCGGGGCGGTGATTTTTATTCTCTCGCTCGTCATTTTGTCCTATATCAGCCATGCAATATCGGAAAAGGTCAAGGCGTCGAGCCTTGGAGCGCTGGATCGCTCGCTCGGAATTTTCTTCGGCATCGCACGCGGTGCCATATTGCTCGGGATAGCCTGGCTGATTTTCGTCCAGTTCATTCCCGAGAAGGACCGGCCGGAATGGATATTGCAAGCGAAGATGCTGCCGATTATTGAAGGAAGCGGTGAATTCGTAGCGCGGCTGTTGCCGCCTGATATGCAAGCGAACCTGAATATTTCGAAGGAAAGCGACAAAGGCACCATGGATCGCCTGAAAGAGAAATATGATGAATTGCCGGAAGGCGTGAAGGACGGCCTGAAAAACAGTGTCGATGATGCCGTAAACCTCCTCGACAAGGGCTATGATAACCAGTCGCGCCAGCAAATGGAAAACCTAACCAAGAGCACACAGGAAAAACCCCAATGACAGAGCCTTCCGCCGCCCATCTTTCGTGCCATCCTTTTGACGATGACAAGCTGCATGAAGAATGCGGGGTTTTCGGAATTTACGGCCATTCCGAAGCGGCCGCCCTCGCCGCCCTCGGCCTGCATGCCCTGCAGCATCGCGGCCAGGAAGCCGCCGGGATCGTCAGCCATGATGGCAAGCATTTCCATAGCCACAAGGCCATGGGCAAGGTCGGGGACAATTTCTCGACCGAGGAAGTGATCAAAAGCCTGAAGGGCAGCGCCGCCCTCGGCCATAACCGCTACGCCACCACCGGCGGCACCGTTCTTCGCAATGTCCAGCCGATCTTTGCCGATCTTGCCAACGGTGGCCTCGCCGTCGCCCATAACGGCAACCTGACCAACGCCTCCACCCTGCACCGCCGCCTTGTGCAGGAGGGCAGCATCTTCCAGTCGACCATGGATACCGAGGTTATCATCCATCTGGTCGCCAACAGCAAGAAGACCCGCATTGTCGACTGCCTGATCGACGCCATGTCGAAAATCACCGGCGCCTATTCCCTGGTCTCGCTGACCAGCAAGAAGTTGATCGGCATGCGCGATCCATTCGGCGTGCGGCCGCTGGTGCTCGGCAAGCTCGAAAACGCCTATATCCTGACGTCCGAATCCTGCGCCCTCGACATCATCGGCGCGGAGTTTATCCGCGATGTTTCGCCGGGCGAGGTTGTCGTGGTGGATGACAGCGGGATCAGTTCCCACTTCCCCTTCTCCGCCCCGCCCAAGCGCTTCTGTGTGTTCGAGCATATCTATTTCTCCCGCCCCGACAGCGTGGTCGAGGGACGCTCGGTCTATGATGTGCGCAAGGCCATCGGCAGCCAGCTCGCGCTTGAAAACCCGGTCGAGGCCGATCTCGTGATCCCCGTGCCGGACAGCGGCACCCCCGCCGCCATCGGCTATGCGGAGCAGTCGGGCATCCCCTTTGATCTGGGCATCATCCGTAACCATTATGTCGGCCGCACCTTTATCGAGCCGACAGACCAGATCCGCCATCTTGGCGTCAAGCTCAAGCATAACGCCAACCGCGCCCTGATTAACGGCAAGCGCGTCATCCTCGTGGATGATTCCATCGTCCGCGGCACCACCTCCACCAAGATCGTGCAGATGGTGCGCGAAGCCGGCGCAACGGAGGTGCATATGCGCATCGCCAGCCCGCCAACCACCCATAGCTGCTTCTATGGCGTCGATACGCCGAGCCGGGCGAAACTCCTCGCCGCGCAGTATGAGCTTAAAGAGATGTGCGCCTTTATCGGCGCGGACAGCCTCAACTTCATCTCCCTCGACGGTCTTTACAAGGCCATGGGCGAAGAGGGCCGCAACGCGAAACAGCCGCAATATTGCGATGCCTGCTTCACCGGCGACTACCCGATTGAGCTTGTCGATAACGACACCGGCATGGACAAGGAATTGACCCTGCTCGCCGAACGATATTAAACCGATAAATTAGCGAAAGATCCCATGTCCGGTAAATTACAAGATAAAGTGGCGCTGATCACCGGCGCCTCCAGCGGTATTGGCGCGGCAGTGGCGAAGAAATTCGCGGCCGAGGGTGCCCATGTCATCCTCGTCGCGCGCTCCGTCGGCGGTCTGGAGGAAGTGGACGACGAGATCCAGAATGCGGGCGGCAGCGCGACGCTCGTCCCGCTTGATTTGCTCGACACCGCCGCCATCGACGGACTCGCCATGCCACTCTTCGAGCGCTGGAAAAAGCTCGATATCCTCGTTGGCAATGCGGGCATGGTCGGCAAGCTGATGCCGACGCAGCAATATGTGCCGGAACTGTGGGACGATGTGTTCAAGCTCAATGTCCATGCGAACCAGCGGCTGCTCCGCGCTCTCGATCCGCTGCTCCGCCAGAGCGAGGCGGGCCGTGCGCTCTTTGTCACCTCCAGCATTGCCCATGAGAACAAGCAGTTCTGGAGCGCTTATGCCGCGAGTAAGGCCGCGCTTGAGACGATTGCCAAAACCTACGCCCACGAGGTCGCCAAAACCAACGTCAAAGTGAACCTGATCGACCCCGGCCCGACCCGTACCCGCCTCCGCGCCATCGCCTACCCCGCCGAAAACCCCGAGGACCACCCGCTCCCCGAAACAAAAGCGCAGATGTTCCTCGACGCCGTGCTGAGTGAGGAGAACGGGACGTTGTTTAAAGCTTAGCCCTTATCCGCGTAAGGATTTTTCCCCGTTCTTGGGAAAAGGCGGATGGGGACGGCGGGGAGTTTGAAATCCTCGCGCAGGCCATTGATCAGATAGCGGATATAGCTTTCCGGCAGTTCACCGCGCGATGACATAAACAGGCTGAAGGTCGGCGGGCGGGCCTTGACCTGGGTCATATAGCGAACCTTGAGGCGGCGGCCCTTGGCCATGGGCGGCGGATGCTGTTCCAGCATAATCTCCAGCCAGCGGTTAAGACGCGCGGTGGAGATGCGGGTGTTCCAGAGCTCATAGACCTCCAGCACCGCCGGGATCAGCTTTTCCACCCCGCGCCCCGAGAGCGCGGAAAGGGTAATCACCGGCACGCCGCGCACCTGTGGCAGCGAGATGGAGAGCCGGTCGCGGATCAGCTTGAGCGTGCCCTGCCGGTCCTTCACCGTATCCCATTTATTCACCGCGATGACGAGGGCGCGTCCCTCCTCGATCACATGGGCGGCGATGGTCAGGTCCTGTTTCTCAAAGGTTTCCTCCGCGTCAACCATGAGGACAACCACCTCGGCCATGCGGATCACCCGAAGACTGTCGGCAACGGAGAGCTTTTCGAGTTTCTTCTGTACCCGCGCCTTCTTGCGCAGGCCCGCCGTATCGACGAGCTTGATGGCGCGGCCTTCATAGTTCCATTCAACGGCGATGGCGTCGCGCGTAACCCCGGCCTCCGGCCCGGTCAGCATGCGATCCTCCCCAATGAGGTGATTGACGAGCGTGGATTTCCCCGCATTCGGGCGGCCAACGATGGCGAGTTGCAGAGGCTTTTCCTCGTCGTCCTCGTCCCCCTCGCCGTCCTGCTTCTCGAACGGGAGCAGCACATCGAAGAGTTCCGCCATGCCTTCGCCATGCTCGGCGGAGAGCGCGACCGGCTCCCCAAGGCCCAGCGAGAAACTCTCCATCAGGCCCGGCATCCCGGCCTTGCCCTCGCATTTATTGGCAACGAGAATGACCGGCGTTTCCGATTTCCGGAGCCAGCCCGCAAAATGCTTGTCCAGCGGCGTGATGCCGGTGCGCGCATCGATCAGCATCAGCGCGACATCGGCCTCGGCCAGGGCGATTTCCGTCTGGCGGCGCATGCGGCCTTCCAGGCTATCGTCGAACCTTTCCTCCAGCCCCGCCGTGTCAATCACGCGGAAATTGAGGCTGCTGATGCTGGCCTCGCCTTCGCGGCGATCGCGGGTGACGCCCGGCGTGTCATCGACAAGCGCCAGCTTCTTGCCCACCAGACGGTTGAACAAGGTCGATTTGCCGACATTCGGACGGCCAATGATCGCAACAGTAAAAGACATGTTCTTAATTCAATATGTTAACGCAACGCCACCAGATCGGCGTTGTCAGTCAGGATATAAAGGGTATTCCCGGCGACGACCGGCGGGATTGACGCATTGTCGGAAAGCTCAATCTGGCCGAGAACTTTTCCGTCATAGGGGGACACCGATACGGCCACGCCGTAATTGGAGACGAGGACCAGCCGGTCACTCACCAAAATCGGGCCCGTCCAGATGATCAGGTCGCGCTTTTCTTCCGGGTCCTCATACTTGCCGAGCGGCCGGACCCAGCGGATCAGGCCATTGCGCCGCGACATGCAGACGAGATCGCCATCGGTCGTGACCACGAACAGGAAGTCACCCGCGACCCACGGGGTCTGCAGGGTCGAGATTTCCTGATCCCAAAGCCGGTTGCCCGAGCGAAGATCAACGGCGATCATGCGGCCGGAATAACTGGCAGCATAGACGACGCCCCGGTCGATGACGGGGAAGGCATTGATATCGGTAAGTGAGGTGAGCGAGCTGTAAGAGCGGCGACGGACGAGCTGTTCACTCCAGGCCGGTTGCCCGTTGCCGGCGCGCAGGGCATAGACCTCCCCGCTTGCAAAGGGCACAACGACCGTGCTGTTCGCGAAGGCCGGGCTGGCCGCGCCCAGAAGGCCGGTTGTTTCCACCCCGCCCTCAAAATTCCAGTTTATTTCCCCTGTCGCCGCATCCAGTGCGAAGATTCGGCTGTCAAAGGTGATGGCGAAGACCTGCTCTTCCGCAATGGTCGGCGCCGCGCGAACCGGTACGTTGAGGCTGGTTTTCCAGATAATCTCTCCGTTTTCCCCGTCCAGCGCAATAATATCGCCATAGGAAGTGGTGGCGAAAAGGCGGCCGTACTCATAGGAAACCCCGCCGCCGATGCTGCCCTCATCCTCATCCTCGGGGGTCAGGTTGCGCTCCCACAGCTTTTTGCCGTCCTCTGCCGAATAGGCGGTGACGGTACTGCTGGCGTCCATAACATAAACGTTGCCATTCGCAATCACGGGAGAGGAGAACATACGGCTCTCATCATCCGACCCATCGCCGATATCAACGCGCCAGGCTTCCTTCAATTCGTCGCCAAGTTCAAGATGATAGAGCGTGTGGGAGGGGATGCCGCCGGCCTGCGGCCAGTTCGCATTTTCATACGGCGCAGGTAGACGGACTTCAAGATCAGCGAGGCCCGCATCGGCCTCCAATGTCTGTTCCAGCGAGAGGATCGAGATCCGGTCGCCGGGCAAGGGGGGCGGCTCGTCATTGCCAAACCAGGAACAGGCGCCAAGTGTCAGCAGCGCCGCGCCGACAAGGGTCGGGCGGGTGACGCGCTGGAAACTAATTCTGGAAGCTGGGTGCAGTCGCATCCGTTCACGCACCCTCAATCGCGGCCAGAAGCTGGGCCACGCGGCTTTTGACATCCTGCGGGGCGGCGGCATCATTCTGAATCACGGTCAGAATCTCCTTCGCCTTCGCATTATCGCCATCCTTGATATAGGTAAGCGCGAGCAGCTCATTGGCAGTGGCGCTCCACAACGCGCCCGATTCCGTCAGCGGGGCAATCCGCTCCCGAACCTGGTTGGTAGTCCCGTTATCGAGCAGATAATAGCCGGCCAGCAAATTGGCGAGCGTGGAAAATTCCGGATCTACCGAGCTATCGGCCGCGAGCTTGTCATAAATGATGAGGGCTTTCTCCCCCTCCCCGGCGTCAATCATGGCGGCCGCTTCACGCAGGCTCGCAAGTGGACGGTATCCGGCATTCCCCGCTTCGGCGAGCCCGGCAAAGGCGGCGGCGCCCTCATCCAGTTTTCCATCCGCGACCAGTGCTGCGGCGGCCTCGAATTCGGCGCCCTGCTCACGGGACTGGTTCTGCGTATAATTCTGCCATCCGACATAGGCGGCAGTCGCGACAACAATCAAAATCGCGGCGCCGATCACATATTTGCCATAGGCCTTCCACAGCGCCAGGGATTTTTCCTTGCGGACATCTTCATTCACTTCATTAAAAATATCGGCCACAAAAAACTCCAGTTCCGCCATCAAAATCCGGTGCAAAATAAACTGCCGGACCAATTTAAGCAAATGTTGTCTCGTCCTCCGGCAAATTTTTGATATTTTGGCCGGATGACTATGTATGTTTATATATCACGATTGACTATATAACCATTCGGATAAGGAATTTCATGGTCGAAGGTCAAATTTTACAACTGGTCGCCCTGTTGGCGGTACTTATTCTGGTCCTGCCGGGCTTTCTTTACTACACGCGGCGCTCGGGCAAGGCGGTTTTGTTGCGCAACATCGCGATCTGGCTTGGCGTGGCGCTGGTCGTCGCGTTCCTCTACAAGACCTTCGGCGGCGGTTAAGAGGCACGAACCGGATGTTGCGGGGACTCCCCTCCAGGGCATTCGGGTATGTAAGGGGAAAGACGCCGGTCCCGATCCGCATTCGAAAACGAGGCCCTGGCCAGGAGCTCATCTCTTTCTGCTGGAAAGTTCCCTGTTGGTGGCACGCGGCGGACAACACGCGCGCCTCTCTTCTCAAAATAAAGACAGAGGTCGCGGCAAATTTCGTCCGAGGGGTCCTACCTGGGCGTCCGAAAATCATTGGCAAAGCCGAAGTGCAAGTTCATTCTTGAAAAAGCGCCGACCCGCTTTGATTTTGACGATGTTGATTTTTATCCGGCACAGGACTTCCTGATTATCCGCAAGGCGCCATTCAAACTAGCGTCCCATAAAAATTGTCCCAATTCCGGCGATACCAATTTGTAGAGGGTCTCTTCATTCTGGTATCATCAACATCGCTATATATAGGGAATTTGATATCCAATCTGTCCTTTAACCTCCTTAAAATTCCCCCTATAAAAAGGGGCGAAGTGGCAGTGAAAACCAATTCCATCTAGCCTGTGCAGTATAGCACGACCGCCCTTCATATGCAATAACTCTAATGAAAAAACCACATAGATACGGGTCAAGCATTCCCCGCCCACATGCCATTCGCGCGACCTCAAAGGCTACCCCCGCACAAGTCCCCGTTTTGTCAAAATAAATTTCCGGTGAGACAGCTAGGCACTCTCAAATTCCGGTGCCTGACATCCACCGCGAGTTGTTCCCTTTAAACGCTATTTTTCAAATGCTGCCGGATACGCGAATAGGGAAAAACCTGACCAGCGCGAAAAATATACCCTACGGGAGCCTCCAAGCTATGAATCCCGCCTCGTCTGCTCTTTACGGTAATTTCATGTTTTGGCCTTAATCTGATCCGATATGCAGCGTTCTTAGATAGAGAACCGGAGTTTAGAGTAGATGGCCAGTCAATCCCTCGATAAGCGCAAACGGGCAATTGCACAGAACCTCATTGATACCTGCGGATTGCAGCGCGCCGTCCATGCGGCGAAGCAATATGGCTGGAACGATATCGCCGAGGAAATTGAAGGCGAGATCGAACGGAGTAGCCAGCTTGGCCGCCGCCGCACCGATCCCCCTATTCATCACTAGGGCTTCGCGCCCTCACCTTTCTATCCGTTATTGACAATGCCGGCCCCGCGCGGGCATGGTTCTGGAAAAATACGGGGAGGATGAGGGATGAAATTGTACTGGATAAAGGCGCAGGCACCATTGCGCGCCCTTGCGCTCATCAAGCATCTGGGTGTAGAGGCGGAGTTGATCCAGATCGACCCAGTAACGGGGGGTCTCCATACGCCCGAATATAAAGCGCTCAATCCCAACAAGAAGGCCCCGACGATGGTCGATGGCGATATTACCCTCTTTGAGTCGGCGGCAATCATGGCCCATATCTGCATTAATGCAGGCTCCGACATGTGGCCAACGGAAAACCTTGACGAGCAGGTCGAAGTGTTGCGCTGGCTCTCCTGGAACGAGGGACACTGGGTCGGCGCGGTCGGCCCTTATTATGTCGAGAAAATCGTGAAGAAGACCTTCAACATGGGCCCGCCCGATACGGCGGTTCTGGAAAAAGCCGAGAAGAACTTCATCAAATATGCGAAGGTGCTGGACGCGCATCTTGAGGGACGCGATTTCGCCGCGGCGGGCCGGCTGACCATCGCCGATTTCTCCCTCGCCTCAATGGCGCGCTATTGGAAAGAGGCGGATATGCCCCTTGCCGGTTTCCCGAACATCACGCGTTGGCTTGACGGGCTCATGGAAATCCCCGCCTGGAAAGACCCCTGGCCCGCAAGCTAAGCCGTTGCCGCGGCGGAAACCATCCCCGCCGTCTTTCTGTCAGATCAGATAGGTATAGAGCAGCCACAGGCTCGCAACGATCAGGGCGATGAAGGTCAAAACCATCCCGATTGCCCGGAACCGGAAATTCATATTGGCACCGCTGAAGCCGATGGCATGGCAGCAACGGCCGACAAACAGGAGCGACCCCAGCGCAATCAAGACATAGATGCTGACGGTGCGCATCTCCAGAAAAGTCATCAGCAGGAGGGTAATCGGCACATACTCGATGAAGTTGCCATGGGCGCGAACGGCCATTTGCAGCGCGTTATCGCCACCATCGCCCAAGGAGATCTTGCTGCGCCGTCTGGCCTTGACGGTCCGGATGCTCAAAAGCACAAAAACCAGCGCGAGAAGCGCCGCGAATATGGGTGTAATCGTCACATGCATGTTTATCGTCCCTCTATTGTCGCCCAAACAGACGGCACCTTTCCATCATGCCCCGGCGACAGGCGCCCAGACAAGGGTGAAAAGGTCATTCTGCCGGGCGCAGCGTCTACAGAAATTCCGAAGAAAAATCGTCGCAATAAGATTGCAGCTTAAGACAAAGAAAATATCGACGCCGATTGCCGCCGCCGCAAACCATCCAATTCCGTGCGAGAAATACGTCCCTCTCGCCCGTGCCCTATTCCCACTCAATCGTTCCGGGAGGTTTGGATGTGGTGTCGTAGACGACGCGGTTGATGCCTTTCACCTCGTTGATGATGCGGGTCGAGACGCGGCCCAGAAACTCATGGGTGAAGGGGTAGTAATCCGCGGTCATACCGTCGGTCGAGGTGACGGCGCGGAGCGCACAGACATATTCATAGGTGCGGTTATCGCCCATCACGCCGACGGTGCGCACAGGAAGCAGGACCGCGAAGGCCTGCCAGATCTCGTTATAGAGCCCGGCCTTCCTGATCTCGTCGAGATAGATGGTATCGGCTTTGCGCAGGATTTCCAGCCGATCGCCGGTAATGCCGCCGGGAATGCGGATGGCAAGGCCCGGCCCCGGGAAGGGATGCCGATCAACCAGTTCCGATGCCATGCCGAGCTCCCGCCCAAGATCACGCACCTCGTCCTTGAACAGCTCACGGAGCGGCTCGACCAGTTTCATGTTCATGCGTTCCGGCAGGCCGCCAACGTTATGATGCGACTTGATGGTGACAGAGGGGCCACCCGCGAAGGACACACTCTCGATCACATCCGGGTAGAGCGTGCCCTGCGCGAGGAATTCCGCGCCGCCGACCTTGCTGGCCTCCTCATCAAAGACATCAATGAAAAGGCGACCGATGGTCTTGCGCTTCACTTCCGGATCCTCAACGCCCTCAAGTTCGCCGAGGAACAGATCGGAGGCATCACGGTGGATCAGCGGAATGTTATATTTATCACGGAACAGGCTCACCACCTGATCTGATTCGCCTGCCCGCATCAGGCCCGTATCAACATAGACGCAAGTCAGCTGGTCGCCGATCGCCTCATGGATGAGGACCGCAACAACGGAACTATCGACCCCGCCCGACAGACCGCAGATCACCTTGCCATCGCCGACCTGACGACGGATGGCATCGATGGCCTGATCCTTGAAGGCGGCCATGGTCCAGTCACCGGCGAGACCGCAGATACGATGCACGAAGTTAGAGAGCAGCGCGGCGCCGCGCGGCGTATGCACAACTTCCGGATGGAACTGCACGCCGTAGAATTTCTTCGTGTCATTGGCGATGCCCGCAAAGGGCGCACCGCTTGACGTGGCGACGACGGAAAACCCGTCAGGAATGGCCACCACATGATCGCCGTGGCTCATCCACACCTGATCCTGGGTTCCCGCCTCCCACACGCCATTAAAAAGGTCGCAATCCGCGACCACATCGATATCGGCGCGACCGAATTCGCGATGGTCCGGCGCCTCCACCTTGCCACCGAGCTGGTTGACCATGGTCTGCTGCCCGTAACAGATGCCGAGGACGGGCACGCCCATCTCGAAAACCGCATCCGGTGCACGCGGCGTCTCTTCGCCGATGACCGAGGCCGGACCGCCCGAGAGAATAATCCCGGAGGGGTCAAAATCGTCCAGCCGCTCAGCCGCTGTATTGAAGGGAATGATTTCGCTGTAAACCCCTGCCTCCCGGACGCGCCGCGCGATCAGCTGGGTGACCTGACTACCAAAGTCAATGATCAGAATACTGTTTTTCATAAACGGGGTTTAGACAGTTTGGGGGTGCCTGTCCAGCCCGTTTATGCGATGTTTTGCCGTTTTTTGCGGGACTTAGCTTTGCTTCGCCTTATAGTCCTCGACCGCGCGTTTCAGCATGGTGTATTCGGGACAGCCGAAGAAGCAGAGCGCATCAAGCTTGACGAGATGCTCTTCCGCCATTTTCAGGTTGCCGGTCTGCAAATAAGCCTCGCCGATATATTCGTTCGCCCCCTTGTGTTCGGGGTCAATATCGAGTGCCTTGTTATAGTTGGCAAAGGCCGCATCGTAGTTTTTCAGCTTGCGGTTGGCGTAGCCGAGATAGTTATAGGCGTCGGCGTTATTGGGTTCGCTTGATGTCACCTTGGTGAAGGCGGCAATGGCCGCGTCCCACTGCTCCGCGTCGATGGCGGCCTTGCCCGCGGCAAAGTCCGCATTTTGTGAGGATTCCGCCTCGGTCGCACTACCGCCGTCACCGCTACCGCCGCTGCCCGCTGCGAAGACAATCTGCGCGGCCAGTAACTGCGCCGCAAAGACCGTGAAAATTGCCAGAATAAATTTGCGAAACGTCATTGTGCCCAATCTCCCCTTCGTATCAATGCCTTGTGTTCAAGGCTTTACGGTCCATCCGCGGTTTTGGATCATCATTATATCGCAAAATAGGGCCGTGCCGATTCACGAGATGGTGAAGCATCCCGTCCTGTAGGAGATTTATTCGCTGGTTACACGCTTTTCAAGAACCGCCGTAAAAAAGCCGTCCGCCCCGCCTTCTGTTGGGGTCAGGGAGAGAACGTCTTGCGCCCACCCGCCGTCGAGTCCGGCACTTTCCCAAAGATCGCGCACCGGCAGAAGCCTGAACTCCGGATGTATTGATAAAAAAGCGTCAACCTGGGCGTCATTCTCACACCCCAGGATCGAGCAGGTGGCATAGATGAGACGCCCACCTGGGGCGACGAGTGGCGCGGCGCGCGCCAGAATATCCGCCTGCAGGGCGACCAGTTCGTCAAGCCGCTCAGGGGTCAGTTTCCATTTCTGGTCCGGCTGTCGCCGCCAGGTGCCGGAGCCTGAACAGGGCGCATCGACGAAAACCCTGTCAATGCAACCGATTAGCGGTGCAAAAACCTCGTTATCCGTCTCATCACCGGCAATCGCCAACGGCTCAATCAGGGACACCCCTGCCCGCCTTGCCCGGCCCGCAATATCGCGCATTCGCCGCGCCTCCGTATCGAAGGCATGGATCATCCCCGCGTGGGCCATGGTTGCAGCCATGGCGAGGGACTTGCCGCCGCCGCCTGCGCAGAAGTCAATGACGGTCATGCCGGGTTGAGCCTCAGCCAGACGGGCGGAGATTTGCGCGGCCTCGTCCTGCAATTCGATCAGCCCGCCTTCGAGCAGCGGATGACGGCTGAGATTGACACGGCTCTTCAAGGTAATTCCATCCGGTGAGACGGTCGTCAGATCCGCCTCGACCCCTTCTTCCTGAAGGGTTGCGAGGATATCCTCGCGGGTGGCTTTGAGCGTGTTCACCCGGAGCGTGACTGGCGCGCGACTGCCATAGGCAGCCATGATCACCCCGGCTTCATCGCCATATTGTTCGATGATTTTATCGCTCAGCCATATCGGGAAATTCCCCGCAGCTTCCGCTGGCATGGCGGAAAGATCCAGCGTTGCAGCCGTCGCAAGCGCCGCGGCTTCTTCCGGGCTTGGTTCCGCAAGGCCGTGGGGTCCCCCGAACCAGCTCGTCGCGAGGGTTTCCGGCGCAACATCCTCAAACAGGATCAGACTCAGGAAACAACGGCTTCGGGGCGAGGGTTCAAGTCCCGCCTCAAGTGCCGCCCAGTCCAGCTCTCCTTGACGGCGCAGCGCGCGATAGACGAATTCCGTCACCCAGCGGCGATCCTTCGATCCGGCATAACGCCTGTTTCGAAAATAGCTTCCAATATGCTGTTCAGCGGGAGTTGCTGCCGCGCCAATCAGGTCCAGAAGTTCAGCGGCGGCCGCCAGCCGTGCAGCAGGTATCATCCGTTTTGCCGGTAGTTCGGCGCCTCGCGGGTGATGGAAACGTCATGCACATGGCTCTCGGTCAGGCCCGCATTGGTGATGCGAACGAAGCTCGCGTTCTTCTGCAAAGTCACGATATCCTTAGATCCGGTATAGCCCATAGCCGCCTTGAGGCCACCTACGAGCTGGTGAACGACCGCGTTTGCCGGGCCGCGATGGGGCACCCGCCCCTCAATTCCTTCAGGCACCAGCTTAAGGTTATCAGAGACTTCCTGCTGGAAATAACGATCCGCCGAGCCGCGCGCCATCGCGCCGAGGGAGCCCATTCCGCGGTAGGATTTAAACGACCGGCCCTGATAGAGGAACACTTCCCCCGGGCTTTCGTCCGTCCCGGCGAGGAGCGAGCCAATCATGGCGCAACCTGCCCCGCCTGCCAGCGCTTTCGCCAGATCACCTGACGTCTTGATGCCGCCGTCCGCAATTACGGGAACGCCGCTTGACTGCGCGGCTGCCGCGGCGTCCATGATCGCGGTGAGCTGCGGCGTGCCGACACCGGCGACAATCCGCGTCGTGCAGATGGAGCCGGGTCCGATACCAATTTTCACCGCGTCCACTCCGGCGTCAATAAGGGCCCTCGTGCCTTCCGCCGTGGAAACATTGCCGCCGATCACCTGGGTTCTGTTGCTGAGTTTCTTGATGCGGGTCACCGCCTCCAGCACCCGGCTGGAATGACCATGCGCCGTATCGACGACGACGACATCCACCTCGGATGCGATCAGCGCCTCGGCCCGCGCAAAGCCGTCATCGCCAATGCCGACGGCGGCGGCGACGCGAAGCCGCCCCTGCTCATCCTTCGAGGCATTTGGAAAAAGGGTCGAACGCTCGATATCCTTGACCGTGATCAGGCCGATGCAGCGATAGTCATCATCAACAACCAGCAGTTTCTCGATCCGGTGCTTATGCAGAAGACGCTTGGCCTCTTCCTGCGTTGCGATCTCGCGCACAGTCACCAGACCTTCATGGGTCATCAACTCGCTGACCGGCTGGCGGGTGTCGGTGGCAAAGCGCACATCGCGGTTGGTAAGAATACCGACCAGCTTGCCGGAATTACGTTCCGTCACCGGAATGCCGGAGATCTTGTTTGACTGCATCAGGTAGAGCGCTTCGGAGAGCGGCTCATCCGGGGCGATGGTGACCGGGTTGACGACCATCCCGGCCTCAAATTTCTTGACCCGCCGAACCTCGTTCGCCTGCTCTGCGATATCGAGGTTCTTGTGGATCACCCCGATGCCACCGGCCTGCGCCATGGCAATGGCCATGGGTGCCTCGGTCACTGTATCCATCGCGCTGGAGATAAGCGGAATCCCGAGCGTGATCTCGCGTGTCATCCGGGTCGTCGTGTCAACCTGCATGGGCAGGATTTCGGAGGCCGCCGGTTGCAGCAGTACGTCATCAAAGGTAAAGGCTTCACGAATATTCATGGCAACTCCAGGCGCGACGCGCAATATATGGTGGAGATCATTCCCCGCCGGTGCAGATATATACAGCCACCGCCGGTTTGATCTATGGAATTGCCGCGCAATCATACAGGCAGATTTCAAAATTCATAGGGCGAATTTTGCCTGAGATGCGTTTTTTTTGGAGCGGGCGGAATTACGCCTGTTCATCATCCTCCACATCGCCTTTTCCGCGGAAACCGGTGGCGATGACATAGGCCTCGCGGCTGTCGGCGCGGCTGGCCTCAGGCTTGGCGTGGCGGACATGGGTGAAATTCTTCTTCATCTGCTCCAGCAATTCATTCTCCGTGCCACCCTTCAAGACCTTGGCGATAAACACGCCGTCCGGTGCGAGCACATCAATCGCGAAAGCCAGCGCCAACTCACACATGAATACGATGCGCAAATGATCGGTCTGCTTATGGCCCGTTGTCGGCGCGGCCATATCGGAGATAACGGCATTCGCGGGCCCGCCGAGAGCTGCCTTCACCTTGTTATCGGCGTCCTCTTCGGTGAAATCGAGCTGCATGACCTCCGCGCCGGGGATGGGTTCCATCTCGAGAATATCCACGGCAAGAACCTTGCCCTTGCCCTTTTCGGCGCCGACGCGGTCCACTGCAACCTGGGTCCAGCCGCCGGGCGCCGCACCGAGATCGACGACCGAATCGCCGGATTTCAGGAGGTTATAGCGCTCATCCAGCTGCAACAGCTTGAACGCCGCGCGGCTGCGCAGGCCCCGTGTCCGCGCCTCGGCCACGTAAGGGTCGTTGAGTTGGCGTTGCAACCAGTGAGTGGAGGAGTTCTTGCGCCCCCGTGCCGTCTTCACCTTGGTATGCAGAAGCCGTCCGGTCATGCCGGTGCCGGTGCCGCTTTTGCCGCCGGGGCGTTTTATTCCTCTACTCATGATACAGCATTCGGCTCTCTCGCCGCCTTCTTGTTGTTTTGCCGGGACGCGGCCTCCGCAGCCTTCTGACGATCCCGCTTTGCCCGGCGCATCATGCCGAGCAGCATTCCCTCGCGCAGGCCCCGATCGGCCACACGCAGTTTCTTCACCGGCCAACGGCTGTGCATCGCCTCGACAATCGCGCAGCCGGAGACAACGAGATCTGCCCGCTCCCGCCCGATACAGGGTTCGTTCAGCCGCGTCTGGTAATCGCTGGTGGCGAGTCGGTGGCAAATATCGATCATGGCCTTGGTATTCAGCCAGGCCCCATCCACCCGGCGGCGGCTGTAGCGTTCCAGCCCGAAATGTACCCCGGCGAGTGTTGTGACCGTGCCGGAAGTGCCCAGCATCTGCACCCGGCCCTCGCGGATCTGTCCGGCGATTCCATGCGCCGCCTCGAACTCATCGACATAACGGCAGACGTCGGTGATCATCTCGGCATAGGCATCGTCGGAAATCTCCATTCCGCCATGACGCTCGGTGAGTGTCACCACACCGACGGGGATCGACATCCAGCCAAGAACCTCACTCTGCTTGGGGCCCTTGAGACCGAGCCAGACCAGCTCCGTGCTGCCCCCACCGATATCGAAGACGAGCGCGTTCTGATGCCGGTAATCAATGAGCGGACTACAGCCCTCGGCGGCCAGCGCCGCCTCCTCCGCCGTGGTGATGATATCAAGATCAAGCCCGCAATTAAGGCGCACCCGATCTAGAAAATCGTCGCTGTTGTCCGCCTTGCGGCAAACTTCCGTCGCGACGCAGCGCATATGGGTGACGCCAGCGCGACGCATTTTGTCCGCACAGATGCCGAGCGCCTCGACTGTTCTCTCAATCGCCTCCTCGGACAGCTGGCCGGTGAGGCTGACACCTTCTCCGAGCCGTACGATCCGCGAAAAGCTATCGATGACACGGAATCCCTTGCCCTGCTGCTTCGCGATCAGCAGCCGACAGTTGTTAGTGCCCAGGTCCAGCGCGCCGAATGTGTCAGGCGCGTATTCACTGCCGTTTTGATACTTGCGTCGATATCTTCTGCGATCTCTATTGTCTGTTCTCCGGGGTTGTGATGTGGCCACCCAGGACTACCTCCAGGTAAAAATTCCGCGGGAGCGACAATAAGAGCCGCAATCCCTTTTCCCAATGTTAGCAGTTTTCGACGGAAGGTTCATATATATATTTTTGCGCGCCTGCGCGTTTAAGGGGCGTTGACAGCGCGCCGCGGAATTGCTAGTAAGCCGCCTGCCCCGCATTCGCGGGCGCACCACCGACATGGTGGGGAATCGTCTAATGGTAGGACAGCGGACTCTGACTCCGTCAATCCTGGTTCGAGTCCAGGTTCCCCAGCCAACCTCCTTCGCTACAAATCCACATCCCCCTTCAACAATCTCTGCGCGATGGTCTTGTTCAGGATCTCGTTGGAGCCGTCGGCGATATTGATAATGCGCAAATATTGCCAGGCCTCGGCGAGGCCGATCTCGTTGGTGAGGCCCATGGCGCCGTGGGCCTGCATCGCCTGATCGACGGCGCGCAATCCCACTTGCACCGAATAGGCCTTGGTCATGGAAAGCTCCTTGATCGCGGCCTCCCCCTGATCGAGGAGTTTCGTCGCGTTCAGCCCCATCAGATGCGCCGCATGCAGCTCCGTCGCGGCGGTGGCGAGCGGGAAACTCACGCCCTGATATTCCGCAATCGGCTTACCGAAGGCGATGCGTTGCTTGGCGTACTCAAGCGCCAGCTCCACCGACCAGCGCCCCAAACCCACCGCGCGGGCCGAGTTATAGATCCGCCCGAGCGACACCCCATAGAGCGCCGCACCAAAGCCGTTATCCAGCTCGCCGACAACCTGCCAGGGCTCGACACGCAAGTTCTCGAACACCAGTTCCGCCTCGTCCCCGCCAATATGGCCGAACAGCTTTACCACGCGCTGCACCTCGAAACCCGGCGCATCCGTCGGCACAAGGAAGGCGGAAATGCCGCCCTTTTTCGCCGCCGCCTTTTCGGCATCGGTCACCGCAAACAGCACGCAGTAATCGGCGATCGGCGCGTTGGAGGTCCAGATCTTGCGCCCGTCGATGACCCAGCCGTCCCCGTCCTTGCGGGCGCGCGTCTTGATCATGGAGGCGTCTGATCCCGCGCCCGGCTCGGAGAGGCCAAAGCACATGGATTTTTCGCCAGACATGAGCGGACCCAGAATCTCGTCCCGCGCGCGATCTGTCACCTTTTCGAGCAGCCGGCTCGGCCCGAAGGCCCAGTGCGACAGCGCATAGAGCATCATCCAGTTGTGCGGCCCGCAGCTGTGGAACAGCTCCTCCCAGCAGACATAATAGGCCTGCATCCCGAACCCGCCGCCGCCCAAGGCCTCCGGCACGCACATATGGTAATAGCCCGCCTCCGCCGAGGCCATGCGAATTTCCTTGATCAGCGCCCGCACCGGCGCGGAGAGGCGCCCGTCCTCGTCATATTTCAGGCGGGGATTTTCCAGAAGATCGCGGTTCTTCTCATGCCGGGGGATCACCTCCTGCTCGGCAAAGGCGCGAATGCCATCGCGTACCTGTTCAACCGTGTCGGGGAGTTCGAACGCAATTGCGGCCATTTTCCTGCTCCTTTTTATGGAAATTTCAGACGTGATCCGGCAACCTTTCCCGCGGCCGGATTTTCCCTTTTTTTGTTATTTATGCAGCTTTTTCTGAGCGTCTGGTTCTGCTTGTTCTTGTTTTATCGACGCAAAACTCTGCACATATTAGCAATTAAAGTAAAGCGGGAAGTACGGCGCCGGGGCCGGCGTCCGGTCAGCTGCTGAAATGCCGGATATAGGCCAGCCCGTCCGGAATATCGAAGACGAAGGAGAACAGGATCACGCCGGTCATGACGGCGGACCAGAGGCGGTAGGCCGTCCCCTCCTGCCGATCCAGAAAGGGCCGCTTTATCAGCAGCAGGACCAGTGCAGGCGTCCAGCAGACCACATGCATGATCGAGATCGCCCCGGAGAGCATCGGCAGGCCGAGGGCGCCAAAGACGGCATGCCCTGTGGCGAGGGAGAGAATAAAACCGCCCGCCGCCCAACGGGCAATAGGCCGCCGCCAGACGAAAAAGACTAGCCCGGTCAGGAAGGTCAGCATCAGGAAGGCGAGCCAGATTTTGACCCAGAGCGGCATCGCCATCATCGCCGCCCCGTCAAATATGTTGAGCGGTCCTGTCCCGCTGATATATTCCTCTGCGGCGAAGGCGGTCGCGCTCCACAGGAGGGACCCAAGCCCGGCCAGCACCGGTGCCAAAATGGATTTGATTGTCATGTCTGCCCTCAAGTTTTTTCCATACTATTTACGCTACGCACCGGCAGCAGACCCGTAGATATGGATAGCAGGAAAAACTCTCAACCGGTAATTTCAGCTCTCACCCAATCGTGATTCCCGCACTCATTCCGGTCGCAGAAAGTTTATTGGAAGAGACGGAATCTCACGTGCGGATGATGTCGCTGTCGTCCTTGGGAGCGGGCGGAGCGAGGAGGTTCTGGCCGCGGGCGTTGAGCCGGGAGGGGATTTGCAGGAGCTGCGTCGGCACGCGGATTTCCTTCGGCAAATAGGACCACAACAGCAAGGTCAGCAGTACGCTGAACGGCGAGAGTAGCAGGCTCAGCATCGCCCAGGTGATGACGGCCGCGCCGAGGCTGGTGATATTCTCAGACCCCTCCAGCTGGGCAATCACGACAACCAGTACGGCGAAGGCATGAGGCAGATAGAGCCCGATCCAGAGTGCGTCCATAAAGCGGCGTTCCTTGCGGCGGTGCCAGACACGCCTGTACAACCGGACGGTGACATAGGTGAGCGGTGCAAATAAGGCAAAGAGAAGCCCGGTTGTGCCGAGAAGCGAGAGAATCCAGCGGTTACCCGCCTCCCCCCGCAGGAAGATATCAAGCCCCACTGTCACCCCGGCGACCAGGAGCGCGGCCAGCAACGGCGCGGCGACAATTCCCCGCTCCGTCCAGGAGCTCGCCTTGGCGCGTTTGATCGCGGCCTGCCAATGAGGTGTCAATTTTTCCTTGAGATCAGATACGAGCGGCATTTTCTACACAACAACAATTTTGGGAACGCGACGAACGCCGACTACCCGTGATACACCGACAAGATGTAGCATATTCGTCAGCTTTGCCAAACCAGATTTTAACCATAATCCCGGCTCTCGGGCCGTGAACCTGCGGGCGCGGAACCTGCCGCTGCCGTTACCGGGCGCCAAGCCCGTCGATGATGCCGGAAATTTCCTTGAACTCATGTGACAGCGCCTTAAGGGTTTGTGCCTGTTCCCGCGTTGCGGGCCCCTCCTGCTCCGTGCCTGTGGTCTCAAGTATCAGGTCAAGCGCCGCGATATTGGTGCCGGTTGCCCGGTCCGCGATCGATTTGCGGTTAAGACGTGGCGCTTTCGAGAATTCGGATTTCAATCCCTCGACGAGCGTGGCCATTTCCTGTTGCCGCATGACGGACCCTTTCCTGATAAATGCGTCCCCAGAATAATCCCGGAGCGTAAACGAAAGGTTAACGACCGCTCTCCTATCCTTGGTTTATGGCGATTTCGGGGCGATGCAAACGACTTTTTAACCAATGTCGGCGAGACTAAGCCTTTACCAATGGCAAGACCCCGTGAAACCGCCGCGCCAACAGGAGCCAGAATGAACCCGATCGACCCAGAGAACCGCCGCGCCCACCGCCGCGTCAGGATAGGACAGGACACCGATATCACCCTAGACGGTGACCGTCATCCGGCCCGCATCCATAATATCTCGCTCGGTGGCGCCGGATTGCAAATGGACATGCGCCTGCCGGACGCTACGGAAATCAGCATCGAGATCGAGAATATCGGGATCATCCCTGCCCGCATCGTCCGCCAGATGGAGAACGGCGTCGGGGTCCAGTTTGAGTTTTCAGAAGAGAAGGAACAGGCACTGATCCGGAAGATTGCCGGCCTGGTCGCCAGAAAGCGCCGGGAGCGGTTTCACGTCGTCAACTGACGTCAGCCACCCTGTCGCCCGGCATGGAGCAACTGCCGCGCGTCCTTATGGAACATCTCGGCCAGTTCATATTCCTTGCGAAGTTCAAGAATCGGCTTCGCCAGATCCTCTGGCTTCAGTCCACCATCCTCCGAATAGTCAGCAAGTGCCCCCGCACCCGCATTAGCCGCCAAATGAAACCCTTTTCGCAAATAGGCTTCACGGCGATCACTCACCCAAATCTCAAGAGCGTCGACCTGTTCCTGGGTTACGTGAAACATTTCTTTTTATCCTCGGCTGTGCTTCGTCAAATTAACGCAAAATGCAACTAACTATTAATATTGTCTGTTTATAAAAAATCAGACGGCAGATGGTTTCTGCCCCATAAGTATGTGAGATAAATGTTAATCTAGTCTTATCAACGACAAGACAGGATTTATACAAAGTGAGCACCGTATGACATCGATGACGCCACAGGAAATTATGGAAATGCTTGCCGAGCATGCAAGGTGGCTCTCAAACCCCAAAAAAGGGGCGCAGGCAAATTTCAAGCATGCCGATTTTACCGGGGCGAATTTTGCCGGGGCAAAACTGCAGAAATCCTGCCTGTCGGGCTGCAAGCTCTCGCGGACGATCTTCCGGGGGGCCAACCTGATCGCGGCCGACCTCTACGCCGCCGATCTCACCAAGGCCGATTTACGCGACAGCCTCCTGATCCGCGCGGATTTGCGCGGCGCAGAACTGAGGGGCGCAAAACTCAATGGCGCGAATTTGCAGGAAGCGGATTTTCGTGGTGGCTCCCTTATTCTTTCGGGCGGCGAGACCGTCACCTTTCCAGCCGGGGATCTCTCCGATGCTGAGTTGGAGAACGTAGTCGCGGAAAAGGCCAACCTCAATGGCGCCAATCTTGAAGGCGCGGCGCTCGGCAATGCCAATTTCGCCTATTCCCAGCTGCGCGGTGCGAATCTCTCGAATGCGGACCTGCATGGCGCGGGCTTCATGGGCTCGGACATGGCGGATTGCGACCTGTCGGGCGCTGATCTTGCCGGGGCGGACCTCAGTAATGTCAATTTGTCCGGCGCGAATGTCGAGGGATGCAATTTCGATAATGTAAAGCTCGACGGGGCGAAGTTGGACAATGTGGATTTTTCAAAATCAATGTCTGCCGCGTCCCATCTGGTGGAAGAGGCAGAGACAACCCCGCTTCCGCCGAACCTTCAGGCGCTTCTCAAGACACATTTCCTGTGGGTCGAGACCAACGGCCTGAAAGGCGAGCGTGCCGACCTTTCCGGGATGGACCTCTCGAGCATGGATCTCTCCGGCTGCGCTTTGAGTGGTGCGACCATGAAGGGGGCGAACCTCAAGGGCACGAACCTCCGCGGCAGTCAGGTGGTGATGTCTGACATGTCCCAATGCATCATGGAGGATGTGGACCTTACCGACGCCGTCATGGAAGGCGTCAACCTGTCCCGCTCAAACCTGAAAAACGCGATCCTGAAAGGGAGTATCATGACCGCCGTGGACCTCAAGGGCCCGAACGGGGAGTCGATTGGCAAGAAATGGCCGGCAAACCTCTCGGCCACCAATTTCACCGGTGCCGATCTTGAAGGCGCCAATATGACCGATGCCAACCTGATTGACGCCAATTTCAAGGGCGCGAAGCTGAGCGGTGCAATCTTCGAGGGCGCGGACATGGAAGACGCCCGCTTCGACGAGAACCAGAAGATCAGCGCCTAGGCACTATCCCGCAGTTCAGTGGATCTTTTTATCGCCGGTGCCGCTGTCAACTTCATAGACATGCACAAAATAGCCGGCCATCGGATTGCGATCCAGATACTCGATCAGGTAGTCGCGGCAGGCCACGGACGCATCCGGGATCATATACTGCCACAGCGGCTCCATCGGGCTGGTTTTCGTGTCATGTTGTGAAACACTGACCGAGCCTGCCCATTTCACGTCAAATCCGTTCAGGTAATTCTCCGCGTAGTGACGGAAGACGGCGGCCTCATCAATATTCACTCCGGCTTTATGTTCAAAACACAGGCGCAAATTCATCAAATTCTCCGTCAGTTAAAGTCACAGCAGTCGCAATTACCCTATACTTAGGGAACAGGATGCAAAAGGAAAAGGAACAAATTATTCGCCCGCCGCGGCGATGGCATCCCCTAGGAGAATCGAACTCCTCTTTCCAGAATGAGAATCTGGCGTCCTAACCGATAGACGAAGGGGACGCAAAGTAAGGGTATAGCCGCGGACCGGATGGTATCCCCTAGGAGAATCGAACTCCTCTTTCCAGAATGAAAATCTGGCGTCCTAACCGATAGACGAAGGGGACACATATCCGGTCGCAGGGGCAGGATTTACCGATCTTCGCCCGACATATCAAGTAAAAAATTGGAATTTTTTCAAATTTTCCCGCGGACGGGGTTATGCGAGGCGGTAGGCGTCCTCTATCAGCAACTGGGCCGAGACATTTCCGCGCCAGTTATTCTTTCTCAGATGCCCGGCAATATGAAAACTACCGCCGTTATGGCCCAGCAGGGCATCCCCAAGCGGCGTTTCCAGCGCCCGGAAGCAAATCCCTGCCAGACGCCCGCGACCGGCCATCCCGGTGAAGATACAGCGCACATGATTTTCGCCGACAATACTCGCCTGCACCAATCGGACACGCGGTAATGCGAATCTCGGTTCCGGGTTGCCGGCACCGTAAGGCCCCGCCTGTTCCAACAGCTCAACAAGCTCCGGCGTCGCCCCCTCAATGGAGAGCGCACCATCAAGGCCGAGGCTGGCCGTCTTCGCCGCCTCTGACACGTCCTTAGAGAGCCGTTCATTGAGGAAGGTCCGCAGATCATCAATCCGGTCTGCCCCCACCGTCAGGCCTGCCGCCATCATATGGCCGCCCCCCGCAACGATAAGCTCCTTATGCCGGGCGACGCCGATGGCGGCGCCCATATCGACACCGGGGACCGAACGGCCGGAGCCCTTGCCCGTCCCGTCCTCCAGCGCGATAACAACCGCCGGGCGTTGATAGGCATCTTTTAGGCGGCTGGCGACAATGCCGATCACGCCGGGATGCCACCCCTCCCCGGCGACGACAATTACCGAATCATTCTTGAGACTGCTTTTCTCCACCTTCAGGAGGGCTTCCGCCTGAACCGCAGCCTCGATCTCCTTGCGTTCCTTGTTATAGCGATCGAGATGTCCCGCCAGTTCCCGGCATTTTTCCGGGCTGTCACTGGACAGCAGGTCCGGCCCATATTCAGGTCGCCCGACGCGCCCGCCCGCATTGACACGCGGTCCGAGCAGGAAGCCCGCGTGATAGGTGCCCGGTGTCTCATCCAGCCCGGCGACATCGGCCAGCGCCGCGAGCCCCGCATTGCCCCGCCGCGCCATCACTTTCAGCCCTTGCGCGACAAAGGCCCTGTTCAGCCCGATCAGCGGCACAACATCGCAGACTGTGCCAAGCGCCACCAGATCGAGCCAGTGGCGCGGGTCCGGCTCTGGCCGGGCCTCGTTATACCAACCCGCGTTCCGGAGTGCGCGGTTGATTGCCACCACCAGCAGGAAGGTCACGCCGACAGCGGCGAGATAGGTAAATTCCTGGCTCTCGTCATGGCGTTTGGGATTGATGACGGCAAGCGCCTCAGGAAGTCGCGTTTCCGCCTGGTGATGATCGACAACGATCACATCCAGCCCGATCTCCCGGGCGTGTTTCAGGACATCGAAGGAAACAATCCCGCAATCAACGGTGACGACCAGATCGATCCCCCGCCGCTTCAGCGTGTCCATCGCCGGCGCATTGGGGCCATAGCCTTCCTTCATGCGGTCGGGAATATAGATATCAAGGGGTTGGCGTATCGAATTAAAGAATCGCTTTAAGAGGCCCGAAGACGTCGCGCCATCCACGTCATAATCGCCGAAGACGGCAACCTTCTCCCCCGCTTGTATTGCGGCAGCGATGCGCGTCGCCCCCGCGTCCATGTCCTTGAAGCTGGAGGGATCGGGCAGCAGATTGCGCAATGTTGGCGTCAGATACTGCTCCGCCTCCTCCAGCGGGACGCCGCGCCCGGCCATAACCCGGCCGACGATTTCGGGCACGTCAAGCCGCTGGGAGATGGCAAGACCGAGACGCTCATTCTCGGAGCGCAGCCGCCAGCGCCGGGACGTCAGCGAATTTTCAACATCCAGAAAGGCCGGCGCGAGTGGCGCGTCCATTAAATGACTCCGATTACTTGACTCTGTGATCACCCCGGATGTAGCGCACCGTGCCGGAGTAGGAGCGCATCACGATGGTTTCCGTATAGACCCGGTCGCCCCGCTGACGCACACCGCGCAGCATGGAACCGTCGGTTACGCCAGTTGCCGCGAAAATAACTTCGCCGGCGGCCAGTTCCTCAAGATTGTAGATACGCTGAAGGTCGGTGATGCCCCATTTGGCGGCGCGGGCCTTCTCGTCATCATTGCGGAAAACCAGCCGACCCTGCATCTGTCCGCCGATACAGCGGAGCGCGGCCGCGGCAAGAACGCCTTCCGGGGCGCCGCCAGTGCCGACATACATGTCGATGCCCGTGTCGGGATTTGCGGTCGCCATCACGCCAGCGACGTCACCGTCGGAGATAAGCTGGATGCGGGCGCCGGTTTTACGGATATCGGCAATAATCTCGGCATGGCGCGGCCGGTCGAGAACACAGGCCATGGTCTGGTTGACCGGCACGCCCTTCGCATCGGCAATCGCGCGGAGATTTTCACCCGCGCCCTTGTTGATATCAATGATCCCTTCGGGGTAGCCCCCGCCAACGGCGATCTTTTCCATATAGGTATCCGGCGCGTTCAGGAAGTTCCCGGATTCGGCGAAGGCGATCACGGCCAATGCGTTCGGCCCGCCCTTCGCGGTCAGTGTCGTGCCTTCCAGCGGATCAAGTGCGATGTCGATTTTCGGGCCCTTGCCGGTGCCCACTTCTTCGCCAATATAAAGCATCGGGGCTTCGTCCCGCTCCCCTTCGCCGATGACGATCCGGCCTTCGATATTCAGGAGGTTGAGGGCGGTCCGCATGGCGTCCACGGCGGCCTGGTCGGCGGCCTTCTCATCGCCGAGGCCGACAAGATTACAGGCGGCGCGTGCGGCGGCTTCCGTCACACGGACAATTTCCAGGGTGAGATTTCTATCCAAATGCGAGGATTTAGTCATATTTCTTCTTCCATTACTCGAGACGCGATCATCCTGTCGCGCACTATTCTACCCAACACCTATAGCGAAACAATGCGAATCATGCGAGGTTTTGCAACACTATGGGTGAAATTTTCTATTTTTCCAAGTGCCCGCACCAGCGCCGCCTCCTGCACCTCATGGGTGACAAGGATGACAGAAACCGCCTCCTGCTTGGAGCGGCCGCGCTGTAACAGGCTCTCGATGGAAATGTTTTCGTCGCGGAATACGGCCGACACATCGGCAATCACGCCCGGCTGGTCATATACCGTCAGGCAGACATAATAGGCGCCCACATGATCGGCGACCGGGACTTTCGGGATATCCGTCATTTTCTCGACCGGGATGCCGAAGGTCGGCGTATGGCGGCCAAGGGCAATATCGACAATATCGGCAACCACCGCGGAGGCCGTGGGCCCCTCGCCCGCGCCACGCCCGACATAGGACGTCTCGTCAACAAAGTCGCCATCGACAACCACGGCATTAAAGACGCCGTTTACATTGGCAATGGTGGTATCGTGCCGGATCATGCAGGGATGGACCCGCTGCTCGATCCCCTTCTCCGTCCGCCGGGCGACGCCAAGCAGCCGGATGCGGTAGCCGAGCTCACTCGCCGCGGTGATATCGGCGGCGGTGACATTGCGGATCCCCTCGATATAGACGCTGGCGAAATCAACTGGAGTGCCGAAGGCAACGCTAGTCAGGATCGCGAGCTTATGCGCCGCATCGACGCCGTCAATATCAAAGCCGGGGTCGGCTTCGGCATAACCAAGGTCCTGCGCGTCCTTCAGGATCGCGTCGAATTCGCCGCCCGTCTCCTCCATCTCGGTGAGGATATAGTTGCAGGTGCCATTGAGGATGCCATAAACGCGGGAAATCGCATTGCCCGCCAGCCCTTCGCGCAGCGCCTTGATGATCGGGATGCCACCCGCAACCGCTGCCTCATAGGCGAGTTGGGCGTTATGCGTCTCGGCGAGTTTAGCCAACGCGTTGCCATGCTCTGCGAGCAGAGCCTTGTTCGCGGTGACGACCGGCTTGCCGTTCAAAAGGGATTTCACGCAGAGATCTTTCGCAACGCCGTCACTTCCGCCGATAAGTTCAAGCACGATATCCACATTTGGATCATCGGCAAGGTCGCGCGCATCATCATGCCAGGTAATACCGTCAAGCGAGACCCCGCGATCCTTGGTTTTGTCACGCCCGGAAACGGCAGTCACGGTCAGATGCGCGCCGGAACGCGCCTCCAGCAAATCACCATGTTCCTTGATAATCTTCAACACACCCGCACCGACAGTGCCGAGCCCGGCGATACCAATTCTTACATTTGTACTCACGATCAGGACGCCTCTTTTTTGGCGAGATGCTGATCTGCATTCGCCATGAATTTCTTGATATTGCGACTCGCCTGGCGA
The DNA here is from genome assembly GCF_009882915.1 of Sneathiella litorea. Taxonomy (GTDB): domain Bacteria; phylum Pseudomonadota; class Alphaproteobacteria; order Sneathiellales; family Sneathiellaceae; genus Sneathiella; species Sneathiella litorea. Next base: position 808,353 of record NZ_WTUW01000002.1, read on the forward strand.
ATCCGCTGTTCATTCTCGACCATGGCAACACGGACAAAGCCGTCCCCATGTTCTCCAAAACCAAGACCGGGCGCGACCGCAACCTTCGCCTCCTGTAGCAGGAGCTTGGAAAATTCCAGGCTGCCCAGATGCTTGAACGGTTCTGGGATCGGCGCCCAGGCAAACATGGTCGCCTCGGGCGATGGCACGTCCCATCCCGCGGCGGCAAAACCGGAGATCAACACATCGCGCCGCTGTTTATAAAGCTGGCGAAATTCCTCGACACAATCCTGCGGGCCGTTAAGCGCCGCCGTCGCCGCCACCTGTATCGGCGTAAAAGCACCATAATCGAGATAGGACTTGATACGGGCCAGCGCGCCAATCAGTCGCTTATTCCCCGTTGCAAAGCCCATGCGCCAGCCGGGCATGGAATAGGTTTTCGAGAGCGAAGTGAACTCGACCGCGATATCGCGCGCGCCCTCCACCTGCAGGATCGATGGCGGCTTGACGTCGCCGAAGTAAATCTCCGCATAGGCCAGATCGGACAGGATATACATCCCGTGTTCCTTGGCGAATTTCACGACTTCCTTGTAAAATTCGAGATCCACTGTCATCGCCGTCGGGTTAGACGGGAAATTCAGGATCAGACAGGTCGGTGTCGGGATGCAGTGACGTACCGCGCGTTCCAGTCCGGCAAAGAAATCAATCCCCGGCCCAACCTCGAAATGCCGGACAACGGCGCCCGCGATGATAAAGCCGTAAGGGTGGATCGGGTAGCTCGGGTTTGGGGAAAGGATAACATCGCCCGGTGTCGTGATCGCCATGGCAAGGTTGGCCAGCCCTTCCTTTGAGCCAAGGGTCGCGATGGTTTCCGTCTCCGGGTCAATCTCGACATCAAAGCGGCGCTTGTAATAGGCGGCATTGGCACGGCGCAGGCCAGGAATTCCCCTGCTGGTCGAATAACGATGGGTGCGGCCATCGCGCACGGTCTCCACCATCTTCTCGACGATATGCTTGGGCGTCGGGCTGTCGGGATTGCCCATACCGAGATCGATAATGTCCTCTCCCGCCGCTCGCGCCTGCGCTTTCATTCGATTGACTTCTTCGAATACATATGGCGGCAAGCGTTTTATACGGTGGAAATCGGGATCCATCGGCCTCTTCCTGTTACATTAATAAAACGGTTCCCGGCGTGCATTTCAGGCACTCCGGGTTCCTGGGACTATTCCTAAGCGGGGTATTTAAACGACTTTGTGTTAATTTAGAAGAAAGATTTCCGCACGGCGGTTCATTGCTTCCGCACTTGGCATTGGTTCGGCGACCCGGGGTTCGGCATCGCTGACGGATTCGATCACCAGATCCGCGGAAGACACCCCTGCCTTGATGAAATATTGCGCAATCGCCGCCGCCCGCGCTTGCGAGGCGTTGAGATTGACAATCATATGCCGCTCCTCCGACATTTCCCGCGTCCGGCTGGAGGCATGGCCGACAATCTTGAGCGTGCCGCCCGCCGCGATTTGCGCGCGAGCTATACGGTCGAGCTTGACCCGATCCGCGGAACTGATGCGGTGGGAGCCTTGCGCGAAATAAATGGTTTCGATCGGCGACGAGCCATCAGACGCGGCATAATTGGGGATAGTCCGCCCGCCATCATTAAGCGGTGGCGTCAGAGAGACCGAACCGCCGGAGGAAGACGAAGAAGACGTTGACGACGCCGGTGCAGATGATGCAGTTGCCGCCGGGGCGGCCGTGTCTGGCGCGGCGGATGATGTGCCAGTCGCGCTAATCGTATCCGGCAGGCGGGTTGCATTCTGGGCGGCGAGTTGCCGCTCGAACACGCTGGTAACGGGCGGTTTCTGGGCCGCTTCGCCGCTGATGACCTGCTCCCGAACCGGAGATGCTGCCGGGGCGGCCTCAGATGCGGACTCCGCGACCGACGGGTCCGGCAGCGGGGTTTCCGTCACCGGCTCCTGAGCAACTGCGGCAACTTCGGGCATCTCGGGTTCCGGTGCTTTTTCCTTGATCACCTCTGTCACGGTCTCCGTGACCACGGCTTCAGTCTTTACGTCCTCGACAACCGGTTTCGGCGGCGCGGCAAGTGGCGGCTGGAGAGAGGTATCAGCACGGAGCGTCTCCTCACTATAGCGGGCATTGTCGCGGTCGGCACGAAGCCCCTCCTCGATTTTCTGCGCTTCCGCCAGTGATGCAACCGATTCCGGCTTTTCCGGTACTGTGTTCAGGTTCGGATATTCCGCCGCGTCCTCCTCCTCGGTATTATCCGTGGAGCAACCGGCCCCCGCGAGGACAGCGAGCAACAAAACCCCGCCCAGCAAAAGGCGTAAGGATCGTGAAATACGATATTCGAATGCGTGTGGCGTCATGATCATCGAAACATCCGTCCTGCCTTTCCCGTCATCAGCCAGAGGCCTTCGTTGAGATTGGCAAGTTTTTGATATAATCTATTAAAAAACGTCGCTATCATAAAACATATGGGAGAAAATTTCGCAATGTTTTCTGACTATTTCAGTAAGGTAAGAAAATTTTAAAGAACCTGAAATCCGTTAGTGACCACTGTACAAAGCAACTCAGGGAGAAGTAGCTGATATGTCGAAGAAAGAACCGCTCGAAACCAGCCAGGAAGCCCTTGAGGCATCAAAAGAGTTTGCCGAGAACTTCGCCAAGATTGCCGCGCAGAGCCAAGAAGTCGTCACCGAGTTTCTGAACAGCCAGCAGCCAACCCATATCGATCCCGACCCCGCCACCGTCAGCAAGACTTTCATGGACCTGATGAACAAGATGATGGCCGATCCGGGCAAGATCATCGAGGCACAGGCCGCGCTGTGGAAAAATTACATGGATCTTTGGCAAAATGCCGCGCTGCGGGCCACCGGGCAGGAAGCCAAACCATTAGTCTCGCCGGAAACAGGCGACAAGCGGTTCAAATCCGACGAATGGAGCCAGAACCAGATTTTTGACTATATCAAGCAGTCCTACCTGATGACCGCCAGCTGGATCCAGGAAACGGTTGCAGATGTCGATGGACTGGACAAGCAGACCAAGAAAAAAGCCGAGTTCTATACCAAGCTCTATACGGACGCCATGTCGCCGACGAACTTCTTCTGGTCCAACCCGGATGTTCTGAAAAAAACCGTGGAGAGCAAGGGAGAGAATCTTGTCCATGGGCTGGAGAACATGCTCGACGACCTCAAGCGGACCAAGGGACAGCTCATCCCGAAGATGACAGACGAGACCGCCTTTGAGGTTGGACGCAATATTGCCGTAACGCCCGGCAAGGTTATTTTCCAGAATGACCTGATGCAGCTCCTCCAGTATGCGCCCGCCACGAAAGAGGTGTATAAACGCCCGTTGCTGATCACGCCGCCCTGGATCAATAAATTCTATATTCTCGATCTCAAGGCCGAAAATTCCTTCATCAAATGGTGCACCGAACAGGGGTATACCGTGTTCGTCATCTCCTGGGTCAACCCGGACGAGCGGCATGTCGACAAGACATTCGAGAGTTACATGTCCGAAGGTGTTCTCGCCGCACTCGACGCGATCGAGGCCTCGACCGGGGAGCGTGAAGTTACCACCATCGGCTATTGCATTGGCGGGACGCTGATGGCGTCGACGATGGCCTATCTCGCCGCAATCGGGGAAGAAGACCGGATCAAGGCGACCACCTTCTTCGCCGCCCAGCTCGATTTCGAGGAAGCGGGCGATCTGCTTGTCTTTACCGATGAGGATCATATCCAGATGGTCGAAAGCAAGATGAAGCGCGGCTATCTCGAAGGCAAGGAAATGGCCAACACCTTTAACCTGCTGCGCTCCAACGACCTGATCTGGTCCTTCGTGATCAACAACTACCTGCTCGGCAAGTCGCCCTTCCCGTTCGACCTGCTGTACTGGAACACCGACGCGACCAACATGCCGCAAAAGATGCATAGCTTCTATTTGCGCAATATGTACCAGAAGAACCTGCTGCAGAAGCCGGGCGCCCTCACCCTCGGCGGGCAGCCGATCGACCTGTCCAGGATCAAGACGCCGATCTTTATCCAGGCCAGCAAGGAAGATCATATTGCGCCGTTCAAGTCGGTGTTCAAGAATACCAAGATGTTCAGCGGCCCGACGGAGCTGATGCTGGCCGGTTCCGGCCATATCGCCGGGGTCATCAACCATCCCGCCGCGAATAAGTACCAGCACTGGACCAACACGAAGAAGAAGAAATACGACACGGCCGAGGACTGGTTCGCCGACGCAACCGAGCATGCGGGTTCCTGGTGGCCCTACTGGGACAAGTGGCTGTCGAAGAAATCAGGCCCGAAGGTCCCGGCACGCGATCCCGCGAAGGGCAAGCTGAAACCGATCGAGGATGCACCGGGCAGCTATGTGAAGGTCAAGGCCAAACCTTATAGTGAAAACGACGGCGGCGGCAGCAAATAGCTGTCCACCGCCGCCATCCAGGGGGTTAGTTTACCCGGAGGTCCTCGGGCAGGAAGAACATACTGTCTGTATCTTCCATGACCATGTGGCATTCATAGCAGAATTTCATCATGTCCGATCCCTTGCCGTTGGTGACCCCGGCAACGGTGCCGTCCGGCAGGATCATGGTGTATTTCCAGTCACCGCTCACCTTGTTAAACCCGGAGGCCATTTTCTCCATCAGGAACAGCGGGCCGACGGAGGCCTGGCCATCCGTCTGAACGACAAAACTGTCTTTCGCAAGGATCGAGCCGACCGGCATCGTGCCCACTTCCTCATATTTGCCATAGGCTTCCTCGGCAACGTCATTAGCATAGTTCATGACATGCCGCCCTCCATGGGTGGCGGAGGCATAAGGCGCCGATGAAAAGGCCTTCCAATTGAGATATAGGGCCGCTTCTGGCACGTCAGACCTGGCATAAGCCGTCTGCATATCCGCGTTCAGGCATTCATAAGCCGTTGTGGCTTCTGCGGGTTCCAGCTCCACGTCTGATATAGCCGCTGCGGCACCGCACGGATTACAGGGATTGCAAGGATTACAGGGATTGCTGGCCGCGCAGGGGTTTTTCGCGGCGCAAGGGTTGCAGGGGTTACAGGCTTTCGCCGCAGCGCAAGGGTTGCACGGGTTGCAGGCTTTCGCCGCAGCGCAAGGGTTGCACGGGTTGCAGGCATTGACCGGCTTCTTCACCGCGCAAGGGTTACAAAGGGCTGCCTTCTGCACGGACGGCACGACGCAGTTTGACGCCTTGGGCTTAGCGGCGCATGGATTACAGGGATTGCAGGCTTTCGCCGCTGCACAAGGGTTGCACGGGTTACAGGGGTTGGCCGGTTTTTTCGCCGCGCAAGGGTTGCAGGCGTTGGCGGGCTTCTTTGCGGCGCAGGGGTTGCAGGCTGCCGCCGCCGGCTTGACCATGATCGCGGTGATCGGCACCGCCACGGCCGCCACGGCAATCACCCCGCCCGCCCCCATCAAGGCCGCCACGAAGGTGGAGGATAGAAGTTTCGAATTTAGTGCAGACATATACTCTCTCCCAATCAATCAATTGCGTTGGAAAGAGCTTATGCCTCCCGTAGGGAGAAATAATCTCAACTTTCATCACGATGGGGTGAGAGAAATTTACCGTTTACAGAATGCGCCGCCGGGGAGACGGCTAGCCCAGTTCCTTGCGGTAGGTCTGGCCGAGTTCCGCATAATGCTTGGCGCCGCTGGTGAGGTTGGCCTGCTGCTCCTCGGTCAGCTTGCGCAGGCATTTGGCGGGGGAGCCGCCCCAGAGTTCCCCGCTCGGCACGCGTTTACCCGGCGTGACCAGCGCCCCGGCAGCAACCATTGCGCCGCTTTCCACCACCACGCCGTCCAGCACGACCGCACCCATGCCGACGAAACTGCCATCCTCCAGCGTGCAGCCATGGATCAGGCAGTTATGCCCGACCAGCACGTCATCGCCGATTGTCGTCGAATGGGTGCCACCGGACACATGAATGACCGTGCCATCCTGGATATTGGTGCGCGCGCCGATGCGGATGGAATGCACATCGCCGCGCACAACGCAGTTAAACCAGATGCTGGATTTCTCGCCAATCACCACATCGCCAAGGACATCCGCCGACGGCGCGATAAAGGCATCTTCGGCGATCTCGGGCATGACGCCCTTGAAGGGAATGATATTCTTGCTCATGGTCTGGCCTCTTTTTCTTGTTGTTATTTTACGGGAACAGCGGTGCCTGCTCAAGCCCGAGGGTTTCCTCAAGACCGAACATCAGGTTCATGTTCTGAACCGCCTGCCCGCTCGACCCCTTCACGAGGTTGTCAATCGCCGCGATCACGATGGCCCGGCCCTTTATCCGGTCCTCGAACACATTGATCACGCAGTTGTTGGAGCCCCGGACCATCTGCGTCTGTGGTACCGCGCCCTCTTTCAGCAGCCGGACAAACGGCTCGCCCTCATAGACCTTCGCAATTTCGGCGCGCAGGTCGGCGGCCGTCTTGCCTTCACTCAGCCGGACATGGGAGGTAATCAGCTCCCCCCGGCTCATCGGGATCAGATGCGGCACGAAATTGACCCGCATGTCGGCGGCGGCGCATCCCGCGGCCTTGGCGACTTCCTGCTCAATCTCCGGGGCATGCCGGTGCTTGGCAATGCTGTAAGGGCTGAGCCCCTCACCCGCCTCGCTGAACAGGGTGTTCTGCTTGAGGCCCCGGCCCGCGCCGGTAATGCCCGATTTCGCGTCGATCACCAGGTCATCCGCATCGATCAGCCCAGCCGCCACCAGCGGCACCAAGGACAGCAGCACCGCCGTCGGGTAACAACCCGGGCAAGCCACCAGCCGCGCCGACTTGATCTTGTCCCGGTACAGCTCGGTCAGGCCATAGACGGCGCCCTTCTGCAACTCCATCGCCCTGTGTTCATGTCCGTACCATTCGGCATAGGTTGCCGGATCCTCGATTCGGAAATCGGCAGAGAGATCGACCACCTTCACCGTCGCCGGCAGGGTGGCGATAATTTCCTGCGTCGTGCCATGCGGCAGGCCGCAGAACACCACATCGACCGTATTCCAGTCGGCATCCTCCACCGCAATCATGTCGGGCAGGCCATAGCCGCCAAGATGGGGATAAACCTCCTCCACCGGCTGGCCGGCCTTGCGGTCCGCTGTCAGCAGTGTCATTTCCACATTCGGATGCCGAAGCAGCAACCGCATGGCCTCCGCCCCGGTATAGCCGCTTGCGCCGAGAATACCGGCCTTGATTTTCTGTGTTGAATTCGTCATGTCCATTTTCCGGGCGGTATACGCGCCGGTCTCCTAAAGCGTTATTTCGTCAGGTAGCTCTGGTGCTCGCCCTTCAGGGCCTTGTCCGCAAACCAGATCAGTATATTCAGATCGAAAGCCTCGCGGGCTTCCTCGCTTAATCGGAGTCGGCCTCGCTTCAGGCCTGCCAGAATATCCTTGTTCGCCTTCCTCAGGAGTGCCCCACGCACGGAACTGCGAACGTCGAGCTGGTCGCGCATTTCCGCCGCGAGCTCTTCCCCGGTCAGGCGTTGGACATGGTCCTTCACCTTGATCGAGAAACCGCCGTCCGCATCAAGAGGGATGCCGAGCTTTTCAATATCGATTTCGTCCGCGTCTGTAATCGGATAGGTCATTCACTTATTTCCCGTCACCAGCTTTGGCGCATTCCTGCGCGATTTCTTACACGAAATTTTTCTTTCCGCAAAGGTTTCTAATATTTTACAGCCGGTTTTTCCCTGCTCAGAAGCCACAAAAAAAGGCGGCAAACGCCGCCTTTTCTTTTTCGTATCGGAACCTTTTATCTCAGTCCAGCAGCACGAGTTCTTCAGCAGATGCCTTGCCGTTACGCCCTTCAACCAGTTCATATTGAACCTTGGCGTTTTCTTGAAGGGTTGTCAAACCGGCTCGTTCAACAGCCGAAATATGCACAAAAGCGTCTGACCCGCCATCCTCTGGTGCGATGAAACCGTAACCTTTGGTCGGGTTAAACCACTTTACTGTACCTTTTGCCATGTTTAGTCTCCTGGACACTCATTCTATATAACAGGTTGACAGCGCCGTCGAAGTGCCCAAATAGCGGTGCCAGATCAACCTTGGAAGTGAGGTCATCGATAAATAGTTAGCCGAAAAACGCAAACTCCCGACGACTCGGGTAATTGATAATTCGAAATTTTGCAAGAAAGATTTCTGCAAAAACAAATTTTTGTGAAAAATCACACCAATCAATGCAACACTGTTAATCACCGCGCATATTTTTTAGGCAGAATCCATGTCAGCTGCCGCGTCCAGGTCATTTCCCCGTACTCTCCCGCTCTTGACGTTTATTTTTACCAAACCACTATTAGCTGCTGACCGGGCGCATGGGGCGAGCTATCCTTCAGCGATATATCCCGAATAAAAACGGAGGGCTTGGGCGATGGACAAAGGCACGAACAAACAGGGCGGCTGTCTCTGTGGCGCGGTCAGGTATGAAGTCCACGGTCCTTTGAGGGATATCATTTCCTGTCATTGCGGCCAGTGCCAGAAGTCCAGCGGCCATTATTTCGCCGCCACCGCCGCCTCCCTGTCCAATTTCCGGTTGACCGAAGAGCGCGGCCTGAAATGGTACACCTCCTCCAACCGGGCTGAGCGAGGTTTCTGTATAGAGTGCGGATCCAATTTATTCTGGCGGCGCACAGGCGGAACCCACATCAGCATCCTCGCCGGGACCCTTGAAGGGAAAACCGGTCTCCGGACCGTCCGGCATATTTTCGTTGCGGACAAGAAGGATTATTATGACATTACGGACGGGCTTCCCCAATATGACTCCTATCCCGAAGAGTTGAAAAACGGATAAGGTCAGGGCCTTGGAACCACAGCGGAGGAAGAACAGATGAAACTTGACGGATCCTGCCATTGCGGCGCGGTGCATTTCTCGCTCAATTCCGCCCATCTCTATCCCTTCAATTACTGCTTCTGCTCGATCTGCCGCAAGACGCAGGGCGGTGGCGGCTTCGCGATTAATCTCGGCGGAGAGGCCGCAAGCCTGAAAATCGAGGGCGCAGAGAATATTTCCATTTATCAGGCGAAGCTGGACGGGAATGCGGGATTAAGCCCGGCGAAACGACATTTTTGCAAAACATGCGGGAGCGCGCTGTGGGTTTATGATCCACGCTGGCCGGAGTTGATTCACCCCTTCGCCTCGGCCATCGACAGCGACCTGCCCGCCGCACCAGAGCGAACCTTTCTCATGATTGGTTCAAAGAAGGCATGGGTGCCGGTGGATGCCGGTCCGGAGGACAAGGTTTTCGCGGAATATCCGGATGAATCCATCGCCGATTGGCACCGGAGACTGGGCTGTGAAAGTTAAGATTGAGGGCCCCGCCTTCCTGTCATATTTAATCCATGCGGGACTGTTACATCGCGGGTCTTCAGGGGTAACGGGAAAGGCACATATATGCGTAAACTGACATTGCTTCGCCACGCAAAATCCAGCTGGTCCGACCAGACCAAGGCTGACATTGACCGCCCGCTGATATCTCGCGGCCGGCGCGGGGCCCTGAAAATCGGGACTTACATTGAAAAGAACAAAATCTTTCCCGATCTCATCCTGTGTTCCCCGTCCCGGCGCACCCGCGAAACCCTGGCCCAGATCGCGCCCTTCCTGCCTGACGGGACCGAGGTGAAAATTGAAAAATCCATCTACTCTGCGGGCACCGGCAGCGGACTTATCTCCTACCTCAAAAGCTCGGCCATCGAGGAGGTGCATGTCATGATCATCGGCCATAATCCAACCATGCAGCAAATGGCCCTTGATCTGGCGGAACGGAGCCCGGATAACGGCTATGAGCGGATCGAGAGGAAATACCCCACCGCCGCCCTGACGCAGATCAGGTTTGATATCGATGACTGGCGCTATCTTGGCGGGCGCGGCAAGCTTGTCCACTTCGTGACGCCGAAAATGCTGCCCGGCCCGAAGGATGAAGATGAGGAGTAAACCTTGACGGCAGAGACCATAGATTTCGAGACCTGGGAAGGACGGCATCAGTACCAGATGTTTCGCGGTCATGATATTCCGCATTTAAGCCTGACAGCCGGGGTTGATGTTACCTCCCTGATGCAGAAACACCGCAGCGCAAAGCTCTCCCCTTTTAATGCCGTTCTTTACGCCATGATGCGCGCGGTGAATGCAATTCCTGAATTCCGGGTCCGGTTTCGCGGCGAGACCCTTCTCCGTCATGACAGGGTTCATGCTTCTTTCACCGTACCGATTGCCAAAGATCAGTTTGGCTTCTGCCAGACCCGTTTTATCGAAGACTGGCCCCGCTTTGACAAAGACTGTCGTGCCGCCATTGAACGCGCACGCCAGCAGACAGCCCTCCAAGAAGGGACGAGCGAGGAGGATGACTGGATTTTTCTCAGTTGCATGCCCTGGCTCGACTTTACCTCCCTGACCCATCCGCTATTTAGCCGGGATGACTGTATTCCTCGCATTGCCTGGGGCAAAATCACGGAGGAAAGAGGGCGCGCAAGGATATCTGTTAATCTACAGGCTCATCATGCCCTGATTGATGGACTGCGCGCGGCGCGCTTCTATGAAGCGCTACAAAAGAACCTCGATGATTTTCAGGCGTAGAGATAGATAAAAAAGCTTTGGTCCGCCCGTAGGGACTTTATCTTGTCTTCCTTGGGAATTCGGCTGCTTCCACGATCAAACCCTGTGGAATAGAAAACCATCCGGTTACAGTTTTCATCCTCGTCAAGCAACGGAAACCCGACCGCGACACTCGTTTCGACCCGGCCCTTTTGCGAGATGCCCTGAAGCTTCGTGAACATGCCGCAAGGCTTCGAAATGCAATCAAATATGGCGTCCACCACGACTTCACGCCGCTCCCCTTCCCAGAAATCAAGGAAGTTCTTGCCCGTCACCTCCATGCCGAAATGATCGACCAGGGCAGTACCTGCCAGCCGATAGACAATCTCGTCGCGGGATCGGACTTCATAAATCGCGATGCCGGGCAGCAATGGTGAAATTCGGGTCGGATCAATACTGCTGTGGCGGGGAACGACACGGTCCCGGTCCAGGCTACGCCAGTAATAGGCAAATTCCTTCGTATCCGGCGTCACCCAGTCAATTTCATCGAATTTCTGATAGACCATGCTTCAAAGACCCCCTCTATTCACCGAACACTGTTTAAAGACGGGCTCCCAGCAGGCGGAGCCAGAATTAACCATATCCCTTTTATTAACAGCAGGGAATATGTTCATTTATGTGGTGTATTAAAAGACTTATTCTTCACGCCCTGCGAGCTTAACAGAAAAAAATAAAAGGTGGAGTAAACTCCACCTTTTTTTCTAGTTTTATCAACTTGGCTTTTTGTAACTCACGCCCATCCCGGCCCGCACGTCATTCTGGATGCCATATTGCGGGATAGGATATCTAAGGCCATTTTTCGACAACGCCGCCAATCCTTCGATTACCTTGGGCAGATAGGCGGGCGGAATTGCCATCAGCAACTCATCCTCCAGCACGCCGCCGTAGCGCCGCTCCGCAAAGCAGGGCAGCGACAGGCTCGGCTCACCCGTGGAAAGCGCCCGACCCCAACTGTCCGCACAGGAGGATTCCCCAACGACCGAGAAGTCCAGCTTCTTGTATCCCGCCCATTGCAGGCCGTTGATAAAGATGATCATCTGCGCCGGGGTCGCATAAATCAGGCAGATATCCGGCGGGTTCAACCGCTTCGAGGCTAAAGGCGAAACCGCCATTGCGGTGAACTGCCCTGAGGGCACGACGGTCATTGCCGCCTGATGATTGCGGGCATCTTCCGGTGTTTCATACCAGACACCGGCGTAGCGCGCGCCTTCCTGCCATTCCGCATCCTGCGGGTGCAGCCCCATTACCGCGCCGCATTGCGCGCCGACGAAATCCTCCGCCGTCACCCCGACGGTCCAGCCCAGGCGGCTGGCCTGCCCAACGATCTGGTCTGCCGTATGGATGGAGTCGGGACGGCGAATGCGTTCCACCGCCTCCATTTCCTCTTTTGTTTCAAAGAGCTTCATGCCGATCGGTGTCGCCCGCAACCGCAGATATTTGTTGAGACCATCGAGGATCGCGTCCCAGTCATAGAATTCGTCGAGTTTTGTCAATTTTCTTCCCTCTTTGTTTTTATCAAGCGCGATACGATAGTCGCGGCCTGTCATCTTGCCCGTCTTGTGCGGCATTGAAGTCCCGGTCGCGATCGCCCTTCTTCTTACGTGTTTTGGCGGCCGTTCGGTTCTCGGGCGTTTACATTACCGCCACAGAACGAAATGATCCAGATCATTAAATGAGGACCAAATAATCGCGACCCGTCGCAGCCTGATCAGCGCTTGAGACGGCTTATATATGTGCGGTGAAAGGCAAGATAGCCCGGTTCGGTCTCCCGCAAATGGGGCCGGGTCAGCATATGAAAATTCTCGAGCGCATGAAACGGCACTGCGGGAAAGGCGTGATGCTCCGCATGGAAGGGCATGTTCCAGGCGAGCCGCCGCACCAGCCGGTTACTGAGGGTCGTGCGGGTATTCTCGAAAATATTTGTCCCCGCCGGACAAAGCCCATGCTCGGCCAGAAGATAAAGCCGCAAAAAGGGCTGGCCAAGCAGCGCAGGAACAAGCCAGATATAAAGAAGCAGGGACGACTCCGCCGCAAGGGAGAGCGCGAATAACGCCGCGTAAGCGAGCAACATCCCCCTCGCCTCCCGCGCGATATCGGCGCGGCCATGCTCCGGCACGAAAGCATCCTCACATCGCCCAGACGCATTTTTGACGAGAGTCTTGATATGGGAAAACCACACCGGAAGGCCCGAGACATGCCAGATATATTGCGTCATCGTCTCGGGCTTCGGCGTTTGCAGTTCCGGGTCCCGCACCGGGTCCTGCGTGAAGCGGTGATGCTCAATATGAAAATAGCGGAACCATTCGGGCGGCAACAGGATCAAAAATCCACACACCCGCGCCACCCATTTATTAAGCCAGAGACTTTTAAAGGCCGTGCGGTGCACGCTCTCATGCAGCGCGGTAAAGAGAAAGATAATCAGGATCCCCTGCGGCAGCATGAGAAGCGGCCAGCCCGGCCCCTTGAGCGTAATCAGCGCCCCGATAAAGAGGATCAGCCCCCCATGCCCGGCAAGATGCACGAGCCCCTTCGCATCCGAGCGCCGGGTCAACATCTCTCGCTGCCCCCTCGTCAGGGACTTTATAAAATCACGACTTTCCATGCGCAGAGTTTACGGGAGAAGCGCGCGCAATGAAATGCGGCATTTTGGGCCACAAAAAAGCCCGCCGGAACGAGCCCTTTTATTTGTCGCATAGGTCCCTCGCGAACAACGCATATAGTAATAAGAATTCCCGTGGAAATATAACTACAGCTATTGACCGAAATAAATAGGCAGTCTGGTTGAAAAAAAATTTTACTAGGCCATAATGCTTATAATAATTCCATAAATTTTTTACATTCGATTACTTAGAAAACCTTTACAATGAAACAAGACACACAATTAGATTTTGCACCAAATCTGTTTAAGAGAATCATTCATGATTCGCTAAATGAAGTTTTTCTCTTCGATGGCGAAACGCTAAAATTCCTGTTTGTTAATCGGGGCGCCCTCCAAAATCTTGGCTATAGCTTTGACGAGCTCCAGCATCTGACGCCCATTGACATTAAGCCAGAATATTCCCTATCTCAGTTCAACGAGCTGATCCAGCCACTCAAAGATGGCGCGGAAGAAAAGCTGACGTTTCAAACGAAGCACAAGAGAAAAGACACGTCTACATATGATGTAGAAGTGCACCTTCAGTATTATGCGGAAAAAGGTAAATCATATTTTTTCGCCATCATCCTCGATGTAACCGCCGCCAATGAGACCGCCGCCAAGCTGGAACAAGCCCTTGCCGAGGCAACCAGCTCAATCCAGGTAAAAGACAACTTCCTTGCCTCCATGAGCCATGAACTACGCACGCCCCTCAATGCCATCATCGGGTTTTCGCAGATGATGCATGATTCCGTCTTCGGGGACCTGCAGAACCAGCGCTACAAGGATTACATCGTTAATATTTTGAGTAGCGCAGAGCATCTGCTCGAAATGGTGGATGATATTCTCCTTGCGCGCAAACTGGAAATTGACGGAATCAAACTAACCGGGGAAGTATATGACCCTGTTGCACATACGGCGGAAATTGTGGAGTCATTTGCCGACACTGCATCAAGGGAAGGAAAGCGTGTTGTGCTGATCCAGGATAGTACGGCGCCGAAACGCATCTTTGCGGACCGCGGGGTCGGTAAAGTAATTCAAAGCAGCATGATTTCCGATGCGCTGCGGCACGCCGGTGAAAATGGCACGGTCTCTATCCGATGGTATTCCGTTAATCAGGAAGTTTTGAAATGCCGAATTGAGGATGATGGTGACACATACCCGGAAAGTATGCTGAAAAGTTTTGACATGCATTTTCTGGCTCGAGATGCCTTTGTCGCCTCTGAAAGGCACAAGAGCTTCGGGCTCGGCATTTATATCTGTAAGCGTTACGTTGAAGCGCGTGGCGGCGACCTGATAGTTGGAAATCGGGAAAATGGCGGTACATTTGTCGAAGCAAGTTGGGCCGCTGCAAGCCTTCAGGCAGAATTCTAACGGTCAGATAGCGCCATAAAGACTGAACCGCGGCCTCTGACCGCTTCTTATTTTCTCGCCACCCGCCTAAAAATCCGGCACAAAAAAAAGGCCCGCCGAAGCGAGCCCTTTTCTGTGTCGTATATGTCTCTCGCGATTAACGCTTGGAGAACTGGAAGCTCCGGCGGGCTTTCGCACGGCCGTATTTTTTCCGTTCCACAACGCGGCTGTCGCGGGTGATAAAGCCTTCGGCCTTCAGTGCCGGGCGCAATGCCGGTTCATAAGCCAACAGAGCTTTCGAGATACCGTGGCGAACCGCACCAGCCTGGCCGGAGAGTCCCCCGCCCTTCACTGTGCAGATCACGTCGAACTGGCCAACGCGGTCGGTTACTTCGAACGGCTGCAACAGGATCATGCGGAGCACAGGGCGCGCAAAATAGACTTCCTGGTCACGGCCATTCACGGTGAACTTGCCAGAGCCGGGTTTAATCCAGACGCGGGCGATGGCGTTTTTCCGCTTGCCCGTCGCGTAAGAGCGGCCCAGGCTGTCAATCACCGGATCAGGGTGTACAACTTCAATAACCTCGGCGGCCTCAATAACCTCAGCGCCGGATTCCGCTGCCGGAGTTTCCTTGGCGGCGCCTGTCGTCAGGTCTTTCAAATCCTCAAGGGAGTTTGCTTCATCGGCCATACTCAGGCACTCCTTACGTTCTTGCTATTCATCGACGCGACATCAACCACTTCAGGGTTCTGCGCCGCATGCGGATGTTCAGTACCGGCATAAACACGCAGGTTGCTGAACTGCTGACGTCCAAGGGCGCCGCGCGGGATCATCCGCTCAACTGCCTTCAGGATCAGGCGTTCAGGATGCGCGCTCCCCAGCGTTTTTTCCGCTGTCCGGCTCTTGATGCCGCCCGGATGGCCAGTGTGCCAGTAGAACACCTTGTCGGTCAGCTTCTTGCCGGTCAGGGCCACTTTTTCCGCATTGATGACAATGACGTTATCGCCGCAATCGATATGGGGCGTATACATGGGTTTATGCTTGCCGCGCAGGCGGGTTGCAATAATCGAGGCGAGACGACCAAGAACGAGCCCTTCAGCATCGATCAGCAGCCATTTCTTTTCCACCTCGGTCGGTTTCGCAGAATAGGTTTTCATTTTTAACTCAGCCTTCGCATAAAAGCGTGCCACAACAAAATAAAGGGAGCAAAGGGCTCCCCGATCTGAAGGCGGGTATAATCTCACTTCGGGAGCAAGTCAACCGAAATAGCGGTGTATTTTCATTAATTTACGTTTGTGGTATTATATTACCTCAAAATCGGGCCGCTGTTTATCGCCCTCCCGCAAAATTACCTTTTCGGCGGAATGGCATAGGTCGCGGTGACATGGGCGACGGGCGCGTCCGGATCGCCCGCGAACAGGCTGAACTCCCCGGTTGCCAGTGTCTTCCCGAGCTTGAGAATCCGTCCTTTCGCAATCATCTTCCCCGGCTCGGGCTTACGCAGGAAGTTGATATTGAGGCTGGTGGTGACCGCAAGCGCGACGGGGCCTATCTGCGCCAGCAGCAGTAGATACATTGCTGCATCGGCCAGCTCCATCATCGTCGGGCCCGACACTGTTCCGCCCGGGCGCAAATGCCGCTCCGTCGTTGTCATGCTGACCGTGATAGAATGATCATCCACATGATCAACCTTCAACCCAAGGTGATCGACCTGAGGAAAATGTTCTTGGTTGAAAGCTTCCAGCATCTCTGCAGTCATCACGGGCACGGGCGGTTTCTCCTCTTGTTATTGAGAATTTCAGAATATAAGCTTGGCCACAGTCCCGCAAGACCATCCCACTCAAGAAGAAAAATTCCTCACAAGGCATTGATCCCTGCCGAGAAAACGTTATTGTATCGGTCAATTGGCGGGGGGCCAACAAGGAAAGCAATCCATGTCTTCGAGAGAAGTCACCAGTAAAGACAACCGCAAGATCGTCGGTCTTGTCGTTGACGACCATATCGCCACCCTGACGCTTGATGATCCATCAAGCCGCAATTCCCTTTCGCGCGAGATGATGGCGCAGTTGCAGAAGGCGCTGAACGACATCGCCGCAGATGCCGACATTCATGTGGTGATCATCCGTGCCGAGGGGCCCGTCTTCTCGTCGGGCCATAACCTGCGTGAAGTGCAGGGCATGACTGGGGATGGCACGCTCCATGAACTGTTCGCCCAATGCAGCATCCTGATGCAGAGCGTTGTCAACCTGCCGCAGCCGGTGATCGCCCGTATTGACGGCGCCGTGACGGCGGCGGGCACTCAGCTTGTCGCCTCCTGCGATCTCGCCTATGCGTCGGACAGTTCCAAGTTCGCCACCTCGGGCATCAATTTCGGATTCTTCTGCACCACGCCCGGCGTCGCACTCGGCCGCAATGTCTCGCCGAAACAGGCGATGGAGATGCTGCTCTCCGGTGACTTTATCAAGGCGGACCGCGCGATGGAGATTGGGCTGGTCAATGCGGCCCTCCCCGCGGCGGAACTGGATGCGCATATCCAGAGGATGGCAAAGAATATCGCCTCCAAATCGCCAGTGGTGGTGAAGATGGGCAAGGCCGCCTTCTACAAGCATCTGCCCATGCCACTGGATAAGGCCTATGACTACGCCTCCGGCGTGATGTGCGAGAATATGGAGACCCGCGACGCGCAGGAAGGCCTCACCGCCTTCTTTGAAAAGCGCGATCCCGTCTGGCGAGGGGAATAACGCGGATGAACCATGATGCTTACGCCGATGATTATATCGGCGACATCCTCAATGAGGTGAACACGATTGCCGTGGTCGGCGCGAGCAGCAACCCATCGCGGCCGAGCTACTACGTCATGAAATATATGAAACGCAAGGGGTACCGCTGTATTCCGGTCAATCCCGGCCTTGCGGGTCAGGAACTTCTTGGCGAGACGGTCTATGCTTCCCTCCTGGATATTCCGGAGCCGGTCGATATGGTCGATTGCTTTCGCAACTCAGAGGCCATTCCCCCGATTGTCGACGAGGCCATCAGGATCAAGGCGAAGGTTATCTGGATGCAACTGGGCGTTCGCCATGACGAGGCCGCAGCAACCGCAGAGGCGGCGGGCCTGAAAGTCGTCATGAACCGTTGCCCCAAAATCGAATTCGGGCGTCTGTCCGGTGAAATAGCCTTTATGGGCGGCCGGTCCGATGTCATTTCTTCAAAACGTTCAAAACTAGTAAGGAAAAAATAGCATGAGCTCCCCAAAATTCGAGACCCTCTCCGTCCATGCCGGCGCCACGCCGGACCCGACCACCGGCGCCCGCGTCACCCCGATCTACCAGACATCCGGCTATGTCTTTGATGATGCGGACCACGCGGCGGAACTGTTCAACCTGCAGGCCTTCGGCAACATCTATTCGCGCCTGACCAATCCGACCAACGCGGTGCTGGAGGAACGGGTGGCAACACTGGAAGGCGGCGCAACCGGCCTTGCAGTCTCCTCCGGTCATGCGGCGCAGTTGATTGTCTTTCACACCCTGATGCAGCCCGGCGATGAGTTCCTTGCCTCCACCCGGCTTTACGGCGGATCCGTCACCCAGTTCAGCCAGTCCTTCAAGAAGTTCGACTGGAACGCGATCTTTGTTGACCCGAAGGACCCGGAAGATTTCAAGAAAGCCCTGACACCGAAATGCAAGGCCATCTTTATCGAGAGCCTTGCCAACCCCGGCGGCGTCATGACCGATATCGAGGCAATTGCCAAGATTGCCCATGACGCGGGCATCCCGCTCATCGTCGATAACACGCTGGCCACGCCGTATCATTGCCGCCCGATCGAATGGGGCGCAGATATCGTTGTTCATTCGGCGACGAAATTCCTGTGCGGCCATGGCAACTCCATGGGCGGCATGATCGTCGATTCCGGCACCTTCGACTGGAGCGCGTCTGACAAGTTCCCAACCCTGAGCCAGCCTAATGACTCCTATCATGGTCTCAAATTCCATGAAACTTTCGGCCAGCTCGGTTTCGGCATCGCCTGCCGCGCCCTGGGCCTGCGCGATCTCGGCCCGGCCCTCTCCCCTTTTAATGCCTTCATGATCCTGACCGGGATCGAGACCCTGCCCCTTCGCATGGAACGGCACAGCGAGAATGCCCTCAAGGTTGCCGAGTATCTAAAGAACCATGACAAGGTCAGCTGGGTTTCCTACGCCGGCCTGAAAGGCGATCCCTATTATGAGCTGGGCCAGAAATACCTGAACGGCGGCGCCGGCGCAGTCCTCACTTTCGGGATCAAGGGCGGCTATGAGGCCGGGGTCAAGGTTGTGGAAACGGTTGAACTGTTCTCCCATCTCGCCAATATCGGCGATACACGGAGCCTGATCATCCATCCAAGCTCGACCACCCATCGCCAGCTCAGCGAAGAACAGCAGGTCGCGGCGGGTGCCGGGCCAGACGTTGTCCGTCTTTCCATCGGGATCGAGAATGTCGAGGACATCATCGCCGATCTGGAACAGGCCATCAGCGCCAGCTAACGCCTATTCGTCGTAAACGGATAGCTCTATAAGGTTGAGATCGGGGTCGCGCACGTAAATTGACGTGATCGGCCCCCTCGCCCCCGTCCGGGCCACCGGCCCCTCGAGAATGGCAATCCCGGCCGCAACAAGCCGGGCCTGCATCTCCGCCAACTCCCCCTCGATAATAAAACAGAGATCCGCCGTGCCGGGCTTCGCCAGATGCGCTTTCGGCTCGAACTCATGGCCGGCTAGATGCAGGTTGATTTTCGACTGCCCGAAGTTAAGCGCACACCGACCTTCGCCAAATTCTTCATAAATCATCCCTAATACTTCACAGTAAAACGACTTTGTTCGTTCAATACTGGTAACAGTTAAAACAAGGTGATCTATATTTTTTATCATCTAATATTTATAATTTTAAGTATTTTAATATTGAAACTAATTTATTCAATAATAAATAATCAAAAATTTCCTTTGTTATGGAAAAATCATGAAACATTCATTCGTAATTACTTCAATTCTATTATTTACCTTACCGGCAATCGCTGTCGCCAAGGACGGTACGGTTACTGCCGCAGCAAGCTGGAATAACAGCGCCGGTTTCCAGACATCCTATGACAAGCTGGTCAAGCTGACCACCTCCGAAGCAGTCGAACGGCAAGACGGCGGATATTATGATCAGTGGCAGCAGCATAATCTCTATATCTCCAACAGCTCGATCGACACCCAGACGAACATAACCACCGGCGATGTGCGCGACTTGAATGTCACCTCTACGCACTGCGGCCATTCTGTCGCGCAGCAGCCTATTAATACATCTGGCGAGAATAATATAACGGCGGGCGATGTGGCCTGCATCGTGGGGACGGAAAATGCGACCAATCCTTAAATGCGTGCCGCTGTTGCCGATTATCCTGACGGGCTGCATCGCGACCAGTCAGGAGAATGTTACGCTGCCCAAGGGACCGCCGGTGCAGACGGTCAGCACGCCTTATGATCGCTTGATCGCCTGCGTCGCGGACAAGGCCAAACTCCATGGTGTCTGGGCCGTGGGTGATATCGTCGACGCCACCGGCAAGTTCAGCAGTGAGTTTGCGGGGACCGGGAAATATGTCAGTCAGGGCGCCGGCGACATGATGCAGACGACCCTGATCCGGGCCCAGGCGGAATCCGTCGTCAACCGGCGCGATCCCCGCCCGGTTATTACCGAAATCCAGCTCGGCATCCGCGACGCCAAGCAATTCCTGTTGATGGATTACTACATTACCGGCTCGATCAATACGCTTGATTTTATTCCCGGCGCGGCAGCGGAGGTGACAATTGCCGGGGTCGGTCCGCGCTACCGCCAGAACCGCGCCCTTGTCGGACTTGATTTGCACCTGACCGATGCGCGTAGCTCCGAGGTGCTGGCGGCGGTCAATATCTCGAAACAGATTTTCGCCGATGAAGCCGGCTTCGGCATCGGGCGCTTCTTCGGAGAGACGCTGGTCGATATCGATATCAGCGGCCAGAACCGCGAACCGTTACAGCTCTCGCTCCGTTCCATGTTGCAATTCGGGCTTTACGAAATGCTCTCCCAGCTCAATTCGGATCTTCGCGCCGACTGCCAGCAGATCGTCGAGTCCATTGAGGGGGTCGAGGATAACGAAGCCTCTCCGTCATAACAAAAATAACAGCATTTTTTAGGGATGCGTCACTCCCAACTTCATTTAAAACAAAGGAATTTACGATGAAAAAACTTGTATTCGGCTCACTCCTGCTGGCGCTAGCTGCCAGCCCCGCCCTCGCAAAGGATATTAATTCCGAAGGTCCGGCAAGCATGACCAACGATGTCAGCGTCGGTATCAGCGATACGATGATCGCGGTTGGCGATACTAACGGCACCATCGCCATTCAGGGCCGCTATGCCACCAACTTCGGCTCCAACAATATCGGGGCAACGGTGGCGCCGCAGACGATCTTCTTTCCTAATTTTGAAGCGCCATACTTAGGCAGCATTCCCGCCAATGCTGACGGAAGCCTGACCATTGAGGGGGCGAGCATCAGCAACACGGCAATCGGGGCCTATGCGCATATTGAGCAACCAAGTCTCACGATTTCAGAGGATGGCCTGACAGATATCATCCAGTCTCTGGTCGGCGTGGGGGACTCGGATCCGAATTTGGATCTGGTCAACACCACAGTGGATAAACGAGGGCCCACGGCCGGGGTTATTGTCGCCGTTGGCGCGATCCAGTCTTCCCCTGACTTCTATAAATAATAACACATATCCGTCGGCATTCGCTGGCTCATCATGTCCGAATGGCGGCCCTGCGCCGGTCAGCTTAATAGCTGGCCGGTTTTACGTTGCCTGTTCTGACCGGAGGTCATGCACCACGAACAGCGCGGCAGCAAGGACGAGCATACCACCCGCCTGATGCGCCGCACCGAGGGCCACCGGCACCACATGGAGCAGCGTGACAATCCCGAGAAACACCTGCGCGAGGACGAGGGTCACCGCCCAGGAAATGCCAAGGCGCAGACGGCGGTCCAGCCCCCAGCCCCGGCTCACGAGATAAAGCCAGATGGCGGCGGCGGCAATGGCATAACCGACCATCCGGTGGACAAATTGCACCGTGCCCGGATTTTCAAGGAAGTTGTGATAGAGCGGCTGCATATGGAGGAAATCCTCCGGCAGGAACCGCCCGCCCATCAGCGGCCAGTCCGTATAGACGAAGCCCGCGTTAAGCCCGGCAACAAAGCCGCCGATAATAATCTGCAGCGCGATCAGCAGCAGCAGCGCATAGCCCGTCCGCCGCACCGTTGCGGGCGCGGGCGCGCGCCTCTCCCCCGTCGGGCGGAGCAAATCAAAAATCGTCCAGAGCAATGCCGCGAAAATCAGGCTGGCGAGCGCGAGATGCGCCGTCAGGCGGTAATGGCTCACGTCCGGATGATCGACGAGGCCGCTTTTCACCATGAACCAGCCCATGCCCCCCTGTGCCGCGCCAAGCAGGAACAGCAGCGCGAGCCGGGGCGCCATGCTCCGCGGGATCTTCCGAAGCAGCAGCAACAAAACGAACGGCACAAAGAACGCGAGACCGATAATGCGCCCCAGTACCCGATGCGCAAACTCGAAGGCATAGATGCCCTGAAACTCTGAAAGGCTCATGCCCTTGTTGATTTTCTGGTATTCGGGAAACGCCTTGTAGCGTTCAAACTCGGCCATCCAGGCCTCATGACTGAGCGGCGGTAGCCAGCCCGTCACCGGCTTCCAGTCGGTCATCGAGAGGCCCGAATTGGTAAGCCGCGTCACCCCGCCCAGAACAATCATCGCAAACACCAGCACCGCCACCAGCGTGAGCCAGGTGATCACCAGTTTGCGGCCATCAGCCGCGGGCGCGCCTGCGCCGCTCTCAATATCCGTTGTCATGGGCCGCAACATACCCCAATTTCCCCCAAAAGCAATATGGCGCGAAGGGAGTTGCGGCACTCCGTCGCAGGGGGAATTATCGCGCGAAACTAGACGATGGCATCCAGCGCCAGCTTTACATGATCGAGATCATCAAAAGTTTCCTTATGCGCGGTTTTTGCAAGGTCGCGCACCGCCTTCACCTCGGCTTTCGTCGGGACATCTGGCGGAGTGCGATCGATTTCGCGCTTTTTACGCTCCAGGTCGCGCAAGGCCTTTTTGGCCTTCTTGAAAGAGGCTTCGGCCGATTTGATATGCGGTTTTGCGGCGGCAAACTTCTTGGCGGCGACGGCCGCACCGGCGGCTTGCGCTTTCGCGTCCCGCGCCTTGCCGAGCAGGTCTTTTACGCTGTCACCAAAACCCTTTATCTCGCCATACTGGGTGCGCCTGGTTGATTTGTCATTCGTACCGTCCCCCCCCGGGATATTGGCGTCCGTCGGCAAATCATCCTTCTCCAGATCCAGGTCGTCGGCAAGATCCTCGGCCTGCGACGTCAGTATGCCGGCAAGGGCCGCGGTTTGCTCAAACCCCAGGATCGGGGCCCACAACAACGGCTGGCTCAGAACGGGGGCCGCCAGCGCGGTTGTCAGCGACGAGATCGGAAACGCCGCCGTCGCGGGCTGGGGATGAGACAATATCTGGCGACCCAGACTTTCCATATTATACCAGATCGCCGGGACGGCTTTTTCCAGCTCCAAGATACGTTCATGTTCAGATAATTCCTTCGGCATGACCTCTCCTTTCGCATAAAATGAAATATATATGAGGTTTTTATCATATACCTTTTGCACAAAGGAACAAAGCAAATGCCGGGATTTTGGCCCCGCGCGAGTATACCCTCCCCGCGCAGCCAACCCCCGCGCGTTAAGGCACTCCGTCTCATGCCGTGTGCGGCGGATGCGGGATTGATTGACTTGCGAATTTAACTGCTTAAAATTCTCCTATAACGTGCTTATTTTTGTTTGAGGAGAAGTATGAATCAATATTCTCAAGAAAAAACAAAATCCAAGCTTAGACGCATTTACAAGTTTTGCGGTTTAGCCAAACATGCCCTTGATAGCCTAGAAAGAAAGCGAATTAAGATATGCACTGGAAGTGACATTAACGACCCATTTGATGTCTTGCCATACCTTGATCTTCATGGAACCAGCCATGAATATCTAATTCAATTGAGAGATACGGTTTTTTCTAGATTCGGCTTCATTAGCTTTTCTCGCAATTGGGAAAACCCTCTATTGTGGAGCCACTATTGTGATAATCACAGAGGCATTTGCCTTGGTTTCGACATTTGGGATGACGATAAAATCGTTGATATCGATTACGTAAAATCTCGTCCCGACGAACTTCGATGGAAGGGGATTTCAATAAAAGAAGGAAGAACAAGATTCAGCGTCATGGCGGCTGACATATTTCGTTATAAAATGGCAGAATGGCGATATGAAAACGAGTGTAGAACAATAGAAGAACTGCCAAGCAGGGATATTGTTAGCGGTTTATACTTCCGAAATTTTAAAGATAGCCAACTTAAACTCAAAGAAGTGATCATTGGCGCGCATTGTGAAGTCCCGTTCGAGGACATTAAAAGTATCCTTCCTACAAACTCGGATGTTAAAATTATTAAAGCCGGTCTTAATCTTAGACAATTCCAAGTCGCTAACAAAGACAAACTGGAGCCCCACTAAAAAAGCCCCGAAACCGTGAGGCTTCGAGGCTTTGTTTTTGGTCGGGCAGGCCGGATTTGAACCGACGACCCCTTCACCCCCAGTGAAGTGCGCTACCAGGCTGCGCTACTGCCCGCCAGGTCCTGGTGACCGGGCGCATCCGCGCCCAAGGCTGGCGCACTATACTGAGAGGCGCGCGCGATGGCAACGCCCGTTATCGCGTCAAACCCACTTTTTTTCCGTCTGCAAAAAATCCCTGTCCGCCCGCTCAGGCGAGCATCTCTTTCAGCTCTTTCAGGTCGCTCAGAACGCGCCTTAGCTGCGTCTTTGCTTCCCCGGAAAGAGGATCGCTCCCGCCAGTGTCGCCGTCGCCTTCCGTCTGGGAGAGCGCCGGGTTCCCCTCCGCCCGTGCAGCGGAGACCATGGCGTCCACATTATCGATGCGGCCGCCCTGCTCCTTCAGGAGTTTCTGCGCCCCGCGAATCGTGAAGCCATGCTTGTAGAGAAGATCGCGGATGCCGCGGATCAGCTCCACATCGGAGGGACGGTAGTAGCGCCGCCCGCCACCGCGCTTTAAGGGTTTGACGACCTTGAACTTCGTCTCCCAGAAGCGCAGGACATGCTGTGGAACATCCAGCTCCGTCGAGACTTCGCTGATGGTACGGAACGCGTCCGGCGATTTTTGCAGTTTCTGTGCCTCTCTCGCCACCTTATGCGCCACCGTTGCCCTTGTTGATCTTGTCCTTCAGGACATGGGACGCGCGAAAGACGAGAACACGGCGCGGATTAATCGGTACTTCCTCCCCGGTTTTCGGGTTGCGGCCGACCCGGCCGGTTTTCTGCCGGACCTGAAGACTGCCAAAAGAAGAAATCTTTACTGTTTCGCCGGCGACAAGCCGATCTGAAATTTCCGACAGAACAGCCTCAACATGATCCGCGGATTCATTCCGCGACAAGCCAACCTGCTGATAAACTGCTTCTGCCAAATTTGCTCTGGTTAATGTATTTTTTGTCATGATATCACCCCGTTGGACCATATAGGATTATCAAAGCGGAGAGCCTCGTCAATCATAAAGGTGCAATTTTCGACTGCTACCCGCCGAAAAGTCCGTTTTTTGGCAAAAAAGAGCGATAACTGTTTGAAATTGATCGCGGATTTGATGGTATACGGATGCCCGGCAGGAAAAAGAGATTCGCGAGACTTTACCAGCGGACCAGTGCCGACCCCCAGGTAAACCCGCCGCCCATGGCCTCCAGCAGCAGGAGCTGGCCGCGCTTGATCCGGCCATCCCGGACAGCCTCATCCAGCGCGAGCGGTACAGACGCCGCAGAAGTATTCCCGTGTTTATCAACAGTTAGGACGACTTTCTCAGGGTCGAGTTTAAGCTTTCGCCCCGTTCCGTCAATGATCCGCTTGTTCGCCTGATGCGGCACCAGCCAGTCAATATCGTCGGTCGTCAGGCCCGTTGCCTCCATCGCCTCATGCACAACACTTGCGAGGTTATTAACCGCATGGCGGAAAACCTCCCGCCCCTCCATCCGGAGGTAACCGGTCGTCTGGGTCGAGGATGGACCACCATCCACATAGAGAAGATCGTGTTTCCCGCCGTCCGAATGCAGGTGGCTGGTAAGGATGCCGCGATCATCGGAGGTGCCCTCACCTTCCTCCGCCTCGAGTATAATGGCGCCTGCACCATCAGCAAAGAGAACGCAGGTTGTCCGGTCTTCCCAGTCGAGAATGCGCGAGAAGGTCTCTGCGCCAATGACCAGCGCGCGGTTCACCTGGCCAGATTTCACGAAATTGTCCGCCGTCGCCAGCGCGTAGAGAAACCCTGTACAGACCGCCTGGATGTCGAAGGCAAATCCCTGCGTCATGCCAAGTTTCTTCTGCACCACCGTTGCGGTCGCGGGGAAAGTCTCATCCGGCGTCGCCGTGGCAAGAACAATCAGGTCAATGTCATCTGGTTTCAGCCCCGCCATGTCGAGCGCCGCCTTCGCCGCGTGAGTAGCCAGATCGGAGGTTAGTTCATCGTCCGCCGCGATATGCCGCTGCTTGATACCGGAACGGGCAACAATCCACTCGTCAGAAGTGTCAACTATCTTCGCGAGTTCTGCATTCGTAAGAATACGCTTTGGAAGGTAAGATCCGGTGGCAGTAATAGCTGAGCGGCGCATTTTTTTCCTGTTCTATCCGGCATCTTCAACGGTGCTGGAGGCTTTTTCTGTAGTCTTGATAGGCCGGGATGCCGATGCGACAGTGTCCTGCTGCTTTTCGTCATCTTCATTAGTCGCGGTTGTATTATTACTCATTTTCGCGGCCATATCAAAGGTCTCGAAATTATTGCGCATTTTATCGATCATGTCATCGGAAACCATCTCGATCGCCACACCAATTGCGTTGGAAAAGCCCATCGCATCGGTGCCACCATGACTTTTCACGCAAAGACCATTGAGGCCGAGTAACACGCCGCCGTTGTAAAGGCGCGGATCCAGCCGTTCCTTCAGGACATTCAGGCCGCCGCGGGAGAGGATATAGCCAATTCGGGAAATCAGGGAGCTTTTAAACCCGGCGCGCAGGAAGTCGGTAAAGAGCCGCACAACGCCTTCCGCGGTTTTCAGCGCCACATTGCCGGTAAATCCATCGGTCACGATCACATCAACCACGCCACGTGTAATATCATCACCCTCGACAAAGCCGGTATATTCAAAAGGCGGATTTTCAATGGAACGAAGCCGGTCTCCCGCCTCCTTGATGGTGTCGTGGCCCTTGAGTTCCTCGCTCCCGACATTCAGAAGCGCGACGCGCGGTGGAACCCGTCCGAGCACGGCACGGGCAAAATCCGCCCCCATAAAGGCGAATTGCACCAGGTTGTCCGCATCGCATTCAACATTCGCGCCGAGGTCAAGCATCACCGTCTCCCCCCGCGGGGAGGGCAATACGGAGGCAATGGCCGGGCGCTTAATTCCTGACATCATCCGAAGCGAGAATTTCGCCATCGCCATGAGCGCGCCAGTATTGCCAGCAGAGACAATCGCCCCGGCCTCGCCATCGCGCACAGAATCGATCGCAAGACGCATGCTGCTCTTGCGGCCCTTCCGGAGCGCCTGGCTCGGTTTATCTTCCGATTTGATCGCCTCATCCGTGTGGCGCAGTTCACAAACACTACGCACACCGGGATAAGCCTTTAACAGCGGTTCAAGTCGTGGCTGATCCCCAAACACCAGAAATCGTGCTTTGGGATACTGAATACGGATAATATCGATGCCCTTAATAACAATGTCAGGAGCGTCATCTCCCCCCATCGCATCAAGAGCAATGACAATACTATCAGGCATATTTTTTTCCGGCCACGGCCATCCTAATCAGCAAAATGCCGATTAGAGGATGTCGCTTGTTTCCAGAATTTCGCGGTCGCCATAATGGCCGCACTCACCGCAAATATGGTGGGAGCGTTTCATTTCACCGCAATTGGGGCATTCCTGCGCCTGCGTGCCGACAAGCGCGTCATGGGCCCGGCGCATGTTGCGCTTGGATTTGGTGGTCTTTCTCTTTGGTACTGCCATTTTTCCAGTCTCTCACTTCAGATGCCCTTCGCCAGGGCGACATTATAAATTACATCGATATGAGATAGCGTTATGCCTTCATATCACTTCTTACTCATCAAGTCCTTCAAATTTGCAAAGGGCTGGTGCGTCCCTTGCTCCTTCTTGACCTGATCCATGTCTATTTCCTCGTCCGCCTCAGCCAACTCCGGCAGGTCCGCCCGCCGCGGATAAGGCTCCAGTGCCAGCGCAATCTGCTCTGTTATCATGGCCAGCAGATCAATCCGCCCTCCCACGACCAACTCCGGCAGGTCCGGTTCTTCCAGCCCGACAACCTTGTCCAGATCCTCAACTTCGAGATCTTCTGGATCAAAGGTGTAGAACACCGTAAATTCTTCGTCAATCGCCTGCTTCACCGGTTCCAGCGACACAACGCAAGCCTGAACCGCTTCCGCCCGCAGCCTTCCCGACAGGGCAATCTGGCCATTTGCACTCTTGCGAACCAGCGATCCGCGCGCCTGGACATCTTCAACCCCCAGAATACCAAGCGATTCAGCAACCGCCTCACATTCCGCCGCCGTCGCCTTAATATCAAAATTCACGGACTCCCGCCCGAGACGCTCGACATTGATCAACCGAGCGGTTCCACCCCCGGTATCCTTCATTGCGACATTTCCTTCTAAATTCAGCCCAAGCACAACCTACCGGCGTCATTCCGTCGGGTATGCGATTCGAAGGCGCGAAAATACTGTTTTCGATGCGCGGGGTCAACGGATTTTGTCATTTCCCGAAAATGGCCTTTCCCATCACGCCAAACAAGGGGGAAATTATCGGTTTTCTGCGCCAATCAGTTCCCGGTGAACGGGCCGAAATCAGCCTTTCCTGCCATCAGGTTATCAATCCCCTGCCCGGCCAGCCGTTTATCTGCTTCCTCCACATAGCGCGCGAGGATCGCGACAGCCTCTTCCGGCACATCTTCAACGGTGCCGTAATGGTTCCGTTTCAGTGCCTCCTGCAATGATTCCGTCTCCTCGCCGTTGAGCGCGGCGTCATAGGCGGCAACGCGACCGTAAAAGGCTTTCGCCATTTTCTTGATATGCTTGCCGACACTCAAATCGCCAATACCGATTTCGCGCAAACTCTGATCCATATCCGCGAACATCTCATCAAACAGCGTTTGCGAGAGCTTTTGCGCGCGTTCCCCCCCTTCCTTCAACTGACGCATAATCAGGAAGGCATGCAGGGAGACCATCTCGAAACGGCCATCCACCGTATCGGGAACCGCCGCCGCCTCATAGAAAGCCGGATTACGCGACTGGCGAACGATTTCCGCATAAAGCTCCGCTGCCGGACGTTCCAGCGGATTGCGGCGAAAGAAATTTGTTAGACCCACGCGGTTACTCCCGCTAACTCGTCACGAAACCGCTTTTTCATGAACAAAAGCGTCGTGCCCTCAAGAAAATTTGACATTTGCCGACCGGCAAGCCATTTATTATCTCTGAGTTACGCATTTCACGGCGTTTAGTCAACTGAAAGGCGCGCCGGAGCAAGGAACCATGAAACTACTGAAGACCGGGCTTTCCATCGCTGTTCTCGCCGTCGTGCTTACGGCCTGTGAACCGATCAAGACGAACCAGGGATATCGCCTGGATCCTGAGCAACTCGCCCAGATCGAAGCGGGCGTTACCAACAAGGATGCCGTGCAGGCAATCATGGGCTCCCCTTCCAGCATCGCAACCTTCCAGACCGAGGGAGATGCCTGGTATTACATCAGCAGCAAGACGGAACATTTGGCCTTTCTGGCGAAGGAAGTCACCGAACGCGATATCGTCATCGTCAAATTCGATATCAATGACGTTGTGGCCGAGGTGCAAGACCTCAGTAAGGAAGACGGCAAGGAAATTGCGATTGTCCAACGGGAAACCCCGACGGGCGGGCGCGAACTCGGCCTTCTGGAACAGCTTTTCGGCAACCTGGGCCGCTTCAACAGCGCCAGCCAAGAGCAGTAGACTTCGCACCGCTTTTATACGCACTAAAAAACCCCCGGCCAAAACCGGGGGTTTTTCTTTGGGCTTGCGATACTGTGGCTTAATGCGCGAGAACCGCCAGCAATAAAAGCGCAATGATGTTGGTGATCTTGATCATCGGATTGACGGCAGGTCCGGCTGTATCCTTGTACGGATCACCAACCGTATCACCAGTTACCGCCGCCGCATGGGCATCGGTACCCTTGCCGCCATGGTGGCCATCCTCAATATACTTCTTGGCATTATCCCAGGCACCGCCCCCTGCCGTCATGGAAACAGCAACAAACAGGCCAGTAACAATCACGCCCAGGAGCATTGCGCCGACGGTGGCAAAGGCCGCTGATTTATCGGCAATTCCCATAATCACAAAAAAGACGACAATCGGCGCCAGAAGCGGCAGCAGTGACGGAATGATCATTTCCTTGATCGCCGCCCGGGTCAACATATCCACGGCGCGCCCGTAATCGGGCTTACCGGTGCCTTCCATAATGCCGGGAATCTCCTTGAACTGTCGCCGTACTTCCCGAACGACGGACCCCGCTGCCCGGCCTACAGCCATCATGCCCATGGCACCAAACAGATACGGCAACAGACCCCCCAGAATCAGCCCAACGACGATGTAGGGGTTTTTCAGGCTAAAATCGAGGGTGACACCCTGGAAATAACTGAATTGTTCCGCCGTTGCATTGGTGATGAAGAACTGCAAATCCTCCGTATAGGCGGCAAACAGCACCAGCGCGCCGAGACCGGCGGAGCCAATGGCATAGCCCTTGGTCACGGCTTTGGTCGTGTTGCCAACGGCGTCCAGAGCATCAGTGGTTTTACGCACTTCTTCATCCATATCCGCCATTTCCGCGATACCACCGGCGTTATCCGTAACCGGGCCATAAGCGTCCAGCGCTACAATCATGCCCGCGAGCGCCAACATGGTCGTCACGGCAATGGCAATCCCGAACAGCGCCGCAAAATTATAGGAGACAATAATACCGGCAACG
Source organism: Sneathiella litorea (assembly GCF_009882915.1). Classification (GTDB taxonomy): domain Bacteria; phylum Pseudomonadota; class Alphaproteobacteria; order Sneathiellales; family Sneathiellaceae; genus Sneathiella; species Sneathiella litorea. Next base: position 839,115 of record NZ_WTUW01000002.1, read on the forward strand.
ATAATGATCGCCGGGACAGCCGTTGCCTCCATCGAGACAGCAAGACCCTGGATCACATTCGTTCCATGGCCGGTTTCCGATGCCGCGGCAATGCTGCGAACAGGACGGTATTCGGTCGAGGTGTAGTATTCCGTAATCCAGATCAGGAGGCCGGTAACGACGAGGCCTACCAAGCCGCAGAAAAACAGGCTCATGCCCGTGAAACTCTTGTCACCGATCGTATAGACTATATCTATGCCGACAGTGAACTGGGTAATCGGCCAGAGCGCAATGGCCGACAGGATCGTGGTTACAATAAACCCCTTGTAGAGCGCGCCCATGATGTTGTTGCTTGCCCCCAGCCTGACAAAGAATGTGCCGATGATAGAGGTAATGATGCAGACGCCGCCAATCATCAGCGGATAAGCCATCATGACCGCATCGCCCGCGAAATAAATCGACGCGAGAACCATGGTCGCGACCACGGTCACGGCATAGGTTTCGAACAGGTCCGCAGCCATACCGGCGCAGTCCCCCACATTATCGCCCACATTATCGGCGATCACCGCCGGGTTGCGCGGATCATCTTCAGGAATGCCGGCTTCCACCTTACCGACAAGGTCAGCACCCACGTCGGCGCCCTTGGTAAAGATACCACCGCCGAGACGAGCAAAAATGGAGATCAGCGAGGCACCGAGGCTGAGTGCAACCAGACTGTCAATCAGTCCGCGACCCTCGACCCCCGAGCCCATCAGATAGGCATAATATCCGGCCACCGCGAGAAGTGCGAGGCCAACAACAAGAAGACCGGTCACTGCGCCGGCCATGAAGGAAACATGGAGACCTTCTTTCAGGCTTTTTGAGGCGGCGGCAGCTGTGCGGACATTGGCCCGTACTGACACATTCATGCCAATAAACCCGGCCGCGCCGGAGAGAATGGCGCCAATCGCAAAGCCGACTGCAACGTTAAGATCCATCAGGAAGAACAGAATGAAAAAGATAACAACCCCGACGAGACCAATCGTCAAATACTGCCGGTTCAGATAGGCTGACGCGCCCTCCTGGATGGCGGCAGCGATCTGCTGCATCTTTTCCGTCCCGGCATCATGTCCAATGACCAACCTCGAAGCATAAGCGCCGTAGCATAAGGCTAACAGGCCGCAGATAATCGGTATCCATAATTCTACTGACATACTTTCGTCCCCATCAATGTTACAAGTTGGCCGTTAACGGGCCATACGTTTTTTGTTAATTGTCGTGCGAAGTTTCCCCCTCTGTGTGGAACCATGCATACTCAAGCAATGGTCGAATTGTAGAATGCCAGATTACCTTATTTTGCGCAAGGATTTGGGATATCTAATTTAGCATGTTCTTTTCTAACGATTTTTTTTGATTAGCCGGTGGAAAATTCTTTTGGAACATGCTATCGCAGCGCCAGTATTTTCCTGGAGACAAAGAGTCATGGATCTTTCAAAAATTCCGGCGGGCGTAGCTGCACCGTGGGACGTAAATGTTGTGATTGAAATTCCCCTTGGCGGTGTCCCCGTCAAATACGAGGTGGATAAGGAAAGCGGCGCGATGTTCGTTGATCGCTTCCTGCATACGGCAATGTTTTACCCTTGCAACTACGGCTTCATACCGCAGACCCTCGCTGACGATGGCGATCCGGTAGATGTCCTGGTGGCGGGGCCGATACCGGTTATTCCCGGTGCCGTCATCCGCGCCCGCCCGGTTGGCGTGCTGATTATGGAGGACGAGGCCGGTCAGGATGAAAAAATCCTCAGCGTGCCGGTGGATGAGCTTCACCCCTATTATTCCAATATCAGCAACTATACTGACCTGCGTGGTATCCTTCTCGACCAGATCTCCCATTTCTTCGAGCATTACAAGGATCTGGAAGATAACAAATGGGTCCGCATCAAGCGCTGGGGCGATGCTGAGGAAGCCGCGGAGATGATCCGCAAGTCCCTCGTCTGATTTCAGGCTGTTATGAGCAAGGCGGGCATGTCCCGCCTTTTTCTATTCCGCGGGCAGCTGCCGGCGATGGCCGCGCATGCTCCAGAGGGCGAGCAGGATAACAAAGGCCAGCAGCGGCAATGCGCCGAAATTGACCACATCCCAACCGAAGCGTTCCTGTAGTTGGCCACTCATCAGCGAGGCGGTCGCCACGGTGCCGAACACCAGAAAATCATTTAAGCCCTGGACCTTCGCGGTTTCCGATGGACGGTAGGTTGTCGCCACCAGCGTTGTCCCGCCGATGAACATGAAGTTCCATGACAGGCCGAGCAGGACCAGCGCAATATAGAAGTTCGCAAGCTCCAGCCCCATCAGGGAGACCGTCACGCTCGCAAGTCCCAGCAAGCCGCCGAGGATAATGATCTTGTATTCCCCATAGCGCGAAATAAGTGAGCCGGTAAAAAAGCTCGGGCCGAACATGGCGACCACATGCCAGCTGATGACATTGAAGGAGTCGCTCGGTGCATGGCCACAGCCAACCATGGCAAGCGGCGTCGCCGTCATCACCAGGCTCATCACGCCGTAGCCAATCATGGCACTCAGCACAGCGACAATGAAGGTTGGCTGCCTGACAATCTCGGATAAGGGGCGCTGACCCGATTCATTGTCCGGGATAACCATTTTCGGGATTTTGACAAAGCTGAGGAACAGGAGCGCGAGAACGCCCAGTATGATGATCGACAGATAGGAGCCCATATACATGAAGGGCGCGAAGATATCCTTGCTGTGGCTCGCGATCTGCGGGCCGAGAAAGCCCGCGATCACCCCGCCGGCCAAGACATAGGAAACCGCCTTGCTGCGGTTCTTGTTTCCTGCGATATCGATGGCGGCAAAGCGGTAATAGTTCCCGAAAGCCGTTGACATGCCGACAAAGATGGCGCCGAAAGCGAATAGCCAAAAATTACCGATCCAGATTGCATAACTGCAGATCGTGGCGCCGGTCATGCCGATCGTCACACCAAAGAGAAAGCCCGGCTTTCGCCCAACCCGCCGCATGAAGAAGGAGGCGGGAATGGTGGCAAGCGCCGTTCCCGTGACAACCGCCGTCACCGGCAGCGTTGCCAGTGATTTGTCGTCGCCGAGCAGAACGAGACTGGCGAGAGCCGCTGAGGAAATCATGATGGAGGTCGTGCTGTTCAACAGCGCCTGACAACCGGACATCAATAGAATACTTAACTTGGTCCGGCGATCCATGATCACTCCGTCCTTTTTCTTATTGTATGGAGCCTACGCCGACGATTAAGCCGCGCCCTGCATTTGTCGATAACTCTCCAGCACGTCATAGTCACTAACACAGTCAGATTTGACCGGGACCGCCTGTTCCCGTGTTTGCCAGAGACTATAGAGACCCTTTTCCCAACGATCCGGATCAAGAAGAACCATATGAGCATAAAGCCCTGGTGCCTCCAAAAGACTTTTATGATGCTTCTTTTCCGCTTCCATCATCTCACCCAACGAGCGGCTGGCCGAAACCTTGTCGACAGCGCTGCATAAATAAGTCGGGTCTTCTTTTGCCGGGCCATAGTCAAACGCAATTACCTGCCAACTGCGAACACGTGGTCGACCGAAAGTTTCAGTCACGCCATTAAACAGGTTATTGAGAAGAAAATCCTGCGCGAACTGCGCGTTTTCCCAGATGTAGAAAGGCGCATATACATGTTCTTCAACGTCATACAGGTAAAATTTATGGCGCAGACCAGGGCAGCCTTCAAAAAGCCGACTTCGGGCTGCCACATGCTTATGTATTTGCGTTTCGTCGAAATCTTGTGGCAAGCGCACCGAATATTGCATCGCCAGCATACATCTCTCCCAGAAGTACATAAAAATTTTGGAAAATATGTCAAGAATATGACAAGAAAACAACCCACACAATTGCATGGCTATTATGCAAAATCTCTAAAGCCGCCTAGAAATGCTGCCATCCACTACTGGAAATGGGCATTTCCACCCCCTCTTCCTGCATCACTCGCACGCCTTCTCCCTCGACCATCTCGCCGATAATGGCAAGGGACACGCCCCCCTCTTTCGCGAGCTTCACAAGGTCATCACGCTGATCAAGCGGCAGGGTAAAGGCAAGTTCATAGTCATCGCCGCCGGTGAGAACCCTCTCGACCAGCGCGTCATCGGATTCTACCGCTATTTTTGCGGCATCGGACAGCGGTACTTTTTTCCACTGGATTACTGCGGCAAGACCTGACTCCTCCGCGATATGGCCGATATCAGCGATCAGCCCGTCGGAAATATCAATGCAGCTCGTGGCCCGCCCGACAAGCGCCTGCCCCAGTGACAGCCGCGGGTTTGGAAGATGATAGCGATCCTCCAGATATTCCTGTTCGGTGGGATCAAGATCGGCCAGTTCCTCTTGCAGTGCAAGCAAGCCAAGTGCGCCATCGCCAATGGTTCCGGAAACGACAATCAGGTCGCCCGCGCCCGCGCCATTCCGCCGGAGCGCCTTCTCCTTCGCCACTTCCCCGATGGCCGTCAGGGACAGGGAAAGCGGCCCGGGCGTCCGAACTGTATCCCCGCCCAGAAGACCAATGCCGAATTCTTCCTGATCCTGCCCAAGCCCGTCCGCAAATTCCTGTATCCAGGAAAGAGGAAGCGCCTCCGGCCAGAATGTTGCGAGGAGATAGCCAACAGGCTCCGCCCCCATCGCGGCCAGATCCGAGAGATTAACCCGGAGCAGCTTGCGCGCAATATCTCCGGGCATATCGGACTCCCGAAAATGCACGCCCGCGACCATGGCATCCTTGGTCAGGACAAGGTCTTTTCCCTTGGCAGGCGTGAGTACCGCCGCATCATCGGTAAGACCAAGCGCAGCGGGAGTGCCGGCGGCAAGTGGTTTCAGTATTCCGTCGATCAGCGCGAATTCACCCCTTGCGGTATTTCGCTCAGTCCCGGCCATGTCAGTCAAATTCACCTGTGCGCAGCTCTTTCGCGATCTTGTCCAGCACTCCATTGACAAGCGCCGGCTCCTTCCCCGTGAAGAAGGTGCGCGCGATACCGATATATTCCTTTATCAGCACTTTCGCCGGCGTATCGATGCGGGCGAGAAACTCATAGGTTGCCGCCCGAAGCAAACACAGAAGCACCACTTCAAGCCGGTCCGTGGTCCGGTCCTTCTCAAGTCGGTCCGCAATCAGCTTGTCAATTTCCTCCTGCCGGTCCTTGGTGTTGAGGACAATATCCTCGAACAACGGTTTGTCGCTATCCTTGAACTGGTCGCCATCAAGCTCCTTGCCGACGCGATGCAGCAGGAATTCCTCCACCACCTCTTGCGGTGACTTGCTGTCATGCTCCATTTGATAGAGGGCCTGCACCGCATTGAGGCGGGCAAGGGTTTTGCGGCTATGCTTGTCGCCCCGTTTTTCACTGCGTGCGTTCATCGCGGGAACATTCCAAATTTTTCTTTGAGTTTCAGCATCTGGAGCGCCGCTTCCGCCGCTCCGCCGCCCTTGTTTTTATCTTCCTTGCGAGCCCGGGCCCAAGCTTGAGCCTCATTCTCGCAGGTAATGATACCATTACCGACAGCAATACAATAATCGGTCGAGATGTCCATCAATGCGCGTGCGCTTTCCTCCGAAACCGTATCGTAATGGGAGGTCTCGCCGCGGATCACGCAGCCGAGCGCCACATAGGCATCAAAACGCCGCCGGCCGCCCATGAACTCCATCGACTTGATGGCGAAGCGAACCGCCGCCGGAATTTCAAGGCAACCCGGCACCTGCACAACCTCATAGCTCGCGCCAGCCGCCTCAAGCACCTCTATCGCGCCCTCGAGCAGGGAATCGGAAATATCGCGGTAAAAATCCGCCTCGATTATCAGCACATGTATATCACTATTCATTGCTTAACCCTTTGCACTGATAAGACGGGTTTCCGTAATCGCCAGCCCATATCCGTCAAGGCCGACAACGGTCCGTGTATGGTTGGAGAGCAGGATCATGTTCTTGATCCCGAGATCAAGAAGGATCTGCGCGCCAATGCCATAATCCCGAAGCTCATGAGATTCTTTCACGGGTTCGCCAAGCTTGCGCCGCACCCGGTCGGAAAGCGCCATGGGGCGGGGTTCGCGGATCAGGACGACAACGCCCTTGCCCGCCTTGTCGATCTGCGCCATCGCATCATGCAGGACATCCGGGTTCTCATCGATTTCGCCGAGCACATCGCCCAGCAGATTGAGCGCATGCATCCGCACCAGTACCGGCTCATCGCCAGACACATCGCCTTTCACCAGCGCCACATGCTCCGCATATTCGGGCCGATTGGAGAAGACAATCATCTTCCAGTCGCCGCCAAACTTGCTGCTGATATCGGCCTCCACCTCGCGCGTGATCAGGCTGTCATAGCGACGGCGATAGGCAATCAGGTCGGCAATCGTCCCGACCTTCAGGCCGTGGTACTGGGCGAATTTCACAAGATCGGGAAGTCTGGCCATTGTGCCATCGTCATTCATGATCTCACAGATCACCCCGGCGGGCATCAGCCCGGCAAGGCGGGAAATATCAACTGCGGCCTCCGTATGGCCAGCGCGGCGCAGGACCCCACCCTCGCGGGCGACCAGCGGAAAGACATGACCCGGAGAAACAATATCCTGAGCATTTTTGGTCGGGTCGATGGCGACGGCAATCGTATGGGCGCGATCAGCCGCGGAAATGCCCGTGGTAACGCCCTCGCGTGCCTCGATCGAGACGGTAAAATTTGTCGCCAGACGGGAGGCATTATCCTGCGCCATCAGCGGCAGGCCGAGATGGTTGACCCGGTCTTCCGACATGGAAAGGCAGATCAAGCCGCGGCCGAACTTGGCCATGAAGTTGATCACATCCGGGGTCGCCATCTGCGCCGGAATTACCAGATCCCCCTCGTTTTCCCGGTCTTCCGCATCGACCAGCACGAACATCTTGCCGTTGCGGGCATCCTCAATGATTTCCTCTGTCGAGGAGAGGTATTCTTTATAGCTCATTTTTTCTTGTTTACCTCAGTCATGCGGGCGACATAGCGTGCCAATACATCAATTTCGAAATTAAGACGTCGCCCAACGGTCAGTGTGCCAAAAGTGGTGTGTTCCTGCGTGTGCGGAATGATATTGACGGTGAAATGATCATCATCAACGTCGTTGACGGTCAGCGACACGCCGTCGAGACAAATGGACCCCTTCGGGGCAACAAAGCCCGCAAATTTTGGAGGGAGAGAGAAAACAAGCTTCGTCGAGTCGCCGACGGTTTCCTTGGCCAGCAACGAGACCACCGCATCGACATGTCCGGTGACCACATGGCCGCCCAGCTCATCGCCAATTTTAAGCGCCCGCTCCATATTAACTGGCGTGCCCGTAACCCAGTCGCCCAGGTTTGTGCAGGAAAGGGTCTCGTCCGAGGCGTCAACCGCAAACCATCCCTCCCCCTTCTCGACCACAGTAAGGCAAGGGCCCGAACAGGCGATGGAGGCGCCGATATCGATTGTACCGGTGTCGTAAGAGGTTTCGAGTTCAAACCGGGTGTCGCCGTTTTTCTCAATGGCGCGAACCCGTCCGACATCTGTAATTATGCCTGTAAACATACTGCTCAATTCCGAAGAAAATAACTTTCCAATAAATCATCGCCCAGCCGACGTTCCTCGATCAGGCGTAATGCCGGCGCCTCGTTGATCCGCTCCAGCCCGATGGATTCAAGTGCGGGAATGCCATCCCCGCCAATAATCCGGCCAGCGCGGAACCACATCAGGCGGTCCGCCAACTCATCTTTTATCAGCGTTGCCAGTAGATGGGAACCACCCTCGACAAGTATTCGCGTTATTCCACGCTTGGCGAGCGTTTCCAGACCGAAGCGCATATCCGGCAGGCCCGATTCATTGGCCGCCACCTCGATCACTTCCACCCCGAGATCCGTTAGCGCCTGAAGACGATCTTTATCGTTGCCCGGCACCGTAACGACCCAGAGCGGCACCTCCTTCGCCTTCGCCACCAGCTTCGAGGTGAGCGGCAGGCGCAGGCGTGAATCCGCAACGATGCGGATGGGAGAGAGTTTCTCCAGCCCATCAATCCGGCAGGTCAGGTCCGGGTTATCAACCAGCGCCGTGCCGACACCGACCATGATCGCGTCATTCTGCGCCCGCAGCATATGCCCATAGCGCCGCGCCGCCGGGCCGGTAATCCATTTACTGTCGCCGGTAGTGGTGGCGATCCGACCATCGAGGCTGGTTGCCATTTTCAAGGTAATCAGCGGGCGACCATGCAGCCTTGTCATGAAAAAGCCCGCGTTAAGCTCAGCCGCCTCATTGGCGAGCAGGCCCTCGATCACCTCGATCCCGGCCCTTTGCAAAATGGCGATGCCGCTGCCGTTCACGCGTTCATCCGGATCACGCAGCGCAACAACAACGCGCCCGACGCCTGCCTCAACCAGCGCCTCTGCGCAAGGACCGGTCTGACCGTGATGGGCGCAAGGCTCCAGTGTAACATAGACGATGGCGCCCTTAGCCTCCGCCCCGGCCATTTCCAGCGCCATGGTCTCTGCATGGGGACGGCCACCATCCTGTGTCCAGCCGCGTCCTACAACTTTGCCCCCCTGAACGATCACGCAGCCCACCGCCGGATTGGGCGCAACGCGACCAACACCGCGCGCGGCAAGGCGCAGGGCGGCCTGCATGTAAAATTCATCCCATTGGGTATCAGAGGCTGTCATCGGTTCCGGTGCTTTTGGAGGCGGGCTTCAGCGTCAGGTCGTGACGTTGGTGCTGAGCTCGCCAATAAATTCTTCGAAATCCTTGGCTTCGCGGAAATCCTTGTAGACGGAGGCGAAGCGTACATAGGACACGCTGTCAAGCTGGGCCAGCCCTTCCATCACCAGTTCGCCGATCTTGTCGGAGGGGATTTCCTGGTCGCCGCTGCTTTCCAGCTGGCGGACGATACCGTTGATCATACGATCGATACGGTCCGGATCGACAGGGCGCTTGCGGGTCGCGATACTGACGGACCGTTCCAGCTTGTCGCGCTCGAACGGCGTCCGCTGACCATCTTTCTTGACGACAGTCAGTTCACGGAGCTGCACACGTTCAAAAGTGGTAAATCGAGCACCACAACCGGCGCAGGCCCGTCGCCGCCGTATGGCCGTGTTATCCTCGGTCGGCCGGCTATCCTTAACCTGCGTTTCATCACTACTACAAAATGGACAGCGCATCCAATAGTCCCCTTCCTGTCATATCTTCACCCGCTGCCCCTTTATTGGTCATCCCGCCTACATATCCTGGTAAAGAGGGAAAGCGTCGCAGAGTTTTTTCACTTCCGCGCTGACCTTTTCCTCGACAGCGCCGTTATCCTCCGGATTTGCGGCCAGTCCGTCAAGGACTTCAGCGATCAGGTCGCCGACTTTCGTGAACTCTTCCGTTCCGAAGCCACGGGTTGTCGCCGCCGGAGTGCCCAAACGCACGCCCGAGGTAACCATTGGCTTTTCCGGATCGAACGGAATGCCGTTCTTGTTACAGGTGATGTTGGCATTCTCCAGTGCACGCTCGGCGATGTCACCGGTGAGCTTCTTCGGCCGGAGATCGACCAGCATCAAATGGGTATCCGTGCCGCCGGACACGATATCAAAGCCATGCCCGACAAGCGTCGCGGCCAGAACCTTGGCATTTTCGACGACCTGCGCCGCATAAGTCTTGAACGCTGGAGTAAGCGCTTCCCCAAAGGCAACGGCCTTGCCCGCGATTACATGCATGAGCGGACCGCCCTGCATCCCCGGGAAAATCGCCGAATTCACCTTCTTGGCAATCGCCGCGTCATTGGTCAGGATCATGCCGCCGCGCGGACCGCGCAATGTCTTGTGCGTCGTGGTTGTCGCGATATGGGCATGTGGGAACGGGCTCGGGTGCACCCCTGCAGCCACGAGGCCAGCGAAATGCGCCATGTCGACCATCAGGTAAGCCCCGACTTCATCGGCGATCTGGCGGAAAGTGGCGAAATCGATATGCCGCGGATAGGCGGAGCCACCGGCGACAATCAGTTTCGGCTGATGCTCCTTCGCGAGGGCGCGGACTTCGTCAAAGTCAATCTGGTGCGTTTCCTTGTCGACCCCGTAATGAACGGCGTTGAACCATTTACCGGACTGGTTCGGCGCGGCGCCATGGGTGAGATGGCCACCTGCGGCCAGTGACAGACCGAGGATGGTGTCGCCGGGCTTGATCAGTGCCATGAAAGCGCCCTGGTTCGCTTGGGAGCCGGAGTTCGGCTGGACGTTGGCAAAACCGCAGCCGAAAAGCTCCTTGGCGCGGGAAATTGCCAGTTCCTCAACGATATCAACATATTCGCATCCACCATAATAGCGACGGCCGGGGTATCCTTCGGCATATTTATTGGTGAGGACGGAGCCTTGTGCGGCGAGCACGGCCGGGCTGACGATATTCTCGGATGCGATCAGTTCGATCTGGTCCCGCTGCCGGCCAAGTTCCTGGCCGATCGCACGAAAGACATCGGGATCATTCCGTTCGAGGTCGGCCTTGAAAAAATTTACCAACTCGGCACTTTGCATCGTCATATGTTGAACTCCTATATCGGATTAGTCCATTCCACCCTGAACGAACTACTTTAAACAGATAAAACACCTTACCGCCGGGCCTTTTGGGTACCTATCCCGGTCAGTCTTTATATTCATCGTACAATCGCACAAAAGTCGGCGGACGGATGCTGATAATCGTATTGCGCGCGCGTGAATATCGCGACGGATGGATAGCACAGGTGGCAAAGAGTTCCTAGAAAAACTCCGCCCTTAAATGTTCTTTTTTTATACGTCACAATTTACAGGACAGCGGCCGGAAAAATTGTCAAAAAAAATCCAATAAAAAAACCATCCGGAAAATATTTAAACCACAGGCTTGCATGGAAAGTTATCCATAGCTCTCGCTTATCATTGATAGAATTTCATATAATGAAATAAAGAAGCCTGATTATTACAATAGATTCACAGATATGGCCGTCAAGAGGATCAACATTTCACTTAACCATCATTTTATATACATTTAAATATTACATATGATGGTGTTGTTATCCAAGATTAGAATTCATTTTCCGGCCCATCTAGTATTTACAACGGTCGTAGATTTATAGTTATGAAATTACATAATGATTCGAAGATTTATAGGGCCGACAAATGACAGAATTTGATCGACCTGTTTCTTATTCACAGTTTTTCTGTTAATTGCATCTCAATGTATTGACTTTTCTAAGCAATTCATAACATGTTGGGAAGTAAACAGTCCCCTAAACGAATGAAAAAAAACAAATGACACAGTCTTTTTCGAAAGAGGGTAACCCTCCGTCTCAATCTGAACGTGAGGAATTGCTCCGCATGACAGCAGATATAACTTCAGCTTATGTCAGTAATAACCAGATTGAGAATGCGGAACTGGTCCAGGTGATCAAGTCCGTCTACAGCTCTCTGGCCACGCTCGACGCAGACACAGAAGCTGAACAGGCGGAACTCAAGCCCGCGGTCCCCATCAAACGGTCTATTCAGAACGACTATCTCGTGTGTCTGGAAGATGGCAAACAGCTGAAAATGCTAAAGCGCTACTTGCGCTCCAATTATGACATGACGCCGGAAGAATACCGTGCGAAATGGAATTTGCCGCCGGATTATCCGATGGTGGCTCCGGCCTACGCAAAACGCCGGTCGCAATTTGCCAAGGAATTCGGCCTCGGCCGCAAGAAGAAAACCGCATAAGAATCGGAATCAACCAACTGTTTACAAAATCTACATTGGATAACTGCTCGGTTTTTAAAGCCTGCGTCATCATGCCGCTTTAATAGTCCTTGTGCGCAATTTCTTAAAACGGTTTATTGAGAAGATGGTCGCTGCAATTTGGCGCCTGAGATTGGAATACAGGCGTCAGATGTAGTTCCAGTTTCAATCTTCTCAATGAAGGCCATGTCACGGACATGTCTATACAAACCAAACCTCGCTTTTCGCTAAGCCCCAGCTTATTGCTCTGGGGCGTTTCGGCGTATCTGCTGGTCACAGCCAACATTTCGTTCTTCACTCAGACCAGTGCCGTCTATGATATTGGACAGCATCTCCCCTTCTTGGTTTCGCAAGCTGTGGTTCTGCTCTGTGCGATCATGTTGTTTGCAACAATCTTCAGCTTTTTTCTGCCGGTTCGGCTCGTCGCCGCATTGTTTCTGATCACAGGTGCCGTTGTCGCCTATTTCAGCGATACACTTGGTATTATTGTCGATAAGGAGATGATCCGGAATATTCTTGGCACGGATTTTCACGAAGCCGGTGACCTGCTGAACTGGGGATTGATCCTTCGTGTCGGTCTGTTGGGCTTCCTCCCTTCTATTCTGCTGTTTCTCATTCCCGTCAGGAAAACCTCCACCCTCGCGAGGCAGGGGCGACTTGCCACCGCTGCCGTCGCCGCAGTGCTGATGGCGGGCATTTCAATGGCGCCCTTTGGCGATTCATATGCCAGCCTGTTTCGCGAACATAAGCCGCTCCGGTATTTCACCAATCCGACCCATCCGATATATTCCGCGATCAAGCTGGCCATCGATTCCGGTGCCGGCACAATTGATACGACCTTTCAGTCGCGGGTGACGTCGGCGAATATTCCGCCCGAGGATACCGAACATGAACTGGTCATCGTGGTGATTGGCGAAACCGCCCGCGCGGATCATTTTAGCCTCAACGGATATGAACGCGAGACGACCCCCAAGCTGGCAAAACGAAAGGATGTTTTCTCGTTCCACCACATGCAATCCTGCGGTACGTCTACCGCGGTGTCCCTGCCCTGCATGTTCTCCCTCGATAACCGGGAAGATTTCGAGATTGATAAGGCCGACTATACCGAGAATACTCTTGATGTCCTCAAAAGGGCGGGCATCTCAATTCTTTGGCGCGATAACAACACCGGCTCCCAGGGTGTCGCAACCCGGGTTAACTATCAGCGCTTTAACACTCCTGACACCAACCCGGTTTGCGATGAGGAGGAATGCCGTGACATCGGCATGCTGACCGGCCTCGACGACTATATAGCCCGGCAGGATGGGGACATCCTGATCGTCCTGCACCAGATAGGAAGTCATGGACCGGCGTATTTTAAGCGCTATCCGACCGAATATGCGACCTTTACCCCGGATTGTCAGTCAAAGGAGCTTGGCACCTGTACCGAGGCGGAGATCGTCAACGCCTATGACAACAGCATTCTCTATACCGATACCCTGCTGGATGCCACTATCGCGTTTCTGGAAGGGAAACAGGACCGCTACGAAACGTCGATGATTTACTTGAGTGATCACGGTGAATCTCTTGGGGAAATGGGGGTCTATCTCCATGGAATGCCACGTATGCTTGCCCCCGACACCCAGACGCATGTGCCCTTTATCGTCTGGGCCGGCGATACCTCGGATATCGACAGGGACCGGCTTCAGGCCCGCATTGATGACCCGCTAACCCATGATGATTTCAGTAAAATCCTCCTGGAGGTATTTGAACTCATCATAGACGACAACCCAACCGTCAGCAGCCGTTATATCCTGCCTGTTAAAAGGGAAAGTTATACCCACTAAAGCCACCGCTAGACGACGATTCCCGGCTTTTTAGGCAGATCATTCGAGGTGGTGCGTTGTTCTGCGGGACGCCCGTTCTTCTTGCTCATCACATACTGTAGCTTGGCAAGCGCCGTGCGTTTAAGTTCCTCCTGTCCGACCGAGCTGGGCCCGACAATGGAGACTTCCAGCATAGTCTTGGGGTCGATCACCGACACCTTCACGGATGTGCCGTGCTGCTGGAACTCAACGATATATTCGCTTTTCTCTTCTGATGACATAGCCTGCCTACCCGCTTAATTCTCGACGCCGGGGAAGCTTATCATATATCCTTCCCCTGCATGAAGCATATTGATGTTGCGCCGCAAAACCGTTAAATAGGCGTCATGTAACGCCTCCCGGCCAAAATATACAAAATATATAATCGGAGAAACCCCTATGAGCAGCGCCTCTTCCAAACCCGTTTTTGATCCCGTCGATCCCTTTCTGCTGGATGACCAGCTGACCGAAGAAGAGCGACTGGTCCGCGATACCGCCCGCGACTACTGCCAGGAAAAGCTGATGAGCCGGGTTCTGGAAGCGAACCGCCACGAAACCTTCGACCGGGCTATCTTCACCGAGATGGGCGAGCTTGGACTTCTCGGCTCCACGATCGAGGGTTATGGCTGTGCCGGTCTTGGCTATGTTTCCTACGGTCTTGTCGCCCGTGAAGTGGAGCGGGTTGATAGCGGCTATCGCTCGATGATGAGCGTACAGTCCAGCCTCGTCATGCATCCGATCAATGCCTACGGCACCGAGGAGCAGAAACAGAAATACCTCCCGAAGCTGGCGACCGGTGAATGGATCGGCTGCTTCGGCCTGACCGAGCCCGATCACGGCTCAGATCCCGGCTCCATGGTTACGCGCGCGAAATCCGTCGATGGCGGCTATAGCCTGAACGGCGCAAAAATGTGGATCACCAACTCCCCGGTCGCCGATGTGTTCGTCGTCTGGGCGAAAACCGATGACGGCGTCATCCGCGGCTTCATTCTTGAAAAGGGCATGGAAGGTCTCTCCGCCCCGAAGATTGAGGGGAAATTCTCTCTTCGCGCCTCCATCACCGGCGAGATTGTCATGGATAATGTCTTCGTACCGGAAGAAAACCTGATGCCGGGCGTCAAGGGCCTCGGCGGTCCGTTCGGCTGTCTCAACTCCGCCCGCTTTGGCATCGCCTGGGGCGCACTTGGCGCCGCCGAGTTCTGCTGGCAGGCTGCGCTCAACTACACGATGGAACGCAAGCAGTTCGGCCGCCCCCTCGCCGCCAACCAGCTAATCCAGAAGAAACTTGCGGACATGCAGACGGAAATCTCCATCGGGCTTCAGGGCTGCCTCCGTGTTGGCCGCCTGCGTGATGAGAACCGCGCCGCACCGGAAATGATCTCGCTGATCAAGCGCAACTCCTGCGGCAAGGCTCTCGATATCGCCCGGACCGCCCGCGACATGCATGGTGGCAACGGTATCTCCGATGAATATCACGTCATCCGCCATGTCATGAACCTGGAGGCCGTCAATACATATGAGGGTACCCATGACGTGCACGCGCTGATCCTGGGCCGCGCCCAGACGGGCATTCAGTCCTTTACCGGCGCGTGAAATAACGCCACAATCGGCCCCATAAACCAATAAAGCAGCCTCAAGCTGCGGGAGGAAAAAATGAAAATAGCGGGCAAGAATGTTGTGATTACAGGCGGGGCAAGCGGCATCGGAAAGGCGCTTGCCGAACGCTTCCATGCGGAGGGGGCGAAGGGCATCACCGTCGCCGACCTGCAGGAAGGACCGCTCCAGGAAGTGGCGAAATCCGTCAATGGTCTCGCCGTTCCTACCAACGTCGGCAAAGAAGCGGACATCCAGAACCTCGTCGCCAAGGCGGAGGAGGCCTATGGCCCGATCGATATCTTTGTCTCCAACGCCGGCCTCGCCCGCTATGGCTGGGAAGAAACGCCGAATGATATCTGGCAGCTCAACTGGGATGTCCATGTGATGGCCCATGTCTATGCCGCCCGCGCCGTGGTTGACAAGATGATCGCCAATGGTGGCGGCTATCTGGTGAACACCGCCTCTGCTGCCGGCCTGCTCTCGCAGGTCGATAGCGCGACCTATGCCACCACCAAGCATGCGGCCATCGCCTTCGCGGAGACCATGTCCATCCGTTATGGCGACAAGGGGATACGCGTTTCCGTCCTCTGCCCACAGCAAGTTCGCACGGCGATGACCCAGGACCGGCTCGGCAGTGTCGCCTCCGTCGATGGCACGATGGAGCCGGAAGAGCTTGCCGATTGCGTGGTCGAGACCATGGATAAGGAAGAGTTCCTCATCCTGCCCCATGCGCAGGTGCGTGAGTATATCCAGCGAAAAGCCAGCGACTATGACCGCTGGCTGAAAGGCATGCGCAAACTCCGCGACGCCTATGTGAAGTAATACGGCGCTTCTCGCGCTACGGATTGGCGGCCAGTGCTTTCGTGAAGAAGCTGGTCGCCATTTTTATATCATCATACTGGCCGAGGTTATTATGCCCCGCGCCCTCGATCTTGATAAAGGCAGTGCCTTTCGGCGCGAGGGTGGCGAGCTTTTCCCCCTCCTCGAACGGGATCACCTTATCCTCGGTCCCGTGAATGATCAGGATCGGCGCGCGCACCTCCCCGATCCGCGCCTCATTGCGGAAGGGATATCTCAGCAGGAAATCAAACGGCGGCATCAACCGCACGCGATAGCGCGCGATGGCCAGCAGGGACGTAAACGGACTTTCCAGCACCACCGCGAAAGGATCGCGCGCCGCTGCCACGGGAATCGCCGCCCCGGTGCCGAGCGAATGGGCGAGGATACCGACCGGCCTCTCCGTCTCCGCCACCAGAAAATCATAGGACGCGAGCCCGTCAGTGATGACCCCTGCCTCCGATGGCTCGCCGGTGCTGCCGCCATAGCCGCGATACTCCGCGAGCAGCACGCCATAGCCCGCCGTGGCCAGCGCCTGCCCGCGCGTCATCTGGTTCGCCGCTGTCTCCGCATTACCATGAAAGACGAGGATGCTCGCCGCCTTATCGCCCGGCGGGTGATAGAAGGCGTTAAGCTGCTCCCCATCTTCCGTGGTGATCGTCACCGGCGCGAACCCGCCCGCGGCTTCCCCCACCCCGCGATCGGGCACCGGAAAGACAAACGCCCCTTGCGCAAAATAAATCCCCGTAAAGGGGATCACGACAAAGAGCATGATAAGGGCACACAGCCAGAGGATGATTTTACGGGATAAGGTCATGGGGTATATTTTACAAGAGAATGGGAAGGATGGATAGGGTTCGTATAAAATACCTCCTAATTTCATCACACTTTCAAGATGATATTATTATCTAATAATTTCTCCTACACTAGTGTTCGACACTAATATCTAATAAGATATTTCTTATGGACAAGCCATTTATCCAAAAGGTAGCGCTATGGACGATGACGAAGTTAAGCCCTTTAAAATAAAGGACGCTGCGGAAGCTGTCGCAGCAATTGCAAAAGCCATTCCGATATATCAAGACGCTATTCAGCCCGGTGCCAAGGAAATAGGAAAAGCAGGTAAGAAAGTAGGAGAAACTATAAACGCTCTTCTTTCACCATTTAATTACGTCATTTGGAAATTCGAATACTTCAAAAAATTTGTCGATGAAGACGTTGCAAAGAAGCTTGAAAACACACTACCAGAAGACATCATCCAACCAAAACTAAATGTCGCTGGTCCTCTCTTTGAGACATTGAGATACTCAGTTGAAGACGTTGAATTACGTGAGATGTTTGCCAACCTTCTCGCGAATGCGATGGATAAAAATACTGCGAACAAAGCACATCCGTCATTCGTCGAAATACTTAAGCAAATAACGTCTGATGAAGCTAAAATTATGCAGCATTTTAACTCAGTTAAAGTGCTCCCAAAAATTGACATTGTAGCAAAACGAAAAGATCAGCCGCACTTCGACATATATATGAAAAACTACTCCTTAGTTGATATTAAATCCCTAAAAATAATATCGGAAATGGCTCCGATCTATATTGATAACTTATGCCGATTTGGATTACTAACAACTTACGATGGCGTAAAAATGATAGATGAAACAAAGTATGAGCCCCTTCTTGAGCACAAGATGTTTATTGACGCAATAGAAACAATTGATGGGTGGGACCACGAAAGTCGCATTTCAAAAGGTTTCATTAGCAGAACAAATTATGGATCTTTGTTTTGTGAAGTGTGCATTGACGACAAAAGCTTTACCTCTAACGCCCCTTAAACACAGGGCCGCGTTTTTCGAGGAACGCCTGTATCCCCTCGGCGTGGTCTTCGGAGGTGATGGCGACGGTGTATTGGTCCATATCCATATAGCTGACGGCGTGGTTGAGGGCGTTGGCGGCAACGCTTGCGCCCTGCTTGATCAAGCGGACAGGGAGCGGCGGCATGGCGGCGATTTTCTTTGCGAATTCCAGCGCGAGCGCGTAGGCGCCGCCTTCCTCCGCCACTTCCTCAACGAGACCCCATTGCATGGCTTTCTCGGCGCTGATCTTGTCGGCGACGATGCAGAGCTGCTTGGTGCGCGCCGGGCCCATCAGGTTGACCATGCGCGGCACGGACTGCCAGCTCATATTCATGCCGTTGCGGATTTCCGGCACCCAGAAGGTCGCGCCCTTTGACGCAACGCGCATATCGCAGGCGACCGAGAGGGCCACGCCCCCGCCGATGCAATAGCCATCCACGGCGACGATGGTCATGGGCTCCAGATCTTCCCACGCCTTGCTCATCTTCGGGCCGACTTTCAGCATCTCCCGCCGGTCCATCACGCCCGCCGCGACCCGCGCCTTGACCGCCGGGTCTTTCAAATCGAAGCCGACAGTGAAATTCTTGCCATTCCCGGTGAGGATGATCGCGCTTGTCTCCGTATCCCCCTCAAACGAGTGGGCGACGTCCGTCAGTTCCTTCATCGCGTCGATGGAGAGCGGGTTCACGTCATTGCCGCGATCGAACCGGACAGTGGCGATGCGCCCTTCCCGTGTGACTGTTACATACTTGTAGCTCATGCTATTCCCCCTTATTATTTTTATTAATTGGATCGCACAAAAGGAACAAAAATGCCCGCTTATATGATCGCCCGGATCGATGTCACCGACCCGGAACAATATGAAGTCTATAAATCCCTTGCGCCAATCGCCATCAAAAAATACGGCGGGCGCTATTTAACCCGCGGCGGGCCGATGGAAACACTGGAAGGGCCGGAGGAAACATCGCGCGTCGTCCTCCTTGAATATCCGGATATGGCGGCGGCGAAGGCCTTCTATGACAGCCCCGAATACAGGAAGGCGCGCGACGCCCGAAAGGACGCCGCCAAGGGGCAGTTTGTCCTCCTCGAAGGGCTCGACAAACCGCTCTGGTAAGAAAAATCAGTCGACAGGGACTATAAAGTCCTGCTGTTCATTTGTTTCCAGATTATACTGTGAGCGATCCGTAAAGTTGAAATGCTTGCCGTAAGTGTGGAGCGAAAGTGACACGATGTCGGAATCATTTCGAACGGAATGGATGCCGCCATCTTTCATACAAATGACATCCCCCGGGCCGGCATCAAGTTCATGTTTGACTTCCAGTCTGGCGTATCCGGACTGTGACCTGTCATCGACGCGGTTATATCGTATGTTTCTCTCTATCCCGTCGATTCCGGCAACCACAGCCCATGTTCCATGATCATGCGGCGGGGCGCTGCCACCCGGTTCCCAGGCGACGGCCATGATTGCGAGGGAATGATCCGCCTCCTCATGCAGCAAATGGACGCCATATCCCATGTCCGGATTAATGTCATAATATTTCTGCGATACCCAACTCCCATCTAGCGCCAGACGTCGAGACAGTGGCGTCAGCAGGCGAAAAATCTCATCCTGATCGTTGGTTTTCGATGAAATGTCCCGCAAATCTTCAATATAGCGGTCAAGGCCGTATGCTTCTGACACTACCCTGCTCCCAAAAGCTGGTCACAAAGGATACGCTTATATTATAAAAATGTAAAGTAACCCGGAGGCGATTGTCAGTAAATATCGCCATTATCAAGCGGGGCGAAATAGGCCTCAATCTCCGCGTCGCTTACCTCGTCAAGGCGGGCCGGGTTCCATTTCGGGGACTGGTCCTTGTCGATGACGACGGCGCGGGTGCCTTCATAAAAATCAACACCCTTGATGACGCGGTTGACCATGCGGAACTCCTGCCGCATGCAGTCATCGAAGTCGAGTTTTGCGCCGCGGCGAAGCTGCTCAAAGGTGAGCTTCATGCTGGTTGGTGACTTGGTGAGCAGGCTGTCGGCTGTCTTCGTCGTGAACGCGTCGCCATCGGCTTGCAGGCTCTCGATAATCGCCGGGACCGAGCCTCGTGCAAAATGGCGGTTGATCGCAGGCAATACTTCCGCAATCGGCGCATCGCCGGGATCGGCGGCAAATTTCTCGATCAGCGCGTCAATCTCCGCGCTGGTATCACCCGCAAACTCATGCGCGGCGAGGGCGTCTTTCAACGCGGGCAGCTTCTCGGACGGGATATAGTTCTGGGCGATCCCGGCAAAGACGGAATCCGCCGTTTTCAGCCGCGCACCGGTGAGACCGAGATACATGCCAAGCTCTCCCGCAAGGCGCGGCAGGAAATAGGTTCCGCCCACATCGGGGAAGAGGCCGATGCCGCTTTCGGGCATGGCGAACAGGGTGCGTTCGGTGGCAATGCGGTGGCTGCCATGAACCGAGACACCAACCCCGCCGCCCATGACGATCCCGTCGATCAGCGCAATATAAGGCTTCGGGAAATGCTTGATCCGTGTATTGAGAAGATACTCATCGCGATAGAAATGATAGGGATAGTCGCCGCCGCTCTTCCCCTCGTTATAAAGCTTGACGATATCGCCGCCGGCGCAAAAAGCTTTCTCGCCTGCCCCTTCGATCAGCACCGCCTTAACGGTGTCATCCGTTTCCCACTCCTTCAGCTTCGCGTCCAATGCGAGGCACATTTCATGGGTGAGCGCGTTCAGCGCCTTCGGACGGTTCAGCGTGACAAGGCCAATCGCGCCTCTAACCTCAAACAGGATTTCTTCTTCTGAACTCATACCCTAACTTCTCCCCTCACCCTCAGCAAGCTTGCGCGAAATCACAACACGCATGATCTCGTTCGTACCCTCCAGGATCTGGTGCACGCGGGTATCGCGCACAAAGCGTTCCAGCGGGAAATCCCGCAAATAACCGTAGCCTCCATGAAGCTGCAGTGCCTCGTTACAGACATTAAAGCCGACATCAGTTGCGAATCTCTTCGCCATGGCACAATAGAGCGTTGCCTCCGGGTCCTTCGCGTCCAGCTTGGCCGCCGCCTGCCGGATCATGAGGCGTGCCGCCTCCAGCTCCGTTGCCATATCCGCTAGCTTGAACTGCAGCGCCTGGAAACTGCCAATGGGCTTGCCGAACTGCTTGCGATCGGCGGTGTAGCTTTGCGCAAGCTCAAGACAGGCCCGCGCCGCGCCGATGGAGCAGGCACCAATATTGAGCCGCCCGCCATCGAGCCCCATCATCGCAATCTTGAAGCCGTCGCCTTCGTTGCCGATAAGATTTTCGACCGGTACGCGGCAGTCATCGAACAGGACCTGCGCCGTTGGCTGGGAGTTCCAGCCCATTTTGCGTTCCTGCGCGCCAAAGCTTATGCCGGGCGCATCCGCAGGCACCGCAATACAGCTGATTCCCTTCGGACCATCATCACCGGTGCGGACCATGGTCACATAGAGATCCGCTTTACCGCCGCCGGAGATAAAGGCCTTGCCGCCGTTCAGCACATAATGATCGCCATCGCGGACAGCCTTGGTGCGGAGGGCGGCAGCGTCGGAACCGGAGCCCGGCTCAGTCAGGCAATAGCTCGCGAAATGCTCCATCGTTGTCAGCTTTGGCAGGAATTTTTTCCGCACCGTATCGGAGCCAAACCGGTCGATCATCCAGCTTGCCATATTGTGGATGGAGATAAACGCCGCAGTCGAGGTACAACCAGACGCCAGCTCCTCAAAGATGATCGCCGCGTCGAGACGGGTTAAGGCGGAGCCGCCATGCTCCTCCCCCACATAGATGCCGGCAAAGCCAAGTTCAGCGGCTTTGCGCATTTCCATGACAGGGAATGTTTTTTCCTCGTCCCATTTTTCCGCGTTGGGCGCAAAAACCTCGGCGGCAAAACTCCGCGCCATATCGCGAAAAGCCACCTGATCTTCCGATAGATTAAAGTCCATGGTTGTCGGCCTCTATTGTTGCTTTTTGCTGTTGATACGATCTTGCAGGGACGTTGTCAATGATCTACCAAACGATCGTTAGGTTTAAAAATTTGCGACCCGGCCCGCATAGGGATAATATGCCGCGAAATATTATCATCGATGCGACAAAAGCAGGAATCCTTTCATGAAAACCCTTGCGCCCCATTTCCCCCGCACCCGCATGCGCCGGGTTCGCCGAACCGACTGGTCCCGACGTCTGGTGGCGGAAAACGCTCTCTCGCCGAATGACCTGATCTGGCCGGTGTTTGTGCATGAAGGGGAAAATCTGGCGATTGATGTGCCCTCCATGCCGGGGGTCAAGCGGCTCAGCCTCGATCTTTTGAAGGTCGCCGCGAAGGAGGCCCATGATCTCGGCATCCCTGCTATCGCGCTGTTCCCGGCGGTTGAACAGCATCTGAAATCAGAAGACGGGCGCGAGGCCCTGAACAAGGACAATATCATCTGCAAGGCGATCAAGGCGATCAAGGACGCTGTGCCGGAAATGGGCGTGCTCTGCGATGTCGCACTCGATCCCTTCACCACCCATGGACAGGATGGCCTGGTAGAGGATGGCTATGTGGTCAATGACCCGACCCTTGATGTGCTGATCGGGCAGACTCTCAACCAGGTGGAAGCCGGCTGCGATATCATTGCCCCATCGGACATGATGGACGGACGCATTGGCGCTATCCGCGATGCACTGGAACAGGAGGGACATCGCGATATCCTGATCATGTCTTATGCGGCGAAATATGCGTCGGGCTTTTATGGCCCCTTCCGCGATGCCGTGGGTTCCACTGGCAATCTCGGCATTGGCGACAAGCGCACCTACCAGATGAACCCGGCGAATACCGACGAGGCGTTGCGCGAGGTTGCCCTCGATATCAATGAGGGTGCGGATATGGTCATGGTCAAGCCGGGCATGCCCTATCTTGATATCTGCCGGCGGGTGAAGGATGAGTTTGGCGTGCCGACCTACGCCTATCAGGTCTCAGGCGAATATGCGATGCTCGCGGGCGCGGGGCTGAACGGCTGGCTGGATCGCGATAAAGTCGTGATGGAAAGCCTGCTCTGCTTCAAGCGTGCAGGCTGCGACGGCATCCTGACCTATTTCGCCATAGAGGCCGCCCAAAAGCTGCAAGGCTAAGTATCACGCGACCTATCGGCCGCCGGACACATCAATCAGCGATCCGGTGACATAGCTCGACTTGTCAGAGAGCAGCCAGAGGACCGTATCGGCAATTTCCCCGGCCTCGCCGCCGCGCTGCATCGGCACCATGGACTTGACCCTGTCAACGCGGCCCGGCTCCCCGCCGCTGGCGTGGATATCCGTATAGATCACGCCGGGGCGCACCGCATTCACGCGAATGCCTTCCGCTGCGACTTCCTTCGCAAGACCTATCGTCATGGTATCGATTGCCGCCTTGGATGCAGCGTAATCCACATATTCGCCGGGGCTGCCCAGCTTGGCCGCGACGGAGGAAATATTAACGATCCCCCCGCCTTTCCCGCCATGGGCGGTTGACAGGCGCTTCACCGCCTCCCGCGCACAAAGGAACGGCCCGGTGATATTGGTGGTGAACATGCGTTCAAGCCGGTTGAGGCTCATCCCCTCAACTTTCGATGCCGTATCAACGATACCGGCGTTATTGACCAGCGCTGCCAGTGGGGCAAGCTCCCGATCAGTGGTCTCAAACATACGGAGGATATCGGCCTCTTTCGTCATGTCGGCCTGCACCGTGATGGCCTTGCCGCCTGTCGCCTCAATCTCGGACACGACGTCTCCCGCCGCCGCCGCGTTATGGGCATAATTCACACAGACCTGATAGCCCGCCTTCGCCGCGCCAAGGGAGATAGCCCGGCCAATCCCCCGGCTGCCGCCGGTCACAATGACAGATCGTTCCATTAGGTATTCCTTCCCTCTAATGCCTGCTCGATATCCGCAACCAGATCATCTGCGCTTTCAATCCCGATGGAAAGACGCAAGAGATCGGGCGGGCAAGGCGTGCCCTCTCCTTCGATACTCGCGCGATGCTCGACAAGGCTTTCGACACCCCCCAAAGACGTCGCCCGCTTGAACAGCTTGAGCCGTGCCGCAACTGCCATCGCCGCCTCCGTACCACCCTCGATGCAGAGGCTCATCATGCCACCGAAACCGCCTTTCATCTGCCGCGCCGCAATGGCGTGACCCTCATGCGATTCGAGACCGGGATAAAGCACAGCGCGGATACCCTTCGCCTGCTCAGAATGCCTGGCGATGGCCATGGCATTCTGGGATGCGCGCTCAACCCGCAAATGCAGGGTCCGCATCCCGCGCAGGAGGAGCCAAGCCTCAAACGGACCGGGGATAGCACCGCCCGCCTTCCGGTTGACCTGCACCCGCGCCCAGAAGTCATCCTCAGCGGCCGTGATCAACGCACCGGCCAGCACATCAGAATGACCATTGAGATACTTCGTCGCCGAATGCATGACGATATCTGCCCCGAGTTTGAGCGGATTGGTCAGCAGCGGTGTCGCTACCGTATTATCCACCGCAAGATGCGCCCCCGCCTCCTTCGCGACCCGCGCCCATTCGGCAATATCATCCACCACCCAGGTCGGGTTGGCCGGGGTTTCAAGCCAAAGCAGCTTCGTCTTGCCGGGAATGACCGCCGCCTCCAGTGCCGGGATATCGCCATTCGGCACGAAGGAAACCTCCAGCTTCCATTCCTTTGCCACGGTCAGCAGCCAGTTGCGAAAGCTCCAGTACATGACCGCAGGGGCGATCATATGATCACCGGGACGAAGCGCCTGTACCACGGCAAGCGCTGCCGACATGCCCGACGAAAACAGCAGTGCCTCCCGGCCGCCTTCAAGAGCGCACAGTAGTTGTTCGGGCAGCTCGTAATTCGGATTTTGATCGCGGCTATAGACCCGGCCGGTGGGGTAACTGCCGTCGGCCTCCCGCTCATAGGTCGTACCGGGATAAATGCCGGGAATCACGCTTTTATAGGCCGGATCGACTGCGCCCAGCGCCTGAGCGATATTTGTTGCCGAGCTAATCGACTTTTTTTCATCCGTCATAGCGGAATTTCCTCACAAAATGGCCAACTGTCACGTTTTAATAATGATCATTCATATATTGAAATGCAAAAACAGGGGAGTCCCCATGAGCCTGATAGCAGATGTCATCGACTGTCTGAATGCGGAGCGCGACCAGGTCAGCCTGCCCGCCCTCGCCCCAAATGACCTTCTGATGCAGACTGCCCGGGAACATGCGGAATTCATGGACCAAAAACAAGTATTATCTCATACCGGCGCGGACGGATCGACCTTCGGTCAGCGTATTCAAGGCACCGGATATAACTTCTCCGCCGCCGCAGAGAATGTCGCCCTCGGCGCGTTCGATGCGGCGGGCGTGGTAACGCTGTGGATGAACAGCCCGCCGCACCGCGCCAATATCCTCAATGACAAGGTCACGGATGTTGGCCTCGGCATTTCGCCTGCCCATCCAGAAGCGGCGAAGGTCAGCCGTTACTGGTCCCTCTCCCTCGCCGCCCCGCTCTAGCCTTATGTGTTCAGCTTGCGAAGTCGCGTGATCAGGCTGGACGTATCCCAGCGATTGCCGCCCATATTCTGGACATCGGCATAATACTGATCGACCAGCGCGGTGTTCGGCAGGCTCGCACCGATCTGGTCACCGGTCTTGAGACAGATCCCGAGATCCTTGCGCATCCAGTCAACGGCAAAGCCGTAATCGAATTTATCGGCGATCATCGTCTTGTAGCGGTTTTCCATCTGCCAGCTTTGCGCCGCGCCCTTGGAAATCACCTCAATTACCTTCTCTGCGTTCAGCCCGGCCTTTTCGGCAAAGTGGATGCCTTCTGAAAGGCCCTGCACCACACCGGCGATGCAGATCTGGTTGACCATCTTGGTGAGCTGTCCCGCCCCCACGTCGCCCATCAGCATGCAAGCCTGTGAATAGGCATCGATGGGCGTGCTGGCGCGATCAAAGTCCGCCTGCGCCCCGCCGCACATAACAGTGAGTACGCCGTTTTCCGCGCCAGCCTGACCGCCAGAGACCGGAGCATCGACAAAACCGATGCCCTTTTCCTTGGCGATCGCGGCGAGTTCGCGCGCCACCTCGGACGAGGCGGTGGTGTGATCAACGAAGATGGAGCCTGCCTTCATGCTGGCGAGAATGCCGGTCTCCCCCAGCACGACACTACGTAGATCGTCATCATTGCCAACGCAGACCATGACGAAATCCGCCCCTTCCGCCGCTTTGGCCGGGGTATCCGCAAAAGACCCGCCATATTCCGCGACCCATTTTTCCGCCTTGGCGGTGGTGCGGTTATAGACCGTCATCTCATAGCCCGCTTTTTGCAAGAAGCCCGCCATCGGATACCCCATGACGCCAAGCCCGATAAATGCTGCTTTTTCTCCCATATCCACCCGTCTCCTGAAAAATAATTCAGACTCAGTTGTAGCGTCTCGCGGGTCCGGTTGAAAGGCCCAACGAGGAATTTTTCAGCTGGTGGAATTTACCCGGTTAGAGCGTGTGGTATTGGCCCTTGTGGAAGAGAAGCGCCTGCTCCTTCTCGCCCATGCGGACATCGGTCACCCGACAGATAAAAACTGCATGATCGCCCGCCTCATGCACCGCGAAAGTTTCACATTCGAAGACTGCAAGGCTTTCCTTAAAGACAGGGCTGCCGTTTCTCCCCTTGATATGGTCAATCCTTTCAAACCGGTTGTCCCGCGCCATGGAAAAACGGTCGGAGAGATGACGCTGATCCGGCGTCAGGATGTTAACGGCGAACTTTCCGCTGCTTAAAAATTCCTGGCAATGGCCACCGACATGGGCGAGGCTGAACAGAACCAGCGGCGGATCAAGAGAGACGGAACTGAAGGAGTTTACGGTCACGCCAAGTGGCTCGCCCGTCACGCTGCGTGACGTGACAACCGTAATACCCGTGGCGAAACACCCCAATGCATTTCTAAATTCTCTGGCGTCAAAGCCCATGCGCAATCGGTACCTGTATGCAAAAAATACGCGCTCTGTTAAGCAATCGGCGGCACTTTCCCATAATTGGCCGGCGAAATCACCCATTTTCTTGCCATAAATACCATCATCCAGAATTCAGGCCAAATCGGTAGAAAGAGGCTGTCCAATAAAAACTTCGTAAAATTACACACGGTTTATTAACCATTCTCAGGGCAAAATCGGCGCTTAAATCCTTGGAAATGATCGTTTAGGGACGTCTGTAAAATATGTTTTGGATAATTGGTATTGTTGTGACATTCGGCTCCGTTGCCGGTGGTTATGCCCCGCACGGCAGTTTTGCCGTTCTGTTCCAGCCGCTTGAATACCTGATTATTCTCGGCGCGGGGGTCGGGGCCTTCCTGCAGTCCAACCCGAAATGGGTGATCTTTGGATTTCTGAAGTCCTTTGGCAAGCTGATGAAGGGTGCGCCGCATGACAAGAAATCCTATACCGAACTATTGACCCTGCTCTACGCCCTGTTCAAGCTGTCCAAGACCAAGGGAATGATTGCCCTGGAGCCGCATATCGAGAACCCGCATGAAAGTGAGCTGTTCCAGCACTTCCCGAGCTTCTCCAAAAATCACCACGCGGTTGATTTCGTCTGTGACTACCTCCGGCTGATGACCATGGGGACTGAAAATCCGCATGAGCTCGAAGCGTTGATGGATCAGGATATCGAGACACATCATAATGAGGGACATGCCATCTCCGGCGCGGTAACCGCCCTGGGTGAGGCCCTCCCCGCCTTCGGCATTGTCGCCGCCGTGCTGGGTGTGATCATTACCATGGGTTCCATCGCCGAGCCGCCGGAAGTTCTCGGCGGCCTGATTGCGGCTGCGCTCGTCGGTACCTTCTTCGGTATATTCGTGGCCTATGGTCTCTTCTCTCCCATGGGCAAAAATCTTGAGCAGTTCACCGACGCCGACAGCAAGTATTTCGAATGCATCAAGCAGGGCCTGCTCGCTCATCTGCAGGGATATGCCCCCGCCGTCTCGGTCGAGTTTGCCCGCAAGACCCTCTATAATCATGAGCGCCCGACCTTCATTGAACTGGAAGAAGCCTGCAATGAAGCGCCAGCCGTCTAACAATTTCGTTGAAAGCGTAAGAGTGTTCCATGGCGGATGACATTGCCCCGATAATTATCAAGAAGGTCAAGAAAGGCGGCCATGGCGCCCATGGCGGTGCCTGGAAGGTGGCCTATGCCGACTTTGTGACCGCGATGATGGCCTTCTTCCTGCTGCTCTGGTTGTTGAATGTGACAACAACCGAGCAAAAGGAAGGGCTGTCCGACTACTTTGCCCCGACGACGGCCAGCATCAGCCAGTCCGGCGCGGGCGGCATGCTCGGCGGAAAAAGCATGCAAACCGAAGGGGCGCAAGTCTCAAACCTCGGCGTCCCGTCCGCTGTTTCCAGCATCACTCCCCCGGAAAACGGGCGCAAGGACGAGAGTAAGGAAGAGCAAAAGACCCGAGAAATGGAAGAAGCCGAGCTGCTGGCCAAGCTGGCAGAGATCGAGGAGGCCAGCTTTGAGCAGGCACGCGAAAAGATCCGCCAGGCCATCAGCAAGAACCCCGAGCTCTCTGGCCTCAAGGATCATGTGATAATCGACATGACGCCGGAGGGGCTGCGCATCCAGATCGTTGACCAGTTCAACGACAGCATGTTTGAAAACGGCAGCGCAAAAATCACGCCACGGGTTCGGTCCCTGATCGGGATGATCGCCAAATCAATTGAAGAATTGCCGAACAGTCTGTCGATCAGCGGCCATACGGACAGTTCGTCCTTTAACGCCCGTGACTATTCAAACTGGGAACTGTCGTCGGATCGTGCCAACGCCAGCCGACGCGCCCTTCTTGAATCCGGGCTGAAGCCTGACCGCATAGAGAAAGTTGCCGGACGGGCCGATACGGATCCGCTTATTTCTGACGATCCGTCAAATCCCGGCAACCGCCGGATCAGTATTGTTTTGCTCCGTGAAACACCGGTTCTACCCGCGAACCTGAAATAGGCTACATCCGCCAGATCAGCAACTTCGTCTGGCGCCGATCCGCAACCTTGATGATTTTATCGGGACGGTGGCCCGGCACCTCGAAACTGTTGCTGATAAACAGGCTACCTGGTTTCATTTCCTTTTTCGCCTTCTCGTATAGTCGCGGCATCGGCACCGGCGAGAGGAAACAATAAATCACATCATACCCGGACAGATCCTCGCGGAAGATATCGCGAAAGCGATAATCGAGGTTACGTCCCCCAACAATCTTCCCGATCATCCAGGAAAGCGCGAAAGGAAGCGGCGCCGTCTCCAGCCCGGTAAAACGCGCATCCGGCATTTTTTGCGCAAGATAGCGGAGTGTCCCGCCGAGACCGCTTCCCAGATCCGTGACATGGAGCCCCTTCTTCTTCGGAAGCAGTTTCAAGATAGCCTCCGACGTGGTGCGATTGGTCAGAAACAAAGGTACCCGGCCCACCGCTACATTCCAGAAGACAAGAACCAGCAGCACGAGGATGACCGGGAAAATCCAGCTTGGCAGGTTTAGCGCAAGGGCAAATAACAGAAGCGGCGGCGCAATCACCTGCCCAATCACCCAGGGCGCGGAAAATCCGAATCCCCGTGTGATGATCCCGGCGATAAGCCCCTGCGACAGCGATAGCCAGAGCAGTGGAACGGGATAATCAAGAACCCCTTCAAGAGGGGATCGGAGCAAATAAATCCCGCCGAAGACCACCAACTGAATAGCGATCGCCGCGAAGACAGGTGATCTTTCCCTGTTTGGTAATGCCGCCATCTCTGCCCGTTACCCGCCCGCTGCCTGAGCCCGCTGGACCGGCATATTTTCCCTGATCGGCCAGTGCAACAGGCCAGAGATAATGCCAAGTGCCACGCTCATCCACCAGACGATATCATAAGAGCCGTACAGGTCGAAGGCGAGGCCGCCAATATACGCCCCGAGAAACGCGCCAATCTGATGACCGAAGAAGACGAAGCCGAATAGCGTCGTCATATATTTTGGCCCGAACATGACCGCCACCAGCCCCGAAGTCAGCGGCACAGTGGACAACCAGAGCAGGCCGAGCACGCCCGCGAACACAAGGATGGTCACCGGGCTGATCGGGATGAGGATGAAGGCGACAAACAGCGCCGCGCGCAAGAAATAAAGCGTACTGAGGAGATATTTCTTCGAATATTTTCCGCCGAGATATCCGGACGCCAGCGACCCGACCACGTTAAACAGCCCGACCACGGATAAGGCAATCGCGCCATATTCCGGCGCCACATTCATGTCCACAATATAGGCGGGCAGATGCACGGCGACGAAAGTGACATGAAAACCGCATACGAAAAAGCCGAAGAACAGGAGCCAGTAACTGCCATTCCCCGCTGCTTCCCGGATTGCGGCAGAAAGACTGGCCGCCCCGGCGGTGGCGCTATCGGAGGCTTTGCCGGTAACGAAGGCGGCGGCCGGTATCATCAGCAAAACACACACGCCAAGCAGGATGAGCGCCATGGACCAGCCATAATTTCCAATAAATGCCTGCCCCAGCGGGACCATCAGGAACTGGCCTAGGCTTCCCGCCGCACCGACAATCCCGAGCGCCATGGACCGTTTTTCTTCCGGTACAGCACGCCCGACCGAGCCTATCACGACCCCGAACCCGGTACCGGAGAGCCCCATACCGATCATTAGTCCGGCAGTGAGATGCAGCTCCGTCGCGCTGCCTGTCTGCGACATCAGGAACAGTCCCGAGGCGTAGACCAAACCGGAAACCAGTAACGTTCTGCCAGAGCCGTATTTGTCGGCAATTGCCGAGGCGAAAGGCTGCGACAGTCCCCAGACGATATTTTGAATGGCGAGGGCAAGGGCGAACACTTCCCGCCCCCAGCCGAATTCGCTGGAGACCGGCTCCAGGAAAAGGCCGAATGCGGCGCGGGCGCCGATGGCGAGCAAACTGATCAATCCACCAGCCAGCACAAGAATGAGGATGGGCCGTGACTGCATGTTTCTTCCTCTATCGTTCCATTCCGCCGCGCCCGGAAACAGCAATGGATCATTGTATTTCAACCGACAAGTACCATTTACAAAATAATTGCGATACCACTTGTTTTGAACGAAAAAGGATTTCGTCCGCGATGAAAGATCAGAACGGCCCGTTGATTGACCTCTCCCCAATCGAGGGAAACGACCAGAAACGCAGGCCCGCCAGCGACATATTTAATCCCGATGATTATGAATCGATCCGTCTGCGGCGCATTTTCGCCTATGCCATCGACGTCCTATGTATCGCCGTTATTTCCGTGGCGGCCGCCTTCGCTGCAACGCTGATCGGGGTCATTACCTTAGGTGTATTGACTCCCCTGCTCGTGCTTATTCTGGCGGCAATCCCACTCATCTATCATACCCTGCTGGTCGGCGGACCCGGAAATGCGACAATCGGCATGCGATTTATGAATATCCGGATGGAACGGATGGATGGCGGCGCGCCGGATTACCTGGTTGCACTCATTCACGCCGCGATCTTCTATTTCACCCTGGCCGCCACATCATCGCTGATTTTGCTGGTCTCGCTGTTTAATCCGCGGGGTCGCCTGTTGCAGGATTATCTTGTCAATACAGTGATCCGGCGTATTCCGCTCCACTCATAGGGCATCCTTTAGCTCGTAATACAGCCGGGCAATCGATAACAGCGGAACGCGCAGCGCGGTCCCTCCTGGAAAGGGTTTGTGCGGAATACGCGCAAATACATCAAAGCGCTCCGCATCGCCACCGATGGCCTCGGCGAGCAGGCGCCCGACAATCGCCGAGAGGGGCACCCCCTGCCCGGAATATCCATGGGCATAGTAAATATTACGCCCCTTACGTCCCACATCCGGCAGCATAACGCGCGTGACCGCGACTTTTCCGCCCCAGACGTAATCGATTTTCACATCTTCCATCTGCGGGAAGGTAACCAGCATATTCTCCCGAACTGCCGCCCCCGCCATCTCCCGCTTGCTGATCAGCTTATCCTGCCCGCCATAAAGCAGGCGATGATCCGCCGACATCCGGAAGTAATCAAGATTGAAATTCGTATCCGAGACGCAAGCTTCCGTCTTCATCAAGGATCGCGCCCGCTTCTCACCAAGGGGTTCCGTCGCCACGATGCAGGCGTCAACGGGAATGATCTTCGCCGCCAGGGAATGGTCCAGATCGGCAAGATAGGCATTCCCGGCAAGGATCACATAGCGTGCCTTCACCGACCCTTCCGCCGTGGTGACAAGAGGCGACGTCCCTTCCCTGACTTCCAGAACACGGGAGTTTTCATAAATCGTGACGCCAGCATCCTGCGCCGCCTTACCAAGGCCGAGGGCATAATTCAACGGGTGAAGATGCCCACCTGACGAATCGAGGAGACCGCCGCAAAACCGCTCGGTCTCCAGAAATCCACCCATTTCCTCCGGCTCAATCCATTGATACTGGTTGTACCCATAGTATTTCTCACAATGAGCCTTTTCTTCCAGCAACCAATCTCGATGGCGGGGCTTGACGGCGGCATAAAGCTCTCCCGCCTTCAGGTCGCAGTCTATGTTATGGCGGGCAATCCTGTCTTTCAGCAGACGGATCGCCTCGACAGACAGGTCCCAGAGGCGGGCCGCATCGTCTGCCCCGACCAGTGCCTCCGTATCAATCATCCCCGGCGAATAGCCTGTAGCGATCTGGCCGCCATTGCGTCCCGATGCACCAAAACCGATCCGCTCAGCCTCCAGCACGACGACTGAAAACCCGGCCTCGGCCAGGTCAAGCGCAGCACAAAGCCCGGTATATCCAGCGCCAACAATACAGACATCCGTATTCTGCGCGCCCTTCAGCCGCGGATATTCGGCGCGTGCGGCCGCGGAAGCATCATAATAAGAGAGGTTCATCCTGGCTTTTCTTCAAAGATATTCGGTCATCCAGCAATAACAACAGGCTTGCAAGATCTGAGACAATCCTCATGATGCAAATGTCGGACTAATTCCGACGCGAAGCTTTTACTCCGACATGGTAAAACAGCAAGGAAAATATTACGGCCCATGGAAATAGTTGGATCTGTATTTCATATTTGGGCGGTTTTCGCCCTTATTGCTGTTGCAATTTTCGCCTTTGCCAATGAGCAGATCGAGCTGGAAATCTCCTCTATCGCTGTTATCGCCGCGTTATTGCTGCTGTTTCATTTCTATCCAATGGTGGATGATGCGGGAAATAATCTGCTGACCCCCACCCAGATTCTCGCAGGTATTGCCGATCCGGCCCTGATCACGGTTCTCTCCTTGCTGGTTGTCGGTCAGGGGATTGTTCGTACCGGCGCACTGGAGCAACCAATCCGCCGTCTTGTCGCCCTTCGACGCCATCACCCCATTCTCGCCATCGCGGTCGTGTTGACAACCGTTCTGGTCATCAGCGCCTTTATGAACAATACGCCGGTTGTTGTCATCTTCATCCCGCTGATGACCGCGCTTGCCGAACGAATGCACCGATCCACCTCGACATTAATGATTCCCTTGAGCTATGCCTCCATTCTCGGCGGCATGACCACCTTGATCGGCTCCTCGACCAACCTATTGGTCATGGCCGCGGCAGTGCAGGCCGGACAGCCAAAAATAAACTTCTTTGATTTTACGGTGCCGGGCGCGGTTCTTGCCTTTTTCGGGCTTATTTATGCTTTGGTGGTGATCCCGCGCATTCTACCGGACCGGACGTCCATGAAGGGAGAAGTCATGGATGTGTCCGGCAAGCAGTTCATCGTTCAGATGGAAGTTGCTCCGGATAGCCCGCTGGTTGGTGAGGAAGCGGTCGCGGGCCAGTTCCCGAGCCTGCGAAACATCACGATCCGGTTCATTCAGCGCGGGGAGCATGTCCTGCTGCCGCCCTTTGACAGCCTTAGCCTGAAACCCTCAGACGCCGTGGTGTTCGCCGGAACCCGCAAATCCATTACCGAGGCTTTCGCCGATAATCCGCAAATATTGCAGGGCTTTCTGGAACCGGACAGCCCCAATGCGGAAGCCAGCGCAGAACTTGGCGGCGCCGCACAGGATCAGACGCTGGCAGAAGCTGTTGTCGCCCCGGCGTCACGCATGATCGGGCGGGCGCTTTATCAGATCAGCTTCCATTATCGTACCCGCTGCGTTGTCATCGGCATTCAGCGTCGCTCGCGCATGATCCGGACCAGCCGAATGACGGACATCCGCCTTGAAGCCGGTGACGTCCTGCTTATTCTGGGAAATCGCTCGGATATCATGCGACTTCGCAACAACCCGGATGTCCTGCTGCTGGAATGGTCGGCACGCGAACTGCCGGCCACAGCCCTTGCCTGGCGGGCACGGTTTATTTTCGGCGCCGTCGTTGTTTGTGCAGCAACCGGCCTGTTGCCTATCGTGGTGGCCGCTGTCTGCGGTGCGGTCGCGATGGTGATCAGCGGATGCCTGAATGTTTATCAGGCAAGCCGGTCCATTGACCGCCGTATCCTGTTACTCATAGGGGCGGCTCTCGGCCTTGGGGCGGCCATGCAGGCAACCGGCGGCGCGAGCTATCTTGCCCATGGTGTTCTCACGCTTATGGCCGGGGCTGACCCAAGCGTTATTCTTTCGGCCTTTTTCCTGCTGGTTGCTGTCTTTACAAACATTCTCAGCAATAACGCGACGGCCGTCCTGTTTACCCCGATCGGGATCAGTATTGCCCGGGAACTTGGCATCGATCCGATGATCTTTGTCTTTGCCGTAATCTTTGCCGCAAACTGTTCCTTTGCCACCCCGATGGGCTATCAAACGAATCTTCTTGTCATGGGCCCCGGGCACTATAAATTTATTGATTTTTTCAAGGCTGGTGCGCCGCTTGTGGTGCTGCTTTGGATCATTTTTTCGCTTTTCGCGCCATTTTATTATGGTTTGATGTAGATTCACGACATTTATTTCACCGCGCTATTTGCGAAGCAACCAATTCGCGTTACCTTTATGATATGGGAAAAAATACGAGACATATGAAAAGATGAAACGCGTCGAAATCCCGTCGCGGTTCTTCTTCTCGACCCCGCCCGCTCCCTGCCCTTATCTCGATGACCGGTTGGAGCGCAAGATAGTGACTCTGCTTGCCGGCGAAGATCCGGACAGCCTGCATAATACACTCAGCCATGCCGGGTTCCGACGCAGCCAGGATCTCGCCTACCGACCAGCCTGTGACGGCTGTGATGCCTGCATTCCCATCCGCGTGAAGGCGCATGATTTTCGCTTCAAAAAATCTTTCCGACGTATTTGGAAATCGAATGCGGATATCACCGCGAAGGTTCTGCCATCGATTGCCACGCGCGAACATTTCGAGCTGTTCCACCAATATCTAACCTCCCGTCATTCAGAGGGCGGCATGGTGGATATGGATTTTGCCGATTATCAGGCAATGGTTGAGGAGAGCCCGGTTCGTTCCAAACTCGCGGAGTTTCGGAAACCAGACAACAGCCTGTTCGCGGTCTGCCTGATCGACGAGATGGAAGATGGCCTATCGCTTGTCTATAGTTTCTTCGACCCTGATGAAGAACATCGGAGTCCGGGCAGTTATCTTATCCTATGGCATATCGTTGAATCAGAACGTCGGCAGCTCCCTTATGTCTATCTAGGCTATTGGATAAGTGAGAGCCCGAAGATGGCCTATAAGAAACGCTTTCATCCGTCTGAGGTATTGACCCGTGACGGCTGGCAGTTATTGACTGAATAACCCCCGCCCCTCATCTCGACCTGACGACAATCACGCAATGATGCGCCAAATAAATGGCGGCGGATTTTTATTCATCCGCCGCCATCTGATTTTCTGGACTGCCTAACTCACCAGACCTTAGAAGTAATGCGAGACATCCCGATGACCGGACTGACAGCTCGCCACATAGAGCGCCTGCTCCTTATTCAGCCGGCGCTGTTCTCTGAGGCCCATAGTGTCGCGGATTAACTCTTCATATTTCTCCAGTGTCGGCAGGAGGTTGGTTTCCGCGTTATTGCGCCAGGAAATCTGGCTCTCATAATCCGTCACAACCTTATCCATCTCCTCTGTTGCCTTTTCGAAGTCCGGCGTACTGGCCTTCAGGCTCCGCCGAACCTTCGACAGGCCCGAGGAAATGTCGGAAGCGCCTTCTACATCGCTGAGGCGACTGCTCAGATCCTCAATCGCCGAAATCAGTTCATCCGGGGATGCTCCGGCGAGATCATTACTGATCTGCATAATATCCGCCTTCAGGTCCATATAGGCTTCATTACTTTTAAGAACGGCAATAAGTTCCGCGACAGGCTTATATGCCTCCCCGGCGGCCCGATTGAATTTACTGCGAAGGAGTGCTTCATCTTTCAGCAGGTTCTTGAAGGTGCCGTAAGTTTCCTTCCAGTCTGACGGAATTTCAGCAACCAGCTTCTTGCGCTCTTCTTCATGCGCCGCTACCCGATCCTGCAGCCTCTTCTTTGCCTCCGCCTGATCTTCGGAATACATCCGGCTAATATCAATCTTGAGATCCTTGATCTCCAGATCGATATCTGCAATCTCGGCTTCAATGCTGCGAACTCTCTGCTGGACTGGCAGATATGCCCCAACCTTTGAATTGATCACCTCATCGGCCTGCCACGCCTGGGTCATTAGTTCTGGGGCACCAGCCGCAGCATCAAAACTCTTTTCAAGATTGGATTTCAGCCGTGCAGGCAAATAATCAAGATTAAGCTGCCGAGCTTCCGCAATTGAGCCATTGATTGCAGCACCGTTCGTCAGGAACTGATCGGCGATATAATGATCGACACAGTAGTTCAGGCGCGGGTTACGCGGTGGTGGTGCCGTCTCCGATACCAGAGAGGAGCGGTTCGGCAGGTAATTCACCAACTGCGGATAAAGCCCGACAATCAACAGCGCGAGCAGCTGCAAGGAGATAAAGGCAATAACCCCTTTATACATATCAACGGTTTTAACAATCGCCGGCGCCACCCCTCTAAGGTAAAAGAGCGCAAAACCGAAGGGCGGTGTCAGGAACGACGTCTGGATGTTCAGGCCGATCATAACCCCGAGCCAGACGGCTGTGATATTCGCCGACGGGTCCGCGAGCAGGATCGGCGCCACAATCGGTACAACGACCACGGCAATTTCGATGAAGTCGAGGAAAAACCCGAGCACAAAAATCACCGCCATGACGATAATGAATTTTGACCAGAAGCCACCCGGCATACTATTGAGGAAATCCCGGACGAGTTCCTCCCCGCCAAATGCACGGAACGCGGCAGTAAGCATGGCCGCGCCGAGTAGAATGATGAACACGAGAGAGGTTGTTTTCGCCGTATCGATCATCACTTCCTGTAAGGTATTTTCTACCTTGAACGCCCGCAGACTGCTCCAGCCGATGGCGATGACTAGACCCACACTCCCGACGGCGCCAAGGGCAATTCCGATGGCATCCATCGTCGTTTCGATTGCCTTGATATTCGGCTCAAACGCAATCAGGGCCCCAAGAATGAGCGCGAGTGATGCCAGACCGAGAAGGACGGGCGCATAGGCCCCTCTATGTCCTTCCTTCAGGCGATAACCCGCCATCATAATGGCGCCCACCGCCCCGATCGCACCGGCCTGGTTGACCGTTGCGATGCCCGCCAGGATCGATCCCAGAACGAGGAAAATCAGCCCAAGCGGCGGAAACAGCGCTAATGCGAGCTTGCCGAAGAAGGCCCGATCGAAGGTCCCGCCATGGACTGCCGGGGCTGCTTTCGGGTTTATCAGGGCATAAATCAGGATGAACAGCATATATATGCCGACAAGCAGCAAACCCGGGATGAAGGCCCCGAGGAACATTTCACCGGCGCTGGTGGAGACCACATCAAAGGAGGAAGGCATGGACAGCTCTCCCGTTGCGGACTTGTAGAGCGCCTTGCGTGCCGTCCCCGCCTGATCCACCGCGCTGGCCAGCTGGTCAGCGAGAATGATGAGAACAATTGATGGCGGGATAATCTGCCCCAAGGTGCCGGAGGCGGCAATCGTCCCCGTCGCCAGCGATTTGGAGTAGTTGTTGCGCAGCATCGCCGGCAGGGAGATCAGCCCCATCGCGACCACAGTTGCACCGACAATGCCGGTGGTTGCCGCCAGAAGCGCGCCCACGAACACAACGGAAATACCAAGACCACCCGGCACCGGGCCGAACAGCTGGGCCATGGTGACCAGCAAATCCTCGGCAATTTTAGAGCGCTGCAGCATGATTCCCATGAAGATGAACAGCGGAATGGCGATCAGCGTATCGCGCTCAACCTCCCAGTAAACACCTCGCAGGTTGGTCACCCCGGCGCTCAACCATTGCCAGGGCCCCCCGTGTGAGAAGTAAGCATCCGGATTACCCGTCGCGGCATACCCGATGATAGCTGCGATGCTAACCGTGACAATTGCCGAACCCGGAAGCGCGAAAGCGACCGGATAACCCGACCCGAGAGCCAGTGCCATTAGAAAAATTAGTAGGGCGAGAAAGACAAGTTCCATAATTTATACTCTATCCCGTCAGTGAGGCTTCATGATCCTGATGGCCCGGTTGTTCCAGATAATCGGCAACGGCCTCCATCAGATAGCTGACGAACTGGATCAACATGGTCACCGCGAACACGGCAAGAAATCCGGCCATAAGATATTTCACCTGCATGCCGAAACCGGACTGGCTCACTTCAAAATTTGCAAGCGGACTGTATATGATGGCCGCCTTGCTCCCCATGCCGACAAACAGGATCGTCCAGCAGAGCGTGATCCCCATAAACAGGGTGCCGAGTGCATTGACGAAACCTTTAGTCTTGTTGGTAAAGCCGGCATAGAAAACGTCAACGCGCACATGCCCTTCCTCAACAAGGGTGTAGGCACTGGCAAACAGAAACAGCGCCGCGTACCAGAAACGGACCAGATCCCCCATGAAAGCCTGTTCATAGGAGAAGATGAAACGCGAGATAACAATCCCCAATTCAGCAAAGACAACCAAAAGGGCCAACCACTGGAATCCCAGAGTGCGGGACCGAAGGGCAATCAGGAGCGATAGAAAGATCAGCGGTAAATGGACATAAGGACCGCGGAAATGCACGCGTCCCAGTTCAGCATTCAGATAGTCGCCGACAATATAGGGAAGCAATCCCTCTATCCGGAGGAATGAAAGGGATGTGTCAGCAATGCCAACAATGAATACAGCCCAGAAGGCCGCCCGGACCAGATAGGTATTGAAACGGGTAATCATCTTCGCCTCGTCCCGCAAATGTCGGCTCGCAGTGCGGCGAACAAGGACAACGGCAAAAACAATTCCGGCGACATATGTTCCCAGCTGTATCCAAGCCTTAAACGTTGTGTCGCCGTCGCCGAAAATATGTCCTATCCCAGGCCATTCAAGAACGAAAATCAGGTAATTATTGAAAAAATAGATTGGCAGCGCAACCAACATACACCAGCCAAAGATACGAACGGCCCATTGTAGCCCGTGGTTAGATGCATATACATCTTCCGCCTTCGTCATAAGCGCCTCCCATAGTGGAAGGGGCGAGATTTCTGTCCCGCCCCCGCCGTGCAACTCATGCTATTTAAATTCCCAGAACCCGGTTCCGCTGGTTCGAGAACGCGACCTCCGCGATCTTCTGATATCCCCCGATTTCCCGGAGGTTCATCTGGAAGGAATCGTCGATCTTCGTGGCAAGGGCGCTATGGGCGCGTGTTTCCTCGAAGACGGCTGCGGCGGCTTCGGCAAAGGCGTCATACACGTCGTCACTGAATTCTTTGAGAACAACACCATTTTCCGTGATCATCTTCTGCAGATATTCACCGTTAAGAGCCTGAGCCTCTTCATACTGCGCGGCATGCTCTTCCATGCAGCAGACCGTAATCAGGTCCTGTTCCCATTTCGTGAGGCTTGTCCACCAGGATTTGTTCATGCCGAAGGCAAGTCCCCCACCCGGCTCATGCATGCCCGGATAGTAGTAATATTTGGCGGCTTCGTAGAATTTCAGGAAGTAGTCGTTGTAAGGACCAACCCATTCCGTTGCGTCAATTGCGCCGGAAACAAGGTTTTCATAGATCTGCCCACCAGGAAGAGAGACAACAGACGCGCCGAGCTTGGCAATAACGTCGCCGCCGAGACCCGGCATACGGAACTTGAGGCCCTTGAAATCTTCGGCCGAGTTCACTTCCTTGTTGAACCAACCCCCCATCTGGGTACCGGTTGCGCCGCAAGGCAGTGCCTTTAGCCCAAATTCGCCGGACATTTCATCCCAGAGATCCTGACCGCCTTTGAACTTGATCCAGGCGTTCCATTCCACCGTGGTCATGCCAAGCGGCACGGAAGTGAAATAGGCGAAGCCCGGATGCTTGCCTTTCCAGTAATAGTCAGCGCCGATATAGGCTTGCGCATTACCGGAGGCAACTTCGTCGAACGAGTCGAAGGCGCCAACCCGCTCACCGGCAGCGAAATAGTTTACCGTGATACGGCCTTCACTTACCTCAGTGATACGTGCACAAAGACGCTGGGCGCTGATTCCAAGCCCCGGAAAATCCCGCGGCCAGGTGGAGACAACTGTCATCTCCCGGCGTTCCTGTGCGAGCGCAGGTGCCGCAAAAGGTGCCGCAGCAACTCCGGCACCAGCAATTGCAGCGCCTGTTAAAAACTTGCGTCGTTCCATAAAATGTTCCTCCCATTTTGAAACTGAAAGACGGATTGGCCCGCCCCTCGATATTAGCTTTCATGTAACAGATTGTTCGCGGGGTTTCGGTGATCTGCTTTGGTGCAGATTTCTATTCTTCCAGCATCATGTGCCGGTATTTTTAGATTTCGCGAATTTTCCCTGTTGATCGCATTTTGCAGGAAGACAGATCAAATACAAGGCAAATTTTCATATTCAAAAATTCGCATATTATTGACATCTTCTATTATTATGGTTGAATATAAAGATTTAAATAGTTGTTTTTATTATCTATATTTTATTTTTACTCATTTTATTTGCGATTGATAAAATTCTCATCACCTTTTCTTGAAAGTTGTTTGAAAAAAGGCTTTTATTCCCGATACTTAAGGCGAATGACGTCAAATTCCACGGTAATTTCTCGAATCTGGAGCGTTTTTTTATTACGCTCAAGCCAAATTTCCCCACAGTTGCCAAATTCCGGCGGCTCCCCTATAACGCCGATAGTTCTGGTAGATTGGGGCCAAGGCCCTGTAATTTGGAAGAAATCTGTGTGACCCGCCTCACCTCACTTGCCGGATTACTCGATACACTGAGTGCCGCCATTGGAAAATATGTTTCCTGGCTGGCGGTGTTTATGGTGCTCGCGCAGTTTGGGCTGGTCCTTGCCCGCTATGTCTTTGGCATCGGCCTGGTCGCCTTACAGGAGAGCATCATCTACAGTTTTGCGTTGCTTTTCATGCTGGGGGCGGCTGATACCCTGCGCCGTGGCGGCCATGTGCGCATTGATATTCTCTATGGCAAGCTGCCCGTGAAAGGTAAGGCGGTCATTGATCTTTTGGGTACCCTGTTCCTGTTAATTCCGGTTTGCCTGGTGATCCTGATCATCAGCTGGCCCTATGTCGCCGGTTCCTGGATAATCCTTGAAGGCTCACGCGAAAGCTCTGGCCTACCCGTCCTCTACT
Organism: Sneathiella litorea; assembly: GCF_009882915.1. Lineage (GTDB taxonomy): Bacteria > Pseudomonadota > Alphaproteobacteria > Sneathiellales > Sneathiellaceae > Sneathiella > Sneathiella litorea. The sequence goes on from NZ_WTUW01000002.1 coordinate 880,597, forward strand.
TGATGAAATCACTGTTGTTGGTCTTTCCAGTCCTGCTAATTCTACAAGGGCTCGCTGTGGCATGCCGGGCCCTTGCTCAACTCCGTTCCGGGGTTTCAACATGATCCTTCCGGAATATCTCGCCATCGGGCTTTTCGCGCTCACCATCCTCAGTCTGATGGCAGGGTATCCGGTGGCATTCACACTCGCTGGCAGCGCCCTTTTTATGGGCGCGCTAGGCTGGATGCTAGGCGTATTCGACCCCTCCCTCTTGGGCGCCATCCCGTCCCGTATCTTCGGGGTCGCCATGTGGAACGAGACCCTGCTTGCGGTACCGCTTTTTATCTTCATGGGGATCATGCTGGAAAAATCGCGGGTGGCGGAGGAGCTCTTGAACGCCATGGGGCGCCTGTTTGGCAGTTTGCGCGGCGGCCTCGGGATTTCCGTGTTTATTGTCGGGGCCTTGCTTGCCGCATCAACCGGGATTGTCGGTGCGGCAGTTGTCACCATGGGGTTGATGTCCCTGCCGACCATGCTGAAAAAGGGCTATGATCCAAGGCTTGCCACCGGGTCGATCTGTGCGGCGGGTACCCTTGGCCAAATCATTCCGCCGTCCATCGTTCTGATTATCCTCGCGGAACAAATTTCCAACGCCTATGTCGCCGCGCAATCCCTGAAAGGCAACTGGTCTCCGGAGCCGGTCTCCGTTGGCGATCTTTTCGCCGGTGCACTCATTCCCGGCCTGATCCTCGTCGGGCTCTACATTTCCTATCAGGTTATAATCGCCTTCCTTAAACCGGAAAGTTCACCGGCAATATTGGAAGAGGACGGGACCGCAGCGGACGAAAACCTGATCCCCAGCCTGCTTCGCTCCCTCCTGCCGCCGGTGATCTTGATTATTGCGGTGCTGGGCTCGATTCTGCTCGGGATTGCGACCCCGACAGAGGCGGCGTCCGTCGGCGCGATCGGGGCAATCCTGCTGGCCGCGCTCCGGATCGATGGCCCGGCGACAGCGCTGCTCTATGTGGCCGGGGCGAGCATTGTCCTTGTGCTGTTTCTTGCCAATATCACTGACCTGAAAGGCATTGCTACGGAGGGAATCAATTTTGCCGCCGCGCTCGCCTTTCTTCTTCTCGCCCTTGCGGTGGCCGGTCTCGCCCTGGCCCTGTTCCGGCTCCTCCAGGACAACATCCTGAAGGAGGTCTGCCAGTCAACCATGGAGATGACGGCAATGGTGTTTGTTATCCTGATCGGAGCGACCATCTTCAGCCTCGTCTTCCGGGGGCTTGGCGGGGATGAGCTTGTCTATCGACTACTCAGCGATCTTCCGGGCGGGCGCTTCGCTGCCCTGCTTGTGGTCATGGGAATTATTTTTGTGCTGGGCTTTTTCCTCGATTTTGTCGAGATTGCCTTCGTCGTGGTACCGGTGGTCGCGCCGGTGCTGCTGCTCATGGATATCAGCCCGATCTGGCTTGGCATCATGATCGCGCTCAACTTGCAGACATCCTTCCTGACACCGCCCTTTGGTTTCGCCCTTTTCTACCTCCGCGGCGTTGCCCCGCCTGAAGTTTCGACTGGCGTTATCTACCGGGGGGTGATCCCTTTTGTCCTTCTGCAGCTTGTTGCGCTAAGCCTGCTCGCCGCCTTTCCGGCACTTGCGACATGGCTACCGTATTATCTCAACGGCGCGAGCTACTAAAAAAAACAGGCGGGAAACATTTCCTGCTCCCCGCCTGCCTGATGTTTGTTCGGTCTGTTTTGCTTATTTGCGGATTTTACCGACCAGATTGCCAACGATCGGCAAAAGGGCAACAGCCAGTGCAATCTTGACCATACCGCCAACGATGAAGGGATAGAAACCGGAGACCAGGGCCGCCTCAAACCCGATCAGGGTGGAGAGCCAGGAAAGGCCACCTGCAAAAATCACGGCGGTGCCAAGGGTCATGGCAACAGTACTTTTCAGAATCGTCGCGCCCCAACCCTTTTCAACCAGGTAACCAACCAGAGCCGCCGCCGCAACGAAGCCATAGATATAACCGGCCGTCGGACCGACGAGGGAAGCCAAGCTGCCACCGCTTGAGAATACGGGCAGACCCATCGCGCCTTCCGCGATATAAAGCGCCACCGTTGCCCCACCAAGACGCCAGCCGTAAACTGCGCCAATCAGAGAGGCCGCCAAGGTCTGCATCGTCATGGGAACCGGCCACATAGGGACGGCGATCTGCGCGGAGATTGCCATAATCATGCTGCCTGCCAATGCCAGAATGGCAAGGCGGAAGATCTTTGACGAAGTGGAAGCCTCTGCATCAACGCTCCACAGAGCGCCAATCAGGGTGGAAGAAGTCTCAGACGAAGCCATTTTGGATCCTTTCACTAAACGCCCGAACGGGCCCATAAAAGGCGCAGGCTACCAAACGAACGTTTGCTTCACAACCTGTATTTACATTAACTTGGTAGAGTTATTTGGATTTCTTCTTGCGTTTTCTGAAATCGACAGTACCCGGCTGCTCCCGTGGATCGACGTCGGGCCCGAAAATCTTTGCTTTCTGGATTTTCTGGGTGCCTGTTGTCGGCAGATCATCCAGAAAAAGTATATAGCCCGGCGTCTTGAAATAGGCAAGGCTGCCATTGGAGTAGTTGAAGATGTCCTCCGCCTTCTCGCTTGAGGCTGCGATTCCTTCCATCAGCACGATGCAGGCCATCACTTCCTCCTCACGGAGCTCGTCCTTCACTGAAATGACCGCGACTTTTGCCACGTCATCATGCGCCTGCAGCACGGCTTCGACCTCTGCCGCCGCAATATTCTCCCCGGAACGGCGAATGATATTCTTCTTGCGATCGACGAAATAAAGCATACCGCTCTCATCCTGGCGCACGGTATCGCCGGTATGAAACCAGCCCCCTTTCCAGACTTCCTCGGTCGCCGCCTCATTCTTGAGATAGCCTGCGAAAAAACCGCGCCGTGGATCGTCACCCGCGCAATTCACCAGCAATTCCCCTTCAGTGCCAGCCGGGACGTCCCGGTCCTTATCATCGACGACGCGGGCCTGCAACTCGTCGGTGGGGCGGCCGAAGGCACGGGTATGAATTTGTCTCGGCTCCATGCTATCCGCGAGAATACGTCCGGTTTCCGTCATGCCCCAGACTTCGACCAGCGGAAAGCCGAAACGCTTTTCAAACACCTCATGCAGCTCTGGCTCGACCCCGGCACCAAGCCCGAAGCGAACATAATGCGCGGTGTCGAGATTACTTTTTGGCTGATTCAAAAGAAGTGGCGGCACTATTCCAAGATAATGAATGATGGTCGCCCGGGTCTCAACAACCTCTTGCCACCAAGTCGTCGGGTGGAACCGATCCGGGATGACCAGACATCCCCCGGACAGGATCATGCAGACAAAAGAGACTGCGCCCGCATTCATATGAAAGAGCGGCAGGGGATTATAGACTCTCTCCTCCCCCTCCCGGATGGTGGCGACACCGCCGAGTTCCATGTAGGTCCGGCCAGCGGTCAGGAAATAGTCATTGGTCAGGATGCAGCCCTTCGGCCGCCCAGTCGTGCCGGAGGTATAGAGCAGGCTGACCTCGCTCATCAAACCGGGGGTGGAACCGGGATTAGGGGCCGGTCGGGGCCGTGGCAAATGACCGGAGAACCGTTCAAACATCACAACAGGTAGAGGGCGCTCGCGTTCTGATGCCGCCGCCTGCACATCTTTTGCCCGCTCCTCAATCGTGACCACAAGATCGACATCGGAATGGTCCAGCAGATAGAGCATCTCATCGTGCAGGTAGTCGGGATTTAGTGGCACACAGGAAACGCCCAGGGAATTTGCCGCCAACAGATGAAGAAGGTAATCCGGCCGATTCTCAAGGAGATAAGCAACCCGGTTTCCGTGGGAGAAACCTGACGAACGGTATGTCGACCTCAACCGCGCGACCTCTTCCGCCGCCTCCGCATAGGTGATCTCGACGCCGTCGGGATGATAACTTCGTTTGTCATAGGCCGGAACGCAGAGAAAAGCGTTGTCAGGATATTTCGCTACGGTTGTGCAAAAGGCCTCATAAACTGTCGTCATCATCCCCTCATCTTGCTAACAAAACCGAAAATGGACTAGCTGAACTTGTTGCTCTTGTTAAAGCCGCGTGGCGGGAGCCGGCCGGCATTGCCACGCCGGGTGTACCAGCCGGTGAGGTCCGTCTCGGTTCGGGTGCGTTCCCCGGATTTCCAGGTGAGCCCAGCTTCCTTCGTGAAGGTCTTGATGTCCGACAGCCCACCATCCTTATAGCGCTGCAGGGTAACGCCGCGCCCACGCGACATTTCACCAAGTTCCTCCAGTGCGAAACAGTTAAGCTTTCGGTTGTCGCCAATTACCGCAACACTATCCCCGTCGACATCAATACAGAATGCCGCTTCATTATCGCCAGAGACATTGAGAACCTGCTTGCCGTTACGGGTCTGGGCAATAACGCTGTTTTCATCGACGATGAATCCACGCCCGTCACTGGAGGCAACGAGCAGTTTCCGGTCCGCCTTATGCACGAAGAGCGAGACAATATCCTGATCATTACCCAGATCGATCATCAGCCGCACCGGCTCCCCATGCCCGCGCCCGCGCGGAAGCTTGTCGCAACCGATGGTATAGAACCGGCCATTGGTCGCGAACAAGACCAGCTTGTCTGTTGTTTCCGCCTTGATCCAGAAGCGACCCTTGTCACCGTCCTTGTATTTCTCGGTGCCCGTTTCATCCACATGCCCTTTCAGCGCGCGGATCCAGCCCTTGTCCGAACAGATGACGGTAATCGGCTCCTTCTCGATCATCGCCTCCAGCGGGATATCGGGCAACTCCTGCGCCTCACCGATACGGGTTCTGCGTTCAGAGATTTCCGGCATCCCGGAAAGCGTCTTTTTCATCTCGCGAATCTCTTCGGCGATGGCGCTTCTTTGCAGGTCTTCGCTTTCAAGCAGCGCCTCAAGATCGGCCTTCTCCTTGCTCAGGCTGTCATGCTCCGTGCGGAGTTCCATTTCCTCCAGCTTGCGCAGGGAACGGAGCCGCATATTGAGGATTGCCTCAGCCTGATTCTCGGTCAGCTTGAAGGTGTCGATCAGGCTTTGCTTCGGATGATCCTCCTCGCGAATAATGCGGATCACCTCATCCAGATTGAGGAAGACAATCAGATAGCCTTCCAGGACTTCCAACCTTGCCTCGATCTTGCCAAGCCGGAATTTCGAGCGGCGGACCAGCACCTCAAAGCGATGGTCGAGGAACGCAAGCAGCACTTCCCTGAGGCTCATCACACGTGGTGTCTGGGTCGCATCAAGCACATTCATGTTAAGCGAAAAGCGCGTTTCCAGATCGCTGAGCCGGAACAGGCCCTGCATCAGCATCTCGGCCTCGACATTCTTGCTGCGCGGCTCCAGCACAAGGCGGATATCTTCCGCCGATTCATCGCGCACATCGGCGAGGAACGGAAGTTTCCGAGTCTGGATCAAATCTGCAATCCGCTCGATCAGCTTGCTTTTCTGCACCTGATAGGGAATTTCAGTCACGACAATCTGGTAGGTGCCTCGGCCGAGATCCTCCACTTCCCATGTCGCCCGCTGGCGGAAGCTACCGCGACCGGTCAGATAAGCTTCGCGGATATTCTCCGGCTTCTCCACCAGTTCTCCGCCGGTCGGGAAATCGGGACCGGGAATATATTCCATCAGCTTATCAATCCCGGCATTCGGGAACTTGATCAGATGAAGCAATGCATTTAAAAGTTCAATCGCGTTGTGCGGCGCGATCGAGGTCGCCATGCCAACTGCAATGCCCGAGGACCCATTGGCGAGCAAATTCGGAAAAGCGGCCGGCAGGACGACAGGCTCTTTATCCTCTCCATCATAAGTGGGACGGAAATTCACCGTATCCTGATCAATATCCCGAAGCAGCATTTCCGCGATAACGGTAAGGCGCGCTTCCGTATAACGCATGGCCGCCGCATTATCGCCGTCGATATTGCCGAAGTTGCCCTGCCCTTCCACCAGCGTATAGCGTTGGGCAAATTCCTGCGCGAGCCGGACCAGCGCATCATAGACCGACTGGTCACCATGCGGATGGTATTTACCGATCACATCGCCGACCACGCGGGCGCATTTCTTGAAGCCCGATCCCGGATCGAGCTTGAGCAGCCTCATCGCATACAGAAGGCGCCGGTGTACCGGCTTCAATCCGTCGCGGACATCAGGAAGCGAACGGGACATGATGGTGGACATCGCATAGGCAAGATAGCGCTCGCTTATGGCGTCCTTTAGCGAGGTCTGGACGATCTCGCCGGGTCTAATAGGGGAATGGTCACTCATGCTCCCTATATACCACCTGATTTTGCTTTGGGGAGGGAAAAATTAGGCCGGATCATTTTCCGTTATAATTTTCCCGGAATCAGGTGCGTGTCGACGCCGAAGTGTAACAAGCATCCGCTCCCGCGCGGAGAGATGAACCTTCGGGTGATGTTCACCAATAAACTTCTCGATAAAATATCCCGTAAGCTCAAGCCCGGCTAGAATATCCTCTGTCGTTGCCTCCTCCACTGCGTCCGGATTGAGGGAGCGCGCCCTGAGAAAAGAAGGAAGCGGCAGCAGCCTTTCCCGGTAAGGTACGCCTGCCCCCGCGCTGACCGCGCGACCGGACTTGGGGGAGACGTAAATCAAGTCCTGCGTCACGCCCGTGGCGGCACAATGGGTCAGATCAAGGCCAAAGCCGATCTCGGTCAAAAGCCCAAGTTCCCAGCGCGCCAGCAGAAGTGGCCAGATGTCAGGCTGATCCGCGAGCGCATCAAATAGCAGCAGGGTCGCGTTATAAAGCGCACCATGCGGTTCACGTTCCGGCAAGACAATATCCAGTAGGGCCAGCGCGGAACTTGCCCCGGCCAACGCACTGGGCGCATCGAACAGGCTGCTTGCACGTGATTTCCGGAGTTCAACCGTAAATGTACCCAGCTGCTCAGAAAGGCGGCTTCGCCAGGTGAGTTCCACCTCATTTCCCGGCTGCAATATACCGCGCAGGCGGCGCCCCACTCCGCCGCGGACTAATCCGCCATAGAGTCCGTTCTCACGGGTAAAAGCATGAATAATCACGCTATTTTCGCCATGTTTGCGAACACTGAGGATAAGGCCACTATCGTTCCACTGCATTTGCCAAGCCTACCAGACCGTCGCGTCATTCAGAACATAAATCGCGGTTCTTTTTCTCACAACTGCGGGCGCAAGGGCGTCAAACAGGGTAGAAAAAAGGAAGGACTGATGCCCTTGGAAACCCATATTGCCCTGATTAGCACCATCAACGATAAAAATCTTCACTACCAGGAGCTCAAGACCGAGGGAATCGAATGGACCTCCCCACCCCCTGATATTCTCACCCCTTTTAAATATCATCGCTGCCAATGTAGCGGCCCGACCTCTGGCTATCAGGTCGCGCTTAAATATGACGGGTTGATTTGCCGGATCGATGTCACGGCCTGGGGGATTTCCTATCAAAAATCAACGCCAACCTATCATGATATGGAGATTATCCAGATCACCAATACCTCCCCCTACCGGCTGGAAATCGTGCTGATCTAAGCATCAACAAAAAATATATTGCACCTGCGAAGTAAGTTCGTTAGTTCATTGATTTTAATCAATGCTGCATTTGCGAAAAGACATATTTTTCGAGCGGTGATTTCATTTCGTTGATTATTTTGAGGCCTGATCCATGTCGTCACGCAAGACCAAATACCGCCCCGAGTTGATCGCCAAGCTGCGCGAAGCGGCTTATATCTTTGCCGTCCCGGTTTTCATGCTGATTTGGGCCGTAAGCTCTTACTCGTAAGATTGAGAAGATGCGACCGCGCCAGCGACCGCATCCTCTCTCTTTTCTACGTAACTAACTATCAAGCTTGGGTTTCAGGATTTTCGTTACAACGCCGGGATTCGCCTTACCCTGCGTCGCTTTCATTACCTGCCCCATGAAGAAGCCGAAAAGCTTGTCCTTGCCGCTGCGGTATTCCGCAACCTTGTCCGGATTGGCGGCAATCACCTCATCGATCGCGGCCTCGATCGCGCCAGTGTCGGAAACCTGCTTCAGGCCCTTTTCCTCGACAATATCCGCTGCCGCCTTGCCAGTATCGAACATCTCCTCAAAGACCTCTTTCGCGATCCGGTTGGAGATAGTGCCATCCTTGATAAGATCAATCAGTTCACCAAGCGCATTCGCCTTCACCGGACTTTCCGACAAGCCCTTGCCAGTCCGGTTGAGATTGCCAAACAATTCACCGATGACCCAGTTTGCGGCAAGCTTGGCATCGCGTCCCTTGGCCACCGCCTCGAAATAATCGGCGACCTCTTTTTCGGCAACCAATACGCCCGCATCATAGGCGGAAAGGCCGAGCTCATCGATAAAGCGCGCCTTTTTATCGTCCGGCAGCTCCGGCAGGGTCTCGCTGATCCGCTTGATAAAGGCGTCATCGAATTCCAGCGGCAAAAGGTCCGGATCGGGGAAATAGCGGTAGTCATGCGCCTCTTCCTTGGAGCGCATGGACCGGGTCTCCCCCTTGTCCGGATCGTAAAGCCGGGTTTCCTGATCGACCGTACCGCCCGCTTCCAGGATATCCACCTGGCGGTTCGCTTCATAGATGATCGCCTGCTGCATGAAGCGCACGGAGTTGATGTTCTTCATCTCGCAGCGCGTCCCGAATTCATCGCCCGGTTTCCGCACGGACACATTGACGTCGGCGCGCATGGAGCCTTCTTCCATATTGCCGTCACAGGTCCCAAGATACCGAACAATGCTGCGAATCTTCTTCACATAAGCCGCGGCCTCTTCCGGGGAGCGCATGTCCGGCTCGGACACAATCTCCATCAGGGGTACGCCGGAGCGGTTGAGGTCAACAAATGTCTGACTCGGGTGCTGGTCATGCAGGCTTTTCCCCGCATCCTGCTCCAGATGCAGGCGCGTGATGCCAATTTCGCGGGTTTCACCGTCTTTAAGGTCAATGAGGATTTTACCCTCACCGACGATAGGTTGCAGAAACTGGCTGATCTGGTAGCCCTGCGGCAGGTCGGCATAGAAATAATTCTTGCGGTCAAAAACCGAGAATTTATTGATCTTCGCATTCAGGCCGAGGCCTGTGCGGACTGCCTGTTCCACGGCCATCTCGTTAATCACGGGAAGCATGCCCGGCATCGCCGCATCAACAAAGGAGACCTGGCTGTTCGGTTCTGCCCCATAGGCGGCGGATGCACCGGAAAAGAGTTTCGACTTGCTGGTGACCTGCGCATGGATTTCCAGGCCGATCACGACCTCCCAATCCCCGGTGGCACCTTGAATAATCATTCCCATTGTTATCCCCTCCACCAGTCAGTCGGTGTGGCGGTAAAGCCGGCAGCTTCTTCCAGAACGCCGCCTACGCGGAATACGGTTTCCTCATCAAACGGCTTGCCCAGCAATTGCAGGCCAAGTGGCAACCCTTCCTTGGATAGCCCCGCCGGAACCGAAATACCCGGCAATCCCGCAAGGCTTGCGGGCACCGTGAACACGTCGTTGAGATACATCTCCAGCGGATCATCCCCCTTCTCGCCAAAGCCAAAAGCCGCAGACGGCGCGGTCGGGGTCAGAATCGCATCGACATTCAGATATGCCTGCTTGAAATCCTCGGCAATACGCGCGCGGACCTTCTGCGCCTTCAAATAATAGGCGTCATAATATCCGGCGGACAGCGCATAGGTCCCGATCAACAGGCGGCGTTTCACCTCGGCGCCAAAGCCTTCGGCGCGGGTGCTCGCATACATATCGTTGAGATCCTTGCCCTCAACCCGGAGGCCGAAACGCACCCCATCATATCGGGCGAGATTGGAGGACGCTTCCGCCGGCGCGATGATATAGTAGGCCGGAAGGGCGTATTTGGTATGCGGCAGGCTTATTTCAACGATTTCCGCGCCGGCCTCTTTCAGCCAGTCAATGCCCTGCTGCCAGAGAGCGTCAATTTCATCACTCAGGCCGTCAATGCGGTATTCTTTTGGAATGCCTATCCTGAGCCCCTTGATATCGCCGGTCAGCGCTCCCTCGAAATTCGGCACCGGCATATTCACGCTGGTACTGTCCTTCGCATCGAACCCGGCCATGGATTCCAGCATGATTGCCGTGTCACGCACCGTGCGCGCCATCGGTCCCGGCTGATCAAGGCTGGAGGCAAAAGCCACCACGCCCCAGCGCGAGCAACGCCCATAGGTCGGCTTCATCCCGACAATCCCGGTGAAGGCCGCAGGCTGGCGGATCGAACCGCCAGTATCCGTTCCCGTTGCGCCCATGGCGCTGAACGAGGCAACGGCACTGGCCGATCCACCGGAAGAACCGCCCGGTACAAGCGCGCTATCGTCGCCGTCGCGCCGCCAGGGATTGACCACATTGCCGTAAAAACTGGTTTCGTTAGAGGACCCCATGGCGAATTCGTCAAGATTGACCTTGCCGAGCATCACCGCGCCTGCATCCCAGAGTTTAGCCGTCACGGTGCTTTCGTAATGCGGCGTAAAGCCATCGAGAATATGCGAGGCCGCCGTGGTCAGAACGCCCTTGGTACAGAACAGATCCTTAATGGCGAGCGGGATGCCCTCAAGCTTGCCCGCCTCCCCTTTTGCCCGCCGCGCATCGGACGCCGTGGCGGCATCCACCGCCTGCTCCGGTGTTTCCGTAATATAGGCATTCAGCGGTTTCGAGGCCGCCATCGCCGTGATATGGGCAGCAGTCAGTTCACGCGATGAAAAATCGCCCTTGGCCAGCCCGTCGCGCGCCGCAGCAATAGTCAGTTTAGTCAGGTCACTCATTATTCAATCACCTTCGGTACGGCAAAAAAGCCGTCTTCATGGTTAGGACCGTTAGCGACGACATCCTCGACATAACCACCGTCCGTCACCTCATCGGCGCGCCAGCGCAGGCTCATCTCGGCAACGGATGTCATCGGCTCTACATCGTCCGTATCCACCTCGCCAAGCTGTTCCACCCAGCCCAGAATATTATTAAGTTCGGCCGCCATCGGTTCGAGGTCTTTTTCCTCGATCTTGATGCGGGCCAGATTGGCTACTTTCGCCACAGTGGCTTTATCAAGCGACATCTGTCACCCTTTGCTATAATAAGAAGCTATCCGGAGGGTCGGCCCGGATTTCATCCAACTTGAAAATTGGCACCAAACCGACAATTGGCTGCAAATTAGCGTAAGCAATGCTTCTCGACAACCCCACCTATTTGAAACATCTGTTGCCCCTAGACAGGCGGCTTCTCGGTATGGACCCCGGCACGAAGACAATCGGGCTTGCCATATCCGACACCGCCTTGAAAATAGGCACGCCTCTTATGACAATCAAGCGGACAAAGTTCAAGACAGATGCGGAAGAAATCCGCAAAATTATTGAGAAATGGTCGATTGGCGGTTTTGTTATCGGCCTGCCAATCAATATGGACGGGAGCGAGGGGCCACGCTGCCAGTCGATTCGCCAGTTTCAGAAAAATCTCGAGGAATATTTCGATCTGCCCATGTGTTTCTGGGATGAGCGGCTATCCACCGTCGCTGTCACCCGCAGCATGATCGATGCGGATGCATCCCGCCAAAAAAGGGCGAAATCGGTCGATAAAATGGCTGCCGCCTATATCCTGCAGGGCGCACTCGACTCTTTGCGATAATTTTTTCGCCAAATACTTGCTGCGCGCCGATTGGGCGACTATACAGTTGGTTTTTAATGACAAACACAGATCCCATACGATTTGCCCATCGGCATCTCCTTGATATCGCGCGGCTCGACGCTGCCGACATCAATCAAATCTTGTCTTTGGCGGAACATTACGCGGAAATCGCCCGCACGCCGGATAAAAACCGCGATCTTTTGCGGGGCAAGACCCAGATCAACCTCTTTTTTGAAAACTCCACCCGGACCCGGACCTCTTTCGAACTGGCAGGCATGCGGCTAGGCGCGAATGTCATCAATATGTCGGTTGGTTCCAGCTCGGTCAAAAAGGGCGAAACTTTGATCGACACGGCAATGACACTGAACGCCATGCACCCGGATGTTCTGGTGATCCGTCATGGAGATTCGGGCGCCCCGCATCTTTTGAGCCAAAAGGTCGATTGCGCGGTCATCAATGGCGGAGACGGTAGTCATGAGCATCCGACGCAAGCGCTTCTGGACGCGTTGACCATCCGCCGCCGCAAAGGCCGGCTGGAAGGGCTGATCGTTGCCATCTGCGGGGATATCCAGCATAGCCGCGTCGCCCGATCCAACATCGCACTGCTCAATATCATGGGCGCACGGGTGCGCATCGTCGGGCCGACCACCCTGATCCCGTCGAATGCCGCGAAAATGGGCGTCGAGGTTTACAACAAAATGTCCGAAGGGCTGAAGGATGCCGACATCGTCATGATGCTGCGCCTTCAGACAGAACGGATGCAGGGTTCCTTCGTGCCGTCGATCCGTGAATATTTCCATTTCTTCGGCCTCAACAAGGAAAAGCTTTCCGTCGCCAAGAAAGACGCGCTGATCATGCATCCAGGGCCGATGAACCGGGGAGTGGAAATCGATTCCGAGATTGCCGATGACCTAAACATCAGCGCCATCTCTGAACAGGTGGAGATGGGCGTTGCCGTACGAATGGCCTGCCTCGATCTTCTGACACGGGAGACAGCGGCATGAGTAAACCGATCCGCGCCCTCATCAATGCCCGCCTGCTCGATCCGGCGACGAACACAGACACTATGGGCGGTGTCCTCATCGAAAAAGGCAAGATCCTCGACTGGGGATCACATATCAAAAAAGATACCCTGCCCGACGGTGCAAAAATTGAGGATTGCAAGGGATACTGCCTCGCCCCCGGGCTTGTCGATGCCCATGCCTATCTTTGTGAGCCGGGCAAGGAACACCGCGAAACCATGGCGACCGCCGGGATGGCCGCCGCCGCGGGCGGTGTGACCAGCATCAATGCCTTTCCTGCCACCGAACCGGTCATCGATGATCCGGCACTGGTTGAAATGGTGCAGCGGCGCGCGAAAAATTCATGTGCGGTCAAGGTCTGCATTACCGGCGCGCTGACGAAGGGCCTGCTGGGCGAGGAAATGGCCGAGATGGGCCTTCTTTCCGAGGCGGGCGTTGTCGCCGTCAGTGATGGCCAGTTCGCCATCCAGAATGTAAACCTGATGCGCCGGGCACTTGCCTATTCCACCATGTTCGACCTGCCCATCATCGTCCATGCGGAGGATCCGGCGCTCGCAGCGGGCGGCGTCATTACGGGTGGCCGCACCGCGACCTTCATGGGGCTGAAATCCGTTCCGGCCTGCGCGGAAGCCATTCTGGTGGAGCGCGATATTCGTCTGGTCAAAATGACCGGTGCGCGCTGGCATGCGGCGCATCTAAGCACGCGCGACGCCCTCGATACCATGCGCCGGGCGAAGAATGACGGGTTGAATGTCACCGCCGGAACCGCACCGCATTATCATGCGCTGAATGACCTGGAACTGGGCGAGTACCGCACTTTCGCCCGCGTCTCCCCGCCCCTTCGAGAGGAGGAAGAGCGCCTCGCCGTGATCGAGGGGATCAAGGACGGCACCATCGATATCATCTCATCCCAGCATCTGCCGCAAAGCGCGGACAGCAAACGCGTGCCTTTTGCGCAAGCCAAACCCGGCGTGATCGGGCTGGAGACCATGCTGCCGGTCAGCCTGCGGCTTTATCACAATGGCGATGTCGATCTTTTGAGATTGCTTCATACCATGACGGTGGCGCCTGCTAAGCTTCTAGGGCTTGACGCCGGTGCACTCAAAAAAGGCGCGGACGCGGATCTTTTCCTTTTCGATACTGAAAAGCCGTGGCAGGTGGAGGGGGACAAGCTGCTCTCAAAATCGAAGAACACCGCCTTTGACGGCCATCTGCTGCAGGGTCGCGTCCTTAAAACCTTTGTGCGCGGCAAAGCCGTTTTTGAGCTTTAGGAGGCTACACGATGCCCGATCCCTTAGGCGATATCAGCTACACCTGGCCCTTTTATGCCGCCGCCGTTATCGGCTACCTCATCGGGTCAATCCCATTCGGGCTGGTGCTCACGAAAATGGCGGGACTCGGCGATGTGCGGAAAATCGGTTCTGGCAATATCGGCGCGACGAATGTTTTACGGACAGGCAATAAGGGCCTCGCCCTCGCGACCCTCCTGCTCGACGGGGGTAAGGGTGCCCTTGCAGTCATCCTCGCCAATAGTTTCTTCACGCAAGACTATGCTGTGCTGGCGGGCGGCGGCGCCTTTCTCGGCCATCTTTTCCCGATCTGGCTTAAATTCAAGGGTGGCAAGGGCGTTGCGACCTTTATCGGCGTGATGCTGGCGATCAGCTGGCCCGCCGGGCTCGGCGTTGCCCTTACCTGGCTGCTAACCGCCCTGATCTTCCGGATTTCCTCTCTCTCCGCGCTGGTCGCTGCCGCGCTTGCACCCGTTTACATCTATATCCTGCAAACCTTCTCCCCCATCGGCGGCACCTATTACGGCGACACGCAACGGATTGAGTTTGCCGCGATGATGGCCCTGCTCATCTTTATCCGCCACCGCGAGAATATTGGCCGCCTGTTGAAAGGCGAAGAACCGCGCATCGGTAAAAAGAAATCCTGACTATCGGTTGAACAGTTCGCCCTTGATACCTACTTAAAGGAGAACTTAAACCGAAGAGATAAATGGATGAGCCGATGGATTCCGGCGCAATACAGCATATCAAGGATGCCAATGTCCGCCGTCTGCAGGACCTGCAGGACACCGCTGGTCAGGCTTTCGATGCGCATGTAAACCGGCACAAGGCCGAGATCGCGCGGCAGCGCAGCTATTTCCAGGAAAACTTTCCCCTACCCGTAATGGTTATTCGCAAAAAGCAAATAAGCAAACCTCAATCAACGATGGATCCGGCCGAGGGCGCCGCGGAGGAATTGAAAGTCCTGATTGAAATAGAGAAGTTCAAGAAATGGCGGCGGCAATCAAAACCAGACGCCGATCCCCCGCTCTCGCCTGATCCTGCTCCCTCAATAATCGCGGCGGAACCCTCTTTTCCCTCGGTCGAAAAGAAGAAGGCAGGCGGGTTTTCCCTTAGGAATATATTCGATCTATCGCCGCAGTTTCGCGATATCGAGACCTCTGATAAAAAGACCTAGTCAGGTTACTGCGAGCATTTATCCACATAAAATTCAATTGACGCGATTATAAAACTTCTGCCATCTTCCGGTAATGGAACAAAAACGCGAATTGTCCTCAGAAGAGAGGCTTGCCTGGCTGCGCCTGATCCGGTCGGAGAATGTCGGACCGATTACATTTTTTCAACTGTTAGGCCGTTTCGGAACCGCGACCAAGGCGCTTGAAGCCCTGCCCGAACTTGCCCGCAAGGGGGGACGCAAGAAACCAATTCGTGTATGTCCGGTGGCTGATGCGATGAGGGAGATGGACACTCTCCTGGCTTTCGGCGGACGTCTGCTCGCTGCCACGGAACCGGATTATCCAACGGCGCTGCGCATGATTGCGGACCCTCCGCCGGTTATCTCCATTCGGGGCCATGCCCATCTTCTGAACAGGGATATCCTGGCGGTCGTCGGCGCGCGGAATGCCTCCGCCGTGGCGCTGCGCCTGACCGGGCACATTGCCCGGGAAATATCACGCGAGAAAATTATTGTGGCCTCCGGCCTCGCCCGCGGGATCGATACGGCAGCACATCAGGCATCGCTGGACGGTGGAACAATCGCGGTGGTTGGCGGCGGCCTCGACTATCCCTATCCCCGTGAGAACAAGGCGCTGCAGGAGGAAATATATGAGCGCGGCTGCGTCATCGCAGAACAGCCCATGGGTACGGTGCCGCAGGCCCGCCATTTCCCCCGCCGCAACCGGATTATCTCCGGTCTCGCGCTCGGTGTGCTGGTGATGGAGGCCTCTCCCCGCTCCGGCTCGCTTATTTCCGCACGCATGGCCCTCGAGCAAGGGCGCGAGGTTTTTGCAATACCCGGTTCCCCCATGGACCCGCGCGCGAAGGGAACCAACAACCTGATCCGCAATGGCGCGACCCTGATTGAGGAGGCAGCGGATATCATAGACGCCCTGCAAGGTATTCGACAGCGTCCCCTGAAAGAACCGGACCAGCCGCTTCTTCCCTTCCTTGATCCGCTCCAGCCGGAGGAGCAGGACCTCGACCGGCTCCGCCCCGACATTTTGAGTTATCTCAGCCCGACACCGGTTGAAATCGACGAGTTGATCCGTCTCACCGGGGAGCCCGCTGCAACGATTTTAACGATTTTACTTGAACTGGAACTGGCAGGCAGAATAGAACGCCATTTCGGAAACAGGGTTTCAATCATCGAATAGCGTCTCTATATATCACGGCATGACGCATAAAAGAGTGACCCTTAATTTAAGTGGAAAGCCTGCGGTATTAATATGAACGTTGTTGTTGTCGAATCCCCTGCAAAAGCCAAGACGATTAATAAATATCTGGGCAAGGACTATACGGTTCTGGCATCCTACGGGCATATCCGCGACCTGCCATCTAAGAACGGATCGGTCGAGCCGGATCAGGATTTTGCCATGCATTATCAAAATGATGCGAAATCCGCAAAACATATCAAGGCCATCGCCGATGCCCTGAAAGACGCCGATAATCTCTACCTCGCCACTGACCCGGATCGCGAAGGGGAAGCCATCGCCTGGCATGTGCTGAAAGTGATGGAGGAGAAGAAGAAACTGAAGGGCGCGAAGGTCAGCCGCGTTGTCTTCAACGAGATTACAAAGCGCGCCGTACTGGAGGGAATCGCCAATCCCCGCGAGCTGGATATGAACCTCGTGAATGCACAACAGGCGCGCCGGGCGCTCGATTATCTTGTCGGCTTTACATTATCACCGGTTCTCTGGCGCAAATTGCCGGGTGCGAAATCTGCCGGCCGGGTACAATCGGTGGCACTTCGTCTCATTTGCGAGCGGGAACTGGAAATCGACGCCTTCACGCCGGAAGAATATTGGACGATTGACGCGGACTTCCTGACCGAAAAGAAGGACAAGATCACCGCACGGCTCACCCATCTTGCGAACAACAAACTTGACAAATTTGGCCTTCCCAACGCGGAAACGGCTCTGGCTGCGGCGGAAAAAGTGCGCGCCGGTAGCTTTTCCATCGCCGATGTCACGCAGAAACCCGCCAAGCGCAACCCGTCCCCGCCCTTTACCACGTCCACCCTGCAGCAGGAAGCTTCCCGCAAGCTGGGATTTGGCGCGAAGCGGACCATGATGGTCGCGCAAAAGCTCTATGAGGGGTTCAACCTCGGCGGGGAGACGCAAGGCCTCATCACCTATATGCGAACCGATGGCGTCAGCCTGGCGATGGAGGCGATGCACAGTGCACGGGACGTAATTGCGAGCGAGTATGGCAAGGAATATGTGCCGGAGAAGCCGCGATTCTATAAATCGAAATCCAAGAATGCACAGGAGGCCCATGAGGCCATCCGGCCGACTGATCTTTCCCGCACCCCGGCAATGGTCGCGAAATATCTCGATCAAGAGCATTTGCGGCTTTATGAACTGATTTGGAAACGGACAATCGCCAGTCAGATGGAAAGCGCACAAATGGAGCGCACCACCATCGACTTCAGCGATGGCGAGGGCCAGACCCTGCGCGCCACTGGCAGCGTCGTGCGCTTTCCGGGCTTCCTCAAGCTTTATGAGGAAGGCCGCGATGATGTATCGGACGACGAGAACGGCAATCGCCTACCTGCGGTCAAGGCCGGGGAGAATGTCGCAACAGACAAGGTTACCGAGGACCAGCATTTCACCGAGCCGCCACCCCGCTATTCCGAGGCAAGCCTGGTCAAGAAGCTGGAAGAACTTGGCATCGGTCGCCCGTCCACCTATGCGTCCATCATCTCCGTCTTACAGGACCGGGATTATGTCCGGATTGACCAGAAACGCTTTATCCCAGAGGATAAGGGGCAGCTGGTAACGGCCTTCCTCGCCTCCTTCTTCACGCGCTATGTGGAGTATGATTTCACCGCGCAACTGGAAGAAAAGCTCGATGATGTATCGGCGGACAAAATAGATTGGAAACAGGTTCTGCGCGACTTCTGGTTTGACTTTAACACCCTGGTGGAAGGTACGGCGGAACTCAGGGTTTCTGATGTTCTTGAGGAACTCAACCGCGTTCTTGCACCGCATATCTTCCCGCCGACCGAGGACGGAAAAGATCCGCGCACCTGCCCGAAGTGCGACGACGGGCGGCTTAGCCTGAAGACCGGGCGTTTCGGTGCCTTTATCGGCTGTTCCAACTATCCGGACTGCCGCTTTACCCGCAAGCTCGGTGAGAGCGCGGAGGATGCAGACACGACCGCTGACGAGGGTCCGAAGGAGATCGGCGAAGATCCGGCAAGCGGCCTGATGATCACGCTGAGACGCGGTCCCTATGGCCCCTATCTGCAACTGGGCGAACCGGAACCGAAGAAAAAGCCGAAACGCGTCTCGATCCCGAAGGATATTCCGCTCGAAGAAATAGATTTCGATCTGGCGGTGCAGCTTATCGGCCTGCCGCGCGAAATCGGCCCTCATCCGGAAACCGGCAAGATGATTACCGCCGGGCTCGGCCGCTATGGCCCCTATGTCGAGAGTGAACGGAAATATGGCAAGCTCAGCAACAGCATGGAAGTACTGACCGTCGGGATGAACCGCGCGGTCGAACTTCTGGCCGCGGCAAAAACACGTGGCGGTGGGCGCACGACAGCGCCGCTGCGCGTCGTTGGAGAACATCCCACAGATGGTGCGGACGTCAATGTGAAGGATGGCCGCTACGGCGCTTATGTCACCCATGGCGGAATCAACGCGACCATCCCGAAAGACGCCGACCCGATGACCATTACGCTGGAGGAGGCTGTCAAGCTGCTGGCTGAACGGGCAGAAAAGAGTGGCAAGAAGCCAAAACTCGCGAAGAAGGCCGGAACAACTAAGAAAAAGGCGCCGGCGAAGAAGAAAGCACCGGCGAAGAAAAAGGCTGCGCCGAAGAAATCAGCGGCCGCAGCGGAATGAGGCGGCCATTGGAAACGGAAAACGGGACATCTTGACCCAAAAAAACCCACGAAACGCGCATCTGCCGACCAAGGAGCAGGTCCGCACCTTTATTGATGAAAGCGAGACACCCGTGGACAAGCGGGAGATCGCCCGTGCCTTCAATATCAAGGGCGCGGACCGGATCTATTTGAAAAAGATCCTGAAGGAACTCATCGAGGACGGTCATCTGGAGCGAGGCCGCAAACGCGAACTCGCCCCGGCAGGCGCCCTTCCCTCCGTCGCGGTAATCGAGGTGGACCGGATCGATAAGGGCGGCGAAGCCATTGCCCGGCCTGTCAGCTGGCAGGAAGATACCAAGCCGCCCCTTATCTATGTGCTGCAACCCGGCCGAACACAGGCCCCGGGTGTCAGGGATCGGCTGCTCGCCCGCCTCTCTCGCCAGAAGGATGGTACCTACGAGGCTCATGTCATCCGCCGATTGGAGGCGTCCGCTGGCCCGGTGCTCGGTGTTTACACCAAAACCGGCAAGGATGGACGCGTGCAGCCCACCAACCGCAAGCTCAAGAAAGAGGTTATCGTTCGGGAGGAAAACTCCATGGGCGCGCAAAGCGGTGAAGTCGTGCTGTGTGATATCCTCCCGGGCAAGGCCTACTCGCTTCCTGAAGGCCGGGTGACACAGCGTGTCGGCCCGATGGATGACGCGGCGTCCTTAAGCCTCATCGCCATCCACGCCCATGGCATCCCGGATAAGTTTGATGAGGCCTCGATCAAGGAGGCCCTGGCGGCGAAACCAGTCTCTCTCGGCAAACGGACAGACTTGCGGGGCCTGCCGCTACTGACCATTGATCCGGCGGATGCCCGGGACCGGGATGATGCAATCTGGGCCGCGCCGGATGACGATCCGAAAAACAAGGGGGGTTGGCAGGCCATTGTCGCCATCGCCGATGTCGCCCATTACGTGACCCACGGCTCCGCGCTTGACCGGACGGCGAAGGAACGTGGCAACAGCGTCTATTTCCCGGACCGAGTGGTGCCGATGCTCCCGCATGAGCTTTCCAGCGATCTCTGCTCGCTGCATGAGAATGTCGATCGGCCGGTGATGGCGGTCCATATGTGGTTCGATTCGGAGGGTAACAAGCTACGCCACAAGTTCATGCGTGGCCTGATCCGCTCCGTCGCCTCCCTCACCTACCGGCAGGCGCAGGACGCCCATGAGGGCGTGACCGATGAAAAAACGGAGATGCTTGCCAAGGAGGTGATCGAGCCGCTGTTTGGCGCATATGCGTCACTGAAAAAGGCGCGGAGCAAGCGCAAACCGCTTGATCTCGACCTGCCCGAGCGGCGCATCGAGTTCGGCGAGGACGGCTTCATCAAGGCGGTGCATAAGCGCGAACGGTTCGCGGCACATATGCTGGTCGAGGAGTTCATGATTCAGGCCAACGTCTCGGCGGCGGAAACGCTGGTCAAGATGAAGCGGCCCTGCATGTTCCGTGTGCATGAGCCCCCCGCGACGGACAAGATGATCGGCCTGCATGAAACACTCGCCGAGATGAATATAAGTTTTGCCAAAGGACAGGTTGTCACAACGGAAACCTTTAACCGTATCCTTGCCCAGGCTGATAACGAAATCGATCGGGAACTGGTCAGTTCACTGGTCCTGCGGAGCCAGTCACAGGCCGTCTACAGCCCGGATAACCTTCATCATTTTGGCCTGCATCTCCAGAATTATGCCCATTTCACCTCGCCGATACGGCGTTATGCCGACCTGCTGATTCATCGCAGCCTGATCGCCGCCCTCAAACTCGGCGACGGCGGACTTAAGGATGAAGAAGCGCTCGAGTTCAGCGAAATCGGGACCCAGATTTCAGCAACTGAACGGCGCGCCATGGTGGCGGAACGCGAAACAACGGACCGATTTACTGCGGTCTTCCTCGCCAACAAGGTAGGAGAAATCTTCACGGCGAAAGTCTCCGGTGTCACCCGCGCGGGTCTGTTTCTCTCCCTCGATGACAGCGGGGCCGACGCACTCGCGCCCATCTCGACCCTTGGGAATGATTTCTTCAACTTCGACCAGGAAAAACACATGTTGGTCGGCAAACGGACCGGGCGGGTATTTCGCCTCGCCGACCGGCTGGCCGTGCGTCTGCGGGAAGTCGATATCGTGACTGGTAGCATGATTGTCGAGATTGAAGACGGACGCGAGGGCGGAACGCCACCATCCCGGCGAACACCTGCGGATCGCAAGGGCAAGACGGGAGGGAAACCTCCGGCGCGCAATCCGGTTAAGAAGAAAAAGCGCACCACCCCAAAAGGCAAGAAGCGGGCGCAACGCCGCCAGCAGCAGGAATAATCGCTGCGGCACAGTGTCGCAAAGTAATTTTCATGATATAAATAAGGCCTATGTACTGCTAGTATTCAGCGTATCAGTATGGAAGAAACAGGTCTTAAATGGAAATGGTAGCAACCCCCAGATCAGTATGGCAGGCCATGATGAATGGTCTTCGCTTACGTTGCCCCGATTGCGGAGAGGGCCAGGTTTTCAGGAAATATATCAAGGTCAACCATACCTGCGATAACTGCGGGCTGGAACTGCATCACCAACGCGCGGATGATGCCCCGCCCTACTTCACCATGCTGATCGTCCTCCACTTCGTACTCTCGGGGATGCTGACCGTTGAGCAGGTCTACAGCCCCGCTACCTGGGTGCAGCTGACCATCTGGATGCCTGTCTCCCTAGTATCCGCACTTTGGCTGCTGCCCCGGGTAAAAGGCGCGTTGATTGGTATTCAATGGGCGCGGCAGATGCATGGCTTCGGGGGTGACTTCACCTAAACTATCTGGACTTGCCTGTCCAGCAGGTGCATAATTGGGGGAAAAATGGAAGCCCGATTATGAGTACAACAAAAAATAGAAGCGTTGCGGAAAGCCGCACCGATGGCAGCAAAGCTCCCCGCCCCAAAGATGCAGCAACCCTGATCCTTTACCGGCAAAGCAGCAAGAACATTGAAATCCTGATGGGTGAACGCAGTGGGCGGCATAGCTTTATGCCCAATACATATGTTTTCCCCGGCGGACGCGTTGATGCCAGCGATAGCCGCATCCCGCCTGCGGAAGATTTACGTGAAGATGTGATGGCACGGCTGCTTCGTGGTGGCTGTACGCCAGCCCGCGCCCGCGCGCTTGCCATTGCCGCGATCCGGGAAACGTTCGAGGAAACCGGCCTGCGCCTCGCCGGGAACTACCCGCGGCCACGTAAATCCCGCGTACAGGTCTGGAATGAATTCGGCACCAACACCTGCGGACCTGATCTCTCGAAGCTCGATTACATCGCTCGGGCGGTGACGCCGCCGTCCCGCAAGAAACGGTTCAATACGCGGTTTTTCGTTGCCAATGCCGAGACGCTCGAAGGTGAGATTAAAGGCTCAGGGGAATTGCTGGACATACGCTGGGTAACGATTAAGGACGCGCTTAATCTGGATATTCCGGTTATTACTGAAAAAATACTCGGCTACGCGGGCAAGTTCCTGAATGAACGCCCGCCGCAAGAGGCAACCGTGCCCGTTCCCATGTTCATGATGCGCCATGGCAAACGAATCTATGGTGAAGAATGACCAATCAGACGCTCCGCACACGGTCGGTCACTCCCCGGCATGCCGCCAGCCTTGTCATCTATGAACAACGGGCTGATGACCTGTATGTGCTGATGGGCCGTCGATCAAAAGCCCATAGGTTTCTACCAGACGTCTATGTGTTTCCTGGTGGCCGGGTGGACCGGGCCGATGCGGACATGACGCCGCTTGCCCCGCTCGCGCCGGATATTGAGAAAATGCTCTCGCGTCCGTCGGATATGGCCCATGCTGTCGCCACGGCAGCAATTCGGGAAACGCATGAGGAAACCGGTCTTATCATTGGTGATTATCAGGACGATCAGTTAATACCTGATCTGTCACAGCTTGATTTTATCGCCCGTGCAATTACGCCCCCCAAAAGCCCGATCCGCTTTAACACGCGATTCCTGACCCTTGATGCGAAGCATGTATCCGGCGGTGAACTTGGGGGATCAGGTGAACTGATTGACCTGCAATGGATACCGCTATCCGAAACCCATCGCGTCCCGCTTATTGATGTAACGGAATTCGTTCTTGAAGAGATTGACCGACGAATCAAGAAAGCGACACCAGCCCCGCAACCACGGGATACCGTGCCACTTTTCACTTACTTACGGGGCAAGCCTTTCATTCGGCATCACGACAATGGCTGACGCCGCGCCAGCGGTCGACAACCGACGCGCGCTGGTCGCTGTGATTGCCGCCGTAACGGCCATGGCAGTCTCTCTCAGCCTTTCTATTCCCCTCGTCTCCCTCTTGATGGAGAAGCGGGGCTACGGTAGCGATATCATCGGCCTCATGGGGGCCCTGCCGGCCCTCTCCTTCCTGCTGGCCTCACCCGTGGTCCCGGCCTGCACCCGGGCTCTCGGGTCTGGCAAGATGCTGTGGGGGGCGCTGCTGCTCGCGGCCGCGTCCATCTGGAGTCTCTCCTTGTCGGACAATATCTATTTCTGGTTCTTCCTGCGCCTGATGATCGGTCTTTCAATGGCCGTGCTGTTCCTGATCAGCGAGACATGGCTTAATAAAATCGCGAAAGAGAAAACCCGCGGACGGACGATCGCCATTTATATCTCGTCAATGACCTGTGGCTTCGCCTTCGGCCCCGTCCTCATTAACTTTCTTGGCGCGGAGGGCAGCCTCCCTTTCATCGTTTCCAGCCTGATCGTGTTAAGTGCCGGGTTCGCCTTTATTATCGTTGGCGACCGGTTTCCGGATCTGGGAGAAAAAAGCAGCTATTCGATCTTCTCCTTCATAAAAATCGCTCCGATGATCAGCGCCGCCACCCTCCTCGTTGCGTTCTTTGATGGGTCCGTGCTCACCTTGTTGCCCGTCTATGGCGTCAAGAACGGACAAACACTGGAAATGGCCGTCCTGATGACAAGCGCCCTGCTCGCTGGCAATATCCTGCTACAGGTTCCCATCGGCTGGCTGGCGGACCGATTTGACCGGGCCAAGGTGATTCTCGGCTGCGGCATCGTTGGGGTGCTTGGCGCGCTGATCCTGCCGCTTGTCATGTTTAATCATTATCTGCTCTGGCCGCTTCTGATTATCTGGGGCGGCGGGGTTGTCGGGACCTATACAATCGCCCTTGTTGTCATGGGGCAGGAATTCAAGGGGGGCGACCTCATCACCGCAACTGCCGCGGTGGGCATGCTCTGGGGCGTTGGCAGCCTTTTTGGCCCTGTTTTCGCAGGCCTGGCAATGGAGATTTTTGAACCACACGGGATGCCTTTGACCTTCGCTGCGGCCTGCCTGCTGTTCGTCCTTATCGCATTCAATAGTCTGCGCCGGACACGCAACGCCTAAAAAAAGCGAATTTTCCAAGCGGATGCTTGACTTCGCCAATTAAATCCGTATTTTCCGGGCTTCGATTATATTTTATGCCCGCCATGGTGCGGGAACGACTGGAGTTTCGGACATGGCTAAGCCGACAACATTGAAAATAAGGCTGGTAAGCACCGCGGATACAGGTTTCTTTTACGTAACCAAGAAAAACCCGCGCACCTTGACGGAAAAGATGGTCGTACGCAAATACGATCCGGTTGTCCGCAAGCATGTGGAATTCAAGGAAGCTAAGATTAAATAGCGCATTACCGCTGAACGAAAACAGGCCGCAAGATTTTGCGGCCTTTTTTTATGGGAAAATCCAGAAATACTTGACGTATCAGCGCGCGGCGATGCCGTGGGGTCTTTCAAAAACCTCAACATTTGAGGGCGCGACAACAACCCGGTTACGGCCGTCCCTCTTCGCTTTGTAAAGTGCCTTGTCCGCACGTTTCAACAAACTATCCGAGCTTTCACTTTCCCCCGACACCGTCACGCCGATTGAACAGGTCAGGTTGAGCTCAAGAGTTCCCTTGGACACCGAAAAGGGGACTTCCGAAATCTGGCGACGCAGGCGTTCGGAAACAGTTGAGGCCACGGAAAGGTTCGTATCCGGCATGACGACAACAAATTCCTCCCCACCGTAGCGGCAGGCAAGATCGATCCCGCGGACACTGGCGCCAATGCGTAGGGAGAATTCCTTGATAACCTCATCCCCGACGTGATGGCCATGTGTGTCATTGACCCGTTTGAAGAAATCAATATCCAGGATCATGACACAAACCGGCTTATAATCGAGTTTTGCCCGTTGCAGGATGGCATCGAGATGATTGGACATATAGCGCCGGTTATACAGCCCGGTCAGGCTGTCTGTGACCGCCAGTTCCATGCTGCGATGGAAATTATGGCGAAGCCTGTCCTGATATTGCTTGCGGAGGATCTGGGTCCGCGTCCGGACAATCAATTCATTTGCATCGATAGGACGCATGACATAGTCATTGACCCCAATTTCCATGCCCTTGATAAGCTTGTCTTTATCTGATTCATCAACCAAAGTCAGGATAGGCAACTGCCGTGTTTCTTCCAAACTCCGGATCTTGGAGCACAGGCGCAGCGGATCATAGTTCGAAGAGTCAAGACTGATGACGGCAAGATCATAGTCGCCGCCACGCAGCAAAACCTGTGCTTCTTCCATATTTGGTTCAAGCGTAATATCGTAGGTTTCCGCGTAAATTTCCTTCATCATGCGAACAGAATATTCATTGTCGTCGATCACCAGGATTCGGGCGCGCTGGATAGCTTCTTCCTTGCGGTCGGACATGCTGATCACGCCCATTTCCGAGCTGGTCTCTTCCCGCAGGCGGAATTCATCCATCATCATCTTGAGCCGGAGCAGTGATTTCACGCGCGCGAACAGCGCCATGTCATCCACTGGTTTGGTCAGGAAATCATCGGCCCCCGATTCCAGGCCCTGAATGCGGTCAGCGGCTTCACTGAGCGCCGTCACCATAACGACCGGAATATGAGCTGTCTTATTATCAGCCTTTAGTCTCTGGCAAACCTCAAAGCCGTCCATCTGCGGCATCATCACATCGAGAAGAATAAGGTCGGGCTGTTGTTCCAGCGCTATTTTCAGCGCATCTGCGCCATTGTAAGCTGTTATAACGTCATAATATTCGACGGACAGCTTTGCCTCGAGTATTTTAACGTTCGGGATAACATCATCAACGACCAGTATGCGTGCAGACATATTCTAGCTCAAAAATTCTTTAACTGTGTTCAGGAAGTTTTCAACTGAGATCGGTTTCGCAACATATGCTTCACAGCCCCCCTCACGGATTTTCTCTTCATCCCCCTTCATCGCAAACGCGGTGACGGCAATAACAGGTATTGACTTCAACACCTCATCCTCTTTGATCCATTTCGTCACTTCGAGGCCAGAAACCTCTGGTAACTGAATGTCCATCAGGATCAGGTCGGGCATATGCTCACGTGCAAGACCCAAGGCTTCCATTCCATCTTTTGTCTGAATGGTGTTATAACCATGTGCATCCAGAAGATCATGAAACAACTTCATATTTAAGTCGTTATCTTCGACAATCAATACTGTCTTCATTTTCAGTTCGTCCAATTCACTAGTACTATCGCCTGAGCGAGACGGCAAAAATAGGCTCAAAAAAAGAGCTTCCGATTTCCAATTTGGCCCTCAAGAGACTATCATTCACTCTCAATAAATAGATATATGTTTAATTTTCTCTTACCATTAAGTGATTACAGGCATAGAAAGTTCCATGAATCGCGAAAAATCCGAAATTATTGCATTACAAGCACTTACATATATTGCTGGCCAGGAAAAAACCATGAGCTGGATGCTGGCGGAGACTGGTATTGACCAGGGTACTCTCGCTGAATCGGCGCAAAACCCCGAGATTTTGGCTGGTGTGCTCGATTTCCTGCTGATGCATGAAGAAATATTAATTGATTTTTGTACTAACGAGAAACTGGACCCAGCCAGTATGAACCGCGCGCGCCAGTTCCTACCCGGTGCGCCGGTAGAGGATTATTGACCATGTATACCGGAATTCATGATGACGTTCGTCCGCAGCTTGAAAAGCTGATCATCGACCGCGACCGCCCGCTTATCATCACCGACGCGGATGAGGTTCTGTTTAACTTCATGATCGGGCTTGAAGATTTTCTCACCTCCCTTGATTTGTATTTCGACTGGTCGTCCTTTGCGCTCACCGGTAATATCCGCCGCAACACGGACAGGGAGCCCATTGACCAGATGGAGGTGGGCAAGCTCCTCTCCGACTTCTTCGATCAGCGCTGTGCATACCTGCCCGCGGTGGAGGGGGCCGCCGAAGGGCTCGCGATGTTGAGCGATCATGCACAAATTATTGTCCTCAGCAACGTGCCGCCCAAATATGCCCATAAGCGCCGCGCCGGTCTGTGCGACAAGGGAATGGATTTCCCGCTCATCGCCAATGTCGGTAGCAAGGGACAGGTTGTCCGCTTCCTGACCCACGAGTTGAATGCGCCTGCCTATTTCATCGATGACATTCCCCATAATCACAGCTCGGTCAATGAACATGCGGCCCATGTACATCGGCTGCATTATATCGCCGACCCGCGCCTCTCCGACCTTCTTGGCCCGGCGGAGCATAGTCACAGCCGCCTCTATGACTGGCCGGAGATCGGCGCGCATATTATCCGTCATATCGAGACGGGCGAGTACTGACAGGAGGCGGTATGGCCAGCCTTTGCCGCCATTGCCTGAAAATACTGGATGACGACGGGCTCGGCGTTAGCCATCGTTGTCCAGCCTGCAGGTCCCCAAAACTTCTCCGACATACTGAATTATTTGATCTCACGATCGCCCATGTCGATTGCGACGCCTTTTATGCTTCTGTGGAGAAGCGGGACAACCCCGATCTTAACGCGAAACCGGTTATCATCAGCCACGACAGCCCGCGTGCCGTTGTCTCAACCTGCTGTTATATTGCCCGTATGTCAGGTGTTCGCTCGGCCATGCCATTATTCAAGGCCAAGAAGCTCTGCCCCGATGCCACCATCATCCCGCCGGATATAGCAAAATATGCCGCCGTCAGCCGCGAGATCCGGGCGCTGTTCGACAGGCTGACGCCGGATGTCGAACCCCTTTCCCTCGATGAAGCTTTTCTCAACCTGTCGGGAACTGAACGGCTGCATCATCGTAACGCCGCCCAATCCATGGCCTGGCTTGCCCGGGAAATTGATAGAAAGATCGGGATTACCGTTTCTGTCGGCCTCAGCTACAATAAATATCTCGCCAAGCTTGCCTCGGACCTCGATAAGCCAAATGGTTTTGCGGTTATCGGCCGCACAGAAGCGATGGACTTCCTAAAACAGCGACCGGTCAGTGATATCTGGGGTGTTGGGAAGGCGTTTAGTCGCAAACTCGCGGCGGAAGGCATCACCACTATTGGCCAGCTTCAACATCGCGAAAAAGCGGAATTAATGGCCAGGTATGGCGTTATGGGAAGCCGACTTTACCACCTTTCCCGTGGTGAGGATGATCGCCAGATAAAAGCCGGTCAGCGCGCCAAAAGCATTTCAGCGGAAACGACTTTCAGCACCGATATATCCGATATAGATATCCTGCGGGACCGGCTCTGGCCCCTCTGCGAGAAGGTTTCCAAGCGTCTCAAGAAATCGGGCAAAGCAGGTAAAACCGTCACGTTGAAGCTCAAGACAGGAAACTTCAAAACCCTCACCCGCAGCCATACACTTGCACAGCCGACCCAGCTTGCGGAAACTCTATATCGGGAAGTGCGCCCCCTTCTTGAAAAGGCCGCGCCCGGTCACGACTTCCGCCTGATCGGGATTGGGATCAGCGGTTTTGGCATTCTGGAAGATGCAGACCGGCCGGATCTCCTGAATAGAAATTCCGGGCATGCCAAGGAGGTGGAGGCCGCCATCGACAAATTGCGGGATAAATTTGGTGATGCCGTGATCGCTAAAGGCCGAGGCCTCAACAAAAAAGACTGAGCCTTTACTCGATCAGGAGCATTTTTCCTCAGCAAGTAAAGTGAGTTCTGCAACTTCACCACGCAGGGTAAAATCACTGTATTCAAGCTGTAAGTCCGTCGCGATGCCATTGCCGAAAATCTTCATCCCGACTTTATAGTCTGGCTCCGTCTGCTGTTGGCTAAGATCAAAAAAGGAAATCTGTAGTGGCCAGAAGGTTTGACCTTTCAGCTCGTTTGTCGCCTCTGCCGGGGAAAGAAGCGTCTGTGCCTTGCCAATCACCGCCAGGGTATCGGAGAGTCCGTCCTCCCCATTCCCATCATAGACTTTGGTGGACAGCAGGTTCTTGCCAGCAGCGGCCGCTTTCAGGATCTGACGGGTGTGCTCCCCCGGGAAAATAACATCTCTTGGCAACGTCATGTCGGCAAGATCCGGATTACTGAATTTTACGATCGTGCCGTCTTCCTGATTTTCAGCAATGCCACTGTATTTTTCAATCAACTGACCGTTCAGCATATTTGACATGTCAAAGCGCATCATTCTGCCGACATTGTCTTCCCAGGTTGACTGGCTATAGTCGGAAACGATGATATTACCCTCAAAATTAATTAGCTCGAGCAACATACGCTGATTGACAATCAAGCCATCACATTGCTGCTCAACCTTCATGACAATGCGCCCTCGAACGCCCTCTATCCCACTGTTTTCGCCAAGTTTTTCAAGACGAAGGTCATAGACGGCCTGATGGGAGGCAAGGCGCAACGGCGCCGCGTAAGATAAATTGACAATACTAGTCAGGCCTATCCCAACGAGAGTTAAAGCAACTTTTGACCATTTCATTTCGACACTTAATCCATAATAAATTAGGCACTCTTTGCGCATATGTTCTCTGAATGTCAGTAATATACCTCTCGGTTACGACTGTGAAGGTTTATCACGAAAGACGGCTATTTCTATTCATATGGGTCATTTGTACCGATCCGGAAGGCATAAAATTCCCCTCAAATTTACCTAAAATATGAACAAAACCTTTATTTTTTAAACTATCTAATTGATTTACAACAACTTTTTTAAGATGAGCTTCTGGCATGGTAGTTGCTCTGTTCTAAGCAGTCTGTATTTGCCGGCCTGGTTACGAAATTGAACAACCAATCACACAGCCAACCGGTTTTAATGAGGAGAACAGAGTTATGCCATCGCCCCTGACGAACATATCGTCACTTCAAAATGGTCATCCGCTAGGGTTTGAAGCGGAAATCGGCGCACAGTTAGAAGACCTCTCAACGGCGCTCAGAACCAGCCTAAGGCGACAGGCCCCGGCCAAACACTGGCGGTTGATTAATCGCGTAATCGCCTACGCGGCGAGTGCGGAACAACATATATCAGAACAGCAGCAACGAATTCAGGAACTGGAAGCACTCTCCACCACTGACGAACTGACTGGCCTCCATAATCGTCGTGGCCTTCAGGACTTCATAACCCGGACACTAGCCATGGCGCGCCGTCATGGAGAGGAGGGAGTTGTCGCTTTTCTCGATCTCAATGAATTTAAGGAAATCAATGACCGCTTTGGTCATGATACCGGCGATATCGCCTTGCAAAAATTCTCTGAGGTCATTCAGGGGAACCTGCGCGGTTCAGACTTTGTTGCCCGCATTGGCGGCGACGAGTTCGTATTTGTCCTGACCCGGACAAATGCAGAAAATGGCCTGACCCGTGCCCTTGCCATTCTGGATGAAGTCTGCGCCACCTCTATTCAGGCCCGTGGACAGAAAATTTTCCTGAAGGCCAGCATGGGGGTCGTTCCCTACACCGGCGAAAGCTCCTACAACGAGCTGATGACTGCCGCCGATCACGCCATGTATGAGAACAAGAAAGCGAATAAAAAGGTAACGCACGCACATTAAACCCTGCGCGATCCCCTCCCAGCTTAGTCGCGGCAGAATAGCTCGATCGGTTCGCGCACGCCGCGCAGCTGGTGATATCCGCAGGAACGAAGGGATGTCACCGCGTTGCTGCATGTCCGCATGAAATCACCGGACGCGAGCAGACTGGATCCAAGATCATCGCACAGGGCTTCAATGCGGCTGACCTCATTCACGGCCGGTCCGATGACGGTAAAATCCAGCCGTGTCTCGGATCCAACATTGCCATACATCACCTCGCCCACATGCAAAGCAATATCAAGGTCCATAGTCGGCTTGTCGGCGTCGCGCCGTTCTTTATTAAGGAAGTCAACTCCTTCCATCATTTGTTCAGTCACACCGAGGGCCGCTTCACATATTTGCCGCACTGACTGTTCATCCGCCGAGGTCAACTCGAACGTTGCCAGAATACCATCACCCATGAATTTAAGGATTTCGCCACCCGCAGCCTCGATCGGGCTGGCCATACGGTCGAGATAGTGGTCCAGCATTTCGACAAGATCCCCCTTCTCGATGGTATCGGACAGCTGCGTGAACCCCTTGAGGTCCGCATAAACCAGCACAGCATTGATACTATCGACGGATCCTCGACGAACCTGACCAGAAAGTACCTTCCCGGCGGTTTCCCGCCCGATATATGTTTCCAACATGGCCCGTGCGGTTCTAAACGAAGCAATCCCTTTTACGGCGATGCCGAATAAAGGTATGGCCTTGCTGAGAATACGAAATTCCTCCTCGGTAAAGCCGCCCGGACGGTCTGATGCCCAGCTTGTAATAAGACCAGCGGAGATTTCCAGGCTTTGATTTTCAAAACCCCAGCCGAAATCGAAAATCTGGCAGAACCAGTCGGTCATTCCCTCTTCGCGAAATTCGACGAGAACTGGAAAATCAAGCTCATTTTCCGGCGCCAAAGGTCGGTGCAGGAAGGGAATTTTGTTTGTCAGCATAAAAAAGAACGGACTGGCGAACCAGCCTTCGCCGGGAATATCCGAATGCAGGAAGTTCGTGTTCGTCACAAGCCCTTCCCCGTGCCGCCAAGTATACATGAAGGCGCTGACCTGCGGGTGGATCGCGCTCAGCGCAATATTCCCGCGCTTGATGCGAACACCCCGCTTATTCAGCCGCTCACAAAATTCCGTAAAGACATCCCTGACACGAGTGCCCGTCAGTCCGGCGTCTATCAGCCAGGAGAATAATTCCCCGTCCTCATCATCGGCCTTGAAATGGCCGCAACGGTTTTCGGTATTCACACTATTCACAATACCCATCGACATACCTGACTGGTTAGTTTGATCCCGTTGATATAGGCTCACTCTACACGGATAAAAGGCGAAACTAAAAAATTTATCGGAAGAGCGTGCATGGACTGGCACTAGGCGTTTCCGCATGATAGTAATCGCCATCAGCCCACGGCAAGAGAGCGGATCATGAAAGAGATAAAAAAATACTGGCAGAGCTATATCAATGGTCAATGGGTGGATGCCCAGGGTGGGAACCGCATTGAGATTGAAAATCCGGCGACGGGACAAATCATCGCCGAAGTTTCCCGGGCCCAGAAAGAGGATGTGGATCAGGCGGTTGCTGCCGCACGTGCCTGCTATGAAAGCCGGGTTTTATATAACATGCGCCCGACAAACCGCGGCGCACTGATGTTTGAAATTGCCCGCCATATGACAGAAATGGCTGATGAAATTGCATTGGCCGAGTGCCTTGATAACGGCAAGACGCTGACGGGTGGCAAAAACGAAGCCATGGCCGCAGCCCGCTATTTTACTTATTACGGCGGCCTTGCCGACAAGCTGGAAGGACGGATGATCCCGCTCGGCGCGGATTATGTGGATTATACGATCCCCTCCCCCTTTGGTGTGTCGGCCCAGATCGTGCCCTGGAATTTCCCGTTGCAGATTGCCGCCCGGTCCGTGGCCTGTGCGCTTGCCACCGCGAACACCGTTGTGCTGAAGTCGCCGGAACTTTCCCCCGTTTCCACCTATTTCATTGCCGAAGCCTGCCATCGGGCCGGGGTCCCGAAGGGCGCGGTGAACATTCTCTGTGGCTACGGACATGATTGCGGTGCGGCGCTTGTTGCCCACCCAGATATCGACCATATCGTTTTTACCGGGTCGGTCGCCACGGGTCAGTCTATCCTGAGAACAGCGGCAGACAGGGTCATCCCTTGCGTGATGGAACTTGGTGGTAAGTCTGCGGGCATCCTGTTCAAGGACGCAGACATCGATCAAGCCATCAATTCCACAGCGAGCGGAATTTTCAGCCATGCGGGACAGGTTTGCTCCGCCCAGTCACGGCTGATTGTGCCATCGGCACTTCAGGCTGAAGTGGTTGAAAAGCTGGCCGCGAAGGCAAAGTCGCTTTCTATCGGCCCCGGGATCGACGGTCACGACATGACGCCAGTGATTTCGGCAGCACAGGCCGACAAGATTGAGGGGATGTGCCTTGCCGCGTCGCAGGCCGGGGCGGAGGCCGCCGCCGGCGGCCGCAAACATGGCGACCTTCCCGGGCATTTTATCGAGCCAACCGTTTTTGCCAACGTGACGCCAGAGATGACCATCGCGCGGGAGGAAGTCTTCGGACCCGTCCTTTCCGTCCTCACCTATAACGAACCCGAGGAGGCGATTGCACTCGCCAATGGCACTGATTATGGCCTTTGCGCCGGTGTTTATACGAAGGATCTCGCGACTGCCCATTGGGCGGCGGATCGTCTTATCGCCGGACAGGTATTTGTCAATGAATGGTTCGCTGGCGGAATTGAGACGCCCTTCGGCGGAACGAAACGCTCCGGCTATGGCCGGGAAAAAGGCCAGGAAGCGCTGCTCAATTATGTCCAGACGAAGAATGTCGGCATTCGGATTACCGGCGGCGGCGGTGGTCGCCCCGGCGGCTGATCTAACGTAAATATTCAACAAAGAGGTAGAAAAAATGGCAGGCAAAATCGATGCCCATCTGGCAGAACTCGGCATTAATATCCCGACAGCGACAGCCCCCGCGGCGAACTATGTTCCATACGTAAGGACCGGCAATCTCGTTTTCGTGTCGGGACAGGTCCCCTTTGTTGACGGCAAGCTTGCCTATCAGGGCAAGGTCGGCAAGGACTTCACAACAGAGGAAGGCATGGCTTGCGCCCGCGTCTGTGCGCTCAATATCCTCTCCCAGGTGAAGGACGCCTGCGGCGGCGATCTGGATAAGGTCGTGCGCTGCGTCAAGCTGAGCGGATTCGTCAATTGCGTTGACGGTTTTGGCGAGCAGCCAAAGGTTGTCAACGGTGCCTCCGACCTGATGGTAGAGGTTTTCGGCGACAAGGGCCGCCATGCCCGTTTCGCCGTCGGCACCAACGCCCTGCCGATGAATGTCGCCGTTGAGGTCGACGCGGTATTTGAAATCAGCTAACCCGCGCAAGGGTGCGCCGAATACGCGCTCCCTCGCAAAGGAAGTTTCGTACGCTATTGGCCCTTCGGAAATTGAATGATAGAAATTTCTTGAATTCTTACCGCACCGCGAAAAGATATCTGTTACAGTAATTAAAGGCGCTATTATTTCAGTTTTCCGGGCCGAATGTCTGACACCCCATTGATTAAAACCCTGCAGTCCATCGCCGATATCAGTGAGGCCGACTGGAATGCCTGCCTGACAACGGATCACCCCTTTGTCACCCACCAATTCCTGAAAGCATTGGAAGATAGCGGATCGGTAACCGCCGAAAGCGGCTGGATGCCCTATCACCTCGCACTGGAGATTGAGGGCAAAATTGCCGGGGTTGCCCCGATGTATGTAAAAGGCCATAGTCAGGGCGAATATGTCTTCGACCATAGCTGGGCTCATGCGTATGAACGGGCGGGCGGACGCTATTATCCCAAAATGCAACTTTCAGTTCCCTTCTCCCCCGTTACAGGCCCGCGCCTTCTGGTACCGGACGGGACGGAACGAGAAACCCACCAGCGCCTGCTTCTTCAGGGAACGAAACAAGTCGCCGACAAGCTCAACCTCTCTTCCGTCCACGCCACCTTTCTGGAGCCGGCGGAACGCGATCTAATGGAGCATGAGGGATTTCTTATCCGCACGGGGGAGCAGTTCCACTGGGTGAATGACGACTATCAGACATTCAATGATTTCCTCGCCCAACTTTCTTCCCGCAAGCGCAAGGCCATCCGTAAGGAACGCAAGGGCGCGACAGAAAACGACCTGGAGTTCGAGATCCTTACCGGAGATGAAATCGGCGAAGCGCATTGGGACGCCTTTTACAATTTCTATATCGACACCGGCAGCCGCAAATGGGGCACACCCTATTTGAACCGCAAGTTTTTCAGCCTGCTGGGGGAACAGCTTGGCGAGGCGGTCGTCCTCTTCATGGTGAGCCGCGACGGGCGTTACATTGCGGGCGCGCTGAACCTGAAAAGCAGCGATTGCCTCTATGGCCGATATTGGGGCTGTATTGAGGACCACCGGTTCCTGCATTTCGAAACCTGCTACTACCGCGCCATCGACTTTGCGATCCAGCATGGCATCAAGCGCGTGGAGGCTGGCGCGCAAGGCCCGCACAAGCTCGCCCGCGGCTACCTGCCGACAGAGACCTATTCTGCCCACTGGTTGCGCGACCCCGGCTTTCATGACGCAGTTGCAGACTATCTGCAAACGGAGACAAAGCAGGTCGAGGCCGAGATCAATTATCTTGCCGAACATTCGCCTTTTCGAAATGGGGATTCCCGCTAAGCTCCCGCGAGGGCTGCCTGTCAATGAAATCTAATATTGAAAATTCCCCGATTATAATATATAGATTATTGACGTTTACGTAAACGTAAAGGACAGCCGCAAAGACGCTGCCGCCGATAACAGGAGCAAGGGAGCAAACATGACTGACCATATTACGCGTGACCCCATTTACGATACCGTGAGTCGCGACGATTTTCCGGCAATGCTGGAAGTTGACCGCTACGGGAAGCGTACGGATGCTTTTGACGGCATTATCTCGGCGACACATGATCATTTCTGGGATCCGATGGACGCAACCTATCTCGATTTCAAAAGTCCCTTTGATGTTACTGCGGAATACCTGATGCCCCCCGAAACCATACCGGAGCTGCAAAGCGCGGTAGCGGACAAGCTCGATGAAGGGCAGCGAATCCACCTCGCCAACGAGAGTACGCGCTGGAGCCTATCCAGCATTCTCCACGGGGAACAGGGCGCGCTCAGCTTAAGCGCCAGCCTCTGTCATCTGCTCGTCGATCCGGGCGCGCAGGAATATGCCTCCAACCAGACCCGGGAAGAAGCTCGCCACGTCACCGCTTTCAGCCGCTATATCGGCTCCCGCTGGGGTCGCCCCTACCCGGTCGGTGAAGCGCTTGGAAACCTGCTTGAAGAGTTGGTAGGCGCCGAGGAAGTCTATAAGAAGCTGGTGGGCATGCAGATGCTGGTTGAAGGGCTCGCCATGGGCGCATTTGCGAATATTCATGCGAAGACAAACGACCCGCTCCTCAAAAGACTGACCCAATTGGTGATGACAGACGAAGCCTTTCATCACAAATTTGGCAAGATCTGGGCTGATAAGACCATTCCAAAACTGGACACGGAAGAACATAACCGGGTAGAGGATTGGGCCGCGCAATGTTTTGAGACGGTTCTGTTCAACCTCATTAATATCCGCCAGAAACAGGTCATTTACGAACAGTTTGGACTAGACTGGCAATGGGTGCGCGATGCCTGCCGCGAGGTTTTCACGGATGCGGACCGGCGCGAGACTTTGAAGGAATCAACGAATATCTTCCGCGTCCTGGTCAAGACCCTGTTGAAATCCGGGATCATCACCGACCGCACCCGCCCCATCTATTCGCATTGGGTGGATATGGACGAAATGGCCGGTGAGAATGAGGATATGGTCGGCTATGCCATCGCCGATGAAGGGATCGAATATCTGCGAACCCTGAACGCAGGCCGCCGGGTTATCGGCCAAAAGTAACCTGAAGAAACAATAAAAAAAGGCGGGGAAAATTCCCGCCTTTATTGTTTCCGGTGAGGAAGTTTATTTTTCTGCCAATTCCGTATCCTTTTTGGAGCCCTTCCTCTTC
This sequence comes from Sneathiella litorea, assembly GCF_009882915.1. Classification (GTDB taxonomy): domain Bacteria; phylum Pseudomonadota; class Alphaproteobacteria; order Sneathiellales; family Sneathiellaceae; genus Sneathiella; species Sneathiella litorea. The sequence continues at coordinate 917,565 of NZ_WTUW01000002.1, forward strand.
GTCTTTTTGTCCGCGTCGTCCTTCCGGCTCGACTCGGCGGCGCTCTCGATCTTGAAAGTAAGTTCACCCGCCTTCACACCGACAGAAACATGGCCACCCTTCGCCAACTTGCCGAAGAGCAACTCTTCAGAGAGAGGCTTCTTGATGCTTTCCTGAATAACCCGAGCGAGCGGCCGGGCACCGTAGTTTGCATCATACCCCTTCTTGGCCAGCCAGGTTGCGGCGGTATCAGATAGCGAAATCGTGACATTACGATCCTGCAACTGCGTTTCCAGCTGTAGCACGAACTTCTCAACAACGCGGGAGACGACCTCGGGCGGCAGCGGTGCGAAGGGAATGGTCGCATCCAGACGGTTCCGGAATTCCGGCGTAAAGAGACGCTTGATAGCCTCTTCATCCTCGCCTTCACGGAATTCATTGCCGAAGCCGATGGCCTGTTTCGTCATTTCCTGGGCGCCGGCATTGGTTGTCATGATCAGAACCACATTTCGGAAGTCCACCTGCTTGCCGTTGTTGTCCGTCAGCTTGCCATGATCCATGACCTGCAGCAGGATATTGAAAAGGTCCGGATGGGCTTTCTCAATCTCGTCAAGCAGCAGGACCGAATGCGGCTGCTGATCGATCGCGTCCGTAAGCAGGCCGCCCTGATCAAAGCCGACATAGCCCGGAGGCGCGCCGATCAAGCGGCTAACTGTATGCCGTTCCATATATTCGGACATATCGAAGCGCACCAGGTTCAGCCCCATAATGGACGCCAACTGTCGTGCCACTTCGGTCTTGCCAACGCCGGTCGGACCGGAGAAGAGATAAGACCCAATCGGCTTTTCAGGCTCCCGCAATCCGGCTCGCGCCAGCTTGATGGAACTTGCCAGCGCGTCAATGGCGACATCCTGTCCGAAGACGACTCGACGAAGGTCAACATCAAGTTTCCGCAGGTTGACAGTATCCTCCTTGGACACGGACTTCGGGGGAATGCGGGCGATCTTGGCGACCACGGCTTCGACATCCTTGACGCCGATGGTCTTCTTGCGCTTGCTTTCCGCTTTCAGCATTTGCGCCGCGCCAACCTCGTCGATCACATCGATTGCCTTGTCGGGCAGCTTGCGATCATTGATATAGCGTGCGGAAAGCTCCACCGCAGAGCGGATAGCCTCTGCCGTATAGCGGATCTTGTGATATTCCTCGAAATAAGGCTTCAGGCCCTTCAGGATCTTGATGCTGTCCTCGACCGTGGGTTCGCGCACGTCGATTTTCTGGAACCGGCGCAGGAGAGCGCGATCCTTCTCGAAATGACTGCGGAATTCCTTATAGGTCGTCGAGCCGATACAACGGATTTCCCCACTCGCCAGTGCCGGCTTCAACAGGTTGGAGGCATCCATCGCGCCGCCACTTGTGGCGCCCGCACCAACAATCGTGTGAATCTCGTCGATAAAGAGGATGGCATTATCGAGCCCCTGCAATTCGGAAATCACGGCTTTCAGCCGTTCCTCGAAATCACCGCGATAGCGAGTCCCAGCGAGGAGAGACCCCATATCGAGGGAATAGATAACGGCGGGTAGCAGTACGCTTGGCACTTCACCATGAACAATCCGGCGGGCCAGCCCTTCGGCAATGGCCGTTTTGCCGACACCGGGATCGCCCACATACAGCGGGTTGTTCTTCGACCGGCGGCAGAGCACCTGGATTGTCCGCTCCACTTCCTCGGCGCGGCCAATCAGGGGGTCAATTTTACCCGCAGCCGCTTTCTCATTCAGGTTAACACAATAGGCGTCCAAAGCCTCCAGACTTTCGACCTTTTCCTCCTCTGGCGGCGTACTATCTTTTTCCGCCTTATACTCGCCTTCCACTCCGCGAACGGCGCGGGCGGTTTCCTTGCCCGGTGCCTTGGCCACGCCATGGCTGATATAGCTGATCGCATCGAGGCGGGTCATTTCCTGCTTCTGGAGGAAATAGGCCGCATGACTCTCCCGTTCCGAGAAGATGGCGACCAGAACATTGGCGCCGGTCACTTCCTCACGGCCGGAACTTTCCACATTGATCAGGGCGCGTTGGACCACTCGCTGAAAACTCAACGTCGGGCGAGCCTCGACAAACCCGTCCATGACCAGATCATCCAGTTCATCGGTTATGAATGTCTCCAGATCCTTGCGAAGCAGGTCAACATCCACATTGCAGGCGCGCATCACGGCGGCCGCATCCTGGTCTTCAGTCAGGGAAAACAGCAAATGCTCCAGCATCGCGAATTCATGACGGCGCGATGTTGCCAACGCCATTGCACGATGTAGGGTTTCTTCTAGCGAGTTGGAAAATCCTGGCACTATTCTTTCTCCATCGTACATTGTAAGGGGTGTTGGTTTTCGCGCGCATAGTCAATGACCTGTGCAACCTTGGTCTCAGCGATTTCATACGGAAACACACCACAGTTTCCGACGCCCTTTTGATGAACATGCAACATCACCTGTACGGCGGTCTGCTCGTCCATGTTGAAGAACTTCTGAAGCACGTAAACCACGAACTCCATCGGTGTATAATCATCGTTCAACAACAACACGCGCCAGAGAGACGGCTTCTTGGTTTTGGGCTTTGTTTTCGTAACGAGGCCCGTCCCCGTTCCCTGATCGTCGTTGTCTTTCTTGTCGTCGCCGCTCATCTTCATTTTTGCCCAACCAGAATTGATAATGTCTTTCTCTCCATCTCATTTCGCCTGCCTGACCTCAGTGCGCCTCTGAGCTCACTTATTTAAGTATATATCTTATCAGGAAATTCAAAAAATATTATTACCTTAGACAAAAATTTATAAAAAAGTGATCGGCTGGTGGTCAGGCACGAAAAAAGGGCCCGGAAAATCCGGGCCCTTTCAAGACGCTTAAAATGTCAGCTGACGTTAAGCCTGCTTTGAAAACATGTCGAGATTGGCAGCATACTGTGCGCCAAAAGGCTCAACAACTGATTTCGCCGCATCTGTAACCAGGGCATTGAATTTGCCCATTTCAGACACATAGCTCTGCATGGAACTGCGAGCGAACTCTGTCTGGAGTTCAACAACTTTGGTGACGTCTTCCGTTTCGGCAATTGTCTTCGCTACGTTGAAGACTTCCTGCAAACGGCCCGTTCCATAATCGATCATCGCTGCGCCGATTTTTTCGCTTTTCTCAACAGCGGCATTACTTGCCTTTACGAAAGCCTCTGCACTGTTCTTGTCATAGAACTGGGAGCCTTCGAGAGTCTTGATAGCTTTTTCAAAACCGGTTTTACCTTCGGCAACAGCCTTTTCGTAATTGGTTTTAAAAGTTTCGCTGTTGGACTTGAATGCTTTTTCAGCGGCTTCTGTGCCATTGATAAATGCGTCCTGAAGGGATTTGCGGCCAGTTGCCACCATTTCTTCAATTTCTTTAGTAACGACAGCCGGGTCAACGGTTGCGTTTGTCGCTGCTTTCTTAGTCATGGACTTAACCTTTCTGATTAGCGTCTCAATGTTTGATCTGCTGCACTGCAACAATGTCACGTGTATATAATAGTCTACTGATGGATGTCAATGATTTTTTTGTGCAGTGCAACAATACTATCGGTTGATAGCAAATTATTGATTTTATTTACAAATTAAATTATTAGGCACATTTCTATGCGACTAATGATAGCATTCGCAACAAAAAATTCATAAAAAATCAATTCTGCCGAGCCTGCTCTAGAGGTCCAGACCGTTATCCCCAACCTGCAACGTAAAATAGGTGCTGTCCCGCCCACCATTATAATATCTCGAGGAACGTCCGAACACGACAGGGACATAAGGCTCCTGAAATGAAACGCCCGTCTTGTCCCCTTTCGACAAGACTTCCCGGAACGGCAGCTTGGCAATATCAGCATTGTCATCCGTCCAAGCGTAATACTTAAAATTCCCGTCACGACAAACCATCGCGACCCAGTAGAATTCATCTGAATGGAGGATCTGCCCTTTGATCGCGGGCTTTTCAAATCCCGACTTGATCAGCGCCTGCTCTACGGCGACCAGATCCTTAATGCTGATAACAACCTTGCTGTCATGGGTCGCCGCCGGCCCGGAACTCACCGCGCCGAGCAACCAGTTCACGCTGATACCACCACGGAATGCGCGTGTCGTCTGCGTCGCTGAGTCCGAAGTCGTAATCTGCGTGATGTCATAGGTCCGCACCTGCTCATCATAAATGGCATTGTAAATCATCCGGTAGCGGGCATTGCGTCCGGGCGCGCAGTTAGCGCGAATATCATCGCCATTCACATAGGAAAACCACTGAAACGGTCGAAAAACAGGGTTGTTAGTCCCGCCATCCGCAGTGCAGGCAGCGACAATAGCCGCCAGACATACGACCCGGATAATCGGCGCTATAAAGTTCATCGGAGATCACCCGTCCAATAATTTTAAAATGCTTACCAGATATTAACCATCCGCCTGTAAGTTTAAAGGGGAAAACATAAAATCGCGATAACTTACAGACTTCAAGAGGATAAGTTATTTTGTTAAGACTTGGGAATAAAAAATTTATCCGGATTTTGATGGACATGATTCGCCGAATTTTTTACACTCTCACCAGATTGATGAAATCCGAGCGTAATTTTATCCGTAAGTTCAGTAATACAGGTAAGCCGTTGGTACAGAGTTCAAGAAGAGCGACGTTAAAAGGCGTTTCGGATAAAATCCGGATGGAATTGCGTGCCGCCACGACAAGACGGGGTATGTCCCACTTCCTCGGCGGATTGCTTCTTCTCCTAACAGTCCTTACAACGCTCCCTGAAACGGCACATGCTAGGTATGCCGCCGTCGTCATGGATAGCCGGACGGGCGAAGTGGTCTATTCGCGCAATGCGGATGACCGGCTCTACCCCGCCTCACTGACTAAAATCATGACCCTGTACATGACCTTTGATGCGCTTCAGCGCGGCAAGCTCCGGCTCGATCAGAAGCTACCGGTCTCCGCTCGCGCCGCCGGCCAGACCCCGACAAAACTGGGGCTCAAGAAGGGCGATCGGATCACGGTACGCGATGCAATGTTCGGCCTGATCACGAAATCAGCGAATGATGCCGCAACGGTGCTCGCCGAGAGCATGGCCGAAAGTGAAGCGGCATTTGCCCGAGACATGACAGAAAAGGCAAGACGCCTTGGCATGCGCCGGACAAGTTTCCGCAATGCCAGCGGCCTTCCCAACAGACATCAGAAAAGTACAGCCCGCGACATGGCCGTTCTTGGCGCGGCCCTGATCCATGATTTTCCGCAGTATTACCACTTCCTGTCGCTGGAAAAATTTGATTACAAGGGCAAGGCTTTTAAAAACCACAATAATCTTCTGAAAAAATATAAGGGCGCAGACGGCATCAAGACCGGCTACATCCGCGCATCCGGCTTTAACCTGGTCGCCTCCGCCAAGCGCGGCAGCAACCGTCTGATCGGCGTGGTCTTCGGCGGGCGCACAGCAAAGAGCCGCGACACACATATGACGACGCTGCTGGACAAAGGTTTCAGCAGGATCGAGAAAATGCACCCGTCCGTCGTTCCGTTACCGTTTGACAAGCCTCTGCAGATCGCCTTGGGCCAATCGCATAGCAAACCCGCGCCAATTCAGGTTGCCTCGGCCGCAGCGCCCTTGCCTGTCGTGACCAAATCCGCTGTGACCCATTCGCACATTCGCAATGTTGCCGTGGTTAATACCATCAGCAGCAAACCCGCGGCCTTAAAGATGGATCGCATTGAGAGAACCAACTGGGCCATTCAAATCGGCGCATTTAGTCAAATGACGACAGCTCGCAACCAATTACACAAAGCCGCCGCCCAGGCTGGTGGTATTCTGGAGGGGCGACGCGTTAACATCGAAAAAGCCATTTCAGACGGCAAGCCTTTTTACCGGGCTCAACTTGTCGGCTTTGACGAGGCAGAGGCACGCGAAGCATGCAGCAACCTTGCGGAGCAGCGCTTTTCCTGCTTCGTCGTGGCGCCGGACTTAAGACTTCCCAACTATATTGCGCAGAACAGTAATTCCTGATCCGCTACAGGGCGTTTAATGGCACCTTGAGATAGGAAACGCCATTCCCTTCTGCTTTCGGCAAATTGCCTGCCTGCATATTTACCTGTATCGACGGGATAATCAGCACTGGCATTGAAAGCGTCGCATCGCGCTCCGTCCGCATTTTGACGAATTCCTCTTCACTGACGCCCTCATGTATATGGATATTCTTCGCACATTGTTCTGCGACCGTTGTCTCCCACGCAAATTCCCGGTCGTTCGGTCCATAGTCATGGCACATAAACAACCGCGTTTCCGGCGGGAAGGATAATATCCGGCGAATGGAACGATAGAGCGTTCGCGCATCGCCACCGGGAAAATCGCAGCGGGCCGTACCGTAATCAGGCATGAACAGCGTATCCCCGACAAACACGGCATCCCCGATCTTATATGAAACACAAGCCGGCGTATGGCCTGGCGTTTCCAGGACTTCCAAGGTCATGCCGCCAACCTTCACCGTTTCGCCATCCTTAAAAAGATGCTGGAACTGCGACCCATCCTCGGCGACATCACTCCCGAAATTATAGACCTTTTTGAACGTCGACTGGATTGACGTCACTACGCCACCAATGCCGATCACGCCACCCAGTTTCTCCTGCAGGTAAGGTGCCGCTGTCAAATGGTCTGCATGAACATGGGTTTCCAATATCCACTCAACCTCCAGTTTTTCTGATGCGATATAGTCGATAATATCATCTGCGGCAGTCGTTGACGTCCGGCCAGAGTTGTTTTCATAATCCAGCACGCTGTCAATGATAATAGCTTTCCGGCTGCTCGGGTCTGAAACGACGTAGGTGACCGTGAATGTCGGTTTGTGAAAAAATGCCCTTACATCTGGATTCATTGATCGCGCCCTCCGGTTAAATATTCGGCTGTCTTTTTTATACTATTAATCCTGCTTGACAATATATCTATACATCCGTAGCTATACAAGTATGTATATTAGTGATATGAAACATTCCGCCGCCCGCGCCAGCAACTTGATGAAAGCCTTGTCGAGCGAAACACGGCTGCTGCTGCTTTGCCGGATGAGCGAGGGAGAGGTCTCGGTCAAAGAATTAGCGGAAATACTGGAAATGCGTCCTTCTTCCGTTTCCCAGCAGCTTGCCCTGCTCCGAAAGGATGGCTTGGTAAAAACCCGCCGCGACGGACAACTAATTTACTATTCCCTCGACGGAGATGAGGCAAAGCAGGTTATTTCCGTTCTCTACGCTCTATTTTGCCAGACAGACTAGATAAAGGACGACTCGAAAATGGAAAATTTTACTCCTTATAGTTCCCTGATTGGGGGCATTATTCTCGGGATCGCCTCCACCCTGCTACTCATGGCCGGCCGCATCGCGGGCATTAGCGGAATCCTCTCTAACCTGATTCCGCCGCAATCAGGTGACGCTTTGTGGCGGGTATTGTTCATTGTCGGCCTGATTGCCGGTGCGGTGGCCTACCCTATTTTCGGCGGGGATATGGCCTTTTTGAACGTCAACCCCTACCAACTTTCCGACAACGCACATTATACCCTTCTGGTCATCGCCGGGCTTCTGGTTGGCGGCGGTACCTATGTCGGGGCCGGTTGCACCAGCGGTCATGGCATATGCGGGCTCGGTAGGCTGTCATTGCGGTCCCTCACCGCCGTACTGATCTTTATGGCGGTTGCGGTGGTCACTGTCTTCATCATGCGCAGCGTAGTGGGAGGCTGATCATGTTCAATATCATTAGTCTGATCTCCGGCCTTCTATTCGGGTTTGGCCTGGCGCTCTCCGGTATGGTCAGCCCTGGCAAGGTCATTGGCTTTCTCGACCTGACAGGCAACTGGGACCCGAGCCTCGCTTTCGTAATGGGCGGCGGCGTTCTTGTCACCGTCATCACTTTCCGTTTCATCCTGAAGCGGCCTGTCCCTTTATTTGGCCGGGAATTCAGGCTGCCGACGAAAACAGATCTCGATAAATACCTGATCTCCGGCGCCGTTCTGTTCGGCCTCGGCTGGGGACTTGGCGGGCTCTGCCCCGGCCCTGCGCTCAGCTCCCTCGCCTATGGCAATCCGAAAATCATCGTTTTCGTCGGCGCAATGGTAGCGGGCATTGTCATCGCCAAGGTCCTGACGGGGACGTTCAGGAAAGCGTCCTGATGACGGGTTGATATTTTCTCATTTATATCGCGGACAAACTTGGCTAGTCTGTGGAAAGAATATAAATAAAAACAACGGGAAATATCATGTCATCATCCAATAAAGTTGCCATCATTACAGGTTCCGCCACAGGCGCAGGCGCAGCAATTGCCCTCGCATTGGCTGAAAAAGGCTATAACGTCGTCATTAACTACACGAAAAGCGTGAAAGAAGCGGAGGAAACCGAGGCCGCCTGTGCCGCCAAGGGTGTCGAGACTCTTTTGTTTCAAGGGGACGTTTCCAAGGATGAGGATTGCCGCGCGATGGCCAAGGCCGCCGCAGACAAGTGGGGTCGGCTGGATGTGCTGGTCAACAATGCCGGCAAGACGAAATTCGTCGCCCATAATGATCTCGACGGGCTGAACGCCGATGATTTTTATGATATCTACAGTGTCAACACCGTCGGCCCGTTCCAGATGTCCCGCGCCGTCGCCCCCTATATGAAGGAAACCGGCAAGGGCTCCATCGTTATGATTTCCTCCGTCGCCGGGACAAACGGCATCGGTTCCAGTATTGCCTATGTCGCCTCCAAAGGGGCGCTCAACTCAATGACCAAGGCGCTTGCGCGGACGATGGGCCCGGAAATCCGGGTCAATTCCATCTGCCCCGGCTTTATCGAGACCCGTTGGCTCCTTCAGGGCTATGGCGAGGATAAATATGACGCTTATAAGAAGAGGCTGGTCCGCGACGTCCCGTTGAAGGCTGTCTGCCAGCCGGAGGATATCGCCGACGCGGTTCTCTGCTTTACCGAGGGCGGCCATATGATCACCGGCGAAATCGTGATCGTTGACGGCGGCATGCACTTGGGCGCCTGAACGCCGCTGTGCCATCCCTTCCCGACGATATTGCCCGCGCGCTTGGCTACCCCTATGCGCGGCCTGCGGGCTCCTTCCTGTTTTCCGGCGGCAGAGCAGAAGACCTGCCGCCGGATACGAATTTTGATGGCCGGATCGCCGTACTTGCCTGCGGTTCCAACGGTGCACCGACGCAACTGCGCCGGAAGTACGGCACATCGGAGGAGCATCGTATCCCGGTCACAGCGGCGCGGCTTCAGGGTATCTGCTGCAGCTACTCGGCGCATTTTTCCGGCTACGGGTCGGTCGCTGCGGCCCTGCACACAGCTCCGGGCTCCATCACGCATGTCCATATTACGTGGCTCAACGAGAGAGAGCTCACGCGCATGCATGAGACCGAAGCCATCGGGCAGAATTACCGTTTTGTCAGGATGGAAGGGGTTGACCTCACCTGCGCGAAACATGGCGCGATTGAAACCATCCATGCCTATGTCAGCCTGCGTGGCAGCCTTCTGATGGATGGATTGCCGGTCACCCTTGGCGGAATTAATTGCCAAAACGCCTGCTACCCGGTGATGGACCAGATCACCATCCAGTCCCGTCTTCGCGATTCCTTGGCGCCCGGGATGGACCTTCATGGCTTTATCCGGCAAAATATAACCGATGCAAAAATCAGGGCGGAGCGAACCGCCCGCCTTGCCCGCCAGGCGCAAGTTTTCGACCATCCCGGCATCACAACATTGCTCGATCAGGCAAGCTAAATGCAAGATTTCAAACGGACCAGCCTAGCACTCACCGTCGGCGGGATCGGCGGTGCCCTCTTTTTTATCGCCGATCTCCCGCTTGCCTGGATGCTCGGCTCGATGGTGTTTTCCACGATTGCCGCGCTTCGGGGCGTAAATCTCGCAGTCAATGGCACTTTACGTAAAATAATGACCGCTATCCTCGGTGTCATGCTCGGCAGCGGGTTTTCCACGGACACTTTCGCGGCCATGGGCCGTTGGAGCGGTGGCCTGCTCCTCCTGTTGGTAAGCGTCGCATTATCGATGGTGCTGGTCTATATTTTCTATCGCCGTGTTGGAAAATTCGATCCCATCACAGCCTATTTTTCCGCAGCCCCCGGCGGACTCAATGTCATGTATGAAGTTGGTGAGGCAAAGGGCGGACACGGCCCGACAATCGCCCTGATCCATGCTTCCCGTATCCTGATCCTTGTCATGACCGTGCCGTTAATCTTTCGCTATGGCGTGGGTTTCGCCGGAAATGATCAGGCTGTTTCGCTGTTCGGTTCAATCCACGATCTCGCAGGAGATGGCTGGCTGTTGGTTGCTACACTGATCGGCTATTTTGGCGGCTATCTGTGCCGATTGCCCGCCTATCACCTGATGGGGCCGCTGCTGGCAACCGCGGGCTTTCAAATGGCGGGAATTACAGACGTTTCCCCTCCGATGATTCTTGTTTATGCGTCGCAGCTGGTGATCGGCACCGCGATTGGCGCCCGCTTTCTCGGCACCCGTTTCCGCGACATTCGTCGTGTTATCGGCCTCAGCTTTGTCTCCACGACACTAATGGTGCTGATCGCCGCCATATTCGCCTATTTCTTTGCGGAATCGATCGGTGTCAGCATTGCAGGCATCATCCTTGCTCTCAGCCCCGGCGGCCTCGCCGAGATGTCGCTGGTTGCCCTCGCGCTCGGCATTGACGTAGCGTTTGTCTCCACCATGCATGTGATCCGTATCAGCCTGATTATCGCGCTTGTCCCGATGGCCTTTTCCGCAATTGAACGGATGCGGATCCGTCAGGCTAAATAGCGGCATTCAAGCCCCAGCGCGCTGCTCCACTCGCGGATACACCACGGCGAGAGTCACCGCCCGCAGGACGAAGAAGACGATCAGTGCTGCCCAGAAGCCGTGCGTTCCCCATTGGCTACCAAGAAGAAACATTGCCGACATATAGGCGGCGAAGGAGATAATCATGCCATTACGCATCTCTTTCGACTGTACAGCCCCAATAAAGATCCCGTCGAGCTGGTAGGACCAGATGGCAACCAGCGGCATCCCTATGAGCCACGGCAGAAACTCATTGGCACGCAGGCGCACCTCCTCGATGCCGGTCAGAAGATTGATGATCAGCGGACCGAACACGAGATAGACCAGCGCATAAAGGCAGGCCACCACCAGCGCCCAGAACCCGCTGACATAGACAATTTCTCTCAGCTTATCGATCTTTTTCGCACCAACCGCCGTGCCAACCATGCCTTCCGCCGCAAAGGCGAAACCATCCAGGCCGAAGGCCATGAAATGCATGAAATTCATCAGCACCGCGACCGCCGCCAACGTAACATCCCCCTCCTTCGCGGCCTGCGCCGTGAAATAGGCAAAGGCAAAGATCAACAGAATGGTACGGATAAAAATATCGAAATTAACCGCCAGAAGCCGCCCCATCTTGGCAAGGGACAGGATCGCCGAGCGTTTCCACACGCCGCCAATCTGCGCAAGCTCCCGCCGGACGATATAGAGCCCCAGCAGAAGCGCCAGGGATTCGGAAATCACCGTTGCCGCCGCGACACCGATCACATTCCAGCCAAATCCGATAACAAAGATCAGGTCGAGGATGATATTAAGGCCGTTCATGAATATCTGCACCGTGAGCGCGGCTTTGGTATTGCGGATCCCGATAAAGAAGCCCATCAGCGCATAGTTCGCGAGAACCGCCGGTGCCCCCCAAATGCGGACAAAGAAATAGTCCGCCGCGCCGCCTTCAACCTCAGCTGATCCCTCGATCAGCAAGAGCGCCAGCCAGAGAACAAATGCCTGAAGGATCAGGACAATGACCGCGATAATGCCCGAAAGGATCAGAGCACGTGCAAGGACCGAACGCACCTCTGTCGCGTCCTCCTGTCCTGAGGCCTGGGCAACAAAACCCGTCGTGCCCATGCGGAGAAACCCGAAGCCCCAATAGAGAAAGCTGAAGATAAGCGCACCGATGGCGACGGCCCCGATGTAATGTGGTTCCGGCAGATGCCCGACAACGGCCGTATCCACCGCGCCAAGCAGCGGCACCGAGGAATTCGACAGGATAATCGGCCAAGCCAGGCGCAACGTCTCGCGATGGGTCGGCAAGGAGAAAAAGGCAGAAATTGTCATCAGAAACCAAAATAATCCCGAAAGCGGTAACCAATCATCGCGACCGGCAGAAACCAAGGCTTACCGTTATAGTAGAAACGATCCTCAAACGGCAATCCGTCAAATGCTGTTTCCCCCTCCGGATCACCAAGTATCTTGAGCGCTGCCTTATGCCCGAAATAGCCGGACATAGCGACACCCGAGCCGCAATAGCCCATGGCATAGAAGACGCCCTCATGCTCCCCGATGGTCGGCATGGCGGCAAAGTCATACGCGACATTGCCAGACCAGATATGGCTGACCGATGCCTGCCGGAGCGCGGGAAAGATGGAATCCAGCGTCTTCTTGAGGGAGCGCGCCTGTACCTCGGGCGCGGCGGGAAAGATGGTCGGGCGTGCGCCAAGCAAAACACGACGACCATCCGGTGACGGACGATAGTAGCTCAGCATCTTGCGTGTATCCGTGATCATCCGCCGGGTCGGGAACAGGCTCGCCACCAGATTTTCGGAGAGTTCCTCGGTCGCAATCATTGTGCTGCCGACAGGAAAGACACGTTTTTGCAAGAATGGATAGAGGCCGGCGCCATAGCCATTGGTCGCGATCAGGAGCGTGCGGGCCTCAAGCGTTCCAGTCGCCGTTTTAACAGCGAACCCGTTTGAATTTTTAATTATTTCCTCTGCGCGAAGTGGTGCGATTATCCGGGCCCCTGCCCTCGTTGCGGCTTGCGCCAGGCCCTTTACATATTTTGCGGGATGCAGCCCGCCGGTGTGGTGCTGGCGGAGGCCACCCTTGTAACCGGCGCTGTCGACATCTTCCGCGTAGTCATTTGGCCCCACCATCTCTTCGGGAATATCGAGATATTTCTGCCGAACCTTGAAATCACCCTCCATGGCCTGCAAATGCTTATCCAAAACAGCGGGATAGAAGCGGCCATTCAACTCAAGGTCACAGTCGATCCCCTCCTCTCCGATCCGCTTTGCAATAAACTCAACTGACGCCAGCGCCTCTTTATAGATAGCGCAACCCCGCTCCACGCCATAGCTGTCGATCAGGCCGGAAAGTCCCGGCTTCAGCAAATTGCCAATCATACCGCCATTCCGGCTGCTGGCGCCAAAGCCCGGCATCTCTGCTTCCAGAACCGTGACCGACTGTCCTCTTTTGGCAAGGGTCAGCGCCGCCGACAGGCCTGTATAACCACCCCCGATAATCAGCACATCGCTGAGGGCGTCCGGCAACGCCAAATGGGTCGGTTCCGGCCGAGCCGCATCCCACCAGAAAGGATCGGTTTTCATGGGCAGATCTTCCTTTCATTTTTCTTTTGTTGCCATTCTTGTCCGAGCCCTGTTCACAGAGCAAGCCAATTTGCTCTTTAATTGAATTTTTACGCAAAACCTCCTATTTAAAGGTTAGGGAACGACAATGGGGAAAGGCTGAAGTTGGCCAAAAATATCGAAAAAACTGAAGATGAAACTGGCAGGGATGATGTCGCTGAATTCCTGAAAAAGGTAGCGGCAACCCCTGTACGTGTCGCGAACGGCAAGAATGGCCGACTGATTTTCGCCATTGATGCCACAGCAAGCCGGCAACCAACCTGGGACAGGGCCTCGCATTTACAGCATGAAATGTTTGAAGAAGCGGCGGCAATCGGCGGCCTTGAGTTACAAATCGCTTTTTTTCGCGGATTCGGGGAGTTCAAGGCAACCGGCTGGACATCCGATAGCCAGGCACTGATCCGTCCGATGTCGCGGGTGTTCTGCCTTGGCGGTCATACACAAATCGAAAAGGTTTTGAAGCATGCTCTCCGTCAAACCAAGAAGGAACGGGTCAATGCCCTTGTTTATGTGGGTGACTGCATGGAGGAAGACGCGGATCAGCTCTGTCATCTGGCCGGGCAACTGGGCATGCTGAAAGTCCCCATTTTCCTCTTTCAGGAGGGGCATGATACGATCGCGGAAAATTGCTTCCGGCAGATTGGCAAGCTTTCCGGCGGTGCCTATTGCCGGTTCGACAGCGCCAGCGCGGCAACGCTGCGCAACCTGCTCCGGGCTGTCGCGGCCTATGCTGCCGGGGGCCGCAAAGCCCTTAGCGATCTCAGCCAGAAATCCGGTGGTGAAGCTCGACTGCTTCTCAAGCAGATCAAGTAGCCCGGATGCTGGCTTATTTTATCATTGGAGTTTCATTGCTGCTGGCTTTGATGGTCGGCAGTCAGGCAATTGCAACCGCGGATCCAAAAAAATTAATCAAGGCATTGCGGATTTCGGCGGTGATAATTCTTTCTGTCCTCGCAGGTTTTTTTATACTGACGGGCCGCTTCGCCTATGCGCCGCCGCTCATCGTTGCCGCGCTTTTCTTCATGCGAAACAAGTCCCTATTCAGCGCCCGCCAACCTTCTGCAGGACAAAAATCAGATGTTGAAACGGACTGGCTGCAAGCAACGCTCAATCATGACAGCGGCGAGATGGACGCGACGATACTGCAAGGTCGATTCGAAGGGCGCCAGCTTTCCACCCTTTCGCGTATGGAAATTGGAGAATTTCAACAGGAATGTATCGCCGATGAGCAGACCATGGCTATTCTGGAAAGCTTTATTTCTCGAAAGTTTGGTGAAGATTTCACGACAGAGAGCGGCGAAAGCAAGTCGAAGGAAGAGCGCACCCGCGCCGCAAGTAACGACGGCCCCATGACCCGGCAGGAGGCCTTTGAAATCCTTGAACTAGACAGCAAAGCCTCGGCTTCAGACATAAAGGCCGCCCACCGCAGACTTATGAAAAAGTTCCACCCTGATCACAATGGTTCCGACTATATGGCAGCCAAACTCAACGAAGCGAAAGACGTACTCTTAAAAAGCTAGATACAATAAGGGCTTGCCTTCGCGGCAGGTGAAATGCCATAAATTTTACAGTTAATTCAGCAGGTCAAATCAGTATGCCCAAAAAAGTTCGCAAGGCCGTGTTCCCTGTCGGGGGACTTGGAACGAGATTTCTCCCCGCGACAAAAGCAATGCCCAAGGAGATGCTCCCCGTCGTCGACAAGCCACTTATTCAATATGCCGTTGAAGAAGCGCGCGACGCCGGGATTGAAGAGTTTATTTTTGTCACAGGACGCGGCAAGACCATCATCGAGGATCATTTCGACCGATCCTATGAACTGGAAAGCGTGCTAAGCGAGCGGCAGAAAAATGATGTCCTAAGAGAGATACAGGAAAGTGTGCCCAAAGCCGGTTCCATCGCCTATATCCGTCAGCAGGAACCTCTGGGCCTCGGCCATGCGGTCTGGTGTGCAAAACGCCTGGTGGGTGATGAACCCTTCGCCGTCATTCTCGCGGACGACCTTATCCTTGCGGACACTCCCTGCCTCGCTCAGATGACAGCGGCGCGGGAAAAGGTTGGCGGCGGCAATATGCTGGCGGTGATGGAAGTACCAAAAGAGCATACTTCTCGTTATGGTATTTTAAGCCCGGGTCAAGAAAACGGAAATCTTATTGAGATCAATGGCCTTGTGGAAAAGCCGGCACCGGCAGATGCCCCGTCCAATCTCGCGGTCATTGGCCGCTATATTCTGGAGCCTAATATCTTTGACCTTCTGGAAAACCAGGCCCGCGGTGCCGGAAATGAAATCCAGTTGACCGACGCGCTCTCCGCAATGCTCGGTGGAGATCCCTTTTTCGGCATGAAATTTGACGGCACCCGCTACGACTGCGGTGATAAAATTGGCTTTCTCGAAGCCAATATCGCTTTTGCCCTCAACCGTGACGACATGAAGAGCGATTTATCGGATATTGTCAAAAAAATTGCCAATAAGCTGTAATATAATATCTCACGACTAACAGGACGGAGATTTTGCGATGCGTATCGCTGTAATTGGAACTGGCTATGTCGGGCTGGTTTCGGGTACCTGCTTTTCGGAATTTGGGCATGATGTAATCTGCATTGACAAGGATGCAGAGAAAATTACGAGCCTGAACGCAGGCAAAGTCCCGATATTCGAGCCTGGCCTTCAGGCGATGATCGAGAAGAATTCCCGATCAGGGTATCTTAAATTCGGAACTGACCTGAAAACCGCCGTCGAGGATGCTGATGCGGTGTTTATCGCCGTTGGCACTCCCAGCCGGCGCGGAGATGGTCAGGCGGATCTCACTTATGTCTACGCCGCCGCAAGGGAAATCGCAACCGCCTTAACCGGTTATACGGTGGTTGTCACAAAATCTACGGTCCCCGTCGGGACGGGACGCGAGGTGGAGCGCATCTTGCGCGAGACCAGCCCTGAGGCGGATTTCGATGTAGTCTCCAACCCGGAATTTCTGCGCGAAGGGGCCGCAATCGAGGATTTTATGCGTCCTGACCGCGTGATTGTCGGCACCACGGAAAAGCGCGCACAGGAGGTTATGGGGGAAATTTACCGGCCTCTCTCGCTCTTTCAGACACCGCTTGTCATTACCAGCCTGGAAAGCTCAGAGCTGACGAAGTATGCAGGCAACGCATTTTTGGCGACCAAGATTACCTTCATCAATGAAATCGCGGACCTGTGCGAGAAAGTCGGCGCGGATGTGCATGATGTCGCGCGCGGGATTGGTCTTGACCGGCGTATCGGAGCGAAATTCCTGCATCCGGGTCCGGGCTTCGGTGGCTCCTGTTTTCCCAAGGACACACGCGCCTTATTCCAAACCTCTATCGAGGAAGGCTCCCCGCTTCGCATTGTCGATACGGTCATTGATATCAATGAAAAGCGTAAAATGGAGATGGCCGAACGTGTGATTGATGCCTGTGGCGGTTCTGTATCGGGCAAACAGATTGCCGTTCTCGGCCTCACCTTCAAGCCGGATACCGACGATATGCGCGAAAGCCCCAGTCTTGATATCCTTCCTGCATTGGTCGCCGGGGGCGCAATTATCCGGGCTTATGATCCAGAAGGCATGGAGGAGGCGCGCAACCTGCTCGCTGATGTTGATTTTTGCAATAGTTCCTATGCTACTCTTGAGGGGGCAGACGCCCTCGTCATTATTACCGAATGGAATGAATTCAGGGCGCTGGACCTTACGCGCGTAAAATCCATGATGAAGTCACCTGTTATGGTGGATTTACGGAATATTTATGATCCTCATGATATGGCTCTAAAAGGGTTTACCTATCGAAGTATCGGGCGCCCTAATTAGTTGAGAAAATTAGAATTCTGGAAAGCATCGACAAATGACCAAGCATGAGTTTAACCCGACTATCTTGCGCGAATATGATATCCGGGGGATCATTGATGAAACCTTGTTCGAGGCCGACGCCGAGGCCATTGGCCGCACTTTCGGAACGCTGCTCAAACAGGGTGGGTTTCACAATGTCGCTGTCGGTTATGACGGGCGGACAACATCGCCCAAGTTAAAAGCCGCCCTTACAAAAGGGTTGACGTCTACAGGCGTTGATGTCTTCGACATCGGGATGGGCCCGACACCGATGCTTTACTATGCGACCTACGCCCTTGAAGCGGGCGGCGGGATCATGATTACCGGGTCTCACAACCCGCCAAGCCACAATGGCTTCAAGATGATGCTGGGAAGCAAATCCTTTTATGGATCGCAAATCCAGGAACTCGGGCGCTTAAGCGCTAACGGCCCGTTTGCAGAAGGTACCGGCAAAGTCATCGATCATCCCATCATGGAAGACTATGTCGCCCGCGTCCTGCAGGACTTTGTTGCGGGTCGCGAATTAAGCGTGGTCTGGGATTGCGGCAACGGCGTTACCGGTGAGGTCTTGCGCAAGATAGTCGCCAAACTTCCTGGCAGCCACTCGCTGCTATTTGATGAAATCGACGGCAGTTTCCCGAACCATCATCCCGACCCGACCGTCGCGGAAAACCTGGAAGACCTGATCCGCACGGTGAAGGGCGTGAATGCCGATCTCGGCATCGCCTTTGACGGCGACGGGGACCGCATCGGCGTTGTCGATGGACAAGGGCGGATACTCTGGGGCGATCAACTGCTCGCCATTCTTTCGCGGGAAATTCTGGCTAACAGTCCCGGTGCCCCGGTTATTGCCGATGTAAAGGCGAGTCAGGTCCTTTTTGATGCGGTGCGCGATCTTGGCGGCGAGCCGATCATGTGGCGGACCGGTCATTCCCTGATCAAGTCAAAAATGCAGGAAGTCAATGCCCCGCTAGCTGGCGAGATGAGCGGGCATATCTTCTATAACGATCACTATTACGGCTATGACGATGCGCCTTATGTCGCGCTCCGTCTTCTCAATATAGTTGGCAAAAGCGACAAATCTCTTGATCAGATGCGTGATGAGCTGCCGGAAATGATCAATACGCCGGAGTTGCGTTTCGCCTGCCCGGATGAGGAGAAATTCGATGCGGTTACCCGCATTCAGGACGCCCTTGCAGCCGCTGGCGCGAATTATTCCGATATTGATGGCGTTCGGGTGAATACCGAGGATGGCTGGTGGCTGTTGCGCGCATCCAATACTCAGGCGGTTCTGGTTGCACGCTGCGAAGCCAGGGACGAAACAGGGCTCTCCCGCCTTAAATCCCAGCTTCAGCAAGCGCTCCTCAATGCGAATGTCGAGGCCCCAACTTTTTAGGCGTCAGTCTTTCGCCTTATTCGGCGCATAGAAAGCGATCTTGTGCCCTTCCGGATCCCGGAAATAGCCAAAGAATAGCTGACCGCCACCACGTGGGCCCGGCGCACCTTCGTCTGTTCCGCCCAGTTCAATTGCCTTGGCGTGCATTTTGGTGACTGTTTCAGTGCTGTCGAGCAATAGCGCAGGCATCGTACCATTGCCGAAGGTGGCCGCTTCCCCGTTATGGGGTTTGATAACGCCCAGCATCGGCTGACCGCGCGCAACACTCCACATTTTCAGGTGGTCTTCATTAACAACGCGCTTCGCCCCGATTTCGCTGAGCAGAGCTTCATAGAATTCCGTCGCTTTATCAATGTCATTTGTTCCGAGGGTAATGTAACCGATCATGTTTTTTCCTTCTTGTTTGACCTGTAGAAAACCTCAGATGCAAGCTACGCAAATTTCAGGAAACTGTATAGCCCGCTGTCGCGCTTCATGGAAAAAACACGAAAAAGAGCCGGATCAACCGACCCGGCTCTTCTCAACCATATACATCACAAAGCCCTACCTGACGCTACGCGCTTTAATTAAGCATGTATATGCGGCTAACTGACTTTGCCTTTTTTGGATTTCTTCACGCCAACCCAGGATTCACCCGACGCCATCACACAGGTTGCGCCATTGGGCTGGGTCAGAACTATTGTCCAGGTTACCCCGTCGGGGCTTGAAAAGACCTCAAGTACACTTCCATTCGCAGCGAGACCCGCTGCAACCGGTGCCTCTTCAAATTTACCGCCTAAATGCTTCATTAGGGCGGTTCGTTCAAAGCACATATTCTGGGCTGTTGCGTCTGTCACTTGGAATGAAACCAACGTGGCTGCGAGAAAGAGCACTGCAAGTCCAAAAGAAATGACAGAGCGCATGCCGGCATAACGAAAGATAAAATGCCTGGTATGGTTAATAAAGCTTAACATACGCTCCTCCTTTTCTGCGAGATTGTCCCGTTATTCTCCCGAAGGATTATAAGGAGACCTGTCGCCATAATGAAAAGCGTAGAGAGTAAAGGTTAATTTTCGATTAGCCGGACCTAATAAATGGTCCGGCCATCTATTTATTTTATATTTTTCTAATATTATGGAGCCAAATGAATGGCTTTTCAGCATTCTGCCCCGGAGCTCTTTGGCGTCACCCCTTAAAAAGATTCGCTAAAAACCTGCCAGGCGATGCCAGTCACGATGGATCCTGAAACCCCGAGGAAGAGATAAAGCGCGAAAACAGGTTTCTTGACGAGGCCGAACACCGCGATTGCCGCCGGGATGGAGGATACCGCCCCTGCCGTCATAAAGGCCATTGCGGCTCCTTGCGACATGCCAAGATCGATAAGGCCACTGACCAACGGTATAGCCGCATAGCCGTTTAAATAGCTCGGGATTCCGATCAGGACGGCAAGCGGAATGGCAAAAATGTTATCCTGTCCGACCAGAGCTTCAATAAAGCTTGTCGGAATATAGGTCACCATCAGGCTTTCAATCAGAAATGCCAGGATCAACCAGCGACCGATCAACCAGCCATTAGAGGCCGCTGCGCTGGCGAACTGCCGAGACCGATCTGTCTCCTGCCAGAACTTCCACTGCACGTCCACCGGACCGGTGAGCGAAATTTTCTTGCGGCAGCCAGAAAGTTCACCCTTCAGCGGGTCGGCCGCCCAACCCCGCTGCTGCAGCAGATATACCGCCGATCCCGCAAACAGTCCCAGCGCAACGGCAATAAAGGTTTTTCCGATGGCAAATTCAAAGCCAATCCCGACGGAGGTCAGCACGAAGATCTCCGGATCCATGATGGGGGAGGCAATCCAGAAGGCCATTACCGGAGCAAGCGGCACTCCGGCTGTAAGCAACGAGGCAACCAGCGGGATCACACCGCAGGAACAGAAAGGCGACAGGGCACCTACCATTGATGCCGCGGCAATCGCCGTCATCGGTGAGCCAGAGAAGGCCCGCGCGATCAGGTTATCGGCACCGGTTGCCGAGAAATAGGCAGCAAGACCGATGGCAATGGCGAAAAAGGGTGCCATGCTGACAACAGCATCCCACAGGAATGCAAGACTAACCGGGAGGTTTGCGGGATCAACGATTGCCAGCAGCAACACGATGGAGAGCGACGCCAGAATGACGCGATCAGTCAGCAGAGCCCATAACCGGGACCGGCTGTGCGAGAGATTTTGTAAAGCTTCATTAATAGACATATCAATAATTCCATATTTCGAGTTTTATCGAATTATTGAATAAATAGCATTCACACTGACTCTTTGCAAGCAGTTGTTTCGATAATTGTCGAAATAATAGATTTTTGGTGCAATCAGCCGCTTTCGGTCAAGCCTCGGCCTTCGGAAGATCAATTCCTGCGCAACATTTATCGGTCAGCAGTTCAACAAGCCCTTCCACCTGCTTGTAATTAACAAAACAGCGTAAGGTGCGGCTTTCACGCTCCTGACGGATCAGACCGCCAGTCACCAGATGGGAGATATGATGAGATAAGGTGGAGCCGGGTATTTCCAGAAGCGCCTGAATTTCTCCGACAGACAGCCCCGCCTCCCCTGCCTGAACAAGATATTGAACAATCTTAAGTCGGACAGGATGACCCAGCTTCGCAAGCGCAACCGCGGCTTCTTCTGTCGTCATCATCTTGAATCTCTTTCACGGAGCCGTAGCTAGAGTTTTTCGACCTTGTCTTCAATACCGGGCAAGTTCAGTGACCTGATCAAATGGCGCAGTTCATGGCGCGCGGCCACATGGCTCATGGACATTTTAACGCCGACGCCCTTTTTATTCAAATCAAGCATCGTCAGCCCTTTCAGGAACAGTTCACGGAAAACGACCCGCTCACCAAAGCCCGGAGCAGCCCGAAAGGAAATCCGAGAGGACAGCTTTTTCAGGATTTTCTCGATATGGCGCTTGTTATGCGCATCCGTATGAGAGAGCCGGTTGCGCATTACTACCCAGTCAATCTTGTGATTATCGATAAGCGCCCGTCTTTTACGTTGTTCCCAGACCATTTCGCTGTACCAGCTTGGCTTTTCAACCTCCAGGCTGGTCCCGTTTACCGTGGCTAGCAAATCGAGATCGATAAAGCTGTCATTCATCGGTGTCAGCAGGGTATCGGCAAAGGAATGGCCGAGCTTGGAAATAAAGCTGTCGGCACCGGGACAATCGACGACAACAAAGTTATTCTCATAGACAAGTTCCTGCAGGGCACCGACAAATCTCGCCCGCTCATCCGACTGCGCCTCGTCCATATTTTTCTTCGGGCTTGGCTCGATCACCTTGAGTGATGGCATCGGCAGTTTCAGATTTTTCTTCGTGATATAATTCTGCCGGTTTTCAATATATCGTCCGAGCGTCTTCTGCTTGCCGTCCAGATCGATAGCCCCGACCTTGAAGCCCATGGTCAGCAAAGAAATAATAATATGCATGGCGGTTGTGGATTTACCCGAACCACCCTTGGCATTTCCCACCACAATAATATGCGCGCGGGTAGGCTGCTCTTCTTTCTCAGGATTTGAGTCGTCCAAAGTCACCGTCACGTTTGACACGTTCTATTCGCCCCCAGCAATTCTCACCGCCGCCAACTGGCATCCATGATCTGATATGATGCGGTAATTTAGTAAACCAGCCACCGATACAAGACAAGCACCATATCCGGATCGCATTTACAAAAAGTTGACGGAAAGTAGAAATCATCCTTACTCAAAGATGATTGGCTGATCAGGGTGAAAAGCGTGATGGGCAAAAGCAAAATCAACCGTATAAAGGATATCCTTGTATCCCGTGTCCGTACGGCGGCGCACGGTTACGTTGCCAATATCGACACCTTCTCCGATTATGGCAGCATCAAGCGCAGAATTCTGCCCTTTTTCCCATTCCAGAATGAGCCCGTCCGGCGTCTCGATGCGCGTTCTCTGGCGCAGAAAATCCAGCGCCCAGGCGCGCCCCTCCGCTACCACAACCCGGGAAAGCGGCGGGACGACATCTGGCAGGTCCCCGTTATACAGGAAAGGTTGCCAGGCGCTGTCATATTGCTGATACGGATTCATCCCGTAGCGGCGAAAATTTTCCTCATTCGGGACAAGAACCAAGCCACTTGGCTGGCGTTCTTTGAACTTGGTAAAGGATTCGATTCTCACCGGGAGCATTTCCAACTCTGTTCCGGTCAATTCCCCGATAATCGCCCGACCGACAAATTGCTGCCACCAGCTTTCCGTCTGTCGGTCATACATGACAAGATCGGAATGGCGGAGCTTTCCGGTCGTTCCGAATTCAAGCAATATTTCCCCCTTCTCCGGATGATTTATGCGCCGGTCAAACACCATGGAGGCATTGCAGAGCGGACAGAAGGTCACGGCGACGGGAACGCCGCCGATCTCATCATTCACGATTTCATGCCAGATCAGGACCTGCAGGGGATAGGCCTTTGCTTCGCCATTCACAACAACGCCAATCACAGGCTCCGTCGCTGTTAGATGATCAGCCTCGGCGACAGGAATAAACCTCGGATTGTCAATTGACGGGATACCGTCTTTTGGGACGCCGCCATTTCGAATTTCATCAAACGGCACTTCGCTTCGGGAGAAATCCGTCTGCGGCCAGAACTTCGCCCATAATTCCGGATTGGCGTTCGCCGGCAAGGCACCGATAAACGGTCCGAACATGGCAAGAAAGACGATGGCGAAAATTTGTCTCATACCTTATCGTAAACGTCTCCACGCGCAGGTAAAATCAACCCTTTGTGAATGAAGTGAAAACTGTTAGGGACGGCTATGTCTTTTGATGTTGAGAATATCGTAATTGGCGCCGGCGTTATCGGCCTCGCCATTGCCCGGACTCTCGCGGTCGCGGGCCGAGATGTGCTTGTACTGGAGCGTGCTGCGCATTTTGGGGAAGAAACATCGTCGCGCAACAGCGAGGTTATCCACGCGGGGATCTATTATCCCAAAGACAGCCTGAAAGCGCGGTATTGCGTTGAGGGGAAGCATCAGCTCTATGACTATTGCGCCTCCCGCCATATCCCCCATCAACGCTGCGGCAAGCTGATTGTCGCGACCTCGGAAGCGGAGCTGGAAACGCTCGATTCCCTCGCAGCAAAGGCGGCCGCCAATGGCGTTGACGACATCCAGTATCTTGCGCGCGACGCGACCTTGAAGATGGAGCCATCGCTCAACTGCACGGCGGCGCTCCTCTCCCCCTCCACCGGGATTATCGACAGTCATCAGCTCATGCTCTCCTATGTGGGGGAGATTGAGAATAGCGGCGGCGCCATTGCCTACAACACCCCGTTCGATAAGGCGGAGGCAATAGTGGACGGGTTTGCCGTCACTGCCGGGGGAACAACAGTGCACTGTCGCAACCTGATCAATTCGGCCGGGTTATCGGCACAAAATGTGGCGGCGAAGATCACCGGCCTCTCACCCGACCATATCCCGACGCGCTACCTCACCAAGGGTAGTTACTTTACCATGACGGCGCGCTCTCCCTTTTCTCACCTGATCTATCCGGTGCCAAATACAGCGAGCCTCGGCATCCATGTCACGATCGATCTTGGCGGACAGATCCGCTTTGGCCCCGATCAGGAGTGGATCGATCAAATCGACTATGAGGTTGATCCCGCCCGCTGCATTGATTTTTACGAGGCGATCCGCCGCTATTTCCCGGCGCTACCTGACGACTGCCTGATCCCCGCCTACTCCGGCATCCGCCCGAAAGTCCAGACACCAGAAGGTGCAGCGGCAGATTTCATACTCTCGGGAGAGCCCGAGCACGGCATTCAGGGCCTGGTCAATCTGTTCGGCATGGAGAGCCCGGGGCTAACATCCAGCCTCAAGATTGGAGAAGCGGTTAAGAGTATTCTCACCGAGACAGACCGCTTGTGAATCACGTGAATCAAGCCCATTCCCGACAAAACCGCATTTTTTGAGCGGATTTTTATTTCTTTTCATTAAAGCCAGTGGAAATTTTGCAAATCCTTTCCGGAATTTGGCGCAAGGATGCTGCGAAGATTAAAAATCAGTGAAAATTGCATTGATTTCGGGGTTTATTAGGAAAATATCAAGGATACGGAGCTAGATTCGGTAATTATTTTTAGAGGATCGCGATGACTGTATTTTCCGCAAAAGAATTCGACAATCACGAAGATGTTTTGTTTTTCCATGATAAAAAATCGGGTTTGAAGGCAATTATCGCCGTCCACGACACGACACTCGGACCGGCTCTCGGCGGCACCCGCATGTGGGATTACCAGAATGAGGAAGAGGCCATTGCCGATGTCCTGCGCCTCTCCCGCGGCATGACCTATAAATCTTCCCTCGCCGGAATAAATCTCGGCGGTGGCAAGTCAGTCATTATCGGCGATTCACGCACCGAAAAGACTCCCGATCTTATGGAAGCCTTTGGACGGGCGGTCGATCAATTGGGCGGCACCTACATCGCGGCGGAAGATGTCGGCACCTCTGTCACGGATCTGGAAATTGCCCGTCGTTCCACCCGCCATATCGCCGGGATCAGCGAAGGCAATAGCGGCGATCCATCGCCCGCAACTGCGTGGGGCGTCTTTCATGGCCTGCGCGCGGCAGTCGAATTTGAACTGAAACAGAAATCTCTTGCCAGCATTAAAGTCTCTGTACAGGGTCTTGGCAATGTCGGCTATGGCCTGTGCGAACTCTTGAAAGATGCCGGAGCGGAATTGATCGTCGCCGACCTTAATGAAGCTGCGGTCGAAAAAGCAGTCAAGAACCTCGGTGCAAAGGCGGTTTCCATCGATGCGATCTATGATCAGGAAGCAGATGTTTTCGCGCCCTGCGCACTTGGCGCAGTCCTCAATGATGATACAATCGACCGGTTAAAGGTTCGCGTTGTTGCCGGGTCCGCCAATAACCAGCTCGCCGAGGATCGCCATGCCCGTACGCTGACGGAAAAAGCTATTCTTTATACACCCGACTACGCGATTAACGCGGGCGGGATTATTATCATCAGTCATGAAGGCCCGAGCTTTGACCGTGAGAAGGCCATGCAGCATGTCGCAGGCATCCATGACACCTGCCTGAGTATCTTCGAACGGGCCAAGCGGGAAAAGGTAACGACCGCCGAAATTGCTGACAAGATCGCCCTTGAGCGCCTTGAACGTGTCCGGAATGAAAAAGCGCGCCTCGCCTTGGCAAGCTAACGCATAAAATCTTAGGACCAGCGGTTATGGACCCAAAACCAGTGGTCCGGCCGCTCGGTTATCCATTGCTCATAAATCTCGTTAATCTCTTTTAACAGCGCGTAGACATCCACTTTTCTATCTCCACTGCGCGAGATTTCCAGGGCGGGATAGATGGTCAGGCGGCGACGCCCGCCTTCCAGCCGCTCGGCCCGCATGGGATAAACCGGCACATTCTTCTTGATGGCAATTTCCGCCACCGCCGGCGCGGTCATGGCATCTTGCCCGAAAAAGGGGACCGCAACGCCGGTGTTCAGCTTTTGATCGTTGAGCAGGACAATCGCCCCGCCGTTACGAGCTGCCTTGACGATGGTCCGCGCACCTTCTGCCCCTTTTGGAACAAAGCTATAATTTGGATCGGCGCGCATGGCCTGAAAATACGCCTCAACCAGCGGATTGTTCGCCGCGCGATAGATGCCGGTCGCGCGCGCACCAAGCCGACGCCCGATCAGCCCAACCAATTCCCAGGGACCATAATGAGCAGTCACAAAAAATGCTGCCTTGCCGCTTTCAGAATAATCCTTCAAATATTCCTCGCCGACAATTTCAACCGTTTCCGTATCGCTCAGGATCTCGCGATTAAACGGAATCTCCCCAACATTACGACCGAGATTACCCCACATTTGCATGAGGCTCTCATCAACTTCCCGCCCCGTGAGATGCGGCAAAGCAGTTTTCATATTTTCCCGTGCAAGCTGGTGAACGCTCATGCGAGGGCCGATCTTGCGGGCGAGCCAGGCCCCAAACCCGGCGGCATTCTTTCGGCCCAGCACACGAAAAATCGCCATAAAAACCCTGACGGCGATATACTCCAGTCGATATTTAAGGGAGACTTTTTTCATGAACTACCCTTCTTTCTGTACTGAAAGAAGAAGGGGCTGCAAGGCGTCCGGCTTCTCAAATATCATGTCGACATCGAATACAGTGACCATCATTTTTGCTTCAACCGGAAGTCGGACATAATCCTTCCGGGTCGTGACAAGGACAGCATTCTCATTGGAAGACTGCTCAACCATAGTCATGATTTCGTCTTTGTTATAAATATGATGGTCCGCATAGCTAAAGCATTTTATTAATTCGCATCCAACCTCTCGAAGGCTGGCAAAGAATTTCTCTGGCCGCCCTATGCCTGCGAAGGCAACGACCTTCTCCCCGCCAATAACTTCCGAAGAGGGTTTGGGAGCGAGTTTTGATGCAAAAACCGGTTTAAAGTTATTTAACTGGATTTTTAAGACATTGCTGACTTCATTTCCAACAAGAATAACTGCATCCGCCCGTGCCAGTCCTGCTGCCAGATTTTCCCGCAGCGGTCCGGCAGGAAGCAGACGCCCATTGCCCACTCCATATTCGGCATCAAGCACAAGCAGGGAAAGATCCTTTACCAGGGACGGGTTCTGGAATCCATCATCCATGATGATCACATCCGCCCCCGCCTCTGCGGCTGCACGCGCCCCGGCGGCCCGGTCCTTCGCGACCCAAGTCGGGGCCGTCTCGGCCAGGATAAGCGGCTCGTCCCCGACATCCTGGTATGTATGCACGTCCAGCACAACACGAGTAGGCTCAGAAATTGAGCCCCCATAACCGCGTGTTAAGAAATGAGGTCTCTTTCCTTCAGCCAGTAAGAAGCGGGCGATGGCAACGGCGGTCGGTGTCTTGCCCGCACCGCCTGCCACAACATTGCCAATACAGATAACCGGAACTGATACGCTCTCCCCTTTTTGCAAGGAACGATGAAAACGGCTGACAGCCCCATAAAGCCAGGCGGCCGGAGTCAACAGTTGTGGCAGGAGGCTATTGCTATCGCGTTGCCAGAATTGTGGCGTCTTCATTGCGCCCTCCCCGTCAGGAGGTCTTCGATCTTCTTTAGCGTTTTCTCAAGTGTCTCCTGTCCCCCGGCCACGACTTGCGCCGCGCGCATGGCCATTTCCCTGCAGAGTTCTGGCGTCTGGAAATACTGTCCGACGGCCTCCGCCAGAGACGCGGCATCAGCAACTTCCTTGCTTGCCGAGAATTGATCAAAACTATCCAAAATATCCGCGAAATTATCCATATGAGGCCCATGCAACAACGCGCAGTCAAGACGCGCGGCCTCCAGCGGATTTTGCCCTCCATTCGGCACCAGCGAACCGCCGATAAAGGCAATATTCGACAAACGGTAAAACAGGCCCAGCTCACCAATCGTATCCGCGATATATACGCCTGTTTCCGGCAAAACCGGATCCTGCGCGGATCGCCGGGCCGTCACAATTTCCTGGTTGGCGGCCAGGGCAGCCACCTCTTCTCCCCGTTCCGGATGGCGGGGAACAATAATCGTCAGGAGTTCAGGCCATTTCACTGTAAGCTGCTTATGCGCCGCAAGAATAAAGGCTTCCTCCCCCCGATGGGTACTGGCGGCGAGCCAGAGGGGGCGCCCCGCGACAGAGGATGACAATGTTTCATGCGCCGCCGTATCAACCGGCAAGGGTTCCGCCGTGAATTTGAGGTTGCCGAAACATTCTACGGAATACGCCCCCAGATCACGCAACCGGTCCGCAGAGATTTCCGATTGGGCGGAGCAAAAGCTGAAACTCCGCAGGAGTTTTCGAGAAAAACCAAGAGATTTCTGCCAAGTACGATAGGATTTCTCTGTGATCCGGGCATTGACCATCATCATCGGGATGTGCCGATGTGCGCTTTCCATGATCAGGTTTGGCCAGATCTCCGACTCCATCCAGATGGCGAAATCCGGCCGCCAATGATTGAGAAAGCGTCGTACCGAGCGTTTTTCATCAATAGGAACATATTGATGAAAGGCTTGATCCGGCAATCTTGCGGCCATGATTTCAGCCGATGTGCGCGTTCCAGTCGTCACCAGAATATGCCGCCGGGAGTGCTTTTCCAGCAACCCATCAACCAGCGCAAGCGCAGATATGGATTCTCCTACAGAAGCGGCATGTATCCAGATTAACTGGCCCTCAGGGCGCGAGAAAGATGCCGTCCCCATCCGTTCTTGAAACCGGCTTGGGTCTTCCTTGCCTGCCTCAATTCGTTTTCGCATATGTCGACGCAGGATCGGCGCACCAATCCACAAGAGGCTATTGTAAAGAGCCATATGCATCAGTTTTCAGCTGCTTTCTTATGCGGTTTGACGAGTTTATCCCGGGGCTCCGGCTCCACCATCTCGCGGCCACACGCCTTGTCTGCTGCATGGGTGATTTCATTGAGACTGTCTTCAATCGCATTCCGCGCCTTTTGAAAGGCACCATCCTTATCGTGCCGCGGGACCTCGATCGCGTCTCCCCAGATGACCACTCCCCGACTGAAGGGAGCGGCAAGAAAAAACCGATCCCAGCTGCCGAGTATTTTGCCGCGCGTTGTGGAGAAACTCACCGGGTAAACGGGCAAGCCGGACAGGGCCGCGAGACGCACCACCCCCTCTTGCGCGCGCATTCTGGGCCCGCGCGGGCCGTCCGGTGTGATGACGGCCACTTCACCCTTCTTCAGGACCTTCAGCATTTGCTTGATCGCGGCGGCCGCGCCCTTGGTCGCGGACCCCCGGATACTTTCCTGCCCCCAATGCTTGATCGTCCGGGCAATGATCTCGCCGTCTCCATGATGGGAGATCATGACATGAACCGGGGTTTTACGCTGCACGGATATCGGCATCATCAACAGGCGGCCATGCCAGAAGGCGAGAATAAACGGCTCGCCCGCTGTCATTCTTGCATGAGGGGCTTCCCCATTGATGACCTGCCAGCGACTTGTGCGGGAGACAAACCAGATGTACCCCGCCGCCAACAGGCTGATTACCGCCTTGGCGCCATCGCTCTTCAATATTTTCTTTAGTCGCTTCAAATATCTGTGCTTTCACCGGGTTATCTCACGCCCCGATATATCTTGCCCGCCTCGCCAATTCCAGCCTATTCACCAAAAAACGATCATTTTCGCTGCCAAGGATTGCGGTGCATTCAATATCTCATTAATCTAACAGCTAATTCTCAAATACGAAAACACGCTGCGACAGCCCTTAAAAGTTGAAGAATATTACCCCATGAACCGTTCCGCACAGCCTGAAATTCTCCCGTCTGCCTGTCCGCATGATTGCCCATCCACCTGCGCACTGGAGGTCGAGCGATTAGGGGATCAGAAAATAGGCCGGGTACGTGGTGCCGCAGACAACAGCTATACGGCCGGTGTGATCTGCGCAAAGGTCGCCCGCTATGCAGAGCGAACCCATCATCCGGATCGCCTTATGCATCCGATGCGGCGCGTTGGCGAAAAAGGCGGCGGTGACTGGCAGCAGATCAGCTGGGACGATGCCCTTGACGAGGTGGCCGAAGCCTTCCTCAAGCGCGAAGCCAAGTATGGTAGCGAGACCATCTGGCCCTATTACTATGCGGGAACCATGGGCTTGGTCCAGCGCGACGGAATTAACCGGCTGCGCCATGTCAAAAAATACTCGCGGCAGCATTCCACCATCTGCACAATGTTAGCCTGGACCGGCTGGAATGTTGGCACCGGATCGCTGTACGGGACTGATCCACGGGAAATGGCAAAATCCGACCTCGTCGTCATATGGGGAACCAATGCAGTTCATACCCAAATCAACGTCATGACCCATGCGACTCGCGCCCGCAAAGAGAGAGGCGCAAAGATTGTCGTCATCGATCCCTATCGCAATGCTACCGCCATTGCCGCGGATATGCACCTATGCGTCAGGCCCGGCACGGACGGCGCGCTGGCCTGCGCGGTAATGCATATCCTGTTCGCGGAAGATATGGTGGATCGCGCCTATATGGCAAAATACACCAAAGGCGCCGCTGAGCTGGAAGAGCACCTTAAATCCCGGACACCGGAATGGGCGGCTGATATTACGGGCCTCACGGTTGAGGAAATATATGAATTTGCCCGGCTTTATGGCCAAACGAAGAAATCCTTCCTCCGGCTCGGCTATGGTTTTTCCCGCAGTCGGAATGGCTCCGTCAATATGCATGCTGCAAGTTGCCTCGCTGCAGTGACCGGCTCCTGGCAGTATGAAGGCGGCGGCGCATTTCATAACAACGGGGCCATTTACCATTGGAACAAAACCCTGATTGAAGGGCTGGATGAGGTGGACCCAAATATCCGTGTGCTTGATATGTCCCGCATCGGGCCTGTCCTGACAGGAGATAAACGAGATCTTGGGGAGGGTCCCCCCGTCACAGGCCTGTTTATTCAGAACATGAACCCGATGGATGTCGCCCCGGATCTCACGAAAGTTCATGCCGGCTTCGCGCGCGACGACCTGTTTGTCTGCGTGCATGAACAGTTCATGACGGAAACAGCCAAGATGGCGGATATCCTGCTGCCCGCCACGACCTTCGTCGAGCATGACGATTTTTATCAGGGTGGCGGACAGAACCACATCATGATGGGCGGCAAGATTATCGAGCCACTCGGCGAATGCCGGTCAAACCACGACGTTATCTGCGGCCTTGCAAAGCGGCTGGGCGCAAAACATCGCGGTTTCGAGATGACGGAAATGGAGATAATCGACGACACCCTGAAAGTATCGGGCTGGCCGGACGCCGCCAGCCTCACCGCGAGCAAGTGGCATGACTGCCAGATCCCCTATGAGGAGGCCCATTATCTAAATGGCTTTGGGCACGCGGACAAGAAATTCCACTTCACGCCGGACTGGTCACGCATGGGGCCAAATTTTGACGGCATGCCGTCCCTGCCCGACCATTGGGATGTGATTGACCAGACGGATGCGGAACATCCGTTTCGTATGGTGACGGCACCGGCGCGGAATTTTCTCAATTCCTCCTTCACCGCTACGCCGACGTCCCTGAAAAAGGAAAAGCGGCCAACAGTCAAAATACATAGCGATGATGCAGCTCGCCTCGGCACCGAGGACGGCGCCATTGTCCGGCTGGGCAACAAACTGGGGTCCCTGCTCATTCATGTTGAAATATTTGACGGGGTTCAGCCCGGCACAGTGATTTCAGAAGGGGTCTGGCCCGGAAAGCATTTCATCGAGAAAGTCGGCATCAATATTCTGATCAGTGCCGAGGCCGCAAAGCCAAACGGCGGCGCAGTTTTCCATGATACGGCCATCTGGATCAGGCCGGAAGCCGCGCTGTCAGAGTAGGCCAAGAGAGCGTAATTCGGCGGCCATTTCCTCGGACAGCTCACCTTCGCTGTCATCATCAGCTTCGCTTTCCTCCACGAGGTCTCGCAGGTCACGCGGTGCATCCTCTGCTTCCAGATAGCGCCAGCCCTGATGCGGATTGCGCGAAAACAGTTCTGTCTCGATCAATTCCGAATCAAGGATCAGGCCGCATTTCTCGCCTTCAGTATCGAAAAGCCGCTCAAGCTCCACGACCTTCTGACGGGCGGCGATGTGGCCCTTGATAATCCAATAGACAGAACCGCCGTCAAGCAGCTCCGCTTCACGGGTCGGGCGCTGCTTAGTGACATGGCACAAAGGCCCTGCAATCAGCCGTCGAGACTGATTCGCGCGAAGTTGATCGACCGACGTATTGCCGACGCTAACGATTAGAAGATGTACTGCCATAATTGATAGATACCCCGAAAGGGCCCCGCTTGTCCAGAAATCGCCGTTTAATTGAGTTTGTTCTTAAGGGCCCGCGCAACACTGGAAACCGGCGGACGTCCCAGAAAATTGGAGATAAACCAGGCTGTCTTGACGAGTTTTTTAAGATCGATCCCGCTCTCGACCCCCATTCCGTCAAGCATATAGACAACGTCTTCCGTGGCTACATTGCCCGTAGCGCCTGGCGCATAGGGACAACCGCCCAGTCCAGCAACGGAACTATCAAACCGCGAGATCCCCATTTCGAGTGCCGCAAGATAATTCGCGAGCGCCTGACCATAGGTGTCGTGAAAATGCACACCAATGACCTCCAGGGGGATAACATTCGCCACGGCCTCGATCACCTTTTTAGTCCGAATCGGTGTCCCGACCCCGATGGTATCGGCAATGGAGACCTCATAGGCGCCCATATCATAAAGCTTTTTGGACACATCCGCGACCACATCCACCGCCACATCTCCCTCAAACGGACAACCAAGCGCGCAGGAAATACTCGCCCGATATGGAATACCAGCCGCTTTGGCCGCTTCCGTCACCGGCTCAAATCGTTCCAGACTTTCGGCGATGGTACAATTGATGTTTTTCTGGTTAAAAGCCTCAGACGCCGCACTGAAAATCTCAATTTCATCAGCCTTGGCGGCAATGGCGCCCTCATACCCCTTCATATTCGGAGTCAGAACGGCATAAGTGACATTCTCTTGGCGGGAGAGCTTCGCCATCACATCCGTTGTGTCCGCCATCTGCGGCACCCATTTCGGGGAGACAAAACTGCCGGTCTCAATGGCGGTGATACCTGCATCGACCAGCCGCTCGATCAACTCGACCTTGATATCCGCCGGCACCATCTGCTTTTCATTTTGCAGGCCATCCCGCGCACCGACTTCAAAAATACGCACCTTGGAGGGAAGCGTCATGATGTTTCCTCACTTTCAAGGCGGACAAGCACTGTGCCATCATCCACCTGGTCTCCGACCTCAAAAAAGATATCTTCAATTGTGCCGTCTCGGGGGGCCGTCAATGTATGCTCCATTTTCATGGCTTCCAGGACAACCAGCGGATCGCCCTTGTTAACGGTCGCGCCAGATTCGATAAAAATCTGTATTAGCTTGCCGGGCATCGGCGCCGTAATGGCGCCCACCCCAGCCTCACCTCCCACATCATCGAAATCATTGGTGATCTGCATCAGCTCAACCTGCCGACCCGTTGTCATGACGATGATCTTGTCGCCCTGGGTGACCGCGGCGGCCGACAGCTTGTGTCCGGCGATATCCGCGAGAATACCGCCATCCGCTGTGCGCTCGGCCTGTACGGGGAGCACGCCCGTCGGCAGGTCGATCTGATAGCCGCCATTTTCATAGACAATATGGATGGTGACTTCCATATCGTTAATCTCGAATTTGAAATCGTCATGCCCCGTATCATTCGGGCGCCATGCGGTGAGATCATCCCAAGGAGAATATGGATCATTAGTTGCCGACCGCATTTCCTTGTGGGCTTTCTCCCGCTCCAGCAGAAGATGTGAGACCGCAATCGCCATATCGTCATCCGTCGGCGTCAGCGGTGCCGGCACCAGATCATCCTTGAAACGATCGATGAAACCGGTATCCAGATCCTTTGCCGCAAAAGACGGATGATCAGCGATATTGCCGAGGAACGCGAGGTTCGTCGCCACGCCTGCCACCTGATACTCATCAAGGGCGGCACTCAGCTTCTGAAGGGCCATCTCGCGGGTTTCATCCCAGACAATCAGCTTGGCAATCATCGGATCATAAAACGGCGTTACCGTGTCGCCCTCTCGCACGCCGGTATCTATCCGCACGCCGTCTGATTCCCGCGGCGGCCGCAAACGGAGCAATTGACCTGTCGCGGGCAGAAAGTCATTTGCCGGATCTTCAGCATAGAGCCGCACCTCGAACGCATGGCCGGAGATGGAGAGGTCTTCCTGCGCACAAGGGAGTTCACCCCCCGCAGCAACCTTCAACTGCCATTCCACCAGATCCTGCCCGGTGATCATCTCCGTGACCGGGTGTTCCACTTGAAGGCGGGTGTTCATCTCCATGAAATAAAAGGCATCTTCCTTTAGCCCATCTGACACGTCCGCGATAAATTCGATCGTGCCGGCACCGACATAACCGATGGCCTTAGCTGCCGCCACCGCTGCTGCACCCATGGCCTCTCGCATCGTCTCAGGCATATCCGGCGCCGGCGCTTCCTCGATCACCTTCTGGTGCCGCCGCTGCAGGGAGCAATCGCGCTCGAACAGATGCACGGCATTACCGTGGGAATCAGCGAAAACCTGAATTTCGATATGGCGTGGCTTGGTCAGAAATTTCTCGATCAGAACGCGACTATCCCCAAAGGCCGACTGCCCCTCCCTCTGGGCGGAGGCAAGCGCCGCCGGAAATTCCTTTGGTGAACTCACGCTCCGCATGCCCTTGCCGCCGCCGCCCGCGACCGCCTTGATCAGGACGGGATAGCCAATTTTCTCCGCTTCCGCCGCGAGCATATCGGGGTCCTGGCCTTCTCCATGGTAGCCCGGAACGACGGGTACGCCAGCCTTGACCATCAGGGCCTTCGCGGCATCCTTCAGACCCATGGCACGGATTGCATCGGCAGGCGGCCCAATAAAGACAATACCGGCGTCTGCACATTTCTCCGCAAATCCCGCATTTTCGGACAGGAACCCATAGCCGGGATGGATCGCCTCGGCTCCGGTCCTCTGCGCGACCTCGAGAAGGGTATCCCCCTTCAGGTAACTCTCGGAGACTTCCGCCGGGCCGATCAGGACGGCTTCATCCGCCATCTCGACATGGCGGGCATTGGCGTCCGCCTCGGAATAAACGGCGACGGTGCGGACGCCGAGCTTCGCTGCCGTGGCCATAACCCGACAGGCAATCTCTCCGCGATTTGCTATGAGTATTTTTTTAAACACCGGTTAATAATCCTGTTATAGGTTAAATTATATGCCAGTTGGGCTTGCGCTTTTCAAGGAAGGCCTCGACGCCTTCCTTCCCCTCATCAGTTGCCCTTCGGGAGGCGATGAGTTCCGCTGTTTCCTCGATCACTTCCTGCTCGATCGGGCGGTCCGCAACCGTGTAGATCAGGTCCTTTGAATCGGCCATGGCGCCCGGGGCATTCTTCATGATCAGATCAAGCAGTCGGTCCCGCGCCTCGGCCAAATGATGCACATCTTCAACCACCTCATGCAGCAGGCCGAGACGATGAGCTTCGGCCGCATCGAATACTTCCGCAGTCAGGAAATACCGGCGGCAGGCGCGAATGCCGATGGCTTCCACCACATAGGGAGAAATCATCGCCGGCAACAGGCCAAGCTTCACTTCGGACAGACAGAATTTAGCTGCCTTGACACCGATGGCGATATCGCAGGCCGCAACCAGCCCAAGGCCCCCGCCATAAGCCGCGCCCTGCACCAGCGCGATAGTCGGCTTCGGAATGGCATGGAGGTTCTTCAGCATCCGGCCAAGCGCGCGGCTATCCTCCAGATTGTCCTCCTCGGTGAAATGGGCGGCGCGCTTCATCCAGTTCAGATCCGCGCCCGCACAGAAGCTTTTGCCCGCGGCTGCGACGACAACGGCGCGCACCCCATCCTGATGCCCCACATCCTCGAACATGTCACCGAGACGCTCGATCAGTTCCTCATCGAAGGCGTTATGCAGATCCGGCCGGTTAAGGGTGATGGTCGCAATCCCGTCAGTGGAAAAGTGCAGTACAGCTGATTCTTCACTCATAAAAGTCTCCTACATTCTGAACAGGCCGAACTTCGTCGGCTCAATGGACGCGTTAAGGGCGGCGGAAATGCCAAGACCCAGTACCATCCGGCTATCTGCCGGGTCGACAATACCATCGTCCCATATTCGGGCGCTCGCGAAATAGGGATGGCCTTCCTCTTCATATTGCGCCTCGATTGGCGCTTTAAAGGCGGTTTCCTCCTCCGCACTCCAGCTTTCACCGCGCGCTTCCATGCCGTCGCGTTTGACGGTGGCCAGCACAGCCGCAGCCTGCTGCCCGCCCATGACGGAGATGCGCGCATTCGGCCACATCCAGAGAAGCCGCGGACTATAGGCGCGGCCACACATGCCATAGTTACCCGCCCCGAAGGATCCGCCAAAAATCATGGTGAATTTCGGCACCTTTGCTGTGGCGACCGCCGTCACCAGCTTGGCCCCATCCTTGGCTATGCCTCCGGATTCGTATTTTTGCCCGACCATAAATCCAGTAATATTCTGCAGGAAAACGAGCGGGATATTCCGCTGACAGCAGAGCTCAATAAAATGCGCTCCTTTGATAGCGGATTCCGAGAAGAGGATTCCATTGTTTGCCACAATACCAACGGGATAGCCATGGATATGGGCAAAACCGGTAACGAGGGTCGTTCCGTAGTTCTTCTTGAATTCCTCAAATTCGGAGCCGTCGACAACACGCGCGATAATTTCCCGCACATCAAAGGGCGTGCGCATATCCTTCGGGATAAGGCCGTAAATTTCCTTTGGATCATATAGCGGCGGCTTAGGATTGCGGACCTCAAGCGGCATTAGTTTCGGACGATTAAATCCCGCCACGCAGCTTCGGGCAATCTGCAGCGCATGCAGATCATTCTCCGCCATGTGATCGGTGACGCCGGAAATGCGGGAATGAACCTCCGCTCCGCCCAAATCCTCCGCCGAGACAACTTCGCCTGTTGCCGCCTTCACCAGCGGCGGACCGGCAAGGAAGATGGTGCCCTGATTGCGCACGATAATACTTTCATCGCACATCGCCGGAACGTATGCGCCCCCTGCCGTGCAGGAGCCCATGACCACTGCAATCTGCGGAATGCCAAGCGCGGACATATTGGCCTGATTATAGAAGATCCGGCCAAAATGCTCACGGTCGGGGAACACGTCCTGCTGATTGGGAAGGTTCGCCCCGCCAGAATCGACGAGATAAATGCAGGGCAGATTATTCTGAAGCGCCACTTCCTGCGCGCGCAGATGTTTTTTCACAGTAAGCGGATAATAGGTGCCGCCCTTGACCGTCGCATCATTGCACACGATGACGCATTCGCGCCCCTCGATGCGGCCAATGCCGGTGATCACACTGGCGGAGTGGATGTCCCCACCATACATGTCCCAGGCGGCCATCTGGCTGAACTCAAGAAAGGGGGATCCGGGATCAAGAAGTTTGCGCACCCGCTCCCGCGGGAGGAGTTTGCCACGGGAGAGATGCTTTTCGCGCGCCCGCTCTCCGCCCCCCTGCTTGATGGTGGCAACTTTTTCCTTCAGATCCTCGACCAACCCCGCCAAATGCGCAGCATTGGCCTTGAAGTCGTCACTTCGGGTATTAAGGCTGCTTTTCAATACAGTCATTTATTTCATTTTCCCTTTCAGCACGCGAGAATCGATTGCTTGGCGAAAGTCGCCCTATGTGTTACGGATTCGGCTCTACACAAGAAACAATAAAGGAGCCATGAATGGCCTATAATCCATTTGACCTGACCGGGAAGGTTGCCCTGATCACAGGCGGGAACGGCGGCATCGGCCTTGGCATGGCGGACGCCATTGCACAAGCGGGTGGCGATGTCTGTATCTGGGGTACGAACGAAACCAAAAACGCGGCGGCCATTGAACAGTTGAAGGCCCACGGAACGCGCGTTTCCTCTATCATCTGCAATGTTGCGAGTGAAGCAGAGGTTAAAGACTGCTTTGCCGAGACGCTGTCGCAATTTGGTCGCGTCGATGGCTGCTTCGCGAATGCGGGCGTCAGCTCGGGCAAGAAATCCTTTCTTGATATTGACGATCAGGAATGGCATCGCATTCTCAACATCAATCTTGATGGCGCCTTTTACACACTTCAGGCCGCGACGAGACATATGGTGGAGCGCGCCGAGAACGGCGATCCCGGCGGACGTCTTGTTGGCACGGCCAGTCTCGCCGCCATTTCCGGCGCCGCACGGAATGAGCATTATGCCGCGACCAAGGGCGGCGTGATTTCCATGATCCGGGCGCTGGCTGTGGAATTTGCCGGCAAGGGCATTACCGCTAACGCGATCCTGCCCGGCTGGATTGAGACCGCGATGACGGAAAATGCCATTGCCTGGCAGAAATTCTCCGATGCTGTGAAGCCGCGCATCCCGGCCAAACGTTGGGGCCAGCCCGAGGATTTCGGCGGTATGGCCGTTTATCTGATGTCGGACGCCAGCGCCTATCACACGGGCGATACCATGTTGATCGACGGCGGCTACTTCCTCTTCTAGGTCGCGCGCATATTCCGGTTCCGCATTAGCGGGACCGGATAGCTGGCAGTTTCGCACGCGCAAAACCATTACCAACCCCCTCTCGTCAGCCATTCATCGAGCTGACCCACGCGATCCGCCCCCCAGAAGCGCTCTCCCTCAACAATGAAAAACGGTGCGCCAAATACTTTCCTGTTAAAAACGATATCCTCAACCGAGGCCTTGAACGCCGCCTTGATTTCTGCATCCTGAACAGCTGTTTTGAAGGCATCGCGGTCAACACCGACTTCGCCCGCGATATCGGCCACGATCTCAATATCGGAGATATCCTTTCCCGAGACAAAATAGGCGGCGAAAACTTTCTTCGCGAAAGTGACGGCTTTTTCCGGATCCTCGCGCGATATCCATAGGAACCCACGGGACGCACCCAAGGTCACCTTCGGAAAATCCGTCGGCATGGCGAAGGGAATTTTGTGATAACGGGCGGTGCGTTCAAAATCCATCCGTGAATAGTCCCCTTTCAGGGGATACTGCGTCAACGGAAAGGATTTTTCCCCCTGCATGGCGACACCCAGCATAAAGGGATGCCAATTGATCTTGCGGCCGTGTTTTGCTGCAACCGGTTCAATAAGATAGCTACCGAGATAGGCATAAGGAGAGGAGAAATCGAAATAAAAATCAATATCTTCTGACATTTTCCTAATCCTTTATCCTGCTGCCAGGTTACGGGCTATAACCAGCTTCTGGATATCAGAAGTGCCTTCATAAATCTGGCAGACCCGGACGTCCCGATAGATTTTTTCAACCGGGTAATCAGCAATATAGCCATTGCCGCCGAGGGTCTGGATCGCGGCAGAACAGACTTCTTCCGC
This sequence comes from Sneathiella litorea, assembly GCF_009882915.1. GTDB lineage: Bacteria > Pseudomonadota > Alphaproteobacteria > Sneathiellales > Sneathiellaceae > Sneathiella > Sneathiella litorea. Next base: position 957,161 of record NZ_WTUW01000002.1, read on the forward strand.
CATTTCGGACGCAAAGAGTTTCGCCATACTCGCTTCCGTCAGGCAGGGTTGACCCGCATCCTTCAGGCTGGCCGCATGCAACACCATCTGCCGCGCAACTTCCAGCTTGGTTGCCATGTCCGCAAGGCGGAATCCAACCGCCTGATGATCGATAATTGTCTGGCCGAACGCCTTCCGTTCCTTTGCATAGGTCAGCGCATGTGCAAACGCTGCACCCGCCATCCCAACGCTTTGTGCGGCAATACCAATCCGCCCGGTCTCCAGATTGGCGAGCGCGATCCGGTACCCTGCCCCTTCCGGTCCCAGCATATTGGCCGCCGGAATATGAACGTCATCGAACGCGATCTGGCAGGTGTCGGAGGCTTTCTGGCCCAGCTTTTTCTCGACCGAGACGACGCGATAGCCCTCGCTGATCGTCGGGACAATGAAACAGCTGATCCCTTTCTTGCCAGCATCCGGGTCCGTCACCGCAAAGACCAGCGCAATCCCGCCGATCTTGCCCGATGTAATAAACTGCTTTGTGCCGGAGATGACATAGTGATCCCCTTCCTTTCGCGCCCGGGTTTTCAGCGCGGACGCATCGGAACCAGCCTGCGGTTCGGTCAGGCAAAAAGCGCCAATCTCCTCCCCCTTGGCAAGCGGGGTCAGGAAAGCCTGCTTCTGCGCCTCGGTCCCTTCCTTGAGAAGGGCCGCACAGCAGGGAGAATTATTAACGCTCATCACCGTGGAGACGGCGCCGTCACCGCCCGCAATTTCCATCAGCGCAAGGGCGTAGGAGACATAATCAGCCTCCGCCCCGCCATGTATCTCGGGCACTGTCATGCCCATCAGGCCAAGTGTGCCCATCTCGCCAAGAACGCTGCGCGGGATGGCCGCCTCTTCTTCCCACTGGACGGAGTAAGGAGCCAGACGATTTTGCGCAAAGTCGCGCGCCATGTCACGGATCATGGTCTGCTCTTCTGTTAAAATCATCCCGCTCCCTCCGTTTTTCGTTGTTTCAGCGCTTAGTTGACGAGTTCCAGCGCCATTGCCGTTGCTTCACCACCACCAATGCAGAGGGAGGCAACGCCGCGTGTCTTCCCATATTTCTGCAACGCAGAGAGAAGTGTCACAACGATCCGCGCACCGGATGCGCCAACCGGATGGCCAAGCGCACAGGCACCGCCATGGACATTGACCTTCTCATGATCGAGGCCGAGGTCCTTCATTGCCGCCATGGTGACAACGGCAAAAGCCTCGTTAATCTCGAACAGGTCAACATCGTCCTTGGTCCAGCCAACCTTGTCCATCACCTTCTGGATCGCATCGATCGGCGCCAGGGTGAATTCAGACGGTTTGCGGGCATGGGTGGAATGGGCGAGGAATTTCGCGATTGGCTTCAGGCCGCGCCGCTTCGCCTCGCTCTCCTTCATCAGGACCAGCGCCGCACCACCATCGGAAATGGAGGAACTGTTTGCCGCAGTGACCGTGCCATCTTTCGCAAAGGCAGGCTTCAAGGACGGAATTTTATCCGGACGGCCTTTTAGTGGCTGCTCATCCTTATCGATGGTCACCTCGCCCTTGCGGGTCTTGAATGTAACCGGGGTAATTTCCGCCTCAAAGGTACCGTCTTCCGTTGCCTGTTTCGCCCGCCGCAAGGATTCAATTGCGTAAGAATCCTGCGCTTCCCTCGTGAACTGATAAAGACCCGCGGTTTCTTCCGCGAAGTTACCCATCAAGCGTCCTTCCTCATAGGCATCTTCCAGCCCGTCGAGGAACATGTGGTCCTTTACCTCACCATGACCAAGCCGCAGCCCGGTGCGCATCTTCGGCAGGATATAAGGTGCATTCGTCATGCTCTCGAACCCGCCTGCGACGACGACATCGTTGCTGCCGGCCTTGAGGGCATCATAGCCATACATTGCCGCGCGCATGCCCGAGCCGCACATCTTGTTCACGGTCGTGCAGCCGACGCTGTCGGGGATACCCGCGCCAAAAGACGCCTGACGTGCCGGTGCCTGACCCAGGCCTGCCGGCAATACGCAGCCCATGATCACCTCATCAATATCCGTTCCGGTGACCCCGGCTCTGTCCATCGCCGCCTTGATCGCCACTGCGCCCAATGTCGGGGCCTTGACGTCAGAAAGGTCGCCCTGAAATCCGCCCATTGGCGTCCGTGCCATACCAACGATGACAATTGGATCTTCACTCATTTTCTACTCCTTATTATTAGTCGAGGATTTATTTCCTGACATCAGGTTGTCTCGTTAAACAGTTCGCGCCCGATCAACATACGCCGAACTTCACTCGTGCCTGCGCCAATTTCATACAGCTTGGCATCGCGCAAAAGCCGCCCGGTTGGATATTCGTTTATATAGCCGTTGCCGCCCAGCGCCTGAATCGCCTCCAGCGCCATCCAGGTAGCTTTCTCTGCCGCATAGAGAATAACCCCGGCGGCATCCTTGCGTGTCGTCTCCCCGCGATCACAGGCATTTGCCACGGCGTAGACATACGCCTTGCACGCATTCATGGTCGAATACATGTCGGCAACCTTGCCCTGCATCAGCTGGAACGTCCCGATGGGCTGTCCGAATTGTTCCCGATCATGGATATAGGGGATTACTGCATCCATACAGGCCTGCATGATGCCAAGCGGACCGGCGGAGAGAACAACCCGTTCATAGTCGAGCCCGCTCATCAGTACGCGCACGCCTTCATTAAGGGGCCCGAGAATATTCTCTTCCGGCACTTCGCAATCCTCAAAGACGAGTTCGCAGGTGTTGGAACCGCGCATGCCGAGCTTGTCGAGCTTTTGCGCCGTCGAGAAACCCGGAAACCCTTTTTCAATCAGGAAGGCCGTAATTCCGCGCGGGCCACCATCCGGGATCGTTTTTGCATAAACCACCAGAACATCCGCATCCGGACCGTTGGTAATCCAGAATTTATTACCATTCAGGATGTAACGGTCCCCTTTCTTGTCCGCACGAAGCCGCATGGAGACAACGTCTGAACCTGCTCCCGGCTCACTCATGGCGAGCGCCCCAACATACTCCCCGCTTATCAGCTTGGGCAGATACCGGGTCTTCTGCGCCTCAGTTCCGTTGCGCGATATCTGGTTGACACACAAGTTCGAATGCGCGCCATAGGATAGCCCTACTGAGGCCGATGCCCGACTGATCTCCTCGACGGCGATGCAATGTTCCAGATATCCCAATCCAGCACCGCCATAGGCTTCATCCACAGTAATCCCGAGCAACCCGAGATCTCCCATTTTCCGCCACATATCCATGGGAAATTCATTGGTCGCATCGATTTCTGCCGCTCTCGGCGCCAATTCTTCGGCAGCGAACCCGGAGACTGTATCGCGGATCATATCCGCGGTTTCACCAAGGCCGAAATTGAGACCGGGAAAATGAATTGCAGCCATCTTCTTTTTCCTTTTCTTCGCAACAAGGACAAGTACTCACGCCCCATAACATAGCGCGCCAGCTCGTCTTGAATTACTGTTTTAACGCTCTTTCATACAATCGGGATTTGTCCGTATATTCCCAAACTTCTGCTATTTAGGCGCGGCAGTGCAACACTCCGCACGCAGAATTTTTATTACCGAAGAGTATAGTCACGATGTCATCATAGATAAAATCATTTCTTTCGATCATAACTATTGATATCATCAATGAATGGATATTTACCAGCTCCGCTACTTCCTGGCGATCGTCGAAACCAACAACTTCTCCCGTGCCGCGGAAAGGGCATTTGTCAGTCAGCCGACTTTGTCCACAGGCATCAAGAAGCTAGAGACAGAGCTCGGCACGCCCCTCTTCAACCGTGACGCACGCAAGATTTCACTGACGGAGGCCGGGCGTCGCTTCCTGCCGCATGCCCGTACAATCATTTATGAATGTAACGCAGCAAAGTCAGATGTTACCCGGAAGAGTCCGGTCAAGCGGTTACAACTCGGCCTGTTAAGAAGTGCGCCAACACTGCGGGTTGCCGCTTTGCTGAATGACTTTGGCAAGGCACATGCGGATATTCAGATATCTATCAAGGAAGGCACAGCCTCCCAGTTGCAGGGATGGCTTAATGAAGGGCGGATCGACCTTGCCCTTTCCATCCCACCAGAAGAAACAAGCGATATCCAGTTTATACGCCTCTATACCTGGAAATACACGCTCGCCGTTCCCACCAACCACTCTTTTGCCAATCGGAATGCGATTCCCCTTAAGGAACTCGATGGCCTTTATTTCGTGCATCGATCCCATTGCGAGGCGGCAACCGACCTTACCCGGGCGTTCGCCAGCGCTGGCGTCAATCCGCACATTGTTTTCAGGACGGACCAGGACGAAAAAGCTCTGGCTTTTATCAGCACGGGTTTGGGGATCTGTATGGTCCCGGATATCCTGACGAGTCCCGGCATCACAAAGGTTTCTGTAGAAGGGATCAACATAGACCGCTCAATCGGGCTTAGCTGGCCCAAGAATAAAGAGACTGATTTAATCCGTTCATTTCAAATGTTCGCGACCAGCCATGACTGGCAGCCGGACCGACTCATCGGAAAAAATCTCGATTGGGCGCGATAAGCAACTGCTAGAGCAAAACAATCGTCGCGAGGCCAAGAAAAGCAACAAAACCGACAATATCTGTTACCGTTGTCACGAATACACTTGAAGCTATGGCGGGGTCTATCTTCATCCGATCCAGGGTAACCGGCACAATCATGCCCGCAACAGCCGCGACAATGATATTTACGATCATTGCAAGGGCAATGATCAAGCCAATATTTAAACTGGAAAACCAAAGCCAGGCAACAATGCCGATCAGAACAGCAAAAATACTACCATTCAAGAACGCCACCATGGTTTCCTTGCTCAATATTCGGAGCATGTTGCCCGCCGTTAACTCCTTGGTTGCAAGGGCCCGCACCGCAACAGTCAGGGTTTGCGTCCCTGCGTTCCCGCCCATGCTGGCGACAATTGGCATCAGGACAGCAAGGGCAATAATCGCCTCCATCGTCGCATCGAAGAGGCCAATCGCGACAGAGGCCGCAATTGCCGTCAGCAAATTAACAAACAGCCATAGAAACCGGGCCCGTGTGGTCGACATGACACTGCCGAACAGGTCATCCTCGGAAACACCACCAAGACGCAGGATATCCTCTTCCGCCTCTTCACTGATAACGTCGACGATATCGTCAACCGTGATCACACCGATTAATGCGCCGTCTTCATTAACGACCGCAGCGGAAGCAAGTCGGTATTGCTGGAAAAGATAGGCGACTTCTTCCTGATCCATATCGACAGGAATTAATTTCTGTTCCGTATCCATGATATCGCGGACTAGCACCTGGCGCTTGCTGCGCATCGCCCGATTAAGGGAGAGAGTTCCGATCGGGTGGTGACGCGGATCAACAACGAAGATTTCGTAGAACTCATCCGGCAGATCATCGGTATCGCGCATATAGTCGATAGTCTGGCCAATATCCCAATATTCCGGCACCGCAATCAAATTGCGCTGCATCAGGCGGCCGGCACTATCCTCACCGTAAGACAGGCCTTCCTGGAGTACAACGCGTTCATCTGCCGGAATTTCTTTCAGAACCTCGCGCTGCTCGTCTTCCTCGAAGCTTTCAAGAACGTCAACGGCGTCATCAAGTTCCAGTTCATTCAAGAACGCGGCAATCTCCGCCGGCTCCATATCGTCGACCAGATGTTCACGGACATTTTCGTCCAGGTCTGAATAGACGTCCGGATCGACGCGCTCTCCCATGATTTGCAGAAAGGGCAAACGCAGTTTTGGCTTCAACTGCTCGATCAGGTCCGCCATATCCGCGGAATGCCAATCTGCCAGCCTTTCGTAAATGAGCGCGGCGTCTTCGCGTTCAATGGCCTCCTGGATCTCCTGGACGATTTCATCGTTCAGGCCATAAAACCGGGTACCGCTGTCCTCCCCTACGGCAGCATCTTCCTCTCTATGTTCCTGCGCATCGTTCATGGTCACCCTTCATCTATTAAACGTTCTCTTCTCGCGATCGGCCCTGGCATCATCTTGCCAGCCTTGTGATCCTGCGCATCGACAGCGGCAATGGCCGTCATATTAACAAGTCCCCGCACCGTTATAGACGCCGCAGTAACATGCACAGATTTCGACATTCCAATAAGGATCGGGCCAACGGCAATTCCCTGCCCGATGCTTTTCGCAAGATTATAGCTGATGTTTGCCGCATCCAGGTTGGGCATAATCAGCAAATTAGCCGACCCCTGAAGCCGGGAGTTGGGAAAAATCGCCTCCCGGATTGAGGGAATGAGGGCCGTATCCGCCTTCATCTCCCCCTCAATTTCGAGTTCTGGCGCCAGTTTCTCAATAATCTTCAAAGCTTTACGTGCATGGCGGGCCGAGGGCATGTCCGTTGAACCGAAGTTGGAATAGGACAAGAGAGCTGCCTTGGGTTCAATTCCGAACCGCCGCACCTCGTCCGCCGAGAGGATTGCCAGTTCCGCCAGTTCCTCTGGCGTCTGCTCATGACTGATCTGGGTATCTGTGAAAAAGAGCGTACGGTCAGGCATGATTAGCAGATGCAGCGCGGAGGCATCACGTACCCCATCACGAAAAGGAATAATGTCGGACACCCTGCGGTAATGCTGCTCATACTTGCCGTAGGTGCCGCAGATCATGGCATCTGAATGTCCAAGATGGACCATCATTGCACCGATGATGGTGGTGTTTGTGCGAATGCGGGCTTTAGCAGTCTCGACATCAACGCCATACCGCTCTCTCAGCTTGTGGTAGGCTTGCCAGTACTCGCGGTAGCGCGGATCATCTTCCGGATCAACAATCTCGAAATCAACTCCGGGCTTGATGCGAAGGCCGAGCTTCTCAAGCCGGTAGTCAATTACCTTACGGCGTCCAATTAAAATCGGAGACGCCAGCCCCTCATCGACAACCGTCTGCACGGCCTGCAGGACGCGCTCGTCCTCCCCTTCCGAATAGGCGACGCGCATCATTTCCTGGCGCGCGCGATCAAACAGTGGCTTCATGACAAAGCCCGTACGATAAACAAAATGCGAGAGATGCTGGTGGTACTTCTCCAAATCCTCCATAGGGCGAGTGGCCACGCCGCTTTCCATTGCCGCCTTGGCGACCGCAAAGGATACTTCCAGGTAAAGGCGGGGATCGAAAGGTGTCGGGATCAGGTAGTCAGGACCGAAACATGCCTGCGTTCCCCCATATGCCTTGGAAACGATGTCGGATTGTTCCGCCATGGCGAGATCTGCAATGGCCTTGACCGCCGCAATTTTCATCTCCTCATTGATTTCCGTTGCACCCACATCGAGGGCGCCCCGAAAAAGATAAGGAAAACACACAACGTTATTAACCTGGTTCGGATAGTCCGAGCGACCGGTGGCAATAATGGCATCCGGGCGGACGGCCTTGGCATCTTCGGGCAGGATTTCCGGCGTAGGGTTGGCAAGCGCAAGAATGATTGGCTTGTCCGCCATCGTCGCCACCATTTCAGGCTTCAGCGCACCCGGACCGGAACAACCAAGGAAAATATCTGCGCCATGCATGGCATCGGCCAGTGTACGCTTGTTCGTATCCACCGCAAAGACAGATTTATACGGATCCATCTCGACTGTGCGTCCCTCATAAACGACGCCATGAATATCACAGACAGTAATATTCTCCAGAGGCAGGCCCAGACTGACAAGTAGGTTAAGACAGGCAAGCGCCGCCGCCCCTGCTCCGCAGGCCGTCAGCTTGACCTCTGCGATATCCTTCTCCACAACGCGCAGGGCATTGTATACGGCAGCGGCGACACAGATCGCTGTGCCATGCTGGTCATCATGAAAGACGGGGATATTCATGCGCTCCCGGCAAAGCTTTTCGACCACAAAGCATTCCGGCGCCTTTATATCCTCAAGATTAATGCCGCCGAAGGTTGGCTCCATGGCAACAATAATGTCAACGAGCTTTTCAGGGTCCAACTCCGCGAGTTCGATGTCAAACACATCGATACCGGCAAATTTCTTGAACAGGACCGCCTTCCCCTCCATCACCGGCTTGGAGGCAAGCGGGCCGATTGCCCCAAGCCCAAGAACGGCCGTGCCATTGGTTACGACACCGACAAGATTGCCGCGTGCAGTTAATTCGGCGGCCTGTACGGGGTCATCAGCAATTGCGAGACAAGGATGCGCGACGCCCGGTGAATAAGCGAGAGCAAGATCAGTCTGGGTATCCATTGGCTTGGTTGGCATAACGGTCAGTTTTCCCGGTCTTGGTAGCCGGTGATAGTCCATTGCCTTCTTAGAAATATCTTTCGCCATACTTTCCTGTTCTCCCGAATAAACCGATGTTTGCGTTTAACCGATAGGAATATCCAACGCCACCACAAATACTTTAGTGGCGTCAATATTTTAAGGAAACACGCGAACATCCCTTTACCACGCTATCATAACGCAGTTGGGGAAAGTTTCATGAAAATGTTGTGGAAATTTTCTCAAGCCCCAAAAAAACAGGGGAGAGATAAATGGTGCGGTCGAGAAGACTCGAACTTCCACCCGTGTTACCGGACAGCGACCTCAACGCTGCGCGTCTACCAATTCCGCCACGACCGCACAATGGAGGAGGGAAATAGCAAATGTTTTCCCCCTTAGCAACAACTGAATTGAAAATTCGATGAATTAAAATTCCGGAAGATTTTTCTTGATGCTATCCGTGATCGAAATACCGATATTATCGTCGACAATTATAATGCCGCCATAAGCGATCGGTTTGTTGTTAGCAAGGACAACAGCGTCGTCGTCAGCGCCGGCATCAAGCTCGATTACGGCGCCGCGCCCCATTTTCAGGAGCTGATGAACTGGCATGACGGCTTTTCCCAGAACAACTGAGATTTCCACATCTACGCCTTCTATCGCTTTGTCTTCGTCGCTCATGCCCTTACGTTCCTTTAATCCGAAGTGATGCCATTATCATTGATCAGGGTTAACAGGATATTAAGATTGCGCGAAGCACGGGAAATATTGCTGTTTTTCCGGAAACTGCTATATAGCCATCATGCAGGAAATCGAATGGAAAATCTCGGACGACCCGATCCCCTATGAGAAGGCACTTGCCGCGATGGAGGCACGGGTTGCCGCCATTCGGGATGGGACAGCACGGGAGCTTGTCTGGCTGCTGGAGCACCCTCCCCTATACACCGCAGGCACCAGCGCAAACATCGCCGATCTGAAAGAGCCGAACCGATTCCCGGTTCATAACGCCGGCCGCGGGGGACAATACACCTATCATGGCCCCGGACAGCGTATCGCCTATGTTATGCTGGATCTTAAAAAGCGCAATGCGGATATCCGCGCCTATGTGCAGGATCTAGAAGACTGGGTAATCGATGTGCTCTCGCAATATCAGATCAAGGGCGAGAAACGCTGCGAGCGGGTCGGCGTCTGGGTCGACCGGGGATTTCGCGAAGACAAGATCGCCGCCATCGGGGTCAGGGTGCGCCGCTGGGTGAGTTTTCACGGCATCTCAATCAACGTTGACCCCGACCTCAGCCATTATGAGGGGATTGTCCCCTGCGGTATTGCCGAGCACGGGGTAACCTCCCTCGTCGATCTAGGGATACCAGTAAGCATGCCGGAGTTTGATATGGAGCTGAAGGCCGCCTTCAAGCGCGTGTTTCTGAAAGACGGAGCGCTCGGTTCTTTATCAAGTTAAATGCCGGCCGCTCAGGCGGTTCTTGGAATGCCCCTCGTGACTTAATTAGTTTTTTCTGATATACTGATTGCGTCAGCAAGGCGCACCGAAATGTCAGATGACCTGCAAATCGACCTGCAAACCGAAAGATGGCGGAAAGTACTGTGCGACGGACATCTTGGGAAGAAATACTGGAACCGGGCCATGAGGCTCCTTCCCGGCCCACCGCGCTGCAAGGGATGCAACAATCCGTTTGGTGGAGTCGGCGGCTTCTTTTGCCGAACCATCGGTCTGTCCCCTTCGAAAAAGAACCCCCGTCTTTGCAGCCTGTGCTGTGAAAAAATGCCGCCAGGTGGCGCGGAGGTCGAGACCGCCATTCTGTTTGCCGATGTCCGCGGCTCAACCGAACTTGCCGAACGGCTCGGTCCGGAGAAATTTGCGAATACTTTAAATCGTTTCTACAACACCGCGACTGAGATTCTTATCCGCCGTGATGCAACGGTCGACAAGCTGATCGGCGATGAAGTCATGGCCTTTTTCGTGCCGGGCTTTGCCGGCCCGGATTTCAGGAAAGTGGCAATTGACTCCGCGATATCATTGCTGCGCGCCCTTGGTAATGGCTCAAAGGATGGCCCGTGGCTTCCCGTTGGCATCGGGATAGACTCCGGAACCGCCTATGTCGGGAATGTCGGCAATGAAGAGTTTGTAGATTTCACCGCCCTTGGCGATCCTGTCAACACGGCCGCACGAATTCAGGCCGCAGCAGGCCCCGGACAGCTTCTTGTCAGCACAAGAACGCTATCCGGAATTGCCGGTGATTATTCGGGCGCGAAGCCCATTTCCCTGACCGTCAAAGGAAAGAAGGATACGGTGGAGGTCTATGCCATCCCCATCACTCAAATTCCAGGATAACGTCGTCCACCGCCAGAACATCCCCTGCCCCTGCCTTCACGGCCGAGACAACGCCGTCCTGTTCGGCACGAAGGATATTCTCCATCTTCATGGCCTCGACCACAGCGAGCGCCTGACCGGCCTTCACTTCATCGCCTTCATTGACATTGACGGAGACAACCATCCCCGGCATCGGGCAGAGAAGGAATTTCGACATATCCGGCGCGACCTTGATCGGCATAATCTCCGCGAGCGATGCCGCGTTTGGCGTCTGCACAGCCAGATTAACTTCCGCCCCGCCATGGGTAAGACGGACGCCCCCCCGGAATAACGCCAGCTGAGCAATCATCTTGAGGCCATTGACCTTGGCCTTAACGCGGCGTTTGCCCGGCACCCATTTTGAGCGTACGGCGATAACGCGATCACCAATATGGACATCGATACCACCTTTTGCATCCTCAACGGAAATCTCGACCGACTTCTCCTTACCCTCACTGACGACCCATTTTTCAGCAGTCTTCGCGACCACATCCTTCAGCGACCGGCTGACGGACCGCAGATGAACAAGGGCTGCAACGGCGACAAGCTTCTCATAGGTTTCATCGCTCAGCGGCGCACCATGGAAACCTTCCGGATATTCCTCGGCAATAAAACCGGTGGTAAGGTTGCCCGCCTTGAAGCGTGGATGGTTGCAAACCGCATTCAGGAAGTTGATGTTGTGGGCAATACCGCTCACCTCATAAGCATCGAGTGCGCGGCCCATCTCCTCAATCGCCTCATCACGATCCTTGCCGTAGGTAACAAGCTTGGCAATCATCGGGTCGTAGAACATGGTAATTTCGGAGCCTTCCGTGACCCCGGTATCTACCCGGACGTTGTCCCCTTTCGGCACCTTGTAGCGGCTCAGGCGGCCAATGGAGGGCAGGAAGCCCCGGTAAGGGTCTTCGGCATAGAGTCGGCTTTCCAGCGCCCAGCCAGTGAGCTTGATGTCCTTCTGTGTCATGGCAAGCTTCTCGCCATAGGCAACGCGGATCATCTGCTCGACAAGGTCGATTCCGGTGATCAACTCCGTCACCGGATGCTCCACCTGCAGACGGGTATTCATTTCAAGGAAATAGAAGCTCTTGTCACTGCCAACAATGAACTCGACCGTGCCGGCGGAGTGATAGTCGACGACCTTTGCCAACGCGACCGCCTGTTCGCCCATCGCTTTACGAAGCTTTTCGTCAACGAAGGGGCTCGGTGCCTCCTCAATTACCTTCTGGTGCCGTCGCTGGACTGAACATTCACGCTCCCCCAGATAAAGGCAACTGCCATGCTTGTCGGCCAGCACCTGAATCTCGATATGGCGCGGATCGACAACGAACTTCTCGATGAAAATGCGGTCATCGCCAAAGCTGCTGATCGCTTCATTCTTGGCGGACTGAAAGCCTTCACGCGCCTCCGCGTCATCATGGGCAATGCGCATGCCCTTCCCACCGCCACCGGCGGAGGCCTTGATCATGACAGGGTAGCCAATTTCCTTCGAAATCTTGACGGCATGATCCGCATCCTCGATCAGGTCCATATGACCCGGTACCGTGTTCACACCAGCCTCAAGCGCCAGTTTTTTAGAAGCAATCTTATCGCCCATAGAGGCAATTGCTTTTTTGCCAGGGCCGATAAACGCAATTCCCGCCGCATCCAGAGCATCGGCAAATGCCTGGTTCTCAGACAAGAAGCCATAACCCGGATGCACGGCCTCCGCGCCGGTTTCCTTACAGGCATTAATGATCTTCTCGATGACGAGATAACTCTCGGCGGCGGCTGCCGGGCCAATATGAACGGCCTCATCGGCCATCTGCATATGCACTGCACCATCATCCGCATCGGAATAGACGGCAACGGTTTTAATGCCCATAGCGCGAGCGGAGCGGATAACACGACAGGCGATTTCGCCACGGTTGGCTATCAGGATCTTTTTAAACATTTTTCTTTCCCTCTACCTTCGACCCTATAGCGGAATATTGCCGTGTTTTTTCCACGGATTTTCCAGTTGTTTGTTCTTCAGCATGCGCAGCGATGTAGCGACACGGTGCCGGGTGTTGTTAGGCATGATCACATCATCGATAAAGCCGCGATGACCGGCGACGAACGGATTGGCGAAGCGGGCCTGATATTCATCGGTACGCTTCTGGATTTTCTCCTCATCCCCAATTTCAGAACGGAAGATGATCTCCACCGCGCCTTTCGAGCCCATCACGGCGATTTCCGCCGACGGCCAGGCATAATTGACATCCCCGCGCAAGTGTTTGGACGCCATCACATCATACGCTCCGCCATAGGCTTTTCGCGTAATCACGGTGACTTTCGGTACCGTTGCCTCCGCATAGGCATAGAGCAGCTTCGCGCCATGCTTGATGATACCGCCATATTCCTGCGACGTGCCGGGCAGGAAGCCGGGAACATCGACAAGGGTCACGATCGGGATATTGAAGCAGTCACAAAAACGCACAAACCGCGCCGCCTTCTTCGAGCTGTCGATATCCAGACAGCCAGCCAGAACCATCGGCTGGTTTGCAACGATACCAACGGTCTGCCCCTCCATCCGGCCAAAACCGGTGATGATGTTCTTCGCGAAGTTTGGTTGGATTTCGAAAAAGTCTCCCTCATCGACCAGCTTCTCCACAAGCTCCATCATGTCATAGGGCTTGTTCGGATTGGCGGGGACCAGCGTATTGAGCGATTTTTCCTTGCGATCCGGATCATCGAAGCTGTCCCGGACAGGCGAGGATTCCAGGTTGCTGGAGGGGAGGAAATCGACGAGGCGGCGAACTTCCGTCAGGACTTCCATGTCGTTATCATAGGCGTTGTCCGCAACGGATGACTTGCTGGTATGCGTACCCGCGCCGCCGAGTTCCTCTGCCGTCACTGTCTCGTTGGTGACGGTCTTCACCACATCCGGGCCCGTCACGAACATGTAAGAGCTGTCGCGGACCATGAAGATAAAGTCTGTCATCGCCGGGGAATACACTGCACCGCCCGCACAAGGACCCATAATAACAGAAATTTGCGGCACAACACCGGAGGCCATTACATTGCGCTGGAACACCTCGGCATAGCCCGCAAGGCTGTCTATACCTTCCTGAATGCGCGCGCCGCCAGAATCATTGAGTCCGATAACCGGGGCGCCAACCTGAACGGCCTTGTCCATGATCTTGCAGATTTTCTTGGCATGATATTCGGAGAGGGAACCGCCAAAGACTGTAAAGTCCTGACTGAACACAAACACCAGCTTGCCGTTGATCGTCCCATGGCCGGTGATGACGCCATCACCAATGATCGTTTCCTCCTCCATGCCGAAATCGACGCAGCGATGCTCGACGAACATGTCCCATTCCTCGAACGAGCCCTCATCAAGGAGCAGGCTGATCCGTTCACGCGCGGTGAGCTTTCCCTTGCTGTGTTGCGAGTCGATCCGCTTCTGACCGCCGCCGAGCCGCGCTCTGGCCCGCTTCTCTTCAAGCTGTTGAATGATGTCCTGCATGTCCACTCCTCAGGTAATAATGCCGCTTAATTGTAGAAAGCGCACGCTCGCGGCTAGGCTTTCCTTATTTTTATTTCGTCGGTTAACAGCTTCCGCATCCGCTCCCCAGAACTCCATCACATGGGTTTCGTCAAGCTCACTGATCTCGAAGGCTTCCTCTGCCGTGATATGTCCATCCAGCACTGCCAGCGCAATCACCAGAGAGCCACACAAAGAAGTTATATTATGAAGTGGGGCAAGCGTCATATCATTTTGTGCCGCGACGACACCCCGCATCCGCGCCAGATCGTCCTCCGGCTGCTGTATATGCATGATGCCGTGGCAGGTTTTCAATGAAACGTTATGGCGTGCCTTGACCCAGTCCAGCATCGGATCCCAGGCCGCTTTTTGCCGTTCCACCAGACTTTGCGGGTATGTTGCACGATAACAGACGAGGTCAGTGCCGCCAAAGTTCGAGATTTCCTCGATCACTTTTTCGCGCTGCGTCATGACTCGGTCAATGGCCGTTGCGGCCGCCTGCATAAGAGGCATGGATGAAGGATCGATTTCCGCTTCCTGAGCGTCCCACTCTTCAGCAATGGCGTTCGCAAGCGCGTAGGTCGGCAAGCGCAAAGGCGCTTTCGCTGGTGTCTTGATCACCCGCCCATCGAGCAGAACGGAATAGGCTCCGCCCTCTTCTTCTGCCGTTACTTTTTTGTAAAAGCGTTTCATTCCCGTCCGTATTCGCGCCGTCAACCTAACAGTCGTTTGGTTTATAGAGATTACGCGAGAAAAAGCAAGATCAGACTTGTCTTTTTAGGGTTATGCTAGTCCGCCTCGATGATTCCCACTAAATCCTCAAATCGGTTGATCAGCTTTTCCGCCCCGCTCTCCAGCAGATCGGAGTCATCATGATAACCCCATGTCACACCGATCCCCCGGCATCCGGCATTTTTCGCGAGCATCATATCGAAGCTGGTATCCCCAATCATGAATGTACGCTCGGGCAAGGTTCCTGCTGCCAGCATTGCCTTTTCCAGCATTTGCGGATGCGGTTTGCCGGGATTGTGATCCGGGGTTTGCAATGAACCAAAATATCCATGCAAGCTATGCTTTTCGATCACTATATTGACGCCACGCAGGGATTTTCCAGTTGCCATTGCCATGGCGATATTCCGGCCCGCGAAATGGTCGAGAACCTCCCGCACACCGTCGAATAATGGTTCGTGATAATCCGCCTGAAGCCGCCGATGAAAAAAGGCCTGTTTGTAGCCGCTGACAATCTGTTCAAGTATTGGGTCATCCAGCGGTTCCGCGGCAAGTGACCTTACTGCCGCATCCGGGTTTAGGCCGATGGACCGGCGAATGGCAAGATCTGTCGGGGCAGGAAGCCCCGCATCTTCAAACGCCAACCTCATACAGGCAAGGACATTATGCGCGCTGTCGACCAGCGTACCATCGCAATCAAAGACCACGAGAATATCAGACGTGTCTGTCATTCAAACCTACTACATGAAAAAGGGCCGAAGAGTTTCTCCGGCCCTTGTTTATTTACTGAGTTTTAGAGCGGTTAACCGCGCTTGTAATCGCCTTGAGAGAGGCCGTTACAATATTCGCATGCCGACCAACACCAAAAATCGGCTCGCCCTTGTCATCGCGCATCTCGACATAGGCAACCGCCACCGCGTCCGAGCCGAACCCGGTGGTATGCTCCCGATAGTCATTGACCTTGAGATCAAATCCGTAAGTCTCCTTTAGGGCAGCCATATAAGCATCGATCGGCCCGGTGCCGACGCCTTCAACCTTTCGTTCGCTGCCCTTCTCGCGGATTGTCGCGATCAGTTTGCGCCGCTCTGATGCATGAGTATCCACCGTTGTCTGATGATCGACAAACTCGATGTCTCCCTTGGCGTTGAGATATTCATTTTCAAAAATCTCGTAAATTGTCGCCGAGGACAGCTCCTTACCGGTCTTGTCGGTAACGCCCTGTACGACCTTGCTGAATTCCACCTGCAAAAGCCGCGGCAGCTCTATGCCGTAGTCTTCCTCCAGCAGGTAGGCGACCCCGCCCTTGCCGGACTGGCTGTTGACCCGGATTACCGCATCATAGTTGCGGCCGAGATCCGCCGGGTCAATCGGCAGATAAGGAATGGCCCAGAGAGGATCGTTTGACTGCTTCATCGCCCCGAAGCCCTTCTTGATCGCATCCTGATGCGAGCCCGAGAAGGCCGTGAAAACCAGATCACCGCCATAGGGATGGCGCGGATGCACCGGCAGCTGGTTACAATACTCAACCGTGCGGACAACTTCGTTGATGTCGCTGAAGTCCAGTTTTGGATCAACACCTTGGGTATACATGTTCATGGCGATATTCACCACATCGACATTACCCGTGCGTTCGCCGTTACCGAACAGGGTCCCTTCCACCCGGTCAGCGCCCGCCATGATGCCAAACTCGGCGGCGGCAACACCGGTGCCCCGGTCATTATGCGGATGCAAGCTTAACAGTATCTTGTCCCGATCGGGCAGGTTGCGATGCATCCATTCAATCTGGTCGGCATAGATATTGGCGCTCGCGACCTCGACCGTGGCCGGCAGGTTGATGATGATCTTGTTTTCAGTCGTTGGTTTCCAGATTTCCATGACCGCCGCACAGACTTCGCAAGCATAATCGAGTTCCGTCTGGGTAAAGCTTTCCGGTGAATATTCCATCTGGATATGGGTTTCCGGCATTTCATCGGCAAGCTGACGGACGAGTGTCGCCCCCTCGATCGCGATCTGCTTGATCCCTGCCTTATCGAGATCGAACACCACCCGGCGCTGCAGGGTGGACGTGGAGTTGTACAGATGCACAATCGCTTGTTTCGCTCCCTTGATGCTCTCGAATGTGCGGCGGATCAATTCCTCACGGGATTGGGTCAGAACCTGGATTTTCACGTCATCGGGGATCTCCCCTTCCTCGATCAGGAAACGGACGAAATCAAAGTCCGTCTGGGAGGCGGAGGGGAAGCCTACCTCGATCTCCTTGAAGCCAAGTTCCACCAGATGGCGGAACATGCGCAACTTGCGTTCATGCCCCATCGGCTCGATCAGCGCTTGGTTCCCGTCGCGCAAATCAACGCTGCACCAGATGGGGGCCTTATCGATGACCTTTGTTGGCCACTGTCGGTCCGGTATGTCAATCGGCGTGAAGGCCTGGTATTTTTCGCCGGGTGTGAAAGTCATTTCAAAATCCTCTTGTCTCGCTTGGACGCCGCGCGTCCCTTGTTTCTTATAAGTTCGGTTTAATGCAGCCTGCATACGGTCGCCGGGCGCCGCGCGTACCCGTACGACCGCCAGGAAGTCGAGAGAGCCCCCCGGAGGAGCCAAGTAGCTCTTCCTGCCGTAAACCGTTTAATTTTTCAGAGATGGACGACCCGGTGGTCTTCGTTACATTCATTCGTTTATCCGACAATTTTGAGAATAGGACAGCTTTCGCCCCGGCACCAGTTTCAGAGTGCCGGGCCAATAAGTCGTAGGCTCAATAGTCGGTTAGAAATCATCATGCGTGAAAATCTAGCGATTAGAAGTCATTAGTCAAGCCAAAAGCGGTATTTTCCTGCGCTTGCAACGTCAGAGGTCCAAATCTAGAAACGGATCTTCATAGTCATTTTCCTGAAATCCGAACAGTTTCCAGCTTTCTGCCATATGACTATCAAGCGGGGCGGATACCGTAAGATCATTGCCTTCGGGATGGGAAATCGTTATCTCCCGCGCATGCAGATGCATCTTTTTGCTGACGATGCCATCTAGAAAAGCTTCTGGGCCGCCATATTTTCCATCACCCACAATAGGCGTGCCAAGCGCCGTCGCATGGACACGAAGTTGATGAGTACGGCCCGTCAATGGTTTAAACGCAACCCAGCAGGTTTTCTGCGCCGCTACTTCAATAACAGAATAGTCTGTGATTGCCTTCTGCCCTTCTCGATCGACAACCACCTTTTCGCCATTCGATGTAACGATCTTGGCAAGGTTATAGCTAATCGTTCCTTCGCGTGGCTTCGGAACACCGGAGAGCAACGCCCAGTATATCTTTCGTGTTGTGCGGCGTTTGAAGGCTTCTGCCAAATGCTTTGCCGCCAGTCGTGTCCGGCCCAGCACCAGAACGCCAGATGTATCCTTGTCCAGCCTATGCACAAGGCGCGGTTTTTCCGGATAGTCGAACCGGAGCCCTTCAAGCAGGCCGTCAATATGGCGTTTCTGGCCGCTACCTCCCTGAACCGGCAAACCCGCCGGTTTGTTGAGGACGATTACCGCATCATCCATATGAAGGACCATTTTGCGAATGTCGGCAATATCCCGATCGGAGAGTTTTTCCACCTCATGCGGGCGGGCACCACCTGCCTGCGCCGGTTTATAGATATCATCCGGCAGTGGGGGAACCCGAACGGTCTGTCCTGCCTCCAAGCGGTCATTGGCTTTTGACCTTTTCTTGTCAACGCGGATATCGCCTTTCCTGAGATGCTTTTCAAGCTGACCATGGGTCATGCCCGGAAAATGCGCCTTGAACCATCGATCAAGCCGCTGGTCCGCCTCGTCTTCACTGACTATGAGATGCTGTACCCGACTCATTAAATTATCGCCTTTATTAAATGCAGCCCTGCGAAAAGCCCTGCAACCGAAAGCAGGACGGACATCAGGACATAACTCGCCGCCGACACTGTCTCTCCCTTTTGCACCATCAAGGCAACATCCAGAGAAAATGCAGAAAAAGTTGTAAAGCCGCCCAGGAATCCCGTTACCAGAAAAACCCGCAGTTCCGGCGAGGGGGACCAACGCAACGCGATTATCTCGATCAACACCCCTATCAGGAAGGAACCGACAATATTCACGAACAAGGTTCCGTAAGGATAGCCCGGGCCCAACTGCCGCAGCATCACCTGAGCCACACCATAACGCGCGCAGGCGCCAAGCGCACCGCCCATTGCGACTGATAGGAACATATTCATTTGTCCGACTTTCCGCCCTGTCTCTCCGCCCTCAACCGCGCCCAATATTCAAGGCGTTTCTTTATATCACGCTCAAACCCGCGCTCAACCGGAGAATAATACTGCTCGCGCTTCATTTCATCGGGAAAATAACTCTGTCCCGAAAATCCGTCTTCTGCGTCATGATCATAGGCATAACCCGCGCCATAACCCAAATCCTTCATCATGCCCGTCGGGGCATTGAGGATATGCTTGGGCGGCATGTGTGAGCCATGCTTGCGCGCCGCCTTCTTTGCCTGTTTAAAGGCACCGTAGGCGGCATTCGACTTCGGGGCGGTGGCGAGATAGATGACCGACTGCGCAATGGCGAGATCACCCTCCGGGGAACCAAGAAACTGATAGGCATCTTTCGCGGCATTGGCCTGCAACAGCGCGTTGGGGTCCGCCATGCCAATATCCTCGACTGCGAAACGAACCAAGCGCCGCGCAATATAGAGCGGGTCCTCTCCCCCGTCCATCATGCGGGAGTACCAGTAAAGCGCCGCATCCACATCCGACCCTCGCAGCGACTTATGAAGCGCGCTGATCAGGTTGTAATGTCCGTCGCGATCCTTATCGTAGGCTGGCGCGCGTTTGGAGATCACCTGCGACAAAGCCTCGGGGTCTAGCAATTCCTCCCCCGAATGAAAGACCGCCTCCACCATATTCAGAAAGAAGCGTCCGTCCCCATCGGCAAGCTGCAGCAGCGCTGCTTTCGCCGCGTCATCAAGCGGAATGGGCCTGGCTTCCAACTCTTCCGCCCGGTCCATCAGGACCCGGAGTGAGGTTTCGTCATGACGGTTGAGGACCAGCACCTGACAGCGTGAGAGCAGAGCGCCGTTCAGTTCAAACGAGGGATTCTCTGTCGTCGCACCGACCAGGGTAATTGTGCCATCCTCCACAAAGGGCAGGAAACCATCCTGTTGCGAGCGGTTAAAGCGATGGATCTCATCAACAAAAAGAAGGGTTCTTTTGCCGTCCTGGCGACGCATTTTCGCGGCGTCAAATGCTTTTCGCAAATCCGCCACACCGGAAAAGACGGCGGAAATCTGCTCGAAATGCATGTCCACTTCCTTGGCAAGAAGTCTCGCGATGGTCGTCTTGCCCGATCCCGGCGGCCCCCAGAAAATTATGGAGGCGAGCCAGCCCGCATCCAGCATCCGTTTAAGCGGCGCATCCTTTTTCAGCAGATGATCCTGCCCCACGACCTCATCCAGACGGGAAGGTCGCAACCGATCAGCAAGCGGCCTATCGGCGCCGGTATCGGGAAGGCCGGTATCAAACAGGCTGGTCATAGACTGACCTTGAAAGACAATGTTCGCCCATTCCGACGGATCGCGATCTGCCAGCTTCCCTCTGCCGACTCAAGGACTTCTTTAGCTTGCGCGACATTCGTTATTTTTTGGCCATTGACCCGGAACAATATATCCCGTTGCCGCAGTCCGTAACGTTCAGCAACGCTGCCCTTCATTGTGCCGGCCACAACAACTCCTTCGGAAAAAGCAGAAAGGCCCAGCTCCAACGCATAGGCAGGCGACAGGTTTCCAACTACGGCTCCCGATAAGGGATGTCGCCCGGTTAGCGTCTCAATACTGCGGGCAGGGCTTTCAGGTGCCGCCTGCAGCTTCATTTCAAGTGATATACGTTCTCCGTCCCGATAAACACCGAGGCGAGCTGTCTCACCAATCATGCTCGACGCGACACGGAAAGTAAGCGTTTCCGGCCCCAGAATCTCCTTATCATCAATAGAGACAATGACGTCGCCAACACGAAGACCAGCCTGATAGGCCGCACCAAAAGAATGTACGCGATTGATCAGGACTCCCCCCGGCCTTTCAAGGCCAAGTCCATCCGCAACGTCCCCGGTAATTTCCTGACCGGTCGCGCCGAGCCAGGGACGCACGACCTTACCCGTTGCCAACCCGTTTGTAAGAACCGCTTTCACCAGATTTGCAGGTATCGCAAACCCAATACCAAGTGAACCGCCACTTTTACTGAAAATTGCAGAGTTGATACCGGCGATTTCCCCCTTCATCGTCAGGAGAGCGCCGCCTGAATTTCCGGGATTAATTGCCGCATCCGTTTGAATGAAGGACTGAATATCATTCGCCACGCCGGCGCTGCGATCAAGCGCAGAAATAATGCCGCTGGTTACCGTCTGGCCGACACCAAAGGGATTGCCTATTGCAATGACAAGGTCGCCGATCTCAAGTGCATCCGAATCGGCAAACTCCAGATAGGGTAGCCTCTCCCCTTCCACATCTATCTTCAGAATGGCGAGGTCCGTTCGTTCATCGGCAACAATCAGCCGCGCATCAAACTCACGCCGGTCTGACAGGGCAACCGTAATTTCATCCGCACCATTGACGACGTGGTAATTGGTGACGATGACCCCGTCCCCATCCACCAAAACGCCGGAACCCAGTGAATTCTGTATTTTCTGTCGTTGCCGCTGCGGACCAAAATTTCCGCCAAAAAACCGTTTAAAAAAAGGATCATCAAACAGGCTTGGCCGGGTCTGGATAACACGGGTCTTCGTGAAAATATTAACAACCGCCGGCACCGCTTTTTTCACAAGGGGCGCAAAAGACAGCATCATCTGTGATTGGCTGGTTGGAACCACATCCTTCGCCACGACCGGTCGGCCCACCACAAAACATGATACCAGAAAAATACTGAAAATAGCTGTGCGGGAATATCTCTTCATTCGTATAAAACCAGTTCCTGAAAGGTTAATCTTCACCCTACAATAGATGAACATATTAACCTGTTTTTCAAGCTATTGTCAGGTGCCCGACACTTGGCCGAAAAAAAAGGCAGCCCCGGGGACTGCCTTTTCCTATTAAGTTGCGGTACCGTTTTAGGCCACGGCTTCCGCTTCAAATTCATCTTCAACAGCGTTCTGATCTGGCCCGGAATCCTGACCTTTAGCCTCAACATCCCTGTCGATCAATTCGATCACGCCCATTGGAGCCGCATCACCCGTGCGAAATCCTGCCTTCAGTACACGTGTATAGCCGCCCTGACGTTCTGTATAACGTTCACTCAACGTGGTGAACAACTTGTCGACAGCAGACTTTTCATGCAACTCAGACAGGGCCTGCCGACGTGCGTGGAGGTCTCCACGCTTACCAAGCGTAATCAGCTTTTCGACAATAGGCCGAAGCTCCTTCGCCTTTGGCAAAGTTGTCTGGATTTGCTCATGCTTAATCAGGGAAGCCGCCATATTGGCGAACATTGCCTTGCGATGAGCAGAGGTTCTATTGAGCTTACGCCCGGATTTACGATGCCGCATTTTTCTTACTCCACAGCCAGTGTTGCTGTTCTAAAAAGGTTCTTCCAGCCGTTTGGCCATATCTTCAATATTTTCTGGCGGCCAGTTCGGCACTTCCATACCCAGATGGAGGCCCATCTGCGCCAGAACTTCCTTAATCTCATTCAGGCTCTTGCGGCCGAAGTTCGGCGTCCGCAACATTTCCGCTTCAGTTTTCTGGATCAGATCACCAATATACACGATATTGTCGTTCTTCAAGCAGTTTGCCGAGCGTACGGACAACTCAAGCTCGTCCACTTTCCGGAGCAGGTTCCTGTTGAATTCAGGCTCATGGCTCTCTTCCTTGACAACCACTTCTTCCGGTTCATCAAAGTTCACAAAGAGCTGGAACTGTTCCTGCAGAATACGAGCAGCAAACGCCACTGCATCTTCCGGTGACACGGTTCCGTTAGTTTCCACCTTCAGGGTGAGCTTATCATAGTCCAGCACCTGACCTTCGCGGGCGGCTTCTACCTTATAAGAGACCTTGCGGACCGGGCTATACAGGCTATCCATCGGGATCAGGCCAATTGGCGCATCTTCTGGATGGTTATTGACGCCCGGTACATATCCCTTGCCGGTATCAACATTCATCTCCATGGAAATGGATGCACCGTCATCCAGAGTCATCAAGACCTGGTCAGTATCCATAATCTCCAGGTCTGGACCAGTCTCAATCATACCAGACGTTACTTCGCAAGGTCCGGATGCTTTAAGAACCATGCGTTTCGGTCCGTCCGAATGCGCCTGAATTGCCAATGTCTTCAGATTGAGAACGATATCTGTCACATCCTCACGCACACCTGCGATCGAGGAAAATTCATGCAAAACATTATCGATTTGAATGGACGTGATGGCGGCACCCTGAAGGCTTGACAGCAAGACACGGCGCAACGCGTTGCCCAGTGTCAACCCAAACCCTCTTTCCAAAGGTTCCGCAATAATCGTGGCTTCCCGATCGCTCTGCTCACCCGGCTCCACTGAGAGGTTCGCCTGGATCAGATCTTTCCAGTTTTGCTGAATCACGGTATTGACCTCATAGTTTTGCAGGCCCACCTTGGACCTGCGACGTCTAGACAATAGCAATACTGGCTAAAAGCCAGTATCGATACAGATAAATCCGTTAAACGCGACGGCGTTTAGGCGGACGGCATCCATTATGCGGAATAGGCGATACATCCCGAATGGAAGTAATGTTAAAGCCTACAGACTGCAATGCCCGCAATGCCGATTCGCGTCCGGAACCAGGGCCCTTAACTTCGACTTCCAAAGTTTTCATCCCGTGGTCCATCGCTTTGCGGCCCGCATCTTCTGCAGCAATCTGAGCCGCAAAAGGAGTGGACTTACGAGAGCCCTTAAAGCCCTGCGATCCGGCGGACGACCAGGCAATAGCGTTACCTTGGGCATCAGTAATCATAATCTTTGTATTATTAAAGGACGCACTGACATGTGCGACGCCAGAAATAATGTTTTTACGTTCGCGGCGTTTAACGCGTGTTTTTTCACGTGCCATATTACTTCTTCTTCCCAGCGATAGCTTTGGCCGGACCCTTGCGGGTGCGGGCGTTGGTATGGGTACGCTGACCACGGACAGGCAGGCCACGACGATGGCGCAGGCCACGGTAACAACCAAGGTCCATCAGACGCTTGATGTTCATTGAGGTTTGACGGCGCAAATCACCTTCAACGATATGATCGCTGTCGATGGTTTCGCGAATTTTCACCACTTCGGAATCGCTCAACGCATTGACGCGGATTTCCGGAGCGAGGCCGACAGCCTCGCAAATTTCCTTGGCCTTTGCCGGGCCAATTCCATGAATATAGGTCAGTGCAATCAATACCCGCTTGTTCGTCGGAATATTTACACCAGCAATACGAGCCACGCTAGTTTCTCCTCATCACCAAAACGGGTCATCCTGACCCGGTTATCTCAAGCGCCTCCTGAGAAGCGCGCGATTATATAATTTTGTGTTACCTAGTCAACAGTTTAGATTGCCGGTAGTACGGCTTCCATTTCTGCAGTTACTTCGTCAATTCCGGCCATACCGTCAACCTGCTTCAATACTCCCCTATTCCTGTAGTAAGGAAGAAGGGGCGCTGTCTGGTCATGGTACGCCTTAAGCCGCGACTTAACAGTCTCGGCATTATCGTCACTGCGGCGGGTGAACTCAGTGCCACCGCATTTATCACATACACCCTCGATCGCCGGTTTAAGGAAACTGTCGTGATACCCAGCACCGCAATTCGCGCATGTATACCGTCCCGTAATCCGTTCCACCAGTATGTCGTCGTCGGTTTTCATCTCAATAACGGCATCCAGCTTGAGGCCTTTTTCGGCGAGCATAGCATCCAACGCCTCTGCCTGAGCTTCGGTTCTTGGAAAACCATCAAGAATCACGCCATTCTTGCAATCTGGCTGATCCAGACGATCGGAAATAATTCCGGTCATAATATCATCGGAGACAAGCTCGCCGCGATCCATCACCGCCTTGGCCTTCCTCCCGATTTCAGTGTCTGCCGCAACTGCCGCTCGCAACATATCTCCCGTTGAGAGCTGTACCAGTCCGTGCTTATCCTGCAACCGTTGCGCCTGGGTCCCCTTCCCTGCGCCCGGAGCCCCGAGGAGAATCAAAATCATTTACGCCGTCCCCCGAGCTTAGACTTCTTGATCAGCCCTTCATATTGATGGGCAACAAGGTGGCTTTGAATCTGTGCGACCGTATCCATTGTCACAGAGACCACAATCAGGAGCGATGTACCGCCGAAGTAAAATGGAACCGCCCATTGTGAGACAAGTATTTCAGGAAGGATACAAACCAGGGAAAGATAGGCTGCACCAACAACTGTCAAACGGGTCAAAACATAATCAAGATATTCCGATGTCCGCTTACCTGGTCGAATGCCCGGTACAAAACCGCCGTGCTTTTTCAGGTTATCCGCCGTGTCATCCGGGTTGAAGACAACAGCTGTATAGAAGAAGCAGAAGAACACAATCCCGGCGATATAGAGCATGAGATAGATCGGTTGCCCATGCCCCAGCATCGCCGTCAGCGTATTGAGCCAATCGGGACCACTGCCTGCACTAAAACTGGCGACCGTGGTTGGCATCAGCAACAGAGACGATGCGAAGATCGGTGGAATAACACCAGCCGTATTAAGCTTCAACGGAAGATGGGAATTCTGCCCACCATATGTCTTGTTGCCCCGCTGCCGCTTTGGATACTGAATGAGGATCCGACGCTGAGCACGCTCCATGAAGACGATGAAGGCAATCACGGCAACGGCCATGACCATCAGCAACAAAATAACAAACGTAGACAGCGCACCTGTACGACCGAGTTCTAATGTACCGACGAGCGCACTTGGCAACTCCGCCACGATACCCGCGAAAATGATCAAGGAAATTCCATTACCTACGCCGCGCGCAGTAATCTGCTCACCGAGCCACATCAAGAAGACCGTGCCCGCAACCAGCGTCGCCACGGTTATCAGACGAAACTCCATACCCGGATTGATAACGGCTGACTGCCCATTGGAGAGTGTCAAGCCCTCAATACCAGCAGCAATGCCATACCCTTGCAATGCCGCCAACAGAACCGTGCCGTAACGTGTGTATTGGTTGATCTTCTTGCGTCCGGCTTCACCCTCTTTTTTGAGTTGCGCCATCTGCGGTGAAATCGAGGTCATCAACTGCATGATAATCGATGCAGAGATATAGGGCATGATATTGAGGGCGAAGATGGTCATCCGACCAAGAGCACCGCCCGCAAAAACGTCAAACATACCGAGGATGCCCCCGGAATTCTGCGCGAACACATCAGCCAGGATAGTGGGATCGACACCGGGAATCGGTATATATGTCCCGATCCGATAAACGATCAGGGCAAAGAGCGTGAACCATAAACGCTTCTTGAGTTCCGTTGCCTTGGAAAAGGCACCGAAACTCATGGTAGAAGCCATTTGCTCTGCTGCTGACGCCATTTGAAATTTCTCCCGAAGGTACGACTAAGGCCGCCCCACCGATGTATTTACTCGCTTTTTGCCGGGCTTGGCGCCAGGATCGTTACTTTTCCGCCTGCCTTCTCAACCGCTTCAAGTGCGGTTTTGGACGCACCCGCGACTTCAAAGCTGGCTTTGGCTTTCAATTCACCTTTTGCAAGCAAACGAACACCATCACCAATTTTTCCAACAACGCCGGCTTCCTGTAACAACGCCGCCGTGATTGTTGCTTTCGGATCCAGTTTGCCCGCATCAATCGCGGCCTGAACACGACCAAGATTCGCAACAGCAAAATTCTTGCTGAAAATGTTCTTGAATCCACGTTTCGGCAACCGCCGATAAATTGACATCTGGCCGCCTTCAAATCCTTTGATGGCAACGCCGGAACGTGATTTCTGACCCTTCTGACCGGATCCGGAGGTTTTACCCTTTCCGGAACCAATACCCCGACCGACGCGCATCCGATTCTTGGTGCTGCCTTCGTTATCGGCAAGTTGATTTAAACGCATGTTCAATATTCCTTAATCAGACCGGTTGTGGCTTTATTTGGCCTCTTCAACCTGTACCAGATGATTTACCTTGCGGATCATGCCGCGAACGGCGTCGGTGTCTTCAACCTCGACCGTCCGGTGCATTTTGTTTAGTCCAAGGCCAACCAACGTCGCCCGCTGGCTTTTCGGACGGCCAATCGGACTACCCGTCTGGGTGACTTTGATCGTTGATTTAGCCATCGACCTTTTCCTTTCCTGCATCGGCGCCACGGCGACCCACTACTTCGGAGACTTTCTTGCCGCGTTTCGCTGCAATCATTCTCGGGGAGTTCATCGCCTTCAGGGCTTCAAACGTCGCCTTGACCATGTTGTACGGGTTCGATGTCCCGATAGACTTGGTCACAACGTCCTGCACACCCAGGGTTTCAAAAACAGCACGCATCGGTCCGCCAGCAATAATACCAGTACCTGCAGGAGCTGAGCGAAGAACCACACGGCCCGCACCAAAGCGGCCCTGCACATCATGATGTAGTGTCCGGCCTTCCCGCAGCGGGACACGAACCATGTTACGTTTGGCAGCTTCCGTTGCCTTACGAATCGCTTCCGGAACCTCACGGGCTTTACCATGACCATAGCCAACGCGGCCTTTCTGGTCTCCGGCAACAACCAATGCCGCAAAGCCGAACCGACGTCCGCCTTTAACAACTTTGGCAACACGGTTAATATAAACCAGTTTATCGACGAATTCTGAATCGCCTTTATCGTTTTGTTCAGGTCTCAACATCGTCAATTCCCCTAGAAGGACAAGCCGCCCTCACGGGCAGCATCGGCAAGGGCTTTGACCCGGCCATGATATTTGTAACCGCCGCGATCAAACGCGACTTCCTTAACGCCAGCCTTGATGGCCCGCTCAGCAATCAACTTGCCAATTGCCGCAGCAGCTTCCTTGTTGCCGCCACCCTTCAACGTGCTGCGCAGGTCCTTTTCGAGGCTGGAGGCAGACGCGATGGTCTTGCCCTGAGCGTCATCAATAACCTGAACATAGATCTGCTGAAGCGTACGGTGTACAGACAGCCTTGGGCGGCCAGAAGACACCTTGCGAAGCTGGGTCCGATTTCTCCGCCGACGGCGGTCGAACAATTCTTTTGAGTTTGCCATAATCGGTTCCTACTTCTTCTTGCCTTCTTTGCGGAAGATATACTCATCCGCATATTTGACACCCTTGCCCTTATAAGGCTCTGGCTTCCGATAAGACCGGATAACGGCCGCTACCTGGCCTACCCGCTGCTTGTCAGCACCAGAAATCTCAATAACAGTCGGCTGAGGACATTTAATCTCAATACCATCCGGTATCGGGAAATCAACGTCATGGCTAAAACCGAGGTTAAGCTTCAGCGTCTTGCCCTGCACCGCAGCACGATAACCAACGCCAACGACTTCCAAAGTCTTTGTGAAGCCAGTCGAGACACCTTCAACGAGGTTGCTCAACAGCGTCCGCTGTAAGCCCCACATTTGACGGCCACGAGTACTGTTCGTACGCGGCTTTACCCAGATTTGGTCGTCTTCACGATTAACGACGACATCATCCACAAAGGTCATGCTTAGCACACCTTTGCTGCCTTTTACGGTAACATCGCTACCGGAAAGCTGAACATCAACGCCAGAAGGGATCGTAACCGGATGTTTTCCAATTCGAGACATGATACCTCCTAGTACAATTTACAGAGTACTTCGCCGCCAACGTTGGCATCACGTGCCTCATTGTCCGACAAAACACCGCTCGGGGTGGATAGAATGGCTACGCCCAGACCGTTACGAACAGTCGGCAAATCCTTCACGCCTTTATAAACACGGCGACCAGGTTTGGATATCCGGCTGACATGCTCAATCACGCCCTTGCCCTGATAATACTTCAGCTCAATCGTAACTTCCGGCTTGCCCTTTTCAGGTTCAGCAACTTCGTATCCACGAATAAAACCTTCACGTTTAAGTGCTTCAAGAACATTTAACCGCAATTTAGATGACGGGCTCTTGATCGAGCCTTTCATAGCGCGCTGACCGTTACGAATACGGGTCAGCATATCGCCAAGGGGATCACTTAATGACATTTCTGTATCTCCCTACCAGCTCGACTTAACCATGCCCGGAATTTGACCATTGGACGCCATGTCGCGCAGGCCAATACGGGATAGTTTCAATTTGCGATAAACACCACGTGGACGACCTGTCAGCTCGCAGCGATTGCGAACGCGGGTCTTCGAGGAATTCCGTGGCAACTCAGCCAGTTTCAATCGCGCCGCAAAACGCTCTTCCTGCGGCAGCTCTTCATTCTTGCTGATTGCCTTCAGCTCAGCGCGCTTGGTCTCATATTTTTCAACCAAACGGCGGCGCTTCTGGTCTCTCTCGACAGCACTTTTTTTAGCCATTTCAATTAACTCCTAGGATCAATTAATCTTGAACGGCATGCTGAACCCACTGAGAAGCTCACGTGCTTCTTCGTCAGTTTTAGCAGTCGTACAGATTACGATATCCATTCCCCGTACATCCGTTACATCATCGTAATGGATTTCCGGGAAGACAATTTGTTCCTTCAGGCCCATGGCATAGTTACCACGACCATCGAAACTCTTTTCGGAAACACCCCGAAAATCCCGTACACGTGGAAGCGCGATGTTGATCAACCGATCAAGAAATTCATACATCTGGCTCTTACGCAACGTTACTTTCGCACCAATCGGCATTCCTTCACGCAATTTGAAGGTTGCGACTGATTTTTTGGCATTTGTAACAACCGGCTTTTGACCGGAAATCTTGGCCAATTCGACTTCGACCGATTTGATCTTCTTCGAATCAGCGACAGCTTCTCCGCAACCAACATTGATGACAATCTTATCCAGTTTTGGAATCTGCATCACGTTGCTATAGGCGAATTTTTCCTGGAGCTGCTTACGCACCTCCTCGTTATATAATGTTTTAAGTCTTGGCGTCGTCATCGAACTGCCCTCTATACGTCAATGACTTCACCGGAACGCTTGGCGAAGCGTACTTTCCGGCCGTCATCAAGATTCTTGTAACCTACACGGGTTGCCTTGCCATCTTTTGGATCCTGCAGGGCAACATTCGAGATATGGATCGCCGCTTCTTTTTCGACGATACCGCCCTGGTCTCCCTGCCTCGGTTTAGTATGGCGCTTGACCATATTGATGCCAGAAACGACAACACGGCGATTTGCCCGAAGAACACTTAGGACTTCACCCGTACGGCCCTTGTCCTTACCCGCGAGAACGACAACATTGTCGCCCTTTTTTACTGCGAATTTTTCAGCCATTAGAGAACCTCCGGCGCAAGGGAAATAATTTTCATATAATTCTTGCTTCTGAGCTCGCGCGTAACTGGACCGAAAATACGCGTTCCAACCGGCTCACCCTGCTTGTTAATCAACACAGCAGCATTTGAATCAAAGCGAATAGCCGTCCCATCGGAACGGCGGATTTCCTTTTTCGTGCGCACGATGACAGCTCTTTGCACGTCACCTTTTTTGACACGGCCGCGCGGAATGGCTTCCTTGACAGAGACGACAATAACGTCCCCGATGGAAGCGGTTTTCCGTTTTGAACCGCCCAAAACTTTAATGCACTGCACCTGCCTCGCGCCGGAATTGTCGGCGACATCCAGGTTGGTTTGCATCTGAATCATAGTCGTTTACCTTCGTTTGGTATCAACACTGTAAATTTAAGCGACGTTTTAAAGAACTTCCCAACGCTTCAGCTTGGAATAAGGGGCACATTCCTGAATACGGACTGTATCGCCTATCTTGAACTGATTCTTTGCGTCATGGGCATGGTACTTTTTCGACTGGCCTATGTATTTCTTGTACAGCCGATGCATCACTTGACGATCGACTTTGACAACGACTGTCTGATCATTTTTGTCGCTGACAACTGTTCCTTGCAGGATACGCTTTGGCATCGTTTTCTCTCCTAAGACGCAGCGTTTGCTGACATCACCGTTTTAATGCGGGCGATGTCACGCCGCACCTGGCGTTGGCGCGTTGTATTTTCCAATTGGCCACTGGCTTTCTGGAAACGCAAATTAAATTGCTCCTTCTTCAACTGAAGCAATTCCGTTTTGAGTTCATCAGCCGTTTTGCCCAGTAAATCCTGTGCTTTCATGGTCAATTTCCTTCACCAATACGGGTCACGAAACGGGTCTTGATCGGCAATTTGGCCGATCCCCTCTCAAACGCCTCACGGGCAATTTCAAGCGGAACACCGTCTAGTTCGAACATAATTTTTCCAGGCTGAACACGAACCATCCAATATTCCGGAGATCCCTTACCCTTACCCATCCGAACTTCGGTTGGTTTCTTGGATACGGGGACATCCGGGAATATACGAATCCAGACACGTCCAGCACGTTTAATATGGCGGGTTACCGCACGTCGAGTTGCCTCGATCTGCCGTGCCGTAATACGCCCGGGCTCAACAGCTTTCAGACCATAAGCGCCGAAGTTCAGCGTTGTACCTGAAGTTGCTACTCCCTTCAAGCGCCCTTTGTGCGCTTTACGAAATTTTGTGCGCTTCGGTTGAAGCATGACATCACCCCTTTACTTAATTCCGACGGGCGCCAGGACGACCCGCAGGGCGGCCACCAGCCTGTTGTTTTTCTGCAATTTTATCCTGAGCCATTGGATCATGTTCCAGAATCTCACCTTTGTAGATCCAGACCTTGATCCCGATGATCCCATATGTGGTCAACGAGGACGCTGTTCCATAATCAATATTTGCCCGAAGAGTATGCAACGGCACACGGCCTTCACGATACCACTCAGTCCGGGCGATCTCAGCACCGCCCAACCGGCCAGCACAATTAATCCGGATACCTTCGGCGCCAAGACGCAGGGCTGACTGAACAGCCCGCTTCATTGCCCGACGGTAAGATACACGACGTGCCAACTGTTGGCCAATATTCTCGGCTACCAGCTTCGCATCGATTTCCGGCTTGCGAACTTCCACGATATTCAAATGCACCTCTGAGGAGGTCATCTTGGCAATAGCAGAACGCAATTTTTCAATATCTGCGCCCTTCTTGCCAATAATCACACCCGGACGTGCGGAATAAATTGTGATCCGCGCCTTTTTAGCCGGGCGTTCGATCACGATCTTGCTGATGCCAGCCTGCTCCAGCTGCTTTTCGAGATATTCGCGAATGCGTACATCTTCATGCAGGAGCTTGGCATAATCGTTTTTGGCGTACCAGCGCGAATCCCATGTCCGGTTAATGCCGACCCGAAGGCCAATTGGATTTACTTTTTGACCCATTACTCTTGCTCCTCGCGCTCACGAACAACAATCGTGATATTGCTGAAAGGTTTCAGGATCGGGCTTGACCGCCCCCGTCCCCGTGGCCGCATGCGCTTCATTACCAATGACTTGCCTACATGAGCTTCGGAGACATAGAGTTGGTCTACATCCAGCTGATGATTGTTTTCCGCATTCGCAATGGCCGACTGCAACACTTTCTTCACTTCCGGCGCAATACCTCGTTTGGAAAAGCTCAGCTCAACCAGGGCCGCTTCCGCGGATTTGCCACGAATGAGGCCAGCTACGAGATTCAATTTCTGCGGGCTAACACGAATGCGGTTGCCGACGGCGCGCGCTTCCGTATCTGCTAACTGCCGCTTGAGAGACGGTTTACCCATAATTAATTTCTCCGAGCCTTTTTATCAGCCGCATGGCCATAATATGTCCGTGAGGGAGAGAACTCCCCAAACTTGTGACCCACCATGTCCTCGTCCACCAGGACCGGAACGAACTTCTGGCCATTGTATACGCCAAAGGTAAGCCCCACGAACTGAGGAAGAATTGTTGACCGGCGAGACCAGATCTTGATTACTTGTTTTCTGCCGCCCTGACGCGCAGCTTCTGCTTTCTTCAGCAGATAACCGTCGACAAAAGGACCTTTCCATACAGAACGTGCCATGTTGCGCTCCTACTTCTTCCGCTTGAGCGGACGGCGCCGCATTATCATTTTATCCGTGGACTTGTTAGAACGAGTCCGTTTACCCTTCGTCGGAACACCCCATGGAGATACCGGATGGCGACCACCGGATGTCCGGCCTTCACCACCACCATGTGGATGATCCACCGGGTTCATTGCAACACCGCGAACTGACGGGCGTTTACCGAGCCAACGGGACCGACCGGCCTTCGCAAGCTTGATGTTTTTCTGATCCGGGTTGGAGACAGCACCAACAGTTGCCATGCATTCACCCGACACAATCCGCTGTTCACCAGAAGCAAGACGGAGCTGAGCATAACCGGCATCTTTACCAATCAGCTGAACATAGGTGCCTGCAGCACGTGCCATCTGGCCACCCTTACCCGGCTTCATCTCCACATTATGGATGATGGTACCGACCGGCATGTTCTTCATCGGCATCGCATTGCCGGGCTTAATGTCGACATTCTTGCCGGAAACGACCTTGTCGCCCGCAGAAATACGCTGCGGCGCCAGAATGTAGGCTTGCTCGCCGTCTTCATAACGGATCAACGCGATAAATGCTGACCGGTTCGGGTCATATTCCAGCCGCTCTACCGTCGCGGACACATCAAACTTATTCCGTTTGAAATCCACAATACGGTAGGTCCGCTTATGTCCACCACCGCGACGACGCGCTGTGATACGGCCATAATTGTTACGACCGCCTTTTCCAGACAAACCCTCTGTCAGGGCCTTGACCGGCTTTCCCTTATGCAGGTCAGACCGATCAACAAGGATCAATCCACGCTGTGAAGGAGTTGTCGGTTTAAAGTTCTTCAACGCCATAGTTTAAATCCCCGCCGTCACATCGATGGCCTGCCCCTCGGCAAGGGTCACCACTGCCTTCTTGTAATCAGACCGTTTGCCAATATGGCCGCGAAAGCGCTTTACCTTACCTTTAGTCCGGTTGGTATTCACGTTCGTGACCTTGACATCAAACAGCTTTTCAACTGCTGCCTTGATCTGAGGTTTCGTCGCATCCAGTGCGACACGGAATGTCACCTGATTAAACTCTGATCCCATCGTGGACTTTTCAGTCACAACCGGGCCCAGCAGGATGTCGTATAGATTTTCCTGGTTCATTTGAGTCGAGCCTCCAGGCTTTCTACTGCACTCTTCGTCAACACAAGTGTGTCACGGCGAAGAATGTCATACACATTGGCGCCACTTGACGTCAGCAAGTCCACCTTCGGCAGGTTGCGGGCAGAAAGTGCAAAATTCTTTTCCATTTCCCCGCCATCCACGATCAAGATTGAGTCCCAACCGAGATCCTTGAACTTTCCGGCCATTACCTTGGTCTTGACGTCCTTGGCTTTCAATTCATCCACAACGATCAACTTGCCTTCGGCCTGTTTTGTGGACAGGGCAGTTTTCAACGCAAGCTTCCGAACCTTTTTCGGCAAGTCATGAGCATGGCTGCGAACAACCGGGCCATGAGCTACGCCACCACCACGTTGATGCGGCGCACGTTTCTGGCCCTGACGGGCACGACCAGTGCCTTTTTGCTTGAACGGTTTTTGACCGGTACCGGAAACTTCCGCGACACCCTTAATCTTGTGGGTGCCAGACCGGCGAGCCGCCAACTGATACCGCACCATGCGCTGCAGAAGATCAGCACGCGGCGCCAAGCCAAAGACCTCATCGGCAAGCTCAATATCGCCGGCCTTCTTGTTATCGAGGTTTATTACATTTACCTTCATCTCAGCCGTCCTTTACTCTTCCGTCGCCGTATCGGCAGCGGCAGTCTCTTCGGCAGGCGTATCTGCGTTTGCGGTTTCTTCAACCGACTTCGCAGCCCCACCCTTTGCAACAAATGCGGCCGGGAAAGGAGCATTGTCTGGACGCGCCTTCTTTACTGCATCCGCAATATAAACCCAGGATCCCTTGGAACCTGGAACAGCTCCTCTTACCAAAACCAGACCGCGGTCCTTATCAGAAGAAACCACTTTCAGATTCTGCGTTGTTACCCGTGCTGCGCCCATATGACCGGCCATCTTCTTACCCTTGAAGACTTTACCTGGATCCTGACACTGTCCGGTAGAACCATGAGCACGATGAGATACAGACACACCATGGGTGGCCCGCATACCGCCAAAATTATGGCGCTTCATCGCCCCGGCAAAACCTTTACCGATACTGGTGCCGACGACATCGACAAACTGATCAGCTACAAAATGGTCAGCCGTGATTTCCGCACCGATATCGACGAAGCCATCGTCCTGAATACGGAATTCAGCCAGTTTCATTTTCGGCTCAACCTCGGCCTTCGCGAAATGTCCGCGCATTGCCTTATTGACGTTTTTGACTTTTGCTTTGCCAACCCCGACCTGCATGGCGTTATAACCATGCGTTTCGGTTGTCCGATGTGCGACGACCTGACAGTTGTCAACGGCCAGAACAGTAACAGGAATATGTGTACCGTCTTCCGAGAACACTCGGGTCATACCCAGTTTCTTTGCGATCAATCCACTACGCATTTCGATCACCCCAACAGCTTGATGGACACGTCTACGCCAGCGGCGAGGTCCAGTTTCATGAGCGCATCCACAGTCTGCGGCGTTGGCTCAACGATATCCAGGAGCCGCTTGTGCGTCCGGATTTCGAACTGCTCCCGCGACTTCTTGTCAATATGCGGGCCACGCAGGACCGTATACTTGTCAATATGCGTCGGCAACGGGATTGGTCCACGAACCTGAGCACCCGTACGCTTGGCGGTATTTACAATTTCACCTGTCGAGGCATCGAGAACACGATGATCATAAGCCTTCAGGCGGATGCGGATATTTTGGTTTTCCATTACTCTGGTCACTCCAGAAGAGAAACAAGACAGCCCCGAAGGGCTGTCGAAATTATATTATTCGGTTACGCTTGCGACGACGCCGGCACCAACTGTCCGGCCACCTTCGCGGATAGCGAAGCGCAGGCCTTCATCCATGGCGATCGGTGCGATCAACTCGACATCCATCGTCACGTTATCACCCGNGCATCACCATTTCCGTGCCTTCAGGAAGAGACACAACACCTGTCACGTCCGTCGTCCGGAAATAGAACTGCGGACGGTAGTTCGTGAAGAACGGTGTATGACGACCGCCCTCTTCCTTCGTCAGGATGTAGGCCTCAGCCTTGAACTTCGTATGCGGTGTGATCGATCCCGGATGCGCCAGAACCTGGCCACGCTCAACATCTTCACGCTTCGTACCACGCAGGAGGACACCCACGTTGTC
>NZ_WTUW01000002.1:993315-993443 GCF_009882915.1 Sneathiella litorea
ACCGGCCTGACCCTGATCCAGAAGCTTGCGGAACATCTCAACGCCTGTGCAGGTCGTCTTCGTTGTCGGACGAATACCAACAATCTCGATTTCCTCACCAACTTTGACAATGCCGCTTTCAACACGAC
>NZ_WTUW01000002.1:993451-993605 GCF_009882915.1 Sneathiella litorea
CCGTCACAACCGTACCACGACCCGAAATCGAGAACACATCCTCAATCGGCATCAGGAACGGACGGTCAATCTCACGTTCCGGCTGCGGGATAGAAGCATCAACCGCTTCCATCAGCTTCAGAATCGCTTCCTTGCCAATCTCGTCATCCCGGCC
>NZ_WTUW01000002.1:993612-993755 GCF_009882915.1 Sneathiella litorea
TTCAAGAGCCGCAAGAGCAGAACCGCCAACAATCGGAATGTCATCGCCCGGAAAATCATACTCGGACAGAAGCTCGCGGATTTCCATCTCGACAAGCTCGATCAGCTCTTCGTCATCGACAAGGTCAACCTTGTTCATGAACA
>NZ_WTUW01000002.1:993873-1580943 GCF_009882915.1 Sneathiella litorea
CCGTCGTCCCGAAGCAATAAATTACACAGCCCAAAAATACCGAATCTCACTCAACCCGATATCATCAATTCCTTGGCCTATTTATAATGCGCTGACCAGCGCGTGGAGCGGGTGAAGGGAATCGAACCCTCGTATTCAGCTTGGAAGGCTGCTGCTCTACCATTGAGCTACACCCGCCTCGTTCGCGTCGATCGATGCCAGCTCCGTGACATCTTATATATATCAGCATGCAGATGGTGGAGGGAGTTGGATTTGAACCAACGTAGGCATAGCCAACGGATTTACAGTCCGTCCCTTTTAACCACTCAGGCACCCCTCCGCACATGCATCAGGCCTCCAGCTTACGCCGAAGGTGTCCGGCACTATCGAAAATTCCCGAACAAAGTCAACCGAAAAAGAGTAAATCTTACCGATTTATTCAAATTTTTTCAGTCCATTCGAAAATGCTGACTTGTTGCAAGATACGAAGCACCATATAAGCATCGCCATGACGAGAAGCAAGTCGACAAATACACGAAGCAGGAAACCGCACAGAGAAGCGGGGATTTCTGCGCGGAACAGGCCTCGGTCACACCATGGCGGCAAGCCGGGCGCGGCCCAGGACAGCTGGTTATATGGCGATCATGCTGTTATGGCCGCGCTGGCTAACCCGTCGCGAAGATTCCGTCGCCTCGTCATTACGAAATCCAAATTTGACAGCCTGGATGTGGAGGTCCAGGGAACAATTGAAGAAAAGGTCCCACCGGAACTCATGGAGAAAGAGGGTATTGCCAAACTTCTCCCTGAGCATGCCATCCACCAGGGCATTGCCCTCCTGCCCCTGCCCCTCCCCGATTTCAGAATTGAGGATCTTCCAGGCAAGGATGACCAAGGTTTCAAGGTGGTTGCCGTTCTCGATCAGGTGACCGATCCGCAAAATGTCGGCGCCATATTGCGCTCGGCTGCAGCTTTTAATGTTGGCGCCGTCATTCTTCCCGACCGGCATTC
The DNA here is from genome assembly GCF_009882915.1 of Sneathiella litorea. Classification (GTDB taxonomy): domain Bacteria; phylum Pseudomonadota; class Alphaproteobacteria; order Sneathiellales; family Sneathiellaceae; genus Sneathiella; species Sneathiella litorea. The sequence continues at coordinate 994,861 of NZ_WTUW01000002.1, forward strand.
CCCGCCGATTACAGGCGTTCTGGCGAAAGCCGCGTCCGGCGCCGTTGAGTGCGTCCCGGTTATCCGCGTTGGAAACCTGTCCCGTGCACTCGAGCAGCTGGCCGAACTAGGCTATTGGCGAATCGGCCTCGACGGTCATGCGGACCAGGAACTGGAGCAGGCCGCATCCGATTTACAAAAAATTGCCATCGTTCTGGGTGCGGAAGGGAAAGGCCTTCGTCAACTGACCGCCCGAAAGTGTGATTTAATCGCCAAGCTCCCTATCAGTTCGGAAGTTGAAAGCCTTAACGTCTCCAATGCCGCGGCCATCACTTTTTACGAATTGGCGCGCGCCGCTCGCACCCGCGAGAACACTGCTCTGGCGGGCCAAAAATAGCCATATAAAAAAAACTCAACTTTTTGCTTGTAGAAGCCGCATAAGCTGACTATTTTGCGCCCCGCACAATGCCGCTATAGCTCAGCTGGTAGAGCAGTTGATTTGTAATCATCAGGTCCCGGGTTCGACTCCTGGTGGCGGCACCACATAAGCCCTTGGAAGCCCCGGTTTCCGAGGGCTTATCTGTTTCCAGGCCCCTTATCAGCTCTAGCAGAAAGAACGCTTTAACACCGCTTTTCACCCCACAGAAGCGCGGGCGCTCTCCTCTGAAAGCATCCACTCGACTATTTTTAACTCCTGAACACGCCCTTAAGCGACAACAGCTTCCGGCACAAAAGCTGAGGTGGCATCGAACCTTTGACCGGCACGCAAGCAAAATGCCGGCCTGATCAGTTTTTCCGCCGTCACATTCTCACCGCTGTTATCGGACAGCTTGAAACGCCCCGTTTCAATTTTAAGAACAGAAATATCCGCCTCACGCCCCACCGCAATGCTGCCAAGCTCATCTTCCATTCGCAACAGTTTTGCAGGGTTACAGGTAACCATTTCAATGACTTGCTCCAACGGCACCCCAAGATGCAGCAGCTCCGACATTGCAATGGTCAGGTTAAAGGGAGCAACGCCAGAAAACGGATTCGCTGCGCGCTCAGACTTATCCGTGGCGTCAGGAATAGTAACATTATATCCATGCATATCCGCCCCGAGGGTGAAAGGCATAATTCCCGCATCCAGAATTCGCCGGGCAACATCAAAACTGAAATGAGATCCATGCCCGACATCCACGAGAATCTGTTTCTGTTTCACGGCTTCCAGTAATATCGGATGAATTTCTCCTTGATCGGAGACAAAGCCGCCAGGATGGCGAGTGAAAGGATGCGCCAGTACATCCCCCTCTTTCATGATCGGCAACAACTCGCGCATGAGCTCGTCCGATGACGGAATCGGTGCACTATTGCTTGTCGGCCACAATTGACCGAGATGAATATAGAGTGGAAGGTCTGTCGCCGTCGCAATCTCCTGCCCGATCTTGATGACTTCCATCCCCCAGCGGGACTGACCGCCAATTTCCGCATGGGCCTTTATACCCTTGACCAGATCCAGGTTATCCTTTGCAACAGCGATCGTATGCTCTGCGTTCACGCCGTTCGGCCCGTAAAGCTCAGGATATAAATGTCCCTCCAGACCACCAACGAGATAGGCCGAAATAAAGGCAAGGACACGGCTGGCTGATGGTCTCGCAATAAAATTTCGAAATCCACCGATCGTCATGCAGCTCGGGCCGCCCTGATCAACCAGGGTTGTCACGCCGGAATAAACTCCCACAAGATCAGGTGATAACCCGAATTTACCGGTTACATGTTCATACACATGCGCGTGAGTATCGATCATTCCGGGAATGACATGATGACCCGCTACATTTATCCGCTCAACCGCCTCTACTGATTTAAGGCTGTCACTTACTGCGACGATGACTCCATCCTGAACACCGATATCAAAGCTTCCATTCAACCCTGTTGCAGGGTCGATCAATGTCCCGTTTTCCAACACAACATCAAGAGGTTTCAAATTGCTCATCGGTGGCTTCCTTCTACTTTATGACAACGCGTTTAAATGAATATATCCCGCAGCGCACAATGGGAAAAGGAAAAAAGTTGTAATAGCTAAAATTATATCTACAATTATTTATCGAAATCCATTATTGTGCTCTTGTGCAGTGCAATATTTAATGACCTGAAAGAGCAGTATGGCGCCCTTCAAACAAGATTCACGGCGCCAATACCAATCATCCAGGGTGATGTTTTTTTAGGGCGCAATGGAAAGGTTGATATGAGTAACGATCCAGACGTCAAGGAACGCGAGACCGGCATCGGCGCGCGGCTTATACGAAAAGAAGATGATCGCTATTTAAACGGCAAGGGTCGCTACATTGCCGACATGCGCATGACCGGCATGCTGGAGCTGGCGTTTTTAAGAAGCCCACTTGCGCATGCCAAGATTATTTCCCAGACGAAGCCGGAGCAGTCGGATAACAGGGTGTTCTTGGGCCGGGACCTGGAAGGGGTTTCCGGCATTCGCGCAGTATCCGGGCTGCCGGGCTTTCGCCCTTCAACCCAGCCCATACTGGCAGATGAGAAAGTTCGCCATGTAGGCGAGCCAATTGCAGCCTGTCTTGCCGATAGCAGAGCAAAAGCCGAAGACCTGGCAGAAAAAATCGATGTTGTCTTTGATGAATTGCCGGCGGTCCATGACATGACCAAAGCTCGTGACAAGGAGAGCCCCTTGCTGCATGAGGATTGGGAGGAAAATTCCTTCCTTGAAAGCAACGCCGATATCAATTTTGAGGCGGCTATCGCAGAGGCTGACGTTATTATCAAGCGCAGCTTCAAGACAGCACGGCAATGTATGGCGCCCATTGAAGGGCGCGGCCTTATCGCGGTCTGGGACAGGAACCTGGAACTCCTTACTCTCTACTCCGCAACGCAAATGCCCCATATTGTGCGCACTGGCCTTGCGGATTGCCTGAATATGGATCATGGGCAAATTCGGGTAGTAGCGCCAGATGTGGGGGGCGGATTCGGTTATAAAGGCATCCTGCTCGCCGAAGAAGTTTGTGCCTGCTTCCTTGCAATGAAGCTGGATCGTCCCATCAGGTGGATTGAGGATCGGCGTGAACATTTGATCGCGGGAGCCAATTGTCGGGAACATAGCTATGAAATTACAGGCTATGCAAAAGCGGATGGTGAATTGCTGGCTGTAGACTGTACGGCCATCGTCGATTCCGGCGCCTATTCCAGCTATCCTTTCTCTGCCTGCCTTGAGGCAGCGCAGGTCGCCAGCATATTACCGGGCCCCTATGTTATGAAGGGTTTTCGTTGCAAGACCTGGTCAGTCGCGACCAACAAACCGCCTATCCTACCCTTTAGGGGCGTCGCCCGGACCGGGGTGTGTTTTGCATTGGAGGTTTTGCTGGACGGTATCGCAAGAGAGTTAAAGATTACGCCCGAAGCCATTCGAGCCCGCAATCTCGTGCAGCCGGAACAGATGCCCTTTACCAACATCACGAACAAATTCTTTGATAGCGGTGATTATCCCGAAGCTCTGAAACGCGCCGTTGCCGCAATCGACATGGAGGGTATTCGTGCAGAGCAAAAAAGCCAGACAGGCCGCACTCGCATCGGCGTCGGCCTATCAATATTTTGCGAACAAGGAGCGCATGGAACCTCGGTCTATCACGGTTGGGGAATTCCGATGGTTCCGGGGTTTGAGCAGGCTACTGCCCGCCTGACGCCTGACGGGGGCCTTGAATTACGGGTGGGTGTTCACAGTCACGGTCAAAGCCTGGAAACAACACTGGCCCAGATTGCCAATAGTGAAATCGGAATTGATCCGGAAAAAATCAAACTCGTCCATGGGGATACGGCTTCTACGCCCTACTCCACTGGCACTTGGGGCTCACGATGTATCGTTATGGCAGGAGGCGCCGTAGGTTCCGCCTGTGAACTTCTAGGGGAGCGTGTCCGAAAGATCGCGGGCCACTTAATGCAAGCTGATCCGGCAGACATCAAACTCGAAGGTGGTATGGCATCTGCCGGTAGCAGCACCATCAGTATTGAGGAGGTAGCCCGAACCTGGTACCTCAAACCCCAGTTGCTACCCGATGATGTCGACCCCAGAGGCCTGGATGTCGTCGCAGGTTATAAAACCACCAAGGATACGGGCACCTTTTCCTATGCCTGCCATGCGGTGAAGGTAGAGGTGGATATGGATCTGGGCCATGTACGCCTGCTCGACTATGTTATTATCGAGGATGCCGGCACGATGATCAATCCGATGGTTGTGGATGGTCAGGTCTATGGCGGCGCTGCACAGGGAATCGGTACGGCCCTGTTCGAGGAGATGTGCTTTGATGCCTCCGGCCAGCCGCTGGCCTCAACCCTTGCGGATTATCATTTGCCGCTCGCCTCCGATCTGCCGAACATCCGGATTGAGCATATGGAAACCCCTTCCCCTCTGAGCAGGTTTGGTCAGAAAGGTATTGGAGAAAGCGGGGCAATTGGTCCGCCGGCGGCAATTGCAAATGCCGTTAATGATGCCCTTTCCTTCATCGGAGCGGAAGTAGCGGAGGTTCCCATGACGCCGGAGCGGGTGTTGTCAGCAATCGCTCAGGCAGAATTCTCCAAAACAACTGAAGGAGACGTAGCATGAAGCCAGCACTGTTTGACTTTGCGGTTGCACAATCCCTTTCCGACGCCCAGAGCGCCCTTCTTGGGGGACAGAACAAGCTGGTATCCGGAAACCAATCCCTGGGGCCGATGTTGAACTTGCGATTGACCCGACCAGCCGGACTGATTGATATCTCCCGATTGCCGGAATTGCGCAACATAGAGGAATTTGAGGACCGCGTTCGATTTGGTGCCGCTATCACCCATGCGGAGATTGAGGATGGGGAGTTTCCGGACCCGACCGGCCATTGGATGCGCGATGCGGCGGCTAATATCGCTTATCGTGCCGTTCGTAACCGTGGCACAATTGGCGGAAGTCTTGCCCATGCCGATCCGGCGGCGGACTGGGTTATTGTCATGACCGGGCTTTGTGCGACGGCCATTATACTCGGGCCAGAGGACAATACGCCCCCTCGCTCCCTTCCCATGGAAGACTTCTTTACGGGCCCCTATAGTACCGACCTTGGTCCGGACGATATTTTGGCGGCAGTAGACGTACCCATCCCGGGCCAAGGCGCGCGTTGGGCCTATTGGAAATATACCCGGCAAGTCGGGGAGTTCGCCAAGGCAAGCGCGACAATCCTGATTGATCCCGCACATAACCGTACCCGAATTGCAATCGGAGCGCTGGGTCGACAACCTGCACTGCTCTCAAACCCCGAGGCTGTTCTTGATGGAAAGCAATCCCCGATAGAGGCCTTATCTGAGGCGATCCCGGACCAGCCCGCAAACGCGCTTAACCTTCATGCCGTTGCCCTTTCCAGAGCCCTCGAGCAGATAAAAGAGTCCAAGGAGTTTTCAGCATGACCAATATGACTGTCGATCTTGTCGTCAATGGTACACCAGTTTCCGAAACGACAGAGCCCCGCACCCATCTTGCTGATTTCCTGCGCGAAGAGTTACACTTGACGGGCACACATTTGGGTTGTGAGCAAGGCGTCTGCGGCGCATGCACTGTTTTTGTCGATGGCCGGCCGACACGATCCTGCATCACACTGGCTGCCACCTGCGAGGGGGCGGAAGTTCGGAGTGTTGAGGGATTTGATGATGACGCCTTGATGGCCGCGTTGCGCGATGCCTTCAAGCGACACCATGGCCTTCAATGCGGATATTGCACGCCCGGCATGTTGGTGACGGGCTATGATATCGTCCGGCGTCTTCCAAATGCCGATGCGACGCGCGTCCGTAAAGAGCTCTCGGGCAATTTATGTCGTTGCACCGGATATGCCGGCATTGTCGCTGCGATAATGGATGTTCTTGAGAATAATCCGCCGCTGGCAACTGTCCAACCGCAGACAAGAACTGTGCAGAAATCGGAAAAAAGCGCTGTTGAGTCAATCGGGGCGACCGCAAGCATCTTGTCTCCTGTTGCAGCAGAAAAAATTACCCCTGCCAGCATACCAACAAAGTCATCACTTGCTGAGGCGCCTACTCTCTCGCGGACCCGTCGATTTGATCTGGCCGCAACGGATATCTGGAACGTAGTGTCCGATCCTGAAAAGATTGCATCCTGCATGCCGGGCGGCCAGCTCGACAGCATCACTGACGATAATCTGTTGCAGGGAAAATGCGCGGTTTCTATGGGGCCTATCAAGGCCGCGTTTGCCGGAACCGCGAAAATGGACCTAAACGAGGCCGAGAAATCCGGTCATGTGATTGGCCGTGGCAAGGATGGCCTGAGCCGGTCTCAGTTGGACGGCATGCTTGATTTCAAAGTAATCAGCTTACCCGAAGGCGGTGCAGAACTTACCCTTGATATGGTTTACAAATTGACGGGCCCGTTATCACAGTTTAGCCGCCCCACTCTGGTCGCGGAGATAGCGGACCGTATCCTTGATCAGGTCGCGGCCTCAATCGACGCGCTTGCCCGGGGCCAGGAACCGGACCTTACCACGCAAAGCAACCTGAACGGCCTGTCTCTGATGGCTTCCGTGTTTATGGGATGGATTAAAAGGGTCTTGAGGTTTCGCTAACTTTGTTTCACTCTAAAAAGAAAAATGACAATGATAACAACTCAATGGCTGATTTCATGAATGAAGACAACACACAGACCGCTTCCTCTGATCCGTGGCGAAATGGATCCCTGACGTCGCGCCCTGGAGTTCTGATAAGACGGTTACATCAAATTCATACAGCTCTATTCGCACTCGAATGCGGTGACCAGAACATCACACCGGTAATGTATTCAGTGCTATCTGCGCTGCAGCAACACGGCGCCGTGGACCAAACGACCCTTGCCAAAGCAGTGGCAATCGACAAAACCAACATGACTGACATTCTCGACCGGCTGAAAAAGCGCGGCCTGATCAAGCGGCGCGTTTCCAGCAGCGACAGGCGCGTCCGTCTCACCTCCCTTACAGAAGAAGGACAAAATATTCTCAGCACGCTGGATGAACGGGCACAACGCGCGCATAACCGCACAGTCGAAAGCCTCGCGCCTGAAGATCGCCCTCGCCTCATCGAGATGATGACACAGATTATTAACGCGAATACCCCGAACAGTGACGAGCAAATTCCAATTACGACTTCCGGTGACAAAATCGCCGCAAGTATCTCCCGCTCTTCTTCAGCCACACAGAAATCCTACAAGAAACTGATTGCGGTTGAGCCTGCCCTGACACGCATTGCAAAGCTTGAAGACCTGATCACGAACCTGCCAGATCGCACCCTGTTGCATGCAGGCCCACCCTTTTCTGATCTGGCTGCACTGCCCAGGCCGATGCGTAATTCGCTGATTGCGGCTGCCCGGCTTGAAGGCTGGGCCACATCTGAGGAAGAGGCCCTTTCCCAGTTACAAAGCGGCAAACTTCACCTTCGTCCAGCGCAGGATTTTGGTGTGGTGACGCCCTTGGCCTTTATCGTCGGGCCCAGCGCCTACTGCCTGGAAGTTGAAGATTTGGCGGCACCTGGCCATCGCCGACTTTCACCCTTGAATGACGGCCCCCTTCCCTACGCACTGCGGTTGGGAAATGGGCATCCTGATGGATTGGCACTGTTACACCGGATGTCGGAGCATATTGGTTCGGTGCTTGCAAAAATGCTGACCACGCCAATTCCGTTGCTGCCAATACTGGACCACGGTTTAAGAAATGGCGACGACCTGCATGGGCAGGTCGCAGCCGCACAGGAACAAGTACGACGCCTGTTTCCGGATCCAGATGATTCTGAAACAGCAGACTATCTTGCATCGGCCGGCCAGTTTTCCCTGAACATCATCATGGCTACAGCTGCCCTCATGATCGGTGCCGGGGCAGATGTTAGTGAGAGCAACATGGTGATTGCGTGCGGCGGAAATGGACAGGAAATCGGCTACAAGCTGGCGTCGGATCCAAGTTCATGGATTACACTTCCAGCCTTGCCACCAGTAGGGATAAAATTTGAAGGTCAGGAAATGGCGGATGCGCTGCCTGCAATTGGGGACAGTGCCGTGATTGATGCGCTCGGCTTTGGCGCTGCCTGTTTGCGGACCGCGCCCAGCTTGGGAGAGGGTTATCGTGGGCATATTCATCCCGATTTCTTCAGCCCTGCCGCGCACGCACCCTTCATTGGGCCACACCCTGCATTGTCAGATAGTAGTATAATGTTGGGGCTAGATCTGACGCGGCCCCGGTCATGCCTTGGCATTAACCTTGGTATGGTGGAACGAACGGGAACGACAGGCCTGATCGGTCGCGGCGTGTCCTCTTGGCCAGAGGGATAGATAATTGTCAATCCTGCCCAGGCTTGAACACCAGAGGATTAGGCAGCGATACGACCCCCGCTTCCACGCGGACATGATACTGACGCAAAGCTGGCAGCTGCCAGCCGGGCCCGCAAACGCCGTCATGAATATCAAAACATGCTTTATGACGGGGGCAATGTATGAAGCCCTCTGAGATGGTTCCCAAGGATAATCTGGCGAATTGATGCGGACACAAACCCTGGTATGCCTTGACGTCGCCCCCAACCTTCAGCAGGATTACAGCTGTATTCCCGACGAATATCTCCAGTGGCCGATCGGCTGCAATGTCGGTAAGAGAGGCGACAACTTCCCATTCAAGCATTTCATTTTTCATATTTTTGCAAGATCCAACAAAGAGTTTCACATATGAGCCAACAGCCGCCAGCATCTAGTGACTATATCATGCCCACAACCAGTTTCTGGCAGGAATTGATTCCCGCCGGAGACCCCAAAATGCTGCAGAACCCGCCCTACCAATATGGCTATCCGGCCATTCTGCCAGACGGAAGAGCCTTATTGTTACCGTTGCGCAAACTTCCCAATGATACGCGTGCTGTTGCTTCCCTCATTGCAAATCAGGCCAGCTTTCCAGTGATTACCTCCCTTGCGACATCGATGGTAGAAATCGCGAAGGCCTTCAATCCGGATTATATTGTTGGATTACCAACATTGGGACTGGCCTTTGCTCCGATGATCGCAGAAGGACTTGGACACCAGAATTTTATTCCCTTGGGCTACTCCCGAAAATTCTGGTACTCCGAGGATCTATCCGAACCTGTTAATTCAATTACAAGTCCGGACCGAAGCAAGAAAATATTTCTTGACCCTAACATGTTGCCACGCCTTGAAAAGAAGCGCGTCCTCGTCGTTGATGATGCGATCTCCAGCGGATCAACCATCCTGTCTGTCTTGAAACTCCTAAGCCGTATCGACTGTGAAGTCGTTGGCATACTCGTTGCCATGCGCCAGGGCGTTTTATGGAAAAGCAAGCTGGAAAAGGAAATGCCCGGCATGTCTGCATTGGTCAAGAGTGTCATTGCTGCGCCGCTGTTTGAGCGTGCGGTGGAGGGATGGGTGCCAATTGCCGAAACAATTGACACCGGTGTTTCCTAAATTCCCATATAGGCTTCCTTGATCTTCGGATTGTCACCGAGCGCTTCAGTCGTGTCCGAGACTGTGACGCGACCTGTTTCAATAACAAAGCCGTGCCGCGCAATCTCGAATGCTGTCATAACATCCTGCTCAACCAGTAGAATCGTGAGACCGGCCTTATTGATCTCCAGCAACGTTTCGCTTAACCGGTCGACTAGGCGCGGAGCCAACCCGAGAGATAATTCGTCGATCATCAACAGGCGAGGCCTGGACATGATACCGCGTCCGATGGCACACATCTGTTGTTCGCCGCCGGACATTGTCGTCGCGTCCTGCGTCGCCCGTTCTTTCAATCTTGGAAAGATCTCATAGACGAACTCCAGATCTTCCTTGATTGCCTCGCGATCATTGCGCAAGTAGGATCCCAGCATCAGGTTATCCTGAACGGATAACCCTTTGAAGAGGCGGCGGCCTTCTGGAACATGGGCGATGCCGGCCTTCAAAACCCCATCGGGAAGCGTCCCGACCAGTTCCTGCCCGTCCAGCTTAATACTCCCGGCGGTCGGCTTTACAATTCCGGAAATCGTATTGAGCAAAGTTGTCTTCCCGGCACCGTTGGAACCGACTATACAGGCAATTTCTCCCTCCTTAACCGAGATAGAGATATCCCACAGAACACGCACATCACCGTAACCGGCTTGGACGCCACTAATTTCGAGAAAGGACTCAGACATGATGAGACTCCGCTTTAACGCGCGCTGCAAACTTAGAGCCTAAATAGGCTTCTACCACTTGAGGATCTTCAATGACGGTGCGCGGATCGCCCTGTGCGATCAGCTCCCCATGATGCAACACCAATATTCTTTGAGAAATTGACAGCACCACCTTCATCAAATGCTCAATGATCAAGATTGTCACCCCTCTCGCCGCAATCTTGCGGATCAAATCAAGGGCACCATCAATTTCGGAGGCATTAAGACCCGCATTCACCTCATCTAGAAGCAAAAACTTAGGGCGCATTGCCAAGCTCTTGGCCAGCTCAAGACGCTTCCGGTTGGGGAGCGCCAGTGCGGAGGCTGGGGTATCTGCAACCGCATCCAGACCAACGAACTTCAATTCTTGATGAGCCGACTCCAAAGCGTCCTGAACAGAACCGGTACCCCCGCCAAACAGGGCCCCCGCGGCAACATTTTCCAGAACGGTCATGTTCGGGAAAGGCTGGACAATCTGAAATGTTCGCGCCAACCCGCGTCTTGCCGCCTGAAATGCTTGCTGCTTGCTCACATCCTCTCCGGCAAAGATCACCTTTCCTGAAGTTAGAGGATGCACGCCGGTTATCAGGTTGACCAGTGTTGTCTTTCCGGCCCCATTCGGCCCGATCAAACCGATGATCTCACCTTCTTCCAGGCTAAAGGAAACATCATTGACCGCATGGTTACCGCCAAAACTTTTACTGACATTTTCCAATCTGAGAATTTCAGTCATGAGCTTTTCTCCGCTTCCTTAGGGGCTTCACGTAGCTTTTGCATCAGCATCCCAAAGAGAGTGCGATACTGGATTTTCAGCAATCCATTCGGCAGGAAGAAAATCAGGAATACGATAATCCCCCCCAGAATGGCACGGTTCCACTCAAGAAAGTTAGCCCAGAACACCTCTTCCAGCATGACGAACACACCCGCGCCCAAGACCGGGCCAAGCAATGTTCCGGCACCACCCAGAAGAACCATAACCGGCACCTTCAATGTCAGCAGGATGGAGAAGCTGTCCGTTGGATCGATATAGCCAACCCAGGACGCATAAACCGCACCAATAGCACCGCAGAAAACGGCCGACAAAGTATAGGCAACAACCTTGAAAGATGTCGTATTGACGCCCACCATGTCGGCTGCCTCTTCATTTTGGCTGATGCATTTAAGGCCGAAACCAAGCCGGGAGCGGTCCACATAGATGGAGGTCAGGAAGGCAACAATCAGGATGGCAAGCATCACATAGAGGACCAGTGCCGAAACCTCTTGCGGGCTGCCCTGCAAAAGCGGAACGTTCAAGCCGTCCCCGCCACCTGTAAGGCTTCCCCATGACGATGTAATCAGGCGCGTTAAGTCGACAATCGCGATGGACCCGATCGCAAAGTAATGCCCCTTCAAGCGAAGGATAATGGCCCCGAGCATCGCCGCAAAAACCGCAACGAACAGTGTCGCCAACAACCAGGCCATAACAAGGGGAATACCATTACGCTGTGCAATCGCCCCTGCATAACAACCCAGACCGAAGAATGCCGCCGTCGAGAAGGAGGGATAACCTGTAAAACCGCCGATAAAATTCCACGAAACGGCCATCCCCGAAAACATGGCGATCGAGATTGCAATCCGGATTGTATAGTTATCTGCAAGTAATGGAGTGGCCGCAATCATGGCGACCCAAAGCGCAAAAACGCCAAAATAAAGGAACTGTTTCATTACTCGTATCCCTTAACACCGACAAGACCTGTTGGCCGGACAATCAATAAAAACAACATGAGGACAAAACCAACCGTCGTCGCGTTTTGCGGGCCAATCGTGTAGCCTGCAAAGCTTTCAATTAGTCCAAGTGCAATTCCCCCGATCAGAGCGCCCGGGACACTTCCCAAGCCACCAATCACGCAAATAATAAACGCCTTGCCTAGAAAGGTTCCTGTCAGGTTGGTCGTAATCGGAAAAACCATGGAGAAGATGACCCCTGCGGCACCCGCCATGAAGGCCCCGATCCCAAATGTAATTGCATAGACATTGTTCACGCGAATGCCCATCAATGTGGCGGCCTGCCGATCCATGCGGACAGCAACAATGGCGCGGCCAATCTTTGATGCCCTCATCACGACGAAAAGCAATGCCGTGAGGAAAAGCGCCAGCCCCATCCCCATTAGGCGGTCAACCGGCAGATACATATCGCCAAGGTTTACCGTGCCGAGGTCTAACGTCACACGTCGTGGCGTTGCGGTGAAGAAGACCGTCATCAGATTATAGAGGATCATGTCCAGACCAAAGGTCAGGGTCAGGGTCGTCAGCACCGGCGATGAAACGACTTTATTGATAAAGAAATATTGCAGTAGGTAGCCTAGGCCAAATAGCGCCGTTGCGATAATCGGCAGCAGAAAAACAGGGTTTACACCTGAATACTGCCACGCGAAGAACGCCAGATACCCACCTAGAATAATAAAGGACCCATGCAACATATTAATGATGTTCAGAACACCCCAGACCAGCGAAAAGCCAATTGCGATGCAGGCATAGAGCGATCCCAGTACAATGCCGTTTAGTAGTATTTGAATAATGTCCACTGTGATTGATTCCCAGAATTAGTCTCAGTTGGGCGTAATAAAATTCTGCATTTCGTTAAGTGTCGGGGGCGGCATCTAGTCACAGAACTGCCCCCGACCCTTCAGGTTTTACGTTAAGCCTACTTGATCATTTTCATTTCAGCATCGGCGATTGATGCCGGGTAAAGGACCTTGATTTCCTCCCCCTGAACCTGGATGATAGGCATTTCGCGGCCCTGGTTCATTCCGTTGTCACCGAAGTCAATCGGTCCGTAGAATGTCAGGATATCCGTTGCCGCCAGAGCGTCGCGAACCGCCTGTTTATCCTTGGAACCCGCGACCTGAACAGCGTTCACCAGAACATCTGCCGCCGCCGCACATGAGGCAGAGACATAATCAGGATCAGACTTATAGGCGGCCGTGAAATCCGCATAGAAATCTGCTGTTGTGCTCCAAGCCCCAACAGCATTGGTGTAGGCTGTGGAATGGTGCCACCAGGTTGAGCTGGTCACGCCATCTGCCAACTCACCCACGCCTTCGGTATACTCACGATAGGCTGGCCCTGTTACCATGGTGACGATCGGGGTATTTACGCCCATATCGGCCAACTGCTTGCGACCCAGGATAAGATCCTGTGTATATCCGGTCATGTAAACCCAATCCGGGTTTGCAGATTTAATCGCGGAGATGGCAGCCGAGTGATCCATCGTACCGACTGCGTAAAGTTCGTTATATACAACATCAAGACCGCCGCTTTCGGCCGAGTTTGCCAAGGCCGTTGCCATGGATTTCGGGAACACGTCATCCCGACCATAAACAGCTACCTTCTTGAGTTCAGGATTCTTCTCCTTGAAGAATTCGACCATGGATTCCGTCATGCCGGTATTTGGCGCAAGGGTCCCAAACAGGTATTTGAAGCCCTGATCATAGACCGACACGGAAGACGCCACACAGGCAAGCATCGGAACCTGGTAGCGCTCTGCAACAGCGGCGATAATCTTTGTATGGCCCGAGCCGAATGGTGCCATGATCACGTCAACTTCATCATCAGTAATCAGTTTTTCAGCCAACTGGCCCGCGCGCTTGCCATCTGTCTGGTAATCATATTCAACAAATTTGACCTGCATTTTCTTGCCCGCTACATCAATACCACCAGCGGCATTGATTTTTTCGAGCCAGAGTTTCCAGACATCCTGCTGCTTCTTGCCTTCATCGGCCAAACCGCCCGTCAAGGCCAGCGGTGCCCCGATCACCAACACATCATCATCCGCAGAGGCAAGCCCAACGCTTCCAGCCATTGCCATTCCCATTGTCACGGCAGTAACCGCTAATCGCTTTTTGAAAGTCATTTCCATAACCATCCCTTTCTTCCAATCCAATTTAATCCCCGGACGATCGTGCCCAAGGCAGCATCTCACAGGAAACCTAGCAAGAGATATGCCAAAGTCGTAACTATAACTATTGTAACTACAATTTCAAAAGCGGGAGATATTTGGCTGCGAAAATTGATTAAATATTCACCAATTATTCGGCGCCTGATCGAAAAACAGGCAAAGTCTTTGAAACGCCAGAGCCAGAGGCGTTTAAATAAAAAATGGACGGCCCTGTATATACAGAACCGTCCATTTTTCAAGAATTAAGGATCTATCCCGAAATGAAATATACAGGATGATTGCGAAAATCTGCCCGCCAGGACGACGGCACATTTACGCCAGTATTATCTCCTTTTGAAAATTCTTAAAGTTTTCCGCTCCTTGCGGCTTGCTGGACTTCCTTACTCTGGTATTGCGTCCACATATTCGTCAGGAAATTAAGCCCGAGTGGATCTAGATCATACCGTGGCAATGGATCCTCATCCCAGTAATTGAATTTATCCTTACCCCGCACCTGTAACGCAGTCCGACGGCCAAGCGTTGAATCTACATGAGCCCCCATATAGAAGAAGGCCAACCCGATCCGGCGATCATCCGAGAAGTTGCCAAGGCTGCCATGGGCGGTCTTTACATGATGTATGGAAAACTCGCCCGGCTCCAACTCAAGATACTCGGCGTTATCATCGTCTACGCCACGGATTGTCTGGCCCTTCGCAAGTAGATTCTTAGGGTCATAGGTTTCGTCATGCTCCATGTTGTCACCCAGATGCGACCCAGGAAGAACGCGCAAGCCGCCATTACCCTTGTTACTGGGCGTGAAGGCAAGCCAGGCCGTCACAGAATCATTCGGTGTTAAGCCATAGTAGGCTGAATCCTGATGCCAGGAGACAAACCTGTCACTATTTGCAGCTTTGGCAAACATGGACGAACCGAAAAGCTTGATATTTGGCCCCAAAAGCGATTCCACCGCATCCAGAATTATCGGGTTTCGGGCCAAATCCACCATCCAGGGGGAAACAACATGCGCCTTGATCTTCATCCGCTTGTTGCAGTCCTCCTGAAGGCTCTCTTCCATCGCCTCAAGTCGACGGCGGCAATCCAGAGCATGGGCTTCTGAAATAGCCCGCCCCTTCATGAAGTATCCATCGCGTTCGAAAGCCGCCACTTGCTCTGGCGTCAGGTATCCACTCATTTTATATTCCTCAATTTTGAGCTTCTAGTTCAAAAGCAGTTCTGATGTCGCCAGGTTGGCAGGAGATAAAATCACTGGCTTGCCATCCTGAATCTGGATAATAGGCAGGTTGCGATTATCGTTCAGGCCGTCTTCGCGAAACTTGATTGGGCCATAGAAAGTATCGATTTCAAGAGTCTGGAGCGCTTCGCGTACGGCATCACGGTCCAGCGTCCCCGCCTTTTCAATCGCTTTTTGCAGAGAGATCATGGCAGCAGCAGAAGAAGCGTGAACGTAGTCTGGGTCCTCACCAGAGGCTTTTTGAACCGCTTCTGTGAAAGCCTGCGTCGTTCCAAATACATCATCCCCGGAATAGCCAGCGGAATAGTGCCACCAGGTTGCACTGGTCACATTTTCAGCAAGCGGGCCAAGATTTTCGACAAACTCGCGATAGGCCGGGCCGGTAATCATTGTAATAACCGGTGCATTGAGCCCCTGCTCCGCCATTTGCTTGCGAACAAGAACAAGATCTTCCGTATAGCCGGTAACGTAAATCCAGTCCGGCGCAGCAGTACGCATTCCTACCGTGGCGGTCGCGTGATCAAGCGTTCCGACGGGATACAGCTCCTCATAAACGACCTCAAGCCCACGCGCGGTTGCGCCCTTTGACATCAATGTCGCCATGATTTTCGGGAATACGTCGTCACGACCATAGATGGCGATCTTTTTCATGTCAGGCTTCTTCGCCATAAACAAATCCAACATACCATCAATTAATCCGCCTGACGGCGCGAGCGTACCAAACAGGTTCTTGAAGCCCTGATTATGGACTGGCTCAGATGATGCTACGGCAATGATTGGAACACCATAACGCTCAGCCACCCCAGCGGTAATCTTCGAATGCCCCGAACCAAAGGGAGCAGTCAAAAAATCCACTTTATCGTCAATAATCAGCTTCTCCGCCAGCTGGCTCGCCCGCTTGCCGTCGGTCTGATAGTCATAGGTGATCAGCTCAACCGGCATCATCACACCGCCGACATTAATGCCTCCTTCGGCATTAACCCGCTCAAGCCACAGATCATAGGCAAGTTTTTGCTTCTTCCCTTCCGCAGCAAGACCGCCGGAAAGCGCCAAGGGCGCCCCTATTTTCACGACACCATCCGCCGCAGAAGCCTGTCCCGCGAAAGTAATAGCAGCTACACCCGCTGCAGCGGCAGCGACCTTGAGCCTATTTAGAAATCCCTTCTCCATTGCACACCATCCTTCCTATTCAAAATCTTCCATTGGCAACCTTGTAAGGGCTGACCACCTTTGAAGGAGAGCAAGAAGCATGCCAAAGTCGTATGTACAACTATAGTAAATACATTTTTATTAAGGAAGGTTTCTAAACCCGCAAAAATGCGCACTTTTTGACCATACTTTAGACTGAAATGCTTATATTATATGCAATCAACAAATTGCCAAATTCTTGCTCAAAACATCAAGAGAATGAACATATTTCGTTGATTACACGTTTTGGGTTATGGAAGAAGAACAACAGAAACCATGCGAACACTATCCGCTTCTGAAAGAGGCCTCCCTTGGTCAACCACTTGCCATTAAATTCATATCCACTGACCGCGACAGCCAGGGTATCAGAAGACATCTGCATACCTGGCACGGCTGGATTGCTTGCAGGGAATTGTTTTAGGTGGCTGGGCCCTTCGCATCATACTCAGCTACTAAAAAGTCAATGAAACTCCGCACGGATGACAGGAGGCCACGCCGCGTCGGAAATATCGCCTGAACTATGCCTGTAGTTGGTAGCCATGCCATCAAACCTTGCTCAATACAGACATTCCAGAGGGACATACACTGTCAGTGCTCGTTCTTTCCGGAACTATTGAGGTAAACGGCCAGGAAATTGCCCGCGAGGCTCAAATGGTCCTGCTCGGCCGCGATGGTGGCGGGGTAATCATTGAAGCGAACAATGACGCCAAGCTTCTTGTCCCAACAGGCCCGCCAATTGAGGGGCCGGTCATCGCACATGGCCCGTTTGTCATGAACACTGCCGAGGAGATCAATCAAGCAATGAGGGATTTCTAAAGCGGAAACTTCGGCACGTTACTCGCAGCAGAAACGGCATGAACTGAGACGGCTCTAACTTGCTGGTTGGAGCCGTCCTTTACTAATGTTTTCCCAAAGAGTGCTTTCTTTCATTCATTCAAAAAACCCTTCCGCTTCTCTGCTAGCCTTTATGCTCCGCTTTGCTATCCACGGGCACTTCATCCCGTTCATGCATTCCATAATCGCGTATTACACTGGCAATGCGTATTCTATAATCCTCGAAGATGGAGGCGCGCCCCATGGCCTGGGCGCGGCGGTGAAGCTCAGTATTGCGCCATTGTTTAACCGCCGCCTCGTCGCGGAAGAAGGATATTGATAGAATTTTTGCCTCGTCTGTCAGGCTTTGAAAACGCTCGACTGAGATAAATCCGTCAATTTCCTCAAGTATTGGGCGAAGGTCTGCGGCTATATCCAGATATTGCTGTTTACGCTCACGATATGGACGAACCTCAAATATAACTGCAATCATCGCTTATCTCCTATTTTTCTCAGTCAACTATACGGCCGTATCGACAGAATGTTCCTGTGAGACAGAGCCTTTGCTATAAAAACCCCCTTAACTCTTCGTTGCCATTACTGGATAGAAATTACAACAGTTTTAAAGCAATCTATAGTTATTAAAAAGCAATTGTTCCGCCATATCCGATAGTCTAGGAATAAAGGGTCTGGAGTGTGAATATTACTGCATTTTCTGGCTCCTGCTGATCCTTTGGCAACCTATCCAAAAATGCCCGCGGAATATGTTGTTTGATTTATCCCGGGCATACGATTAACTTCCGGCCTAAGTGATAGGAGAAAAAATCTTGCAGCAATCCGGCCAGAAGAAAACGAGAAATGCTGAGCTTACAAAGGCAAAAATACTCGAATGTGCAACGCATGAATTTTCCCGGCACGGCTTTGCCGGCGCCCGTGTCAGCGGCATCACCAAGCGGGCCGGCGTCAACATCAATCTGGTATATCATTATTTTTCCGGAAAAGAGGGCCTGTTCATTGCCGTGATGGAGCGAGCGTATAAAACCATACGCTCTCACCACAATGACACGGAGATACGCGGCCTCGACCCGATCGAAGCGATGGAGACGCTTGTACGCTCAACCTTCCAGCTGTTCCTGAAGAAACCGGAGATCATCGGGCTTCTGAACGCCGAAAATCTGTATAGCGCGTCCCACATCAGGAAATCAAAAGAGATTGAAACCCTCTATCACCCCCTGCTGGAGGCAATTGAGGAAATATTGGAGCGCGGCGCAAAGGAAGGAAAGTTCCGCTCCAACGTTGACCCGATCGACCTGTTCATCTCGATCAATGCCGAGGGATATATGTTCCTCTCCAACTGCCACACACTTGGCTTTGTCTTGCACGAAAACCTGATGGACCCGGAGCGGGTTCGCCAACGCGAAGAGCATATCGTCAAGGTCATTTTATATTTTCTACAATTTCAACCGCCCCAATAACCCCACCCTTATAAGGTGAAAAATAATCTTGACTCGAATTTCGTTATGCGATTAATTAATTAAACAATTAATTAATTAAGGGAGCAGGGCATCCGATGAGCCAAACCATAACATTCGATAACCTTCCAGACACCATTGCAGATGAAGAAGCGTTGGAGGAACTGTTGTCGACGCCGCCACAATGGCTTGTGGATACATTTCGGTCTCTGGATGGAGATATAATTGTTCTCGGTGTGGGTGGTAAGGTCGGACCAACTCTTGCTCGCATGGCAAAACGCGCGGCACCTGAGAAACGAGTAATCGGCGTTGCCAGGTTTTCAGATCAGGATGTCAAGGCCCGGCTCGAAAGCTGGGGTGTCGAGACGATTGCCTGTGACCTTTTGGATAGAGAGGCTGTCGCAAATCTTCCGAAGGTGAAGAATGTTATCTATATGGCAGGAAAGAAATTCGGAACCGACGAAGAACCGTCATTTGCCTGGGCAATGAATGCGCATGTACCGGGAATAGTTGCAGAGGAATTCAAGGAGTCACGAATAGTGGTCTTCTCTACCCTCTGTGTTTATCCCTTTGCGTCCATTAATTCCGGTGGATGGAGTGAGGAAGTACAGCCAAAGCCTCTCGGAGACTATGCGAACTCTTGTGTAGGAAGAGAGCGGATTTTCCGACATTTTTCAAATAAGTATAAAACGGAAGGCCGTCTTATCCGGCTCAATTACGCAATAGATATGCGCTATGGTGTGCTTTACGACATTGCAAGCTGGGTCCGGGATGACACTCCAATTCCAATTGCAACGGGCTTTGCATCTGTAATCTGGCAAGGCGATTCAACAGCACAAATTCTGGGTTCATTAGCACATTGTACCTCCCCGGCAACTCCTTTGAATGTTGGAGGGCCGGAGCATATGAGCGTGAGAATGGCTGCTATGGAATTTGGCCGCCGCCTAGGAAAGACTCCGATATTTGAAGGGGAAGAAGCTGGCGATGGGTGGCTTAACAATACGTTGGAAGCGCAGCGCTTGTTCGGCTACCCGACGGTGCCGCTCGCTAAAATGCTGGATTGGGTGAGCGATTGGGTATCCCGGGACATGCCCGTTCACAATAAACCAACATGCTATGAAGTCCGTGATGGATATTTCTAGGGTCTACCTGAAGGAAAGAACAATGAAATTCGAAGGTACAATTCCAGCAGTCTTATGCCCTTTTCTGGATAACGACCAAATTGATGAAGCGGGATACGCCGCCCACCTGGAAGACGTCGGAGCCGCGGAAGGTGTTACCGCGATCACCGTAAATGGTCACGCGTCCGAGATGGTCTCCTGCAGCTTTGATGAGCAGCGGCTTATCCTTGAAAAGACCCTTGATGTCGTCGGATCAAAATTTCCGATTATCGGCGGCGTATATAATGGCAGTTCAAAACAGGCTGCCGAAATCGCCAGAATGTCGGAAGCCGCAGGCGCCAAAGGCCTATTGATCTTCCCGTCAGATGTTTTGCAGATGGGCGGACAACTAAAGCCGGATATGGCCCTGCGCCACTATGGAGAAATTGCAAGCGCAACCAGTCTGCCTTTCATCATTTTCCAGTATCCAGAAGCATCCGGAATGCAGATTCCATTGGACACGCTAGTCAAGCTGGCAGAGGAAATTCCAACTTTCGCGGCGATCAAGGATTGGTGCAATAACCCGCTTCAGCATCAATATCACATTGATGTTCTTCATAATCTGCCACGGCCGGTTTCGGTTCTAACCACTCATTCTTCATGGCTGCTGCCATCACTTGTGATGGGACCAAAGGGCCTGCTATCCGGCGCAGGTAGTGTTATTGCTGCGGAACAGGCGCAACTGCTGAAATTTGTTCAATCGGGCGACTTGAAAAGTGCACAAGAGCTGGATCAACGCCTGCGGCCCATCGTCAATGCGTTCTATTCAGATCCATTTCTGGATATGCATAACAGGATGAAGGAAGCCCTGGTTATGCTCGGACGTTTTCCAAGCGCACGCGTACGTCCACCCCTTACTAAAATTACTGAATCTGAAAGGTCTAAGTTGCGAGAAGCGCTCCTTGCATCCGGCCTTATGACGTCCAAACCATAATAAAAACCCTGCTTTGGATATAACAAATAAGAAAAGAGCGTAAATTACAGGAAACGGGAGGTTTCAATGAAAATTAAGAAAAACGCACTACTTGGCGTGCTGGCGCTGTCTGCCGCCGCCTTCGCAACCACCGCCGCAAAAGCGGCAGATGAGGTCAGCGTGATCCTGAACTGGACCACCGCTGGCGCGCATTCGCCGCTCTACTTTGCCAAGAAAAATGGCTGGTTTGAGGAAGCTGGCATCGACCTCGAAATCGAACAAGGCAAAGGTTCCACTCTCTCCGCCCAGAAAGTAGGTTCGGGCGCGACAGAATTTGGTATTGCGGACCTCGGTACAGCCATGGTTGCCAAAGGAAGCGGTGCGAACATTGTTGCCGTTATGAACATCTTCGCCAATTCCCCCTACCAGATGTACTGGCTTAAAAGTTCCGGCATCAAGGGGCTTGAAGATTTTCCGGGCCGCAAGTTTGGTAACCCTCCAGGGGATGCAGCGCGGGCCATGTGGCCGGCCTTCGCACAGGTCAACGGCATGAATCCGGATGATCTCAAATGGGTCAACATCGCACCAAATGCCAAGGTGAGCGCCCTTAAATCCGGTGCTGTTGACGGCACGACCTTCTTTGCCAACTACCACTACATCATGGAAGGCGCTTTTGGGGATGATCTCGGCTGGCTCGCATGGTCAGAGATGGGGCTTAACCCCTATGGCAACTCCTTCATTGTAAATGGTGATTTCCTGAAAGAAAACCGGGATACGGTCGCCCGCTTTGTCAAGGTTGCCCAGAAAGCCTACCGCCACTGCGTCGATCATGGTGAAGAATGCGTGGCGGTTCTGCCCGAATACTCCTCCGGTCTAAAGCCAGAGAACGAAATCAAGAACTGGAATGGCGTTATCAGTCTGATGACCGATGATTTTTCCACTTCGAAAGGTCTTGGTTATTTTGATCCGGCCCGGGTCAATGATGACTACAAACTTGTCTCCACCTATTTCAAGATTAAGGAACCCTTTGATCCATCAGCATTCTTTACGAATGAATTCATCGATGAATCTGTCTTGATGAAGAAATAAGCTTTCAAGACAAACGGACATAACTAGAAAAAACAGGTGATGGCATGAGTCAAGCGAGTACCAATCCCGGCATTTCGCAGGAGGGGAGTGACGTTCCTACGGCCCCTCCCCCCCAGAATTTCGTCAAAAAATACTCTGGGCCAATAGCCGTCCAGATTGCGTGTATAGCGTTATGGCAACTGATCTCCACCACAGGAGGGTTGCCCAGCTATATCCTGCCATCACCGATCGAGACCCTTGCCACGTTGGCCGATGGGTCAAATGACTGGTTTAACAACACAATGGTGACAACCGTGGAGATTTTCGGCGGGTTTATCCTCGCCGTTATTGTCGGGGTCGCAATCGCCTTGTTCTTTTCCTGGAGCACGCGGCTGTTCACCCTGTTCATGCCCCTTTTGGTCGCTCTGAATATGGTCCCGAAGGTAGCGCTTGGCCCCATCATTATTGTGTGGTTCAGCTATGGTATTTTTACCAATACGCTTATTGCCTTCGCAATTTGCTTTTTCCCGATCGTGATCACAACCGCCCGTGGCCTTCGAGAGATAGAACCTGAGCTTCTATATCTATCGCGCACGCTAAAGGCTTCCAAATGGCAGATCTTTACTAAAATCCAGTTTCCAGGATCCCTGCCCTACCTGTTTTCCGGCATGAAGGTATCTGCGGTCCTCGCCGTTGCCGGCGCCATCGTCGGGGAGTTTATCGGATCGGAAAGAGGCCTTGGCTATCTGATGCTGCAAGTACAGATTAACCTGGATACCGCGACAATGTTCATGGCCGTTCTGATGATTACATTGGTCGGTGTCATACTCTATGGCGCCGTTGCCTTTCTTGAGTTCATACTTGTTAAACGTGGAGGGCAGGCATAATGGACGCGCAGATCGAACCCTTTATCAGTCTTCAAAATGTAAAAAAAATATATGGATCCGGCACCAACCAACATCTTGCCGTATCCGACGTAACGCTGGATATCAATGCAGGGGAGTTAATTTCCATCGTCGGGCCTTCCGGCTGCGGAAAAAGCACGGTGCTGATGATCCTCGCGGGCCTCATCTCCCATGAAGACGGTCAGGTTCTTATCGGCAACACTGATAACCCCTTCGATGCAAATAGGGATATCGGGATGGTGTTCCAGCAGGATCTCCTGCTGAAATGGCGAACGGTGATAGACAATATCCTGCTGCCTGCCGAACTTCTAGGGTTGCCCGTTAAGGAGTCCCGAGAAAGAGCCCTGGATCTTATTAATCTTGTCGGGCTGGACGGTTATGAAGATAAATATCCTAAACAGCTCTCCGGTGGGCAGCGCCAGCGCGTCTCGATCGCCCGGTCGCTTATCCATGATCCCAAACTGATCCTGATGGATGAGCCATTCGGCGCATTGGATGCCTTAACCCGAGAGAAAATGAATCTGGAATTGCTCCGTATCTGGGAGAAAAGCCAGAAAACAATCCTCTTTGTGACCCACGGCATCAGTGAAGCGGTCCTGCTCGGCTCCCGCGTTGCGGTTCTGACTGCGGGCCCGGCCCGCATGGCCGCGAATATTCCCATCGAACTGCCCTACCCCCGGACACTTGAGATGAAAACCCATGAGGAATTTGGCAAATACTGCCGCGAAATTTATGACCTTTTGGGAATGGCGTAGTTGTTGGAGTGACAAAATCGATAGGGACTAGAATGACAAAGACAAGAAAAAATCCGCTCGGTTCCGGCCTGATGATGTTCTGGGCTGATATAGAAAGAGCCCATATTCTTCGGTATCAGGAATGGCACAACTGTGAACATATACCAGAACGCGTCTCCATCCCCGGGTTTCGGAATGGACGACGGTATCGTTCGTTCGATCATGATGCGCAGTTTGTCATGTTTTATGAAACGGACGCGCCCTCAATATTCAATTCAGAGCCTTACCTGAAGGCATTGAACAACCCAACCCCCTGGACGAAAGAGGCGCTCACATATTTTCGCGAACCTGTCCGTAACATATATGAATTGATTAATTGCAAAGGCGGACCTGCTGAGTTTGTGTCCCCTTACCTTGCAACATTACGCTTCAATCTTCAAACTTCCGGGGAAGAAGAACTGTTGGCCGCCTATTCCGATATATGGCTAACGGCGCTTTGCGATCTCGACCATGTCACCGAAGCCCGGCTCTATCAGGTGGATGAGGAAATCTCCAGCATCATGACGTCAGAGAGAAAAATCTATGGTGGTGGACCCGGCCAGCAGAAATATCTCGCCTTTATCGCGGCTGATCGTCCATTTGAAGAGATCGGCAATCCGATTATGGCAGCTTCAGAAAAAATATTCGGCGATAACAGCGGCCGGATTGATGAATTCACAAATCTTTCCTGGCTTGAAATCAGCCATGAAAAAACATCCGACAAATAAATAAGCCCACAGGGGGAAAAAATGAAACTGGTTCGCTACGGAGAAAAAGGTGCTGAAAAGCCGGGCATTCTGGACGCATCCGGAAAAATTCGCGACTTGAGCGGGATTGTTGATGATATAGATGGGACGACAATAGCGCCGACTTCACTGGAGAAACTCGCCTCTGTCGATATTGACGAATTGCCCGTTGTTAATGGTCAGGTTCGTCTTGGGGCCTGTGTCGGAAATGTCGGCAAGATAGTCTGCGTCGGCCTGAACTATTCCGATCATGCCAAAGAAGCGAACCTTCCTATACCGAAAGAGCCAATCATCTTTATGAAGGCGACCACGTCCATAAATGGGCCCTATGATGACGTTGAACTGCCGGCGTCGTCCACGAAGCTGGACTGGGAAGTTGAGCTTGGGTTTGCGATTGGAAAGCGCGCTAAGAATGTGTCCGAAGCCGATGCACTTGACTATGTAGCCGGGTATTTCATTGTCAATGAACTCTCGGAAAGAGAATGGCAGGCAGAGCGCGAAGGCCAGTGGACCAAAGGCAAAAGCCACGATACATTCGCACCGTTAGGGCCCTGGTTCGTCACTGCCGATGAAATTGCAGATCCGGGCGACCTGAACCTCAAACTTGCTGTCAACGGGGAAACACGCCAGAACGGCTCTACAAAAACCATGATATTTGGAGTCGCGGAAGTGTTAAGCTATATTAGTGGCTTTATGACGCTGGAGCCCGGTGATGTCATCTCAACAGGAACCCCGCCGGGTGTGGGCCTCGGCATGAAGCCCCCTCTCTATCTGAAGGACGGAGACCGCATGCATCTAGAAATCAACGGCCTCGGTCACCAGCAGCAACTTGTTGTCAAAAAAGCAGAATAAATTCAACATGTTGAAATCAGGTAGCTCCAGAGATTTTGGTGAATTCGATATTGTAATTATTGGTGCAGGATCGGCAGGTTGTGTGCTCGCCAACAGGCTGAGCGCGGACGCAAGTACCCGCGTTTTGCTGGTTGAAGCCGGGGGTAGTGACAACCGGTTTTGGGTTCATGTCCCCGTCGGATACCTCTATTGCATGGGAAATCCGAAAACGGACTGGTGCTACAAGACCGAGCCGGAAGCCGGTCTCAATGGGCGGTCCCTCGCCTATCCGCGCGGTAAATTGATTGGCGGCTGCTCCTCCATCAATGGCATGATTTACATGCGGGGTCAGGCCCGCGATTATGATATTTGGCGCCAGCTCGGGAATGTCGGCTGGGGCTGGGACGACTTGCTGCCGTATTTCAAGAAATCCGAACATCACTTTAACGGCGCGGATGAGTTCCACGGCACGGACGGGGAATTGCTGGTAGAGGAACAACGTCTCTCCTGGCCGGTGCTGGATGCGGTACGCGAAGCTGCAGAAGAACTCGGCATCACCCCAACCGAAGACTTCAATGCGGGAGATAATGAGGGCTCGGGGTACTTTCCGGTTAATCAGAAAAAGGGGATCCGCTGGAATGCGAGAAAGGCATTTCTGGATCCGGTCCGCAACCGACACAACCTCACGGTTCTGAAAAATGCCCAGGTCGAAAGACTGTTATTTGATGGCAAACGTGTCGTCGGGGTCGAGTTTCGACGCAACAACATTGTTGAGAAAGTAACGGCCCGAAAGGAAGTGGTTCTTTCCGCCGGTTCCATTGGCACCCCGCAAATCCTGCAGTTATCCGGCATAGGGCCTTCCAAGATATTAAAGGAGAAATCGGTCCCTATCGTTCATGAGCTGAAAGGTGTTGGCGAGAATCTTCAGGATCATCTGCAAATCAGGACCATTTTCGGCATCGAGGGGGCAGCCACGCTAAACGAACGCTCCAACAGCAT
The DNA here is from genome assembly GCF_009882915.1 of Sneathiella litorea. Classification (GTDB taxonomy): domain Bacteria; phylum Pseudomonadota; class Alphaproteobacteria; order Sneathiellales; family Sneathiellaceae; genus Sneathiella; species Sneathiella litorea. The sequence goes on from NZ_WTUW01000002.1 coordinate 1,021,061, forward strand.
TTTGGGGAAACTATCAATTGCCGCTGAATATTTCCTGAAACGGTCCGGGCCAATGGCAATGGCCCCCAGCCAGCTTGGCATATTCACGAAATCATCGGCTGAATACGAAACTGCCAACATTGAGTATCATGTGCAGCCGTTGTCACTGGACGCATTCGGAGAGCCATTGCATAAGTTCCCGGCAATAACTGTATCCGTCTGTAATCTACGTCCTGAAAGCCGCGGCACATGCCATATAAAAAGCAATGACCCGCGCGATTTCCCCGCAATCCAGCCCAATTATCTGTCAACCGTTAACGACCGGAATGTCGCTGTGGATAGTATCCTGCATGCCCGAAAGCTTATGGCGACCGAAAGAATGACCGAGTTTTCCCCGGTGGAACTAAAGCCCGGAACCGATATTTATGAGCCCGAAGCTCTAGCGAAAGCCGCGGGAGATATTGCGACAACAATTTTTCACCCAGTCGGGACAGCAAAAATGGGGAGTGACGAAACCGCCGTAGTCGATGACCAGTTGAGGGTTCACGGGATTGGTGGATTACGCATTGTCGATGCCTCCATCATGCCAACAATAACCTCGGGCAACACTCATGCCCCCGTGACCATGATCGCCGAAAAGGCGGCGGACCTCATTGCCGGCAAACATTAATTGAAGTTCGACCGACATATTGATCCTGAAGAATAATTATGCAGCAAAGATTTTGGTTCAATGGCTGAAGTCGTGTCGACCTCCATTCCGATATACGCAATTTAAAAGCGGGCCATATCAAATTTTCAGCTGTCATTTTCTCTCTATTCGACAGTGAGCCGTTTCAGCCCGCCCAATTCACGACGAATTTGATTTCCCAGAATCTCGAGACCAAACTTTTCAGAATTAAGCCGTAAGCTGCGAGTGAGGCGAACTTGACACTTTCGTCTGATATTGAAATAAGACTTACTAACTGAGCAACGCTTGCTTAAAGTAAAGCCAGCGCAGAAAAATTAAGGGGATATCGTTGAAAGCAGTCATCTTAGCCGGCGGGCTCGGCACTCGTATTTCAGAAGAATCCCACCTCAAGCCAAAGCCCATGATTGAAATCGGGAATTATCCGATTTTATGGCATATCATGAAGATCTATTCCCATTACGGCATACATGATTTCGTCATCTGCCTCGGCTACCGCAGTTACGTCATCAAGGAATATTTCGCAAACTATTTCCTGCATCGCTCTGATGTCACTTTCGATCTAGAAAGCAATCAGATCACCTATCACAAAGCGAAAGCGGAACCTTGGCGCGTCACGCTGGTGGAGACTGGCGAAAACACAATGACGGGAGGTCGGTTGAAGCGCGTTGCGAGCTATCTTGAGCCGAATGAAACTTTTTGCATGACCTATGGCGACGGTGTCGCCGACGTTGATATTGCGAAGCTTATTTCATTTCACAAGACTGAAGGACGCGAGGCCACCCTGACGGCAGTTGCGCCGCCCGGACGGTTTGGGGCAACCGTAATCGAAAATGGCGCAGTGAAGGAATTTGTAGAAAAGCCCGCGGGCGACAACGGCTTGATTAACGGGGGCTTCTTCGTGCTGGAACCTTCTGTCCTCGCCCGAATTTCCGGCGATGACATGCCGTGGGAGAACGACCCGCTCACGAGTCTTGCCGCAGACAATGAACTTTCCGCCTATCGCCATCGCGGATTCTGGCAGCCAATGGACACCCTGCGGGAGAAAAACTACCTGGAACAGCTTTGGGCAAATGACAAGGCGCCCTGGCGGGTCTGGGATTAGGCGTTAGGACCGAATGATGACCCTCTCCACAGTAAATCCCGATTTCTGGAAAGGACGCCGGGTCCTTCTTACCGGTCATAGTGGCTTCAAAGGCGCCTGGGCGGCACTCTGGCTCTGCCGGATGGGGGCAGAGGTTACAGGGGTATCACTGCCGCCAGAAGGCAACTTCTCCCTTTATGACAGCATCAAAGACCAATTGACGCTTAACTCGAACTTTATCGATATTCGCGATGCAGAAAAACTCAATGCCGTCGTCAAAAAGAGCAACCCGGAAATTATTCTTCATATGGCGGCACAGGCACTGGTGCGGCGCTCCTACCGCGAACCTGTAAATACGTATGAAACCAATGTCATGGGCACAGCTAACTTGCTGGAAGCAATGCGGGATTTAGCTGAGCTGAAAGCCGCACTAATCATTACAAGTGACAAGGTTTACAGAAACAACGAGGATGGCCACGCCTTCCGGGAAACCGACCCCTTGGGCGGTGATGACCCGTATTCAGCCTCCAAGGCGGCCTGCGAAATTACAACGGCCTCCTTTGCCAAGAGTTTTTTCAATGACAAGGGTATTCCTATTGCCACTGCGCGTGCGGGGAATGTGATTGGCGGCGGCGATTTTTCAGAAGATCGGCTTATACCTGATATCTGGCGCGCCGCACGAGAGGGCGAAAGCGTTACCCTACGTTATCCTGGCGCCACACGTCCCTGGCAGCATGTACTGGAATCTGTTTCCGGTTACCTTGTTTACCTGCAGGCACTGGCAGGTGACGATGGTGCACACCTCCCTAAGTCGCTGAATTTCGGACCGCAAGGTGGAGAAGTAGTTACGGTTGGTGAAATTGCTCTCGAAGTTCAAAAGGCTTTCGGGATCGATAGCAACTGGTCGCTGGTGAATAGCGCACAACCGCCGGAAAAATCCTATCTTGCACTAGACGCATCGCTCGCCCATAAAGCCTTGGGCTGGCAATCAAAATGGGCTCCTTCGGAAACACTGACAAAAACAGTCGAATGGTATAAGGCATTTAGCGAGACACCCGATATCTATTCTTTCACCCTCTCGCAAATTGATGAGTATGAGGATATTTCATGATGAGCCCCCTTACCTGCCGTTTCTGTGATCAGGAACTAACCCGGACGTTTGTAGATTTAGGCTCAACACCACTTGCCAACAGCTACTTGCGGGAAGAACGCGACATTGCCGCGGAGAAATCCTATCCCCTTCATGCCCGCGTATGTGTGAACTGTTTTCTGGTACAAGTTGAAGATGTCGTACCGGCAGAAGATATTTTCTCTGATTATGCATATTTCTCTTCCTTCTCAAGTAGCTGGGTTGAACATGCAAAGGCCTATGCGGAAAAGCTCTCAGAGCAGCTAGGCCTCAACCGAGATTCCCTTGTTATCGAAATTGCCAGCAATGACGGCTATCTATTAAAACATTTTGTCGACAGGGGTATTCCAGTTCTCGGTATTGAGCCCGCTGCAAACGTCGCAAAAGCAGCGGAGGCCGTTGGTGTTAAGACTGAAGTAGCCTTTTTCGGGGTAGAGACAGCAAAACGGATAGTCGCTGAAAAGGGTCAAGCGGATCTGATGGCGGCCAACAATGTGATGGCGCATGTGCCGGATATCAACGATTTTATAGGCGGCGTTCCAGTACTTCTGGCGGAATCCGGCGTCTTCACCATCGAATTTCCGCACCTCCTGAACCTGATCAACAAGGTCCAGTTTGACACTATTTATCATGAACATTACTCCTATCTCTCCCTGCTGACGGTAGAGAAAATCCTAGGCGCACACGGCCTGAAAGTCTTCGATGTTGAGGAATTGACAACCCATGGGGGGTCACTGCGTGTTTATGCCTGTCACAAGGGTGCAAGCAAATATTCAGAAACAGCCCGATTAGCCGCGCTTCATTCAAAAGAGGCAGCGGCGGGCCTCCACACCCCTGCTGCCTATCAGAATTTCACGCCCCGGGTTGAAAAAGTGCGCGATGACCTTCTCTCCTTCCTGCACAATGCCAAAGCCGCAGGAAAGAAAGTTGCGGGTTATGGTGCGGCGGCCAAGGGAAATACCCTGCTTAATTATTGTGGCATCGGGCCGGATCTCATCGACTTTGTTGTTGATCGTAATCCCGAAAAGCAGGGGACTTTATTGCCGGGAAGCCATATTCCTGTTTTCGCACCCGACAGGATTTGGCGGGAAAAGCCTGACTATGTGCTGATCCTGCCCTGGAACCTCGCAGATGAAATATCAATGGAAATGACGGCTATCAAGGATTGGGGCGGTGGTTTCGTCATTCCTATTCCGGAGCTTGAGATCCTTTCATGAACTTCGCGGAAACGGAAATTTCAGGGGTCTATCTAGTCGAGCCCGAGTTCATTGAGGATAATCGCGGTTATTTTACACGGAGTTTCTGCGAAGAGGAATTCGCTGCTGCCGGGATTAATTTTCTGCCCGTTCAAAGCAATGTCTCCTATAATAAAAAAGCATATACATTGCGCGGAATGCATTTTCATGCGGCGCCCTATGCAGAGACAAAACTCGTGCGGTGCAGTGCTGGAAAAGTTTTTGATGTTGCCGTGGACATCCGCCCGAACTCCCCATCTTTTAAAAAATGGGTGGGATGTGAGCTTAGCCGGAAAAATGGCCGTGCTCTCTTTATTCCGGCGGGATGCGCCCACGGTTTTCTTACCTTGGAGGATGATAGTGAAGTTTCCTACCAGATGAGCCCCGCCTATACAGCCGGCCATGATTGCGGATTTTGCTGGGATGATCCCGCCATCGGCATTACCTGGCCAGGAGAGCCAAAGGTGATTTCTACTCGCGATGCTGATCTTCCCTCTCTGGACGAGGCTATCTGATGAAACGCTGTCTGGTTACCGGCGCAACAGGCTTTATCGGGTCCCATGTGGTTCACCAACTGCTGGGTGAAGGGTGGCAGGTTCTTTCTGTCTCGCGTAACGCGGCACCAACGATCTCGCAAAACCATAAGCATATCGCGCTTGACCTGCATGATCCTGCGGCGGTGGAACAAGTCGTTGAAAGCCAGCGACCGAGCCACCTAATCCACCTTGCATGGGAAGCGACACCCGGTAAATTCTGGCATTCAAAGGAGAATTTTCGTTGGGTTTCTTCCAGCGCCTTCCTCCTCGATGCGTTTATTCGCCATGGCGGAGAAAAGGCAGTTCTGGCAGGGAGTTGCGCAGAATATAAATGGGAAAACCGCCCACTCGATGAAGAAAAATCACCGCTCAACGCGACAACCTATTATTCCGCCTCCAAGCTCGCATTCAAAGACCTTGCAGAGGTTATCGCGAGAGATATCTCGCTCATCTGGGCGCGGATTTTCTTCCCGTATGGCCCAGATGAGGATCAGAATAAACTTATCTCCTATATTTTCCGGGAAATTTCCGCGGACCGCCTACCCGTCATCCAGACCCCGGACCGCGCTGTCGACATGATCCATGTTGAGGACGTCTCGGCAGCCTTGGAAAAGCTCGCTGCATCGGATGCAACGGGTACCATCAATATTTGCTCCGGAAACGCACATCTCCCTCATGAAATCGCGCTTGAATTTTCTAAATTGATGGGAAAGCCGGCATTGGAAAAGAGCCTGCGCAACAGCGTTGAAACACATCACGCAATTATAACTATCCGCGGTACCAACAAAAAATTGGCGGACCTGATGGGCGGACAGCTCCGGAATACTCTCGCTCAGGGTCTTCGCACATATTTACCGCCTAGCAGTACGGCTAAATAATATCAATAGGTCTATTTTTTCTGGCTCTTCTGCAGAATAAAGATGACCTCATCTCCTGAAGACATGACATGCCGGATGCGGAAGTCCAGGTCATATTTTTTTGCCATTCCTGTTATCATTTCAAACATGGCATTCGTGTCCCAGACATGAAAATGAATGGAATAATCGTCATTGATTAGTTTGTTAATAAGAGCTTCGCGCTCTACGTCAGTCTCCCACCCGGGACGTCCGATATCTTCAAGATCTGCCAGTGCGACAAATTCCTCGAAATGTTGCCGCTTTGACCATTCCGGACCTTCAGAAAAATCTCTCTCCAAATGAGCAAACTCCGTGACCGGACGATCGCGATCGAAAGTTTCTTCCTTGTTTGGAATGGCAAGAAATAAAATGCCGTCCTCTTTAAGAACCCGATAAACATTGTGAAAGAACAGTATCGGATTCTGAAAATGTTCGACGACATGGTTGGCGATAACAAACTGCTGACTTGCATCCGGAATTGGGACGAGCGTCTCGCCATTTGCGACAATATCCGGCACCAGCACCCTGTCCGCGGGCATTTCTGGATAGCTAGCCTTGAGTTCCTCTATGGAAAACCGATCAACATAACTAACCTTTGCAGTCGGGACAACATCCAGCGGTCGTCCCAGGCCGCCGATTTCTATACCTTCACCATCAATATAGCGGGCGGAAAGCACCATGCGATTATGGCTGACAACCCGCCCAAGGCGGCGACTATGGTCCTCAGACAACCCAAATAGATGCCGCATAAAGAAAAGACGAATCGGTGCGGGAAGCTTACTTCTCAGGCGAATTGACATAATTCGTTACTTTCCGAAAATACAATCCTAAGGGCCTAAAAAAATCCCTGATAGATTGAATTGAATTTATATATATTCCTTATTAAAGAGCGCTTTTATTATAGAAATCAGAGTGTAAACAAGCCAGAATTATACTCGCATTCACCCTACTCTTGCTGCATATCTTTGGATAATAAAATAGCCAAGAAAAACACTTTTATTGTATATGCAGTGTCTGACTAACAAGTATGAGTAATGAATTGCCCCTGATTTCGATTGGAATGCCGCTCTATAATGCCGAGAAACATATCCGGCAGTCTTTAGATAGCCTGTTGCGCCAGACGCATACGAACTTCGAAATCATTATTTCGGATAACTGCTCCACCGATAACACCGTCGGCATCGTTCAGGAATATGCCGCGCGCGATTCCCGGCTAAAATTATATCAGCAGTCGGAAAACATCGGTCCAATCCCAAACTTTCAGTATGTCCTGCAGAAGGCTGGCGGTGCCTATTTCATGTGGCGATCCTACGATGATTGGTCGGACGATAATTACCTCGAAGCACTGGGGCAACTACTGGACCGGGATAGTTCAATCGATCTTGCTGTTGCAAATATCGTAAAGGTAAAGGAGAGCGAGCAAAAGCCGGTTGAGCTCTATATTGAGAAGGCGAACGGCTCGACATCCTTTTCTTCCTCCCTCCATATGCTAAAACAGTCTCATCCGGGATGGATGTATGGTCTGTTCAGACGAAAGGTCGCTTTGGCGGCTATTAATGACGTGGTCGAGAACTTCCCGCATGTCTGGGGCTGGGATCATCTGATCCTGTTCCCCACCGTCTCTCGAAACCGTGTTGCGGCATCCGATGACACCCGCTTTTTTCAGCGGGAGACTGGAATTTCCCACAGCCGATATCGTCCTAAATTACCGAGAGAACAGGTTAGTCTGGCCACGGATTTTTATCAGGTATGCCTACGCAGCTACCAAAAATCGGACGCGCCCTTTTTGGCAAAACTCGCCATGGCCCTGTATCTTTTGAGATATACGAGTTCGAAAACAGAGAAATTTACCCGGATTTTGCGCATTGCACTTAAGCTTCGCAAACCATGACTTTGAGCGCAAAAAGCAAAGCTCATTCATTGCAAAGAGCCCGGCGATTGTTTATAGAGAGCTAACGGGTAATTCGAGCATTCCGGCTCCTCAGCTAAATGGACGACTAAAGTGGATATTTCACGCGACCAGATCAAAGAGGCAGTTATCGCTGCTGGTTCAGATAATGAAGAGTTTTTTCATTTTCCAGTGGTTGAAGAAGGGCTCTACCTTCAGCAGGACCCGGATGAGTACGCTGATTTCGTTCACTTTATGGCGACCGAGTTGCCGCCGTCGAAATTCGCGCTTGATATCGGCGTGGCGTCTGGCGGCCAGACGAAGTTCCTGCGTGATTACTATAATATCGAAAAAACTGTCGTCCTAGATATCGGGCAACATCCGAATTTCAAGCATTGGGATCGTATCAAGAAATCTGTAAACACGAACATTGTTCTTGAACTGATCATGGATTCTCACTCTAAAGAAGCCCGCAAAGCTCTGCTTCCCTATCAAGGGCAATTCGATTTTACCTTTATCGACGGGGATCATAGCTACAAAGGGCTGATGCAAGATATTGAACTCGCCAAGGAAGTCGTCAAGAAAGGCTGCATTTTCGTTTTTCATGATACGGGGGCGGTGCCGGATTGCGTGCGTGTCTTCAAAGAACTGCAGAAAGATCCGGACTTTGAAATGCTAGCGAATTTTGATACTCGCTTTGGCATATCCGTATTCCGGTACTTGGCAGTAAACGGCCCAAAAACAGGCTTGCGGAAAACGATTTCAAAGCTCTTTTCATAAAAGATGATGTAGGAGATGACAGGTTCTTCAGTTGCTGTCGTGCATTTGGTTCGCAAATCAAACGGCATGGAGCCATTCAGAAACTTCCTCTCCTCCTACAAGGCGTATAAAGAGCCTCTGGACCATGATCTCATCCTGATCTTCAAGGATTTTAACCAGGACGAGAAAGCACCTTATCTCAATCTTCTGGCCGGTACGGACTTCATCCCTTACGATTTCCCGGGGGATTCCGGCCTCGACCTTGGCCCCTATATCGAGGTTAGCCGAAAGCTCGATTACACGTATTTTTGCTTTCTGAATTCCTTCAGCGAAATCCAGTCCGATCACTGGCTTACACATCTCTATAATTGTCTCACCAACTCGCAGGATGCCGGCATTGCTGGTGCGACCGGTAGCTGGGAAAGCACCGGGGCGGACGACCCTCCGTTTCCCAACCCCCATATTCGCACGAATGGATTTATCATCTCGGCGGATATTATGCGGCATATCGAGTTTATCGACATCAGCACAAAAGACGACGCCAGACACATGGAGTCCGGCTATAACAGCATTACCCGGCAAATTCAGAATATAGGAAAGCAGCCTTATGTTGTCGATCAAAACGGCACATGCTGGGCGGTAATTAACTGGCCCGACAGCGCGACATTCCGAAGCGGGAATCAAGGGGCACTGCTCATCTCCGACAACAGGACCAGGGCATTTGAAGACGGTGACGACTGGACGCAGGAATACCTCATTGATCTTGCCTGGACAGGGAAACCATCAAAGGCCAACCCGTTTAAACGCCACAAGCTGCGTCATAGATTGCGCAGGTTTATGGAAAAAAGACGTCCGAAGGCGCAAGGCTATTAGCTATAAGCTGGCTTTCTTTCCCGGCTTGGACTGACGCCATAGTACTCACGATAGCTTTTCGCAAAATGCGAATGAGTGGAAAAACCGGACGCAATATAAATTTCCGTAATCGACATGCTTGTCTGCAACAACAGCAGCCGCGCATGCTCTAGGCGCATTTCCAAATAATATCGCGCCGGGGATCGTCCTGTATGTTGCCGAAACAGCCGCTCCACCTGGCGTATCGAAATACCAACCATCCTGGCCAGGTCATCCGGCGAGACAGGCTCCTCGATATTTTGTTCCATTATTTCAACGATGGTCAGCAGCTTCTGCGATTTCGCGGCAAGTTGCAGTTTCCTGATGACCTGCTGCTTGTCACTATGGCTTCGAATACGGTCATGCATGAATTGCAACGAAATGTCGTAGGCGAGCTTGTCGCCATGCTCCTTCGCAATAATATAAAGCAACAAATCAATCGCTGAGGTGCCGCCGGCACAGGTATAACGGTTGCGATCAATCTCGAAAATGCTGCCCGTAAAAATAACCTCCGGATAGCTCTCTTTCAGGCTGATAGCCCCTTCCCAGTGAATTGTACATTGGTAGCCATTCAGGAGGCCGGCCGCTGCCAGGATAAAAGCCCCGGTACTGAGCGCCCCGATTTCAGCGCCATGATGAACAATCCGGCGCAATTCCGCGAGGAGGTGTTCATCCTTGATCTTGTCCGTCCCGATCCCACCGCATACAAACAGGATATCAAGGCTGTCAGCATCCGCCAGGTCCATGTCCGGTAGAATGCTGATACCATTACTTGCCTGAACGCTCTGTCCGTTCGGCGTGAGGATATTCCAATCATAAAGATGGCGGCCGCTCATACGATTCGCCGAGCGCAAAGGCTCAATCGCGCTACTGAAACAAATCATACTCGACTGATCGGTCAGGAGAAACCCGAACCTCTTCGCTTTCTCTGTCATGCAATGCTTCTGTTGCCTCCCAAACAACCATAGCAATCGTCAGCAATAACCGCGGGGGCCATGCCGTTGACAAAACAGTAGTTCAAAGAATGCGCATATTAAAGCAAAAACAAAGCGCACCAATCGTCCAGATAGCGCCACCGTTCAAAATTATTTCGCGTCATGAAAAATGATGCCGAGGGTATAGCGATTTCCTGACCACACATCGCTTACTCCATGACGCATAGTGACCTGCAAGACCCCGTTTTTCCCCTGAACCGGTCGCTGATTTACCGGGAAAATTACTGCATCGGCCCGTTGCAAAGGAACAACTCGTGCCCTTGACTGCTGCCGCACACGCTGTTCGGTCAGGATGAACTCCCCTCCCTCAAAATCAGAATCCCGGGCGCTTAATAACACCGTCATCTGTAGAGGAAAAAGATGCTCGCCATAAAGATCCTGATGCAGGCGGTTATAATCTCCAGTCTTATATTTCAGTATTAACGGCGTCGGCCTCACCTGACCCGCCGCATGACATTGCGCCGTATAATCTGCAAGCAACTCAGGATACTTGGTTCCAATAGAAAGACGTTCGGCCCAATTATTGGCGATCCGCGCAAGCGGCGGATAAAATGTGTCACGCAGCTTTGCAACCAGATCAGGCAAGGGATAGGCATAATATTTATACTCTCCCTGACCATAGCCATGCTGCTGCATAACAATATGACTCCGGTAAAGCGCGCCATTTGAATATCCGTCGATTAAGGCTGCACATTCATCCGGCGTCAGCAGGTTTTTTATTCTGGCATAGCCGTTTTGATTGAGATCCTCTTCAATCCCCCGCCAATCGAATACATCGCTCCTCATTATCCACTCCAACAATAATTCGAGATGGCCAGTTTCAATCTTCCCGTCAAAAACATATAGCTGAAAATCGACATCGAATTTTTTTTACAGTAGGACTGCGAAAACTTCCCTATGCTACAGCAAGGGTTAAGGAGTGTGGAATGAATGAGAAGAAACTGGTCACGGTAACCGGCGCATCCGGTTTCATTGCGCTTCATACAATCCGTGAATTACTTGAAAAAGGGTATGCTGTGCGCGGAACAGTACGGGATACTGGCCGCATAGAAGGTTTGCTGCGATCTCTGTCAGAATATTGTGATGTCACGGATTTGAGTTTTGTGCGGGCCGAGCTAGGCGACGATTCGGGTTGGGCCGAAGCATTGGCCGGTGCGGACTATCTTATGCATATGGCCTCCCCGTTACCCGCCGAAGCACCCCGGGATGAAAATGATCTGATCATCCCGGCCCGCGACGGAGCCTTGCGCGCCATACGCGCTGCTGTTGATGCAGGTGTCCGCCGCATTGTATTTACGTCTTCGATTGCTGCAATTTCTGGTGGTCAGGACAAATCTTCCGTTCTTGATGAATCCCATTGGAGTGATACGAACAAGGACATCGGTGCCTATCCAAAAAGTAAGACAATTGCAGAACTTGCCGCGTGGGAGTTTATTAATTCCTTACCCGAGGGACAGAAGCCGGAGTTTGCGGTTATCAATCCGGGTTTTGTACTGGGCCCCATGATTGATCCGGACACCAGCGCTTCACATGAAGTGGTACGTCGTCTGATGGCACGCGAAGTGCCCGGTCTTCCAAATATTGGTTTCAGCCTAGTAGATGTCAGAGACGTGGCAACGGCGCATGTCATCGCGCTGACCCACAAAAGTGCACCGGGCAACCGTTATATTTGTGTCGCTGAATCATTGTCATTCAGGGAAATCGCCCGGCGTCTTCATCTGCATCTATCAGACAGAAACTATAGGATCCCGCAACGCCCGGTCCCGGACTGGCTTGTTCGCGCACTAGCCCTGTTCAGCCCTACCTTTCGCCTGATCGTCAGCCGGCTGGGTCCTGCGACAAAGTTTGATACCAGCCGCATCCGTCAACATTTTGACTGGACCCCAATACCCATGTCCCAATCCATAACCGAGACCGCTGACAGCATGATCACCCATAAAATCACCTGAACCAGCGAGATGAGCTAAATCATGAGAGAAAAGTCTCCTCATCTTTACGGCATACTGATTACAGCGGCCGGTGTTCTCCTACTTACGCCTGATGGCCTGCTCGTGCGCCTCATCTCGACGGATAGCGCGACAATCATGGTTTGGCGCGGCGTCCTCTTTTCACTAGCAATATTCGGCTTCTATTTTGCGCGCCGAGGCCTCGCCACCTTTGGAATTATTCGGGACATGGGAATACGTGGCCTCATCGCCGCAACACTATTTGCCAGCAGTACCTGTTTTTTTGTTCTGGCTCTTACGAATACCAGCGCGGCAAATGCCCTGGTCATTATTTCGACAGCGCCCCTTTTTGCGGCCCTGCTTTCCTGGCTGATACTTAAGGAATCAGTTTCTCTTACGACCTGGATTGCCATCGGGGTCTGTATCGGGGGAATAAGCCTCATATTCCTCGGCAGCGTTGGTGGCGGCAGTCGGCGCGGCGATTTGTATGCCATCATTTGCGCCTTCATGATTGCCGGCCAGCTCACAACCGTACGCCATGCGAGAAACGTTGATATGGTTCCTTCGCTCGGGATCGCCGGGACTATTACGGCCCTTCTTGCCCTGCCATTCAGTGCTCCGCTTTCCGTAAGCGGGCCCGATCTGATGTATCTGTCTATTCTCGGCTTGATCGTTTTGCCCTGTGCCTTCGGATTGATCACCATTGGCCCGCGCTATATTTCGGCGCCGGAAGTCAGCCTGCTGATGCTGTTGGAAAGTATACTGGGCCCGTTCTGGGTATGGCTGGTGCTCGCAGAGGTCCCGCGTTCAGAAACCATCGCGGGAGGTGTTATTGTTATTACGACCCTCATTATCCATACAGCGATCGCCTATCGAAAGAGCCGCCAATTGTCGGCAAAAGGCTAGATCGTCTCTTCGCGATAGAATATATGACTGCCAACCTGGCCAAGCTTATTTAAGTGCGCGCTCCATCTTGGAGAGACATAGGAGGCGTGGTAATGAGTTGCCCGCTTGGCTACGCCGCTCCGCTCACCTTTCATGACAAGGGCGACAACTTTAAGGGATTTCTCCCAGGCCGAGGCATTTTTTGGCCGGTCCGGCATTCCATCACAGGCAAACGAGAATTGGCACTTATTCCGCAGATGCTGATTTTGAAAAACGACATCACATGCTGTATCGGGATAACGTGAATCGACGATTCGATTGAGAATGACCTCGGCGATAGCAACCTGGCCGACGAGAGGCTCACTCCGTGCTTCGAAATATACTGCTTGCGCAATGCACATCTCTTCCCGTGTAAAGTTACGGTCGAACAAGTCAACGGACTGCAACGAATCATCCAGCTTATCGCCATTTGGCATATCCAGATTTGGAAGGATGCCCAAAGTGTTCTGTAGCGGCGGAAGCTCTGCAAATTTCCTGTCCAGGCGCGCAAGATTTGCATGCTTTACCGCGCTGGACATCGCAACATGTTCAAATGGCTTGGCCGAGACACCTATTTGAAAAAGCAGGCTGAAACCAATGACCACAGCAGCCAGGATACTCGTGCCACCGAGGAAGACCCCAACTTCATGAGACCGTGCATTTTTCATCGAAATTATCTTGCTCCAGAGGCTTTGCATCGTCACTTTTCCGTTTTTATGTAGTTTATAAACCTGCACTCAACGCCTTCACTTACCGTACGATGATTTTAACAAGTCGCCAGCCCCATCCTCATCCCCCTAATATGGGATAGGCCGAGGTTTTTTTTACCCTCTATTAACCATCAACAGGACACTCTGGTTAATAAAAACTTACCAAGTACAATTTCAATTGTTTGCCAAAGATACAATAAACCTAAATAAATCAATAAATTAGGTTATCTAACCCGTCATATTGACGAATGGTCTTCTCAAGTTACAACCCCATCCCTCAAATGAGGTATATGCCGATATAACCCTTCATTACACAGGAGTCGACAATACCCTTCGCTATTCTGGCGAGATACGCCTTCCGAGCGGCTGACTTCGTACCAGAGATTAACGTAATATACAAGAATTAGCGACCAATGGATTCCTGAGCCAAAGAACCTATGCCTAGAATCTAACGGCAAAGATTTGTCACAAGAGGATAAAAAGTAAAAATAATCTTCCAAAATTTAAGCATTTTTCGCCTAATTTTTGTGCTCACTGCCCATAAAATAGAGTTTCACAGAATATTTTTGTTGTTTCATATTGTTTTCCTTGCATCAATCCGTCGAGTTGTTATATCAGCTTATCAGAATTTTCAATTTGAATTAAAAGTGTATGGTTTTATTGATGAATATCACGTCGCTCCAAGATAAGGCGCAAGACGCCAGCCGATTTCTAAAGGCAATCTCCAACAAGCACCGTCTCATGATTTTATGTAACCTGGTCGAAGCGGAACGTTCCGTCGGCGAGCTTGAAAAGATAGTAGGATTGAGCCAGTCGGCCCTGTCGCAACATCTTGCCCGTCTTCGCAAGGAAGAGGTTGTAAAGACAAGGCGCGAAGCCCAGACGATCTACTATTCCCTGCAGGACGAAAATATCGTCGATGTTCTTCGTTTACTGGAAGATATTTTCGTCGGTGATTCTTCCAAACTTGCCGAAGTCGCTTAAATCTGCGCACAAAATGTCGGGCGGCCATAACATTGTGGCCCCCGCATAAGCCTACAGTAAAGTTTATTCAATTGACGGCGCTAGTCGTCTATCAGAATGACTTGCTTACCGGTCACATCCCGTCTCTCCATGGCGAGTAATGCGTCAGATATCTGCTCAAGTCTCCAGGATTTTCCAATAATAGGCCGCAGATTTCGTTCTTCAGCAACTTGTCTGAGAGCAAGGCTTACGCGCTGACCTGCCGCTGGATTGCGACGCCCAAACTCACCGGCGCGCACCCCAATGACGGAGCATCCCTTCCTTACCGTCACATCAGTCTTTAGAACGCCAAATTCCCCACTTGCAAACCCCGCCACCAGCAACCGACCAGACCAGGCGATGCAGTCAAGACTTTGTTCAAAGAAAGCGCCTCCAACGGGGTCGAGAATGACATCCGCGCCCTTGCCCTTTGTTATTTCCTGCACTCGGTCCGGAAAGACGTCGTCGTGATAGTTGATAAGATGGTCCGCCCCGCTCTCTTTCGCGATCGAGAGCTTGTCCACAGAACTTGCAGCCGCAATAACAGTCGCCCCCAGCACTTTTCCAAGCGCGACTGTCGCCTGACCAACCCCGCCGCCAGCGCCCAGTACTAACAGGGTCTCCCCCGCCTTCAATCGCGCCCGCTCGACGAGAGAGACATAAGCCGTCAGGAAGGTCACGGAGAAAGCAGCTGCTTCCGTAAAGCTCAGGTTTTTCGGCATTGGCTCAATCTGGGATGCCGTCACGGTAACGTGGCTCGCGAAAGCGCCTGTCTTGCTTTTATAAAGAACGGCATCGCCAACTTTGTACGGCGCAGACGGATCCCTCGTTTCTTCAATAACGCCGGCCCCCTCCATACCAAGGGTAAACGGCAATTCAGGCTTGAACTGGTACTTCCCGTAGGTCATCAAAAGATCGGGGAAATTGAGCGCTGCTGCCTTCAGGCGGACACGCAACTGCCCCGGCGCCAGCCGTTCCAGTTGCTGTTGTTCAAGCGACACTCCATTGGGGCCGCTAAGGTCGTGACATATCGTCGCGGTAGCAAATTTGTCGGTCATTACATGTTCTTTTTATTCTAGACCTTATATTGCTACCTTATTCCGCCCTTCGATATCCAGCGTAATTTACAATCTTGTGACTGGATCGTGAGTGATAAACGGGGTAACTGTGGCCCTGTCCTTAACGGAGCGAGATTTAGTTGTAATGGCCGGTTTAGAAATTTCTTATTTGGCGGCGGCTGGCGGCGGCATCATCAGTTTTCTGAGCCCCTGTGTCCTGCCCCTGGTTCCGGCCTATCTCTGCCTTGTCGCGGGAACCAGTCTGGAGGAATTGGCGGAGCCTGAAGAGAGCGGCAGCCTAAAAGGCATTGATTGGCGTGTTGTCGCAACCTCGATAATATTTGTCCTCGGATTCTCGACTGTATTCGTCCTGCTCGGCGCATCGGCCTCTTATATCAATCGACTACTTATCGAACATCTGGAGCTTCTGTCCAAAATAGCTGGTGGCGTGATCATTATTTTCGGTATCCATATGACAGGGCTGGTGCGTATCCCCCTGTTGTACCGGGAAGCGCGCTTCAACGATCTTGAAAAGCCGCGGAGCTGGATTGGCGCCTACGTCATTGGCTTGGCGTTCGGTTTTGGCTGGACTCCCTGCATCGGACCCATCCTCGGGACGATCCTTGCGATTGCCGCTAGCGATAGCTCGCTTGGTTACGGGGTAAGTTTACTCGGGGTCTACTCCCTGGGGCTGGGAATCCCCTTCATTCTGGCTGCCTTTACGATAAACCGGTTTCTTTCTTTCATGCGGGGGTTCCGGCGCTACTTCAAATTGGTTGAAGTCGCAACCGGCCTCATTCTGATCGCAACCGGTTTGCTCATATTTACAGGTCAGTTCCAGATACTGGCCTATTGGTTTTTAGAAACCTTCCCCGGCCTCGCAACTCTCGGTTAGGCTGATGTGCCTAACCAAAAAATGAGGCTAAGCCCAATCCGCCAACGACTATTATGGCAATAAACCAGGTCGCTTTGATTTCATCGAACATCTTTATTATCCTTCATGCCAGTGGGGTGCTTGCTTCAGCTTGACCCGTGACAAATTTAACTATTTCTTAATACTGTGTGTTGTTATGCGAGCAGATATAGACAGCGGACATTCGGATCAAGTATTGCCCAGCGGAAAAGATGGATAATCGGCTGAAAACAGGGGAGTTTGTAGCGATAGTCACAATGCCGCGAAAAGATATAAGCGAAATAGGATATGATCGATGTGTGGCCGATTTAGTTTAACAAGCCCGGTGGAGGCAATGCAGCGCCTGTTTGGGTTTCCTGAACGGCCTAACATTGCGGCACGTTTTAATATTGCGCCGACAACGCATATTCCTGCGATCCGCCTGGGCAAGGATGAAAATGGGGGAAACCGCCATTATTTTTCGGCACATTGGGGATTGATCCCGCCTTGGGCAAAGTCCACCGAATTCAGCGCCAAGATGATCAACGCCCGAAGCGAAACAGTCGCAGAAAAGCCTGCCTATCGCGCAGCTTTCCGGAGCCGTCGTTGCCTGATACCTGCGAATGGATTTTATGAGTGGGAGAAGCAGGCCAAGGGGGTAAAGCAACCCTGGCTGATCGGCATAAAAGACATGCCTCTCTTTGCATTTGCCGGTCTATGGGAAAGCTGGACGTCACCGGATGATGATATCATTGAAAGCTGTACGATCCTGACCACAACGGCAAGCGAAAGCATCGCCTTTATCCATCCACGCATGCCGGTCATTCTTGATCCAGCCGACTATACCCCTTGGCTCACAGGTGAGGCGGGAACGGAAATTTTAACGGCTATTGATGCTGACCGGATGGGTTTTTACAAAGTCTCCAACCGGGTTGGCAATGTCCGCAACGACGATGCGGACTTACTCAAGCCTCTTGATCCACCTCCGACACAGGCACGTCTACTCTAGGAGTGGTGCCGATGATTAGAGATAAGATCCGGGCTGCGGTTTGCCTCCCGGCTGATTCGAACAACAGTAGTTTGCAATTTTTCAAACGCCTTATGCTCAATCTGACGCACCCGCTCCTTTGTGATGCCAAGGCGATTTCCCAGCACTTCAAGGGTGGTTTTATCATCCTGCAGTCGCCGCTCCCGGATAATGATCTGTTCGCGATCTGTTAGCTCCTGAAGCGCCGCTTCAAGCCATTTTGACCTGACCTCACCGTCAAAATTACGCATGGTATTTTCTTCTGGTGTCGGATTGGAGTCCTCCAGGAAATCTTCGATGCTGTCATCCCCGTTCTCACCAATTGGGGCATTGAGGGATTGATCGCGCGTAGAGAGCCGATGCGCCATCTTCTCAACATCCTTTATGCCGATTTTCAGCTTTTTCGAAATGGCGATCAAGGTATCCGATGTAAACGCCGTATCATCCACATTCTGTATTTTTGCGCGCAACCAACGCAAATTAAAGAACAATGATTTTTGCGACGCACTTGTACCGGACCGGACAATTGACCAGTTCCGCAGGACATAATCCTGCATCGCCGACTTGATCCACCAGCTGGCATAGGTTGAAAACCGGATTTCCCGCTCTGGCTCAAACTTGAATGCGGCCTGCATAAGACCGATGTTCCCTTCCTGAACAAGATCGCTCATGGAAAGGCCATAGTTCCGGAACTTGGAAGCCATAGAGACAACCAGTCGCATATAAGCTGATACCAGCTCATGTAGCGCCTTCTCATCCCCTTTTTTTCGCCAGAGATAAGCAAGCTCGAACTCTCTTTCCCGCGATAGAAGCGGGATGGACATCGCAGCCGAGACGAAGGCGCGATTGCGCTTTTGGGTGTTAGCGGTCTCTTGCTTATTCATGTGATCTTCCTCCCACTCAATAAAGCCGAATGCCGACGCTGTGGAACCGGGCGCACATTATAACAGTTCTAATATTAGACTTTTTAGTTAATTTTGCAACGCCTTTACAAGCACGGTGACGAAATTGTGATCGGTGATTTATGCGCCATGCTTTACTGCAAATATATTTGATGAGATTGTTCTAATTATGACAACCAAGTAACGCCAAATAGTGCAGCTGAACGAGAGAATTCAGGGGCGTTGCGGGATGGTTTCTTCGCTCGATCCGGCGTATATAACCAGCGCGATAATCAACAGGCCGGCGACGAAGAGGAAGGAATATTCATATCCATTCTCCCCATTAACGGCGAGAATCCAGCCAAATAGCGACTGCATAAACCCTACGCCAGTAATACTGATCAAGTTGAGTGTCGAATTGGCACGCCCGACAAGGTGATCCGGAAAAGAATTTCGGCAATGAGCGCCGAGCACCACATAATATTGCTGGACGAAGGCGATATAGACGAAAAGGCAGGTCACCGCCCAAAGCGGAAGGTTGTCAACCAGGCCCAGAATACCAAACGCGACCAACTCGGTCAGAACCGCAGTAATGACGATTTTCTTACGACTGCTGAAAATGCGGTCGAGTGGGCCGAAGAACAAAGCCCCGATTGGCACGACAACTGTCATCAGAAACAGGATCTGCCCCCGCTCAACCCCATCCAGGCCATAGTTTTTCTCAAGATAGGGCCCGCCCCACATCCCGAGTACTGCAACAGCGGGACCATAGGCAACGAACCCCATGGCAAGAAGGTTGAAGAACCTCGGATGGAGCAGCACTTCGCCATAACCACGGACGCTTTGCCCTATGGTTCCCGGTGTCGCATCGTCATGCTTATAACCGGGCGGGACATCGCGGATAATATAAACACCAATCAGCAACATCAGCAAAGTGATGATGGCAATTACGATGAAAGGACTGCGCCACCCGTAATGCTCAATGATATAGGCCAGCGGCCCGGACGCCATCATACCGCCAATACTGGATGCCGCCAGCAACCAGGACGCCAGGGTCGCGAACTTCGTGGGCGGAAACCATTTGGCGAACAATACGTATGAAGACATCATTATGGCGGAATACCCAACCCCGATCAGGATTCGTGCGGCCAACACTTCGTGAAAGTCCGTTGCGATCGCGAGCATAAGCGATCCGACCACACCCAGTATGGTAATGGAGGGGATGATGATCCGTGGACCGAAACGGTCAAGGGCCATGCCGGTCGGAACCTGAATCAGCGCAGATGCAAAGAAAAGTGCCGCGGCCGCTATACCTAGACTTTCAACTGCAATCCCGAGGTCATTGGCGATAGGAAGCATGACAACCCCACCGGAATAGCGATGGAACTGTCCCAGACCAAACAGCGAAGAACATACGAGGAAGATATAAATGGCGCGTCTTTTAACGGCGGGAGGTCTGGTTTCCGAGGACATAAAGTTTTCTGACTTTTATTCTTGTTGTTGTAACGCTCAGCCCAAACCATAAATTTGTCAAATCATTTAGCTGAAAAATTGTCATCCGGGATATTTCATAAAACAGTTTCTCCAACTTGAATTTATGTTAAATAGTCGCGCCTGCACGGATCACAGGATACGAATCATCAGGAGTCAGTTTACAAGGATCAGGGCGATGGAAGAATTTAAGAAAGTATTTGAGAAGAACAAAGCATGGGCAGCGAACACAACGGCGGCGGACCCTGACTTTTTCACTCGCCTCGCCCATCAACAATCCCCGGAACATCTCTGGATCGGTTGTTCAGACAGCCGGGTTCCGGCCAACCAGATTATGGATTTACCTCCGGGAGAGGTTTTCGTTCATCGCAATATCGCAAATATTGTTGTCCCCTCGGACCTCAACTGTCTTTCCGTCCTGCAATTTGCCATTGAGGTATTGAAGGTCCGCCATGTTATTGTCTGTGGTCATTATGGGTGCGGCGGTATTGCAGCGGCCATGTCGTCCAAGAAGAACGGCATGATCGACAACTGGCTGAGACATATCCGGACGACTGCGCGGATTTATTCCGATCTGATTGATAAAACATCTAGCGAGGAGGAAAGAAACGACCTCCTCTGCGAACTCAATGTCATTGAGCAGGTCCAGAATGTCTGTGCAACGACAATTGTTCAGGATGCATGGGACAACGGACAGAAATTTGCCGTTCATGGCATTATCTATTCCGTAAAAAATGGCCTGCTCAAAGACCTCATCCATGTAGAGGCTGCCAACAAGGTAACCCATGGGGAGGACTTCCCCGCAGTCTTAAAATGATCCGGCAATTTGATCTTTGCTAAATTGACTTTTTGTCAAATAGCTTGATCAAAACGTCTGCTGGGCTTATTTTCCAATCAATAGCGCCATCGCAATCCATAGAAATAAGAAAAAGAAATCGAGAATACGGCATGAAATTTAAAGGTACAGATACATATGTAGCGACGGAAGATCTGATGATCGCCGTCAACGCCGCCATGACACTGCAACGTCCTCTTCTGATTAAAGGCGAACCTGGCACCGGCAAAACCGTATTGGCCCAGGAAGTGGCGAAAGCCCTCGGCAAACAGTTCATCGAATGGAACATCAAGTCGACTACCAAGGCACAACAAGGTCTTTATGAGTATGATGCCGTTTCCCGCCTGCGCGATTCACAGCTCGGGGACGACAAGGTGCACGACATTTCCAACTACATCCGCCCCGGCAAGATGTGGGAGGCCTTCACCGCCGACGAAAGCCCAATCCTGTTGATCGACGAAATTGACAAGGCGGATATCGAGTTTCCGAACGATCTTTTGCAGGAACTCGATCGGATGGAATTTTTCGTCTATGAAACCCAGCAAACAATCAAGGCCATTCATCGGCCGCTGGTGATCATCACCTCGAACAACGAAAAAGAGCTGCCGGACGCCTTCCTGCGCCGCTGCTTCTTCCATTACATCAGCTTCCCTGACCAGGAAACGATGGAAAAAATTGTTGATGTCCATCATCCGGATGCCAAGCAGGAACTAGTTCGCGATGCCCTCAAGGTCTTTTTTGATGTCCGGGAAACACCAGGCCTCAAGAAGAAGCCTTCAACCAGTGAATTGCTCGATTGGCTAAAACTGCTGATGAGCGAAGAACTCCCCGAAGACGTACTCCGCTCGAAAGATCCGTCGAAACTCATTCCGCCGCTCCATGGCGCGCTTCTCAAGAATGAGCAGGATGTGCATCTTTTTGAACGGCTTGCCTTCCTGTCCCGCCGCGAACAACGCTAAGGCGGCAGACAATGTTCACTAAATTCTTCTTCACACTTAAAGACGCCTCGATCCCCGTGACTTTGCGGGAATACCTGACCCTGATCGAAGCGCTCAAAGCCGGCTGCGCCGAATATTCGGTGAATGATTTTTATTATCTCGCCCGGACGACTTTGGTGAAGGATGAGAAAAATCTGGACAAATTCGATCAGGTTTTCGGACATTGTTTTAATGGAATAGAGTTTATTTCCGATGCAGCCGAAGTTGAAATCCCGGAAGAATGGCTAAAAAAGCTGGCTGAACTCAGCCTCACGGATGAGGAGAAGGCCCAGGTTGAAGCTATGGGCGGCTGGGAAAAACTCATGGAGACGTTGCAGGAGCGCCTGAAGGAACAGGAAAAGCGCCATCAGGGCGGCAATAAATGGATCGGCACGGCCGGAAAATCTCCTTTTGGGGCCTATGGCTATAATCCCGAAGGGGTGCGTATCGGCCAGAAAGAAAGCCGCAACCGGAAGGCCGTGAAGGTCTGGGACAAGAGAGAATACAAAAACCTTGATGATAACGTTGAACTTGGTACCCGTAACATCAAGGTAGCAATGAAACGCCTGCGGCAGTTCGCCCGCGAAGGTGCAGCTGAAGAGCTTGATCTTGACGATACTATTCGGTCAACCGCAAGAAACGCAGGCTTTCTGGATCTTAAAATGCGGCCTGAGCGTCATAACACGGTCAAGGTCCTGATCCTGTTCGATATCGGCGGATCGATGGATGATCATATCAAGGCCTGCGAGGAGTTGTTCTCTGCGGCGCGCAGCGAGTTCAAGCATCTTGAGTTCTATTATTTTCATAACTGTGTTTATGAAAAGCTCTGGAAGGAAAACAGTCGTCGCCACACATCCTTCATGCCGACATGGGATGTGTTGCATACCTACCCCGCGGATTACAAACTGATTATTGTGGGCGATGCGACCATGAGTCCCTATGAAATTGCCTACGCGGGCGGCAGCGTCGAGCATTGGAATGAGGAAGCCGGGCAGGCCTGGATGGAGCGGATGCTGAACATCTATCACAAGGCAGTGTGGCTTAATCCGGTACCGGAGAAATATTGGGATTACACCCCGTCAGTCCAGATGATGAAGCAGCTTATGACGGACCGGATGTATCCGCTAACCATTGGTGGCCTTGAAAGTGCCATGAAAGAACTAAGCCGGTAAGACTCTTATTAACCGGTTTGCTTTATTAAATCAGTATTTTGCGGGGCGAGCGAAAACCATCCATTTTCCACCGAACGCATTGGAAAGCTTGTCGAATTCCGGACTCAACTCCAATAGCTTGTGATGCATTGGATTGTTGTAAAGGAAGTAAATCGGCTCCCTTACCTCCGCAAGATCAGCAGAGATATTGTCAAGCACGCCCTGCAAGATATCAGGACCGAAGGCGTTAAACACATAGATCACATGAGGAACAGGCGGCAGACGATAGCTTGCCGCATCCCCATGAATTGAGATGATATCGCCAGCGCGAACCCGCCCGCGCCGCGTCAGTTCCTCGATATTCTGAAGTGCCGTCTGATGCAGTTCACCACTAAGTTCAATGCCGGTCACGGACTGAAAGGGATATCTCGCGGCGGCCGCCAGGACAGCCCCTTTCCCCGACCCATAGTCAATGAAGCGGTATGCGGAACAATCGATATTAAGCTTTTCGAGGATGTGCCGGAATTCATTTTCCGAAGAGGCTTCATACCTCTGGGCAGAGGCTTTTCTTTCCTCGGGAATATCCAGCGCCTCCCGCTCGACAATGCCATCCGTATCAATCCCACTTTCCAACAGATTCTGGCGATAAAAGCGATAGTCCTGCAAAATGGGAAGTCCGGCTTTTGCGCAGACTATTGCCAATAAGCCCAGAACGGTCCGCCGAACTCCGCGATACTTAATGTTCACGAAGAGTGTTCTTAAGCTGCGCAGGAACTGGTTGTGCTCAACCTCTAATCCAGGATAACGAGCGGTTTTGGTAAAAACAAAACGTAACAAACGACATTCCCATAAAAAAAATTAAGCCACAGATATTTCTGGTCGCAAATATGGCGGTTATCCGGATTATCAGGGGGAATTCTTAATTTTCTTTTAGTCTTCAACCTCCTCAACAAACTTTACTGCATTAATCAGCGGCTGTATTCGCGCGGCGACCAACTTCTGCAATGCCAGTGACACAATAAGATAGTAGCCCGTAATATGCAGAATAGTGCCGGTATCAGACTGCTCTGTGAAATAGATCGCAAACACAACAGTGAAAAAACTCAAAAACCAGAGACGACCGAAATGGCGCAGCAGGTTTGCCTTGCGCACGAATTTGGTATCCGACAGTTCATATTTGTACCAAAGCTCGAATGCCGTCGAGAGGAGCATTATTGGCAATAGAATTGTAAAGACGGCTATCAACAGAGCTATACCGCCCTGCCCGCCTTTCAAGAATTCCGCCATACCACTTACCAACGAGAAACTGCCGTTCAGACCCATAAATCCAAAGCTTGTTAAAATCGGCTGAGTAATTGCAACGCCGAGCAACGCAGCCGACGCAAGAAGCACAACACCAAGAAAACGATCGGCACCGTTCGCATATTTTGAAATAGTCTGCCGGTCGGGGCGCCCAACCAATATTCGCTCAACGACCCAATGCATGAAACATCTTCTCCGACTTTATGATCTAAAACTCGCTTATACCCACCCGGATGGAAACCACGAAATAAAAAAAGGATTCAGCAGGTGTTATCCGGTCAGGCCTAGCTAACGGAAATCAGGATTGCTCCGCCTGCAATCATGCCAACGCCAACCCATGCAGGTGCTGAGAGATTTTCACCCAGAAACAATGCGGCAATAATCGCAACAAAAACAACACTTAGTTTATCAACGGGTGCGACCTGGGATGCCTTGCCAATTTGTAGAGCCCTAAAGTAACAGAGCCAGGACGCACCTGTCGCAAGACCTGAAAGCGTCAAAAATATCAACGACTTCCCCGATATGTTTCCGATACTGTTAAATTCACCCGTATAGAGAAGAAGGAAGGCTAACGCTACCACGACTACAACCGTTCTCAGGAAGGTAGCGAAATTCACGTTGACGTCACTTACCCCAACCTTGGCCAATATAGCCGTCAGAGCGGCAAAAACTGCGGCCAGCAACGCCCAGAATTGCCAGTACCCGGAATAACTCATTCTATTTTTCCCACCTCCGGCCTTGTTATCAGGGCAGTCTAGCGAATATTGCAACAAAGAGGTAGGACTTACGCCGAAGATAGAATTCGCCTAAAGGTTCGGCATCATTGTCGGAAACCAAACCGATATCAGCTTATTTTTCGCAACAGTTCGAGAAATTGTTCCTGCTCTTCCTGCGAGAGCGGAGCAAGGGTATCATCTGTAATATTGAAACCATACGGAATGAGATCCTCGGTCAAACTCAGTCCGGCCTCGGTCAGACTTAAAAGCATTCGCCGACGATCAGTCAGGTCCGGTCGGATCTGCACTAACCCGCGATCAATCAATCGCCGGGTCACGCCCTGGATAGTTGCCGGATCCATTGCCGTCAGGCGGCCCAAATGATTTTGCGACAGCTCACCCTCATCCCTCAGCTTGGTGAGCGTGGCGAATTGTGTCGGGGTGATCTGTTCATGCCCCATATAGGACTGGAATATGGCGCTGGCGCGCTGATGTGCCCGACGCAACAAATGCCCGATTTGGGCTTCCACATGATAGTCATCAATAGGTCGGTTGTCCTTATTCCGGGGCTTTAGCGGCTTCATATGCGTCATAACGGCGACCATTTCCATTTCTAACAATTCAGAATCAGACTGCCAGCCTCCCCCGCAAAAGGCAGTTATTTTACAACAGTAACAGCTTCCTGACCTTTTTCAATAATGCTCATGCTGTCACCAGAGACCTGTATTTTTGTGATAGAACAGTGGTCGGGACGAAAAACAACGACATTATCATTGTTCTCAATCGCGCCAATAATGGAATTTATCACGACAAAATGGGTCACGAACACTGCATCGCGTGTCTGTTTTCTCGTAAAATCGAGAATCGTCTCGCGCCAGCTTTGTAAGTGATCGGATTGTTCCGACCATTTTCCCTCCATCACACTGGTCAGCCAAGCGCGCCGATTTCCCAGGTCTAATCCTGCCGAAGGAACTTCCGATAGCTCAGGCGTGATGATTGCCCCATCCTGCCATAAGTCTGCCAACGGGAATGCTGTTTCCCGGGTCCGGTTAAGAGGACTGCTAAAAAGTTTAACAGGAGTAATCTCCCCATTAAGGCGAGCCGCCATTTCTCTGGCCTGTTGAGCTCCCCGCTCACTTAACCCCGGATCCAGTGCCTGGTCCCAGGACTCCGCTGCCTCGCCATGGCGTACGAGATAAACTGTAGTACTCACATCAACTCCCTTTCGCACCTAAACGGTGCCCACTTCAAATAGGATTGAGTTTATAACGTAAATCATCACATCATAAACGAGAAATACGTGAGTAAAATGTCAGTCGCTCTAATGACAGCAAACAAAACACTCTGTATTAGTGTATTATAGATTTTTGTTTCAATTGACAGGTGTTAACATATAACCTAATCGTTATTTACGTTAGCAGAATATCCCAAATAGGGAGGCGTGAATGCAGAACACCCTATCGAGACGCAAACTAGCATAGCGATGATGAACCATGCGCAGTTAAAGGCGTTTCATGCTGTTGCAAAAACAGGCGGTTTTTCAACCGCTGCAAAATTCCTCGGCCTCACACAACCAGCAATCACCTTACAGGTCCGGGCATTGGAAAAAAGTTATAATACCAAGCTGTTCAAGCGTCGCGGACGGAAGACCGAGATGACGCCCTCGGGTAAAATACTTTTCAACCTCTCCAAAAGAATATTCGGCCTGGAAGAAGAGGCCCACACTATCCTATCCTCACTCAATTCGATAGAAAATGGCCAACTGAGTATCGTCGCGACCTCCTCAATTTTCTCATTGCCCCTGATATCAGTATTTCAAAGAAAGCATCCAAACGTGCATCTTTCTTTTGCGACCTTGCAGGGCCATCAGATAGAACCGGAAGTTCTCAAGTATCGAGCAGAGATTGCCATACAACACACTCCCCCTGAAGATAACAGGCTGTTTGGTCTAAAACTTGGTGAAACACCTCTTAAGGTCGCTGTTTCCAAAGAGCATCCTTTATCAAAGAAGAAAACAATCTCGTTAAAGGATCTGACCGATCAAATGCTTATAGTACCGTTCGACCTAGATATGAGCCGCAATATAAGGAAGCCGTGGTCCACACTTGTCAAACGTAATGATAATCTGATTCTAACCCTGCAAAACAAAGAAATCGGACGGGAAGCGGTCGCAAACAATCTCGGCATTTCCGTTCTCTCAGAAAAAGAGATCCTTTGGGATGAACGCATTCAAGGGATTGAGATTGAGGATACGGTTTATAGCGAAGCAACTTACATAGTTTGTCTTGCGGAAGAGCGGAAATCTCCACTGGTTGCTTTATTTTTTGAATCAATTACCAAAACCAATAACCAGTAACCCGCCATGAGCTATCGCACAGCAGAAATTTTATTTGGAAAGCTCTCGGACTTGATTTCTACCCTCATCCCTTCGCGGGCAACAAAGGCATTTGGCCAGGCGTTGGATGCGTCCCGCGCGACCTGATCCATGAATTTGTCATCATGACTAGGATCATGATGGAATATCGCCAACTGACCGACATCGGCTGCCTTGCACAAGCGCACCCCTTCCTGCCAGGTTGAATGTCCCCACCCCTTGAACTGGGGATACTCCGCATCCGTATAGGTAGAGTCATAAATGACCAAATCTGCTCCCTGAATGAGATCCAGTATATCCTGATCAGGTTGACCGATGACATGCTCGGTATCTGTAATATAACAAAGCGCCTTACCTTCAAACTCTATCCGGTATCCGGTACCACCCCCAGGGTGCTTCATTGGAGCTGTCCGGATAAAAACACCATCGCCCAGTGAAAAAGAATCGCCCGACCTAAAATCCTCAAAACTCAGCTTGGCGGCGAGCTCTGCGAAAGGAACAGGGAAAGTCGGTTGGCACATTTGCGACGACAGAACCTTTTTAATGCCGCCAAGATCAGATAAATGGCCCGCCATGACCTTGATGCTCACATCATCCCGATAAATCGGACAGAAAAATGGAAAGCCGTTGATATGATCCCAATGGGTGTGAGATTGCAGGAAGAGATAGTCTTTCAGGTTGCGGCGCATAAGGCACTCACCGAGCAATCGCACGCCGGTGCCGGCATCCAAAATGATGACGCGATTATTTACATTGACTTCAACACAAGAGGTGTTACCGCCATACTTCATGTGATCAGGTGACGGGGTCGCGATTGAACCCCGAACTCCCCAAAATGTAACGTTCATACTCATTTAAGCCGACATCAAACCTACTTTTGAGACCAATTACACTATTTATATGTGAGGTTACCAAACTGTGAAATCCAACAAATTTCCCACTACTTTGTAACCGGGATCACTAAAAATTGGTCAAAAAAGCTCAAAAAACGAACCGGCTTCCGCCTAATTTGCCTCCTGAGAGAGGATCCTCTCCGTCAAACGGACCCAGTAATTCGTTCCGAGGGGTAGAATATCGTCGTTAAAATCATAATTTGGATTGTGTACATGGCAGCTTCCCTCACCCGCGCCATTTGCAATCATGATGTAGCAGCCGGGGCGCTCTTTCAACATCCAGGAAAAATCCTCTGCACCCATTACCGGGATCACGTTTTTGTTCACAGCGGCATCACCCACCAGTTCAACCGCGGCAGAGATAGCCTCATCCGTTTCCTCAGGAGAATTGATAGTCGGTGCATAACGACGGTCATACTTGAATTCCGCTGTTGCCCCGTGAGCTTCTGCAATACCAACCGCAATCTGGCGCATCCGGTTTTCAATCATATCCTGAACTTTTGGATCAAAGGCCCGGGTTGTGCCTTTCAAGACGACATCGGCAGGAATAACATTCCCGGTATGGCCGCCGTTGATTTGGGCAACTGTCACGACAGCAGACTGAAGCGGATCGACATTCCGGCTAACAATATTCTGCCAGGCCATTACAATCTCTGAGGCTATCACAACCGGGTCTGTCGCAAGGTGCGGAAATGCACCGTGCCCGCCATTGCCGATAATACGTGCCTCAAAAAAATCCGCAGACGCCATAATCGGCCCCTTGCATACAGCGAAGGAACCGACTTCATGTCCCGGCATATTATGCATTCCATAAACGCTATCGACCGGAAATTTATCGAATAGGCCCTCACTGATCATAACGCGGCCGCCAGCAACATTTTCTTCTGCCGGTTGAAAAATAAAGCGGACCGTGCCATCAAAATTTTTCGATTGCGCCAAATATTTTGCCGCACCAAGCAGCATCACCGTATGGCCATCGTGGCCACAGCCATGCATTTTCCCGTCAATCTGCGAGCGATGCTCAAACTCATTAAGTTCCTGGAGGTCAAGGGCATCCATGTCGGCGCGAAGCCCGATTGCCCGATTGCCGTTTCCCTGCGTCAAGGTGCCGACGACGCCAGTTTTGGCTAGTCCGCGATGCACTTCAATGCCAAAACTTTCTAGCTTTTCCGCAACAAAATCAGAAGTCCGGTACTCCTCGAAAGCAGTTTCGGGGTGTTTATGAATTTCATGACGCCATTCCGTTAGTTCGGCATGCATCTCTTTGATTTCGGGGAGTATTTTCATTCTTCTGTTCCTTGTGTCATTCCGACTTCTGTTGGGATAACTCTATCACATTAAAATAACCTTCGACAATCAGGGCTGAAAATCTTCTCCTAGCGGGAGTTTCCAGTCAATTTGATATTTTCTAATTAGAAAATTTTAACGATAATCCCAAAGCAGGTTTATATATATTTAAGTAGCGTATAATCGAATATCACCCGTTTTCGTCTTACAGGAAAATCAGATCTTTCAGTCAAGAAAAGCTGAAAAAGGAAAACACCAATGAACGCCCTAGAAAAGAAGAAGAAGCTGGAAGAAACCCGCATGAAAATGACGGGCTTGCAGCAATTGCAGGCCGTGATTGAAGAAGGGCTTACTCCGGCAATTGAAAAGACGCTTGATTTCAAGCTATCCGAACTTTCTTTCGGAAAAACCGTATTTTCTGGATACCCTGGCGAGAAACACCTTAATCCAATTGGCACAGTGCATGGCGGATATGCTGCGACACTCCTTGACAGCGCCCTTGGCTGCGCTATCCACACGGTTTTAGAACCCGGGGAGCGCTATACGACGGTCGATCTCAACGTCAAGTATCTGCGAGCCATGCTGCCCGGCATGGGTAAAGTTACGGCGTCAGCGGAAGTTGTTCACAAGGGTCGGAAAATAGCCACGGCAGAAGCCCGATTGGTCGGCGAAGATGGTAAGCTCTACGCCACCGGAAATACGACCTGCGCCATCTATTAAGCCTATACAGGGCCAGGTGAAACGCCAATGACTAGAGGGTGGAGAAGGTAGAGTGCCGCGAACAGGACGACACCAAGTAAAATGCGCCACCATAACGGCTTGATCGACAGCGTCGCACGGCCTTGGATAATTGCCGCAAAGGGAATGTTGGACGTACGCGCTTCATATGCACCCCAGCCGTCCTTTAATTGCCGCGCTTTTTTTGCATCGATTAAAAATGTCCCGACAAATGCCAGCAGGCCAAAGGTACCAAAAAAGACGATCGATGTGAAATCACCGTTATTGACGATGTGTGCAATAGACCAGAGCATAAAGCTCCACATCATTGGATGACGAGTAATAGCATTGATGCCGCTATAGGCACTCTCTTTTCCAAGCAGTTTATCTGCTCCAACCGCCGTCGGGTTCGGGCTGGTTACCGCACTGAAAAACATTATGGAGGCAAGCAGCATCAGCAGCATCGCAAAATGCCGCCCGCCATTACCGGCATCCCAGAGCATTTCGCCAAAAGGGGCAGCGCGATAAGCCATCACCAACCAAATCAGGATTATTATCGATAGTAGGCTGAAACCAGCCATATACGCCTTTTCACCAATCCGTGAGACGACCCGTTCCCGCAAGACACTTGAGGGAACGATGTGAATTGAGAGAAATGCCAGCGCGGCGAGAATTAGTGCACCGAGGGTCCCTGTCATGATACTGCCTCATCGACTGAAATACGTTTAATTCGAGTTTCTCACCAAATTCCTGACATCAAAAGTGAATTTACATAGAAATTAGCATTATGTGAAAACCATCACCAAATGGAGAAGTCTCATTTAATGGCGATTTCCGTATTTATCAACCACCCGTACCCCCTCTTCTGTGAGCTTACAGACAAGCCAATCAGGTTTGATGGGGTTTTCAAACCACGTCTGCACCCACCCCTTTTTCAGACAGCTTTTAATGACTGTTTTACTAATCTGTTGCCCGTTTGGATCGAAAAGCGGCAGTTTACCGCCCGGCTGGTACCGGCCAAGACGTAGATACTTTATTTGTGCCGCGCTCGGGGATTTCGATGCCATCGTCAAAGCCTACTGCAATTCCATTACCGATAAAAGTCTTCCTGACAGGGCTTCAGGCGAAAAGGACACTTTAATTCTTGTCAAAGCGGGTTTAAAACATTGCCAACATAAATCTTGGGGGAACGTCAGATGTCGATTGGTGCAAACTATACGAAGTATTTTCCTGTTTCCTGGGAGGAATTGCATCGAAACGGCAGGGCGCTTGCCTGGCGTTTGATGGAAAAGGCGCCCTTTAAAGGCGTGATAGCCGTAACACGCGGTGGCCTGGTGCCGGCG
Source organism: Sneathiella litorea (assembly GCF_009882915.1). Taxonomy (GTDB): domain Bacteria; phylum Pseudomonadota; class Alphaproteobacteria; order Sneathiellales; family Sneathiellaceae; genus Sneathiella; species Sneathiella litorea. The sequence continues at coordinate 1,052,664 of NZ_WTUW01000002.1, forward strand.
GCCATTGTCGCGCGCGAGCTTGATATCCGGCATATTGATACGGTTTGTATCGCTGCCTATCGGGACGATAAATCCGTCGGCGAAGCAAATATCATCAAGGGTCTTAACCTTCCAGATGATGGTGAAGGTTGGGTCATCGTGGATGATCTTGTCGATAGTGGTATTACCGCGCGCCATGTCCGAAAGATGGTTCCCAAAGCCCATTTTGCGACGATTTATGCCAAGCCCAAAGGACTGGATCAGGTAGACACTTTCATTACGGAAGTCAGTCAGGATACATGGATTCTCTTCCCTTGGGATCAGGCTCCGTCCTTCGTTAAACCGATCGTTGAAGAGAATCGCGAGAGGAGCTAATAGGATGCCCCTGAACTTTGCGGCCAATCTAAGCTTTCTCTATCAGGATCTCCCCTTTCTGGATCGATTCGCAGCTGCGGCAGACGATGGGTTCAAAGGGGTAGAGTATCTTTTTCCCTATGCTTTCGATCCGGACGAGATAATTACACGACTAAATGACAATGATCTTACCCAAGTGCTTTTCAATCTTTGGGCGGGTGATTTCGAGAATGGTGAACGAGGCCTATCCAGTCTGCCGGGGCGGGAAGTTGAATTTCAGGCCAGCCTCGATCAGGCGATCGACTTTGCAACGGCGCTTGGATGCAAACGGCTACATGTCATGGCTGGCATCCGGGATACGACCGTTACTAAGGAAAAGCAGCTCACAGTTTACCGGAACAACCTGCTTAAGACCGCAAAAACCTGCGAACGCCTTGGAATTACGGCATTAATCGAACCTATCAATACAAAGGATATGCCAGGATATTTTCTTGATAGTGCAAGCATGGCGGCTGCCATAATTGAGGAAATTAACCACCCCAACCTACGCCTGCAATTTGATATCTATCACGTTCAGCGAACAGACGGTGATATTGCCAACCAATATAAACGACTGGCCCCTCTTATTCGTCATATACAGGTGGCAAACCCACCAAATCGCCATGAGCCGGACAACGGTGAAATCAACTATCCATTTATTTTTGACCTGCTGGAGGCAGAAGGCTATGACGGCTGGATCGGCTGCGAGTATGCGCCATCCGCCGGGACTTCGGAAACGCTGAAATGGGCCCATAGATATTTAGCGCAGGCGCCGGAAAAACATTGAAGTTATTGAAACTTTAAGACAACCACGATACACCTGAACATCATGGCGAATAATTTGCTTAAATAATAATAAATTTACTGGACGTTATGGCTAGACATGGCCGTCTCTGAAAACCCCAGAACCGGGGATAAAATACTCAGCCCTATCCTTACCGCGACGAGTAGTACGCCGGTCAAACTTATAGCTTGCGCCATCGCCATTGGTCTTCTCGCAGGTTATGGGGCCGTGGGGTTTCGGCTTTCTATTAGCGAGATTCAAAAATTGTTTTATGGTTACGGCAGCCAGGAGATTCTTTCTCAGGCGGCGAACCTGCCGTGGTGGCAAATCATGGCTGCACCAATCATTGGCGGGCTTATCGTCGGATTGTTCTGGAAATTTGTTTTACCGAATTACCGCGCACAAGGTGTCGCGGATGTTATGGAAGCGGTCATTGTCAATCGCGGCAAGATGAAGCTGGCACCAGGTATTGGCGGTCTCTTTGTCAACGCCCTGACGCTCGGTTGCGGTGGATCCAGCGGGCGCGAGGGGCCAGTTGTACACTTCTGCGCCCTAATTGCCAGTCAGCTCGGCCAGCGGTTTCGTCTTCCGTCCAAATATTATATGACATTGATTGCCTGTGGAGTCTCTTCCGGAGTCGCCGCATCTTTTAATGCGCCAATTGCAGGTATGTTTTTTGCGCTTGAGGTTGTTGTCGGCTCCTTGGCAACCCAGGCTTTTGCGCCAATTGTAATTGCATCTGTCATCGGAACAGTGATCAGTCGGGTTTATATTGGTGATTTTCCAGCCTTCATCATTCCCAATTACCAAATTGTCTCATTATGGGAATTTCCGGCAATTGCCCTTCTCGGCGTTGTCGCGGCAGCGGTCTCTTTGCTCTTCATTTGGAGCATTGGTTTTTCAGAAAGAACAATTGACCGCTTTCGCATACCGGAAGTCCTGCGGCCCGCCGCGGGCGGTGTTGTCCTCGGCACCATTGCTTTATTCTTTCCGCAAATTATCGGGGTTGGATATGAAGCAACTGATAACGCCCTTCAAGGGCATTATCCCCTCCTTTTGCTTCTCCTGCTGATCGTCGTGAAAACCATCGCCGTTGGAGTCACTTTTGGGGCACGCTTTGGCGGGGGCTTCTTCTCACCCTCGCTCTTTATTGGGGCCATGACTGGCGGGGCTTTTGGACTGATTGCAGCAACGGCATTTCCGGAAATGGCGGCAAGCCACGGCCTGTATGCCATTATCGGCATGGCTGCGGTGGCATCATCAATACTCGGCGCACCTATCTCAACGATCCTGATCGTGTTCGAGCTGACCGGTGACTATAAGATCTCCATCGCTGTGATGGTGGCCGTCTCGGTTGCGACACTGATCACAAAACATATCTATGGCCGAAGTATCTGGCAGACCCAGCTCCTCAACCGTAATGTCGATGTTAATGAAAGCCGCGCCCTCCGTCAGCTTAGCTTCCTTCAGGTACGGGGAATTATGGATCGGGAATTTATCGAAATCCCCAAGCACACACCAATGCGGGAACTGCGCAAAATCGTCAGCAATACCAATCATGATAAATTTGTCGTGGTGGAACCCGAGACCCATGAATTTATTGGCCGGATCGACTATAGCGACCTCAAGACCGGTCTCTTTGGGGACGAGCCACAGGAGAATGTCACTGCGCTTGACCTTGTGCATGAAGATAGCCCGGTTCTCTTTCCTGACACGAGTCTTAAATCTGCGGTAGAGATCATTGAAAAAGCCGGCATTGACCATGTTCCCGTCATTAACCGGGCAAATGAGCGACGACTAATTGGCATCCTTCACCATAAGGATCTGCTACATGCGTATAATGCGGCCCTGCTCTCCGCACAGGACGACGCGCGAGACAAAGTTTTCCGCTAACAACCGAGATCGACGGTAGCTTCAACCTCATCCATGGGCTATATCATTTAGCTATGGAAGACAGGTTTGACATAGGCAGTTTTGACGAAGCTGGAAATCGCCCAGCTACGGCAGACTTTACGTATCTTGAGGGGCTGAACAGTGGCCAGCGTGAAGCCGTTGAGGCGCTGGATGGACCAGTGCTGGTACTGGCCGGCGCCGGCACCGGGAAAACGCGCGTCCTCATCTCTCGTCTCGCGCATATTCTCAATTTACGGAATGTAAAACCTTGGGAGATACTTGCGGTAACCTTCACTAACAAGGCCGCCGCGGAGATGCAGGAGAGGACCGCTCATATTATCGGGCCTCAGGCAATCGAGATTAAACTGGGAACGTTTCACTCCATTGGAGTCTGGCTCCTCCGCCGCCATGCAGAACTTATTGGCCTCGATCGGAACTTTACGATTCTGGATACCGATGATCAGTTGCGCCTTCTTAAGCAGATCATGACCGAAGAGGGGATTGATCAGAAACGCTGGCCACCCCGCGGCCTCGCCGCGACCATTGACCGATGGAAAGATAAAGGCTTGCGCGCCGATCAGGTTCAGGGCGCAAACAGCTCAGAATTTGCCCATGGCAAAGCGGCCGCGCTTTACGCTATTTATCAGGAACGGCTGGCCGCCCAGAATGCCTGCGATTTCGGGGATTTACTGCTTCACGCCCTGACACTGTTTCAGAAGAATTCGGATATCCTGGCGCTCTATCAGAACCGATTTAAGTATATTCTCGTGGATGAGTATCAGGATACGAATGTCGCGCAGTATCTGTTACTCCGCCTGCTCGCCCAGAAGCATCGCAATATCTGTTGCGTCGGCGATGATGATCAATCAATTTACGGCTGGCGTGGGGCTGAGGTCGGCAATATTCTGAAATTCGAAGATGACTTTAGCGGCGCCAAGGTCATCCGGCTGGAACAGAATTACCGCTCCACCTCGCATATATTGGGCGCCGCATCCGGTCTGATTGCTCATAACGAGGGCCGCCTTGGCAAAACGCTTTTCACTGAAGGTAATGAAGGTGATCCCGTTATACTGAATGGCCTCTGGGACGGCCCGAATGAAGCCCGCTGGATTGCGGAAGAAATAGAAAATCATGAGCGTAAGGGCAAAAGCCTGAAAGACATGGCTATTCTGGTCCGCGCCAGTTTCCAAACCCGTGATTTTGAAGAATGCTTTTTAAGCATGGGGATCAAGTATCGGGTCATTGGTGGATTGCGGTTTTACGAGCGACGGGAAATCCGTGATGTGCTGGCCTACCTGCGTGTCATCAACCAGCCAGATGACGACCTGGCATTCGAGCGGATTTACAACCTGCCAAAGCGGGGGCTCGGCACCAAAGCCTTGGAGAAGCTCCGTGAGCTTGGCCGCGCAGAAAACCTTTCTCTGTCCCGCGCCGCCAAAATGGCCGTGGAAAAGGGCTTGTTCAAGGGCAAGCCACTTACCGCATTGAAAGACCTGATGGCCAGTTTCGATGACTGGCGGGCCCAGAAAGACCTGATCCCACCGGACGAACTGGTTGAAGCCGTTTTAGAGGAAAGCGGATATTTCGATATGTGGCGACAGGATAAATCGCCTGAAGCTGAAGGAAAGCGGGAAAACCTGAAAGAGTTGGTGCCCGCAATTGCTGAATATGAAAGCCTCGGGCAGTTCCTTGAGCATGTATCGTTGGTCATGGAAAATAACGCCGACAAAGGTAGCGACATGGTCAGCCTGATGACATTGCATTCGGCGAAGGGGCTGGAGTATGACATTATTTTCCTGCCCGGATGGGAAGAAGGGCTGTTCCCGCACCAGCGCGCGCTTGACGAAAACGGCTTAAAAGCCCTCGAGGAAGAGCGACGGCTTGCTTATGTCGGCATTACCCGCGCGAAGGAACGCTGCTACATCAGCCATGCCAGCAATCGCCGTATCCATGGCCAGTGGCAGTCTTCCCTGCCAAGCAGGTTTATTGATGAGCTTCCAAGTGACCATACAAAGGATCAGTCAGAACAAGGGATTTATAATAGTACGCGCCAGAGTGAAGGGTTTTCCCATACGAGCTGGCGGAACCCTGAAAGCTCTCATCTTGCCGAAATTTTGGGAAAAAGGGCACGCGCCAACCAACAGTTTGTCGATAACAGTACCAAGCCGGTTGACAAAGCGAGTAAGAGTGATGGTTTCGCGATCGGCAGCCGAATCTTTCATCAGAAATTCGGTTATGGCCGCATAGTGCGAAAAGATGGTCCGAAACTCGAAATTGCCTTTGAGAAAGCTGGCGTCAAGAAAGTGATGGAAAATTTTGTCCAGGCCGCCTGAACCAACCCTTTGGCAACTCGCCCTCACACTTCCCTTCGATCAGGTTGAAGGTATCTCCGATATTTTTGAAGAGGAAGCACTCACCATCTCAATGGAAGAAGCGGTTAGCGATGGTTCTCTTTGGCGCCTGAATATCCTGTTTCCGCAAGAGCCGAACGCCCAGCTCCTTGATCGACTCCCCGCAGACATTCCCATGGAACTCGCACCGTTGGAGCAAAAGGACTGGGTAAGTGAAAGCCAAAAGATGCTTCCCCCTGTTGATGCGGGTCGCTTTTACATTCACGGTTCCCACGATTCTCCGCACCCCGCCAACTCCCGCCATAATCTGCTGATTGATGCCGGAGCCGCGTTTGGAACGGGCCTGCATGAAACAACCTATGGATGCCTGCTTGCCCTCAATGATTTACGGAAAAGCCGGAGCTTCAGGAACCCGCTGGATCTGGGCTGTGGCTCTGGTGTCCTCGCCCTAGCCATCGCCAAGGCCTGGAACATTCCTGTCCTCGCCAGTGATATTGATGTCGCCGCCGTCATAGTAACCCGTGATAACGCAAAGAAGAACCAACTTGCACATCTGACAACGGCGGTTCTCTCTGCCGGGCTTAACAACCGGAAACTCTCGGAGATGGCGCCTTATGATCTGATTGTTGCAAATATTCTTGCTTGGCCACTTATGAAAATGGCACCTGACATCTCCAACGCACTTTCAAAGAATGGCGTTCTTGTCCTGTCAGGACTTTTAGGATCACAGGATGTAATGGTACGAAGTGCTTATCTACAGCAGGGATTAAACCTGAAGCGACGCTATGCAATCGGTACCTGGAACGCGTTGGTTCTTGGCCGATAATTTCCTGGAGGAATAAATTGCAGCCGATCCGCCCACAAATTGGGGAGGCGAAGGCGGATCAGCTGCAGACGATCAACCCGCTTTGCGCTGATCGTTTGTGTTGCTCGGTTGGGCGAGGTTGTCATTGGCGCGATATTTGCGGTCGCCTTTGATTGCAGCCTCAATTTCGCTACGTGTCAAACCAATGTCTGCCAACTCCCGGGAATTCATAGCCATCAAATGAACATATGCCGCCCGGGCCGTCTGTGCTTCCAAGAACTTGGTAATAAAGGACGTCCAGAAACCATTTTTCTTAACCGGTTCCAACTCCGGAGTTCCTTCAACAGCGCGGTCAATTTCAGCCCGGGTAATCCCGATGTCCCTCAATTCACGATCGGACATCCTGTATAGGGCGCCTTTAGCTTCCTCAATTTCACGATTCCGCAGATATTTGCCAACAGTGACCTGAAAGAGGGCCGATACTTTTTCAGCAAAATATTTGCTTCTTAGTTCGCGCGCCTTGTTTAGGTAATACTCTGTGTCTATTTCAGTGATATTCGTATTGACAGGCTCGATCAATGCGAGTGCCTCTACCTCTTTTTTACCATAGCTAATCATCTTGCTACTCCATATATTTCGATAATCCGATAGGTCGGATAATTCTTAGCTCTTGTTGCTTTTATTCGTCGGGTAAAAACAGTTTTCGTTTACTGCTTTACCGGTAATTCCATTGCCTTCGTTGAGCGCCTTCCCGAGAGGCCCCATTGACAGGTCAACTACTGCCGTATTTTCTTCAGTCGCAAGGCGCATACGGTTTCGCAGCGACTGCAGCACACCCGAAAGGCCAAAATGTCGATTGACCGAAGTCGGGTCAAACCGGACACCCATTACAGGCCCATACTGCAAATTCAACGCATCACCATATTTTTCGTTTCTTGCGAACATTTCACTTTCCTAACAAAGCAATCTTGATGACGCATATATTGCATTGCATTCATTAAATAACAATGACTTACATCACAATTTTGCCCGCTAAGATCGAAATGGTGCTCTGCAAAAAATGCATAGCTCACGTTGCACTTATGTTAAAAAAGCGCCATATTCTTCCTTAGAACCTCTATATTTTCAGAAGGTTGCCATATTTCAGGACTTTTCCATGGAAACTGCCAAGTTAAAACATGCCGTCGCCACATTACTGCCTCATCACGACAGAGATGAGGCAGAAGATATTTTACGTGCCACCGCGGCGGCTCCCCCGCGGGCAGATGAAAATGTCCTGCTTAGAAAACTTTTCCCCTCACTAGAGCAAGGTGAGATGAAAGAACTTGAACAAATCAAGGAAGGACTGCGTAAGGAAATCCGGTCTATTGTCCTAAATCCGCTTGCATCTGGAGAAAGGTTAGAAAAACTCCGCGAAGTAATGGCCGATCAAAAAGTTGATGGCTTCATTGTACCGTTAAATGATGAATTCCACGGTGAAGCGGCCCCCGCAGCGGCGGAACGATTGAAATGGCTAACCGGTTTTACAGGCTCTGCAGGATTTGCTGTCGTCCTGAAGGACACGGCAGCTATATTCGTCGATGGTCGCTACACCCTTCAGGTACGCAATGAAGTCGATGTTACGCTTTTCACCCCCCGCCACGTAAGCGAAGAACCGATGAGCGACTGGCTGTCCGACAATATGCCCGTTGGCGCCAAGCTGGCCGTTGATCCATGGCTCCATACGGAAGGCAACATGTCGTCTTTAAAAAAGATTGCGGCGGACATAGGGATTACGTTGAAACCCGTTTCAGAAAACCTGATTGACAAGGTATGGGAAGATCGTCCGCCCTCCCCCCTTGCGCTGGTCCAGCCGCAGGAGGAGCGTTTCGCCGGAGAAAGTTCCGCGAGCAAGCGTAACCGCATCGCTGCAAAGCTTGCAGATAATGATACTGATGCCATTATTCATACCTTGCCCGATGTCATTGCATGGCTGCTGAACATCCGCGGTGCAGACCTTCCCTGCACTCCTTTTGCGCTTGGATTCGCCATCACTCACAAGGATGCCACGGTCGACCTCTTTATGGAGGAGAGAAAATTCGCGGCCAATTTGCATGAACATCTCGGCAATATGGTAAGGGTGCATGCCCCTGCAGAGTTTGAATCCACACTGCTCTCGTTCAAAGGCAAGCATGTGCAGATCGACCCCTCGGTTACCAGCCAGTATATTGTTGATCAATTGACGGTAGCCACAGCACGTATCAGCCGTGCAGAAGATCTTTGTCTATTACCCAAGGCCATCAAAAATACCGTAGAAATAGAAGGATCGCGCCGCGCCCATGTTCGAGACGGCGCGGCCGTCGCAAAATTTCTGCACTGGCTTTCCATAAACGGCCCGACAGGAAATGTAGATGAGCTTTCCGCCGAAGCCAAGTTGCGAGCCTTTCGTGAGGTTGGGGAAAATTTCCGGGATTTGAGCTTCAATACTATCTCCGGCGCCGGACCGAATGGGGCCATTGTGCACTACCGGGCGAGCGAGGCCTCGAACCGTCAGTTAGAGACTGGCTCGCTTTATCTGGTCGATAGTGGCGCGCAATATCTTGATGGGACAACCGACATCACCCGAACCATTGCGATCGGGGAGCCAAATGCTGAAATGCGCAAAAATTTTACTTTGGTTCTTAAAGGGCATATCGCTTTAGCACGCGCTGTCTTTCCGAAAGGCACGACCGGTAGCCAGCTTGATACCTTGGCCCGTGCGCCGCTCTGGGCCGCTGGTCTTGATTATGATCATGGCACAGGCCACGGCGTGGGCAGCTATCTTTCTGTACATGAAGGGCCGCAACGGATTTCGAAAGCTCCCAGCACTATCGCTCTCGCGCCGGGCATGATCATCTCAAATGAACCCGGATACTACAAGACTGGCGCATATGGCATAAGGATCGAGAATCTGGTAACGGTTCGAGAAGTTACTCCCCCAGAAGGGGCGGAACGCCTTACATATGGTTTTGAGACATTGACATTCGCGCCAATTGATAAGGCTCTCATTGAAAAAAGCTTGCTGACTGACAGTGAAATCGCGTGGTTGAACGGTTACCACTACGACGTTTACGAAAAGCTTGAGCCTCAGTTGGAAGGAGACGCAGCACAATGGCTCCGCCGGGCGACAGCCCCGCTATAAACATCAAGCCATGCTAGCCGCCAATCAGGTCAAGCCATTCCTGCTCGTCTAGAATAGTGACGCCGAGATCTGTCGCTTTCTTAAGCTTCGACCCTGCATTTGCTCCGGCAACGAGATAATCTGTCTTGGCCGAGATAGATCCGCTCACCTTGGCGCCGAGATTTTCGGCTTTCGCCTTCATCTCCTGACGGGTCATCAATTCCAAAGTTCCCGTAAAAACGACGGTTTTTCCGGCAACGCTGCTCTCCAGTGTCGGAGCTTCAAAATCGACAACCGTAATTTCACGGAGGAGGTCGTCCAGCATACCCTGGTTTCGTTCCTCCTGGAAAAACTCAGTCACGGCATCGGCAACGGCGGCACCGATACCGTCAATATTCAGGAGTTCGGCATAGGCCTCCCCGGCGGCCTTCCCCGTCGCAGTGAGATGATTGCGTAAATTTGCAAAGCCAAGATAGTTCCTGGCAAGCAATCTTGCATTACCCTGACCGATATGACGGATACCCAAAGCATAGATAAAGCGATCCAGTGAAATTTCGCGCCGCTCGTCAATCGCATCAAACAGATTGCGCGTTGCTTTCTCACCGAACCCTTCCCGGTTCTTTATCCGTGTCAGGTTACCCTGCGCACTATCGCGCTTTTCTAATGTGAAAATATCGGCTGGACTCTGGATCAGGCCATCTTCATAAAAGGACTCAATCAACTTCGCACCAAGCCCCTCGATATCGAATGCATTGCGGGAAACAAAATGCTTGAGCCGTTCAACGGCTTGCGCGCGACAGATCAGGCCGCCAGTGCATCGACGGATAGCATCTTCCTTACCCGTACTTTCATTAATTTCCTTCACCGCGTGACTGCCACATATCGGACATTTAGACGGAAATTCGTAAGGCTTGCTGTCCTCTGGTCGTTTATCCAGATGCACCTGTACGACTTGCGGGATGACATCTCCTGCCCGCTGCACAACTACAGTATCGCCGACGCGGATATCTTTTCGGATGATTTCATCTTCATTATGCAAGGTAGCGTTCGACACAACGACGCCCCCCACCGTCACCGGATGCAGTCTGGCGACAGGGGTTAGGGCTCCGGTCCGCCCCACCTGAATCTCTATTTCCTCGATCACCGTTGTCGCCTGCTCCGCCGGAAACTTATGGGCGATCGCCCAACGCGGACTACGGCTGACGAAGCCCAGCCGGCTTTGCCATTCAAGACGATTAACCTTGAAAACGACGCCATCTATATCGTAATCCAGCTCTGCCCGAAGCTCTTCTATCTTCCGATAGGCGTCGATTGCCTCTTCCATATTGGCGCATACCCGTGAAAGCGGGTTTACAGTGAATCCCCAATCCTTAAAAACGGCTAGAACTTCCGACTGTTTCGTACCGGGAATTTCGCTCACTTCTCCCCAACCATAGGCGAAGAAGCGTAGATTGCGGGATTTGGTGATAGAAAAATCGAGTTGGCGCAAACTGCCCGCCGCTGCATTTCGTGGATTTGCGAAAATCTTTCCGCCATTCTCCGCTTGCAGGGTATTAAGAGAAAGAAAATCGGACTTCGGCATGTAGACTTCGCCGCGCACTTCGAAAATATCCGGAACTGAAGATTGCGCATCGGAAAGCTCTAGCGGCAGGTCTGTCACACCGCGTAAATTGGCAGTTATATCTTCACCTTCCTGGCCATCGCCGCGCGTTGCACCCTGTACAAACTTTCCTTTTTCATAACGCAGGCTCGCGGAAAGGCCGTCGATCTTGGGTTCAGCAAAAAAAGCCACGTCTTCTGTGGCTCCCAGACCAAGGAACCGGCGTATGCGCCCCTCAAACTCCCGCAGATCATCACCGCTAAAGGCGTTATCAAGGGAGAGCATGGGAACTTTGTGCCTGACCTTTCCAAATCCCTTGGCTGGCGTTGCACCAACATTTTGGGACGGGCTATCGGCTGTAATCAGCTCTGGGAAGCGCGCTTCCAGTGCAAGGAGTTGCTGTCGTAGTTGATCATATTCTGCATCGGAAACAACGGGGGCGTCATGAGTATAATAGGCTATGTCATGAGCTTTGAGTACCTCGGCCAGCTTGCTATGCTTGGCCCGCGCCTCTTCCGCTGACAGGTTTTCTACATCCACAATGATTATCCTTCAATAAGGCTGAGGGCGGCCGCTCGCGCTTCTTCGGTAATAGTGGCCCCTGAAAGCATGCGGGCAATCTCCTCTGTTCGCGCCGCCGGATTAAGACGGTCGACAGATGTAATCGAGACATCATTAATGTCAGACTTACGGATGTTCCAGTGCGCCTGTCCCGCCGCGGCAACCTGCGGCGAATGGGTAACCACAAGAACCTGCAGACCCTCCGCCAGCCGCTGAAGCCGCTCTCCAACAGCATCCGCCGTTGCCCCTCCGACTCCACGATCCACCTCATCGAATATCAGTGTTGGTGCCGACCCCACACGCGCCAGCACCACTTTCAGTGCTAGCATAAAGCGCGATAGCTCGCCTCCAGACGCAATCTTGAGCAGCGGTCCGGCGGCACTTCCGGGATTGGTAGAGACTAGAAACGCCACTTTATCTATTCCGTTCGGACCCCAGTTTTCATCTGGTAAAGTGCTGACCTCAGTAATGAATTTCGCGGCTCCAAGTTTAAGAGGCTCCAGTTCTGCCATAACCGCCTGATCCATTTCCGTTGCAGCGGCGCGCCTTTTACGGCTCAGGATTTTTGCCGCCTCCATATATTTCTCACGTGCTTTGGCTGCTGCCGCACGAAGGCTCTCTATTTCACGATCGCTTTCCTCTAAAGCTTTCAGGCGGGCCGTAAAGTTCTCAAGTAATTTTGGCAGGCCTTCGACTTCACATTTATGTTTACGGGCAGCCGCCCGGAGCGCAAACAACCTTTCCTCCAGCACCTCAAGTCCAGCCGGATCCATATCAAGGTCACCGGCAACTGAGTTAATGACGGTTTGCGCTTCCGCCATTTCAATCGCCGCCCTCTCCAAACTATCAAGAACTGGATCGAGCTTACCCGCCGCTTTATCAATCACACGCTCGACAGCGCGGGTTGCTGACCTGATCCGGTTTTCCACGCCGCCATGTTCGGCCAGGGCTTTTTCCGCATCCCTTAGCGCTTCCGCAATTTTCTCCGCATGCATCAGATTCGACCGCTGGGCCGCCAGGGTCTCTTCTTCTCCCTCTTCTGGCGCCAATTCTGTCAGTTCCTCTACCATATGCCTGAGGTATTCTTCATCAACGCGCGCTTGCTCAATCTCCCGAAGTACGGATTCGAGCTTTTCATTTGCCTTTTGCAAACTGTCAAAAAGGCCGCTAATGGCGACGACATCTTTTTCCAGGCGTGCATACTGGTCCAGCAACGCGCGGTGGCTCCGGGCATCGAGCAACCCCCGCTCTGCATTCTGACCGTGAATTTCAACAAGCATTTCCCCCACATTGCGAAGCAATCCGGCACTCACAGCCTGATCGTTAATACTTGCCCTGCTGCGGCCATCAGAGCCAAGTGTCCGTCGGAGAATTAGCGGCTCCCCTGCTTCCACCTCAATGTCTTGTAAGAAACTAAAGACAGGGTGGGCCGGACTTAGAGAAAATTCTGCTGTGACAGATCCTTGATCCGTCCCTGCACGAACAAGGCCTGCGTCCGCCCGAACCCCCAGCGCAAGCGCAAGACTATCCAGCAGAATTGACTTTCCTGCACCCGTTTCACCGGTGAGCACACATAGCCCGTTTTCAAAGGAAAGATCCAGTTTATCAATCAGAACTATATTGCGGATAGAGAGTTTTTCCAGCATTTCTGACCGTCGGTTAAAACACAGAGTTCCAGGCTTTAACAATCCAGGAATCCTCGTTCACTTCTGGCCTTAAGTAGTTTTCGTCCAGAAGCGCATAAGAATCTTGATACCATTCACTGCCAGGAAAGTTATAACCGAGAACTGCGGCGGCGGTTTGGGCTTCATTTGTGATGCCCAGCGTCATATAGGCTTCGGTCAACCGATGAAGAGCCTCCGGAACATGCGTCGTTGTTTGATACTGTTCGACGACGACACGAAAACGATTGATCGCACCAATCATATATTTTTGACCAAGATAATAACGCCCAACGGCCATTTCCTTGCCCGCCAGATGGTCACGGGTCAAATCGATCTTAAGCCGGGCATCCTGTGCATACTCGCTATTGGGAAATCGACGCACAAGGTTTTGCAGAGCGTCCAAGGCCTGACTGGTTACTTTCTGGTCGCGTTCCACGCCCGTGATCTGCTCATAATAAGAGATTGCAACGAGATAATAGGCGTAGGCGACGTCCTTGTTACCGGGATGAAGCTCGATGAATCGTTCTGCAGCCAATATTGCCTGATCATATTCATTACTTTGATAATAGGCAAAGGCGGACATAATTTGCGCCTTAGTCGACCAGACCGAATAAGGGTGCTGACGCTCGACCTCATCAAAACCTCTCGCCGCCTCGAGATAATTCTCGTTATTCAGATCCGCAAGCGCCTGATTATACAGCAGCTCCACCGGTTGTTCCACATAGTCTTCCGGTTCGTTCGAACTGCAGGCGGAGATTATAAATAGCAGTAGAAGACCGACGAACGCTCTGCTGATGCGTGAGAAAAAATGATATTGCAACTTGTCCCTCTTGGCTCTTGGCCGAATATACTCAGGTGCCGGGGCATTTTATCCAATCAACACGTTCAGGGGAAGTTATGGTTTCAGATTTCTTCGTTGCACGGCATTCATCTTAGAATTTGCCAGATTTTGAAGACTGGCAGATCGTCAGCTTCGCAAAAATTGTAAATTTTTATTCATAATAAAAGGCAGTATCAGAGCCACCTCTGATAAAATTAATTTATCTAATTATTGTTAGATTTTATGTATTTTCTTTTTCTACTTGCATGTGTTACATTACTTATAAGGGTGGAACTGGTATTCGATTTTCTCCTATAATAATACAAAAATTCTGTCGAATGTCTGGTACCGCTCTCGGCAGTAGCACAACTAAAATGATAAGCAAATGACTAAGAAAGGTACCAACCAACAATGGGTAAAGTCGCGAAAAGAGTCGACGATCATGTCGGCGAGCGGATTCGTGAAAGAAGAACTATGATGGGATTAACCCAGGAACATCTGGCAAAAGCGCTAGATATTTCATATCAGCAAGTTCAGAAATACGAAACGGGCGCCAACCGTGTAAGCGCTGGTAGATTATTTGAAATAGCTAAGCGTCTGGAAGTAGATGTTGCCTATTTTTTCGAAAATCTCGAGCCAGCTACGACAAGTATACCACTGGAGCATGGCGGCAAAAATCGCTCCACTATTGAACTTGTCCGTAATTATGGCGAGATTGACGAACCCGCTGTGAGATCGGCTGTCAGCGGTCTTATCAAAAGCCTCGCGGGAAAAGAAAGACGGCGCAAGTCCGCTTGACGGACAGGCCCAGATGATACCCCCGGCGCGGAAATTATTTCCGCGCCATTTTTATTTCTATTAACATATAAAGGTAAAGTAAGGGGTTACGCTGACTTTAAGGTCAATCTGTGGCTGGCGCGGCCGCCTTTTTGGTCGGCCAATGGGCCCCGCCGACATTACCAATCCGGACTGGGGCTTCCGTCGTATAACACCAGGCATCCTCATCAGAAAGAAACGCATGCAAGAGCTTGTTGTTCAATGCATGCCCGGAACGAAGTCCATAGAACTCCCCAATAATCGGTGAACCGGCCAAGTAAAGATCGCCGACCGCATCAAGGGCCTTATGACGAACAAATTCATCGTCGTAGCGCAAACCTTCTTCATTCAGAATATCCGCCCCGCTCAAGACGATGGCGTTATCAAGAGACCCGCCTTTGGCCAAACCAAGCTTTTTAAGTTGCTCAAAATCTCCAAGAAAGCCAAACGTGCGTGCACGAGACAACTCGTTCTTGAAGGTGCCATTACGCAGGTTGAAACTGCAATTCTGCTTGCCAATGCGCGGGTTGTCGAAATCAATTTCGAATGCAACGGAGATATTATCCGCTGGTGAGAGGCTCGCTTTCGCGGTGCCCTCGCTCACTTCAACCTCTTTCAATACCTTAATATAACGTCGTGGCGCATCCTGCTCAACCACATCAGCGCATTCCACAAGAAAAACGAATGGAGCGGAGGAGCCATCCATAACTGGAACTTCGGGTCCGTCCAGTTCAACAATCGCATTGTCGATACCGCATCCGGAAAAAGCAGCCATCAGATGCTCGATAGTGGCAACCTTGATCCCTGCCCGGTTTTCAACCGTCGTGCACATCATAAGGTCAGATACCGTGTTATATCTCGCCGGGATTTCTGACACTGCTGGATCGACATCGATGCGCTTGAAAACAATTCCGCTATTCACCGGCGCAGGCATCAACTTCATACTGATCAGCTTGCCACCATGCAGGCCAACCCCGGTACAACTAATACTGTTGCGCAATGTCTTCTGAAAAACGACCATTTTCTGCCACTTTAGTTTACTAATACGAATTGTGTAGCCTGAATGTACGTAAGCTACCCGGCAACAACAAATCAAACATTGTTACCAATTATTACTGCGCTGCACAAAATCGTGGTAAACAAAGTGTTTCACAGAGTACCATATAACCGATCACCGGCGTCACCCAGGCCGGGCACGATATACGCTTTCTCGTTTAATTTCTCATCGAGACCCGCAACATAAACAGTTACATCCGGATGGGTATCGAGCATGACCTGCACCCCCTCCGGTGCGGCAACCAGCGCCATGAACCGGATATTCTCCGGCAAAACATTGTGGTCCAGAAGCACATCAACGCCTGCCGCGGCGGAATACCCGGTTGCGAGCATCGGATCGACCAGTATGAAAAGGCGATCCTCGGCTGTTGGCAACTTTCGTAAGTACTCAACTGGCCTCTTCGTCACCGGGTCCCGATACATTCCAATGTGCCCCACCCGCGCCGCCGGCATTAATTCAAGCAGTCCGTCCGCCATGCCAAGTCCTGCACGTAAAATTGGAACAATGGCGGTTTTCTTTCCGGCCAGAACTGTCGCGTCCATCGGGCAAATAGGCGTTTCAATTTTTTCACTAGTTGTTGGGAGGTGACGCGTAATCTCATACCCCATCAACAGCGCTATTTCCCTTAGCAGTTGCCGGAAGGTTTTTGTCGAGGTTTTCTTGTTCCGCATATGACTGAGCTTATGAACAATAAGCGGATGATCAAGAATATGGAGATTCGGAAATCGCGGATCATAGGCCATGGATGAGATGTATTTCCCTATAGTGCAAACAGGTGAGCCCCAAATCATATCCGACTTCACTTTTAAAATCACTACTTAGGGAGCAAGAAAGACGATAAAATATAGCGGTCCGAAAATTTACTTCCTATACTTTACAGGATGCGACCTTAAAACTTAACCTGTCGGCCTAAGTTTGGTTTGGATTTAAGGTCGACCTCTTGTTCCTGAATTTGGAATGAGCCGGGCTTTAACAGGGAGTGACGAATATGATGAAGAAAATTGCCCTCGGGCTAATCGCGACTGCCGCGCTGACAATGAGTGGACTGGCGACAGCTGAAGACTTCAAACCCGCAATCGTCTTTGACATGGGCGGCAAGTCCGACAAGTCCTTTAACGAGGCAGCCTTCAATGGTGTCGAAGAATTCAAGAAAGATACCGGCATCGACTATTTAGAATATGAGGTCACGAAAGTATCTGAGCGCGAACAAGCGACAGAACGCATGGCCCGCAAAGGGGCCGATATTGTTGTCGCCATCGGGTTTGCCCAGGCGGCGGCCGTTGAAAAAGCCGCAAAGGCGCATCCCGATACAAAATTCACCATTATTGACATGGTCGTTGACCTGCCAAACGTGCAATCCGTTGTATTTCGGGAAGAACAGGGCTCCTTCTTGGTCGGCATAGCGGCCGCAATGGCCAGCAAGACCGGGAAGGTCGGGTTTATTGGCGGCATGGATATCCCATTGATCCGGAAATTCGCACTTGGTTACAAGGAGGGGGTCCTCTATGCGAACCCAAATGCGGAAGTGATCGAGAATATGACTGGTACGACGCCTGCCGCCTGGAATGATCCAACAAAGGGCAGTGAACTTGCAAAAAGCCAGTTTGACCGCGGGGCGGATGTCATCTTCGCGGCAGCTGGTGGCACGGGAATGGGTGTCCTGCAATCCGCCGCTGATGAGAATAAACTCGCGATTGGAGTCGACAGCAATCAGGACCATCTGCATCCGGGAACAATGCTGACTTCCATGCTCAAAAGAGTTGATGTCGCTGTCTACAACGCAATGATGTCCGCTAAAGACGGCACATGGAAGCCGGGCGTTCAGGTGCTCGGTCTGAAAGAAGATGGCGTTGGCTTTTCCGTTGATCAATGGAACAAGGGCGTCCTGACAGAAGACATGATCGAAGCGATGAACAAGGCGAAGGCCGACATCATCGCCGACAAGATCAAGGTCACAAACTATATGGACAAGTAAATCTGACCGTCATGTCAGAACAAAGTCCGGCGCTGGAACTGCGCCGTATCAATAAAAGCTTCGGCCCGGTCCACGCGAACAAGGATATTTCCCTGTCCGTGGATCGGGGAACCATACATGGCATTGTCGGCGAAAATGGCGCCGGAAAATCGACATTGATGAGTATTGTGTATGGCTTTTACCAGGCCGATAGCGGTGATATCTTGGTCAATGGCAAAACCTGCCGCATTGAAAACCCGCAAAGCTCAATAGAAGCGGGCATCGGTATGGTTCATCAGCATTTCATGCTGGTCGATACCTTTACGGTTCTTGAAAATATAATCCTCGGGATCGAGGGTGGATATCGATTGAAGGAAGGCCTGTCGGCGGCACGCAAGGAGCTTGTGCGCCTTGAAAAAGAGTACGCACTGGAAGTCGATGTCGATGCGATCGTTGGCGATTTGCCAGTTGGTCTTCGCCAACGGGTGGAGATTTTAAAAGCTCTTTATCGCGGTGCAGAGATTCTTATTCTGGATGAACCGACAGGTGTTTTGACCCCGCAAGAGGCGGATCATCTCTTTCGTATTCTTGATACCCTGCGTGAACAGGGAAAGACGGTCATCCTGATTACACACAAGCTTCGGGAAATCATGGCCATCACCGACAATGTTTCGGTTATGCGGCGCGGGGAAATGGTTGCGCATGTAAGAACAGGAGACACCAGCCAGGCTGCCCTTGCAGAACTGATGGTTGGTCGCTCGGTGCTTTTACATGTCGAGAAGGAGACAGCTGCTCCCAAAGAGACATTGCTTGCTATCCGCAATCTTAATTATGTGGATATTGACAGTGTTCCGCGCCTCAAAAATATAAATCTTGATCTCAGGGCAGGTGAAATTCTGGGCATTGCCGGTGTCTCGGGCAACGGTCAGTCAGAGCTGCTTGAAGTTCTTGGCGGCATGCTGGCCCCAACTTCGGGAAGTATTAAGTTTAAAGGGCAGGAGCTTGTCGGAAATAAAACTTTCACAGCCCGGAACCTCAGAAAAATTGGGCTGGGTCATGTACCGGAGGATCGGCACCGATCTGGTCTCGTTCTCCCCTTTAGTGCAAATGAATGTTCCATTCTCGGTTATCATGACAAGCCAGAGTACAACAGAGGTTTGCAGCTTGATCGCAACTCAATGGTCGAAACCTGTAACACCTACATCGAAAAGTATGACGTGCGACCGCCGGATCCTTACCTGAAAGCATCGGGCTTCTCCGGCGGAAATCAGCAAAAGCTGGTTCTCGCGCGCGAAATGGAACAGAACCCGGACGTCCTGCTGGTCGGTCAGCCGACGCGCGGTGTCGATATCGGCGCCATTGAATTTATTCATAAGCAACTTATCAAGATGCGTGATGCGGGCAAGGCTATCCTCGTCGTTTCCGTTGAAATCGAGGAAGTGATGTCCCTCGCCGATCGTATCGCCGTCATGTTTGATGGAGGAATCGTCGGTGAACTTCCCGCTGCGGAAGCAACCGAAACCCAGCTCGGATTAATGATGACTGGTGTTCGAGAACCCAAATCTGATGCAAAGGCAACTATCTGATGGCGGGAGAACAAGTCAAATTCGGCGCACCCCTCAAGATCCCCGGATGGGTAAATTATGCGTTGATCCCGTTCATAAACCTTGTTGCCGCCCTCCTTATTTCGGGCATAGTGATCCTGATCATCGGCGATAATCCAATTGAAGCACTACACGTCCTATTATATGGGGCGTTCGGATATCCCGAGGCTGTAGGCTACACGCTTTACTACACAACCAATTTCATTTTTACCGGCCTTGCAGTGGCCATCGCGTTTCATTGCGGCCTGTTTAATATCGGAGCGGAGGGACAGGCTGCACTCGGCGGATTGGGTGTCGGTCTGATTTGCCTAAACTTTGACGGGTTGCCTCTGTGGATCATTTTACCGCTCGCCATGCTGGCCGCTGCTAGTTTTGGGGCAGCCTGGGCCTATATTCCGGCCTATCTTCAAGCCAAGCGCGGCAGTCATATTGTGATCACGACGATCATGTTCAATTTCATCGCTGCCTCGCTCATGACCTATCTACTTGTGGAAGTATTAATCGATCCAAACGGTCAGTCCCCGGAGAGTCGCCCCATTGCCGAGACAACATGGCTCCCCTATTTCCATGATATCCTGAGCATGCCGCAGACGCCGCTTAACCTCTCTTTTCTCTATGCTCTTATATTAAGCGCTGGCTTCTACTTTCTCATCTGGCATACAAGATGGGGATACGAAATACGTGTCGTCGGCCAGAATGAGACCGCAGCCCGCTATGCTGGCATTTCATCTTCAAAAAACATCATCCTCGCCATGATGATTTCTGGCGCCCTTGCCGGTTTTGTCGGCATTAATGAGATTCAGGGCGTGCACCACCGTCTTATTCTCGATTTTACAGGCGGTTACGGTTTTGCCGGAATTGCAGTGGCACTGATGGGGCGCAACCACCCCATTGGCATATTTGTGGCGGCATTACTCTTTGGAGCGCTTTATCAGGGCGGGTCAGAACTGGCTTTCGAGATGAAATCCGTCAATAAGGAAATTGTCATTGTTATTCAGGGCCTCATTATCCTGTTCTCCGGCGCGCTTGAGCATATGTTCCGTCCCAAGATAGAAGCCGCTTACCGACGATTGGCTCGCGCCCGAACAGTGGAGGCGGGCTGATGGAGACATTCCAAATCATCATCCTGTTGCTCGACGCCACCTTCCGTATTGCGACGCCACTTATCCTTGCAGCACTTGCCGGTATGTTCTCAGAACGCGCCGGGGTTGTTGATATAGGCCTGGAAGGAAAAATGCTCGGCGCTGCCTTCGCCGCAGCTGCCGTTGCCGCCGTTTCAGGCTCGGCTTGGGTGGGCCTCGGCGCGGGAATTCTTACCTCAATTGCGCTGTCGATGCTGCATGCCTATGCCTGTGTTACCCATAAGGGTAACCAGGTGGTGTCTGGCATGGCCATCAATATCGTCGTTGCCGGGCTGTCGCCAACCCTCGCCTATGCATGGTTTAGTATGGGCGGACAGACCCCGCCCCTTGGCGGAGATGCCCGATTCAAATCCATAGTTCTGCCCTATGCTGAAACAGCAAGAGATGTTCCGGTTATTGGGTATATCTATGCGGAGCTGATCTCGAACCATAACATCATTGTTTATATGGCTATTGCGGCCGTACCGATTTGCGCCTGGATCCTCTATAAGACCCGTTTTGGCCTTCGCGTGCGTGCTGTCGGTGAAAACCCCCATGCGGTGGACACGGCTGGTATTTCCGTTGATTGGCTGCGCTATAAAGCATTGATTATGACAGGATTTCTCTGCGGCATTTCGGGTTCCTACCTCTCGACTGCCCATGGTGCGGGGTTTATACGCGATATGACCGCTGGCAAAGGCTATCTGGCCTTGGCCGCCCTCATCTTTGGCAAATGGCGCCCCGTGCCCACATTGTTTGCCTGCCTGCTTTTCGCCTTTACCGACGCGGTTCAGGCGCGCCTGCAAGGCGTGGAACTTCCTATCGTTGGCGTAATTCCGGTTCAGTTTATCCAGGCACTCCCCTATATACTCACTGTATTGTTACTCGCAGGGTTTGTTGGCAAAGCCCAGCCGCCGAAATCCATCGGCGAACCCTATATTAAGGAAAGATGATGACACTTGATCCGCATAAAGCCGCCGACTTCGTAAAGGATGCCGCGCCGGGGTTCACGCCGCGTGTCGGCATTGTCCTCGGCTCCGGGATCGGCGATCTCGCGGAAAAGATCGAGTTGGTGGCTAGTATCGATTACGAAAATATTCCTGATTTCCCGACCTCCTCGGTGGAGGGACATGCCGGGAGGCTCATTCTCGGTCGCCTCGGCGGGATGCCCGTTGCCTGCATGCAGGGCCGCGTTCATTACTACGAAGGTGTCAACCCTCAGGACCTCACGCTTCCCGTCCGGATGCTCAAACTTCTTGGTATCGAAATACTGCTTCTCACAAATGCCGCAGGTAGCTTCAAGAAGAAAATGGGCCCCGGCAGCCTGATGATGATTAGCGATCATATCAATTTCACGGGCCTCAACCCGTTGGTCGGTCCAAATGACGATACGTTTGGACCACGCTTCTTCTCGATGGAGGATGCTTACGACCCCATCCTCCGCAAGCATCTGGCGGCGGTCGCCAAAGAACTCGGCATCACGCTTCATGAAGGTGTCTATCTGCATTATCTCGGCCCCAATTTCGAAACACCCGCAGAGATCCGTGCTTTCAAGACACTTGGCCCCGATGCTGTCGGGATGTCGACAACGCCGGAGGTGCTTGTCGCCCGTCATTGCGGCCTTCGTGTCGCGGCAATCTCCAATATTACCAACCTCGCCGCGGGGATGAGCAAGACCCGGCTCAGCCATGAACAGACACTCGAATGCGCAAAAATAGCGGCGGCGGATCTTGAAAGTCTGGTTATCGTCTTTTTGGAAACCCTGAAAAGGGAGCTATTGAAAGCTCATATTCGGAGTACGGAAAATGGCGTCCATTAGCCCTCTAAAACCGGCCCCAGAAGGCCACGCGCGCAATCCCGGCATGCCGCTCGATCTGGATGTACTGGACCGAGTTCGCGTAAATTTAAGCGCGGTCGAGCGCCGGGCCGCCACCCTCCCCGGTCGGCGCACAGTGAAGAAGGCCTATCAAGCCGCCTGGCTGCTAAAGGCTGTAACCTGTATCGACCTCACTACATTAAGTGGAGATGACACCCCCGGCCGGGTCAAGCGCCTCTGCGCAAAGGCAGCACAGCCCGTTCGTTCGGATATTCTGGAAGCGATGGGGATGGCGGATCGCGCTATCACAACCGGAGCCGTCTGCGTTTATCACAGCATGGTCGAAACGGCGGTAGAGGGATTAAAAGGAACGAATATTCCTGTTGCTGCCGTCTCAACCGGCTTTCCGGCAGGGCTCAGCCCGTTCGATCTTCGTGTGAAGGAAATCGAAGCCTCTGTTGCAACTGGCGCGAACGAGATTGATATCGTCATCACCCGCGGCCATGTTCTGACTGGCAACTGGCAGGCGCTCTATGACGAAGTGAAAACCTTCCGCGCCGCCTGCGGGGATGCACATATGAAGGCCATCCTCGGAACCGGAGATATTGCCACCCTCCGCAATGTCGCGAAAGCCAGCATGGTTGCGATGATGGCGGGTGCAGACTTTATCAAAACCTCCACGGGAAAGGAAAGCGTAAATGCCACCCTGCCCGTTACCCTCGTCATGCTGCGGATGATCCGCGAATATCTTGAGATGACGGGGCATAAGGTCGGCTATAAACCGGCGGGCGGAATCAGCACCGCGAAAGATGTCCTGAACTACCAGATCATGATCAAGGAGGAGCTTGGTTCAGACTGGCTGGAGCCAGATCTATTTCGCATTGGCGCCTCGAGCCTGCTCGGCGATATTGAACGTCAGCTGGAGCATTTCGTCACCGGGCGCTATTCCGCTGATTTTCGCCATCCGATGGCCTGAGGAACAACCATGAGCATTGCAGAAATATTTGATAATATGGACTACGGACCAGCGCCCGAGAGCAGCGAAGCCGCGCTTCAGTGGATTGCAGCCCGAAAAGGCAAGTTTGATCACTTCATCAATGGGGACTGGGTCAAACCATCATCCAAAAAATGGTTTGAGAGCCTCAATCCCGCGACCGGCAAGTCGCTTGCGAAAATCGCCACGGGGAATGCGAGGGACATTGATGCCGCCGTTTCCGCAGCCCGCGCTGCGCAAAAAGGATGGCGTGATCTCGGCGGCCCTGCCCGTGCGCGGTATCTATATGCTCTTGCCCGCGCGATCCAGCGTAATGCCCGTCTGCTTGCCGTTCTGGAGACGCTGGATAACGGCAAACCGGTTCGCGAAACCCGCGATATCGACATACCGCTTGTCGCACGGCATTTCTATCATCACGCCGGATGGGCGCACTTACAGGATCAAGAATTCGGTGACTTTGAACCCATGGGCGTAATTGGCCAGATTATCCCCTGGAATTTCCCGCTTCTCATGCTCGCCTGGAAAATCGCCCCCGCGATTGCGGCGGGAAACACTGTCATTTTGAAACCCGCAGAATATACATCGCTCACCGCGCTTTGCTTCGCCGAGATCTGCAAGGACGTTGGCTTGCCCGAGGGCGTCGTCAATATCGTAACCGGCGACGGCAAAACCGGCGAGGCTCTGGTCAAGCATCCCGATATTCACAAAATCGCCTTCACCGGCTCAACCGAGGTGGGCCGCTTGATCCGCCAAGCAACTGCCGGCAGCGGCAAGCATCTCACATTGGAGCTTGGCGGAAAATCCCCCTTCATCGTGTTCGATGATGCGGATCTCGACAGCGCGGTAGAAGGTGTTGTTGATGCCATCTGGTTCAATCAGGGGCAGGTCTGCTGCGCCGGATCCCGCCTCTTGCTGCAGGAGGGCATCGCGGAGAAAATGGTCGCAAAGCTCCAAAAGCGGATGGAGACATTGCGCATTGGCGACCCCCTCGATAAGTCCATCGACATGGGCGCGATTGTCGATCCTGTTCAACTCTCCACCATTAAATCGCTTGTTAAGAAGGGCGCAGTTGAGGGTGGTACTGTCTGGCAACCGAAATGCGACATGCCGGAAGGCGGCTGTTTCTATCCGCCGACCTTGATCAGCGATGTTACCCCTGCATCAACGGTTGCGCAGGAAGAAATCTTTGGCCCCGTCATCGTTTCCATGACCTTCCGTACACCGGATGAGGCTGTCGCGATTGCCAATAATACCCGTTATGGGCTCGCGGCCTCGGTCTGGAGTGAGAATATCAATCTCGCCCTCGATATCGCGCCGAAGCTCGATTGCGGTGTGGTCTGGATCAACTCGACCAACCAGTTCGACGCAGCCTGCGGCTTTGGCGGAAACCGCGAGTCCGGTTACGGGCGAGAGGGTGGCCATGAAGGCATGATGGAGGTTTTGAAGCCGAAATTCCTCTCCAGGCTACCGTCTTACAAAGAAACAAAAGCCCCTACGCCGGCAGACTATAAAACTGGCGCAACTCTCGCTGATCTTGACCGCACGCCAAAGCTCTATATCGGCGGCAAGCAGGCCCGGCCGGATTCGGGCTACAGCCTGCCGGTCTTCTCCGCGAAGGGGGACAAGATCGGTGAAGTCGGCGAAGGCAACCGCAAGGATATCCGCAACGCGGTGGAGGCAGCGCGCAAGGCGACCAGCTGGACCAAGGCGAGCAGCCATAACCGCGCGCAGGTTCTTTATTATCTCGCGGAAAATCTGGACATCCGGAAAGCGGAATTTGCGGACCGCCTCAAACTCATGTCAGGCGTCAGCGCGAAAAAGGCACAAGCGGAAGTCGACGCCACCATTCAACGGCTCTTTTCCT
The DNA here is from genome assembly GCF_009882915.1 of Sneathiella litorea. Taxonomy (GTDB): domain Bacteria; phylum Pseudomonadota; class Alphaproteobacteria; order Sneathiellales; family Sneathiellaceae; genus Sneathiella; species Sneathiella litorea. Next base: position 1,077,879 of record NZ_WTUW01000002.1, read on the forward strand.
ATGGCGCCTGGACGGATAAATATGAAAGCGCCGTTCATTCTCCACCAATGCGCGGGGTGACCCTCGCCATGAAGGAACCAATTGGCACGATCGGCATCGTTTGCCCAGATGACAACCCGCTTCTCTCCATGGTTTCTCTTGCGGCCCCTGCCCTTGCCATGGGCAATCGCATCATCCTGATCGCATCGGAACGGCATCCGCTCACGGCCACGGACTTCTATCAGGTACTGGAGACATCCGACATGCCTGCGGGCGCGGTGAATATCATCACAGGCCCGCGCGATGAACTCACAAAAACCCTCGCCGAGCATGATGACGTGAAGTCCGTCTGGTATTTCGGCCCTCAGGGCGGCAGCCGGCTTGTCGAAGCCGCCTCCACCGGGAATATGAAACGGACCTGGGTCAATAACGGAAAGGCGCGGGACTGGTTCGACATTGCGCAGGCTGAAGGCCGCGAATTTCTCGCCCAAGCAACGCAAATCAAGAATATCTGGATTCCTTATGGCGAATAAACCGGCTGAATTTTTCCCGCAGGAGATTATCCGCCGGAAACGCGACGGCGCAACCCTGAGCGAGGCGGAAATCATGTTCATGGTGCGGGGCCTAACAGATAGTTCCATATCTGAAGGACAGATCGCGGCCTTCGCCATGGCCATATTCTTTCAGGGCATGAGCATGGAAGAACGCGTCGCCCTCACCCGCGCCATGGTGCAGTCGGGCCATGTCATGGACTGGACGAAGGCGGACCTTGGCAGACCCGTCGTCGATAAGCATTCCACCGGCGGGGTCGGTGACAAGGTAAGCCTGATGCTCGCACCCATTGTCGCAGCCTGCGGTGGTGCTGTCCCGATGATCTCCGGGCGTGGCCTTGGCCATACGGGCGGAACCCTCGATAAACTTGATAGCGTGCCGGGCTATAACACCGCGCCAGATCCGGACCTGTTGACCAAGACGGTCAAGAATATCGGCTGCGCCATCATTGGTCAGACAGACGACCTCGCCCCTGCCGACAAGCGATTCTATGCAATTCGCGATGTCACCGCCACGGTGGAATCCATCCCGCTGATAACCGCGTCGATCCTGTCCAAAAAGCTCGCGGCGGGGCTGGATGCGCTGGTGATGGATGTAAAATTCGGCTCTGGCGCGTTTAAGGAGGATTTTGATGAGGCGACGGAGTTGGCCCGCAGCATCGTCGCGGTTGCGAACGGTGCAGGACTCCGAACATCTGCCCTGCTTACGGATATGAATGAGGTACTGGGCAGGACTGCAGGAAATGCGATCGAGGTAAGGGAGACGATCGATTTCCTGATGGGCCGGAATGTTGATCAACGCCTCCTCGACGTTGTACTCGCGCTGGCAGCGGAAATGCTGATCATCGCCGGGATCGCCGATGAGGCAACGGCACCCCATGCCGTAAAAGGTGCACTCGGCAGCGGTACAGCAGCGGAGAAATTCGCGCAGATGATCGCCGCACTCGGCGGACCGAAGGATTTAATGACAAATATGGAGGCACATCTCCCCCTCGCGCCGATCCGCCGGGACGTAATCGCGCCGAAGCGTGGCTATCTCGGCACCATGAATGTCCGGGAGATAGGCGTCGCTGTCATGGATCTCGGCGGAGGTCGGCACAAGGCATCGGACAATATCGACTATGGTGTTGGTCTCACTAATATTGCCGGGCTGGGTGCGAAGCTGGGCCCGAGAAATCCGATCGCGACAATTATTGCCCGGAGCGAAGCCGATGCGGCGCGAGCGGAGAAACGGATCCTCAATGCCGCCACCCTGACAGAGCCCCCCCCTGCCGCATTTCCCGCCGTTCGAACCCGTCTCACAAGGGAGGATTTATAGATGCGCGCCATTCTGATCGTTCTGGATAGTTTCGGACTGGGCGCCGCCCGCGACGCGGAAGCCTTCGGGGATGTGGGTGCGGATACCTTCGGCCACATTATCGAGGCCGCCGCCGCAGGCCGCGCGGACTCACCTGAGCGTTCCGGTCCGCTCAAGCTGCCCAACCTGCAAAAGCTCGGATTATTCGCGGCGCATGATGATTATATAGGCAAAGATGGGGGTACGGTTAGTTTCGATGCCCTTTATGGCGTGGCACAAGAAAAGAGCAAAGGCAAGGACACGCCATCTGGGCACTGGGAAATGGCCGGTGTCCCTGTACTATTCGATTGGGGATATTTCCCGAAAACCATCCCTACATTTCCAAAAGACCTGACCGACGCCCTGATCGAGCAAGGGGAACTTCCCGGTATTCTGGGGAATTGTCATGCGTCAGGCACGGAGATAATCGAGCGGCTGGGCGATGAACATATGAAAACTGGCAATCCAATCGTCTATACCTCCGCAGACAGCGTTTTTCAGATCGCTGCACATGAGGAAACTTTCGGCCTCGACCGTCTTTATGCGCTCTGCGATATCGCGCGAGACCTAGTCGATCCGCTCGGGATAGGGCGCGTCATCGCCCGCCCCTTTATCGGAGAGAATGGGGAATTCACACGAACAGCGAACCGGAAGGATCTCGCCGTGCCTCCACCTGAACCGACCCTTCTCGATAAAATGACCGAGGCAGGACGGCAGGTGATATCCATTGGAAAGATCGGCGATATATTTGCGCATCAGGGAACCGGTGAAGTTGTCAAGGCTGCCGGTAACATGGCGTTAATGGACGCCACGATGAACGCAGTAGCCAGGGCAGAGAATGGCAGCCTGATCTTCACCAATCTTGTCGATTTTGACCAGTCCTTCGGTCATCGGCGGAATATTGCGGGATATGCCCAGGCACTGGAAGAATTTGACGCCCGTCTGCCAGAGTTGCGGTCTGCCCTGAAGGAGGGAGATCTTGTTATCCTGTCGGCGGATCATGGCTGCGACCCGACCTGGCCGGGAACGGATCACACAAGAGAGGTCGTCCCCATTATTGCCTTTGGCGCAAATATTCAGGGCCAGTCCATTGGAGAACGGGAAAGCTTCGCTGATATCGGCCAGTCGATAGCTCAGCACCTTGGCCTGCCGTCGCTGGCATATGGCAAAAGTTTCCTGAACTGAATATGGTCAAGAAAGCGGAGCTCCATGTTCATCTTGAGGGGACCATGCCACCTGCGCTGGTCCGGCAACTCGCGGCGGGAAATGGCTCCATAATTGATCCCACGACATTCAAGTCCGAGACTGAATTCGCGTGGAATGATTTCTGGCACTTTCTCGATTGTTACGACAAGGCCGCTGCGGCAATCCTGACGAAAGAAGACTATCGACTTGTCACCTATGACTATCTTGCAAGATGCGCGCAAGAAGACACGATCTATGTGGAGATGTTTTCCTCTCCCGATCATGCTGCGGAAGTTGGCATGAGCTATGCCGACCATTTGGAAGGAATCGCTGCCGGGATAGAGGACGCCTATAAAGAGTTTGGCATCATCGGGCGAATTATAGTCACCTGTGTCAGGCATTTCGGCCCCGAGAGAGCCCTCAAGGTAGCGGCGCAATTCGTGGGCACCCCCCACCCCTATGTCGTTGGTTTTGGCATGGGAGGAGATGAGGCGCAGTTCCATCCGAAAGACTTTGCGCCAGCCTTCCGCTTGGTCAGCGAGGCCGGATATCCGACAACTACCCATGCCGGGGAATTCGGCGGGCCGGAAAGCATCCGGGCCAGCCTGAAATATCTGTCTGTCAGCCGCCTTGGGCATGGTGTTCGCGCGATTGAGGACGCGGCACTGATACAGGAACTGGCAGAGAAGAAAATTCCGATGGAGCTTTGTCCGGGGAGCAACGTTGCCACTGGCCTTTATAATGACAGACGTAGCCACCCCTTTCGGGTTTTGATGGATGCGGGATGCATTGTGACGCTCAATTCAGATGATCCGCCTTTTTTTGCCACTTCCATCGGCCATGAATATGAAAAAGCTGCGCGAAACTATTACTTATCTGACAAGGATCTGGGAAATATTACGCGAAACGCAATATTTGCCAGTTTTTGCGACGATGCATTAAAGGAAGAACTACTCGCGAAAATCTAAACTCAGTTCTTTTTCGCGGGGGCCGCTCCCTGTTCCATATCCTCCAATTTGATATCGACTTTTGGATTCGCTTTGTTAAACCTGCTCAAGACTTCTTCCGTAATATCCATTCCCGGATTAAAAAATACGGTCTTGGCTCTATCAATCCCCAGATTGACACCTTTTTCCTTACTGACATCCGCGGCAAGGCGTACAATGATTTCACGAAAGCGTAGTCGAATACCAACAAGCACTTCATTCATTTTGCCATTTATTACCTGAAATTCCCGCTGGAGATTTTGCCGCTGAACATTCAGTTCTGATAACTTCTTCTGATATGCATCCGGTGACAAAATAGCCCGTTGCTTATCAAGGGCTTCCTTCTCAGTGAGTAAGGCATCGCCGCGCTTATTTAGCTCATCCACCTTGGTTTTAAGCAGGGCCTTGACATTTTCTTCCGCCTTTTTGGAAGGTTCCGACGCCTGCAAAATAGAATTTATGTCGACGATGGCTACAATTGCCTCAGGTATTTTGGATTGGGCATACGCCAGTGAAGCCCCTTGCAAATTCTGGGTGAAGGCAATAGCGAAAATTACCAGCCCGATAGCGAACGCCCGAAATCTTATTGTCAATGCTCTCTCCGAAAAAGTGGGGATTTCTAATGAGCTTCATAACACCGCTAGTCGAATAAATCCAGAACCGTCATGACAGGCTTATGAACTCACAATAAAAATTAGGGATAGAAAGAGACAAAATTATGATTCAGGTTTTTCTATCCGGCTTATTTCACAATTAATACAGCATGAGGGAAACGGATAATCACCTCCTTCACATTGTCATTCTTGTATCGTAATGACTAACTCCCGCCGACGCAGCGTGACTTAAAAGCCAAAAACTGCGCTCCCCTTCTTTACAAAAGTTAACGGGTCTCAGTTATATAAAACAAGATCAGTCATGATGTTTAGCTTTCAATATTTTTGCAGCCATTCAGGCTCCAAAGTGCCCAGAAAAGGTTCACCCTTCCCAAATTTCCATGTATTCATCTATGGATTCCTCTAAGAGAATTGGTGTTCTCTCGGCCGTCCCTAAATATAGAAACCCAACGATCTGATCTGTTTCCGACGCCCCGAGAGCCGCGTTAACTTTCGGATCGAAGCAGGTCTTTCCCGTTCGCCAGATGCCTGCATAACCCAACGCATGCGCGGATAACATAATATTTTGGGCGGCTGCACCTGCTGACAGGATCTGTTCGACGCCGGGCACTTTCGGATGTTCTTCCACCTTTGCGATGACAATGATTACCATCGGCGCCCTGAGTGGTTTATTACGTTCTTTATTAAGCATCGCCTCCGATGCGTCAGGATCCCGAGCTTTCAACGCATCCTCAAAAATTCTGCCAAGCTTTTCCCGCGCACTGCCTTCAATTACGATAAAGCGCCAAGGGCGAAGGCGGCAATGGTCGGGGGCACGAATAGCCGCCTGCATCATGATATTCAGGTCTTCTTTTCCGGGTGCCGGCGCAATCAGCTTTGCTGAAGATTTACGCGTTACTAGTGCTTCTATGGCATCCATCTATCGAAATTCCTTTGTCTCAAATTAGGTATAATCGGGCTGTCTTTCATAACAGAGAAAAGGTGAACTGCCTATGCGGTAAGAAAATTACCGGTTGTTATCGGCGAGAACAACTCCTACCTCAATAATAAGTAAGGGGGTGATTATGTTTCAAGGAAGGCGCAAATATAGTTTTGTCTCAAATCAATGCTGCCCCTCAGAAAGCCAATCACAATGAACTATCTTCGCTCAGGGTTGAGGAAAGGGAAAGTGCAATGTCTATAAAAACCATTTTGTTCCATTTGAATAACGATTCGCAACTGGAAGCCCGCATAGAGGCGGCTCTTGGTCTGGCTGTTGAACATGATGCGCATTTAATTGGGTTGTACACTATTGCCCAGGTCACAGTTCCAACATCCTTTATGGGATATGTCCCGCCGGAGTTCATTGAACACTCCCGCAAGATTGAAGAGGATAATGCAGCTGAGGCAAAAGCTAAACTCGAGAAACTTTCAGCAAAGGTAGACCGCACTGTTGAAGTAATTGTTGCAGAGGGATATGCGCCGGATCTGATTAACGAATACGCACTATCCGTTGATTTGGTGATCGTGGGTCAGGGCGATCCTGATGCCGAAAATAACGCGCAAACACGCTATATCGCTCAAGAAATTGTCGTAAGCTCTCCCCGACCTGTTTTGATTATTCCCTTTGCCGGAAATTATAGAAATTTCGGAAGCCATGTTCTGGTCGGCTGGAACAACACCCGTGAATCCTCCCTCGCCCTGCATGAGGCATTGCCTTTCCTGAAAAAAGCAGAGAAGGTTACCCTTGTGCGCGTCAACGCAACCGAGGATGAGTCCGTTAAAACGGACCATATTATGGCCCATCTTGAACGGCACGGAATTAAGGCGACCTTCAAGTCTGGTCACTGGCCCGGTATTGATGTCGGCGATGCAATACTGGATGCTCTTGTCGATTATAGCGGGAACATGCTTGTCCTTGGAGCCTACGGGCATAGCCGCCTAAGGGAGATGATCCTTGGTGGCGTTACCAAGAATATTCTTGAGCATATGACGGCTCCCGTCCTGTTTGCACATTAAGGTGGGGGCCAGTTAAAATATTTCTTCTCTCTTAACCTCGCGCCAACTTCCGGGTTCGAGATCGGCCAAGTGAAGCTTTCCAATCCTTTTACGGATAAGCCTTAATGTCGGATGGCCGATTGCTCCGGTCATCCGGCGCACCTGTCGGTTTTTACCTTCCGTCAGAGTAAGCTGTATCCAGCAGGTTGGAATGGATTTACGAAAGCGGACCGGTGGGTCGCGCGGCGTGATTTCTGGTTGCGGGGATAAAAGAGTTACCTGGCACGGCTTTGATCGATATCCCTTTAGTTCCAAACCGCTGGCTAGTCTATTAAGCGCCTGTTGCGTCGGGACGCCTTCAACTTCTGACCAGTAAATCCGTTCATGGCCATTATTCGGATCCAGCAGCTTTTTGATAAAGGGACCGTCATCACTTAAAAGAAGAAGTCCCTCGCTATCCTTATCAAGGCGGCCCGCCGCATAAACACGCGCTGGCAGCCCGAACTCAGCGAGGGTTCTCTGGTCTTTTTCCCCGGTAAACTGGCTAAGTACACCGTAGGGCTTGTAAAAAGCGATATATCTTGGCATTTGTATATGGCAGGCTGAATAAAATGGCGCTCAGGAGTTTCGGCAAAATGAAAAATTTTGATGGCATCATCTATAGATTATCAAAATTTTAGGTAATTTTAGCGATGTTACAAGACGTAACTTCTGCGCCCCTGTCAAGGATAGCCACGCAACCTATTTGGAAACCCGCATTCGATGGACGATATTTCTACGGCGATAGTTCGCTTTATTGGACATAAGGAAGAAGATGCCCAACAGCTAGGTTGGTTACTTTCCAATGCCGCGAATGCAAAATTTTCGTTCGAACATACCGCCTGCCTCGATAACTTTATAAAAAACAGCCACGCCCAGCAAGGCCAAGTGATTATTCTGGATTTAACAGAAAATTCCGAAAACCGATTTGAAGCAGTGGCCCTTTTGGGCGAGAAAATTCCCCAAACGCCTGTTGTCGTTCTCACCGGTGATGACGAAAAAATTGGCCGCAATGCCATTCATGCAGGCGCGCAAGACTATTTGGTTAAAAGCCAGCTCACGACCGAGAGTATGTCGCGCAGTTTGCTAAACGCCATACAGCGCCATCAGGGGCATCAACGAAGTGCGGAAACCGCCCCGCTCCTTGATTCCGCAACCGCGGTACTTAACCGCCTTCCCATTGGTGTCATTCTGGTAAATGCCGATACCAAAATCCTGTTTTTTAATGGCAAAGCAAAACGTTATCTTGAACAAGGGGATGGTCTTGCGATCAGCACCGACAGGGTATGCCGCGCAACACTGCCAAGCGAGAGTCGTGCGCTCGCTAAATTGTTGTCTGATACCCTTTCGCCGGCCGACGCCACCAAAACTGAAGGTGATTTCGCGATTTCCCTTACCCGCATGGAAAGTGATTATCCGTTGAATGTGATGGTTGCCCCCATCGGTACTGGCGCAGCGGGAAAAGGGGCGGTTCTGTTCGTATCGGACCCCTCTGAACCTGTCGAACTGTCTGTCGAGACTATATGCAAACTATATAACTTAACACCCGCCGAAGGGCGGCTTGCACTAGGCCTGACGAATGGGTACAAATTGGATGATCTCGCGGCGGAATGGGGCGTCAGTATGCATACCGTCCGCTCTCAACTCCGGCAGATTTTCCGAAAAACAGATACCAGCCGGCAAAGTGAAGTGGTTAAGCTCATTCTTACCGGTCCCGCTGCATTACAAGCCACCAGCCTTCTTTAAGGTTGATCGTCCTCAGCGGGATCACTCTCCAAATTCTCAGAGAAATATTTCCAACTCTCTCTCCCGCCCCTGTTCTCGAGGTAATTAATAAGTGCACTGACCATTCGACGGTCGAAACGTGTATCAGCAGCCTCCAGTAAATTCTTCACAGCCGCACTAAAGCTGAGCGCGCCGCGATAAGCGCGTGGGCTGACCATGCCGACAAACGCATTGGCGACAGAAATTATGCGGGCCGCCTCGCTAATCTCTTCGCCAACAAGGCCATTCGGCTGTCCGGTGCCGTCGAAATTTTCCTGCAGTTGACGCAAGCTATTGGCAATGGGCAGATCAAAATCGACATCGTCTAACAGATCTGCGCTGGCAAACAAGCTGTTGCGAATGATTTCCATCTCTTTTTTGGTCAGGTTTTTGGTCTTTGTCAGGAGTTCCGGCGGAACCAGAATTTTACCAATATTCATCAGATTTCCGGCAATATCTACCGTCCGCACGAGTTCTTCAGAGGCACCCATCTCCTCCGCAATGGCCACCGCAACGACAGCAACGCGGCGTGACTGATCGGCCGAATAAGGATCACGGCGATCGACAAAGGCAACCAGAGTTGAGACAAGGTCGCGAAGGACGGCTTCCCGGCGTTCCTGCGCGATCACGACATCAGAAATATCCTGAAAGACGGTCAAGACTTCCTTGCTATTTACTCGCGCAGACCGTAACGGCACAAAATCGGATTTTATAATCCGGACGGGCCCCGTCTTCTCTAATGCATTTAATCGGCTGATCAATGATCGTGGTTCATAGTCCTGGCGCACAAGATTGGTCATTTCGATAATTTCCCGAGCCTGCTCAGGCCCCAGAACACTTGCCGCTTTTTTGCCGATCATTTCCTCTTGCGTGATTTCCACATTTTCAGCGGCCACACTATTGGCGAAAGTATATTTGTCCTCAGCGTCAAAGACCGCAATGGATGTCGGCTGTTGATCGGTTACAATTTTTAGAAACTCACTGCGCTCTTTTAACTGTTCAGCCATTTCCTTATAACGCACTGCAAGTTCTGCGGCACGAATGGATGTTCCATGCCGCCAGACAGCAACAACCGTTCCAGCCACCGCAAAAATGAGCAGCATAAAGATACCGAGCATTATTGAAAGGCGCTGATCGGTCTCCGCCAGCGCCTCTTTTTCCGAAACTGTTCGCACAAGGAACCAGGGTGCCACCGTTAGCGCTCGTCCCGTCACCAGGACCTTGCCACCCAAATAATTCGACACGATGGCAAAATCTCCCGGATTATCGGCGACAAATGCAGCAGCCAAATCATTCTTTGAACTTAATTTACGTTCAAGAGCCAATGTGCCATCGGCAAGTGGAGAGATATACTGTATAAGTTTGCCGTCGCGGCGCACTAGATAATTTTCAGCGGTCTGAAGGGTATCCCCCGGTTGGAACAACAACGGGAACAAAGAGGTTTCCACGGTTCGAAGTCCAATAACATAGCCAATTATATCTTTTAGGCTGCCTTCATCCTGGACAGCAAAAATTGGCCAGACAACACCCATCGTCGGATCACCATTGATCCCTTCATACAGGTCAATCAGTGATGGTTCCCCGTCACCAGCTTTCGCCATAGCGGCGCGTATAGTGGGATTCATGGGCGGCATATTGCCACTGGAGACGAGAAGCTTTCCCGTCGCATCCGTAAGCCCGATACCCGCCCGACCTGGCCGGGCCACATTTGCCCTGATTTGCGGTTCTTCTGGTTCCCAGAAACCACTGATAACCGCCTGATTATTGAGTAGATTAATAAGATAGCCTGCTTCGGGCACCTCAGAGATGGAGTTACCATTCTCCTCAGTCTCGATAACCAGCTGTGTCAGATAAACCTGCAAGGAGGCATTCGTTGCAAGGGTGCCGATTGCCTGTTCCTGTTTACGCAACCAACCATCAACACTCGCCGCCCGGCTATCCGCAACGATGCCAAGGCGCACTTCCCAATTGCGGATATCGCGCTGTCGCTGCTCCTCGACAAATTTAAACGTGCCCCATATGCCCGCAATAACAACAGCCATAAGCAGCAGGACGCCAAAAGATAGAGCTTTGTAAGTCTTTTTCTTTCCCAATACGTCTAATTGATTATCCGACATAAATGCCCCGGTTTTATTCTTCATTCAACGGCAGAATGCCTGGAAACTCTTTAAGATAGGTAAATCCGCAAACTCAACTTACGCAAAAACAGCCTTGCTGTGCAATCACATTAGATATACCGCTCAGTCTTTATTAAGGATTTATTGGCCATAATACCATCTGTTAGCCAGACAAACATTAAGATTGAGAAAAGAGGCACTCCAGTGACAGGCGCAAGATCACAATTTTTTGCAATATTAACGATTTGCATTCTTGTTACCTGTGTTCTGGCTTCACCTCGCATTTCAGAAGCAAAATCTGGGGGCCTATTCGGCTATCAGGCAACGCCCTATTCCGGCCTGAAGCCTTTCCCCAAATGGCGAAAGGTGCTTGCGACATACAAGGACGAACCGGGAGATTGCGTATCGGGGAAGTATAACCGATGCGCACATCAAAAATGGCTTGCCCTTATCGAAGAATGGCGTGAGCTACCCAAAGAAGAGCAGCTTAAAAAAATCAACCGACATATGAATCTTTTTCGCTATATTCTCGATCCGGTTAACTGGGGCGTGCGTGACTACTGGGAGATCCCGAAGGAGTTTTTTGCCCGTTTCGGCGACTGCGAAGACTATGCAATTGTCAAATACTTTACGTTGCGAGCCTTAGGCTGGCCTGACAAGGATATGAAAATCGTCGTTCTCCAGGATGTAAACCTTGGAATCGCCCACGCCATTCTGGTCGTCAAATATAAGGGTAAAAACCTGGTTCTCGACAACCAAATCGGCCAGGTTGTCGATGCCACCCGTATTCGCCATTATCGCCCAATATACTCGGTTAATGAAGCCGGTTGGTGGCGTCACAAGCCATAGCCGCCGCGCGAATAAAAAAAGCCGCGCTCTAGTTTAAGGCGCGGCTTTTAATAAAATATCCGGAAGTAATCAGCCTTTTTCCATCGGTGTCGCTTCTGTCGGCAGGGTCACACCGAGGGTCGAGTTCAGTCGACCCATGGTCGCCAGCAACCTGTACTTTGCGAACTTGACGGAATATTCAACTGTTACCAAAGAGGTTCGTGAATTAAAGAGCTCGTTATCCGCATCAAGAAGATCCAGCAAATCCCGCTGTCCAATCTCAAATTCCTGTTTATAGGTTGATGCGACTTCAGTATTGGCAACAACCGCCGCGGCCAATACTTCTGCACGTGCCTGTGACCGTGCGAGAGAACTCCAGCTCCGGCGAACCTCTTCTTCTACAAGCCTCTCAAAACGGCGCTTGCGTTGTTCAGTCTCTGCTTTACGGGCAATTGCTTCCTTCTCACGGCCTTCGTCGATACCGCCACGATAAAGGTTGTAGCGCAATCGGACCATCGCGAGGAAATCGTCGTTATGCCCCTCAACGCCATCCAGATTATTATCAGCAGAGCCACCAACTTCAAGGTTTATCGTCGGGTAATAACTTGCTTGGGTGGCCCGCACCTCTGCTTCAGAGGTTTTGATATCGGAAGAGGCAAACTTTATGTCCGGGTTACTATCAAGGGCAATCGCCACAACATCCTCGATGTTGTCAGGAAGAACGCTATCACTGAATTCAGGAAGTTCCAGATTGGCAGGTTGTATTCCGACAACTCTTCGATACGTAATTTCCGCATCATCCTGTGCCCGCATAGTCTCGACGAGCGTGTCTTCCGCCGCGGCGAGGCGTGCAAGTGCCTGCTGATCGTCGCCAATACCGCTTTGCCCGGCTCTTACGCGATCCTGGATTTCATTTAGGGTCCGGCGATGCTTTTCAACATTCTCTTTCGCAAGTTCAACAATTTCAAGACTGCGAAGAGTATCAAGATAAGATCGTACAGCATCAAGAGCGATAGCTTCCGCCCGCTCCCGAACACGATAGGCGGCACTGTCAACCCGGTTTCCCTGACGGCTCACCTCAGCGCTTCTAAATCCGCCGTCATAGAGAGTCTGTACGAGCAGAAGGCTCGATTCCGTACGCCGTAGATCCTCATTGTCAATGGTGACTGTATCAGTCCATTCGTAACCGATGCCCGCCTCAAGATCGAGCGAGGGAAGATAAAGGCCTTCGGCCTGCTTTAGTTCCTGGTCAATCGCACGACGGTTTGCCGATGCTTCGGCAATTTCTGGATAGGTCGATACTGTCTGCTGTACAGCTTCGGTTAGTGTTTCGGATTGCACGGCCCCCACCGCTATAAAGCTTCCGAAAACTGCAGTTAGAATACTGGCGGAAAGCACATTTACTGTCTTCGCCGCACTGTTTCTAAGCTTCATGCCCCTCTCCCACTATGTCAATTTTGCATATTCAACGATTATTTCAAACTAGCTCAAATTCGTAGATTTACTGCAAAACTTCCAATTTAAACTCATATTTCATCTGCGCCCAATCTACGCATTGTTGCAGCCGGCAGGCAACGATATATAGCCATGACGTCCCCATATTATACGGGGAGCCGGACAGCCTGTTGCCAAATTACCACAGAAACTCATGATGGGCTTGCTGGCCGAATTATCCTGTATGTTCCGACTATGATCACTTTTTTCATGCGATCTGGATAAGCAGCACAACTCGGCTTTCATCTCTTCATGGGCAATCATGGTTAATTTTTGTTGAATAATTGGGTAAAATTCCGCAACTATGCTTATAAATTTGGCTGACTTAACAGGCCGGTCAAGAGGGATGCCTTATGAAATTTCAGAGCTTGGGCCACTTTATCTGAACTTAAGAAATACTTTTTTGCCAGTACGTTAACTGCATTTTCATGAAATAGGCGTTGAATGACCGACAGTGCACACAATTCGTCAAACGCAATGAATTTCGCAAATGTACAGCAGAGGCGATGAGGCAAAACTCTGGAGGCAAATGATCGGTCGTCATCATTCCTCCAGCAAAACTTAAAAAAGCCGAATTTATCGGCAAATCTCGAACGGGAAGACGTTTATGAGATCAGAGTTAATGAAACGATGGGCTATCTGTCGTCCCTACTCCTGTTTAAAAGGAAGAATTACGGGATCTGGCATTAGTGCAAGTAGGGGGAAAATTGGCGAATGATAAGGACAAGTCTGTGAGTGAAAATTCGCGCAATCCCCTGCCACTGAGCATCAAGGCGGCGGCGGATGTCTTCGCCACCAAAAAAAATGAACAGAAGATGCAGAAAAGCGATCTGAAAATTCGCAAACCTAATGCATCTGAGTCAACCGAAGCGGATGCCGGCCCCGACCGGGAATACCGACCTAAAGTCGAAAGCAAGGGAAGCTGGCAGATCAATCTTTCGGAGGTAACCCGTGCCGACCAAGACCCCTTGCTTGGTTGCCTTGTGGCGCTAACGAAACTTTTCGATAATCCGCGAACAGCGGATGCCCTGATCTATGGCCTGCCGCTTGAGGACAACAAACTGACGCCCGCATTATTTGTCCGGGCAGCGGACCGGGTTGGCATCAGCGCCCGCATTACCAACCGTAAAATTGAAAAAATACCGGAAGTCGTCTTACCCTGCGTGATCCTTTTGAATGATCGGAGGGCTTGCATCTTACTCTCCCGGGAGGATGGGAAGGCCAGCGTCATTTTTCCAGAAACCGGTGAAGGAAATGATAGCCTGCCATTAAAGGAACTGGAAGAGGCCTACGCCGGATACGCCATTCTCACGCGTCCAAGCTTCAAGTATCGTGTCGATAAAGATGAAAAACTGATGGAACGGACGGGCTCCTGGTTTTGGGGCACCATGTGGCAATTCTGGCCAACCTATCTTCAGGTCATTATCGCCGCTTTCCTGATCAACAGTTTCGCACTGGCGAGCCCCCTCTTTATCATGAATGTTTATGACAGGGTCGTCCCCAACAGAGCAATTGAAACGCTCTGGGTGTTGGCAATTGGTGTCGTTACGGTGATTGGCTTTGATTTGCTGCTGAAATCACTAAGGGCCTACTTTGTCGATAATGCCGGAAAACGGGCCGATGTCCTTCTTTCCAGCCGTATTTTCGAACAGGTTCTTAATCTGCAAGTGAAGGCCCGCCCGGCGTCCGCGGGGGCCTTTGCCAATCATTTGCGAGAATTTGAAACCTTGCGGGATTTCTTCACCTCCGTCACGGTGACCGCACTTGTTGATCTACCCTTCCTCGCCATCTTTCTGTTTATAATTTACCTGATAGGCGGGCCGCTCTTTATCATTCCCGCAACCGCGGTTCCACTCGTCCTTCTTATCGGTTTATTCCTGCAATGGCCGATGCGTCGTGCGGTGTCAAAAACCTCCGAAGAGGCCGCCCAGAAGCACGGAGTTATCATTGAGACGATTTCCGCTCTCGACACAGTCAAAAGCATGGGGATTGAAGGGCACATGCAAAAGGAATGGGAGCGGTTTGTCGGAAAAACCGCCGAAACAAGCGTTGCCGCACGTTTCTTTGCCGGCCTCGGCATTAATCTTTCTGCAGCCGCTATGCAGCTGGTTACCGTTGGCGTCGTTGTCTATGGGGTTATCCTTATGGGAGAACCTGATTCCAGTATCACTGTCGGCGCCTTGATTGCCTGCACAATTCTGACGGGCCGGACAATGGCCCCACTTGGCCAGATTGCCGGACTGCTTACCCGCCTCAATCAGGCCATGGTGGCCCTAAAGGGACTTAATCACATCATGTCCCTGCCAGTTGAACGGGGTGCAGGGAAGCATCAACTCAGCCGCCCTAACATTCAGGGTGATATCGAGTTCAAGGATGTAACGTTCAAGTATCCGGGCAGCGATCTTCCCTCACTCAACAATGTATCCTTTAAAATTCGAGCCGGTGAAAAGGTGGGGATTATCGGACCGGTTGGATCTGGAAAAACAACGATTTCCCGCCTACTGATCAATCTTTATGAGCCAGATGAAGGCGCCGTTTTAATTGATGGAACGGACATCCGGCAAATTGACCCATCGGACATTCGTCGAAGTATTGGCAGTGTCATGCAGGATACGACGCTTTTCCAGGCTTCCGTACGCCAAAACATTACCTTGGGCCACCCGCAGGCAGATGACGAAATGATTTTGAATGCGGCAAAACTTTCCGGTGTTCACGATTTCATCTCCAGGCATCCTCATGGTTACGACCTGCATGTCGGTGAAAAAGGGGCGACAATGTCTGGCGGACAGCGGCAGGCAATTGGCCTGGCTCGCGCATTCCTGCCCAATCCACCCATCCTGATGCTTGATGAACCGACGAGTTCCATGGACATCAACTCCGAGCGGCGATTAATCAGTCGTATTCGAGAGTATATGGAAGGAAAGACCGTTCTACTGGTGACACATCGTACCTCGCTCTTTTCATTAGTTGACCGGATCATCGTGCTCGGCAATGGCAAAGTCGCTGCGGATGGCCCGCGTGATGAAATCCTGAAGTTAGGCCAAAGCGCCAATGCGCCTTCTAAATCAGTGACGACAAGTGTCACGAAATCACCGCGACGCGAGCCTGAGGACTGATCATGGCAACAAATTTGAAATGGAATGATTCAGATTTCGCCTCGGATGTCGTGGCTGCAAAAGTACAGGGGCCTCATCCGCGCGCCTTTCTGCTGTTGTTCGGGATAATTGCGTTTTTTATCGTCGGGTTCATCTGGGCAAAAAATGCGGTACTGGATGAAGTAACCCGTGGTGACGGGAAAGTTATTCCTTCCAGCCAAGTGCAGATTATCCAGAATCTTGAAGGCGGCATCCTGCGGGAACTATTGGTTCGTGAGGGGGATATTGTCGAGAAAGGACAGATCCTGCTGAGAATTGACGATACAGGATATGCGTCGCGCGCCGGAGAAATTGAATCCAACTATCTCAATCTTATGGGACGTATTGCGCGTCTGGAGGCTGAAGCCACGGGTGAGCCGCTTTTATTCCCCGCAGAGCTACTGGCTGAACGGAAAGACATTACCGTCCGGGAGCAGAACCTGTTCAATGCAAGACAGGCGGAGTTACAATCGCAAATTCAGATCCTCCGTCAGCAGGCCCAGCAACGAAATCAGGAAATTGCTGAGATCAACGGGCGGTTAAGACAGCTGCGCGCGAGCCTTGGCCTCGCGAACGAGGAGATGGAAATAACGGCACCGCTTGTTAAGAAAGGGATCGTTCCAAAGGTTGAATCTCTCAAGCTACGCCGTGAAATTAATGACCTAAGGGGGCAGATTTCAGCCTCCGAGCTTTCCAAACCACGTGTTGAAGGCGCATTAAAGGAAGCCAACCAGCGTATCGAGGAAAAAATACTCAGCTTTAGAAGTTTGGCCTCTCAGGAGTTGAGCCAGACCCGGGCGGAATATGAAGCCGCGCGTCAGGCCATCCTTGGCGTCAAAGATCGCGTCGCCCGTACAGATGTCCGCTCTTCCGTTACCGGTGAAGTGAAGGAAGTGAAGATTCAGACGATTGGTGGCGTGGTCCAGCCGGGCCAGGATATCATTGAGATTGTTCCTATCGACGATACGCTTCTGGTGGAGGCCAATATCCGACCGGCCGACATTGCCTTCCTTCGGCCTGGGCAGGAAGCCACGGTCAAAATCACTGCCTATGATTATTCGATATACGGTGGGTTGCCGGCTAAGCTGGAAAGGATCAGCGCAGATACGATTGTCGATGAAAAATCCGGGGAAAGCTATTACCAGATTATTGTACGCACCGATCAGAATTTTCTAAAGCGCGGTACCAACACCTACCCGATCATTCCTGGCATGGTCGCCTCCGTCGATATCCTGACAGGGCAAAAAACTGTGCTCGATTATATTATGAAACCAATCCTGAAAACACGCGACACCGCGTTGAGGGAACGCTGATGAAACCGACCGTATTTATCAAGCACACAATCGCCGCACTGCTCGCGGGCTATATTATTGTCGGGCCTGCATCCAGTCCTTCGCTCCGTGCAGAAGTGACAGAGAAAGGACTGTTCGGGTTGATCGAGATATCATCGGATAATCTGACGGCACTGCCGCTTTGGCTAAAAGTCAAAGCAAGTTTTCCAGAACTCGCAGACGCGGCGGCGAAATGCGATGCCCGGATTGAGGATTGTCAGTCACAACAAATGACTTTATGGCGAACAAAAATCGCCGAGCTGCAATTCTCTCCCGAACGCATCCAAATGCGGGAAATAAATCGTTTTCTCAACGGCTGGAAGTATATTCCAGATGAGACTGAGGCAGAAGCAAGCACGGAAAATCATTGGGCGTCCCCGCTTGAGTTCCTTTCAAACGGTGGTGGATCACGGGATTTTGCCATTATGAAATACGTCAGTTTAAAAGAACTTGGATTTGACCCGGATGCCATGCGGATCGTTATCGCCAATGATGTGCTTCGGAACAAGGTACAAGCAGTGCTAAGCGTCACACTTCGCGGACAGCGTTACGTTCTGGACAGTCTAAACGATACAATCCTGGAAGAGCGCTTCGTCAACTATTACGTCCCCCTTTATTCAGTTAATGAGAATACAAGATGGGCACATATTCCACAGGATTTCCTGATTGCACAGGATGACGCAGGGAGTAAGAATGATGACTGATGCGACAGTTAAGCTCGACCTGAATTCATTTGTTTCCGACACCCCCCCAGAAGACAAGGCTTTTACCCAGGGCGCGCCTTGGAAATTTGTGGCTCTTTTCCTAACTGTCTTTGCGATTTTGGGATACTTCCTGTGTGACTATGCGATCGAAGCCCGCAAACAGGAATTAGTCAATGAGTTGCAAAAGCGGCTTGATGTCAGTGCGTCGGGGAAAGCCCAGGTAATGGAAACCTGGCTGGCGGGCACTGTTGAAAGTGCCAACCGCATTGCAACCAATGATCTTTTCCAGCTTTTTGCGACGGAAATTAATCTTGTGGGAAGTGGCAACATTACCAAGTCTCTGAGCGATCAACTGCCCTACATGCAAAACGCTTTCTCTAATTTCGCTAATCAGGATGGCCTTATCGGCGCCTATCTAATCGGAAAGGACGGACGGGCATATCTCGCATCAGGCGGCGCACCGTCTTTGACGGAAGAACAGAGGGCTACGGCACAGGAACAGTATAAACAGTCAACGGTCACTTTCCTGCCAATTCGCGCGAGTGACGCCGGTCTGGTCTTAGACTTTCTGCTGCCCATTCATGCGGCGCAAGCCAGCTCTGCCGGCAACGACGCAGAGATCGTCGGCGTACTTCTTCTCTCGGTTCCGGCTTCAGAGCAACTTTCAGAACTTCTGAAGGCGCCCCTTTTTAATTACCAGCCGGAACTGACACGGCTGTATCAGAAAATGGATGGCGGATATTATGAACTGTCCCCCCTGAAACCACCCTATCTCTCCGCAACCGAGGAAACCAATCTGGAATCCGGCGCCATTGATTTTCAGGAAGTAAGCGCTGAAAACGGCGCAACCTCATTCTTATCGGGCGCACTTGTCCCAAATACAAACCTTGTGGTTTTTCAGCAAATTTCCAGCTCTGAGGCGCTGGCTTCCCTTCGAACCTATGCTCTGTTCGTAGTAGGTCTTGCGGTCAGTTTTCTTATAATCGTCTTTACCATTCTCATTGTAATCTGGCTGACACTTAAGGGGCAAAGTTCCCGTGCGCTGGCCCACCAATATAAAGAGTTTGCTACACAAATAAACACGCAACGACGACTTCTTGGCAGTATCAATAACACAATCGACGAACTAATTGGCCTGACCGATCCGGAAGGGCGTTATATTTATGCCAATCCGTCACTTGCCCGAATTGCGGATTATCCACTTCGATCTATTCCCGGCAAAACGGATCGGGATTTATTCGGTGAAAAAGCCGCCCGGGACCTTGCCGAATATGACCGCAAAGCCATTGCAACTGAACAGACCGTCAATGCCTTTGTCGAGATTGAGACGGGAGATACAGTAAGAATCCTGCGGATTGCCAAATCCCGCTTCCTAAATGAAGACGGCGCTTTTTTGGGCATAGTCACAATCAGCACCGACATTACTGACTATGTAAACTTCCAGCGCCGCAAGGAAGAGATGGACAGGAAAGCCATCACTGTTCTCTCCCAGATGCTGGAAGCCAACGATCCCTATCTTTCGGATCATTCAATAAGAATGGCGCAACTTGCCAATCATATTTCTGTTGAACTTGGGCTCCCCCCTGAGATGATAAAAATCATTAATACGGGGGCCCACCTCTCTCAAATCGGCAAAATCTCTATTCCGCGGGCAATCCGGGAAAAGGATGTACGACTGACCGAGAAAGAGCAGGAGGTGATGCAGAAGCATGTTCTGATAGCAGAAAAGATTCTGGCCAACGCCGATGTTGAGACAGAGGTACTTGATGCTGTCACACAGATTAATGAACATCTTGACGGCAGCGGCTATCCAAGAGGCCTGACCAAGGATGACATTGATATGCCCGCTCGTATTCTCGGGATGGCCGATATTCTGATTGCCCGAATTTCGCCGCGGTCTTATCGCAAGGCGATTAGCGTCGACGAAGCGCTCCGCGTATTTAAAACCAATCCGGAAAAATACGATCTGGACGTTGTTGACGCCATGATACGATTTTTCGAGACGGAAATCGGCGCTAACTTCAAGGCGAATATCGAGAAGAAGAGGAAAAAATAACGAGGTCTTTTTTTATGACTCGTCGGAAACGATATTACTTTTCAGATATAAATCTGTCGCATCCGGCAGATCTTCCGACGAAACATTGCCAAGAGTGAGATCTGTGCCTGAAATTGTCAGCGTACCGGTCCCCTCCTGACCGCTTTCGCCAAATTCCATAGCGCCATTGCCCTCTTCTGCCGCGATGTTCAGAGCATCAAATAACGCATCCAGGTCAACCGTCCCGTTCTCATCCAGTTCAAGGAACGCCAGATCTGTATTCGCCGCACTTTCAGACGCCATCTCGCTGTCTTCATCCGGCTGAATTTTATCGTTTTGTTCGCTACTCATTATCGCTAATATCCCTGCGTCCGTATGACTTGAGACGATGCCCATGGTTAATTATTTGCTACCCTAGCCATTGGATCGACTGATTTCATCCCTCATTTGAGGTAGATTACAATAAATTTCGTTATATTTTCATAAAATTTTATTTTTTTGATCATTTTGTCAACTTGGAGATACGCTCACCAAACATTTGTACGGACACGGCAATACCTTCAGATGCCCCATTGGACAGTGTTAATGTCGCGACATGAATTCCCAGCAGGGTATATGACTGTCCAATCTTCAGAAAAAGAGGTGATCCAGAATCACCCTGGGTCGCATCGCATTGATGCAGCAGAACAAAACCGGATTTGCTCTGCACAAGATTGTTGATCTCACAGTCTTCATCTGCTGTCAGTATATGGGCAATATCCCGGCTATAACCGGCCTGCACGACAACGGCCCCCTTGGATAGACGATCCTTCAAATCGAGAAGATTTAAATCTGCGGGTCTTGCAAACCCGAATTTATTCCCCAGCGGTTCTTCAAGCCTTGCGATGGCCCAGTCGGCTTCCGGTGCCGGTTTCCTTGTGGATTGAACAGGTTGCCGCCCATCGGACAACTCAAAGCTTTCGATCTTGGAATGAGCCTTTACCACTCCTTTTTCATAACCTAGAACGAAATGAAAGGCACTTGGAACCGACCATTTATTTCGCCGCGTGTCCCAGAAACAGTGTGCCGCTGTCAACACGAGAGACGGTCCAACAAGGATACCCGTACAATGGCTGCCATTGCGGTTTAGCCGGCCGATCGTGCGCCAGGGATCTTCAGCTATCCTGACGCGCACACGGTTATCCTTTCCCTTGATCCCCGGCACCGTTAGAGCTTTATCCTGGGAGGGCATATCAGCGCGGGCGCCCGCCGGGAACAGAACACCCGCAAGGATAAAAATATGAACAAATATGGCTAGTTTCTTGAGGCTAACTAGTGATAACCGAGCTATAAGCCTCATCTTATTTACCTAGATAGGGAGTCCAACCCTCTTGCGGAGGTCCTCGTCGCGAATGGATAGCTCTTGCCCCGCCAGATCATTGGCCGCTTCACTGCACAACCAGGCAAGGGCTTTTGCCGGCTCTTCTGCCGAGGCGAGATTTTCCCGCGGTATCTGGCTGACTGCATTGATACCAGAGGCACGGATCGTAACCTGCATTTCTGTATCGACAACACCTGGGGCAAACCCGAAAACACGAACCCCCTTCTCGCCCGCCTCCAAGGCGGTCGCTCGTGTCATCATGTAAACACCCGCCTTGCCGGAGCAATAGGCGCTCCAACCTTCCATTGGGCTATGTGCAGCGCCGGAGCTTATATTGATGATCACGCCGGATTCCTGACTTAAGAAATAAGGGAGAATAGCGCGGGTCCCGTGGTAGACCCCGACAAGATTTACCGAAATATTGCGCGCCCAGTCCGCTGGATCGCTGGTGGCAATTGCACCAATCGGGTCGACTATCCCGGCATTATTAATCAAGGCATCGATCTGGCCATAACGATCCATTGTCTCCGCGATCATCTTTTCCACCGCCGCATAGTCGGAAACGTCGCAACTCGCCGCAAAAGCTTCGCCTCCGTTATTTTTTATTTGTTCGAGAATACCACTGCAGGAACTGGCCGAGCGGGCACTCAAGCAAATCTTAGCCCCTTCTCGAGCAAGCTCAAGGGCCGCGGCGGCACCAATACCCCGGCTGGCACCGGTAACAATAATAACCTGATCTGATAGTTGACCCATTAACTTAATTCCTGATCGTTTTTAATAGTAAAAGTAACCTAAAATGAAGAATTTGGCTCCGTCAGGAACGCCTCTTCCTCATTCGTGCTTTGCCGATTGAGTTGCTTGTTCCGGTGCGGAAAACGACCAAATTTCTCTATTATATCATAGTGGCGCTGCGCATATTCCACCAGTACATCCGACTCCAGCTCCTGAAATAGCTGAAGCGACAGTTTCTGATCCTCTAGATCTTCGCTATGTTCGAAGGGGAGTGCCGCGAACTGCTTCTGCACGGGGCTAAGCTCATCATAGAACCCTTGCGACAAGATATGCCGGGCAATCTCGCGGGCCTTACCATCTGCAGAAAACGCCCGCGCGGTGTCTCGGAACATATTGCGCGTAAATTGATCATACAGCAGAATTAAGGCAAGAGAGCCCCGTGCACTCTCCGTCCAATCGAGATAATCACCTGCTTCTGCCTTTTCAAAATCTTCTAGAAACTGGCTCCGAATGCTGGCATCGAACTCATCATCCTTCTTGAACCAAACGTCTCGCCGCTTTCCGTAGTTCTCATTGCTTTCAGGCAAAAACCAAAAATCGAGAATTTCCTGAATTCGGTCCATCGGCGGCCTCACTGGGTTTGTACTTTTAGTTTACAATTAGATTAGGCAGAAAACATTTGCTCGAGAAATCTATAGATCACAGCGTAAAGTGGCAAGACAGTGGCGCTATTCTCTATTTTTATTTTCCTTGTTCCGCTCCTCTTCAAGAACAGCCTGATATGCCGCCGCATCCTCACTCTGGATAATAGTTTCTGAACCGTCCGCAGGAAAAGATGGAGGACCCATGTCGTCTGGCGCCAAGTTAGCTGAAGCCTGTCCTTTCGGTAAGGTCCCGTACGTAACCGAGCCAAAATATCCTGTCGCAGACCTGACAACACGAGCAACCGCCACGGTTTCCTTGCCAAAGGCCTTATGCCAGAAAAGTTTAAAATTACTCGCCTGCCCGGCTGCAACGCTTTGCGCGCGCCGCGCCGTCAAAAGCCAAAGAGGGCTAATCATCAGGCTCAGGGCAATCACCGTGATCATCAACTGTGAAATATCGCGGGATACATAGCCACTCCCGCCCCCGATGGCCATAAGAAGAAACGAAAATTCTCCAATCTGGCCCAGCGCGGTCCCGGCAATAAAGGCAGAACGCCAGTCAACGCCAGTCACCCGTAAAATTACAATATTAATCGCTGTTTTACCGATGACAACAATCAGAAGCATCACGACCACGAGGCCAAAATTCTGCCAGATATAGGTAATATCTATCAGCAGTCCAATCGACAGAAAGAAAATCATAAGCAGAATGGACTGAATTGGTTGGGTCGCCTCGACAATACTTTTGCGTTCCTGGCTGTTGCCGATGATAAGCCCCGCCAGAAACGCTCCAAACGCCGGCGATGTTCCAAGCAGACCGCTGATCGCGGCAAGTCCAAGGCAAAAGACTATTCCGAAAAGCGGCGTCAGGTCTGCATGGCCAGATATTACCTTCAAGAAAGGGAGATGGATGCGTTCCCGGCGGCTCAGAAAGAGGATAAGTCCGATCAGGAACGCGACGGCCAATCCCAGTGTCAGGAGCAGTATTGGCACATTCAACTCTTTACCCGAAAGGCTGCCGACAATAAGCAGCATAGGCACAACGGCAAGATCCTGTGCAATCAATAGACCAAGTGCGATATTGCCGGTCCGTTGATTCAGCTCCCCGATATCCTCCAGTATCTTTACTGCCACGGCCGTCGAACTGATTGACAGGCTGAACGCCAACAGCAATGTCAGTTGCCACGGCCAGTCAAGATAGAGCGCAACTAAACCCACCACGACATAAGAGACGGCTACCTGAAGGATTACACCACCAATAGCCGTTTTCCAGATGCGCATAAAGGATTTCAGGTTGAGCTCCATCCCGATGAGATAGAGCAATAACAGCACACCAAGTTCCGCCAGGATTTCCACATTTTCGCGGTCCTCGACAAAGCCGAAATCAGAGCGACCGAGCACTATTCCTGTAAGCAGATACCCAACAATTGCTGGCTGTTTAAGCCGTGTCATGATCATCCCAAAAACCAGGGCGATCGTTGCAATTATGGCAATATCCGTGAGTACGTGCATATAGTGATTCAGAACCTGCGAAAAAATGCAGTAAAAAAAGAGGGTACGATCACAGGTGAAAAATCGCAAGGCACCTCGAGATATTTATCGTTTTTTTCTGGTGACTAACCTGCTTTTAGCACTGCACATCCCAAAAATGCTTTATCTCCGCCGCGGATATTCGAAAAATATCGTCGACAGCCAGACGATAGTATCGCGCTAACCGCTCCAAAAGAACAAGTTCACTCAAATATTCTTCCTCGCACTTGAACTGATCACAAATTTCCTGATCGCTCATCAAATGGAGTGCGCGTAATTGCATGGCAACCCTATGACAATTGGCAGCTCTTGACTGATCCGCCGACCGTATCACCAAGGAAATGAATTTGTCGGTTGCTCCTATCAGCTTCTCAGCCGAATAAAGCAGTACACTGGAACGTACGAATTGTCGGCAAACCTTTGTGACGAAGAAGCCTTTTGGCAATGGATGAAGTTCAAGATATTTCTGGACAACCAGTCGCCGGTTGAAAACCAATTTTTTGGGCATGATCCGCGAGAGGCTTAAAAACGCAGGTGCATAAATTGCCAGTTGCCGAAACGTCATTAATTTTTCCAAAAAGCGATACTCTGCTAACCAGAAACGGTGTTTCACAGCAGAAAGGCCAACCAACTCCCCCTCAACAGTATCACGGAGAATAGTTCGCTCCTTGTTCTCCTTTAACAAAACAGATTCCACATACGCTCGCGTCACCTGATTATCTATCAAGAATGGGCGCATCCAGAAATTCCGCATCACCCGTTCGTTATTCCAGGGCAGGTTATCTCGAGGGGTCAATAATTCGGCAGCCAGGAGGCTATAATTCTTGTCATATTTCATGAATATCACGCGACTCGCCTGGATAAAAAGTACTGGTCAGACGCTTGCCAGATACGCTACGTGATTACCAAATAGGAAGAATTCAGGCTGAATTGGTCGACACCGACATTTGAATCGGTCCGTCTTTGCGTTTATTCCAGAATTGCGAGACATATGGATTGTCGGTATGCCCCGCTTCGCGCACATCACCAGTCCAGACGACACGGCCTTCATGAATCATGGCAATCCGGTCAGAGATAATTCGCGCCGTCAGCAAATTACTGGTGATTGCCATTACGGTGCTACCAAGTTCGCGGACATTATTGAAAATCTGGTCATTAATGACGTTACTCATGATCGGATCAAGCCCGGCCGTCGGCTCATCAAGGAATAAAATCGGCGGGTCACCCGCAATTGCACGGGCAAACCCCACACGTTTCTGCATGCCCCCAGAAAGCTCCGCAGGGAATAAATCAGCCACATCCGCCGACAGTCCGACGGAACGCAGCTTTTTTATTGCCATTTCCTTGACATCCTGCTTTTTCATGCTGCGCTGCTGAGTCAGGCGAAAGCCGATATTTTCCCAAACACGAAGGCCATCAAATAGGCCCGAGCGCTGAAACAGGATGCCGAATTTTCGAAAAAACTCCATCCTGTCCTTTTCCGCCATATCGTTGACTTCAACACCGTCAAGCAGGATCGAGCCGCTATCGGGCTTTATCAACCCTAGAATACATTTCAGCGTCAGCGTTTTACCAGCGCCGGAGGGGCCGATCAGCGTCAATATCTCTCCGGTTTTCACCTCAAGATTAATGCCATTCAGAATCGGAACGCCGTCGAAGCTCTTATAAAGATCCTTAACGACAATTTTATTTGTTGCTGCCTCCGTCATGGGCATGAAACTACAGGATAAATTTGCGAAAACAAACAGCATTCTGCTATGACGAACCAGTTTTACGGAGACAGTGTTTAGATGATCCCGACATTTCCGCTAGAGAATGAAAAAAGCCGGCAATTTCACGGCGGCAATCTTGAGCGTGCCAAAGCAGAATTCGGTCATGATTTGTCAGACTGGCTGGATTTAAGCACCGGAATTAACCCCCTGCCCTATCCGGTGCCACCGTTGGGGACCGATCTTTGGCAGCGATTACCGGAGTCACGCGCCGAAGCACAATTACTTCAGGCCGCCAGGCAATATTATAGTCTTTCCGAACCGGCAGGGATCTGCGCATTTCCGGGCACACAGGCCGCCATTCAGATGCTACCCAGGCTGACACCGCTAACTGAGGTGGCCGTCCTCTCGCCAACCTACAATGAACATGCAGCCTGCTGGCGGCGGGCGGGGCACCGTGTAAAGGAAGTCGAAGACATTTCAGCTATACCGGACACCACGACCATCGTCATCCTTGTACATCCCAACAACCCCGATGGCCGCATCTACAACAAATCGGTATTGCTGGAGCTTGCAAATACGTTAAAATCACGGAATGGCTGGCTTATCATCGATGAAGCGTTCGCAGATGTGATTCCGGAACTATCCCTTATGCCGGACCTGTCCGACAACCGCATATTGATACTGAAATCCTTCGGAAAGTTTTTTGGTCTTGCGGGCCTTCGGCTCGGTTTCCTGGCCGGTCCGCGCGACTTCATCAGCATCATCCAGCAGGAATTGGGCCCTTGGGCAGTCAGTGGCGCTGCTCTCAAGATCGGCACACAAGCCCTTTCTGACACCAAATGGATCGACATGACCCGAAATCAGCTAAAAAAGGCTACGTTGCGATTGTCCAACATGTTAGGCGATACTGGCCTTAAGGGCGTCGGCGGGACTGATCTTTTCCATCTGACAGAATCGCCCGAGGCTCCCTTGCTTTTTCGGCATCTTTGCAAAGATGCAATTCTGGTTCGTTATTTTCCGGACCGTCCCGAAAAACTCCGTTTTGGGTTGCCCGGACAGGAAAGTGACTGGCTACGTCTTGGAAAAAGCCTTGACCGTTGGGCAAATCGATAAAAGCACCGTCAATGGATTGACAGCGGCGACGTTCCGCCTTAGCGTCCGGCTCGATGGTTCCCAATCAGGGATTATAAGGGAATGCGGTGCGATCGAAAGATCAAAGCCGTGGCTGTCCCCGCAACTGTAAGCGACTAGCCTGCACATAAAACCACTGAGATAATCGGGAAGGTAAGTGCCGGTGCCATTCGCAAGCCAGGAGACCTGCCATCACCTGTATCAATATCTGCTGCATGACGGAGGATCATGATGAGCGTAATGACATTGCGAAATCCGCACCCTATTTCCAAAAGCCCCTGCCCGGCCAACCCTTTGGCCTGCGCGACATTTTCCCCCGGAGTAATGATATGAGTGAGAAAATACCGGCAACCGTTATCACCGGTTTCCTCGGCGCGGGCAAGACCAGCCTGATCCGCCACCTGATCGAAAATTCGGACGGACGGAAGTTAGCACTTATTATCAATGAGTTTGGTGATCTTGGTGTCGACGGCGACCTTCTCAAGGGATGCGGCAATGAAAATTGCACGGAAGAAGACATTGTCGAACTTGCGAATGGATGTATCTGCTGCACGGTTGCCGATGACTTCCTCCCGACCATACAGAAAATTCTGAGCCGGAAAGATCGTCCCGATCATATTATTGTCGAGACCTCAGGTCTTGCGCTTCCGAAACCGTTGGTCCGGGCGTTCGGATGGCCGGAAGTTCGGACGCAAGTGACCGTCGACGGCGTCGTCACTGTAATTGATGGGCCGGCCTATCGTGACGGCCTGTTTGCCGCCAATCCTGATGCGGTGCAGGCGCAACGTGAAGCGGATGAGATGCTGGATCATGACAGCCCGCTGGAAGAACTGTTCGACGACCAGATTAACTGTGCTGACATGATCATTTTCAACAAGGCTGACCTTCTCGAGGAATCAGAAATATCCACGGCAGCCGCCGAATTGAAAGGTCGCCTCCGTCCACAGGTAAAAATGTTGCAGACGAGCCATGGCAAGCTGGATGCGCGAATCCTGTTGGGTCTAGGCGCGGCGGCAGAGGATGATCTCGACACCCGGCCTTCTGTCCATGATGACGCCGATGATCATGAACATGATGATTTTGAAAGCTTCGTTTTGGAAGTCGGCGAAATCACATCGCCGGATGTCCTGATATCAAAACTGGAAGCTGCCATCGCTGCCGAAGGTATTCTGCGAGTGAAAGGCTTTCTTTCCGTGAAAGACAAGGACATGCGGCTTGTTCTGCAAGGCGTCGGGAACCGGTTACAGCATTACTTTGACCGGGATTGGGCGACCGATGAGGAGCGTATCAGCAAGCTAGTGATAATTGGCGAGCATGATATGGATCAGGCGGCCATTACCAAATTGATATTGGGCTAACATGCATCTTCTGGCGGCCATACCCGGCGGGATCGCCGATGGATCGGAAGCGGTGGACCTGGCGCAAGCGCCCGGCGATATTGTTTTTCTATCGGCAGCGGATACCGAACTTTCCAGTCTCGCGCTGTGTCAAAAGGAACGATCCGACACGCCTTCGCTCCGGCTTGCCAACACAATGCAGCTTTCCCATAACCTCTCCGTCGATATGTACGTCGAGGACATCGTTGCCAATGCAAAATTGGTGGTCGTCCGGCTTTTGGGCGGGATTGGCTATTGGCCTTATGCGGTAGAGAAAATCACTGACTCTTGCCGCGCGAAAGGAATAAAGCTCGCGTTTTTGCCGGGCGACGACAATCCAGACGAAGAACTCGCCGCTCTCAACACGGTGCCGCACAACACATCACATCGGCTCTGGCGGTATCTTGTCGAAGGCGGGAAGGAGAATTATTCTAGTTTTCTTGATTACTGCGCATATTTGCTGGATCAGAAATCGGACTGGCAAGAGCCCAAACCTTTGCTAAAGGCCGGTCTATACTGGCCAGGCCGAAAGCAAATGGGCGTCTCGGATATACGGGAAATCTGGAAAGAGGACGCACCAGTTACCGGCATTATATTTTACCGCGCACTTTATCAGGCCAACAACCTCGCACCGGTGGATGCGCTGATTGATGCTTTAATAAATCGCGGTCTTAATCCGCTTCCCATTTTTGTATCCAGCCTGAAGGATCCCGTTTCCGCTGAGATTGTGGAGCATATGCTCAGGGAAGCGCCACCATCTGTTCTGCTCAATGCTACTGGGTTTGCCGTATCAAACCCCGGCGCCAAGCGGAAAAGCACGCCCTTCGATGTAGCCGATTGTTCAATACTTCAGGTTATATTTTCTGGAGGCAACCAAACCCAATGGGAAGAGGGCATCACAGGCCTCTCGGCACGTGATATTGCCATGAATGTTGCCCTGCCGGAAGTCGATGGACGCATCCTTTCACGTGCCGTGTCCTTCAAGGCAGATGACGGCTATGATCAGGGCACTCAAACCAATATAATCGCCTACAAGCCGGTACCAGACAGGATTGATTTTGTTGCTGATCTCGCGGCGAACTGGAGCAGGCTACGAAATACTAGGGTTGAGGATCGGAAAATTGCCCTTATCCTCGCGAATTATCCCAATAAGAACGGGCGGATTGGAAATGGCGTCGGTCTCGACACACCTGCCGGTTCGATCGAAGTCCTAAACGCGCTAAAAACACAGGGTTACAACGTTCGCGACATTCCTGAAAATGGCAATGCGTTGATCGAGGATTTGCTGGATGGACCGACCAATGATCGACGCCGGATTAGAGTAAGAAAGAGTGGCCTAACTTATCCCCTCTCCCGCTATCGCGAATACTTCAGAGCGTTACCAGAAAAGCTACAACGCGAAATCACCGAAAGATGGGGAGCCCCTGAACAAGACCCGTTCATCGAGGGTGATCAGTTCCTGCTCGCGGCCCGGCGTCTCGGGCATGTGATTGTCGGCATCCAGCCCGCGCGCGGCTATAACATCGACCCAACAGCAAGCTATCATGATCCGGACCTTGTTCCGCCGCATGGCTATCTTGCCTTCTACGCCTGGCTTCGGGAAGAAGAAGGCGTACATGCCGTCGTCCATATGGGCAAGCATGGAAATATGGAATGGCTGCCCGGCAAGTCCGTTGCCCTGTCCCGGGAATGCTACCCGGAGGCTGTATTTGGGCCGACAGTGCATCTCTACCCCTTTATCGTGAATGATCCTGGCGAGGGAACGCAGGCGAAGCGCCGCGCCAGTGCTGTCATTATCGACCATTTGACGCCACCCATGACCCGTGCGGAAAGTTACGGTCCGCTCGCCGATCTGGAACGACTTGTAGATGAATATTATGAGGCCGCCGGTGTGGACCCTCGACGCATCGCCCTGCTGCGAGAGCAGATTCTTGAACTGACTGAGATGTCCGGCATCAATATTGACTGTGGAATTGCACCTGACGAACCAGAAGATGAACGACTCACCAAGCTCGATAATTATCTTTGCGAATTGAAGGAACTGCAAATCCGTGACGGTCTTCATATTTTCGGAAGATCGCCTACCGGGCGACAGCTTACCGATCTGTTGGTCGCGCTCCTACGCATTCCACGCGGAGATGGCGACGGCGCGAATGCCTCCCTTATCCGCAGCATCGCGCTGGATCTCAATTTGCTGGAGGATTTTGACCCGCTCGATTGCGAGATGGGCGCAGAATGGACGGGCATCCGACCGGAGGTCCTTGATTTTGAAGGAACCTGGCGCTCCAATGGCGACACCGTTGAGCGGATCGAACTGTTTGCGGCGGCCCTTGTTTCCGGTGGAACTACACCAGATGAAAATTGGCATCGAACAAAAGCTGTACTGAACGGGCTTGAAGTCCATCTCCGTCCGACGGTCGAAACCTGCGGCAAGGCGGAGTTGAGCGGCCTACTTAAAGGATTGAACGGGCAGTTTGTCGAACCCGGCCCCTCCGGCGCGCCAACCCGGGGACGAAACGATGTTCTCCCGACGGGGCGGAATTTCTATTCTGTCGATAGTCGCGCGGTCCCGACCCCGACGGCCTGGCTGCTGGGATGGAAATCCGCCGGCCTGCTGGTCGACCGTTATCGGCAGGAAAACGGCGCCTGGCCGAAAACCATGATCCTGAGTGCCTGGGGCACCTCTAATATGAGGACTGGCGGCGATGATATTGCTCAAGCGCTAGCGCTAATGGGCGTTCGACCAACATGGGACAAAGCCTCAAACCGGGTGACAGGATTTGAGATCATGTCCGCGGAGTTGCTGGATCGACCGCGCGTTGATGTAACCCTTCGTATATCCGGCTTTTTCCGCGATGCCTTCCCGCAGCAGATGGCGCTTTTTGATAGTGCCGTTCGGGCTGTCGCTGCATTGGATGAAGACGAAAAAACCAACCCCCTCGCCGCGCGTGTCCGTGCTGATAAAGATAAACTCGTGAAGGCGGGCATTTCCGAAGAAATTGCGGAAAAGCGAGCGGGTTATCGCCTTTTCGGCAGTAAGCCGGGCGCCTATGGTGCAGGATTACAGGCTTTAATCGATGAAAAAGGCTGGACGGACTCATCTGATCTCGCGCGCGCATACATCGCATGGGGTGGTTATGCCTATGGTGCTGGCGAAGAAGGTAAGGCAGAACAATCCTTGTTCGAACAGCGGCTCGGCCATGTGGAGGCCGTTATCCATAATCAGGATAATCGGGAGCATGACCTCCTCGACAGTGACGACTATTATCAGTTTGAAGGCGGCGTGACGGCCGCCGTCCGGCATATCAAAGGCACTCAACCGATTGTCTACCACAATGACCATTCACGCCCGGAAAGCCCGAAAATCAGAACGCTGGAAGAAGAAGTGGGCCGCGTCGTTCGGGCCCGCGCCGCCAATCCGAAATGGATCGAGGGCGTGATGCGCCATGGCTACAAGGGTGCGTTTGAGATAGCGGCCACCGTTGACTATCTTTTCGCGTTTGCTGCCACGGCACATGCCGTAAAGGATCATCATTTTGATGCGGTTTTTGACGCCTATCTGATGGACGGACGGGTCCGCAACTTTCTGGAAGAGAATAACCCCGACGCCCTGAGCGAAATGGCCGACCGGTTTCAGGAAGCGCTTGACCGCGACCTTTGGCGTCCCCGACGCAACACTATTCACGATGACCTTGCAAAGCTGAAACGGGAGGGAACCCGATGACCACCAAGCTGACTCCGGAAGAAATTGCCCGCGCCAATGAAAAAGCGGCAAAGAAAAAAGCAGCTCGCGATAAGATGCTGGCAACAAAAACAATCGAGAAAGGTTTGCTGATTGTCCATACCGGCAAGGGTAAAGGCAAATCCACGGCAGCCTTCGGCCTCGCCGCCCGTGCGATTGGCAACGACATGAAGGTCGGCGTTGTGCAATATGTAAAAGGGAAATGGGAGACCGGGGAGCGCAAAGTTCTGGAAGCCTTTCCCGAACAGATCGAAATTCACACAATGGGCGAAGGCTTTACCTGGGAAACTCAGGACCGGGAGCGCGACATCCGTGCCGCCGAAAAGGCTTGGGAGAAATCCAAGGAAATGATCGAGGCGAGCCGCGGCGACAATCCCGCCTATGACATGGTGATCCTTGATGAGCTGAACATCGTACTTCGATATGACAGCCTCCCGCTTGATGAAGTGATCGAGTTCCTGAAGAACAAGCCGGAAAAGCTGCATGTTGTCGTAACGGGACGAAATGCAAAGGAAGAGCTAATCGAGATTGCTGACCTGGTCACCGAGATGACGCAGATCAAGCATCCCTTCCGCTCCGGCGTCAAGGCACAGGTCGGGATCGAATTCTGATGACGGCCACCCTCATGCTGCAAGGAACGGGTTCAGACGTCGGCAAGTCGTTGCTTGTCGCTGGTCTCGCCCGTGCCTACAGCAATCGGGGGATGAAAGTCATGCCGTTCAAGCCGCAGAATATGTCGAACAATGCTGCCGTTACAGTCGAGGGGGGCGAGATCGGACGGGCGCAGGCGCTTCAGGCGAGGGCAGCGAGAACACCCCTTCTGAATGACATGAACCCGGTGCTGCTGAAACCGCAGAGCGATATCGGCGCGCAGGTGATTGTGCAGGGCAAAATGTGTGGGTCCGCTGTCGCGCGCGACTATCAAAAGATGAAACCCAGATTACTCTCCAAGGTGCTGGAGAGTTTCCACAGGATCGGGGAGAAGGCCGACCTTGTTCTTGTGGAGGGTGCCGGAAGTCCTGCCGAGGTCAACCTTCGCGCCCATGATATCGCGAATATGGGGTTTGCCGAGGCCGCCGATGTGCCGGTCGTATTGATCGGGGATATCGACCGGGGTGGTGTCATCGCGCAGATTGTCGGCACGCATATGCTGCTCTCCACGTCTGAACAGAAGCGAACGAAGGGCTATATCATTAACAAATTTAGGGGAGACGTCTCCCTGTTCGACGATGGCCTTAAGGTCATAACCGGGAAAACGGGCTCTAAAAACTTCGGTGTCGTTCCTTTCTTCCCCGAGGCACACCACCTTCCCCCGGAAGATGCCTTCTCAATCACGTCGCAGGCCCCGCGCGAAGATGCCGTCAAAGTTGCTGTCCCTGTTTTTTCCCGCATTGCCAATTTCGACGATCTGGACCCCTTGTTGGCAGAACCTGGCGTAACAGTACATATGGTGCGGCCCGGCACCGCCATTCCCGCTGGCATGGATGTTGTTCTGCTGCCGGGCTCAAAAGCCACGCTGGCCGACATGGATTTCGTTCGGATGCAGGGCTGGGATATCGATATCCAGGCTCATGTCCGGCAGGGGGGGACGGTCATCGGTTTATGCGCGGGATACCAAATGCTGGGCCGGACACTATCCGATCCCGGAGGGATAGAAGGACCCGCCCGGAAAATAGACGGACTCGGTCTTCTCGATTTCGAAACCACCCTGACGACAGAGAAAAAGCTGGTTGAGGAGGATGGCAAGGACCATCTGACCGGCAGCACAATCCGGGGATATCATATGCATGTCGGCCGCAGCGTAGGACCGGCACTTGACAGGCCCTTTGTCACGCTAGCCTCGGGTCCCGATGGGGCGATATCGCCGGATAAGCAAATCATGGGCGGTTATCTACATGGATTATTTTCAAACGATGAATTTCGGTATAAGTTGTTTAACCGGTTTAAATCACAAAACCATAAAATTGATAACTTTGAATATCTTGTAGAAAATACCTTAGATAATCTCGCAAAACATATGGAGCGTCATCTTAACCTTGACGGCCTGCTGGAGGTTGCCAATGGCATCAGCTAAAGCTGTATATCACAAAGGCGAGACCAAGAAGCAGCGCCATGATCAAGCCGCCTGCGACCCGGTAAAGAAGGAGGGCACGCAAGATATGCTCCGGCCCGATCTCACGCGCGCCATTTTCGTTCATCCATCCATCCGGAACTTCGACACCGTCATAAATGCGTGGCCCGGCCAGCGCGACGTCAAGTGCGCCCGCCATTGCCGCCTCCGGCCAGCCGGCGTTAAAGCTCCTGTGACGAGACGCATCCCTGAACATCGCCTTGAGGGCGTTCTTCGCATTTGCTCCCTTTACCAAGCAGGCAGCAATGACGATCAAAAAACCTGTCAGCCGCGCAGGAATATAATTGACCGCGTCGTCAATCCGCGCAGCGGCCTTGCCAAAGTATTCATATCTCTCGTTTCGATGCCCTATCATGCTGTCGAGGGTATTGATCGCCTTGTAGGTACAAAGGCCCGGCAATCCCAGCGCTGCAAACCAGAATACGGGAGCGACAGTCCCATCGGAGAAATTCTCGGCAAGGGACTCAATGGCGGCGCGCGAGATTGCACTCTCATCAAGGCTCTCAGGGTCGCGCCCGACAATATGAGAGACCGCCTCCCTCCCCGCGTCAAGACTTTGATTAAGACCAATCATCACATCGCGAACGTGAGTATACAGCCCGCGCCAGGCAATCAGGCTACTCGCCAGAATTGCCAGCAGGATCATGCCCGCCGGAAAAGTCTGGCAGAGCAGGGCAAGGACATATCCCGCAATTGCGGCAGCGGCGATGACAGCCGCACTGCATTGAATACCCCGGATCAATTTCTGTCGGCTACTCTCCCTGCTGTTGTTAGTACGGCCTTCCAGCACGGAAATCAGCTTACCCAGCAGGACTACGGGATGTGGAATGATCCGGTACAACCATTTGGGATCCCCCGCCAACGCGTCGATAATCAGCGCCAGCAGGACTATCAAGGGCGGCGTGTAAAAGGCAGAATTAGTGGTAAAAAGCAGGCTGGACATCGTCGCAACATGATATGGGCAATGATGTGCGTCAATCCTTTATCTGATACTCTGGGCCACGGCCCATCATTAAAACAAGGTTTTGCACGAAGAACACCGTGCACAAAAGGGAGCCGATTATGACGGAAAAATATGGCGTAATGGTATGCGGTCACGGTAGTCGGGACGAGGGAGCGGTCAGCGAATTTGCCTCCGTTGCCAAAGGAATTGCCGCCCGCCTGCCCCAATATCAGGTCGAATCCGGCTTTCTTGAATTTGCAACGCCCATCATTCGTGATGGGTTGGACAAGCTTCGAGAGAGTGGTCATAACCACATCCTTGCCGTTCCGGGCATGCTATTCGCTGCGGGCCATGCGAAGAATGATATTCCTTCCGTTCTCAACCGCTATGCCGCCGAGCATGAGGGCTTGACCATTTCATATGGGCGCGAGCTGGGCATCGACCTCAAGATGGTGCGTGCGGCAGGGGAACGCATTAAGGAAGCACTCGCTCTTGCGAAGGACGACGTGCCGCTGCACGAAACCATGTTGGTCGTGGTCGGGCGCGGGGCATCGGATCCGGACGCAAACTCCAACGTCACTAAGGTCATGCGGCTTCTTTGGGAAGGGCTGGGCTTTGGCTGGGGGGAGACGGTGTACTCCGGCGTCACTTTTCCACTCGTGGAGCCGGGGTTGGAGCATGCCGCCCGGCTCGGATACAAACGCATTGTCGTTTTTCCCTATTTCCTGTTTACCGGTGTCCTCGTCAATCGCATTTATGACTATACGGACAAGGTCGCTGCGGCCCATCCGGAGATCGAGTTTATCAAGGCTCCCTACCTGAACGATCATCCGCTGGTGCTTGACTGCTTCGCCGATCGCGTAGAGGAAATCCTGAACGGTCAGAACAATATGAACTGCGGCATGTGTAAATATCGAGAGCAAGCGCTCGGGTTTGAGGACGAAGTCGGCCTCAAGCAGGAAAGCCATCACCACCATGTGGAAGGGATTGGCACTGGCGACCATAGCCATGATCACAAGCATGACCATAGTCATCAACATGAGCATCATGGACATGGCGACCATGCGCATGATCATGCGCATCATCCCTACCCCCATGCCGATCACCCGCTGGGTCCGGTTAGCATGAAGAAGAGTGACGGCTGAAGCATGTATGACTATTTGCGCGATCCGGCGGCAATTTATGAGGAGTCCTTCGCGACAATAGAACGCGAAGCTGATTTCGCAGGATTTGATGCAGCAATGCAGACGGTCGCCACCCGCGTCATTCACGCCTGTGGCATGCCGGAGATATTACCTGATCTGGCCTATGATCCAGAAGCAGCCAATGCGGCTGTTTCAGCGCTTCGTGCGGGAGCACCAATTTTTTGCGATTGTGAAATGGTAACCCATGGCATTATCCGTCGGTTTCTGCCGGCCGGGAATGAGATCATCTGCACACTGAACAACCCGGAAACACCTGACATTGCCGCGAAGAAAAAAACGACACGATCCGCCGCGGCGATCGATCTCTGGCTCGACCGGATCGAGAATTCCGTGGCTGTTTTTGGCAATGCGCCAACGGCCCTGTTCCACCTCCTTGAGCAGATTGAGAACGGCGCACCAAAACCTGCCGCGATCCTAGCCTTTCCGGTTGGCTTCGTTGGCGCGGCGGAATCGAAACAGGCACTCATCGACAGCCAGATCAATGTCCCCTATATCACCATGCGCGGCCGTAAAGGGGGGAGCGCAATGGCTGCCGCCGCCCTCAATGCACTCAGTAGCCTTGCGGGAAAATCAGAATGACGGCCTGGCTCAGCATAGTCGGAATAGGTGAGGACGGGCTGGAGAGTATTTCCCCTGCCGCCCGGCAGGCAATTGAGAACGCAACCCTGCTCGTCGGTGGGGAGCGGCACCTTGCCATGCTGCCCGATGACGGGCGGGAGCGAGAGACATGGCCCAGCCCGTTGATGACCCTTGTCGATGAGATATTGGCTCGGCGCGGGGAGAATATCTGCATCCTTGCGACCGGCGATCCCATGCATTACGGCATCGGCGTGACCTTCGCAAAACGGCTTCCAGCGGAGGAACTGGCGATCTTCCCGGCTCTCTCCGCCTTCAGTCTTGCAGCAGCGCGTCTGGGGTGGGATTTATCCCGGACCGAGCAAATCACTTTGCATGGCCGGCCACTGGAATTGCTGGTCCCGCATCTCGCGCCGGGCAGTAGAATTCTCGCTCTCTCTGATACAGGTAAAACGCCATCCGACGTCGCGGGACTTCTCCAGAAAATTGGCCTTGAGAAGACGGAGATGTCTGTGTTGGAGCATATGGGCGGTGTGGCAGAAAAAATCTATCATGGAAACGCCCGGGACTTCCATGGTAAAACCTTTCGCGACCTCAACACGATTGCTTTACATTGCCCGGCTGAGGCAACTGCGCAACTCTACTCGCGAACGCCCGGTCTTCCCGATAACGCGTTTAATCACGATGGCCAGCTTACCAAGCAGGAAATCCGCAGCGCAACGCTTTCTGCCCTTGCCCCGTTTCCGGGAGAACTTCTCTGGGATGTTGGCTCAGGTTCAGGTTCCATCGCCATAGAATGGATGCGGCATCACCCGGGAAATCGCGCAATTGCGATCGAGCCACGGGAGGATCGCCAGTCCCTGATTGAGACGAATAGCCGAAAACTGGGCGTGCCTCAGCTAAACCTCGTCAAAGGAAGTGCGCCGGACGCTCTCGCTGATCTCAGTGCGCCGGACGCCATCTTTATCGGCGGCGGCCTCAGTCATGAAGGCGTTTTTGAAGTCTGCTGGTCGTCACTCAAACAGGGCGGTCGTCTAATATCGAACGCCGTCACCATCGAAGGCGAGCAGCGCCTTTTTGATATTCATAACCGCTTTGGCGGCACGTTGACACGACTGAATATTTCACGCGCGGAAAAAATCGGTGGCTTCACAAGCTGGAAGCCATTTCGACAGGTAACGCAAATACGATTGGTAAAAGAATGACAGGTACTCTTTATGGTCTTGGGATAGGTCCCGGAGATCCGGATCTCATTACGCTGAAAGCGCTCAAGCTGTTGCAGGCTACAAAGGTGCTCGCCTATCCGGCGCTGGAAGATGGCGACAGCCTCGCCCGGGCTATCATCGCACCACATCTGAATGAACCTAAAACCGAAATCGCCGTGCGTATCCCGATGACGGTTGAACGGGCACCGGCACAGGCCGCCTATGATGACGCAGCGGTGGAGTTGAGCGAGCATCTCAAGAAAGGAGAGGACGTTGTCGTCCTATGCGAGGGCGATCCGTTTTTCTATGGATCCTTCATGTATCTTTTCGGGCGGATCGCCGAGACCTATCCCGTTGAGGTAATCCCGGGCGTTTCTTCCCTGACGGCTTGCGCCACGGCCCTGCAATCGCCGCTTTCGGCACGGAATGATATTCTGACCGTGCTGCCTGCGCCGCTCCCTTCTGAAATATTGCGCGACCGTCTCCGCGATACAGATAGTGCCGCCATCATGAAGGTCGGGCGGCATTTTGCGCGCGTCCGCGATGTCATCCTTGACCTTGGGCTTGGAGAGAATGCCCGGTATATCGAGCGTGCAACAATGGAGGCAGAAAGAATCCTCCCTCTTACCGAGGTGCCGGAAGATGCTGCGCCCTATTTCTCCATGATCCTTATTCATAAACGAGGACAGGCATGGAAATGACGCCACCAACGGCTATCGTCCTGCTAAACGAAAGCGGTCGCGGAACTGCGACGCGCCTGCAGGCCGCCTACCCCGAAGCACTTATCCATGGGCTTTCCGGACGAACTGATGACGCCGATATTACCTTCACGCAAACGGCCGCCCATCTGCAGGAATTGTTTCGTGCAGGCACGCCAATTATTGGCATTTGCGCCGCCGCTATTCTGATCCGCTGCCTCGCCCCGGTACTGCGCAACAAAAATGCCGAGCCGCCGGTGATTGCTATTGCCGATGATGGGAGCAACATCGTACCACTTCTGGGTGGTCATCACGGAGCAAATAATCTGGCCAGGGAAATCGGGATCAAGCTGGATGCACATGCGGCGATCACGACGGCAAGCGATATTCATTTTAGTATCGCATTGGACGCTCCACCAGCCGACCTTGCCCTCGCCAACCCCCAACATGTGAAAGAGTTTATGGCGCGGCTCTTAAGCGGTGAGAAAATCCACATTGAAGGCGCACACGACTGGTTGAGTGCCTCCAACCTGCCATTCGCGGATGACGGAACACTAACAATCGAAGTCACATCCAATGTCGGCAAAGGCAGCGGAGACCGACTTATTTACCACCCAAAAACGCTGGCGCTTGGCGTTGGCTGTGAAAGAGACACACCACCCAACGACCTGATTGATTTGGTAAAAAAAACGCTCTCATCGGCGGGCATCAGCCCGCTTGCGGTTGGTGCAGTTTGTTCAATTGACCTGAAATCGGATGAGGCAGCTGTTCACGCGGTTGCCGCCCATTTCGGTCTGTCTGCGCGCTTTTTCTCTGCGGCTGAACTGGCGAAGGAAACCCCTCGCCTTGTGACACCTTCCGACATTGTCTTCAAGGAAGTTGGATGCTATGGCGTCAGTGAAGGCGCTTCGCTCGCCGCAGCCGGACCAGAAGGAAAATTGATCATCCCAAAAGAAAAATCACAAAGAGCGACCTGTGCCGTCGCCGAATCCCCGACGCCCATCGATTCTGAAAACACCGGACGACGACAGGGAAAACTCTCAGTCATTGGCATTGGCCCCGGACAGGAACCCTGGCGTACACCTGAGGCAAGCCACCTTATTCAGGAGGCGACCGATCTTGTCGCTTACGGTCTTTATCTTGACCTTCTGGGGCATAGCATTGATGGCAAGACGCGCCATGACTTCGGCCTTGGAGAGGAGGAAAAGCGGGTCCGCGCGGCACTTGATCTTGCTGCGAAAGGAAAGAATGTCGCCCTTATTTCTTCGGGCGATATTGGTATTTATGCGATGGCAACACTCGTGTTCGAGCTCATTGATCGAGAGCACAATCAGGACTGGGGCCGCCTCGATATCCAGGTTACGCCCGGTATCTCCGCACTGCAGGCCGCTGCCGCGCGGGCCGGCGCGCCGCTAGGACATGATTTTTGCACCATCTCGCTCTCCGATTTACTCACCCCCTGGGAAGTGATCGAAAAACGTATTAAAGCCGCCGCAGAGGGAGATTTCGTTATTTCCTTTTATAACCCGGTCTCCATGAAAAGGCGGACACAGCTTCACGCCGCGAAGAAAATTCTGCTGGAACATCGCCCGGCGAATACGCCCGTCATCATTGCGCGTAATTTAGGCCGCGAGACGGAAAATGTGTCCTTCGTGTCGCTGAATGATCTCGATCCAGAAGAGATCGATATGCTGACCCTCGTTATGGTGGGCTCCAGCGAGAGCCGCCTCACCACCACAAATTCAGCGACTAAGAGCTGGGTCTATACACCACGCGGATATAGCGGCAAGCAGTCCGGCAAACCCATTAAAACAGGAACAGAGACATGACAGTTTATTTCATTGGCGCCGGACCGGGCGCCGCGGACCTCATCACTCTCCGTGGCCGTGACCTGATCGCCAGCAGTCCTGTCTGCCTCTATGCGGGATCGCTGGTGCCAGAGGAGATCCTGACCCATGCACCCGATGACGCTCTTATCATCGATACCGCGCCACTCACCCTCGATGAGATTATCGATGAAATGGTCAAGGCCAATGACAAGGGGCTCGATATTGCCCGCGTACATTCGGGTGATCCCAGCCTGTATGGCGCCATTGGAGAGCAAATGCGCCGCCTTGATGACCTTGGTATCGACTACTCAATCACACCCGGCGTACCGGCATTTGCCGCCGTAGCTGCTACGCTCAAAACCGAATTTACCCTGCCGGAAGTAAGCCAGACAGTTATCCTCACCCGCACGTCAATGAAAGCGACGGCGATGCCAAACCAGGAGGATTTGAACACTCTTGGTGCGTCCGGCGCAACGCTCGCCATTCATCTCTCCGTTCGCAACCTCCGGAATGTAACTGCGGAACTAATTCCCCATTATGGCGCGGATTGCCCGGTTGCCGTCGTGTTCCGCGCAAGCTGGCCGGATGAACAGATTATTCGCGGTACACTTGCGGATATCCGGGAAAAAGTTCGTGCCGAGAAAATCACGAGAACGGCACTGATTATTGTTGGCCGCGTGCTGGAGGCGAAGGGCTACCGGGACAGTGCTCTCTACCACGCGGATCATGTGCATGTTCTCCGGCCAAAGCGAAAGGCATAGAATAAGCCCTATAGGCCTAAATGCAGAAGGAGCGCCTTAACATCAGAAAAGCGGGTGCAGTCGGGCAGCGCCGGGCGCTCAATCATGATAACCGGAATGCCCAATCGCCTCGCCGCCTCTATTTTTGCGTAGGTCGCGGTTCCCCCGCTGTTTTTGCTGACGAGAAGGTCAACCCGCCTTTCACGAAGCAAGCTGAATTCATCCTCTACCGAAAAGGGACCACGTCCCTGGATAAAAGAGACCTCACTTCTCTGCGGCGCAAACTCAGCTTTTTCGATGCTGCGTACCAGAAAAAACTTATCTGCGATATCTTCAAAAGGAGCGAGTTCCTGCCGACCGACGGTTAGAAAGATACGATTGTAAGCGCACAATTTACTTGCGGCGTCTTTTACACTTGCAACTGAGACCCAGCAATCACCGGGTTGTTGCTTCCACTCAGGACGCTGAAGCCTTACAAAAGGTATATCTACCACGGCACAGGCATTAATGGCATTTCGCGTAATTTTGTCTGCGAAAGGATGGCTTGCATCTATCACAAAATTGATATGATTGTCTGTGATGAACTGTCGAAGCCCCTCTTCTCCCCCAAACCCGCCAACGATTGTATTTCCGGACAGATGCCCCGGATTGCGCGTACGTCCGGCGAGAGAGGTAATCAGTTCAACGCCAGGATGGCCCGCAAGGGACTGGTTCAATCTCACTGCGTCATCCGTTCCCCCAAGCAGGAGAATTTTCCTCAGATCAGCCATCACTTCGACCCACCAGATGCCCGGATCGATCGAAAATCAAAATATTAATCATGACTGCTCCCCCGGCGATGTCCGACGCGACCTCTTTGGCTCTTTTTGCCACAAGATCGGCAAGCGATAGCTCCGCCTCCCTCGAATATTGGAGCACTTGCATCGCGGTGTTTGCCTCTCTTGTCATTTCCATCAACTTTCTATCCGCCCCGAGTGTGGCCAGTTGATCGGCCAGCCAGTTGAAGTCAACACGGCTACGCCCCGAATGGAGATCCATATGACCCTGCGCAAGCTTGGTAATCTTGGCGAAGCCGCCCGCAATTGTCAGGTGAGGCACCGGATGCTTTTTCAGATACTTCAACACACCACCGGCAAAATCCCCCATATCCAGAAGAGCGGTTTCAGGGAGATCATAAATCGCGGCAACTGCCTTTTCGGACGTCGAACCCGTACTCGCAGCAAGATGGGTAAGGTTGTTTGCCCGCGCAACGTCAATGCCACGGTGAATGGACGCGATCCAGGAAGCGCAGGAATAAGGCACAACAATGCCGGTCGTGCCCAGAACTGACAGCCCCCCAACAATGCCTAGCCGTCCGTTCATCGTATGGCGCGCGAGTTCCTCCCCATTCTCGATGCCAATTTCAATCTCGATATCTGGGGATTCGCCAAACTCCCTGATAATTTCCGTGACTACCTCCGTCATCATTTGGCGTGGGACGGGATTGATGGCGGCCTCACCAACAGAAATTGGAAGACCCTCTTTTGTAACGGTCCCCACGCCCTCACCCGCCTGAAAGCGAATTCCACTACCTGCGGTTCCACGCCGGACCGTCGAGATAACCCGTGCAAGATGCGTAACATCAGGGTCATCGCCCGCATCCTTGATGATACTGGCACGCGAAAAATCCGCGCCCTTTTCCTCTGTCGCCAGCGCAAAGGCAGGTGTCTGGCCACGCGGCAGGGTTATTGTTACCGGATCGGGAAACTCCTCGCTAAAAAAAGCCGTCAACGCCGCCTTCGTCGCGGCAGTTGCACAGGCGCCCGTGGTCCAGCCATAGCGCAATTCCTTTATGGATTTCTCTTTCATGGATACATTTATAGGCGTCAGCATCACTGATGGCTAGGCGTCATGAGAATAGATGTGTAAAAGAGGGATATGGATGAAATTTTGAGTAAATTACCCGCCTTTGAGCCGGGTTCCGTTTGGTTGGTTGGCGCGGGTCCCGGTGACGCGGGCTTGCTGACTTTATATGGATATGAAGCGCTGAGACAAGCTGACGTACTGGTCTATGATGCGCTGGTCGGGCAGGATATTTTGAGCCTGACCGGGCCGGATACCATACTTGAATATGCTGGCAAGCGGGGCGGCAAACCTTCGCCGAAACAGACTGATATTACGGAGCGGCTGATCACCCTCGCACGGGAGGGTAAAAGGGTTCTGCGCCTAAAAGGCGGCGATCCCTATATCTTCGGCCGTGGCGGAGAGGAAGCCTTGATGCTGGCCGCCCACAATATCCCTTTTCGGGTCATTCCGGGCATTTCTTCAGGTGTTGGCGGTCTTGCGTATGCGGGCATCCCCCTCACCCACCGGGAAACAAAT
Source organism: Sneathiella litorea (assembly GCF_009882915.1). Classification (GTDB taxonomy): domain Bacteria; phylum Pseudomonadota; class Alphaproteobacteria; order Sneathiellales; family Sneathiellaceae; genus Sneathiella; species Sneathiella litorea. The sequence continues at coordinate 1,121,868 of NZ_WTUW01000002.1, forward strand.
TCCGCCGTCACTTTTCTCACGGGTCATGATGCGAGCGGTGAAGTGCCAAACGTCAATTGGGAGCATATCGCGAAGGGCTCCCCCGTTATTGTTATCTATATGGGCCTCAAGCATATTGCGACGATCACAGAGCGGCTGGTCAGCTTCGGTCGACCAAAAGAGGAACCCGTTGCCGTGATTTTCAGAGCGACAACTGAAAATCAGAGGGTTGTTGTTTCGACATTGGAAAAAGCTGCAGAGGATGTAGAGGCAAGCGGGCTTAAGCCTCCTGCCCTAATTGTTGTTGGGGATGTCGTAAAACTGCGGCCTGACCTTGACTGGTATAGCCGTTTTCTCGACGGAAATAGAGGGGCATAAAATGGCTCCCTCGAGTGCCCCAGCCATCCTCATTGCCGCGCCAGCCTCCGGATCGGGAAAGACAACCATAACACTGGCACTCCTGCGAGCATTCAGGCGAAACGGTATCAAAGTCGGCTCTTTCAAGGTTGGCCCCGATTATATCGACCCGGCATTTCATACGCACGCTAGCGGCAAAGTCTGTTTCAATCTTGACCCTTGGGCAATGCGAAAGGATTGTCAGGCAGCAGTGCTTGATCAAGTGATGAATGACTGCGAGCTAGTTGTTGGTGAAGGGGTAATGGGGCTTTTCGATGGAGCTCGTGATGGAACCGGATCAACGGCCGATGTCGCAGCCGAATGGGACTTGCCAATCATACTTGTAGTAGATGCGAAAGGCCAAGGCGCGAGTGTAACTGCCCTTCTCGAAGGATTTAACAATCACAAAAGTAATATTTGCCTCTCTGGCGTGATTTTTAACAAGGTCGGCGGCCCCGGCCATGTTCATCTCCTTTCAGAGGCAGCCGCAAAAGCAGGCATACCGGCTCTCGGCTTCATCCCGAAATCGGACGACCTCGCCATAAACCATCGACATCTGGGTTTGGTTCAGGCACGGGAGAAGCGAGATCTGGACGAATTTCTACAAAAAGCTGCGGACATGATTGAAGACAGCTGCGATCTTACAGCTATACGAGAAATCGCAAAGACTATTCGGTCTCAAGGTGACACGCCAGCAAGCGCCATTCCGCCGCTCGCGCAACGGATAGCCATCGCAGAGGATGATGCTTTTGCGTTTACCTATCCCCATATTCTGGCAGAATGGCAAAGATCGGGCGCAGAAATTAGCTTCTTTTCCCCCCTCGCTGATGAGGCACCAAAGCCGGATGCCGATGCGATTTTTCTACCCGGTGGATATCCCGAGCTATATGCAGCAATCCTCGCCGCTTCTGCGAATTTCAAAACAGTGGTGCGCGCGGCGGCTGAGGCAAGCAAACCTGTTTATGGGGAATGCGGTGGTTTCATGACTCTTGGCAATAGCCTCACCGATAAAAATGGATTATGTCACGAGATGCTTGGGTTATTACCTGTAGAGACATCTTTCGCCACACCTAAATTGCATCTTGGGTACCGTAATGCGACTCTGAAAGCTAATTGCATTCTTGGGAATTTAAACGAAAAATTTTCGGCGCATGAGTTTCACTATGCATCGATAAGCGAGGCCGATAAGACGCCCCCGCTCTTTGATATATCGGATGCGTTGGGGAAAGATCTTGGTTCAGTCGGCGCAACTCTGAATTCAGTTTCAGGTTCCTTTATCCATCTGATTGACCGGAGGTAACATGACTGGAAAAATCTCCCTTATTCTTGGTGGCGCGCGTTCCGGCAAAAGCCGGTTCGCGGAAAAGCTGGTGGTCCAGACCGATGCCCCACGGCTTTATCTTGCAACTGCGCAAGCCTTCGATAGTGAAATGGAAAGACGTATTGCCAGCCATAAACAAGACCGCGGATCTAGCTGGACCACCATCGAGGAACCTATCCATCTCGCCGAAGCACTTTCCCTGCACTCTGCTCAATCTAATATTATTCTGGTGGATTGCCTGACACTCTGGCTTAGTAATCTCATGGGTCACGATTTACCCATTGAGCAGGAATTTGACAAGCTTTTGACGGCCCTCTCAAAACTTCCCGGACCGGTTATACTTGTCTCCAACGAAGTTGGTCAGGGTATAGTGCCAGAAAATGCTCTTGCACGCGCTTTCAGGGATCATGCTGGAAAACTGCATCAGCGGATAGCAGAAATCTCCGAAGAGGTTTATTTTATAACCGCGGGACTACCACAGAAACTGAAGTAGGCAAATATGACTGACCCTCAATCACGAATACCAACGCCCTACAAAGGGAGCTGGGTGCAGGACTTTCTGGTGGCTCTGGTCTTCCTGACCCGGCTGCCTATTCGTCCAGACTTCACCTTCAATATGACGGCGCTCAAGTCGGCTTGTCGGGTCTTTTCCCTGATAGGCCTTATTGTCGGGGGGGTGACCGGGACCATCTATATCCTTGCGACATTTATGGGCTTACCGCTTCTTGTCTCCGCCCTCCTGGCGGTGGCGGGACAGGTAATTATAACCGGCGCCCTTCACGAGGATGCAATTGGTGATGTCGCTGATGGTTTCGGTGGTGGCGCGGATAAAGTGAAGAAGCTCGCTATCATGCGGGATAGCCGCGTTGGAACCTACGCGGTTGTCACCCTCATCTTAATCATCGGACTTAAAGTCGCCGCGCTCGGGAACATGCCTGATCCGCTAATGGGCTTTGCCATTCTTGTCGTTGCAGCCGCTGTCAGCCGAGGCCTGATAACCTGGGCACTTTACCTGCTCCCCAGCGCACGCGACGAAGGGCTTGGTCATGGTGCAGGAAGGCCGGAGATTATGGCGCCATTGGTATCGGCAGTCCTTTGCACATTGATTGCCATACTCATTTTAGGGCCACATCTTGGGGCCGTTGCCCTCCTGTCCGGAATTATCGGTGCCGGCATGATGGGAGTGATTGCAAAGCGTCAGATAGGAGGGCAAACAGGCGATGTTCTGGGCGCAATTCAACAGGTTTCAGAAATCTTTATCCTGATCGCCTGCCTCATGGCAATTTAATAGTCGGGTTACTCTCAAGTTTTGCGTGGTTTCACGCGATGGGTTGCCTCCGCCTGCATAGGATCATCAGGCCAATAATGTTTTGGGTAACGCCCCTTTAGGTCTTTCTTGACATCGACATAGGTGTTTTGCCAGAAACTGGCCAGGTCCTGCGTAATCTGAACCGGCCGTCGCGCCGGGGAGAGAAGATGAATTGACACTGGAACGCGCCCTTCTGCCAATTTCGGCACCGAGTATAGGCCAAAAACTTCCTGTAATCGCACCGCAAGAACCGGGTTCTCTGGATTACTGAAATCAAGACGGATTTGCGATCCGCTCGGCACTTTCACTGAAGGCGGCGCAAGCTTTTCAAGACGCAACTGCTGTTCCCAACTTAAGCGGCTTTTAAGGATTTCCAGCATACTTAATTCCTGTAAATCCGAGAGCGAAGACTTGCCCGCAAGAAATGGTAACAGCCAATCTTCAAGGGTTTCTTCAAGTGCCGACATTGATAAGTCAGGCCATCTACCGCCAGTATCATGAAGCCTTACGAATTTAACCCTGTCCAGAAATGCAAGACTTTCAGTATTCCATGGCAGTGGCTTTAACTCCTTACCTTTTATAGCAGTTAGCAACGCCGTTGAAATCTCCTCCGGGGCGGGATGTTTGATCCGCTTTTGATCCAGAACGACTGCGCCCAATTTACGTTCACTCACCGCAATCACTCGTTCCTTTTTCTCATCCCAATAGACGCGACGCACGGAGGAAATCTGGTGTTGAAAATAGGTCTCGATATCTTCCAATGATATCGGCGCCGCCAAGTCAATTCGGGCATCTCGCCCCTTCCCATCCAACTCAGCGACAACGAGAAACGGCTCACTTTTAAGCTTGTCATTTTCACCTAGTCGGGCCCCCCGGCCGCCGGACAAACGATATTGAACTTCACTCCTTTCTCGTAACTCACCTATACGATCCGGGTAAGCAAAGGCGAGTAACAAACCAGCCAGACTATTTTCTTTTGAACCCATTTTAATTGAAAGGCGCCGTGCAAGATCATCTCTTAAACGCAGAACCTGCGTAACAGGCCCCCCATCTCTTTTTGTCGTTCTGCTTTTCCTGGCCTCATCAAGAAGTTCCAGACGCGTGCCTATATCGGAGTTTGGAAATTCGCGATCACGGCGCAAAATGTCCCTTTCCGAGAGCAACGCGGCAATATCTACGGCAAGGCTGTCCATATTTATTTTTCGCGCCCTTAACACCATACCAGCGAGCCTTGGATGAAGCGGCAACTTAACGATGTCCCGCCCCAGATTTGTGATTTTCCCCAAGACATCGAGTGCGCCAAGGGCCTGAAGCATATCCTTGCCTTGCGCAATCAGGCCAGGTGGTGGCGCGTCCATCCAGAATAAGTCGGACACGTCCTGTATACCCCAATTGGCAAGTTCCAGGACAAGAGGGCTTAAATCAGCCGTCATGATCTCGGGCGAAGCAAATTCAATAAGTCCACGATCCTCTGCCGCAGTCCAAAGACGATAGCAAACACCGGGACCTTGCCGACCGGATCTTCCCCTTCTCTGATCTGCGGAAGCCCGCGCAACCTTGCGGGTTACGAGTGACGTCATACCGCTATTTGGATCAAATACCGGGCTTCGGGCGAGTCCGGCATCAATAACAATCTTTACACCTTCGATAGTGAGGCTTGTTTCCGCTATATCCGTTGAGAGAACTATTTTCCGCCTTCCCTTAATGTCAGGCAAGACAGCTCTATCCTGATCTCGCAGCGGCAAGCTTCCATAGAGAGTAAGCACCTGCGCCTCCGCGAGCATAGGCGACCCTGACAACAGCTTTTGAGTCCGGCTAATTTCCCCAACACCGGGTAGAAATACAAGAATATCTCCCTCCGCCTCCAGAAATGCCTGCTCAACAACCGCCGCAGTAGTCTGCTCAATCCGTTTAGACGAGGGGCGCGAAAGGAACCTGGTTTCAACCGGAAACTGACGCCCTTCACTCTTGATAACCGGTGCACCGTCCAAAGCATTTGAAAGGCGCCCCCCTTCAATTGTTGCAGACATCAACAAAAGCTTTAGATCATCTCGCAAAATCTCCTGCACCTGCCGGGAGAAAGCAAGCCCCAGATCAGTCTGCAGGCTCCGTTCATGAAATTCATCGAATATGACTAGCCCGACACCCGCCAGTTCGGGGTCAGCCTGTATGCGACGGGTCAAGATCCCTTCAGTCACCACTTCAATCCGGGTCTGGCGGCTGACTTTACTATCAAGGCGCACGCGGTACCCAACGGTCTGGCCAACGTCTTCTCCCAACAGTGCCGCCATGCGATGGGCGGCGGCACGGGCGGCCAGTCTGCGTGGCTCCAACATGATGATTTTTTGATCACCTAGCAATCCTGAGTGCAGCAGGTAAAGCGGTACCAGTGTAGTTTTACCTGCGCCAGGCGCTGCCTCCAGAATAGCCGTTGATGATTTTTCAAAGGCGGCTGATATTTCCCCAAGGCAATCGACAATGGGCAAACCGGTTTTCGCAAAATCAATGGTCATGTACGCCTCGTATACCCCAAAAGCAGCCGTAACATTGATGGAAACAGGGTAAGTGCTGCGATACCGGCAAAGATCGCACCAAAGACTATTTCCGTTCCAAACCGGACTGTCGGCGGAAAGGTGGAAACTGAGAATATAATGAACCCGATCGCGATAATACCGCTTGAGGCAATTATTCCCATTGATTGTTCCCGTAATGCCGGCGCGATGGAACTCAATCCTTTTTGCGGAAAGCCATGACGCTTGAACGCCAGCGCCAGATGGATTAACGCATCAACCGCAATACCAAAGCAAACGCTGACGGCGGGCGCAGAAATAATATCCACCGGCACAGCCCACCATCCAGCAGCGCCAAGTATCGTCACCGGAATCAACGCAACCGTACCTGTCATCGTAAGGGCGACTTTCCAGTTGCGACTGACTATCCAGGCAATAATGCCGAACAGTATAAGCAAGGTGCCAATTCCGGTAAACAAGCTCCGCGCGACAAGTTCCGAGAGACGTCCCTGCAGCATGTAAATACCGCCCGTGAGCACGGGTTCGAATCCAGCCGATTTAACTGTTTCATGGAGCCGGGACAACACCTGATTGCGCGGCTCTTCCCGCCCCGTTTCTCTCATGCGGAGAATATAAAGCACCTGATCCCGGTCCTCATTCAGAAAATTATCAGCAACTTTATCATTGATACCAAGCGACAATAGGCTGACAATTTCCCGCCACGGTAACAGGAGTGCAAGTGGATGCGAATTTGCCTCTGCCAATAATGCTGGCAGCGAGATTATCGTCCCGACATCACGCTCCTTGGCAAGTGCTTGATGTAAACGCCACATAGCTTCATAACCGACGTCACTATCAAGGCGCCCCCCATTCTTCAGGCCCACAACCAGATTCAAGGGACTGCTACCTCCATTTTTATCAACAAAGGCAAGCCCTTCGTAAAGGTCAGACTCTTCTTCAAAATATGAAAGAAGGCTTGGATCAGTATTGAGCCGGAACAAACCGGGAGTGGCAGCAAGGGCGATCAATATCAGACTGATGCCAATCCCCAGCCGAAAATATCCGGCCAGGTTAGTTAATCCATCATTATGGGGCGTATTTCTTACTTTTCGTTGTCTTTTTGAAAAGAGTAAAAAAGCGGGATAAAATAGATAGCAGCACAAAAGCGCCATGATCGCGCCCACTATTCCTCCTGCCCCCAATTGGCGCAATGGTTCTGCCGCCACATTGAAAAGTGTCGCGAACCCCAACAGGGTCGTTACCATACACCAGAAGGACGCTCGATAGGTTTCTAATAGAGCAAGTTTTACGGATTCTAGTGCATCCGCTGTCGTGGTATTACGCCAATTTGCTGTCAGATAGATGACTTGAGACTGGACTAGGACATAGACAATGATCGCAAGATTTGCTGTCAGGATACCAACCGGTTGGCCTATCCCCTGCAGAACGAGAAAGGTCAGGAAAACAGCCGTAATACCGCTCAGGCTAGCGCCGAGGACGATTGGTACTGACCTAAAAACTATCCACAATATGCCAGCAAAGATCATAAGGGATACGACACTAAAAATCTTAAGATCGCTTGTCAGGCTTCGGCGGATATGCTCAACGATATAGGGCATTCCTGAAAGACGAACGTGGAATGTCTCACCGTCATTGAAAATCCGCGCTGCCGCTTCTATCTCCGCTATTAACTCGGGAGGTGACGGCGTTTCCACGAAAGCGATAATCAAGGTGGCACTGCTGTCCGCGCTTATCAGCAGGGGCCGCCAAAATGGGCTCTCGCTCGCCGCCTTAACATCTTCTGGACCACTCGCGACACTGACGAGACGCTGGATACCTGAAATTTTTTCTATGTCTGCTGAAAAGCTGGAAAGCCTCTCATAATATCTAGGGGAAAAAATATCCCGTCCAGCAACACTGATAATCAGAAATTCATCTGATGGAAAAAGAGCATGAATATTCGCAGACTCTATAAGTTCGGGATCGTTCGAGCCAAAAAAGAAATCAGGGGACACTTCAGGACGCAGATCAACGAACCGCATGAACAGCACGGCGATTAGGGCTATTGCCAATATACAGGCTGCAATCAGGCGGATCTTAAGCGGTTTAAAAAAAGAACCCATAGGCAGGCCATTTCTCCTGTGGCAATATATTAGCGGTTATCTCAGGCTAATATAGGATTACATGCTCCAACGGATCGCCGAAATAGAGGATCACTCACTTTCCGCCATCCCGGCGCTCAGAACTGATGTTTATGATGGCTGGCAATTGCGGTTTGCCCGAAACCATACACGCCGCGCAAATTCGGTCAATGTCGTATCTCCTGGCGAACTCCCTTTGAACGAAAAAATCAAACACTGCGAAACGGCCTATGCAAAAGAGGGGCAGCCCTGCCATTTTCGCCTGACACCGCTCGCTGATGAAGGTCTGGATGAAGCTCTTGCCGCGCGTAGCTATGGGCTATATGGAGAAACAGAGGTTAGAATATGTAACCTTGATAAAGTTCCTGTCTCTGGCACCCATACCGATGTCGTCGATTTTGATGCGAAGGAGAATTTTTGGCTGAATGGGGTGGCTGCTCTCACCGGACAGGACAAAGAAAAACAAGCGGTCTTTCGTGAAATGGTATCCTTGATCGATCTTGATATTCAGGCGGTCGCGATCTTGCGGGGAAAGGAGATTGTTGCCTGCGGCATGGGGGTACAATCATCGCGCTGTATCGGGCTTTTTGAATTCGCAACACATCCCAATTTCCGGCGGCGAGGATTTGCCGGCCGAATTGCCCGCCATATGCTCAGCAAAGCAAAGACCCAAGGGCTTACCCAAGCTTATTTACAGGTCGTAACTGATAATATTATGGGTAAGCAATTCTGGAAACAGGTGGGGTTTCGCGAATCTCTTTATCGCTACCACTATCGCAGCAAGCTATAGAGTGAGAGTGATATCCTGATCCTCGAAATATAATTCATCACAATTTGCGCCTTCTCCGCCCCTGTCAATAACCAGAAAATCACTGACTTCGTTAAGCGCGAGTACAGGATGATGCCAGACACCAGCATGATAATTGACACCCTGTTTCCCGTTGGCCTTGAATGCACGTAGATCCTCCGGACGAACGGTCTCTCCTTTTGGCGCGACCAAAACGAGATAAGGTCGATTATTGAGAGGGACAAATGCCTGACTTCCCTTGGGATGCCGCTCCACCAAACGGATGGTGAGCGGATAATCGAGCGGAGTTGCCCTAAAAATATTCACCAAGACCCGCCCATTAAGGTCTGTCTCAACACTTGCAAGATCATGAAAGCGGATGGTGGACCCGTTATTGATTGGAAAATTTTCTGCGCCTTCTGTCTCAATCACATCACCAAAAGGAGCGAATGCCTCACGTGTCAAGGGTTCGATCTTGAGTGGCATACCTATGACCTCACAATATGACCAAACAGCCGTAACCTGCTTATTCCGCCATCCGGGATTATATTGAGCCTTACATGACTGATCGGACCGATATTCTCCAGTTCCGATTCGAAGGTATGAATGGCATCCATAGAAAGTTTCTGTTCGGGAAGCAGCGTTTTCCAGAACATACTTTGTGTTACAAGCGATTCTTCCGTGCCCCCTGTAACCATTGCGCCAAGTATTGAGCAGCGATCAGGGAAGTTGCCTTTAAAATGTGCTGTATCGACTTCAATCTTTGATATCACACCCGGATGCCCAAGCGTGATTAATGCCCAGTCGTTTCCAGGTTCACGTCGACGGCGAGTTTCCCAGCCATCCCCCATATTAATACCGCGCCCAGGTGCCAGAATTTGTGAAGGTGTGCCATAATGCTGGTCACTTGCGGCGATCCCTCGCCCTCCATTAACCAGCGCCGCCAAATCAATCAATTCTTCGGGGTCCTGTGTCTCCCAATGGCATTGTACAATCCCGTAAACCCTGAGCCGCGCAACTCCGCCATCTGGATAGATGTTGAGCCGTAAATGGCTCCAGGTTTGGGCATTTGAAATTGCATGAATATGATGACGATCACCCATCAAGCCCACTGCGGGAAGAATTTCTGTCCAACTCGTATTCGCGTCCGGCTCGCCCTCTACAAGGCACGCGTCGATTGAGGCCGACGGTGGGAAATTTCCTGTAAAATGGCTGGTGTCGATGTCAACACCCTGAATTACACCAGGTAACCCCAGACGTATGATACAGTAATCATGACCTTCCCCCCGCTTGCGCCGACTTTCCCAGCCATCCATCCATTTCCCGTTTTCATCATACTTATCGGCCACAAAGATTGGTGGTGCAGGATCAATTAAACGAGATTTATCCGCAAAGAAATCATCCGTCGCATATATCACTTCCGCCCCAAGCTTTGGGGAGACGAGATTAATATATTTATCCGCTAAACCCGCGGTCTCAATTGCTGGCAAACTCATACGCATCTCCATATAGATCGTAGCCTTTGTTTAAAGATCAGCCAGACGAAAACGGGCTATCTTATTAATTTCCGCAATCGCCGTTTTAAGCTCTTCCTGTATCTCGTTTTCCAGCCGTACTTTAAAATCGGCCAGGATTTCAAAACGGTTGCTGTTCTTGACCGCCTTAATAAAGGGAAATCCAAATTTTTTCTTGTAAGCATCGTTATATGCCTGAAACGCGGCATATTCCTCTGCTGTACAATTATCCAGCCCCGCCCCCTCCTGCTCTGAGGTAGAGGCCGCTGTCAATCCGCCCTCAATTGCGGCTTTTCCAGCAAGATCCGGATGCGCCTCAATAAGTTTCCGTTGTTCCGTTTCGTCCGCCTCTAACACGATACGGGCCATCAATCCTGCCAGTACCTCAATCTCGTTATGCTTCTCCGATATGCCGGCGGCCCAGGCACGTTCCGCCACCCATGGAGAGTGCTCATAAACATCAGCATACTGATCTAGAAATTGAACACTGTTCATTTTACTAGGCAATGTTCGAAAATAAGTCACGGATTTGATATTTCCTGGGAGGGAGGATGATGATCATGCCAGTGTCGGGCGATATCTATGCGCCGGCAGAACCAAACCGCATCATGCCCGCGTACATACTCTATAAATCGCTTGAGTCCGGCAATACGCCCTGGACGCCCAGCCAAGCGGCAATGCAGCCCGATCGACATCATCTTTGGACTTGTCTCGCCCTCTTCATAGAGAGTATCGAAACTATCCTTCAAATAGGTGTAGAACTGGTCACCACTGTTAAACCCCTGCGGAGAGGCAAACCGCATGTCGTTGGCGTCAAGCGTGTATGGGATAATCAGTTGCTGGCGCCCCGCCTCATAAATCCAGTAGGGCAAATCATCGTCATAAGCGTCTGCATCATATAGAAAGCCACCCTCCTCGGCGACAAGGCGACGGGTATTGGGACTGGTCCGTCCCGTATACCACCCCAAGGGGCGGTCGCCAGTCATACGCGCAATAATCTCAATCGCTTTTTGCATATGAGCTCGCTCAACGGCTTCCGGGACATCCTGATAGTTAATCCAGCGGTAGCCATGGCTGCAAATCTCGTGGCCAAGGTCGATGAAGGCGCGCGTAACGTCCGGATTCCGCTCTAACGCCATGGCAACACCAAAAATAGTGAGGGGCACGTCATACTTCTCAAACAAATTCAGCAAGCGCCAGACACCTGTGCGACTGCCATATTCATATATCGATTCCATGCTGATATGCCGCGCACCAGCAAGCGGGGTTGCCCCAATAATCTCGGACAGAAAGGATTCCGATGCATCGTCCCCATGCAGGATGCAGTTCTCTCCACCCTCCTCATAATTCAGGACAAACTGAACGGCAATGCGCGCATTTCCAGGCCACTTCGGATCGGGCGGCAAACCACCATATCCAATCAGGTCACGCGGATAGTCCTGGTTCTCACTCACATCGCCGTCCGGGATTTTCCGGCCTCTTTGATTGGTTTGGCAAAGATCGAGTAAAGATCGGCTTTTTCGTCACTTTCACAAAGGTTGAGTTGATCTTCACATGCCTTTAAATGCGCTTTCATCAATGCAATCGCATGATTTTCATTACGGGCAACAATGGCATCAATAATTTCTGTATGCTCATCACAGCTACATGGGGAAAGGGTTCCTTTTTGATACTGAACAATGATCAAAGAAGTGCGCGAAACAAGTTCTTTCAAGAAGGCCAGCAACGTTTTATTTCCCGCAACTGCAGCCAACATCAAATGAAAATCTCCCGACAATCGGACCCAGGCCTCATGATCTCCTTTTTCCAAGCTGAGGCGTTCGGCTGCCACAGAACGTCTCAACTCCCCAATATTCTCCGGCGACTGATTTCGTATCGCGTCACGGATCATCCCTTCTTCTATCAGACGGCGCGCCTGCATGACTTCCCGTGCCTCTTCCGGTGAAGGCTCAGCGACGAAAGCGCCACGATTTGGCTGTATTCTAACAATTTTCTCATGGGCAAGCCGCTGGAGAACAGTGCGAATAACTGTCCGACTAACGCCGAATATCTCTCCTAATGTGTCCTCAGAAAGCTTGGTGCCTGGCGCGAGCCTTTGCTCGAGAATGGCCGACAGCATCTCATTATAAATACTATCATTCTGAGAGGTCGTTCGGGAAGCTTTTACGACTCCCTTTAAAGCGGCTGTTGGGGCAGTCCGGCTCATGCATATTCCTTAATATTCTTTATTCCCTCGCCTTATTTATACAATACATAATTTTATTGTATACAAAAATAATAAATTATGTGGACAATCGAGATTGTGTCATGCAAAGTTTTGGTTCTCCTGACGAGAACCATTGGGATAAGGGCCATTCTTCAAGGATAGCAATGGGTAAACTGACAACACATGTCCTGGATACCGCTGCCGGAGCTCCGGGAAAAGGCATTCGGATCGATCTATTTCGACTGACGTCGGATGATCGAAAGTTGATCACTACCGGCTACACCAATGCGGACGGACGGTGCGCCAGTCCACTTCTTGAAGGCGATGCGTTTTCCTGCGGTCAGTATGAACTCCTGTTCCATGTGGGGCCTTATTTTGAAGGCACGGGAATATCACTGCCAGAACCGAAATTTCTCGACGAAGTAGTATTACGTTTTGGCATCGCCAACACAAATGAACATTATCATGTCCCCCTCCTCATCTCGCCTTATGGCTATTCCACATATCGGGGGAGTTAAGGAAAATGGGCAGATATAATTCAACGACAGCTTACGAAGACGGATATCGCCCATGCGCCAAACGATAAAATATGTTCACCGAGGTGAAATTGTGGAGCTGGCAAATGTTGCCCCGACAACGACCGTGCTCAATTATCTCCGCTATGAACAAGCGCTGACGGGCACAAAAGAAGGATGCGCCGAAGGGGACTGCGGCGCCTGTACCGTCGTGTTGGGTGAATTGGCAAACGATAAAGTTCGATATCAAGCTGTTAACGCCTGCATTCAGTTTCTGCCGACACTCGACGGCAAGGAGCTTATTACCGTTGAAGATCTGAAGTTAAAGGATGGCAAACTGCATCCGGTGCAACAGGCTATGGTCGATGCCAATGGCACCCAATGTGGCTTCTGTACGCCGGGCTTTGTTATGTCCCTCTTTGCCGAAATGCATTCAGATCGCATAGCCGATAGAGCACATATCGACAATGTGTTGGCGGGAAATCTATGTCGCTGTACCGGGTACGGGACTATCATCGATGCGGCCATGAGTGTTGCTCAATCAGGGGTTAGAGATAGTTTTCACGAACAGGAAGCCAAATCTATTGCCCTGCTTGAGGTTCTTCAGAAAGACTCCGGGCTTCGCCTGACTTGGCAGGGACGATCCTATTTTGCACCAAAAACAATTGATGAATTAACCGACATACTCCTGGATTACCCGGATGCGACACTTCTTGCAGGTGCAACAGATGTTGGCCTCTGGGTTACCAAGCAACATCGCGATTTAGCGACGATTATCTATCTTGGTCAAATTCAGGACCTGAAGAATATTGAAAAACAGGACAATGGGCTGAAGATCGGTGCTGGAGTGACCTATAGTGACGCCTGGGCCCCTCTTGCAGAACTCTATCCCGACTTTGGCGAGTTGATCCGCCGCATTGCATCCACCCAAATCCGCAACAGCGGCACTATTGGCGGAAATATTGCCAATGGTTCACCGATCGGGGATACACCTCCTGCGCTGATTTCTCTGGATGCACGCCTGCATTTAAGGTCAAAAGACGGTCCAAGAGAATTACCACTTGAAGAATTTTTTATTGAGTATGGCAAACAGGATTTGAGACAGGGGGAGTTCGTCGAGGCCGTTTATTTGCCGTTTCCGAAGGCGGAAAGTCAATTCGCGACCTATAAAATCTCCAAGCGCTTTGATCAGGATATTTCGGCTGTCTGCGCCGCCTTTAACCTCACACTTAAGGCAGGAAAGGTCGAAGATATCCGTATTTGCTATGGCGGTATGGCCGGCACACCCAAACGTGCGAGCAAAACCGAAAAGGCGATCACCGGAAAGTCATGGACAGACTCAACGATATCAAATGCCCTATCCCGTATGGAAGAGGATTTTCAGCCGCTCTCGGACATGCGGGCAAGCCAGCGCTACCGAATGCTAACCGCGCAGAATTTGCTCCGGAAATTCTATATTGAAACGACGACGCCGGAAATTCCAACCCGGATAGTTGGCGAAAGAGGGCTTGCCAATGCGTAACCCGCCCCTCAGCCGAAATACCATCCGCGGGGCTGCTCACTCCCCCAGACACCACGACAGTGCGGCAAAACAGGCGGCCGGTGAAGCCCTGTATATCGACGATATAGCAGAACCGAGAGACCTCCTTCATCTGTATGTTGCGCAGAGCGAGAAAGCCCACGCGAAAATCTTGAAACTGGATGTATCGGCCGTTCGGAGCGCGCCGGGTGTTGTTGTCGTCCTGACAGCCAATGATGTGCCCGGGGGTAACGATGCCTCTCCCATTGCAGGCGACGATCCCGTATTCGCAGAAGATATTGTCGAATATGCGGGGCAAGCGCTTTTTGCCGTCGCCGCAGAAACCCTCGAACAAGCGCGCAGTGCGGCAAAACTTGCCGTTGTTGAATATGAGGAATTGCCCGCCATTGTGACAGTCGAAGAGGCAATGGCCGCGAATTCCTTCGTCCTGCCTACTCGGGAAATTCGCCGCGGCGATGCACGGGCGGCGATTAAAAAAGCAAAACATCAACTCACACAACGATTTGAAATCGGGGGCCAGGACCATTTCTATCTGGAAGGCCAAATTGCTCTCTCACTCCCCGGTGAAGACGGTGATATTTTTGTTTACTCCTCTACCCAGCACCCAACGGAGGTCCAACATAATGTCGCGAAATTCCTCGATTTGCCAGATCATTCGGTTACGGTTGAGGTGCGACGCATGGGGGGCGGTTTTGGGGGAAAAGAGACTCAAGGCGCCTGGTTTGCGGCGATGGCCAGCCTCGCCACAAAACTAACCGGCAGACCCGCCAAAGTCCGTCTCGACCGAGACGATGACATGATCATGACCGGCAAGCGGCATGATTTTGTTGTTATGGTCGAGATGGGTTTTGATGATGACGGGCGTGTCAGTGGCGCCGAATTTATCTTTGCCTCCCGTTGTGGAAGATCTGCAGATTTGTCCGCCTCCATAAATGATCGGGCAATGTTCCATGCAGACAATTGTTATTACTTTAAGAACATCACCATAATCTCCCACCGGTGCAAAACACATACCGTATCCAATACTGCTTTCCGCGGTTTTGGTGGGCCACAAGGGATGCTGGCGCCAGAGCGAATGATGGATGCCATCGCCTGCTACCTTGGTAAAGACCCTCTTGAAGTACGCAAGAAGAATCTCTACGGCAAGAAGCCCCGCAATATAACCCCCTACCAAATGACGGTTGAGGATAATATTGCGCCAGAGATCATAGCCGAGCTCGAGAACAGCTCTAACTATGCCGCTCGCCGGAAATCTATTCGCGCTTTTAACGAAACAAGCCCTTATCTTAAAAAAGGAATTGCCCTCACGCCCGTAAAATTCGGCATTTCTTTCACTGCTAGTCACCTTAATCAGGCGGGTGCACTGCTTCATGTCTATACGGATGGCAGCGTCATGCTCAATCACGGCGGAACTGAAATGGGCCAGGGCCTCTATATCAAGGTTGCCCAGGTGGTTGCCGAGATCCTGCAAATTGACATAGAGCGGGTCAAAATTACCGCAACCCGGACTGACAAAGTGCCAAACACCTCTGCAACCGCCGCCTCATCCGGGGCAGACATAAACGGGAAAGCGGCGGAGGCTGCCGCCATCGCCATCAAGGAAAGACTAATTCAATTTGCAGCCAAGTATTATGGCACCAAAACGTCAGAAATCACTTTTCTGCCGAACCGTATCCGAATTGGAAAACAGGTGGTTGCTTTCAGGGATCTGGTGCAATTGGCCTATATGAACCGGATCTCCCTTTCCGCCACCGGCTACTATCGCACGCCTAAAATTCACTATGACGCGGAAACCTTTAGCGGACGTCCCTTCTATTATTTCGCCTATGGTGCTGCTGTATCGGAAGTGTTGATCGATACCTTGACTGGTGAGAACAAGGTCGTGGCCGTCGATATTCTTCATGATGCGGGCAAGAGTCTGAATCCTGCGGTCGACCTTGGTCAGATCGAAGGGGGATATATACAGGGGATGGGATGGCTGACAACGGAAGAGCTTTATTATGATTCCAACGGAATCCTGAAAACTCACGCACCTTCCACATATAAAATTCCCGCCTGTAGCGATCGCCCGGCAGTGTTCAATATGAAGATTTTTGAGCGCGGTGAAAATGTGGAGGAAACCATTTTCCGATCCAAGGCTGTCGGCGAGCCACCACTGATGCTCGCCATTTCCGCATTTAATGCCATTGCAGATGCGATCTCCAGCGTCGCTGACTATCGCCTATACCCGGAACTTAACGCGCCGGCCACACCGGAACAGATCCTGATGTCTATACAGAAGATAACTGAATCTGCTCGGTCGAACAGGGTGACGGAAGCAGCGCAATGAGTAATTGGTCTGAGATAGTCAACGCCTATGATGCAGGTCAGGATGGCCCTGCCATTCTGGTTACGGTCGGCCGCATCAAGGGTTCAACACCGCGCGAAACTGGCGCAAATATGCTAATCACGGCAACGAACTGCTTTGGTACAATCGGTGGCGGACGGCTTGAGCATCTGGCCATCAGCGAGGCCCGTAGTCTCCTTAACGATGCGGACAAGTCAGTTGGAATACATGAATTGCCGCTGGGCCCTGAACTTGCACAATGTTGTGGTGGCTATGTTGAACTACTCCTGAACAAATTCCAGGAAAATGAAGCCCGATCTATAGTTAACCGGTTAAAGTGTACAGATAAGAATTCCGTTCTTTTGTTTCATTGGTCCCAGTCTGAGTGTCGTCACCAGATAATCTGTGAAACAGATAGTTTGCTTTACCTCGATAAACCGCTGCAAACGGCAATAGAACGGAGATTTACCTTACCCGGCACAGAAATCATCGAGAGTGGGAAAACAACCGACAAGACCTTTACACTGGTTCAATCCCTTCAAGAAGCTGAATTTCATGTCACAGTTTTCGGAGCCGGCCATGTTGGAAGAGCTCTGGTCACGGTCCTCTCTTCGCTTCCGTGCAAGATTTCGTGGATTGATTCCCGCGAAATCGAATTCCCGGATAAAGTTTCTGCAAATGTAAAAATCATTGTAACGGACAGCCCCGTCAGCGCGGTAGCCGACAGCCCGACGGACAGCTATTTTCTCGTGATGACGCATAGCCATCAGCTTGATCTGGAAATATGCGAGAAACTGCTAACAACAAGAAAACATGCTGCCTTTATCGGCCTCATTGGCTCAAGAACAAAAAAGGTTAGGTTTGAGAAGCGATTAGCGACAAGAAGAGTCGACACTTCCGTCATTGCCCGATTAACCTGCCCGATTGGGTTGCCGGAGCTAAATGGAAAACGTCCTGCGGAAATTGCGCTAAGTGTCGCGACGGATCTTTTACGTCGTCATTATAATTCCAGAGACAGTAAAGTGCCGGACGATTGGAGTGAAATCCAAAACTCGCCCTGAAAAAGCTTTACCAGATAGCGACAACGACAGAAGATGGCACAGTAGTGATGGAGAGAGTAATTTCGGGGGACAGCAATAATGAACGATAGTGAGGGGGCAACACCGCAGCTCGAACTGCGGGGAATAACAAAGGCCTATCCCGGCTGCCTTGCCAACGATCATATCGACCTTAAAATCATGCCGGGTGAAATCCATGCATTGCTTGGTGAGAACGGCGCAGGGAAAAGTACGCTCGTCAAAATTATATACGGCGTCCTGGAAGCGGATGAGGGGGAGATTTTCTGGGCCGGCAACTCTGTTACTATTCCCAACCCTCATAGTGCCCGTAAAATCGGTATCGGAATGGTCTTTCAGCACTTTTCCCTGTTTGAGGCGATGACGGTTACCGAAAATATCGCACTCGGGATGTCTGGCCGGCAGGATATGAAGGCGTTGGAACGGGATATTATCGAGATATCCAACAGTTATGGCTTACCGCTGGAACCAAACCGGCAAGTTTATACGCTCTCAGTTGGCGAAAAACAGCGTATTGAAATCGTCCGCTGTCTTTTACAGAACCCAAAACTTCTTATCATGGATGAGCCAACATCAGTGCTCACGCCGCAAGAAGCCGATAAGATGTTTGAAACACTGAGGCGCCTGTCTCATGAAGGTGTTTCTATCCTCTATATCAGCCACAAACTGGATGAAATAAAAGCGCTTTGCCATAAAGCAACAATTCTGCGTGGCGGTAAATATATCAGTGAGTGTGACCCCACGAAAGAGACGGCGAAAAGCCTCGCTGAAATGATGATTGGGACTGACCTCCATGCGCCGGAACATCACGAAAAACCAGATAGCGGTCCGGTCCGGCTGAAGGTTAGCAACCTCTCAATCAATGCCGATGCGGAATTCGGCGTAGACCTGAATGCCATAAATTTTGAAGTCCGCAGCGGTGAAATTTTTGGTATTGCGGGCGTTGCGGGTAATGGCCAAATTGAGCTTCTCTCTGCATTAAGCGGTGAGACAACTTGTAGTGATGCGGAAGCCATCACACTGGACGGAGAACATATTGGCCGGCTTGGGCCGAACCCAAGGCGTGACCTTGGACTCGCTTTTGTTCCCGAGGACCGCCTCGGTCACGGATCAGTGCCTGAGATGATGCTGACAGAGAATGCTTTTCTAAGCGGCTATAGCCGCATGGCACTATTAAACAGCGGGTTTATCAACAATGGCAGTACGGCCGAATATGCGAAGGAAATCGTGGGGAAATTCGATGTACGAACGCCTGGTATATATCACACCGCCAGCAGTCTTTCGGGGGGAAATCTGCAGAAATTTATCGTCGGCCGTGAAGTTCTGCAAAAACCTGACGTAATAATTATTGCGCATCCGACTTGGGGCGTGGACGCGGGAGCGGCCGCGTTCATTCACCAGACGTTAATTGACCTGGCCGAGGCAGGCGCTGCCATAGTTGTCATCAGTCAGGACCTCGACGAACTTTTTGCGATAAGCAACCGCATAGCCGTAATTGCAGAAGGGCGTTTATCCGTTGCCCGGAACCTTAATGAGATATCAGTTGAAGAGATTGGAGTGCTGATGGGCGGCACGCATGAGACTGCCGAAAAAGCGGAGGCCTTAAATGCTATTTAAGATCGAGAAAAGGCCCGAACCGTCAAAGTCGATGGTTTATCTAACGCCTATTATAGCATTGGCGCTGACAGTGCTTTGCAGCATCATCCTCTTTGAGGTTTTGGGGGTCAATCCAATAGAGGCGCTGTACCAGTTCTTCATTGCTCCCCTGAATACAACATACGAATTTTCCGAATTATTCGTTAAAGCCACGCCGCTGATGCTTTGTGCGATTGGGCTTTCTGTCGGCTTTCGGGCCAATGTCTGGAATATTGGCGCGGAGGGACAATTGACGATGGGCGCCATTGTCGGCAGCAGTCTTTTTATCTATTTTCCGGAAACTGACAGTGTTTTTCTGTTGCCGGCGATGATAATTCTAGGAGCCGTGGGAGGCGCCGCCTGGGCCGCCATTCCCGCATTTTTCAAAACACGCTTCAACGCCAATGAAATCCTGACCAGCCTGATGCTGGTCTATGTAGCGCTCCTGCTCCTTTCCCTTCTGATCCACGGGCCGTGGCGTGATCCGGCGGGTTTCAATTTCCCTGAGTCGCAGACCTTCAGCGAGAGTGCGGATATGCCTATACTGATCGCAGGGACACGGATGCATTTTGGAACTCTTCTGGCTTTATTTGCTGTATTGGGTGCCTGGGTTATGATGGCGCGCACGCTTATTGGGTTTCAGGTGAAAGTCATCGGTGAAGCTCCGCGCGCCGGTGGGTATGCGGGCTTCAGCCAGAAGAAAATCATCTGGTTCTCGCTTCTTTTCGCAGGGGCTCTGGCCGGTGTTGCGGGACTTTCCGAGGTAAGCGGCCCTATTGATCAGGTTGTACCTTCCATTTCTCCGGGATATGGCTTCACGGCAATTATCGTAGCCTTTCTGGGACGCCTTCATCCCGTTGGCATTTTCTTTGCCAGTCTGCTGATGGCGCTCACCTATCTTGGCGGAGAAACCGCACAGATCAACTTAGGTCTGCCTGTGGCCGTCACGGGTGTTTTCCAGGGAATGGTGCTCTTCTTTCTGCTCGCCTGCGATGTTCTCGTCCATTATCGGTTCCGCCTAAATATTGCTAGAAAGGCCATATCATAATGAGTGGATTTGATTGGTTAGTTCCGGTTTTCCTCACCGTTATAACGGCGGCAACCCCTCTGGTTTTCGCAGCGCTCGGTGAACTTGTGACAGAAAAATCCGGCGTACTCAACCTTGGGGTCGAGGGCATGATGCTGGTCGGCGCCGTTAGCGGGTTTATCACCGTCCTTGCAACAGGCAATTATTTTCTGGCTGTCGGCGCGGCTGCTCTCGCCGGCGCGATTATGGCTTTTCTATTCGGCATCCTCACCCTGTCGCTAATGGCAAACCAGGTCGCAACGGGCCTCGCGCTTACCCTGTTTGGGGTGGGCCTGAGCGCATTGATGGGGCAGGATTTTGTCGGCGAACCGGTTGCCGCGCTCACCAAGCTTAATATCGCCGGCCTATCGGACATCCCCTTCATTGGTCCCATTCTGTTTGGACAGGATGCGCTGGTATATTTTTCTTTTATCATGGTCGCCGTGGTAAGCTGGTTTCTATATAAGACAAAAGCCGGGCTGGTTCTGCGGGCCGTGGGCGATTCTCATAATGCTGCACATTCAATCGGTTATCCGGTCATTGCTATTCGCTATATGGCGGTCATGTTTGGCGGGGCGATGTCGGGCATTGGCGGCGCCTATCTGTCTCTCGCCTATACGCCGATGTGGGCAGAAAACATGACGGCTGGACGGGGCTGGATTGCCCTCGCCCTCATCGTTTTCGCAACGTGGAAGCCAGGGCTGGTTCTGGTTGGCGCCTATATGTTCGGCGGCATAACTATTTTGCAGTTGCACGCGCAAGCCGCGGGACTTAACGTTCCCTCACAAGTGCTTTCGATGCTACCGTATTTGGCGACCATAATTGTTCTCGTCCTGATATCGAAAGATGAATCCCGAATTCGAAAGCATGCCCCGGCTTGCATTGGCAAGATTTTCCATCCGGCGGCATGAGAACAAAAATTTTCTATTTAAGAAGGAGAAAGTAATGTTACGAAAACAACTCTCAGGCCTGATCGGTGCCGCAGCATTGGCAGGTGGATTGCTCATGGGTGGCACAGCCACTGCCGAAGATAAAATTGGCTTTATCTATGTCGGCCCAATTGGCGACCATGGCTGGACGTATCGCCATGAGTTAGGGCGGCAAGCCATACAAAAAGAATTCGGCGATAAGGTGAAAACAACTTTTGTTGAAAGCGTAAAAGAATCCAGCAGCGAGCCGGTAATCCGGCAGATGGCCGCAGATGGCTATAAGTTAATTTTCACGACTTCCTTTGGCTTCATGAACCCTACTTTGAAAGTCGCCAAACAGTTCCCCGATGTGAAATTTGAACATGCCACAGGCTACAAGCGCGCTGACAATGTCAGCACTTACTCCTCGCGCTTTTACGAAGGCCGTTATGTTGTCGGTAAAATCGCCGGTAAAATGACTAAATCTAACGTGATCGGTTATGTCGGCTCTTTCCCAATCCCCGAAGTGGTTCGTGGTATCAACGCAATGACGCTTGCTGCTCGTAGCGTCAACCCCGATGTCACCGTAAAGGTCGCTTGGGTGAATACCTGGTATGATCCAGGCAAAGAAGGTGATGCTGCCAAAGCTCTTATTGACCAAGGTGCAGATATCATTTTGCAGCATACTGACAGTCCCGCTCCGCTCCAGGTTGCGGAAAATCGCGGTGTATGGGCCGTGGGTCAGGCTTCGGATATGACCAAGTTTGCTCCCAAGGCACAGCTCACTGCTATTATTGATAACTGGGACGGGTACTATATTGCACGAACAAAAGCGGTTCTCGACGGAACCTGGAAGTCAGAGGATACATGGGGTGGACTGAAGTCCGGCATGGTCGAACTGGCCCCATATAACGAGGCGATCCCCGCTGATGTTGTCGCTCTCGCAGAGGAAACCAGAAAAGGTATCGAAGACGGTTCTATCCTGCCTTTTGCCGGTCCGTTTAACAAACAGGATGGCTCTGTCGGCGCTAAAGAAGGGGAAGCGTTAGATGATGGAACCCTGCTTGGTTTGAACTGGTACGTTGAAGGCGTTGAAGGAAAACTGCCAAAATAATTTCCTTTAAATTTCTGTATCCCCGCCAGCTCCTGGAATTTCGGCGGGGATACATTTTTTCTGATTAACTTGAAAGATGTACGGCCAATGAATGATATGAAAACCTTCATTCAAAAAATGCCGAAAGCAGAGTTGCATTTGCATATCGAAGGCAGTCTGGAACCGGAATTGATGTTTGCGCTTGCACGGCGCAACAAGGTCGAAATCCCGTTTGCAACTGTTGAAGAAGTACGGGATGCCTATCATTTTTCAAACTTACAGGATTTTCTTGATATTTATTATCAGGGAATGAGTGTCTTGCTGGAAGAACAGGATTTCTATGACCTGACCTTCGCCTATCTTTCCAAAATGTATGAGCAGAATGTCATCCATGTGGAAATATTCTTTGACCCGCAGGGACATACAAGCCGGGGCGTCCCATTCGCAACGGTAATCAACGGTATAAGCCGGGCACTGGATGAGGGGCTTAAGAAATATGGTATTACCTCGAAGCTGATACTTTGCTTTCTGCGCCATTTGAGTGAAGAGTCCGCTTTTGAAACGCTCGAACAGGCTCTTCCTTATCGGGAGAAGATTATTGCAGTTGGTCTGGACTCGTCAGAGATGGGGTTTCCTCCCGCTAAATTTGCCCGTGTTTTCGAAAAAGCCAAAGCAGAGGGATTTCTCGCGGTTGCCCACGCTGGAGAAGAAGGGCCGCCGGAATATGTCTATGAAGCTCTTGACCTCTTAAAAATTGATCGACTGGACCATGGTAATCGAGCTTTGGAGAATGACGCACTCGTCAAACGACTGGCGGAGAGCCAAATAGCGCTCACGGTCTGCCCACTCTCAAATTACAAACTTGCCGGGGTCAAGGATATGCGCTTGCATCCCATAAAAAGAATGCTAGACCTCGGATTGAAGGCGACAGTCAACTCTGATGATCCTTCCTATTTCGGCGGGTATGTAAATGAGAATTACGAAGTCATCACCGAAAGCCTTGACCTGACAAGAGCCGAGATTTTGACACTCGCACGAAACGGTTTCGAGGCGAGCTTCTGCAGCGCCGATGAAAAACAGGCCATGATTGCCCGGCTTGAGGCTTATGGGATCTAGGCGATGCCGAGCCAGAGAATAGAGCCCCGCCAAATTACCTTTGCAGGAGAAGTGCTGTCTCTTCCGGTCTATCTGGATTATCAGGCGTCTACTCCACTCGATCATCGGGTCGAAACAGCGATGTCAAACTGGACGCATGGCTTTACCGGTAATCCGCATAGCAGCAACCATATATTCGGCCATCAAGCGCGACGTATAATTGAAGAGGCACAAACACATATAGCCTCGCTTATTAACGCACGCCCCCACGAAATCATTTTTACCTCTGGCGCAACCGAGGCTAATAATCTTGCCCTGCTCGGCGTCGCCAGAGCACATGAGGGCCGACGCCATATTATTTCCGTTCAAACTGAGCATGAGGCCGTGTTGCAACCGCTTGAATATCTTGCGACACATGAAGGCGTCGAAGTGACCTTGCTGCCGGTTGATAAAGATGGCCTGATCGATCATGGAGCTCTAGTCTCGGCAATCCGCCCAGACACAATTATAATATCCGTTATGGCCGCTAATAACGAAACGGGTGTTTGTCAGGATATCGCCCGCATCGGCCAGATATGCACTGAACGAAGTATCGTTTTTCACAGTGACGCCGTACAGGCCCTCTCAACAGAGGCAATAGACGTCACAGCACAGAATATTTCCCTCCTCAGCTTGTCCGGACATAAACTATATGGCCCGATGGGTATTGGTGCGCTTTACGTTCGTGAGGGAACTGACATTGCGCCCCTGATCTATGGCGGCGCACAACAACGATCTATTCGTCCCGGCACCCTTCCGACCGCCCTTTGCGTTGGCCTCGGTGAAGCTTGCCGAATATTGGCGAAATGCCGGACTACGAACCGCAATCATCTCAATAAGCTTCGCTCCTCAATGGTGCAGAGATTAAGCGCAGAACTAAAGAATTCTGTACGCCTGAATGGAGACATGGCGCCGCATATACCGGGATGCCTCAGCCTCAGCTTTGCAGGTATTGACGCAGAGGATCTACTTCATGAGCTCCCTGATCTCGCGCTCAGTACCGGGTCGGCCTGTAGTTCAATGAACGGGAAACCTTCTCATGTACTAAAAGCAATGGGGATGAAGGCTGTCGATATAGCAGCAACGATAAGGCTAGGACTGGGACGCACAACGACACAGGCCGAGGTACACTATGCAACGGATCAGATCATCGCGGCGTATAATACACTTCAGCCCGGCAAGACGACAAACATAACCCATCAAAATGGAATGCATTAGGGGGCATTAATGGAATTAGAATTGATGGAATGGGTTCAACTCGCCGTCCGCTGGATCCATATGATTACCGGTATCGCCTGGATCGGCGCATCATTCTATTTTGTCTGGCTTGATATGAATCTTACGACGCCGGAGAAGGATGGGTATAAGGACAAGGCTGGTGTTGGTGGAGAGCTTTGGGCCGTTCATGGCGGCGGCTTCTACGAGGTGCAAAAATATCGCCTCGCCCCGCCAGAGATTCCACAAACACTTCATTGGTTCAAATACGAAGCTTACTTTACCTGGATCAGCGGGTTCCTGCTACTGGCGATCCTGTATTACTTCGGCGCAGATATCTATCTCATAGATAAGAATATTGCCGATATCTCAACAGATGCAGCAATCCTGATCGGCTTGGGATCGATCGTTGGCGGCTGGCTCATTTACGACTTCCTCTGTAAATCACCGCTGATTAACAATCAGTTCGCCTTCGGCATCATTCTTTTTGTCTTGCTCACCTTGGCCGCTTTCGGCCTGTCGCAAGTATTCAGTGGTCGCGGTGCTTACATCCATGTTGGCGCGATCATGGGAACAATTATGGTAGCGAATGTCCTGATGGTTATAATACCGGGGCAAGTCGCGCTCGTATCTGCCGCGAAAAAGGGAGAGGCACCAGATCCGGTATATGGCCTTCGGGCGAAACAAAGATCCCTACATAATAATTATTTCACGCTGCCCGTCCTGTTTATAATGATCAGCAACCATTATCCCATGACATACGGCAACACCTATGGGTGGCTACTGCTGGCAGGCATATCGCTCGTGGGCGTATTGGTCCGGCACTATTTTAATATGAAGAACCAGGGTAAGGCTAAACAGGGCTTTATTCTTCTTCCCATTGCCTTTGTTCTTTTTTTCGCCATAGCCTATGCGGCAGCTCCCAAATCGGAGGATGTGCCCGCTGAGAAAGTATCCTTCTCAACGGTTCAAGCCCTCATTCATACGCACTGCGCCAGTTGCCATGCAGCGAAACCCACGAATACGGACTTTGAAAGCCCCCCAAAGGGGGTTCGGCTGGAAACGCCAGCACAGATCGCACGCGAGAAAACCCGCATCAAACAACAGTCTGTTGATACGAAAACCATGCCGCTAGGCAATCTCACCCAAATGACAGATGAAGAGCGAAAGATCATCGGCTGGTGGATTTCACAAGGCGCCTCTACGGATTAGGAGTAAACCTGAACTGGATTGTCTGTAACCTTAACAGTTGGAGCCTTTTCTTTCCTGTCCCGTGAAAAGTGCCTGATATATTTGCTCGTAACATTTTCCGTTTCGACAATCACGCATACGTCAATTGTATTAAAATCATGATCGATGACCGCACCATCTCCGATATAACCACCAAGGCGTAAATAGCCCTTCAAAAGCGGTGGTAATTCGCGCTGCACAAGTTCAACATCAACTTCTTTCCGCTTCATCATTTTCATCGGGATATAGTGCTCCTCCAAAGCCCTCGGGCGTAGATGCCCTGGAGCCTTATGGAAATGATGCAGATAAGATAGCACGCGGGCATGTTCCTTCAGATTCGTGCCATGAATACTTCCGCAGCCAAACATAATCTGGACTTCATGAGTATGGATATAGGCTGCAATACCGCGCCACAGAAGCTGCATTGCGCCACGACGGCGATATCCCGCATCAATACAGGAACGACCCAACTCCATGATCTCTCCCGGAAATACATTCAGGTTACAGAGATCAAATTCCGCTTCAGAATAGAAGCCACCATTCTTTTGGGCGACGCTGCTACGCAAAAAGCGATAGGTGCCAACAACATACGGTGCAGCTTTTGTCCCTTTCTCGAGGTCAATTACCAACAGATGATCGCAAATTGCGTCGAACTGATCTACATCACGGGATTGCGCAAGGCAAAGCGCCGAAGGCTTGGCCCCCATTTCCTCATAGAAAATGCGATAGCGCAGGGCTTGCGCCGCATCCAAATCGGCAGCGCTCTGCGCCAGGCGAAGTTCCAGATTATTAAATCGTAACGGTTCCAAGATATACTCCTACATACTCTTACGAGAGACTGAAGGAGTTTTTCTCAAATATGTATTGCAGACTAATGTCGCCTAGATGACAGATAAGTTTCCTTTTTATGTCAGGAGTGCGACACCGTCCGGCGTTAATCCACCATGGCCTGATAAACCAAGGCCCGAAGTTCCTTGCGCAGTGGGTGATAGCTGCTGGGGATAAACTGCGTCAGGAATAAAACTGTCATATCTTCCATTGGGTCAACCCAAAAAACAGTGCTTGCCATGCCGCCCCAACCGAAATCACCGGGCGACCCCATCATCTGGGACAATGGGGGATCCATCATCACCCAGCCACCGAGACCAAAGCCCACACCAACAAAAGACACCTCGGAAAAAACAGGCTGTCCATATTGGGCAAGATCTCCATCGAGGTGATTTTCCGTCATAAAATCCACGGTGCGAGGACCCAAAAGATGACCGCCGTCGAAAGCCCCGCGACAGCGGAGCATCTCAGCGAACTTCAGATAATCAGAGGCCGTCGAGATCAATCCGCCGCCGCCAGAGTAGCAGGTTACGCTTTCCATTCGAAATGCACTTTTTTCCGCCGGGTCCATCACTGTGAGAGCCCCCGCCGCATCAGCCCCGTATGCAGTGGCATAGCGGTTGATTTTTTCTTTCGGAATTCCGAAATCCGTATCACCCATGCCAAGCGGAGCAAAGATATTATCGTAAAAAAATGATTTGAGGTTTTGACCCGAAATAATCTCCACCAGACGCCCAACAACATCGGTCGACACACCATAATTCCAGCGAGTGCCGGGATTAAACAGCAAAGGCATTTCAGACAGATTCTGGATTTGGCTTTCCAGCGTCCCTCGCGTCGGCCCAAAATCCATTTTATTGGCTTCGTAATGTTTGCCGAGGATTCCTTCATTAAATCCATATGTCATACCGGACATATGGGTGAGCAGGTTATGAATCGTTATCTTGCTCGTTGCCGGTTCCGTGTCGTCAATACTACGTGCCTGTGGCCTCAGAACCTGCATATCCTTGAAGGCCGGAATAAACTCTTCCAGAGGATCATCCAGATGAAAGAGCCCTTTTTCATACAGCATCATGAGGGCAACCGATGTGATCGGTTTGGTCATCGAATAAAATCGCGCCATGGTATTATCTTTCCATGGAACGTTATTCTCCCGGTCCGCCTGTCCGATAGACCTGGAATAGGCGATTTTACCGCTCCGTGCGATTAATGTCTGTGCCCCTGCGAGCTTTCCGCCTTCAACATACCGATTCATCCAATCGGTAATATTATTTAGGCGTTTAGGGTCAAAGCCAAGACTTTCGGGCTGATGAACGGGCTTCACGATATGCGATCCTTTTCCTGAGTTCCGGTTTCTTAGGCTTGAACGGTTTTCTGCAGCTGTATGCCGAGACCCTCAACGCCGAGTTTCATTTCCTGCCCCGGTTTAAGAAATACGGGGTTTGGCTTTATTCCCATTCCTACGCCGGGCGGCGTGCCCGTGGAGATGACATCCCCAACGTTTAACGTCATGAATTGACTGAGATAGGAAATAATCTCCGCGACGCTGAACACCATGGTCGCCGTACTACCATCCTGCCGGCGAACGTTATCTACATCCAGCCAAAGATTAAGCGCCTGCGGGTCCGGCACTTCATCGCGCGTTACCAACCATGGACCGAGAGGACCGAAGGTATCGTGGCTTTTCCCCTTTGTCCATCCTCCGCCACGCTCTGACTGGAACTCCCGCTCAGAGACATCATTCGCCACGCAGTAACCCGCAACATGATCAAGAGCCTCCTCTTCCGTCACATATTTGGCGCGCTTGCCGATGACAACCGCAAGTTCAACTTCCCAGTCAGTTTTCCTGGAATTGCGCGGGATCTCAACATCATCATTGGGGCCGCAAACTGCCGACGTCGCTTTCATAAACAGAATGGGTTCCTTCGGAACCGGCTGGCCCGCTTCGGCCGCATGATCGGAATAATTAAGCCCGATACACATGATTTTCCCAATATTCCCGACACAGGCTCCAATTCTTGGCTCCCCTTCAACTACCGGCAAGGACTCAAGATCAAGATCGCTTAACTGCGCAAGCCCCTTATCTGACAGCACGTCACCCGAGATATCTGCAATAACGCCAGAAAGATCCCTGATCTTGCCTCCCTCATCTAGAACTCCGGGTTTTTCTGAACCAACTGGGCCATATCTTAGTAATTTCATTTTTTCTTCTTTCGTTTACGTCACGCACTTAAATTGTAATAACAACTTTGCCGAAATGACCGGCCTTCTCCATAATTCTATACGCCTCTTTCGCATCCTGAAAGTCAATCACGGCATCAATAACCGGGTGGATATTATTATTCGAAAGAGCATTATTCAACCGAGCAAACATATCACGCGGCCCCACGTATATCCCCTGAAGAGTAATAGATTTTCGCATTATAGATGTCGGGTCCATCAGACCGCCCGTCAGAACACCCACAAGCGAAATACGGCCACCAACTCGCACCGCTGCGACGGATTTTTCGAGCGTTCCTGCGCCGCCCACCTCAACCACAAGATCAACGCCATGTCCATCCGTCAACTCGAGGACCTTCTCTTCCCAGTTCGCGTGTTCACGATAGTTGATCACCTCATTCGCACCGAGTGACTTGGCTCGCGCAAGTTTCTCATCACTGCTGGAAGTCAGGATAGTCCTAATGCCCGAGGCTTTTGCAATCTGTTGCGCAAATATTGAGACACCACCGGTACCCAGCAGAAGAGCCGTTTGTCCAACGCCCGCCTTTCCGCCATCAATCAGGCAATGCCATGCAGTAAGACCCGCGCATGGTAATGTTGCCGCTTCTTCAAAGGAAAGATGCGCCGGTATGGGTAGCGCGCCCCCTTCTTTTAACAATGCATATTCACACAGAAGGCCATCGATTGGACCACCGAGAGCGCTTGGCATCACGTCGTCATGAATTGGACCGCTCAGCCAGTTCTGGAAAAAGGTGCCGACAACGCGATCCCCTGCGCTAAACTCCGTTACTCCTGCCCCAACTTCCTCAACGACCCCCGCGCCATCAGAATTCGGAATTCTTTCCCCGGCAATACCCCGTGCGGCAGCATTTTTTATAGTCGAGAGATCCCGATAATTGATAGAGTTTGCCTTAAGACGTACCAATATTTCACCGGCGCCGGGCTTCGGGATATCCCGATCGACCATCTTCAGGCCATCGACACCGCCTTCTCCGTTAATGACCCAAGCTTTCAAGACTTCTTCTCCAGAATGATTATTTAATCGTCGACAATGCGATAAATATGTTGGCGGCGATGCTTTTTTATGTTCCATAGCTTGTCATGAACGGTTTCTACCGTGACAAGTTTTTTTGTTTTGAATGCGACCGCAACCATGATCACCCAATATCTTCCGGAATTCAATCTTTTCCATTTACTCGTTGTGTGTATCGCCTTTGCGTTGGGCGGATTTGTAAAGGGTATCTCGGCTTTTGGCCTCCCGACTATCGCTGTTCCAATAATCGTCTTCTTCATGTCTCTGCCCGCAGCAGTCTCTATCATGACAGTACCGATGGTCATCACCAATTTTGTGCAGATGTTAATCTCCGGACAAATAAAATCATCAATCGCTCGACACTGGTTACTGCTTCTAGGCCTGTTTATTGGGTTACCGATTGGCGTATTCATGCTCTCTGCAGTCGATACGAAGTATCTTCTTATTGCGGTCGGCGGGTTTTTGGTTGTTATTTCAGGTCTTGAGTACTTTGGAGTTTCATTCTCCTTTCTGGGATCCCATGAAAAGATTTCCGGTCCGACAGTTGGTTTCACCGCAGGTATTATTGGCGGCATTACAACGCTATTTGGCACACTGCCGGTCTTTTTCTTCATCGCGCTCGGCCTGGAGAAGGAGAAATTCGTTGGCGCTGTTAGCGTGATGCTTTTTGGTGGAAGTATTTTCCTGTTGTTAAGCCTTCAGAGAATGGACTTTCTAAAACCCACAGAAATTGCCTACAGCCTTATCGGGCTGGCACCGCTCTTTGCCGGAATGTGGGCGGGAACCAAGGTACGGCATCTTATCGATCAGAAGACATTCAAGAAATTTGTCCTGATTCTTGTTACCCTCATAGGCTTTCTCATGATCTACAGGGCCTATAACTGATAACCGCTATTCGGCGGAAAGCCGTATATCTTGCCGGTCGGCCCGAGGAACTGTAAAGGTAAAGACTGCGCCGCCTTCCGGTCTATTCGCGACCCATATCCGGCCGCCAAGGAAAGTGACGATTTCGCGGCAAATGGCGAGGCCCAGCCCGGACCCTTGTGGCTTGTCCTCTCCGCGATCAATTGATTGATGGAACTTCTCAAATATCCGGCCCATCATATGCTCGGCTATTCCCTTTCCATTGTCTGACACTCCGACTTCCAGCATGTTATTCCTTGCCGTGACGGAAACACCAATTCGTCCTTCCGCCTTGTTGCAGAATTTAATGGCGTTTGAAACAAGGTTTATGATGACCTGGATCAACTGATCTCTGTCTGCCCGCACCATTGGCAAATTTTCCGGGATATATGTTTTAACCTCGACATCATTTTCCTGGATAAGGCCGGCCAGCGCGGCCATGGCCTCGCGTACAGTTGCCGCTATATCGACCGTATCCAGCGACCAGTCCATTTGCCCCGCCTCCATACGTGCGAGATCGAGGAGTTGATCAATTAATCGCGTCAGACGTGAACTCTCCTTGATGATGACGTTCAGAAACCGTTCACGTTCTTCGGGAGAAACTTCTGGGTTATCCACCAAAATTTCACCAAAGGCCCGAAGTGAGGTAAGCGGGGTTCTGAGTTCATGGCTAACCATGGACAGGAAATGATCCTTCAGGGAATCCAGCTCCTTTAGGCGCTCATTGGCATTCCGAAGCTGTGCCGTTGCGCGCTCGAGTTCTGCGGATTTCTGTTCCAGCCGATGGCTATATTCAATTACCTGACTGGTTTCATCCAGAATACGGTAGACTTCGTCGAGCCCGACAATTTCGCCCTTTACCACGGAACCAACCATCACCCGCGCGGTTGCAGAACCGATTGCGCCGGCCAGCATTTTTTCGGCGAAGTCTAGCAAGGCCGCGTCTGCAGAGTGGTTTTTACGCAGGTTAATATCCCGCTCAGCCGCAAAATCCGAAAAGGCTTGTGCCGCCCGTTGAACTCCGACGAACCGTCCCACCAGCTGCTGCAAATCCGCAACCGTAGCGGAACCGCGCCAGTAGCGGCTATCGCGTTCATCGTCCGTATGCCCGAACACATCCACAAAAAGCGTTCCCTGAATACGTTCGATAGCCGTTTGGTGCGACGAGAGTGAGACAATCCAGTAAGCCCCGATATTGACCAACATGCTCCAGAACAGGGCATGCGTCAGGCGATCAAAGCCTTCCAAACCGAAAAGCGCATAAGGCCTTAGGAATGTTAAACCATATGGCCCTTGCTCGATAAAGCTGATGGGCAGCCAGCCGGACTGAGCAAAGGAAGGGAGCAGCAACGTATAGAGCCAAACCAGAAAACCGAGCGCAAGCCCTGCCATTGCCCCGCGATAGGAGGCCCCTTTCCAGAAAATCCCCCCAATTATCGCAGGCGCGAATTGCGCCGCTGCCGCGAAAGAGACAAGCCCGATAGTCACGAGAGAATAAGACTCGCTAGCTATCAGATAGTACGCATACCCCAATATCAGGATTAGCAGGATACTCACCCGACGGATCGTGAGAAGCAATCCGGTGAGGTCATCATTTTTGTTTATATTCAGTCCCTTCCAACGAAGAAGGAATGGCATGATCAGATCGTTGCAGACCATCGTGGCGAGTGCAATTGACGCAACAATTACCATGGAAGTCGCCGCCGACAATCCACCGATAAACGCGATGAGGGCGAGGAAAGCCTGATCATGAAATAGCGGCACTGTAAGCATAAACATATCCGCATCTGCGGAAGCGTTTCCGAAGGACAGGCGACCCGCGAGCGCAATGGGCAACACAAAAATATTGATCACCAGAAGATATAACGGGAACAGCCAGGTTGCCTTGCGGAGAAAAGATTCATCGGGATTTTCGACAGCCGTCATATAGAACTGTCGGGGCAAACATATGATTGCCGCCATGGATAAAATAGTCATCGTCATCCAAAGGCTGTAGTCACTATCTCTGGAAACAGTGAAAAGAGTTTCAAGCCCGCTGTCTGCGGCCGCCGAGAAAAGGTCTGCGAAACCATTATAGAGACCAAAAGTCACAAAGAAGCCGACAGCAAGAAATGAGACCAGTTTAACTACTGACTCGAAGGCGATTGCGGCTACCAATCCTTCATGATGTTCACTCGCATCGATATGGCGCGTCCCAAAGAGAATAGCGAAAAGTGCGAGTGCAACAGCGACAATCAGGGTTGTATCAATAAAAAAGATTTGTTCATTCGGCGCATGCAGTATTGCCGTTTCAGACGAACTGACAAGTATCCGAAAGCTGGTGGCGATGGATTTAAGCTGGAGGGAAATATAGGGCATGGTGCCAACGACGGCAATTATCGTCACAAGCCCCCCCAGTCGGGCATGCTTGCCATAGCGCGAGGCAATAAAATCGGCAATGGAGGTAATCCGGTGTACTTTGCAGATCCGAATTATCTTGACCCAGACAACAGACCAGAGAATGAAAACAAGGGTGGGACCAAGATAGATAGTCAGGAAATCAAGGCCTCGTGTAGCGGCAAGGCCAACACTGCCATAGAAGGTCCAAGAGGTGCAGTATACGCCAATAGACAGAGTGTAAATGTAGGGATTCCGCGTCAGTGGCCAGCCTTTCGCCGATCGCAGGTCAACAAACTGGGCAATGGCAAACAGTAGGCCGAGATAAAGGATGGAAACCGCGAGAACCAGGCCGCCGGACATCACATGTTCCCTCTGCCATGTGTCGGCCGATCAACCCGCGTTTGCGCTTCAGGTAGCTCGATGGTTTTCTCCGTTCCACGCCGCGCCCCTAGCGCCGTCATGATTATCGCAAATGCCCATAAACCGAAAAGATAGAGAAAGCTGAGCGGTATACCCAGCACACGGCTCACGACGTCAAATAGTGAAAGCATGGGTGGTGTTAAAGCAACCAGACAGACAACGAAGAGTAGGATTGACCATTCCTTTTTGCGTCCGGTTCTTATCATCCGATTATTCCAATTTCATCTGCATCAATCTGCAAATTCAGGATTGATTAGCCTGCATAGGCGGCTTTGATGGCGCGATAATATCCTTAACCATCTTGCCGAGCGCTCGTGTTGAAAAAGGCTTGGTCACGAACTCATCCGCCCCGAGAAGCATGGCCCGCTCTTTATCCACTTCGCGACTTTTGGCAGACAACATGATAATTTTCAGATTCCGGCAGGATTCATTGCCGCGAATGGCCTCGCAAACTGCGAAACCGTCCTGCTTGGGTAACATTATATCCAGGACCACCAGATCAGGGACATAGTCATCAATGGCCCGGAGTGCCTGATCCCCATCCCGCGCCACTCTTACCGTGAAACCGGCCTGCCTTAAGATAAACTGTAAGGACAAAACAATATTTGGTTCGTCCTCCACCACAAGCACTGTATGCGTCATATTGCCGTATGCTCCCTAGACTATCTAAAGAGTATTCAAAGGCTGACGAAATTGTCCGGCACCTAAAAGACGCTCTCTTGTATCAACAACCTCACTCTTCAGTTCCCTCGCAATAACAATACCCCATTTTTTAGGATATTGTCATTGCACATTCTTGTACCGACAGGAGGACAGGCTTGCAGACCTGCAGGCTACTTATTCATCCTGTTTTCGATCAAATCCTCAACCACTGCCGGTTCGGCCAAGGTCGACGTATCGCCAAGGCTACCGTAATCATTCTCGGCAACTTTACGCAATATACGTCGCATGATTTTGCCCGACCGTGTTTTTGGTAATCCGGGTGCCCATTGGATCAAGTCCGGCGTCGCAATAGGACCAATTTCCTGACGAACCCACTTGACGAGGTCCAAGCGCAATTCCTCCGTCGGTTCAACCCCCGTGGTCAGAGTGACATAGGCATAGATGCCCTGCCCTTTAATGTCATGGGGATAACCGACGACCGCAGCCTCCGCTACCAATTCATGGGCAACAAGTGCACTTTCCACCTCGGCAGTTCCCATCCTATGACCGGACACGTTGATCACATCATCAACACGTCCGGTAATCCAGTAATAGCCGTCCTCATCCCGCCTGGCACCATCGCCCGTAAAATAGAGTCCGGGGAAGTTGGAAAAATAGGTCTGAATAAAACGTTCATGATCACCATAAACAGTCCGCATCTGGCCCGGCCAGCTATCCTTAATGCATAGCATGCCCTCACATGCACCCTCTAAAGTCTTTCCTTCTCCATCGACCATAACCGGGTCTATTCCAAAGAATGGAAGTGTTGCGGATCCCGGCTTGAGGTCCATCGCGCCGGGAAGAGGGGAAATCAGAATACCTCCAGTTTCCGTCTGCCACCAGGTATCGACGATTGGGCAGCGCCCCTCGCCGACAACATCGTTATACCATCGCCAAGCTTCCGGATTGATGGGCTCACCAACCGATCCCAAAAGGCGTAATGATTTGCGAGAGGTTTTCTTGACCGGTTCATCCCCTTCCCGCATTAACGCTCTAATCGCGGTTGGGGCTGTATAGAAAATGTTGACTTGATGTTTATCGCAGACTTCCCAAAAGCGCGAGACGGTCGGGTAATTTGGCACCCCTTCGAACATCAGTGTGGTTGCGCCATTAGCAAGCGGTCCATAGACAATATAGCTATGACCCGTCACCCAGCCCACATCGGCCGTACACCAGTAAATATCGCCATCATGATAATCAAACACATATCGATGCGTCATTGCCGTATAAACGATATAACCGCCTGTCGTATGCAACACGCCTTTCGGCTGGCCCGTTGATCCAGAGGTGTACAAGATAAAGAGAGGGTCCTCCGCATTCATTTCCTCAGGCGGGCACTCCGCGTCAACCTTGTCCATCTCCTCGTGATACCAGACGTCGCGGCCTTCAACCCAATCGATTTTACCACCCGTACGTTTAACGACAATACAGGTTGTACAGTCTGGGCATTCTGCCAGCGCTTCATCCGTGTTTGCCTTGAGAGGGATTGGTCGTCCGCCACGAACGCCTTCATCGGCAGTGATCACGCAGTTCGATTTACAATCTCGAATGCGGCCCGCTAATGCGTCTGGCGAAAACCCGCCGAACACGATCGAATGCACAGCTCCGATGCGGGTACAGGCCAACATTGCGACTGCGGCCTCAACAATCATCGGCATATAAAGGGTAACGCGATCCCCCTTTTTAATACCTTGTGCCTTAAGCACATTTGCAAATTTACATACCTCAGCATGTAGTTCGCGATAGGTCAGTGTCTTATCATCATTTGGATCGTCCCCCTCCCAGATAATGGCAGGGCTGTCGCCTCGGGATTCCAAGTGACGGTCAAGGCAGTTGTAACTGACATTCAAGGTCCCGTCATAGAACCATTTGATATGAAGGTCATCTTTCGCGAAGGAGACGTCTTTTACTTTCGTATAAGGCTTAATCCAGTCAATTCGCTTGCCGTGTTCACCCCAGAAGGCGTCCGGATCCTCAATTGATGCTCGGTACATCGCCTGATAGCTCGTTTTATCGGCCCAAGCTGTTTTCGCTAGTTCCTGAGGTACGGGATATAGATCCTTTGCTGACATCCTTCTAAGTCCTTTCACCCAACATACAGATTTCAATGCCTAAAACTTTGGCAATAAATGACAGGGTATTTATGCGTTCCTCTCCACCTAAATACAACCCAAATGTCAGAAAATACTAAATTATCCACGCTTAGATAGCTAGATACTCATGCCGTAAGTCCTGGTCATCCAGAACCTGCTGTGCGGTTCCACGAAATGCAATCTGTCCCATATCCAGAATAAGTGCCTTATCCGCAAGCTGCAATGCCGCGACAGCATTCTGCTCGACAATAATCGTTGTAATTCCCAGCTTTTTGACCTCAAGCAGAATTCTCTCGATTTCCTGTACGATTACAGGAGCAAGGCCCTCATAGGGCTCATCCAGGAAAAGTAATTTAACATTCCGAGCGAGTGCACGCGCAACAGCCAGCATTTGTTGCTCACCACCAGACATTGTAACGGCATCCTGATTCCGTCTTTCGCCAAGGCGCGGAAAATGATCATATATACGCTCTATTTCCCACCCCTTTGGCTCCGCCACCTGAGCAAGCATCAAATTCTCTTCTACCGTCAACCCACCAATAATTCTGCGGTCTTCTGGAACGAGCTGGATACCTGCCTGCGCCGCCTGATAGGCCTTAAGGGTATGAATAGCCTCACCGTTAAGATAGATCTCTCCACGCTTTAAAGCGGGACTATCGACGCGAGCAAGTGCTCTCAAAGTAGAGGTTTTCCCCGCCCCATTCCGGCCCAGCAACGCAACGATATCGCCTTCTTCAACGTCGAAGGAAACCCCTTGTACGATGTAAGATTCACCATAGTAGGCGTGTATATCCTTTACACTGAAATAGGGCATTTTTTCTGAAGCCTCCGTCATCAATGAGCCCCTCCCAGATAAGCTTCCTTGACCTTCGGATCCTCACGCACGCTTTGCGGATCTCCGCCGGCGATGATCTGTCCGCGGGCCAATACGCTGACCTTGTCGGCAAGACTGAAAACAACATGCATGTCGTGCTCAATGATTACCTTTGTCATGCCACGGGACTTGATCTTTTTCAAAAGTTCAATTGTCTGATTGGTATCATGGCGTGCCATGCCGGCAGTAGGCTCATCGAGCAACAAAAGCCTCGGCCGCAAGATTAGGCACATGCCAAGTTCTAACCGGCGCTTGTCCCCCCGACTGAGGCTGCCTGCCTCGGTCATCATCATTTCCTTTAGCCCAACATCCTCGAGGATATGTTCCGCATCATCACGCAGCTCTCCCTGACGGCTAAGCAGTTCACCAGCGTTTAATCGGAACGCCCCATCACGATGGGAAAAAGCCGGGATCATGACATTTTCAAGTAATGTCATTTCCTGAAAAATCTCTGGCGTCTGAAATACGCGGGCGACGCCAAGCTGGGCAATTTCGTGAGGCTGTCGACCCGTCAGCACCTCTCCCGCGAACGTCACCTTGCCTGTGTCTGGTTTCAATCTACCGATACATACATTCAGGAGCGTCGATTTACCGGCACCGTTAGGGCCGATGATTGCATGTGTCGTCCCCTCCTCAACATGAAGATTAATATCGGAAAGAGCACTGAGTCCACCAAAGCTTTTATTAATATTGTCCAATTGAAGAACGAGACTGTTCATAATCTACCCTCTCACTCCCCTGCCTGATTTCGCGCTTCAACGGATTGTGTTTTTGCATTGCCGCCACCTGACTTGAAGTAATCATAAATGCGCCGAAACCCTTCAACCAATCCGCCTGGTAGAAAGATCACAATGACCATGAACAAAAGACCTAAGGTCAGATGCCAGCCGCTGCCGACAAACAGGCCGACGACTGGTACCACAAACTCAAGGACGCTGTCTGGAAGGAAGGAAAATGCCTGCGTCAGCACGTTATCATCGAAGGCAGAGAAAATATTCTCAAAATACTTAATTAGACCTGCGCCCAACATTGGGCCGACCAAGGTACCGGCGCCGCCAAGAATTGTCATCAGGACGACTTCACCCGAAGCTGTCCACTGCATCCGCTCCGCTCCCGCCAGCGGATCCGTAACCGCGAGAAGGCTGCCTGCCAGTCCAGCATACATACCGGAAATGATAAACGCCGTTAGCATATAAGGGCGTGTATTAAGGCCTGTATACCTCATACGATTCTGGTTCGACTTGATACCTTTGAGCATCAGGCCAAAGGGTGACCGGAAAATTCTCATGGAAATGTAAAAACAGACAATCAGTAGCACTGCACAAAAATAGAACCCTGGATAGCCGCTCATGGTCTCGCCAAAGAGATCCGTGCTTGGCAAACCCGCAGCCTGCTCCTGTGAAAATAAGCGATCTAGAATACGTGGGTCAGAGCGGGCTAGCTGCAACCCTGTTTCACCATTGGTTATCGGCGTCAGAACTGAATAGGCAAGATTATAGGACATTTGCGCGAAGGCGAGCGTCAATATGGAAAAGTAGATACCCGTCCGCCGCAGGCTCAGAAACCCTATAACTGCCGCCAAAATACCAGCAAACAACACACCAAAGATCACCGCCGGAATGACATTCATCGTCAACAACTTGAACGACCAGACAGCGGCATATGACCCGACACCGAGAAAGGCCGCATGACCGAAAGAAAGATATCCGGTCAAACCAAACAGGATATTGAAGCCGATGGCGAAAATTCCGTAGATCGCGAATTTTTGCAACAGGTCCGGATAGTTGCCACCGATAGGGTCCAGCCAGATAGGCATCGCCAAGATGGCAGCAGCAAAAATGATCACGACAAATGTGTCATTGAGAAGCAGCTTCTTGGTATTAGTCATCCATCACTCCAGCACGGCCTAAAAGCCCACGTGGCAAGACCAGTAAAATTACGACAGCGACGAGATATAAAATGATCTGGTCGATCCCCGGAAAAATCTCCTTCACCTCATTCATGGACGCAAAAGATTGCACAATCCCGAGTAGGAACCCGGCCATTACAGCCCCCCCCAGGGAACCCATACCCCCCACAACAACAACGACAAAGGACAGCACCAGAAACTCCATGCCAAGATGATAGTCAGGCGGGAGGATGGGGGTATACATCACACCGGCAACACCGGCGACAACGGCTGCGATTGCAAAGACCACCGTAAATCGCCGTTCAATGTTGATTCCAAGCAACCCGACAGTCTCGCGATCACGCATCCCCGCCCGAACCACCATGCCGTAAGTCGTGAACTGCAAAAAAGCGAAGACCGCAAAAATTATCAGTCCCGAAAAACAAAGGTAGATAAGACGCCACCACGGATAAACGAGGTTATCTCCAAGTCCGACCCAACTCCCAACATTTGCGCTACCTGCAAGGATATCAGGTGCGGGCTGCGGGATCGGATTGGCCCCAAAATATGCTTTGATGATTTCCTGAATAACGATTGCGAGACCGAAGGTCACCAGGATCTGTTCTGCATGGGGACGTTTGTAGAAATGCTTAATCAAGCCCCGTTCCATAACGTAGCCGACCAATAACATGAAAGGGATGGCCAACATGATAGAGAGCGGCACAGAATAGTCGATGATTATCCGCCCTGTATCTCCGAACCAGCTTTCAAGATAAGGCTGTTCTTTGTAAGCAACAAAAGCCGTAACTCCTTCATCACGGACTTTAGCGGAAATGGTGACAAGCTTTTGAAAAGTAACGGCACAAAACGCACCAAGCATGAATAGCGCGCCGTGGGCAAAGTTTACAATACCCAATGTTCCGAATACCAGCGTCAGACCGAGCGCAATAAGGGCATAGGCCGCCCCTTTATCAAGTCCATTCAATATTTGAATAAAAATGGCATCCATAAAATCTACCCCGAACCACTTTGCTCTTTTTTAGCAGGCTATTTCGTTCTGCTTTACCGCGGGTTGACGTCCTCCCAAACAACCAACCCGCGGATGGCAAATGAACCTACATCTTCACTTCATATGGACCGAGAGATCCACCGAAGATGGTCCAATCATATTCGACCTGTGCACGAGGGGTAACGTCTACCACCTTCAGGAGATCGAACTGGCTTGACGGATTTTCATTACCGCGCACCACAAGAACATCCTTGAAGCATTGATGATCTTCTGCACGATAGAGCGTCGGGCCGTTGCCCATACCGTCGAAATTGAAGCCTTCAAGCTGCTTAATGACTTCTGGCGGATAGAACGTACCAGCCATCTCGCAGGCGTTTGCATAGAGCAAGGTCTGCACATAGCAGGTATGGGCTGCCATTGACGGCGGGGCTCCATATTCCGCCCCGAAGGACTGCACAAAGGCTTTCGACCCTTCATCCTGCAACGACCAATTCCAGTTCGTTGTGCCAAGAATACCCTTGATCGCATCGCCTGCGCCTTGCGCCATCAGACGCGAGAAGAGCGGTACAACGATCTCGAAATTCTTACCATTGACCTGCTTGTCTCGCAGCCCGAACTGAACTGCCTGACTAAGCGAGTTGATCATATCCTTGCCATAGTGGTTGAGGATAAGAACGTCAGCACCCGAATTGAGAACCGGCGTGATATATTGCGAGAAGTCACCTGCGCCAACAGGTGTCTTGACCGCATTGACAGTTTGCCAGCCAAGCGCTTCGGTTGAGTTCTTGATCGACTCTTCCTGCGTCCAGCCCCATGTGTAATCCGCTGTCAAATGATAGGCGCGTCGGTCGGACCCATATTCCTTGTTCAAAACTGGGGCCAGCGCCGCGCCGGACATATAGGCATTGAAGAAGTGACGGAAACCATAGCGTCGCTTATCCTTGCCTGTTGTGTCGTTTGAGTGGGTTAGACCTGCCATGAAGATAATGCCCTGCTCCTGACAGAGCGACTGCACGGCGACAGCCACACCGGAAGAAGACCCGCCAGTTACCATCAGAACGCCATCTTTCTCGATCATGCGTTTTGCCGATGCGCGAGCGGCGTCTGATTTTGTCTGGGTGTCGCCTGTTGCGTAGGTTACCTTCTTACCAAGGACCCCATTACCGGACAGCATCGATGGCTTAAAGGTATTCAACATTCCGCCATCACCCTCACCGTTCAGATGCTTTACGGCGAGCATGTAAGCGCGAAGCTCGTCCGCGCCTTCATCGGCATAAGGGCCGGATTGCGGCACATTAAAGCCAAGCTTTAGCTCGCCTGTGTTCTTAGGATCATTGCGGAATTCTTGTGCCCAGGCATCCTTGATAAAGATGCTCGGAGTTGCAGCGACCAGACCGCCGACAGCACCAGCCTTGAGAAGGCCGCGGCGCGACATGCCTGGTTTTTTGATATCGCTCATGAATCGTCTCCCATATTCAAGTGAATCATCCCCGGACAGGGGTGCTTGTGTTTTATTGATTAGGCACAAACATCTCCCCGACGTGTAAAAATTTCACATTTTTGCCACTATTCCCATTAAAACCTTGTAAAACACCGTTTTTTTATGTAAATAATTTCTAATATATTTTGTAAATTTGTAAATTATTGTAAATTTATGGAGGCTCAAATGGCAAAGTCACCTCTACTTGGAAATCGTTTGAGACGATTACGCAAGGAGAGAAAGCTGACTCAGGTTGAGCTTGCTGACCGTCTTGGCATATCCGCGAGCTATCTGAATCTGCTGGAACATAACAGACGCAGCATTACCGTTCCGCTGTTGCTGCATTTAAGCAAAATACTGAAAGTTGACCCACACGTCTTTTCGCCTCAGGAAGAAGGCCACCTGATTGGTGAAATGACGGACGCCTTGAAGGATCCTCTATTCTCCGATCATGATTTCACTGATGAAGAAATTGCCGAAATGGCAGCTGACGCGCCCGCTCTCAGTTCAGCTTTCAAGAAAACATATGATGCCTTTAAAACCGCGCAAACAGATTTACAGCTTTTGAGCGAGCGACTATCGCAGGATTTCCTTTTTGCAGGCTCTTCATTTCGATTGCGGACTCTTGTTACCTCAATCATGTCATCAACCGAAATCGTCCATGACAATGAAGATTTGAGCTCAAAAGACCGTAAGGAGTTCCTCCAGATTGCACTTAAAGACAGCGAAGCACTAAATGATACTGTTAATGAAATGCTCGGTGTAGTCGGAGATGGCAGCCTGACCGGGAAAACCTGGGCTCCCTCCCCAAATGAAGCGGTATCTGATTATATTCAGGCCCATAATAATTACTTCGACAAGATAGAGCGGGCAGCTTCGGAATTTCGCTCTTCCTTCAACGGTTTAGGCCTCCTGTCAACACATGTCATGACGGATTACCTATTGGAAAAGCATGGTATTGAAGTCGAATTTGCCAGTCGCGACAGCCATAATACCGAAGCAACCCTGTATGACGAGAAGAACCACTCACTTGTTCTCTCGAAATCATTGCCGCAATCAAGCGTCAAGTTTCATCTTGCATTGCTCCTCGGTCAACTTACATTTGCCGATCTTTTTCAGGAACTGGTGGAGGCTCCCGAGCTACCGACAGAGGCCGCCAAACAAAAAGGAATTGCCGCGCTCGCCAATTACTTCGCCGGGGCCTTTTTGTTTCCCTATGAAATGTTTTTCCAATCGGCGGAAGATCTGCATTATGACATTGAGCTTTTACAGCAGCAATTTGATGCAAGCTTTGAACAGATCTGTCACCGCTTGACGACACTGATGCGACCCGGTAGCAGCGGCGTACCCTTTCATCTGATCCGAAGTGATATCGCCGGAAATATCTCTAAACGGTTCAGTACTTCAGGCTTGCGCATTCCGCGATATGGCAATTCCTGCCCGCGCTGGGTTCTTCACGCTGCGTTTTTGACCCCTGGCACGCTTTGTCCGCAAATTTCAGAAATGCCGGATGGCCAGCGTTTCTTTTCCATCGCGCGAACCGTCACCAAACCGAGTCTGGGTTACGCCCAACCAAAACGCCAATATGCCATCAGTATCGGGTGCGATATTGCTGAGGCGCACCGGCTGATTTATGCCGACGGCCTTAACCTAACAGCCCCCAAGACCGTTATGCCTGTTGGGATAACCTGTCGGCTCTGCGAGCGATCGAACTGTGCCCAGCGAGCAGCTCCCCCGCCACAACAACCCCGCCAGACAACGTCACAAAAGCGCAATATCTCGCCGGGCATTGGCGATTTATAGAAAAGGCTGAATCTTAATAATTGTTGAGAATAAGCTGTCCTTTTGCAGTCCGGCGAACCGCACCATCGCGAATGGCGACAAATTCGAGTTCCATATTCACCCCGCTGAGGGTCCGTTTATAAACCTGCATATCATAACCACCTGTGTCATTGATCGCCATAACATAGACGGTCAAGGTCTGCTTCATCAGCTGCGCCCAAGAGATTGTTTCGCCGGCGTAAACATCCCCTCCCTTACTGTCCTTCCAGACATTGGGACGATCCGTTTTGACAAAGGTTAAAGTAGTTTCCTTCAGATCTTCCTTTGGACTATCAGACGTACCCTTCTGACGAAGAAGTGTCCGCCAGGTAATAGTGAAATCGCCAGACTCACTCGGCTTTATACTGACATCAATATCTCGACTGGTGATCGGAAAAGTGACACTGACATTGCTTTCGGAAATAGCATTCCCGCGCCAATCTCCTTTGAAGGCGGAAATCGATAAGTCATTTGCATTTGCAACCATTGGGCTCGCCATAATGACAACCATGACAACGGCCAGAAAATATTTTATTTTAATCAATTTTCGCCCCTCAGTCTCACTTTGAAAAATCCCTCTCGGGTAGAACCATACTAAGGTAAGCGATATATGGCTTCCAGTTATTTAACGGACCTGACAAAAGAAAAAGCCGCGAATTAACGCGGCCTTTTCCCTCCTGTCAGCAACGAACTAACTTTCGTCGACGACTATTTTACCATTTGTAATGTCTGAACTGTTGAGTGCGGCATTTTCTACGACAATCGAGAACCCGGTAATTTCCGCATCCGCTCCGTCAGTGACTGTAATCGTAGTGTTACCGCTATCCTCGGAGAAAAGAACATGATCGGCTCTGTCCCCTGGCGCGATACCCAATTCGTCAAACAATGCTGTCAAATCGATAACATCGGCATCTCCGTTAGCGCCAAAATCTTCGATTACATCATTGCCATCGGTACTCGCATTCTGGAAGATAAAGCGGTCATCACCATCA
Source organism: Sneathiella litorea (assembly GCF_009882915.1). Lineage (GTDB taxonomy): Bacteria > Pseudomonadota > Alphaproteobacteria > Sneathiellales > Sneathiellaceae > Sneathiella > Sneathiella litorea. The sequence goes on from NZ_WTUW01000002.1 coordinate 1,166,411, forward strand.
CCACCAAAAAGTGTATCATCACCCCCACCACCAACGATATAGTCATTGCTCGCGCCACCATTAATATCATCTGCAACGGCTGTGCCTGTAAAGGAATTATCGGGTGCGATGGTGACCGTGAGAACAGCAGAACTTGTCGACCCATCATTGTCAATGATGGTATAACCAAACTCCTCAGTTTCGAAATTCGCGACATCAGATTGGACAAGATAAGCATATTCACCGGTTTCGAGATTCAATTCGAATACACCAAATTCAGTGTCAATACCGATAACATTACCTTCAATGGAAATGCCAGGACCTGTTGCTGACAAATCATAAGTCACTCCGTTATAGGTGAACGAGGTGATTGGAATATCCGCTAACGGATCCGAGCCAAGAATATCATTATCAAGAACATTCCCCGTCACCCATGCATCAGTCGGCTGAAGACTCGAAGATAGGTCCTCAGCGTTTTCCACATACAGATATGGATCGCCCGCAGCAGGGTCGAGATTATTGTCGTCAGGGGTATTATCGATCTGGCCCAGATAAGCGCTATTTTCCGCATCTCCACCTAAACCGACTGCATAAACCTTGGCGTTATTAAGGTCATTGGTCACCCAATCATTAAAGCTATCTATACCCGCTTGGGTATCGCCTATTGTCGGCTGACCGTCAGAAATAAAGTAAATTGCCTGATCATACCCAGGAACAAAATCTACCGTACGTGTGAGATTGAGTGCATCCTCATAGTTTGTGTTTCCTCCACTCCAGGCGTCCAGAGGGTTCAAAGCCTCCATGACAGACTCCAGCGTCGTAAAAGTCCCACCGCCAATGAACCGGGCTGTTTCATCGAAATCGATCAAAGTAATCGCAGTGCCATCCGGGTTTTGCTCAAACAATGTCGTTGCCAGATTTTTGAGCGCCTCTTCCATCAACGATAATTCATTCCAATTCATACTGCCGGAGGTGTCAATTACAAAGACAGCGTGAATGTCTGGCGCTTCCACTTTGATAAAGGGGCCATCGTCAACCGCTGTCGGGCCATCATCGGCCGGAGGAACGTCATTAACCGTAACATCGACTGTAAAAGTGCTGCTAGCTGTATTATTGGCTTCTGTAAGCTCACCGCCTCCCGCAACCGTTGCAGTCTCAGTCGCCGTCGCCGTTACCGTCAGGGCGAAGTCAGTATCGTCATCCGTCGGCGGGGTGATTGTCAACGATGCAAGGTCCCATCCTGTTACATCCAGTTCATTACCATCGCCAACAAAACTGTTTACACCATCAGAAAGCGTCGCCCCCACTGGAATGCCGCCAATTGAAACTGCAAGCGTTTCTGAACCATCTGTATCCTGTAGCGCCGCCGTAATTTCAGGTATCGCAATAGCCGTATTCTCGTCACCACTCGCATCCCCGCCACTTACTGTGGGGGCATCGGCAACTGCGTCAATGATCGCCGTACCGGTAACATTTGATGTTCCAGTATCCCCACCGCCATTAACGAAATTGGCAAGGACAGAGAGCGTAATATCGGAATCGCTATTTGCGGGCGGCAACACATACATTGCCGGCAATACACCCCCCGCAGCGAGAACTGAAAAGCTTCCACTGGTTACATCCACTTCATCGCCTGCTGTCGTCCCGCCAACAAAGAAGCGCGTGCCATCCGGAAAGCCGGAAATATCTATCGATGTTAGTTCCTCATCCGTTTCCGGGGTAAACTCGACCAGCATTTGCATCGGAGCTTCTGTAGTATCACCAACATTCTGGTTTGGTTGCCAATCTTCATACCCGCCTGTCGCCGGCCCCGCAGCGCCACCAGCTGTGGAAAAAGACAATGTAACGATCCCGCCCGGATCATCCGATGGTGTTGTTGTGGACGGTAAATCGTCATTCTCTCCAATAATTTCTTCCTCTTCTTCGCGAGAGAACGTGAGTTCTGTCGGAGCAAGCAGATCAGAAATTTCTAGGGGGTCGCCAATACTACCGTCCGTAAAGGGTCGGAAGTTCGCGCCGCCGCCATCACTATTATCATCACCCGCCTGAGGATTAATATCTGCGAGAGAAAAACCTTGTACTAACGGCGTAATTTCGGCGATTTCAACAATCTCGCCATTCATCAGCTCAATTTTAGGAGGGTTTTCAGTTGCACCAAACGTCAAGAAATCCTGAAGCAGAATAGGTTCTCCGCCGTCTGCCGGTATGACAAGCAAATTTCCGGCATCCTGTACAAATTGAACATTTTGCAGGGATTCAATAGATAACTTAATTGTCTTTCCCGGAGTTGCCTCAATAATAACTTCGGACCCTGTTGCGTTTTCGGTGCTGCTACCGTTATTGCCGTTAGACGTCGCCATTTTGCCCTACTCCACTCGCTTTACTTTACCGCAGCTAAGCTGAATCAGCTAACCTATTAAAAAAAATAGCCAAAATTGGCCAATCTGTCTTCATATTTCTCTATTCTGGGGCAACCCTACTATGACAGAGCAAACTGCCACATCCCCTAAACGGGGGATAAAGCAAAAAAATTAATAAAATTTTAATTATCGTAATTGGGCATATGGGACGTCTTTGAGCACAAAAGGTCAATGGTAAGGTTAATTGATAAGATAGCAGGTTATCTTAACCGAAGTGCAATTTTTGCAAGAAGAGCCGATATAACGACAAGGAGGGCAGAGACAATTGCAATAAATTCAATGGATAATGACGCATCCAACGCCAATCCCATGAATACCGGCCCAAGGGCGGAACCAAAAACCATCACAACTGTCGCGACAGAGCGAATGGCGCCGAGATGTCGCGTACCATAAAGCTCCGGCCAGAGAGAGGAAAGCACCGGATTTGTGCCGCCGGAACCAATGCCCAGGAAAAACATTACCAGAATTGCAAAGACCTGCGTGGACGTATAGGCAAACAGAAGCACACCAATGGTCATCGGCAAGAGAAGAAAGGGTACTATTCGTCGTGCCCGGAACATATCTACAAGAAAACCCGAAATCACGCCGCCAATCAGCGAGGCGAGCGCAAACACCGAAAAAGACAAACTCCAGAACTCGAAATTCCAACCTTTTAGCTCAATAAAATATACCTGATGGAAAAAGAGCCCGGTGATGATTGCCGCAGGTGCCATTGCTGTCGGGGCCAAAAGATAGAATTTCTTGTCACGGAGCATTTCCGCCCGGGTCCAGTGCTTAGCATCTTCATCGGCGGCCTGCAGAACCGCCGCACCGGCACCATCCTGATGGCTGGTGTGGCGTATAAGAAAGGAAGCCGCCGGAAGCAGAGTAACCGCCGCCAGCACCGCCAAGGCCGGCCATATTAACCGCCAGTCAACGAGCCCGAGCGCTAGAACGATAAGGGGAGGAAACAAGGCTTCTCCGAGGGGAAAGCCAAGCCCGGCAACGGCGACAGCCCGGCCTCGCTCCGCTTCATATCGCCGCGCCATCGAGGTAAGCGCGATATGGGTCATCATTCCCTGCCCCATAAAACGTACAGCAATAATTCCGAAGAAAAGCGTCACCGGCCCCTGGATAAACCCGAAAGCCATCGTCGCCGCGACCATGAGAAGGCCGACTTTCAGCACAAAGCTTTTTAGCGGCAATCTGTCTACAAGTGGGCCCGCTTTCCAAAGCATTGCCGCGCAAACAAGAGTGGCAATCGTATAAATAGTGCCGAATTCACCATTGCTGAGGTTGAAATCAGATCGGATATGCCCGCCGAAGACTGAAATCACATATGTCTGACCCGGCCCGGACCAAAAGGAGAGTAGCAAGCCAAACAGCAAAAACCGCCATTCCTGGCGAACGAATGGCACTGTGCCTTGAAGACGCAACATGAACATGACCAACATTAGAAATAAGAAGCAGCGACTATTGCGTCATGGCTGAAAAGGCAAGTCAATCAAACAAAATTAGCCGCCGAAGCTTTTTTCGATGCGGTCCAGTGTTTCCATGGCCGGAAGACATTGCGCAACAGAGCCGTTGGGTTCCCGCCCCTCTTCTATGGCTGAGAAAAATTCCCGGTCGATCAGTTCGATCCCGTTATTTGAGACAGCAACATCCGAGAGATCAATGGGGTTTTCGTAGCCATCCACCAAATCATCATAGCGGGCAATATAAGTTCCGTTATCGCAGATATAGCGAAAAAAGGTCCCGAGTGGCCCATCGTTGTTAAAGGAAAGAGACAAGGTACAAAGTGCCCCAGAGGGAACCTTCAAGCCAATACTCATATCAAGGGCAATTCCAAGCTCAGGATGACGCGGCCCTTCCAGCCCGTAAACCTGCGACGCCACGGCTCCGGCCTGGTACTGGAAAAGATCCACTGTATGACAGGCATGATGCCAGAGAAGATGATCTGTCCAGCTTCTGGGCTTACCAAGCGCATTGGTATTGGTTCGGCGGAAAAAGTAGGTTTGGACATCAAGCTGTTGCAGGGACAATTCACCGGCTTTGATTTTGTTATGTAGCCATTGATGGCTGGGGTTAAAGCGTCTTACATGACCAGCCATGGCAACCAGGCCCGTCTCCTGCTGAACCGCAACGAGCCGCCTTGAATCGGTAAGATTATCCGCCATCGGTATTTCTACAAGTACATGTTTCCCGGCATGCAGGCACTGAATGGCCTGATCCGCATGCATCTGTGTCGGGGTGGATAGAATTACGCAATCCACATCCTCTCGTGCCAGGCTTTCGGCAAGATCAAGCGTCCAATGTCCAATCCCACGTGCTTCTGCCGCCGCTTTAGTGCTCGCCACTTCCCTGCCAACAATTGACGTGACCTGCACGCCATCAATTTTGGTTATGGCATCGAGGTGCTTTTGTCCAAATGCGCCGGCAGCGCCCGCTACACAAACTCTCATTCTTCCCACTCCACTTCTCCACGTTTATTTTTTAACCGCCGAAGTAAGGCGTCAGCCCGGCATTTATAGTTTTCTTTACCAGCTGAGATGCCCAGACTACCCACACGCGATTGCCATTGGACCGTTGCTTGCGCCATTTCGTTAGGAAGACCCAGATCCTCGATAGTGAGGACCACCTCTTTCATTTCCTCAGACCGGCGCTTGCCGTGCATCATCATCCGCTCAAAACTATAGGCGGCGCGGTGCTTAAAATTAAACCCGGGATAGGTCGCATCAAGCGAATCAAGCACCTCTTCGTCAACGTCAGCTTCACGACCGGCCAGAACGCATTCTGCAAATAACGCCTCTAGTCCTTTCATCATGATACTTCGGATCATCTTAACCGATGATGCACTCCCGACATCCCCGTCTATTATCCTGACGTCCATCTGGAGTTTATTGAGCATCGCCTTGGCGCCCTGTGTGTGAGATCCGGAAATCAGAAACGGTGTTTTATGTAGCTTCGGATAGACCGGTGACATAACCGCAACATCAACATAGCGACCGCCTGCCTCCTCTATATATTTTGCCGAGCGCTTTTTTGTTCCGGGAGCGCATGAATTACAATCGAGAAAAAGGCATCCCTCTTCAATATACGGCGCCGCAGCGCTTGCCGCGGCATGAGCCTGGTCCGCGGTGACAAGAGAGAATACAATGGACGCCCCCTTCAGCGCCTCCTGAAGGCATTCTTTTCCCTCAACATTGAAACTTGCATAGTCTTTGCGCTTTGCCGAGATAACAGCAGCTTCCGCATCCTGCGTTTTGATATCAAAAGCGCGAAGAGACAACTCACCACTTTCTCGCCATCCCTTAACGAAAGCCATGGCTGCCTCCCCAAACCCAATGAGAGCTATCTGAAACTCTTCCTGCATGGTGGATATTCCATTCATTTTTACATTTGTCGCTTTTCCTACCTCTCCGCGCTGGATGCTGGAAATTAGAAAACCAGATCCCTCATTCAATTATTGAATACCACGAAATAGTAATTTACGTCAGATTTCGACCCGCCATTCTGAGTGCCTCAACCAACTCTGCTTGTGCTGTTGTCGGATGCCAGTCCCGCCTTGTCGTCAGCCCGATGGGTCGTCGTGTATCACCAAGATCCATGGGAAGTTGCACGAGTAATCCCTGCTCCTGTTCATGTCGAGTCTGGTGAGCAGACAGGATTGTAATCCGGTCACTATCCATCAGGAGCCCCCTAATCAAGATAAGGGAACTGGCCTCAATAAGACTTTCAGGAAGGGAGTGTCCCTGTTTTGCAAAAAACTCCTTAAACATTGCTCGCGTCGGTGAGCCTTCCCGCGGTGTAATCCAGGGGTAACCGGCAAGTTCCTCAATGGTGATATCCTGCTTAAGTGTCAGAGGATGGTTCGCGCGGACGATCAACGCAAGTTCATCCTCGAACACCTCTTCTTCAATAACATCGTCAATTGGCGGCGGACTGCGCAAGGCGCCAATCAGAATATCAATCTCGCTGTAACGCAACCCATGCAGCAAATCTTCATATCTGCCATCGACAACGCTTATCTCAACTCCGGGGCGTGCCTTTGAAATCCTGTTAATGGCCGTCGGCAGAATATAGGTTCGGGCAAGCGGCATTGTCCCGATTACAATTCGTCCGCTGTCAATTCCCTTATATTCTGCAATTTCCATATAGCCCTGCCTGAGTTCAGCAAATGCAAGCTTGGCGTAGCGTGCTGATATCTCAGCTGCTGGTGTTAGTTCGATTCCCTGGCTGGATTTGCGAAACAGCGCAATCCCCGAAAGTCGCTCCAGATCCCGCGCTGCCCGATAAAGTGAGGGTTGCGATATACCGACAAGCTTCGCGGCCAGACTGAAATTTCCCGTCTTTGAGATGGCAATCAGTGCGCGAACCTGAACCCCGGAAATAAGCTGATCCAGATTATCAAACCCCTTGCCGTTCTTTGCTTGCGCAATCCGTCTTGCCTCGCCAATGCCTGTTCGGATAAACGCCTGCGCGCGTACTGCCCTTATCAAGAAAAGCTTACCGGCGTCGGTGATAAACACCCCATCCGACCGGCGGGTAAAAAGATCAACTTCGAGCGCCTGCTCCATCTTCGCAATTGCCTGAGTGATGGCCGGCTGAGAGAGAAAGACCTCCTCCGACGCCCGGCTGATGCTCTGGTGCGCCGCCACCACGCAGAAGGCACGCAAGTGCCTTAGATTTGGGGCCATATTGTCCATATCGCTGCTGCATTTCCCTCATTACGCATCAGGCTATAGGAAAAAATTATATCACGAATGCGAATTTGAAATAGAAAATTCGAGCCAACAGGAAGAAGGTACAGAGTAAGCAAAAGAATGATCGTCAAAACGGTCCGCAAATGAGGTGCAAGAAATGCCAGAAAATAAAACGGCCCTTGTTATCAGCGCCCATGCGGCTGATTTCGTCTGGCGGTGCGCTGGCGCCATCGCACTGCACGAAGAGAAGGGCTATGACGTGACAATTGCCTGCCTTTCCTTTGGCGAACGCGGTGAAAGTGCAAAACTATGGAAGCAGGAAGGCGGAACGACGCTGGAGGAAGTAAAAAAGGCGCGTCGCAACGAGGCGGAGAACGCCGCCAAAGCGCTTGATGCTCATAACATTGTATTCTTTGATCTTGGGGACTATCCGCTCGAAGTAACGCGCGACGACAAATTCAAACTGGTGGATCTCATCCGCAAAGTTCAGCCGAATTTCATGCTGAGCCATTCGCAATATGATCCCTATAACACTGATCACAGCTTTGCGACCACGCTGGCGATGGAGTGCCGGATGATTGCACAGGCCTGGGGCCATAATCCGGGAGAGAAGGTTCTAGGCGCGCCGCAGCTCTATCTATTTGAGCCGCATCAAACCGAGCAGATGGGGTGGAAGCCGGATGTCTTTCTCGACATCACCTCGGTCTGGGATAAAAAACGCGCGGCTATCGAATGCATGCAGGGTCAGGAACATCTCTGGCACTATTACACCAATGTAGCCGAGAACCGTGGAAACCATTTCCGCCGGAATTCCGGTGGTCAGGCCGGCGGGCGGGCTGCAAAGTATGCGGAAGGCTTCCAATCGATCTATCCGCGCACGGTAGATGAACTCTGATGGGCATTGTTGTTCAAGATATAGAGCGGGCAGACACTACGGTTATCGAACGCCTTGCAAAATGTGGCGTCGCCACCGTGCATGAGGCGCAAGGTCGCAAAGGCCTCCTTGCCTCCTACATGCGGCCGATATATTCCGGCGCATCTATTGCCGCCTCCGCTGTGACGATCTCCGCCCCGCCTGCTGACAACTGGATGGTTCATGTCGCGATCGAGCAGGTGAAAAAGGGTGATATTCTGGTTCTGGCCCCGACTTCGCCGTCGGATGCAGGCTATTTTGGTGATCTTCTTGCCACCTCCATGCAGGCACGCGGCGGGGTCGGATTGATCATCGACGCGGGCGTACGCGATGTGCGCGATCTGACAGCGATGGATTTCCCGGTCTGGTCCAAGGCAATCTGCGCCGAGGGAACAGTGAAGGAAACTTTGGGCTCGGTTAATATACCCGTTGTCTGCGCCGGAGAACTCGTCAATCCCGGTGATGTAATTGTCGCCGATGATGATGGGGTCTGCGTTGTTCGGCGGGAAGAAGCTATGGATGTGGCGGAGAAAGCGGAAGCGCGGATCGCCAATGAGGAGGAAAAGCGCAAACGTCTTGCCGCCGGTGAGCTCGGCCTCGATATGTACAAAATGCGCGAAAGGCTTGCCGAAAAGGGTCTCAAATATGTCTAGCGCCCGATGTATGTGGATGCGCGGCGGGACGTCGAAGGGGGGCTATTTTCTGGAAAGCGACTTACCGTCTAACAAATCCGAGCGCGATGCTTTTCTGCTCAGCGTTATGGGTTCCCCTGATCCACGGCAGATTGATGGCATGGGCGGCGCGGACCCCTTGACCTCCAAAGTCGCGGTCGTTCGCCCGTCAAAGCGGGAGGGGGTCGATGTCGATTATCTATTCCTTCAAGTCATTGTCGATCAGCCGATCGTAACAGACGCCCAGAATTGCGGCAATATCCTCGCGGGCGTTGGCCCATTTGCGATTGAACGGGGTCTTGTTCCAGCCAAAAATGATGAGACAGACGTTACGATCTATATGGAGAATACGGGTCAGACAGCTATTGCCCGTGTGCCGACACCAAACGGCCGAGTATCTTATGCCGGAAGCGCAACAATCGATGGCGTGCCGGGCAGTGCCGCACCTATTCCAATTATCTTCACCGAGACGGCGGGCTCAACCTGCGGTGCGCTTCTACCAACCGGGAAAGCTTGCGATATAATTGAAGATGTCGAAGTGACGATGATTGATAACGGCATGCCCTCGGTAATCTTGCGCGCCTCGGACATGGGAATTACCGGACGCGAGACACGCGAAGAATTGGAATCGAACGAGCCACTAAAAAAGCGGTTGGAAGCTATTCGCCTGAAGGCGGGCCGCTTAATGAACTTGGGAGATGTAGCCGAGAAAACCGTGCCAAAGATGTGTATGGTCAGCGTCCCCGTTGTGGGCGGGGCAATCTCCACCCGAACCTTCATACCACATCGCTGCCATGCCTCTATCGGGGTTTTGGGGGCGGTGACGGTCGCAACAGCGGCGGCGCTGGATGGGTCCCCTGCGAAAGCCCTTTCCAATATCCCGGAGGGCCAGCGAAAGAAACTCAAAATCGAACATCCTATCGGCGAGACAACCGTCGTTCTTGAAATGGATGAGGCGGGAGCGGTGATGAGCGCGGCCATTTTGCGGACCGCCCGCAAGCTCTTTGATGGCGTTATTTTCGCCCAGTAAGGAATAGCAAATGGACCCGGATTACTTACCTTTTCATCCTAACCCGTCGAAGCCTGTGTTCAAGGCACCAGCGGGAGCGGTCGATGCCCATTGCCATGTTTTTGGCCCGGCAGACATATTTCCTTACGCGCCGGAGCGGAAATACACCCCTTGTGATGCGCCAAAAGCAAAGCTGTTTGCACTCCGGGATTATCTCGGGTTTTCACGGAATGTGATTGTCCAGGCCTCCTGCCACGGCCGGAATAACGATGCACTTGTAGATGCGCTCAAATCCTCAGAAGGGCTTGCACGTGGCGTTGCCGTGGTCAGCCCCGATGTCACAGATGAAGAACTCAGGGAAATGGACACGGCTGGCGTCCGGGCTGTTCGCTTTAATTTCGTAAAACGGTTGGTGGATGCCACTCCGAAGGACGTATTCCTAAAGATCGCCAAGCGCATCGCAAAGCTCGGCTGGCATATTGTTGTCTATTTCGAAGCTCCGGACCTTGAAGAACTTATCCCCTTCTTGAAACAACTTCCGACCACGGTCGTTGTCGATCACATGGGGCGGCCGGATGTCACCAAGGGAGTCGATCATCCGGAATTTCAGCGTTTCGTAAATCTGCTCGAAGAAAATAAGAATTTCTGGACCAAGGTAAGCTGCCCGGAACGATTGACAGTCGCCAGCCCACCCTATGAAGATGTCATTCCGTTCGGCAAACATCTAGTGCAAAGATTCCCGGATCGTGTTCTCTGGGGGACGGACTGGCCGCATCCGAATATGAAATCCCATGTACCGGATGAAGGGGTTTTGGTCGACGTGATTCCCCGAATTGCTGTGACAGAAGAAGCGCAGAAAGAGCTACTCGTGAAGAATCCGATGCGGCTTTATTGGCCGGAAGAGGAGAGAGGTTCCTGAAGGGAGGAAACCCAATGCAAAGTTTGAAAGGAAAGAAGCCCATTCCGGGAACGATCGTCTTCGACGGCACTCAGGCCGTCAAAGGGTACCCGCTTAACAAGATGTGCTTTTCTTTTAACAAGGCCGAAAACCGCGACGCCTTCAAGGCGGATGAGGATGCCTATTGCGCGAAATACGGCCTGACTGATGAGCAGCGCGACGCCGTTAAAAAACGCGACGTGCTCGCCCTTTTGAACCTTGGTGGCAATATATATTATCTCGCAAAATTGACCGGAATGTTTGGCCTGAATATGCAGGACATCGGCGCGCAGCAAGCGGGCATCAGCCTTAAGGAATTCAAGGCAAAGCTTTTTGCCGCAGGAGAGACAAAGAATGGCTAAGTTGATAGGGGGTGTCGGCAGTTCCCACGTTCCGGCAATTGGCAACGCATTAGAACAGGGCCTGCAATCCGATCCTTATTGGAAACCATTTTTTGAGGGATACAAGCCTGTCTGGAAATGGATGGAAGATAAAAAGCCGGATGTCGCCATCCTCGTTTACAATGACCATGGCCTAAATTTCTTCTTAGATGCCATGCCGACGTTCGCGATCGGTGCGGCCACGGAGTACCAGAATGCGGATGAAGGCTGGGGTCTGAAACCCCTCGATCCGTTTAAGGGGAACCCGGAATTTTCATGGTATCTGATTGACAGTCTCGTGGAGGATGAGTTCGACATCACCATGTGTCAGGAGATGCTCGTCGATCATGGCTTTACCGTACCCATGTCGCTGATGTGGCCAAAGCAGGAACTTCGCAATCAGGTCAAAGTCATCCCTGTCTGTGTGAATGTGGTGCAGTACCCTTTCCCCTCGGCTCGGCGCTGCCTCAAACTCGGGGAGGCAATCGGCAAGGCCGTTGCCTCCTATGAAGAGGATCTGAATGTCGTCATTCTCGGCACAGGCGGCCTATCCCACCAACTTGATGGGGAGCGCGCAGGCCATACCAACCGGGCATTCGATACGGAATTCCTTGATAAACTGAAAGACGAGCCGGAATGGCTGCTCAAATACTCAAACTATGAACTTGCGGAGATTGTCGGGCCGCAAGGTGTCGAGATGATTATGTGGCTGATCATGCGCGGCGCGCTCGGCGATAATATTCGAGAACTTTCCCGTAACTATCATATCCCGATTTCCAACACAGCCGCAGGCGTTATCCTGTTCGAAAATGAAGCCGTCTAAGGCAGGTATTAAAACAGGCTGGCGTATCCTGTCCCCTCATGCCAATATTCTGCATCAGAGAATTAGCGACTATGTAACGGATTAATAACAAGATGACAGGATATATCCTCGCCATTGATCAGGGCACGACGTCAAGCCGGGCCATCCTTTTCGACAAAGACTATCGACCCGTTGCCGTCGGGCAGCAGGAGTTCACGCAGCATTTCCCGGCATCCGGCTGGGTAGAACATGATCCGGAGGAAATCTGGACCACGACCGTCGCGACAGCAAAAGAGGCCTTGTCGAAAGCAGGCGCGACGATCGGCGAAATCGCCGGCATCGGCATCACGAATCAACGGGAAACGACCGTCATCTGGGACCGGGAGACCGGCAGGGCAATTCACAATGCGATTGTCTGGCAGGACCGCCGGACGGCGGGTTTCTGCGGCAATCTGAAACAACAAGGCCTTGAGCAGAAATTCTCTGAGAAAACCGGCCTTTTGCTTGACCCCTATTTCTCCGGCACAAAGATCGCCTGGCTGCTGGATAATGTCGCGGGCGCAAGAGAGGCCGCGGAAAAAGGCAAACTTGCCTTTGGCACGATAGATAGTTTCCTTCTTTGGCGGCTGACTGGCGGAAAGGTTCACGCGACCGACGCAACCAATGCCAGCCGGACCTTAATCTATGATATCCATCAATGCGACTGGTCAGACGAACTTCTGGATATCCTTAATATTCCAAAATCCTTGCTGCCTGAGGTACGTGATTGCGCCGCTGATTATGGAATGCTGGATCCGGATATTCTCGGCGGCACCACCAAAATCGCCGCCATCGCAGGGGATCAGCAGGCGGCGACTGTCGGTCAGGCCTGTTTCAAGCCGGGCATGATGAAATCCACCTATGGCACGGGTTGCTTTGCCCTTTTAAATACAGGCGAAGTACCGGTCAAATCGAAGAACAAGCTCCTGACAACTATCGCCTATCAACTGAGTGGCAAGCCAACTTACGCATTGGAAGGCTCCATCTTCGTGGCGGGGGCGGCCGTTCAATGGCTCCGGGACGGTCTTGGCATTATCGAGCATGCCGCCCAATCCGGCGAACTGGCGGAGCGCGCAGACCCGGGACAGGGTGTGATCATGGTTCCAGCATTTGTCGGGATCGGCGCGCCCTACTGGGATGCGGATTGCCGCGGTGCCATCTTCGGGTTAACCCGCGCCGCAGGACCAAAGGAATTTGCCCGCGCCGCACTGGAGAGTGTCTGTTTTCAGACACGCGACCTTCTAACCGCCATGCATAATGATTTCACGGACAATCACGAAACGGTTCTCCGGGTCGATGGTGGCATGGTTGCCTCCGAATGGACTATGCAGCGTCTCGCCGATATTCTGGGCGCTCCGGTCGACCGACCTGTATCTGCCGAAACGACAGCCCTTGGCGCCGCCTATCTTGCCGGCCTGCAAACGGATTTCTATCCTTCCATCGATGAATTTTCAGAAAGCTGGCTGCGTGACAAACGGTTCACCCCCACCATCGCCGAAGCGGAGCGAGATACTGCCTATGCCAAATGGCAGGATGCCGTAAGGCGCACCCTGACAAGCTATCCATAAAAGAAAGCCAAACATCATGTCGACAATTGAATATTATTACGCAGGCTATTCCGCTTATGCCTATTTGGGTCATGCCGAGCTCATGCGGATTGCAAAAGCCGCCGGGCGGGAAATCGATCATCGGCCGTTTGATTTGCGGAAACTAGTTGAGGCCACAGGTGCACCCGCCTTTGGAAATCGATCGCAGGCTCATACGGATTATTTCTTTGGCCGGGAGATCATTCGCTGGGCAGAATACAGAAATATCCCGGTATTGAGCCATACGCCTACCTATCACCATCATGATATAACCCTATCAAATTGCATGCTCATCGCCGGGCTGGTTCAGGGTCTGAATATCGACCGGCTTTCACATGAAATGCTACGCGCGCATTGGGTTGAGGATTTTGATCTGGATAAAGCCGACGACCTCACGACAATCGGAGAGCGAGCGGGAATTGACCCTGCGCCCTTATTGGAAACTGCAGCATCGGAAGAGGTGCGAAAAATTTATGCCCGTAATACTGAGGAAGCAATTACGCGACATCTCTTTGGTTCCCCCACCTATTTTATCGATGATGATATGTTCTATGGGCAGGACCACCTTGAAATGATGGCCCACACCCTGGGTGTCTAGCTATCACTATCCAGCACACCGGCATTTGGCGTAAAGAGCTGCTCCCCGGCGATTTCGTAATCGCCGATCAATTTCTGTGCTTTGGGGCTGACCAGCCATTTTTCAAGTTTTGCTGTCAGGTCCTTTTTGACATGTGGATGTTTCTCCGGGTTGACCGGCAGATAGGCATATTGATTGAAAAGAACCGGATCGCCTGAGAACAAAAGCGCAAGGTCTCCCTTGTTCTTGAAGTTGAGCCAGCTCGCCCGGTCTGCAAAGACATAGCCATTCATTCCGCTTGCCGTGTTGAGTGTCGTCCCCATGCCGGACCCGCTCGCGCGGTACCAGTTTCCCTCGAAGTTTTCCGGATCCAGTCCTGAATTTTTCCAGAGCGCCAGTTCCTTGCGATGCGTACCGCTGTCATCCCCCCGGCTGACAAAAACAGATTTTGTCTTCGCAATCGCCGTCAGCGCATCTGCTGCTGTTTTGGCATTGGCAATGCCTGCTTCATCGGATTTCGGTCCAATCAGGACAAAATCATTATACATGATTTCCCGCCGGTGAGTGCCATATCCCGTTTCGACAAACTCTTCCTCCGCCTTGCGTGAATGAACGAGTATCGCATCCACATCCCCTGCACGGCCAAGCTTGAGCGCCTGCCCTGTTCCGACAACAAGAAGATATACGTCAATGCCGGTATCTTTCTTGATTTCCGGGATCAGGATGTCAGAAAGGCCGGAATTGTGGAAGGATGTCGTCACCGCCATTTTCATATCCTCGGCGACCGCATTAATAGCTGTCATCGCCAACAAAGCACAGGCAGCGATTATTGATCGAATTTTCATAGTAACAGGTCCCCTCTTATAAATTTATTTGCTTCCTCTGTTTTCGGTTCATCAAAGAAGTCTTCCGTGGATGCGCGCTCATGTATTCTTCCCCTATGCATGAACAGGATATCATCGGCGAGACGCCTCGCCTGACCAAAATCATGGGTTGCCATAATGATGCGCGTTCCCTTGTCCCTTGCGGATAGGATCAGTCTTTCAATTTCCAAAGTCGAGGCTCCGTCCAGATTTGCCGTGGGCTCATCGAGGAACAGGACCTCCGGCTTAGTTATCAGCGCCCGTGCCATGGCGAGCTTCTGCTTTTCTCCACCGGAAAGCACATGTGCATCGTACCGCCCTACGTCGCCAAGACCAATTTCATCTATCCATTTTTCCGCCTCGGCCCGGGCCATTTTCCTGGCAACCCCGCGAACAATTAGGGGATAGGCAATGTTCTCGACACCTGAGCGGCGCAAAACGACAGGTGATTGAAAGACAAAAGATTGGCGGCTGAAAACCTCATTCTTCCTTGCGGACCATTTGACGGCACCGCTATTCGCCCGCTCTAATCCGTGAAGCAACCGAAGTAACGTCGTCTTTCCCGCACCATTGGGTCCAATAAGAATACTGCAGCCCGTCCCTCCAATTGAGAGATCAAGCGGACCAATGATAATTTTCTCGCCCTTTCGCACAACTGCACCGTTAAGCTCCACCGGCAGGATTGTCTCTACCATGTTCCCTCCCGCTCCGTTCGAGACAGGATATGGATCGTGAGATTAATCAGGATCGCCATGGAAATGAGGACGATGCCCAGCCCAAGGGCCAGCGGAAAATCACCCTTGCCAACTTCCAGTGCAATTGCCGTTGTCAACACACGTGTCAAATGGTCGATATTCCCGCCGACGATCATGATTGCCCCGATTTCTCCGATCCCTCTTCCGAACCCGGTCAATGTCGCAGTCAAAAGACCACGCCGTCCATCCCAGAGCAGAGCCTTCATGCGCTGCCACTTGGTGGTTTTGATGGAGATCAGCAGATCATGATATTGAAACCAGAGATCGCGCATTGACTGATGCGAAATTGAGGCAATGATCGGAGTCACAATGATAACTTGGGCAATTATCATTGCCGTTGGAGTAAAAAGAAGATCAAGCACCCCAAACGGGCCAGAACGTGACAGCAGGATATAAACGAAAAGACCAACAACGACAGGCGGAAGGCCCATCAAAGCGTTTAACAGGGCAATCGCGAGACGACGATATCGAAATCGCGTCACAGAGAGCCACGCGCCGAATGGCAACCCAATTGCCGCGGATATCAGGACTGCCGATATGGTCACCTGCAAAGATCTTAAGGAAATTTCCACCAGATCATGGTCCAGATGAAGTATCAGCCCAATCGCAGACTGTAATCCTGCCAGAAGATCATTCATAAAGCTTATGCTCTGACTGGTCCAAAAGTTTGAAGCTCATGCCGTTCATTTTCCCAATATTCTGCCTTTCCTCGCACTCGCAAAAGATGCCCGAAAGTTGAAAGCTTACCCCCGAGTTCATCACCAAGTGGAGATTATGTATATAGATCGCATTTATTCTAGTATCTTTTTCTTTCCAATTCGCATGGGGTTTTCAGTATACTCGAACGAAAGTAGGAGAGTAACCAATGCATTTGAACGCCCGTCAGGCGGAAATTGTCGAACTTGCGAAATCTCGGGGACGCGTACAGGTCGATGAACTGGCGGCGCATTTCGATATTACGCCGCAAACAATACGAATGGACTTGAACGCCCTTTGTTCAAGTAAAATCCTCGCCCGGTTCCACGGCGGCGCGCTCTATCCCGAAACCCGTAAGAACGTCGAGTATGAGACAAGACGTCAAATCGCCGCGGAAGAAAAAGCTGCCATTGGCGCTGAAACCGCAAAACTTATCCCTGACCAATCTGCCCTTTTCATGAATATCGGCACCACGACAGAAGCCGTTGGGCATAGCTTAGTCAATCATAAGGGATTGATGGTCGTGACCAATAATATCAATGTTGCCAATAATTTACGCCTTTATCCATCATTCGAAGTTGCGATAGCCGGCGGTGTTGTTCGCCATTCCGATGGGGGCATTGTCGGTGAAGCCGCCATAGATTTCATCAATCAGTTCCGTGTTGACTACGCGGTAATTGGTGCTTCCGCAATCGATCCGGACGGTTCACTTCTGGATTTTGATTTCCGGGAAGTCAAGGTTGCGCAGGCGATCATCACCAACGCCCGCCATGTCATACTGGTTGCCGACTCCACGAAATTCAAACGCCGCGCGCCCGTTGTCATCGCACAGCTGGCGCAGGTCGATACCTTTGTAACAGATAAAATCACAGAACCGTCGATACGCCGTATATGCGCCGAAGGAGACGTCCGGGTAATAGAGACGGCCGCCTGACCCGCTAAAAACGAAAGTATATTTATAAATTTAATTTCCTTTTATTTTCATATTTACGCTATAAATCTTCGTTAATTGCTGTAACTTGGCGAAACAGCCTTCAAGAAAGCGTAGATTCATGACCGCAGATTTTGACATTTTTGTAATCGGAGGAGGCATAAACGGATGCGGCGTTGCCCGCGATGCCGCAGGCCGAGGCTACTCCGTTGCCCTTTGCGAAATGAACGATCTTGCAAGCGGCACGTCCTCGGGGTCGACAAAACTCATTCATGGCGGACTACGCTATCTTGAGCATTATGAATTCCGGCTGGTCCGAAAGGCTCTTCAGGAGAGAGAGGTGCTTTGGGCCAATGCGCCGCATATCATCTGGCCATTACGGTTTGTGCTTCCCCATCACAAGGGGCTGAGACCTAAATGGTTACTCAGGCTTGGGCTCTTTCTTTATGATCATCTTGGCGGCCGCAAAAAGCTACCTGCGACGAAATCTCTCAACCTCCAAAAAAACCCACCAGGAAATCCCTTAAAAAAAGAATTTTCAACTGGCTTTGAATATTCGGACTGCTGGGTTAACGATTCACGCCTGGTTGTCCTGAATGCAATGGACGCTGCGGCTCGCGGTGCGCTCATTGAAACCCGCACAAAATGTATCGCCGCCGCATATAAGGATGGGCTCTGGCATGTAACGACACAGGATACGGCGAACAGCCAAACGACAACCAGAACAGCGCGAATGATCATTAATGCAGCGGGCCCCTGGGTCGATAACATCATTCAGGCTGCGTCCCACTCCCCCACCTCGCCTAACGTCCGCCTCGTTCAGGGAAGTCATATCATTATTCCGAAACTCTATGAGCATGACAGATGCTACATATTCCAGAACGCAGACGACCGTATCATCTTTGCCATTCCCTATGAGAACGACTACACCCTGATTGGAACAACAGATCAGGATTATGACGGTGACCCAGAGAATGTAGCGATCAGTGATACGGAGATTTCCTACCTCTGTAACGCAGCGAGTGAGTATTTCGAGAAACCGGTTCGGGAACAAGACGTTGTCTGGACCTATTCCGCCGTGC
The DNA here is from genome assembly GCF_009882915.1 of Sneathiella litorea. Lineage (GTDB taxonomy): Bacteria > Pseudomonadota > Alphaproteobacteria > Sneathiellales > Sneathiellaceae > Sneathiella > Sneathiella litorea. Next base: position 1,184,733 of record NZ_WTUW01000002.1, read on the forward strand.
GACCCTTATTCGATGACGGCGCAACGAAGGCACAGGAGGCGACACGCGATTATGTACTACGATGGCAAACTAATGAGGATAACGCCCCTCTTCTGAATATCTTCGGCGGCAAGATAACCACCTATCGCCGCCTCGCGGAAGCGGTTATGGAAATGGCCGAACAAAAACTCGGGAAAATGAACCAGGAATGGACAATTAATGCACCGCTTCCGGGCGGTGATTTCCCAATGGAAGAGTTTACGGAGCTCCTGGCAAAAGTTTGCGAGAGGTATCCATTTATAGAGACGCATCAATCAGAGCGTCTGCTCCGCGCTTATGGAACACGCCTGTTCGATCTATTGGGAGATGCTTCTCAAAAAACCGACCTTGGCGAGGATTTCGGCTGTGGCCTGTTCGAGAGAGAAGTCAGATATCTGATGGATAGAGAATGGGCAAGGACTGCCGACGATATTCTTTGGCGCAGAAGTAAATTAGGCATAGGAATGCGTAAAGAACAGATTGCAACTCTCAGTGACTGGATGACGTCGAATAGTACAAGTTAATCAGCGCGGGTTAATTTGACCCCTATTAAAACGATAACGGCACCAAGCACCTGAACAAAGGTGATAACTTCGTCAAGCAAAATGACTGAGCTAAGGATTGCAATAACAGGAATAAGGAAACTATAGACCATCCCTTTTGTTACCCCAAGACGAGCAATCCCTGCGCAATACCAGACAAAGGCAAGTGCCGCACCAAAGATTGCGGTAATGGCCCAGCTCATCCAGCCTAGCACCGATATATTTTCCCAGTTTTGCTCAAAAAGACTTGGTATCCCGAACAGCATCAATACAACGGAGCCAAATAGGTTTGCCCAGGCTGTGACCAAAAGAGGGCCGCGTCGGGCGACCAGGGGGCCCGCTACAAAAGTATAGATAGCCCACATCATTGCTGCCGCAACGATCAGCATATCCCCTATGATCGAGCCTGCACTGAACGTGATCTCTGTCAGGCTATTATTAATAACGACAGCCACCCCAAAAAAGGAAAGCAAGATACCAAAACAGGCCATTTTGCCGGGGCGATTTCCCATTAAAGCAGAAATCAAGGCGCCAAATATTGGAGAGGTCGTTATTAAAACGGACGCTTTTGAGGCGGAAGTGAGACTGAGACCGAACGCCCACCCGCCCTGAAACAGGGCAACGCTTAACAAACCAATAAGCAAAAGCATAGCAGCTTCTTTAAGCGAAATTGCAATAGCTATATTTCGGAGTAGCAGAAATCCAAAAAGAAGCATGCTCGCCGTCAAATAACGCGTTGCAGAAAATACGACTGGATCCATAAAATCGAGTACATACTTTGCAATCGGAAAATTAATGCCCCATGCAAGAACGGCTCCGACAAGGAAAATATCCCCGCTCCTTATTCTTCCATTCTCTGGAGGCGTAGAACCATGCGCCATGGCGGTTTCCCCGTCCTATCTCTTTTTTTTGTATTATTGTTATATTGACGGGCCACCGTGTTAATAGATAGTCTGAATTATCAATTGCGCACCGCAGTGGCTTCACTCGGACAGCCCGCGCTAAATTTGCACACTCGCCTTAAAGTGAATTAGGTTTCCATAAGGATTAAGACGCAATTGTGACCACCTAAGTTAGTAAGTAAACAGAAAATTTATCATTTTTGGTTTACTATAGTATTGAAAACTCAGCTGATTTCGAAATTTCATAAAGAAGGCCATGTGGTTGTGAAAATATCAGATAACAAGGTAAAGATGCCCTTTGTGGAGAGCAAGCGGCCGGATATGAATTACATCGCAGAGCTACTTGAGCAATGCATTGAGACCAATATGTGGGCAAACCGCGGCCCGCTTTATTATTTGCTTACTGAAAAATATGAAAAGCACTTTAACTTGTCTGTAGGACTCGCCATTACACCTTGCGCAAACGGCGGCATTGGGTTGGAGGCGATTGCAAAATTCCTTGAAATCAAGTTTGGCAGACCTATTCGATGGGCGGCCAGTTCCTTCAGTTTTAATAACCTTGGGCGCGGCTACTTTAGCGATATGCAATTCGTCGATTGTACCCGGGAAGGCATATTAAATCTGGAAGCGCTGGAACAGCTCGGCTTAAACAATTTTGATGGCTTCATCGTTACCAACCCTTTTGGAGCCTGGAAAGATTTTGGCCCATTCATAGAATTTGCGAAGAAGCATGAGAAATTCATGGTGATTGACAATGCAGCCGGCCTCAACGATAGAGTTTCCGACTGGCCATATCAAAGTTTCAGCCTGCACCACACAAAACCATACGGCGCCGGAGAGGGCGGGTTAATTCTGTCACCGAAAGACGAGACAGATGCAATTTACAATCTCCTGAATTACGGTCCGATAAAAGCCTCTGAAAGAAAGCAATGGATAAACAACGGCAAGGTATCCGACATTGCCTGCGCCTTTCAAATCGATCGTTTAAACCGGGTAAACGAGTGGAAACCTCTCTATCTCGAGCAGATTGAAAGAGTCACAAAAATAGCGGCAAAAGCGGGATTGCAACCGCTATACTCATTTGACGATATAACACCAGCGACCAGCCTTCCTTTTTGTGCGGCCTACCCTGTTAGGCAGGAAGATGTCGACGCGGCACAGCATCTTATGCTTGCAAAGTATTATTTACCGCTCGCGAACACGCCAAATTGTGTAGATATTTATCACCGCCTTGTTAACATCCCCTGCCATCCGGATGTGTCCTATTTGACAGAAGAAATATTGCTTGAAGATTTTTCCCGGCTAACACAAAAACATAATGCATGAAGAGAACAGTGAGGTATGCAGGCTCACAGACGGCAATGCCGGCCCATGCAAACTAACGTCCGAAAAACGAGAAAATCTCTATAATAACATTCACTTGTTCTTCCTCAGACCAGTCGGCATAGTGGACTGGAACGATCGATTCCGTCTTCTCAGTCATCGCACCTTCAAGTGCCATCTCATCAAGATTATGAGTTTCTGAACGAATGTCCACAAATACAAAAAAGCCCAACATCCGGACTTAATGCCACAGCGCATAAAGCCATATAAATGTTGCAGTTGCATCTCACGGAACCTATCCTTCCATTAACAATACCTTCTGAAAGAAGAAATAAATATAATGGGAGAAAATCAGCATGTATCCAGGGAAATTTGCTACTGAAAACCCCGATCGACCCGCATATATCATGGCCTCATCCGGAGAAACTGTTACCTACAGGGAGTATGAGGCAAGAACTAACAAGTTGGCCCATTTTCTACAACAAAATGGCCTCACCCAAGGCGATCACTATGCGATTTTCATGGAAAATAACGCCTGGTATTTTGAAAGCTGCGGATCAGGTGAACGTTCCGGTCTTTATTACACTTGCATCAATTCCTATCTGACGGCTGAAGAACTTGCCTATATTATCAACAACAGCGAAGCTAAAATTCTCATCACGTCAGAAGCAAAAAGGGCGATTGCGCGTGAAGCCTTAAAATCTTGCCCAAATGTGATTATGGGAATTGTTGTCAACGGCGAAACTGACGGTCAGTTTGTAAATCTTCAGGAGGCAACTGCCGAGTACCCATCGGCACCTCTGGAGAACGAACGGCTTGGCCTTTCGATGCTGTATTCATCCGGAACCACAGGGCAACCGAAAGGCATTCTCCGCCCGATGCCTGACAATCACCCTCTTGAGCAAATTCCCCTTTATAATTTCCTCCAGGGTCTTTGGCAGTATCGCGAAAACATGGTGTATTTATCGCCAGCGCCTCTCTATCATTCTGCGCCGCAGGCCGCGTGCAATTTCGCCATCCGGTTTGGCGGCACCGTCATTATCATGGAAAAATTCGACCCGGAACAGTATCTTGAATTAATCAGCAAATATAAAGTCACCCACAGCCAACTGGTCCCCACAATGTTCTCTCGCATGCTTAAGCTTCCGGCGGAGGTTCGAGAGCGTGCTGACCTTTCTTCTTTGGAAATAGCAATCCACGCTGCGGCCCCCTGCCCGACTCAGGTGAAGCAGCAAATGATTGAGTGGTGGGGCCCAATAATTCACGAGTACTATGGAGCAACAGAGGGGCTTGGATTTACGGCCTGTAACAGTGAAGAATGGCTTTCGCATCCGGGTTCGGTTGGAAAAGTGCTCCTCGGGGAGCTTCATATTCTGGATGACGAGATGAATCCCTGCCCTGTAGAGACTCCCGGAACGGTCTGGTTCAAGACTGCGACACAGTTTGAATATTTCAATGATCCGGCACGAACCAAAGATGCCTTATCTCCAGATGGCACGATGAGCACTGTTGGCGACATGGGTTACATTGATAAAGATGGCTTTCTCTATCTTACGGATCGGGCGAGCTTTATGATCGTCTCAGGTGGCGTAAATATTTATCCGCAGGAATGCGAAAATTTACTGATCACCCATCCGAAGGTCGCGGATGCCGCGGTTTTCGGCGTTCCTAATGAAGATTTTGGTGAAGAAGTTAAGGCTGTAATCCAGCCTATGCCTGACGTAGTACCGGACGATGGCCTTTCACGTGAACTGGATCTCTTCTGTCGTGAACATCTCTCACCCCAAAAATGCCCGCGGACCTTTGATTTTGAAGATCAGCTTCCGCGGCTTCCCACTGGAAAGCTCTACAAGCGATTGCTGAGAGATCGCTATTGGGGGGACAAGAAGAGCCGAATTGTTTAGATCGATAGTTTCTAATATATAAGCTACCGAGAAATTTGGACGTTCAGAGCTTGCCGATAAGGTAATCTCCACTATTATGGCCTGTTATGAGCAATGATCCACATGTAAGAGCAGCCAAGTTTGCTATCGGACAAATCGTGAAACACCGCGTTTATCCATTTCGCGGCGTCATTTATGATGTCGACCCGACATTTAACAATAGTGAAGAATGGTGGCAGTCGATTCCCGAAGAGGTTCGGCCAAAGAAAGACCAGCCTTTCTATCATTTGTTTGCTGAAAATGCCGAGACAACTTATGAGGCCTATGTATCGGAGCAAAATCTCCTGATTGATGACAGCGGGAAACCTGTATCACATCCTGCAGTGAAAGATTTCTTCTCTGAGCTTCGTGACGGACGCTATCTTTTCAGCAACCGTTTGCAATCCTAGTACTCGGAATAGATCCTTACATCCAAACATAGAAAATCTGGTTGTCGCACGCGAAAAGAGCTAGCATAATTTCTCCAACTAAAAATAATCAATGGGGAGGAAAAATATGCATTGCCAACAAATCATAGAGTTTGGCGCGCCGCTGCAAGCACGGGACTATCCAACGCCCGAGCCCAAAGGAACCGAAGTTCTGCTGAAGGTCTCGGCCTGTGGTGTTTGCCATAGTGATCTTCACATATGGGAGGGTTTCTTCGATCTGGGCGAGGGTCAGAAGATGGACCTTTTACAACGCATGAAACTCCCTTTCACGCTCGGTCATGAGGTCGTCGGAGTGGTCGCCGCGCTTGGCCCTGAAGCTGAAGGCGTCAACATTGGTGATAAACGGATTGTCTTCCCCTGGATAGGATGTGGTAAATGCAATGTCTGCCTGGCTGGGGATGAACTTCTTTGTATGGCGCCGCAAACTGTCGGCACACGTTATAACGGTGGCTATGCAGACGAAGTTATCGCTCCCCATCCGAAATACCTGATCCCCTATGACGGTATCCCGACCGAGCTGGCCTGTACTTATGCCTGTTCGGGCCTGACAGCCTATAGCGCACTCAAAAAGCTTTCTCATCTGCGCGAAGATGATCATCTCGTCATTATTGGGGCCGGGGGTGTTGGCTTGTCGGCGGTTCATTTTGCGTCAAGCGTGGTCAAGGCGAAAATTATTGTTGCTGACATTGACGACACAAAGCGCTCTATCGCCCGTCAGTCAGGAGCCCATGAAACCATCGATAACAGCGACCCTGAAGCAGCCCTCACGAAGCTCCAGGAAATTACAAATGGGGGCGCAGCCGGTGCCATTGATTTTGTCGGCGCCCCGGCGACCGCCCAGTTTGGTTTCAATAGTTTAAGAAAAGGCGGCCATATGGTGACCGTAGGTCTGTTCGGAGATTCCATGCCTCTCTCCATTGCCATGCTGCCACTAATGATGCGTACGATTCAGGGCTCCTACGTCGGCTCACTGGAAGAAATGCACGAGATGATGACGCTGGTCAAAGCCGGAAAAATCGCACCTATCCCCTATGAAGTCCGCCCGCTCGACGAGGCCAACAGCGCGCTGACAGATCTACATGCGGGAAAGATTAAGGGCCGGGTCGTACTCAGCCCCAATAAGTAAGTACCGAAATCATGCCACAAAAAAAGGGCAGAGGATATTCCATCCCCTGCCCTTCTTCATAAAATCAACTATCTGATTAGTTTACAGAGACAACCTTGCCCAGCGGATTAAACTTCTCGCCGTTGAATTCAACTGGCATCATTGCTTCAATCGGGAAGAAGTCATTCGGACCCGTTTGAATTTTAATACCCGGCAACATCATGTCTAGTTCCAGATCCAGGTTAGCAGCTTCCTTCATAACATTCTCACGTGTCAGATTGTCACCAGCCTGCTTCAACACCTGTTCCATCGTCTGTCCAACCAGATACCCATATGCAGTAAAGGCACTGGTTTTGTCTCCATCCGGATAGTAAGTGTCCATAAATGCTGACCATTTTTTATATGGCTCTGTATCGAAGTTAGCCGGATCAGTGATGTCCATATAATACATCAGAGAAATGATACCTTTCGAATTTTCCAGACCGGCAGGCTTGTAAACGGCGCCTACGGAGTTAGAAACCGAATTATTCAGGAAAACAGCATCCCAGTTCAATTCGCGGAACTTCTTAACCGCTTGGGCTGCGAACTTTGGTGTGGAGACATTGAAAAAGACATTTGCACCACTGTCTTTCAGCTTGATCATCTGAGAGTTGATCGTCGGGTCTGTTACCTCAAAGCTTTCCTCGGCGACAATTATGGAATCGGCCTTGTCACCCAAATACTCTTTCAGCCCGTGAACATAGTCTTTACCATAGTCGTCGTTCTGAAACAGAATGGCGACTTTTGGGTCCTGCACATTCTCCATGATATAGGCCCCGAACAGTTTACCTTCCGTCTGGTAGCTCGGCTGCCAGCCCATTGTCCAAGGGAAGTTCTCAGGATCGCCCCATTTTGTTGCGCCCGTTGCAACGAACAGCTGCGGAACCTTTTTCTTGTTCATGTAGTTATGAATAGCTGAGTTCGTTGGCGTTCCCAGGCTTTCCAAGATGAGCAATACTTCATCCTGCTCAACAAGTTTGCGAACCTGTTCTTTCGTTTTAGGCGGGCTATAGCCATCGTCCAGCGAAATAAACTCTATCTTGCGACCGTTTACACCACCATTTTCCTTATTGATCTTGTCGAAATAGGCGGCAGTAGCTTTACCAATCTGACCATAGGCAGCGGCAGGGCCACTGTAAGGCATCGTGTTTCCGAGCTTAATAGAATCATCGGTCACACCAGGCCCATACATTTTGTCGGCAAGCGCCGAACTCGCAGCCATTCCCATTGCGGCAACGGCAGCGAAGGTAATCGCTAATTTTCTCCCGGTATTCATTAGTACCTCCTGTTATTTTTCACCATATCTTATTGATAAAGATATTCTTCTCGCTCACGACTAAGAGTTCACATTATCTTTTTTATTCGAGCCCTTAGAAGATTTACCAACCCCGCAAAACCTGAGGGCATAACATAAATAACTAATATTAGAATAACGCCGAAAATGGCATAAGAAAGTCCCGTAGAAATTTCTTCTGCAAAATTTGGTATTAACAAAATAAACATGCCACCAAAAACCGCTCCCCAAATCGATGTGGTTCCACCGACAACCATTCCAATGAATAGTAGAATAGATAATTGGAAAGTAAAGCTATCTGGTGCGACAAACTCAATGATAATTGCTGCCATAGCGCCGGCGATACCGGTGTAAAATGCGCTTACGCCGAATGTAAGCGATTTATAGAGAGAGGCATTCACGCCCATGGACCTTGCGGCAATAGGATTATCGCGGATCGCCATCATGGCGCGCCCTGTTCGGCTGTTAATCAGATTCCAGGCAACCCAGAACATTAAAAGCATCACGACAAATACGATCAGATACCACCACTGGTCCATGGTCAGACCAAAATTATCGACCAGAAAAGCCGGCACATCGGGACGGAAAACATCCAACCCCTGAACCCCGCCCGTCAAACCTTCAAGATGGGACGACTTCAGGATCTGGGGAACCGCCACCCCCAGCGCAAAAGTCGCCAGCGCCAGGTAAAGCCCTTCCAATCGCAATGCCGGCAACCCAAAAAGAAATCCGGCGAAGAAGCAAACTACGCCGCCTATTGGTATGGTCACATATACCGGCCAGTCCAGATGATACACAAGAATGGCCGCCGTATAGGCGCCAATAGCATAGAAAGCGCTATGCCCTAGGGAAAATTGGCCGTTAAATCCCGTTAAGAGATTTAGACCCAGAATAGCGATAGCATAGATCATGATCAATGTGCCCTGAAAGGTTGCGTAACCTCCCAGGACAAAGGGAATTATTGCGCCGATCACAATTACCGGGATCACCAATTTGACGGGAATTTTTTCGCCAACTGTCAGCCTGGAATCCAAACGCGTTTCAACATCGGTTGCCATATTATTATACCCTGGTCACAATTGTCTTTCCGAACAGCCCGTTCGGCTTGAATAATAAAACAGTCACGATAAGTACAAGCGCGACCGTCAGTTTCAGCTCACTTCCAATTGCCGGGATATAAGTACCGACCAAATTCTCAATAATACCAACCAGAAACCCTCCCGCCACGGCACCGCCAGGACTTGTAATCCCTCCGACAATTGCCGCTGCAAAACCATAAAGAAGAATACCCAGCATCATATTTGGATCGAGGAAGACAATCGGAGCAATCATCATGCCGGCAACAGCACCGATAGCCGCAGCTAAACCCCAGCCAAGCGCGAGCATCCAACCGACCCGAATGCCAACCAGCTCCGCAGAATCCGGATTGGCTGCCGCCGCCTGCATTGCCATGCCAACTCGCGTAAAGCGAAAGAAACAGAATATACCCAACAGTAAAATCAGGGTTACAAAGAACATCCCGACCTCATGCAAGCCAATCAGTCCACCGAATGACCCGCTGGGAAAAGGAGAGGGAAATGTTTTGATATTATGGTCCCAGATAGCACCTGCGGAACTGTTAAATATTGCAATAAGGCCAATAAATACAACCACATGACTGAGAACAGGTGCATTATGCAGAGGCTTGAATATTATTCGCTCAATCGCCAGGCCGCCCACAAAGGACACGACGATCGTCGCAAAAAAAGCAAGCCAATAAGGCACACCACCGGCGATCATCGCCCAACAGATATAGGTACTGAACATGGCCATTTCGCCCTGCGCGAAATTAAAATGATCAATAGCCTGATAAATCATGACAACCGCGAGTGCCAGGCAAGCATAAATAGCGCCATTCGCAATCCCGGTCAGAATTTGCTGTAAAAAGAGATCCATGGGAGCTTCCTAATACCCTAAGTAGGACCGGCGAACGGTCTCATTTTCAAGAATTGATTCCGACGTCCCGGAGATAACGATATTCCCCGTTTCCAATAAATAGGCGTGATCCGCGAGATCAAGCGCGAGTGACGCATTCTGCTCAACTAGCAACATGCTCACCCCTTCTTGGACGTTAATTTTCTTCAGAATCTCAAAGAGCTCCTGCACAATCAACGGCGCCAACCCGAAAGAAGGCTCGTCCAACAACAAAAGTTTTGGTTGGAGCATCAACGCCCGACCAACAGCCAGCATTTGCGCTTCACCGCCACTTAATGTGCCAGCCTGTTGGTTTCGCCGCTGTTTGAGGATAGGGAAATAGTTGTAAACCCGCTCCATATCCTCCGCAATGCCTGCCTTATCACTCCGGCTATACGAGCCCAGCCGCAAATTATCCTCTGCCGACATTCTCACGAATGTGCCGCGCCCTTCAGGCACATGGGCGATACCTTTACGCGTAATGTCTGACGTTTGTAGATTAGTTAGTTCGGCACCATCTAGCGCAATACTCCCTTTGCGCGTCACCATCCCACTGATCGCACGCAAAGTTGTCGTTTTACCAGCGCCATTTGCGCCAAGTATTGTCGTAACGCCGCCCTTATCCAGGCTAAAATCCAGTCCATGCAGAACTTTCGTCGGGCCATATGACGCCTCAAGCCCTTTTACCTCAAGCAGATGACTCATTTCTTGCCCGTCCCCAGATACGCTTCAATAACATCAGGATGTTGCTGGATTTCCGCTGGCGCCCCCTCCGCGAGCTTGCGACCGAAGTTAAGTGCAACAACTTTCTCAGAAACTTCCATAACCACGCCCATATGGTGCTCCACCAAAAGAACCGTCGTACCAAATTCGTCCCGAATACGGCGGATTGTATCTACAAGGAGTGATAATTCATTGTGATTAAGGCCGCCCGCAGGCTCGTCCATAAGAAGGAGCTTCGGGTGACTTAATAAGGCACGAGCAATTTCCAGGCGTTTCTGGATACCAAAAGACAATCCTCCGATACGCTGAAGGGCCGTGTCCTCTAGTTTCATGAAACGCAGCATTTCAAGGGCCCGGTGACGCAATTCCCTTTCTTCTCGTTTTGTCCAGGGTAAGCGCAGGGCATTACTGAAATAATCCGATTTCCCGGTCGAATGACCGCCTATCATAATGTTATCAAGAACACTCAGGTTGGAAAACAGGGCAAGGTTTTGAAATGTCCGCCCAATGCCAATTTCGCTCATCCGGTGTACAGGGCTTTTAAGGATGGATTGACCGCGAAATAGAATATCGCCCCAATTCACGTCGTAAAGTCGGCTGATACAGTTAAAAAGTGTTGTCTTTCCGGCACCATTGGGCCCGATCAAGCCGACAATCTGTCCCGCAGGAATATTAAACGAAACACCGTCCAAAGCGACGATCCCGCCGAAATGAACACTGACATCCTGAACACTTAGCAAAGTATCCGTCGCTAAAACGTCCGCAGACGCTGCATTATCTGTATTTTTGTTCACTCATAGCTAATGGTTGCACAAGCTCCCGGATGCATTTTCAATTTCATTATGAACACGCTTCCAGACGCCTAAGCGTCCACCTCCCAGTTAAAACGTTATTCTTCTTTTTTGTGAATTAACTGTGACTCATAGAAAGCATTTTGGCCAGTAAAAAAAATTTGTTTAGTCGCGCAGAACCAGAAAGGACGAGAGTAAACATTTTTCCTTCTAATTCAGGTTGTGCATCCCAACAAACAAAAGGCAGTATTTTCAAGACATTTATCCTGCCAATACTGCCCTTGTTGAGTTTATAGGTTTAGCTTGCCCGGATTTGCGCGAGGAAACCTTCTACTTGTTGATCCAACTCTGAGACTTCCTTCGCAATCCCATTGGATATTTCCTGTACTTCCAATGCTGCCTTACCCGTTAATTCTGCGGCATTTCTGACAGAAAGGATATTTTGGGATACTTCTTGCGAACCCTCGGCAGCCTGCTGGACGCTGCGGCTGATTTCACCGGTCGCCGCGCCCTGTTCCTCTACAGCAGCGGAGATCGATGTTGCGATCTCGTTTATCTTGCCGATTGTCGTCGTGATGCCACCGATGGCCCCGACCGCGTTACCAGTTTCTTCCTGGACAGCTTTGATCTGCTCGGAAATTTCCTCCGTTGCTTTTGCGGTCTGGGCAGCCAGGTTCTTCACTTCGCTGGCAACAACTGCAAATCCCTTACCGGCATCACCAGCACGAGCAGCCTCAATCGTCGCATTCAGGGCGAGAAGGTTTGTCTGCCCCGCAATATCGTTGATCAGGCCGACGACGTCACCAATTTTTGATGCCGCCTCATTCAGAGAGGTAACCATAATATTTGTTCTCTCTGCCTCAGAGACAGCCTCTCCTGCAATATTTGCAGCCTTGTTAACCTGGCGGCTGATTTCATTGATGGAGGACGTGAGTTCCTCCGTTGCTGCAGCAACAGAATTAACGCTGGAAGCGGCAAGATCTGATGCCGAAGCGACAGTTGCAGAACGTTGTGTCGTATCTTCTGCAGAGCTCGTCATCGACTGCGACATTTCTGTCATTTCCACAGCCGCGGCGGCAAAGTTTTCAACAAGGTGCTTTACGCTCCCCTCAAAAGTATCGGCCAACTGATTACGCTCTCTGGTTTTCGTTTCTGTGGCCTCACGTTCAGCATTGCGCTGTTCTTCCTCACGTTTCGCTTTTTCTTCATCACGCTTCTGACGTTGCATTTCAGCTTCCGCACGGGCAGCTTCCGCCTCTCTTGCTGTATCACGGAAGCCCACAAGTGCATGTCCCATTCGCGCTATTTCGTCGCGTCCTTCGCGATAAATACTTGAAGACAAATCCCCTTCCGAAAGCCGCTGAGCAGAATCGACAAGGAGCATTAAACGGCGAATGATATTGCGACGTACATAGAGCCAGCCGATACCGATCGTAATGATAAGGGCGACCACGGCGCAAAGTAGCAATGTCATTCGTGTCGTATTCGCGAGGGTGCTATTTTCCGTTGCGGCGGTGCCCAGTGAGGCTTCAATTTCAGAGGTAAAGGTATTTACATTCTTAACGAGGATACCAGCCAGAAACCGACTTTCACTTACAATATTTTGCGCTGCATCCGCGGCTTCCAATTCCTTGATACGTGTCTTGAAAATATTGATTGAATTTTCGGTACTGTCCTCAACGCCCATGGCTAGGAAATCATTGAACAGCTTTGAAAGTTCCTGCGCCTTGGCCTTGGATGTACGGTTTTCAATTTCACTCAGTGGTGTGCCTATTGAGGCAATTGAGGATAGGAAGACGGCTTCAAGATCCTTTACTGCCCATATGTCATCCGCCTGCAACCCTTCAGTCAACAGACTCAACATTTGATATCCGTTGCTCTTGAATGTAAAAATGTTGTCCTGAAACCCAAGTATATCAAGTATTTCCTTAGAATACTCAGATGTATCATAATCCGGCTTCACCCCCGTCAACGCCTGATCAACAGAATGAGAAAGCATTTTACTCCAATTGTCAGAATTCTCGATGACCTGGACCCTGAGCGGCAAAAGGAAAGCACTTAATCCGGTGTCTAATGTATCCCGAGCACCGGAAAGCCGCGGAGCAGTCGTGCTTAATTGATTCGAGTATTCTATACGCTTTTGAACCTGCTCATTCAGGCGCACCAAGCTATCCTGCATCTTGTTCAATCCGTCATCAACTTTTTGTAGAGACAGATTTCCGTCCATATACTTACGTAAAGAGTTCAGCCTCGCTGAAGCCTTCTCACCGGCATTTGTTATGGCTTTAAAGCTTTGGTTTCGCTCCGCTTCTGTTTTCGCCGTACTGAGTTGGGGCGCCGCTGCGGCAAGTGCTGTTGTTTCATTGGCAAGTTTCAAGGCAAGAGAAATAGCCGGAACCTTCTGGCTATTCAGTTCTTGCTGGGCCGAAGTGATTGTCCCCAGACTAATCCAGCTGATTACCGATATAGCAATCGTTAGAATTGCAACGATAGAAAAGGCGGCAACAAGCCGGGGGCCAATTCCGAATTTGGAATATTTAACCTCTTCTGCCGTATCTTCCTGGTTGCCTTTACTCGTAAAAAACTGGTTTATTTTTTTTACCATTTTATGAACTAGCCAGTTCGGCCCCTCTTCATTTGCAATTACTTAAGCATAATTACCGCAGAATTATTAACATCGGGTTAGGGGTCAAAATGCAGAAGTGAATTGCTCTCGCACTACAATATTCGCTACAATTAACCGAGAGATAAAAAATGATAGGATGCGCCTTACAGGGGAAATAACTCCTACACATCCGAATTTTCGGGTGGGTAATTAAAGATGGGAGACTAAAATGAGCTTAGCGACATTAAAAAATTCTACAAAACGTGATCATTTCAGTGATGCAGAATGGAGTATCAGGGTCGATCTTGCAGCTGCCTACCGAATAGTTGCCCTTTTCGGTTGGGATGATTTGATTTTCACCCATATCTCCGCCCGCCTTCCAGGACCTGAAAACCATTTCCTCATTAACCCCTATGGTATGATGTTTGATGAAATCACGGCTTCGTCATTAGTCAAGATTGATATGAATGGAGAGGTCGTCGGTGAAAATGAGTTTAAAGTGAACCCGGCCGGGTTTACCATTCATTCTGCCGTACATGAAGTCCGCCACGATGCGGGCTGCGTTATGCATCTTCATACCCCGGCCGGCACTGCCGTCGCAACGCAAGAAGAAGGGCTCTTACCCCTCAATCAGACGGCGTTGCTCGTTCGCGAACAGCTTGCCTATCATGAATATGAGGGTGTTGCCCTTAATCATGACGAACGGCCACGCCTGCAAAAGGATCTGGGCGAGAAGAACATGATGTTGCTTTGGAACCATGGCACACTTGCACTTGGCCCAACGGTCCGAGAAGCCTTTATGAACATGTATTTTCTGGAGCGGGCCTGCGAAATGCAGGTAGCCAGTCTGGCTGGCGGTCGCAAGCTACATCATCCATCCGATAGCGTTAAGGAAGTGACAGCAAAACAGGGTGAGAAGGGTCTCGCGGCTGTTTCCGGAATAGCCTGGACGGCCCTTTTGCGCAAACTTGATCGGCAACTGCCGGGTTACGCGGACTGAAGTAACACTCCCATGATATTATCGTGATATCAAATCTTTGCGAGATGCACTGGTAATTAAAGATCATTTAGACCAGCTTCCGTTTACTATTTAATTGTTGAGAACGGAGTAGCATTAATGCAGAAACCATACTCGCCCTTTTTAAAAGTTTTGGTGGCGATCACAACTATCATGGGAGGCGCCTTCGGGTTGACCACTCAAGCCGTTGCGGCTGAGGATACCGCAATATTCGCGGGCGGATGCTTCTGGTGCGTGGAATCAGACTTTGATCATGTTCCTGGCGTGCTGAAGACGACCTCGGGCTATATCGGCGGAGAAACGCCTAACCCGACTTATGAAATCGTGTCGGCAGGTAGCAGCGGACATCTGGAGGCGGTAGAAATTGTCTTCGATCCTGACAAGGTTTCTTATGCCAAGCTTCTGGACATATTCTGGCGGAGTGTCGATCCTACGGATGATGGTGGACAATTCTGTGATCGAGGTGAAAGCTATAAAACCGCTATTTTCGTAACAAGCGATACCCAAAAATCAACAGCCGAAAATTCCAAGGCCGCACTTAGTGCTTCGGGGTTATTGAGCGATCCTGTTGTTACGCCCATTCGAACTGCCACGAAATTTTATCCTGCAGAGGATTATCATCAGAACTACGCCGAGATAAACCCAATTAGGTATAGTTTTTACCGCCTCACCTGTGGCCGGGATGCGGGAGTCGAGGCGCTATGGGGAGATCAGGCTCATTCTGGAATAATGGATCATTAATGGCGTAGGAGCGAAACGAGGCTTTCCGCTCCGTCCTCATTAAAAATAAGCCAATCCGAAATAATGTAGTCAAATGCTGTTGCGCGTCCTAAAATGAATGTCCGCGCGACAGCTTTGCTTGAACCCCTAAGTACATCGCCGCAATAAAAATAAAAAAGGCCAGCGCATGTCAGTATCCAGCTCCCTCAGAAACAGTACGACCCTGCAAGGGATTGCCTGGATGATCCTGACCAGCTTTCTTTTTGTCGGCATGACGGGGATAGTGCGGCATCTAGGGTCCGATATGCCGGCGATCGAGGCCGCGTTTATCCGGTATTTATTGGGGTCATTGATTATTCTCCCCATGGTTATTCGGCATTGGCCCGGCATCCCGAATAAGCGGAATACCCGGCTTTATATTTCACGGGGTCTGGTCCATGGAGTTGGTGTTATGCTCTGGTTCTATGCCATGGCTCGCATTCCAATTGCGGAAGTAACGGCAATTGGTTACGTCGCCCCGATATTCGTGACCATAGGCGCCGCCATATTTCTTGGGGAGAAATTACAGTTTCGACGCATTGGCGGGGTGGTTGCAGGATTTGTCGGTGCTCTCATTATATTGCGTCCCGGTTTTCAGGAGATTCAACTTGGCCAAATCGCACAGCTTTGTGCGGCGCCCCTATTCGCCGTGTCCTTTCTTATTGCAAAGAAACTGACCGGAACACAGAGCTCATCCATGATTGTTGGCATGCTCTCCATTGGATGCACCATAACCCTGCTACCGGGTGCAATTATACAATGGCGCACCCCAACAGAGCATGAACTTGCCTGGTTGTTCCTCGCTGCTGTCATTGCCACGGCTGGTCACTATACCCTGACCCGGGCATTCCAGGCGGCACCTATAACAGTGACGCAACCTCTTGGCTTCCTTCAACTGGTCTGGGCCACAATTCTGGGTATCTTGGTTTTCGGTGAACCGCTTGACCCATTTGTCACGATCGGCGGCGCGGTCATTGTCGGCGCAGCAACCTATATTTCCCACCGGGAGCTTCAGGTCAGTCGCCAGGCGCGCACGCCGTCAGCCATCGAGACAAAGGTATAGGGAAGGCAAAGGGGTGATCCCCCTACTCCATCAAATAGATTGATTGCTTTGGTTTGGCCATAACCCGGCGCACCATGGGCTCAAAAAAATCGAGCGAGGCAGATTCAAAATTCTTGTCGAAAGCGGTTTGATCATAAGCCGCACAAAAATGAGCGCAGTCCTCGAAATGTTCGTGACCGCGAAACTTTTCCCGCATATCCCGGTCTAGCCCAATATAATGGAAGAAATAGTACCCCTGGAAAATTCCGTGCTTTTCGAGGATCCAATGGATCTTTTCGGAAACAAAGGGTTTCAGCATCGCCGCACCGATATCCGCATGATTGAAGGTCCCCAAAGTATCCCCGATATCATGGAGCAGTGCCGCAACAACATATTCCTCATCCTGACCGTCCTGATGAGCGAGGGTTGCACATTGCAAAGAATGTTCAAGCCGGTCTACCGCAAAACCACCGAAATCTCCTTCCAGTAACTTCAAATGGCTCAACACCCTATCGGGAAGTTCTTTGGAGAAAGTCCTGAAATTATCAGAAATTATCTTATAATCCGCCGCCGTGCCTTCCGCCATCTGGCTGAATTTGGCCCGCTCACTCGACATATCATTCATTTCGGTGTTCCCATTTTTCATTAATTTTGTATATATTCCTTTAGCATAACACGGCGGAAAAAAACAAAAAAGGAATGTAAATATGTCTGTGCAGGTTGAATTTCATTATGATTTTGGCAGCCCTAACTGCTACTTCGTGCATAAGGTCATTCCTGAAATCGAGAAAAGAACTGGCGTCAAATTTAGCTACTTTCCGATTTTGCTGGGCGGAGTGTTCAAATTGACCAATAACAAATCTCCGATGCAACAGTTTGAAGGGATACCCCTCAAGATGGATTACATGCGCCTTGAGTCGAAACGCTTCGTTGAAGAGCATAAACTGACAAAGTTTGCCATGAACCCTAATTTTCCGGTTAATACCGTTCAAATTATGCGCGGTGCAATCGTCGCGGAGGATGCAGGCTGCTCAGAAGAATATATAGACGCGATATTTACCGCCATGTGGGAAACCGGAAAGAAAATGGATGATCCTGAAGTCATAGTCGAAACACTGAATAGTGCCGGCCTCGACGGGGCCAAAATTGTCGAGCGCACTCAGGAACCGGCTATAAAAGAAACCCTAATCCGAAATACAAATGCATCCGTCGAACGCGGCTGCTTTGGGGCACCAATGATCTTTGTTGGCGATGAAATGTATTTCGGCAAGGATCGGCTTGGCGCAGTCGAAAAAGAAATCACGCGGCAGCGCTGACGCGCCCATGCCAAACGGTTTGCCCTCCGCCCCTAACTATAGGGGGCGCTCGGGCACGGTTTCCTTTCCTTCTCCACCAAACTTGGTGGCAAAATAACCCATGATCAAACCAATAATGGCGCCTTCCAGTACAAACCAGAACGGCGATAAAAAGGGAAAGTCCGGCCCAAGCATGGAAATCATCATGCGCTCGAACGCATCATAAGCAAAGAAGGTAAGGACAAAATTCATCCAGCCGCCAATCCATGGCGCACGAAACCACCAGGGTAGCGGCATTTTTATTATCGGGTGCCAGTTCATCACTCCGAATACGCCAATAAATGCCCCGACGGTAATATACCAGAACAGGACACCGAGACGCAGCAGCATATCACTTTCTGGCCAAAGGTATGGCATCAGATAAAATCCGATCAAGCCAAAAACCAACCCGATGAATTTACCGATCGCAATGCGTGTTATCAAAGATGGGCTGCCAAACATAAATCTCTCCCACTCTTGGAATATGATTTACTTTAACTCTAGCGCACCAGAATCGCATTGATATGAATCAAAAAACACATTCAATTACACTTAACCGGTTAATTAATATCTCGCCCTTCCAAGGATGATGCTGTCTTCTCTTCATTTTCAAGATAGGCACTAATCGCTTCTTCTCCAGTCATACCGGGATCCGGCGCTTTGCCGTCGGCAATCCGGATAATATTGAGACAGAACCAGCCCAGAGCTCCTTTGGAAGGCTTTATACTCTGCTCATAGGCAGTAGTACTGGCCACCGGCGAGGCAAGGAGCTGATTAGGCGCATCCGTATCTACGCACATGGGACGTCCAATACCTATGATATCAACATCTCCCTCGGCAAGAGCCGCATCCATTGCAGCGCGACTGCGAAACCCGCCGGTTACCATCAGGGGGATACTGGTTGCGGCACGAATGCTTTTTGCATAGCCCATGAAATAGGCTTCGCGGGCAATCGTCGTATTCCTTATTTCATCAGCGCCACGCGCCCCAATCATCATGGCGGGGTTTTCATAGTTGCCACCTGAGATTTCGAGAAGATCTACCGTATCTTCCTCCAGCCATTTTACGACCTGCAGGCAGTCTTCATGGCTAAACCCACCGTTCTGAAAATCGGAGGAATTCAGCTTCACAGAAATCGGGTAGCTGGAACCAACGGCAGCGCGAATGCCCTGCACCACGGACCTTAGTAGGCGGGCCCGGTTTTCAAGGCTGCCACCCCATTTATCAGTTCGTTGGTTGGCAAGCGGCGACAGGAACTCCGATATCAGATATCCGTGTGCGCCATGTATCTGCACACCGGAAAACCCCGTTTCCTTAGCGACCGTCGCCACATGGATAAAGCGCTGGATAGCATCCTCGACTTCATCAGAGGTAAGTGCCCTTGGCGCGCCAAACGCACTATCGGGTAAAGTCATCGCAATTTCAGACGGGGCAACAGGGCGTGGGTTCACACGACGGGGGGTCTGCCGCCCCGCGTGGCCAATCTGCATAAAAAGCAAGGTGTCATTCACTGTACCTGCCGCTGCGAAGGCCCGAAGCTCCTCCAGGCCGCCATTCTGATCAACAACGACATTCCCCGGCCGCTCCAGATACCGTCGATCGACCTGCACATTGCCTGTTACAAGAATACCTGCGCCACCCTCCGCCCATTTGCGATAGAGCGTGACATGACGCTCGGTCGCTCGGTTCATCGGGTCGGCAAGCCCCTCAGTCATCGGAGCTTTTGCAATCCGGTTTTTAACAGAAACACCGCACGGGAGGGTAATAGGAAAAGAAATATCCGCAGTCATCAAAATTTATCCATTTCGTCATTCTCAAGGTGACAATTTTTTACGTGGGAAACCTACTGGGCTTTGTCACGCCAATCAAGCCGTCTTAGAAATTACCTGTTCGAAAATCCTCAACGGCCTGTTGAATTTCATCAAAACTGTTCATTACAAATGGCCCATAGCGGGCCACAGGCTCGCCGATAGGTCGACCAGCGACAAGGATAGCCCGTCCACCAGCCTCACTTGTAAGTTCAACCCCTTTACCATCAGTGAGAATAGCAAGATGATGCTTGTCGATGGCACTGCCACCAACATTGACTGTCCCTTCGAAGACATAAGCAAAGGCCGTATGTCCCTCTGGCAACGCGTGGCTATAGCTTCCGCCAGGCACAAGTGTCACATCGATATAAATCGGATCCGTCGCAATGCCAGTCACCGGCCCAACAACTTCGCCTTCGGGCCCATCGACAGTACCCGCCAAAACGCGGATGTGCGCCCTACCGATATCGACCACGGACACATCTTCAGGATCAATATTCTGATAGCGAGGCGGACACATCTTGTCCTTGGCAGGGAGATTAACCCAAAGCTGAAAACCGCTCATCCGGCCTTCGCGCTGTTCGGGCATTTCCGAATGTACGATGCCACGCCCCGCCGTCATCCACTGGACACTGCCAGGTCCAAGCACCCCTTCCGCTCCAGTTGAATCCTTATGTCGCATGAGGCCTTCGATCATATAGGTCACCGTTTCAAATCCGCGATGGGGATGTGACGGAAAGCCGGCGATATAATCATCTGGATTTTCCGTTCCAAAGTTATCGAGCAGCAAAAATGGGTCCAATTCCGAGATCATCTCCGATCCGATAGACCTACGCAACTTTACACCTGCACCGTCGGAGGCCTCAATCGAGAGAATATCTCGGGAAACTTTGCGTAAATCGGACATAACACACCTTACTTTCCGTCTGATATAAATTAGAATGTTCAGGTAGATTTAGGTATCAAATCCTAAATTGTAAGCCCCTGCTATCCCCGCCCAATGAATGGCATTTTCGTCGCCATAATTGTCATGAACTGAACGTTAGCCTCAAGGGTTAGACTATCCATATAAAGAATCGCAGAGGCAACATTCTCAACATTCATGAGCGGTTCCGACGCCATTGTAAGATCAGCCTGCGGAACCCCCTTTTTCATTCTCGAGGTCATAGGGGTTTCTGCATTGCCTATATCTATTTGCCCGCAGGCAATATCATACGCGCGACCATCCAGGGATAAACATTTCGTCAATCCCGTAATGGCATGCTTGGTGGTGGTGTAAGCAATGCTGTAGGGCCTTGGAACATGGGCAGAGATAGATCCGTTATTGATAATGCGCCCGCCCATCGGGCGTTGTTCGCGCATCATTCCAAAAGCGGCTCGCGCGCAATAGAAGGATCCATTCAGGTTCGTATTCACAACATTCTGCCAAAGGTCGACCGCCAACTCATCTGGCGGCACCGGTGGCGCGCCAATTCCGGCATTATTGAATAACAGATCAAGCCGCCCAAAATTTTCTTTGATTGCGTCAAACAAGGCATTTACTGAAGCTGGATCGCTCACATCGGTCGGTACTACCAACCCATATGAAGAGTCTGAACCGGCAAGCTCAACTGTCTCCTGAAGCGTATCTCGATTCCTGCCTGCGAGAACAACCCTGTATCCGTTTTGCAAAAGCGCCAGCGAGACCGCACGACCAATTCCGGCCCCTGCCCCCGTAACTAGCGCGATCTTGTTTTGCATAGTCATTCCTAAATCCATAACTCATTATTTCAACTATTCACTAGTGCCGCATTTGCAGCGCGTTTTTTGGCTTGTCCGGCAACCAAGCGCCGTTTTCGCGGAGCCGCGAGCCAGACGGACAGGATCGAGATGACAGACATGGCAATAATAACGTAAAAAGCGAGGTGATAATTTCCCGCCTCGTCATAAAACAAGCCGGTCAGCCAAGGCCCAACCGCGCCCCCAATCAATGCAAGTGTACTGATAGTACCAAAGATAATGCCATATCCGCGCCCCTGAAAGAGATCAGCAGGCATAGATCCGAAAACGGTTGCAATGCCATACCCAAGACCACCCTGAAGAATAACCATGGCATACATCATAACGGCGCTTGGGATATTCTCCATGATTAATAGCAATATACAGCTCAGCAGAAATCCCGCGGTTGAGATGGTCCAAACCCATTCCCGACCGATACGATCTGACAAACTACCGAGGTAAATCTGCCCGAGCACTCCCGCAAACCCAACGAGCCCTAACGCGGAGGCGGCCTCCAAATCGGAAAAACCGATTTCGATAAGATATTTCGTTTGATGGACCTGCACCGCATACCAGACATAAAGCGCCGTCGAACAAGCCAGTGCCAGCCACCAGAATGTGGCCGTCTTCAACGCCTTCATCAAAGTCCAGTCGGTATTAACCCAGTCTTGATCCACGACAGGGTCCGCCGCGGACTGCTGTGCATGAGTCTGTTCCTGATCCGGCGCTGCGTCCCCATCGGGATAAAGACCAATATCGGAGGGCTGCTTACGCTGTAAAAAGAAATTTACCGGTAGAATGATAATCATTAGTAGCCCTGCCATTAGCCAACAGGCTTCGCGCCATCCCTCCGCAGAAATTGTCTCCTGAATGAGGGGCATCAAAACCATAGAGCCTATACCGACACCAGAAAAAGCAATCCCTACGGCAAGCCCGCGACGGCGCTGAAACCAATTCGGCAGAAACATCGACTGGCCGACATAGGTCAGCACAATACCGGTCCCGACCATTAACACTCCAAGAGTGAGATAAAAATGCCAAGGCTGCGTTGCAATTGTTGACAGAACCAGACCGAGACTAACCGTGAATGCGGAAATTGACAGAAGAAACCTTGGCGCAACGAATTCCAGGAGTTTCCCGACAATCGGCGCCAGTATCGCCGCCAGAGCAAAGCCTATTGAAAAAGTTGCCGCGGTCGTTGCCCGGTCCCAGCCATACTCATTTAAAATGGCAGGGAAAAGTAACGAAAATGACGTCCGGACATTTACGCCGATACCCATTGTGATGAAAACAATAGCGACGACCGCCCAGCCATAGAAAAAAGGAGTCCGTGCCAACAGCGCATCCATGCCATGCAACTGGGCCTTGTTTTTTAATTGCGTCATGCTGTTTCCTTATTATTGGCCTTGCAAAGCGGAATTTCCCGTCAGCATTGGTTAAAGTCTAACTCAGTATTCCGGCCAAGCGAAATGGAAAAACACCCGCATCAGTAATGTCTTCAATTGACTTGTAGAAAAGGACGCATATATTGGCGTCAGGTTCGCAGGGGCGCCTTCCCGCTCAAGATGACATCACCCTGAGAAAGAGTTGAGACACAGGCATATTTTAAACTTTCAAGTTTGGCTTCGCGGGATGCCGGATAAAACTTAGGAGTTACAATATGACCACTTCCCAAAATACTACTCTTCCCTGCCGATCGCTTATGGAACTCAAAATCCGCAGTCGTATTCTGCTGAAAGCTGCCATGCAGGAAAAGCCCGACGCGCTGAACGCACTCAAACAATCCGGCCAGTTGGAACCGCCTTTCCGGCATAAAGACGGACTTAAAGCCGTATCGCGTCTCGCAGGTTTTAAAAGCTGGCAGCACGCCAGTCATGTCCTGGGAGGGTCTGCGCAAATTGGTGAGGATATGGGCGAACTTTGGTATGATAGTCAATGCGGAAGTTTTCTTAATATCTGGTGCCGTAACTATGAGGAAGCGCGGGACCAATTTGAACGGGAGAATAACTACTTTCTGTTTCCATACAAAACGCAATTTGTCGTCACGAATGACGAGTATGTTCGCGCGATCGGATTCCAAACGAACCATCCCGCCCTTCAAAGGAACGGTCGCGACTTCATTGAATTTTACGGATCATCAGGTTGGGATGACCTTACATTTCACAGACTGCAAAATGTCATGGGCAGCGCCAGTAGCGCTTAAAGTCCAGCAAAAGATGTTTGACTAAAAACAATCTGTTCCGCCTTAAATGAAATATAGTATAGTGGAGGCTCATTGAGCGGAAGATGGCTCTCCACTAGAAGGCCTTGCAGCTTCCTGCTTTGCTATCCCGAATGTTGTCGTAAAACAGGAAAATGAGCTCGCCAATGTCCGCGCCGTCAAAAAAACTTGGGTTTGTCGAGCAGGTTATTTTGCTCGCGCTGATGATTTCTATGGTCGCTTTGTCTATTGATGTCATGCTCCCGGCTCTTTTTAATATCAGTCAAGACCTTCATGCAGAAAACCCGAACGATCGCCAGTATATAATCGCAGCTGTCTTTCTAGGCCTTGCGATCGGCCAATTATTTTACGGCCCCCTTTCCGACAGCACTGGGCGCAAGCCCGCAATTTACATAGGCTTCGGGTTGTTTCTTATCGGGTGCCTCCTATCCATTTTCGCCGAGAACTTTACGGTTATGTTGATCGGTCGCCTGTTACAGGGATTGGGGGTCGCCTCACCGCGGATCGTATCCCTCGCCCTTATCCGTGATCAGTATGAGGGGCGGGAAATGGCACGTTTCGTCTCTTTGGTCATGACGGTTTTCATCTTAGTACCAGTCCTCGCGCCTGCCCTTGGTCAACTTATCCTGATCTTCGCCGAATGGCGGATGATCTTTGTGGTATTGTTCATTCTTGGATTGGCGACTTTAATCTGGTTCAGCCTTCGACAGGAAGAAACCCTTGCCGTTGAAAAACGCGCGCGCCTTTCAATAAAGCGTATTTGGCAGGCTGCCAATGAGGTTGTACGCACACGCGCGGCCTTTGGCTTTACCATGGTTGGCGGCTTTATTTTTAGTGCTTTCCTTGGATATCTTACCATGTCGCAGCAGATATTTCAGGACCAGTACGGTGTTGGTGAAATGTTCGCTGTATATTTCGGCTTGCTCGCATTGGCCCTTGGTGCGGCATCATTCGTTAACGCCAGATTGGTGATGCGTTTTGGCATGCGCAAGCTTTCCTATTACGCTCTCGTCATGCTAACCTTAATATCAGTATCGTTTATGGTGTATACCTACGCTTGGAACGGCCATCCACCGCTTTGGACATTGGTTGCCTTTTTTATGGTTATCTTTTTTTGTATCGGTATTCTGTTTGGAAATTTCAACGCAATGGCAATGGAGCCGCTCGGCCATATTGCAGGCGTCGCGGCGGCCGTCATTGGGTCAATAACTACTTTTGTTTCAATGGGACTGGGCACAGTCATCGCGCAACTCTATGACGGGACAGTTTTCCCATTGGTCTCCAGTTTTGCCGTGCTTGGAGCATTATCCCTTGCCGCAATGATCTGGACTGTCCGGACATCTCCCAATACTTCTGGACATGAATGATGCTCTGGAGCTCGATAAAATCCGTCGCGTCACTCCTCTCCAGCTATGGCCTCCTGATGGTCGCAAATGCCATGTTTGGCACGTTGCTTGGCCTGCGCAGTAAAATCGAGGGTTTCTCGACGGAAGTCACCGGCATAATTATGGCCGGATTTTTTATCGGCATGCTTCTTGGCGCGTTTTATGCTGTTCGCATTGTGGCCAGCGCCGGACATATCCGCAGTTTTGCCGCCTTCGCTTCGGTCATGTCCGTTGCAGTTCTTGCTCATGTGCTTATTATTGATCCTGTTGCCTGGTTTATATTACGGGCGATAACCGGATTTTGCATGGCCGGCATGGTCATGATCGTTGAAAGCTGGCTCAACGAACGCTCGACGAATGCCACCCGCGGACGCGTTCTTTCACTTTATATGATTACAAACTATCTTGGCGCGGGTTCTGGCCAGTTCCTGATCACTGTTGCCAACCCTGACAGTTTTCAGCTTTTCTCTGTCGCGTCCATTATATTTTCCATTGCGCTGGTGCCTATTCTTCTGACGCGCGCGACGGTCCCGAAACCCAGCGCGCCCGAGCGGATGAAATTCCGTGAGCTTGTTAAAATTTCCCCTGTCGGCGTCGCCGGCACCCTTGTTTCTGGCCTCACGAATTCTGCAATCAACAGTATGGGACCAATTTTCGCGGCCACCATCGGCCTCAGCCTCGGACAGATATCAACCTTTATGGCGACCATTCTTCTGGGGGGCATGCTACTGCAATTTCCCGTGGGACGCCTATCCGATCTTTTTGATCGACGGACGATACTTATCATATCTGCCCTGGCAACTGCTCTGGTCAGTGGGGGCATAATATGGGCTGCGGAAGAGCATTACATTCTGTCGTTGTTTGCCTTCTGTATTATCTATGGCGGATTTTGCTACACAATTTATCCCATGTCTTCCGCGCAGGTGAATGATCTCGCCGATCAGGATCGGCTTGTCCAGGTCTCTGCCGGCCTCCTTCTGGCCTATGGAACTGGGGCCAGCATTGGACCCATTGTCGCGTCACAGATCATGGGCCAGGTGGGGCCAAATGGTCTGTTTTACTATGTCATCAGTTGCACCCTATTCCTTGCAGTTCTGACAATAATACGTGTAATTCAGCGGCCATCGGGCAAGAAAAAAGCGGAGTTCTTACCTCTGGGCAGCCTCGGCTCGTCAAGCAAACAACTCTACAGTACCGTTGCGCAGGAAACCTATGAGCAGGAGAAAGACGTTAATGACAAATAAGCGCGTTTGTAATTTACATTTTCCTTGACCGAAAAGCGAATACACTTTTCTATCTTATTGATTATCTACTGCAGGAATTTACCATTATGAGCGTCAAAAACGGCCGCCAATTCTTGAGCATTCCTGGCCCGACAACTGTGCCGGATGAAGTTCTGTCCGCCATGCACCGCCCGGCGATTGATATCCGCAAGGGTGAGCTTGTCAATGTGACCGCGCGGCTTAAAGATGACCTTCGCATGATTACCAAGTCGAAGGGGATGCCCTTTATCTATATCGCCAACGGACATGGTGCCTGGGAAGCGGCGCTCAGCAATGTCCTGTGCCGTAACGACAAAATATTGGTACTGGAAAGCGGCTCTTTTGCTGGTGGCTGGGGACAAACTGGCGGCACTATTGGTCTTGACGTTGAAGTATTGCCCGGCAGCTGGCGAAAGTCCGTTGATCCGGAAGCCGTCGAGGAGAGGCTTAAATCGGATAAGAGTGGCGATATCAAGGCTGTCCTTGTGGTTCAGGTCGACACGGCATCAAGCGTTGTTAATGACATCCCGGCAATCCGCCGGGCGATTGATAATGCCGGACATGGCGCATTACTCATGGTGGATACAATCGCCTCTCTTGGAACAATGGATTACCGGATGGATGAATGGGGGGTCGACGTCACTGTCGCTGCATGTCAAAAAGGCCTAATGATGTCCCCGGGCATTAGCTTTACAGTTGCCAATGAAAAAGCGATGGCGTTTCATCAAAAAGCCAACCTACGCACCGCCTATTGGGACTGGACCAGTCGGCAAGGTTCCGAGCATTACCAGACTTACGCTGGCACGCCGCCGGTCCATATGCTTTTCGGCCTTCAAAAAGCCTTTGAACTAATTCGTGACGAAGGCCTTGATAACATTTTCAACCGTCATCGTCTGCTCGCTGGCGCAACCCGGGCTGCCGTTGCAAAATGGTCCGAAAAAGACGAATTTGCGTTTAATATTATAGATCCGGATGACCGCGCCGACTCTGTCACGACCGTCCTTGTCCGTGATGAACAAAAACTTGGTGCCATCCATGAGTATTGCGCCGAAAAGTGCGGGGTTGTTATTGGCGTCGGCATCGCTTCACTTTCAGGAAAGGCGCTTCGCATCGCGCATATGGGACATATTAATGCTCCGACGCTGCTTGGTACGCTGGGCGTCATCGAAATGAGCCTGAATGCCCTAAGTATTCCTCATGGCAAAGGCGGTGTACAGGCGGCGATTGATTACCTTGCGGCTAGTGTGCCGCGATAGTAACGACCTGTGACTCAGGACGCAGGCCCGAAACTATTTTTTGCCCACGTTTAGCGCCTTGAATGGGAGGCATCCATGACGAAACATGATAACCCAGGGGTTAAAATACCTCCGCCGCTTTTTTATATGGCGTTTCTTGTGGCTGGTATTCTTCTTGATTCCGCCTGGATGAATGGCCATCTCGCATCGGTTTATCTGACCATTATCGGCGGTGTAATCGCAATTATTTCCCTTATTTATCTCATTGGAACAGCGCGAAAACATAAAAATGTCGAATCTAACGTCGAACCCTGGAAACCGACAACAAAAATTATTTCCGATGGTGTCTACAAATATTCGCGCAACCCCATCTATGTCGCCATGGGGCTCTTTTATGCCGGGATTGCCATCGCTGCGGGTAGCTGGCCAGCTCTCATCCTCTTGCCCGTTTGCCTCGTCATAATTCGGTATTATGTCATAGGACGAGAAGAAGCCTACCTTGAAGATAAGTTCGGCAAGGAATATCTAGACTATAAAGCAAAGGTTCGGCGTTGGCTGTAAATGTCAGTAAGGCCTGAATTTTTCGAGAGTAAATATTTGAATAAACCAAGGGGCGCGACAGATGACGGATGATGTTAAGAAGCATGTTAAATCAAAAGCAACATGGACGAGATTAATATACCTTATACTTTACGCGATCATTTTTCGGGTCGCCAGTATTGTACTCTTTGCTATCACCATCATACAATTTCTAAAGGCCCTGCTGACCGGCTCTCCTTTTGATCGGATACAATCCTTCGGGGGAGCGCTTGCGGAATATAATAAACAACTTGTCGCCTATTTATCCTATCAGAGCGATGAAAAACCTTTCCCTGTTGGACCCTGGCCGCCGGAAACGCCTCCTGCGACCGGAAATGATACAAGCGATGACGTGATCATCGTGGCCGAGGAAACCTCTGATAAGCCGAAGCCGTCAGAAGACGCAAATAATGACAAAGGCCCAAATAATGCGTAGTCTTTGTGGAGCCTTTTCATAGGACATAAAGATGGTCAATAAACTTCAACAGCTTCTCGACAGCAAACCCTTCTTGCTAGCTGATGGCGCCGTCGGAACTAATCTCTTTGCCGTCGGCTTGCAGTCGGGTGACGCGCCAGAACTGTGGAACATCGATGCCTCGGAGAAAATCCATAATTTGCACAGGGGTTTCGTTGAGGCTGGCTCGGATATCATCCTGACCAACAGTTTCGGCGGAACAAGCTACCGGCTCAAGCTTCATAACTCGCAAGACCGCGTTCGGGAGCTTAACCTTGCGGCTGCGAAAATTGCCCGGACAGAGGCAGATCGTGTTGACCGGACTATAATCGTTGCGGGCTCCATGGGACCAACAGGAGAGCTGATGGAGCCAATGGGCATGTTGACACATGAAAGCGCTGTTGATGCCTTCAAGGCGCAGGCCGATGCGCTGGTTGAAGGCGGTGTCGATGTGCTCTGGATCGAAACCATGTCCTCCAAAGAGGAAGTTGCCGCCGCTGCTGAAGCCGCCGAGGCAACCGGCCATCCGTTTGTCTGCACCATGTCATTCGATACTAATCGGCGCACAATGATGGGCATCAAGCCCGCAGAATTTACAGAGTTTTGCCATGCGTTACCCACACGCCCGATCGGCTGGGGAGCCAATTGCGGGGTTGGCGCGGGTGAGTTGCTGGAAACGGTCTTGGGACTTAGATCCACATCGGCTGAAGGAGATATCATTGTTGCCAAAGCCAACTGCGGTATTCCCGAATTCAAGGATGGCAAACTAATCTATAGCGGAACGTTAGATGTGATGGCTGACTATGCCCGGCTCGCCGCTGATGCAGGAGCCCGTATCATTGGTGGCTGCTGCGGGACCAGTCACGCGCACCTGAAAGCGATGGCTGACGCTCTCAACGGGTACACGCCCAAACGGGACATCGATATCTCGGATATCGAGGCGCGCTTTGGTCCCGTCTGGCAGGTCAAATTACCAGTAGAAGCATCTCACGGGGCTGCCCCTGCAACTGGCAGAAGCAATCGCCGCAGTCGCCGCCGCCTGAGTTAGGTTCTCTATGCGCTCGCGCTGGGGCGGGCGGATACTTTCGTATGCCAGTTTTTTAGATTATCAAGGCCATCCGGCACTTCAATCTTCGCCATGGCGGTCGCGAAATCTACAACCACCAGTGCGCCAATGTCCGCAACCGAGTAGCTGTCGCCCGCCACGAACTCCTGACCTTCAAGCTGCTTGTCTAAATCCTCGAAGAAATAAACGACCCGTTGACGTCCACGTTCCGCAAGTTCAGCAATCTGCTCAACATTGCGCGGCCCGGTTATGGCCCGATGAGCGAGCCGTGGCGCGGAGTTACGGAGCGCTTCCGCAACTGCCATAAAGCCGTTCACATTAATATAATGGCACCAATCATTGATACGCGCACGCTCTTCCGGTGAATTACCAAATAGCGGTGGTTCGGGGAATTTCTCTTCAAGATAGCGATTGATCGCGTCGATCGAAGAGATCCGGCTTCCGTCATCCAGCTCCAGCACCGGTACGGTGCAGTGCGGATTAATAGCCTTGAATTCGTCGTTAAACTGCTCTCCTTCACGGATATTAACAATCACTTTTTCAATATCTATTCCCTTTTCCGCCATAAAGATCCTGACACGACGCGGGCTAGGCGGCCCTGGGCAATCATATAATTTCATTCTTATTTCCTCATCCAGTGTTGCGCCCCAGACTAGTTAATTACCCTGTAAATTAAGAAACCCTTCAAAGATCTCATCGTCGCCAATCATACCGATAAGTTTTCCATCTACAACAAACAATACCGGCGAACCCGAACGACGGCGAATTTCAATCACGTCCCTGAGCATGATATCGGCAGGTGCGGTGACAAATTGATTATACTCGATTCCAGCAATACTTTCCGGACCCGTATAAGAGATTATTTCCGACGGTTGTCCGTTAGACGTACCCGATAAAATTGTGGATACCTCGTCTATTTTCAGACGGCAGTATCCTGCACGGTCTAACAAAAGCTCTCCGTCATTTCTTGGTATATTTTCTGTCAACGTCATCAATGTCCTGCCTTTAAGAACATTGAGCGGGTTCATATGCCCCACAAAATCCGCGACATACTTATTCGCCGGATTACGGACAATTTCCTCCGCCTCATCATATTGTACAATCCGTGCCTGATCCATGATCGCTATTTTGTTGCCAATCTTGAGAGCTTCATCAAGATCATGGCTAACAAATATGATGGTCTTGTGCATTCTTTCCTGAAGCTCCAGAAGCTCATCCTGTAACCGGTTGCGGATCAACGGATCAAGCGCGGAAAAGGGCTCATCCATCAGCAGAATGTCGGCATCGGTTGCGAAGGCCCGGGCAAGACCGACGCGCTGTTGCATACCGCCAGACAACTCATGTACGAACTTGTCCTTCCATTGATCAAGCTGCACCAATTCCAGCTTTTCCTCGACGATACGGTTTCGTTCTCGCTTGCCCACCCCACGCAGCTCCAAACCAAAGCCGACATTTTCCGACACGGTTCGCCAGGGCAGCAACGCAAATTGCTGAAAGACCATTGAAATACGGTGCATTCTGAGATGCCTTAGTGTTACAGCATCGCATTCGGGCAGATTTATCTGATTTCCCTCATGCTCAACCAAGACCTTTCCACGTGTGACCTTGTTCAGCCCGTTGACGGCACGGAGCAATGTCGACTTGCCCGACCCAGACAAGCCCATCAGGACACAAATCTCACCTGCCTCAACGGAAAGCGACGCCCCGGCCACGCCGAGTACATTTCCCGTTTCAGCGAGGATTTTCTCGCGGTCTGCCCCCTGATCGAGCAAGGCCAACGCAGGAGCGGGAGTTCCCCCGAAAATAATATCGACATCCCTGAATTCTACGACAGCCATCCTACTTCTTCTCCGTGTTAGACGGCTGCTTACAGACGCGATCAAGCAATATGGCGATAATCACGATGGCAAGACCCGCCTCAAATCCCTTCGCGATATTCACCGTATTAAGGGCCCGCAAGACAGGAACACCAAGGCCAGGCGCCCCAACCATTGCCGCAATCACCACCATGGAAAGACAGAGCATAATGCACTGTGTCACGCCGGCCATTATGGTCGGCGCCGCATGAGGTAGTTCAATTTTCCAAAGAATCTGCCGCTTTGTCGCGCCGAACGCCTCTCCGGCCTCAATAAGGGATTTAGGAACATTGGAAACACCCAAATAGGTAAGTCGGATTGGCGCAGGGATAGCGAAGATAACCGTGGAGATCAGCCCCGGCACCACGCCAAGGCCGAACATGATCATTGTCGGAATCAGATAAACAAAAGTCGGGATCGTCTGCATGAGATCAAGCACCGGACGTAAAAATGTATAGAAACCCTGACGATGCGCCGCCACTATCCCAAGCGGGACACCGACAATGACGCAGCTCAATGTTGCAAACATTATCAGACCCAGGGTTCGAACCGTCTCTTCCCAATACCCAAGGTTAATGACAAGCAACAAGGAAAGCAGGATCAGAAGAGAAAGTTTCCAGCTTCGATGCAGTGCATAGGCCAGCGCGGCGAATATCGCCACCAGAAGAAGAGGGGGACACCAAAGCATCAGATCAACCAGCGCATTGATCAAAAACGCCAACCCATCCGAAAAACTGTCGAAAATCCACGCCCCATGATCAAGCAGAAGATCAACCCCATCGCTGATCCATTTACCAAGTGGAATTTTATGATCGGTAAGCCACTCCATCTCACGCCCCCCCTATTCTACGTGGTCTGAATATGCCGAATAACGAAAATGGCGGCAGGATGATTACCTTGCCGCCATCTTTCAATTACATCCCGAGATCTTTATTAAGGGCTTCCGTCGCATCGCCGCCATCGAATGTTGTGACGCCCGCCACCCATGCCGCGGGCACATCCGGATGGGCTTTCAGCCAGGCCTTGGCCGCCTTATTCGGATCCTCACCATCGTCAAGAATCGCCCCCATAATTTCGTTTTCCATCGCCAACGTAAATTTCAGGTTAGATATGAGTTTGCCCACATTCGGGCAATCTGCCAGATATCCCTTGCGCACATTCGTATAGACTTCCGCGCCGCCAAAATTCGGCCCGAAGTAATCGTCACCACCGGCAAGATAGTTCAGCTCAAAATTCGCGTTCATAGGATGAGGCTCCCATCCAAGGAAAACGACCCATTCGTCCTTCCGGTCAGCCCGTGCGACCTGAGACAACATCCCCTGCTCACTCGATTCAACAACCTCAAAGCCTTTCAACCCAAAGGCATCCTTATCGATCATGTCCTGAATCAGGCGATTTCCATCATTACCGGGTTCAATTCCGTATACCTTACCACCCAACTTTTCCTTGAATTTTGCGATATCAGAAAAGCTCTTGATACCACCATCTGCCGCGGCTTTATTGACGGCAAGCGTATATTTCGCTCCGGAAAGATTCATTCCCGTGGTTTCAACTGATCCGTCTTCGCGATACGGCGCAATATCCGCCTCCATTGTCGGCATCCAGTTCCCAAGAAAGACGTCAATATCCCCGTTTTTCAGGCTAGCGTAGGTAACCGGAACAGACAAAACAGTCGCCGTTGGTTCATAACCCAACGCCTCCAGAACAACGGAAGCTGCCGCTGTAGTGGCTGTAATGTCCGTCCAGCCGACATCAGAAAACCTTACTTTCTTGCATGTTTCAGAATCTGCCGCGAAGGCCGTTGGGCCGGCTGCGAGCACTACCGCTGCGGTAATCAAAAACGTCCTTGAAAATTGTTTAAGCATTTCGTCGCTCCCTGTTTTTAGACACAATAATTTCTGCACGCGATAGGTAATGGCTCCCCTCCCTTAGCGCCAGATACTATAAAGAAGTCGACGTTCGGGTTCTTCTCAGGTTTTCAACCAGTACTCGCCGTCATCTTTCCTCTTAAGATGCCCAGCTGTCGGCGTCGCGAAATGTGTTCCGATAATCAGTGTATCCGAATTACTGTATTTCTCCAAAAATACCTTCCGAGTCGTCCGGGCGGCATCTGCATCAGCATCAGCGGAGCTTGACCATTCAGGCCGGGCAATCTGGCAGGGATGATGCATGCTATCGCCGGTGATAATCGCCTCCTCCCCTGCGGAACGGATTTGTACACAGACATGCCCTGGTGTATGGCCAGGGGATGGGAACAGGCTTACCTCATCACAGATCTGATGATCCATGGCGACCAGATCAGCAAGCCCCGCATCAACAATTGGCGCTACGGAATCGCCGATGACGTCCCCAAACTCTTCTTGCGCCGTCGACCGCCAATAGTCCCATTCCTTTTGCCCAATCAGGTAGCGTGCATTCGGAAATGTAGGAACCCATTTGCCGTCCACCAGCATCGTATTCCATCCCACGTGATCGACATGAAGATGTGTACAAAGCACAGTATCAAAACTCTCGCGTGGATATCCGGCCGCCTCAAGGTCTTCCAGAAAAGTTGTTTGCATCATATTCCAGGCAGGAATTTCTCGTTTTTTATCATTACCAAGGCAGGTATCGACAATAATCCGCCGCGAACCCGTATCGATGATAAGCGCGTGAATGCTCATGATCAGCTTACCTTCCGCTGTCGCAAAATGCGGGACAAGCCAGTCAATGGGCTGCACGGCCTCCGGGGTCGCCTGCGGCAGGATAAAACGGGTGCCGCCCGTTGCCTCCACCTCAACAACACGGGTAATCTTCACATTGCCGACTTGCCAATTGCTCATCCGGGGTCCTCCTTCATTTTTATTATTTTTAATTACCGTCGGTGGAGTATAGCCGTTCCAAGCCGCCTTACAATGCCGTTCAGTTGGATTTACCAAAAGTCAGCCAGGCGGCATAGATCCGCGTAACTGTCGTTATCCAGCACATGGCACCAAACATGAGCGCGATGATCAAAAAATAGTCCGGGAATATGCACATCAACAACATTGCGGCAATTGTCTCCCCGCCTTCAGCAAGACCGCCGAGATAATAGAGCGATTTGCGCCCCTGAATATCCGTCGATATGCCGTATTTTTCTGCCATTATTGCGTAGGTCAGAAAGCTCGACCCTGTGCCCATGAAACTGAAAATGAGAAAGGCCGCATAGAGTGCATTTTCGGGGCGAGCCAGCGCAAACCCAAAAACAACCGCCGCATAAAAAATGAAGTCACAGACAATATCAAGATAGCCCCCGAAATTTGTCAGTAGCGAATGGCGCGCAACAGCGCCATCCAGGCCATCAAATAGCCGGTTCAGCACAATAAGAATAAGGGCTACGCCATAGTGCTCTGTCGCGATAAAGGGAACCGACAACATGCCGAGGAGAAAGCCAACGACCGTGACAGTATTCGCGGAAACTCCAATGGCGGCAATTTTCGTTCCCATCGCATTTAAGGGCGGATCAATGATATTTCGCAGCGCTGCATCAAACATTTTTTCTTCGAAATACCCTATTGATTCACCCAAATAACCGTGAGATCGTGAATTCAAAAGTTACATAGTAGGATTCTAATAACAAGGCAAAGCGATATCGCTCCTGCTCCCGATAATGTGAATTAGCGTGAAACGGTTAAGCAATGGCTCAAATACACGAATTTATTGCTCTTATTGACTGGAAAGGCGCGGTCAACGGCCCAACGACGGACTATAAAAGCTATTCCCGCGACTATGAGATTTCAATCGATGGACGGCCGGTCATCAAGGGGTCGGCGGCCCCGGCATTTCTTGGTACGGATGACCGCTATAACCCGGAAGATCTGCTGGTCGCGTCGCTTTCCGCCTGTCATCTGCTGAGCTATCTGGCACTCTGTGCACGAAAGAATATCTCTGTCACCGCGTATCACGACGAAGCCTGGGGAAAAATGGAAATGCTGGACGGTAAACTTAGGTTCTCTGAGGTTATCTTGCGGCCCGTGGTGGCCATAACGAAGACAAGCAATCTAGACAAGGCAAGACGCCTTCATCACGACGCTCATGAAACTTGCTTTATCGCCAATTCAGTGAATTTTCCTGTCCTCAATGAAGCAATTGTGGAGTACGCTGACTAACTAAATTTTAATTCAAAAAATGCAAGAATCTTTGAAGCAATAACATTAGGCGAGACCGGGAATGCAGCTGAAATTTGAAGCCGCTATTTTTAATGAGGAAGTTCTTGACGCACTCCAGGAGGGCGAGCACCATAAAAGCCTCTCAGATAGCTGGGCAGAGACGCATTATTTTGACGTCTATGCGGAAAGTCTCGAACAGGCATGGGAAAAAATGCGCCGCAAATATAGTGCGGAGCGCGGCTTCGTCATCAAATCCATAGAAGAAGTTGACTAGGCGTCGCGGCGCTTAATATCCCACATAATAGGGATTTGCGCCGCCTGCATGGTCAGTGACATCCAAAACCCGTTCGATTACCGGTACGGCGGATTTGATTTCCACTTCCACACCCTGCTTTAGCGTCGCATCGGCCATTCCACACCCCTGGCAACCACCCGCCATTTCAACAAAGGCGGTGTTGTCCTTAATGTCGATTAGGGTGATGTATCCGCCGTGCGCCGCAATCGCAGGATTGATCCGTGTCTCTAGAAGGACGCGGATTTGATCCGCCTCTTCAGTTTGAAGACCCGGTCGATCCGTCGCAACGGCGGTCTCTTCTTCGACCATGCGTTCAAACCGCACCCGGTGAATGTCGGGGACATGGTGCTTCAGCGTATTTTCGATTTTGATTTGCGTGCCGAATGCGGGTGTTGACAGACCGGAACTGTCCATCTCCAACACAACAACGCCTTCCGTGGGATCAAAGGATTTAAACGCGACGTCACCTCCGTCCTCACGAAGCTGCGGCTGGACACGTGTATCTATCAGCTCAACTATGGAATCAACGATCTTCTGATCATCTTCAGAATAGCTGGCGCTGGCTACCTGCTGATCCCCGTTCAAAACGGGCATACCACTCATATAATGGTCCATGATGGCCGCAAGGACCATTGGCTTGAGCTGTATCCACAGAGTCTTGTGCTCGTCGTCTGTCCGTTTGACGATCGTCACATAATCTTCCCCAAGCTCCACAGTACGGACGCCGGGGATATCAAATAGACGTGCCGCAAGGGGAGAGCGCGCGCGCCCTTCCTTCTCATCTTCAAACAGGATAGAACCCGATACCAGAACCTGACGGCCGGGCAGAAATTTCATCCTGTCTTCATTTTCATGCGGCAAGGTCTGAATAAACATTAAGAACTCCTGTTCCCTTTGTCGGGGAAATTAATATACGGCCGTCAGCTAGCAGAATAAATTTGCGTGGGCAAGCTACAAGGGTAACATAATGCGCCCGCCCACACATGCAATAGCCGTAGAAATCGCAATTTACTATACTGTTGCGACCGGATTGGCAGGAGACCCAACCGCGCCCGGCAAGCGGATTGGTGGGGCGGTCAACATGAAACGTGAACGTTTATTTGCCTTTAGCCAGTTATTCAAGGGCGTCAGATACCAAAGTTCCCCCAGATGTATGCCGAGCTTGAACAGGCAATGCTCATGGATCGGGAGGAAGGCGCAGCTTCCCTGTCCGGGCACAGACGGGTGCGCCTCAACCGCATAGTTATCCGCGATCAGAAGGGAAAGGCCTGAATCGGTGATCCAGTTGAGAAGCTTGCCATCGCGTCCATTGAGCGCGGC
The DNA here is from genome assembly GCF_009882915.1 of Sneathiella litorea. GTDB lineage: Bacteria > Pseudomonadota > Alphaproteobacteria > Sneathiellales > Sneathiellaceae > Sneathiella > Sneathiella litorea. Next base: position 1,221,918 of record NZ_WTUW01000002.1, read on the forward strand.
ACAGGATCCATGCAACTTATCCTTATCCGGATTTCCGTTCATCTCCATAATCATCTGGGCAAATCCGGTATGCAGGCAAACCATATCCCCTTCCTCGACCGTCACATTGTCTTTTTCCATGACACGCATCAGTTCGTCATAACCGACAAGCGTCTGGGCGCGGCCGAATTCGCCTTCCAGATCAATCATCACACCGCGTCCCTGAACTCCGGCCGCCGCCATATTCTCGATTCCGAGTGCCAATGCGCGGGGACCTCCCTCATCTTCCGGTCCCTGAATATGCTCCCCACCACGATAGCCGTTATAATAGACAATCTCCGCCTGGCCATCACCATCGGCGTCAAACTCCTGCCCTACATGGGCCAGACTATCCCACTGCGACGAATACTGCGTATGCAGGACAACCAAGTCATCACAGATCACATCAATCATGTTTGGGTCATCTTGTGACAGGTTATAGTTCATGTTCGGCCTGTCACCGGATCTGACTGTCGGCGAAATTTTCGGGGGGTGACGACGGGGATTGAGAAGATTTCCACCCGGCAGATCAAGTGGCAAACTAAGACAGAAGCGCTCCCCCGTTTTTATTTCCGCCGCGGCAGCGAGAATTTTCTCCGGCGTAATAAGGTTCAGGCGACCTATCTGATCATTTTCTCCAAAATCGCCCCAGTTTGATCCATTCGGTCGTTTCTGCCATCTAGCCATCTTTTTTTTCCTTATGTTATTATTTTCCCGTCAGCATACCTGCAAGACGGTCGCCTGCAAAGCCCTACTGCGACACGAATTGACCTTGGGCGCGCAACCTGCTAGCTCTAATAAAAATAGGTTCGGGCGCGATAAAAATGAAAAACGAAACAACCATCGCCGTCAAGCTCATCACGACACTGTCGATTGTTTATGTCGCGAGCAATTTTTACCGCTCTTCTATCGCCGTAATTGCGCCGAATATGATGGATGAGCTTGGGCTCACTCATGAGGAGCTCGGCGTTGTAGGTGGCACTTTTTTTATTGCGTTTGCCATTTTCCAGGTTCCAGTCGGTATTTTCCTTGACCGCTACGGCCCCCGAAAGACCATATGTGGCTTGATGTTTTTTGCGGTACTGGGATCTGCTGGATTTGCCATGGCCTCGGATTTTCTTGAACTCACCGCGGCCCGCTTCTTTATCGGTGTTGGCTGCGCCCCCGTTCTAATGGGCTCTCTTGTTATCATATCAAGATGGTTATCGGCTGAAAGGTTCGCCTTTTATACGTCACTTATCGTTGGCATAGGCGGGCTTGGCAATATTCTGGCAACAACGCCAACAGCAATCCTGACGGACATGATTGGTTGGCGTGATGTTTTCTGGGTCGCGAGCCTGTTCAGTGCCGTATCCATTATCTTTGGATATTTAATCATCAAGGATGCCCCCGCAGATCATGCTTTCCACTCTAGAAAGGTAGAGAGCATGAAGGACACATTGGGAGGGGTGATTGGCATAATAAGGGATCGCCAGTTTCAGCTCGTTTTTACCATTAATCTTGTTATCTACGGGACGATCATGTCGATTGTCGGTTTGTGGGGTGGAAATTTTCTGCGGGATGTCTACGGGCTCGATTTAACGGCACGCGGCAATATTCTTTTCTGGATGACTGTTGCGGTTATTGGCGGTGCGTTCTTTTATGGCTACTTGGATGGTGTGTGCAAGTCCCGCAAAAAGCTGGTGGCGACTGCAGCGATCACTACAATAATTCTGCTGGTCATACTTGGTTCAATTCCCGTGGTTTCGGTCTGGCAAATATCTGCGCTTTTGATCCTCTTCAGCTTTTTTGGGAACTATGGCGTCCTGATAATGTCCCAAGGCCGTTCCATTTTTCCGGAAAGGCTATTGGGACGCGGTATCGCGACATTGAATACAGCCGTGTTTCTGGGTGTATTCCTGCTACAGTCCATGGGCGGATTTATAATTGGCACCTTTGCCACAGAAGATGGCACCGCACCACTTGAGGCCTACCGGGTTCTCTATTTAAGCCTCGCGGCAATTGTCGGCGTCGCATTGCTGATTTACAGCCGATCGAAGGAATCTAAAACGCCCAAAGAAAAAGCGCCGGAAGCTGCTTGAACAGGCAGGTCCGGCGCCGGTAACTCTAAGCTCAAATGCTCTCTGATCAGTCGCGGTAATTCGCTCCCTTGCGATCGAGAAGACGCAGGAGGCCCGGCCATTCAAGACCTGACTGAGAGGCACTGATTTTAAACTGGGAGGCGGCATGCTCGCAGACTTCACGGGAAGGAAGAATCAATTCGGAGTCCCCCGCAAGCGCCTTGATTTGTGATTCACAAGACTTCTCAAGATAGAAAATCCGGCGGAAAGCTTCTGAAGGCGTTGCCCCAACCGTCAGCAGTCCGTGATTACGCAGGATCATTGCAATGCTGTCACCCATATCGCGAACCAGACGTTCGCGTTCATCGAGATCCAGCGCGATGCCTTCATACCCATGATAGGCCAGACGGCCATAGAACATCATCGAGTGCTGGCTCATTGGCAGCAAACCCTGCTTCTGCGCGGCAACGGCCATACCGGCCGTCGTATGCGTATGGAGAACGCAGCCCACATCCTCGCGCGCGCCGTGGATGGCGCTGTGGATTGTGTATCCCGCGGGGTTAATGAAAAACGGCGTATCATCGAGAATATTTCCGTCGATATCGACCTTGATCAAGCTTGACGCCGTAATTTCGTCGAAGAAGAGGCCATAGGGATTGATCAGGAAGTGATGATCACTGCCCGGGACACGTGCAGAAATATGAGTGAAGACAAGATCACTCATGCCGTAATGAGCGACGAGATGATAGCAGGCCGCGAGATTGACGCGCGTTTCCCATTCCTCATCGCTGACCTTGCCCTGCAGGCTGGGTACCATTTTATTTATCTTATCAACACCCATATCGATATTCCCTTTTTCAGTTTTTAATTTGTATGTGATTTCAGCATGTTGCGAGCGATGACAAGTTGCTGAATTTGCGTTGTCCCTTCATAAAGCCGTAGTAACCGAACATCTCTATAAAAACGTTCAACCTTATATTCCGACATATAGCCTGCGCCACCGTGGATCTGTACCGCCCGGTCCGCGATTTTCCCCGCTGCTTCAGTTGTAAACATCTTGCAGCAGGCTGCCAGCATCGAGATATCTTCATCATTATCATATTTATTGGCTGCATCCAATGTCATTGCTTTGCCTGCGAAAAGTTCTGCCTGGCTATCAGCGAGGAGAGCCTGTACCAATTGGAACTCACCAATCACGGTGCCGAACTGCTTGCGTTCAGCCGCGTATGAAAGACCCTCTTGTAGAATTCGTTCCGATATGCCGGTGGAGACGGAACTTAAATGTAATCTGCCGCGGTCCAAAACTTTCATGGCGGTATAGAACCCCTGCCCCTCAACTCCGCCAAGCAGGGCAGATGCAGGAATACGGGCATCCTCAAAAATAACATCACTGGTTTTTGTGCCCCGCTGTCCCATTTTTTCATCAGCTTTGGCAATCGTGATTCCCGGCGTACTGGGGTCGACGATAAAGGCCGAGATGCCGGATGCCCCTTTTTTTGACGAGTCGGTTCGCGCCATGACGGTCAGCATGCCCGCCCGCAGTGCGTTGGTGATATAACGTTTGGTTCCGTTCAGCACGTAATCATCGCCATCCTTTACGGCAACGGTCCGCAAGGAAGCAGCATCAGAGCCCGCCTCCGGTTCAGTCAGGCAAAAGGAAGACATAATCTCTCCGGAAGCAAGGCGCGGCAGATACTGCTCCTTCTGCGCCTCCGTCCCAGTCATGACAAGGCCCTGGCTACCAATGCCGACAGTAGTCCCGATCACCGAACGAAACGCCAACGACGCATTGCAAAGCTCATGTATAATCTGGCATTCCTGCGCCATACTAAGACCGAGCCCGCCATATTCCTCCGGTATCGACAAACCGAAAAGACCAAGCTCGCGCATTTCCTGAATAATCTCTTCCGGCACGTCATTGGTCTCTTCCACCGTGTCTTCGGCGGGGATAAGTTTCTCTCGAACAAAGCGCGTCACTGCGTCTTTCATTAATTCGAATGTCTCAGTGTCCAGAGCCATCTTCTTTCCTTCTACTTTCTTATTTTTGTTTGCAATTAGTCTATCCCGCACATTACCTCGATGCTTCTTGCCAAACCAACGAGGCGGGGGCCAACTTCTTCCCGCAGGGTCGCTTCTGTTACCAGATAAGCGGAGCCACCGCAATTAAAGGCGACAACGTCGCCTGTTGAATTATCCCGAGCAGCCACGCCAACCGCGTGAAAGCTCGATTGCCAGTCACCAATTGAAAGGCAATAACCAAAATCTGCGTAGTCCTTCAGCGCCGCTTCAAACTCCTTTTTTATTGTTGGCCATTCATCCGCAAATTTCCGCCGAACATGGTCTAGAAGAAAATCTCTCTCTCCTTCCGGGAGTTTACAAAGAAACGCGCGGCCAATTGCAGTTTTCGCAATCGGTAAAAAAGAACCAACCTCTAGTCGAAGCGTGCTTTCATCCGCGCCCCGGGCCGTTTCAACATACATCATATTCAGCTGTACTCGCGTTGCTAGGGCAACTCCAAGTCCAGCCTGTTTTGCAAGATCATGCATCAACGGGCGGGACATCAAGCGAATCTTGTTATTTGCAAGGAATGTATAGCCTAGGGAAAGAACCGCCGGTGAAGGCTCGTATTTGCCGAGACTCTTGCGATAAATCAAGTAGCCAAGCTGTAGCAAGGTACTTGTGAGGCGTGAAACCGTCGAACGCGGCAATCCCGTTCTCTTGGCAAGCTCATTGTTACCAAGCGCGCCCTCCCCTGGACGAAAGGCCTGCAATATTTCAAGGCCACGTGCCAGAGAAGTCACAAAATGCCGATTGTTATCCGGCGTTGACACCCCCCCAACGAATGTATTGTCTTTTAGCATTTTCTAACAATGGTTTAAATTGGATTTCTCAGGAAAAAAACTTGCAGAATTCCATTCCACTATGCAGAATGCGGCCCTATCTGGAAACAAAAAAATCCATATTAAGTTTTCTTGGGAGAAAATAATGAGAATTAAGCTAGGATTGTGCGCGGCTGCAACGGCAGCGGCGTTTACTTTTTCGACTGCGGCATTTGCCGACGACGTAAAACTACCCAGCACAATCGCATGGAGTGCCTATAACACTGGAACCACCGGTTATAACCAGTCGGTTGCCATCGGCAAGGCGTTGAAAGATAAGTATGGCGTCGATCTTCGGGTTGTTCCGGGCAAAAATGATATTTCTCGTATGGGTCCGTTACGCTCAGACAAAGTTCAGTTCGTAGCAAACGGTGCCGGCACTTTTTACGCCTCTGAGGGTGTTTTTAACTTTGCCGCCCCGAGTTGGGGACCTCAGAAGGTACAGGTCCTGATGACCTCCACCTCCAACGCCGGCCTTCTCCAAGCCGCGACGGTCGAATCAGGTGTTAAGTCTTTAGCGGAGCTTAAAGGAAAACCCGTCGGTGTCGTTCGTAGTTCTCCTGCAGTGACAATTGCGACGGAAGCTTATCTTGCATTTGCCGGGCTGACGTTCGACGATGTTGAGGTTGTAGAATTTGGTGGCTATGGCGCCATGTGGAAGGCTATGGAAACCGGGCAGATTGTTTCTGCTTTCGGATCAACCGTGACTGGACCTGCCAAAAAGCTGGAAGCAACGCCAAAAGGTATTTACTGGCTGGAAACACCAGCGGCGGACAAAGAAGGCTGGAAGCGTCTTCAGAAAGTCGCACCCTATATAGTTCCTCATACCATTACTTTGGGCACGGGCAATATCACCAAAGAAACACCAATGGACGGTGCTGCCTATCCCTACCCAATCTTGATCACGCGTGCTGACCAGGATCCGGAGTTGGTATATTCAATGGTGAAAGCCGTACATTCAGAATATGACAACTACAAGGATGCGTTGCCTGCCATGATTGGCTGGGCTCTTGACCGCCAACAGTTTGAATGGGCCGTTCCTTACCATCTTTCCGCTGTAAAGTACTGGAAAGAAGTAGGCGTTTGGACAGACGAAATGGAAGCGCATAACAACAACCTTCTAAAGCGTCAGGACATATTGGCCGAAGCCTGGGCAACCATGGAAGCCAAGAATCTTGACGGTGAAGAGTTCAAGGTCGAATGGATGAAAACCCGTGCGGATGCGCTTGAATCTGCCGGCATGGATCCAATTTTTAAGTGATTGATCACATCAATGAATGATCTCAAGTCAAAAGAGAATGATGCGGTGGCGGCTACTCCGGTAGTCCGCCACCGAAATCTTTCTACCGTGTGGCGGGCAATCCTTATTGCCGTAACACTTATTGTTGTTGGATTAGCAATAAACCAGCTTTTCAATTTTAGGTTCTTCGTCGGCCATACTTGGCTTGATAATGAATATCAATATGCACTTGTAGGACTCCTGGTCCCACTCGTATTTCTAATTTTTCCGGCATCCGGCAAAGCCACATTCGAAAAGGTGCCTTGGTACGATACTGTACTCGCAGCTGCGACCTTTGGCTTGGTTCTCTTCTTCTTCGTCAATGCAGAGAAAATCATTGATAACGGCTGGGAGATGGGTGCGCCAAATAATATTATCATCCCGGGATTTTTCCTTTGGTTGTTAATCCTCGAGGCAACTCGCCGCGCCGGTGGTACAGCATTGGTTGTCATCGTTACCCTGATTTCGCTCTATCCGCTTTATGCCGATATTATGCCTGGTCCAATTTCGGGGTTAAGCAGTTCCCTCTCAGATACCGTCGCATACCACACGCTGAGTGCAGAGAGTATGCTTGGCATCCCCTTGCGGGCGCTCGCGAACCTCGTTATCGGATTTCTGGTTTTTGGTGTTGCTCTCACCCAGACCGGCGGTGGTAAATTCTTCATTGATCTGGCATTTGCGGCGCTTGGACATGTGCGTGGCGGACCGGCAAAGGTTGCTATTTTCTCTTCCGGCCTTATGGGTTCGATGAGCGGTAGTGTGATTTCGAACGTTATCACCACCGGTGTCATGACAATCCCGGCGATGCGGAAAACAGGCTTCCGTCCCTCTTACGCCGCAGGTGTTGAAGCCTGTGCGTCAACGGGCGGTGTTCTAATGCCACCGATCATGGGTTCAACTGCCTTTATTATGGCCGTGTTCCTGAACATCCCATACATCACAATTGCCGTCGCGGCCATCATTCCATCGGTCCTTTACTATCTGGCACTGTTCATACAGATTGATGCCTATGCTGCCCGGCACAACATGCCAGGTCTGCCACGGGATCAACTTCCAAAACTGGGAGAGACCTTCCGTCAAGGGTGGCATTTCGTAGCCGTATTTATTCTGCTTATTGTCATGCTTGTTTACTTGCAGCAGGAAGTACTTGCGCCTTTCTATGCAACGGCATTGCTACTTGTCATCAACCAGATTTTCTCATCAAACCGGTGGGGAATGAATGAGTTCTGGGAATTTGTCCTTGCTACCGGCAAACTGCTCGCAGAGATTGCCGCCATTCTGGTCGGTGTTGGACTGATTGTTGGCGCCTTATCCATTACGGGTATGGCGGGCACATTGGTCAATGATTTGATCTTTATGGCTGGCGGCGACATTCTCGTTCTTCTGTTCATGGGCGCGGTTACGAGCTTCATCATGGGCATCGGTATGACTGTGACTGCCGCTTACATCTTCCTTGCCATTGTCCTTGCTCCTGCTCTTGTGCAGGGCGGCCTGGATCCGCTGTCGGTGCATCTGTTCATCCTCTATTGGGGTATGGTGTCATTCATTACGCCGCCTGTTGCACTGGGAGCCTTTGCGGCTGCGTCTATTGCTGGGGCTAACCCTATGCGCACAGGTTTCGAGGCAATGCGGTTGGGTTCAATCATTTATTTTGTGCCCTTCTTCTTCGTTCTCGATCCGGCCTTTATTTTCCGCGGAGAGTTGAGCCAGACGGCAATATTGTTTGTCTCAGCTGTGGCAGGCGTCGTCCTGATCGCAAGCTCTTTGCAAGGGTATCTTGTATGGATTGGTAATCTGCACCGCCATGCCGTACTGGGCTGGCCAATCAGAGGCCTTATCCTTATCGGAGGTCTGGCACTGGCGACACCAGGCGGGAGCGATCTGATTCCGTTTAGCAATCTGGAATTAGCGCTCTTTGCGTTGGTCACCGCTGGCTCTGGGGCAGCTATGGCTTACTTTATTGATAAGCGCGCAAAAGCGACAACGGCTATTTAGGTAGCCTGTCTAACACGATAAGGCGCCCGCTCAGTTATCTGGGCGGGCGCTTTTTTTATTGCCGTATTGGAAAGTTCGATAAAAGCCTGTAGCGCTTGCGATGCTCCGCGCCTCAGCGTATTGTGCCGCCCAATTATCCATTTACCAGAAACGGTGAGACATATGAGACGTGGCCTGACAATCGCAATGATCGGGATAGTCATACTTTTTTGCGCGGCGATCATCACCGTGTATCTCTCGATTGGATCAGTCATTACCACAACCGTTGAAGATTATGGGTCGGCAATTACGGGAACAAAAGTTTCCGTAACTGAGACAGAATTTTCTCCAACATCAGGTGACGCAGAATTACTCGGGCTGAGAGTAGAAAGCCCGAAACCATATGACGCGCAACCGGCTTTTCTGGCATCCCGCGTCAAAATACAAATCGATCCTAAGACAATCAATAGCGATACCGTCATCATTAAACGCATAGAAATAGAAGCGCCGGAAGTTACCTACGAGATTACAGATACCGGCGACAATCTGAGGGCAATCCGGGCCCATATAACAGAGGCAATGGCTGTCGAAATGAACGGCCCACTCCCAAGCAACCGCCCAAACCGCGCCAAAAAGTTCATCATAAATGAGCTTTATATAACGAATGCGGTTGTCATCGTTCAGGCCGAGGACCTGACCGGAGAAAGAACGACTGCAGTACTTAAAAATATCCATCTCGAAAATCTCGGACGCGAAGAAAAAGGCCTCTATCCAGCTGCTTTACTCGAACAAATATTTAAACCCGTTCTTCAAGCCGCGACACTCGCCGCACTCACAACGGACCTCAACTTTTCGGACCAGGCTCTCAATATCCTGCGCGGCGCCAGCGATCAGACGGAGGAAGTGATCAATCACCTTCAAAAACTACTGGAAAAATAAAGTTGCCGCTAATCGTCGAAGCGGGCATAACAGCAATTGTAACAACTGTTTGTTAGGACCAGTACGTGGCTGAAAATACACGAACACGTGAGGAAGGTCTTCACCGGAGCGATAATCGACGGCAAGAGTTAATGGCGGCAGCGGCGCACCTGTTTAATCAGCGGGGCTATGACGCGACGTCAATGCGGGATATCGCCCGTGAAGCCGGGATGCTGGCGGGCTCCATGTATTATCATTTCTCGTCCAAGGATGACCTGATCATCGCAACCTATGAAGAAGGGAAGCGGCTTATCAGCACAGCGGTCCTGGAGGCAATTGAGGGAGTCGACGAACCATGGGAGCGATTAACTCAGGCTGCAATTGCCCATATGAACACGTTGTTCGGTGGCAATAATTTTTCAATCCTGCTTTGCGCCGATATATCCCGGACAGCCCCGACCCTTCGAAGCCGCCTGATCGAAATAAGAGACAGTTATGATAAGCTGTTCATGGATTTGATCGAGGATCTACCGCTGCCTGACGATATTGACAAAGGGTTGCTGCGTCTAAGCTTGCTGGGATCACTGAACTGGTCGAGCAGCTGGTATCGCCCTGGCGGTCAGACACCTTCTCAAATTGGTGCCTTTTTTGTAAGAGTTATGAAAGAGGGTCTAACATGAGTAAAACGAAAAACTATTTCACATATTATTTATGTGGTTAAATTATTTTACAAAACAAACAAGAAAATAATGTTGCACTCCCCACAAAATTCCCTATATCTAATGTCAGTATGACAGGGATCTTCCCTTTCATATTGTTGAAGGCATGGTAGTGGCAAATTAGCGTCTAGCAATTGTTGTTATTATATAAAATGATAATATAGGCCGTTGATTGCTGGGCCGAAGTATGGCTAAACTAAAGGCATTGGCGGGATTCAGAACGATACTCTCCCCCTCTTTTGCACAACGCGGGTAAGAAAGTTGAACGAACTAAAAATCAAGACGGACCCAGTTCCGAGGAAAGAAATATCTTCTGTCGTTATTCGGTTCGCGGGTGACTCAGGTGATGGCATTCAAATCACCGGCAGCCGGTTTACTGATACAACAGCACTGGCTGGTAACGATCTTGCTACCTTTCCTGATTTCCCAGCTGAAATTCGTGCCCCAATCGGAACGACCTTCGGTGTCTCTGCTTTTCAGATCAATTTCGGCTCACGACGGATTGAAACGGCAGGCGATGACCCCGATGTCCTTGTCGCCCTGAACCCAGCGGCTCTAATGGTCAACATCGCCCGCCTAAAGCCTGGCGGGATGATCATTGTTGATAGTGGCACATTTACGGACCGCAATCTGAAGAAGGCTGGGTATATCAATAATCCGCTCGATGATCACTCTCTGGAAGCTTATACAGTTCTGGATATCAATATCACGAAACTCGTGCTTGAGGCGGTCAAGGAGTTCGGTCTTTCCCAGAAAGAAGGCTTACGCTGTAAAAACTTCTGGGTTCTTGGCCTGGCTTACTGGATTTATGGTCGTGATCGCAGTGACACAATAGACTGGCTCAAGCGTAAATTCGCTAAGCGCCCGGACATTGCGGATGCGAATATCGCCGCGTTGAATGCGGGCCACATTTATGGTGAAGCTTCAGAGGTTGCAGGACTAACGCAACTTTATGCAATCCCTCCCGCAACGATGCCTCACGGTCTCTATCGTACCGTCACTGGCGGCGAAGCTCTTGCCTGGGGATTGGTTGCTGGGGCGGAGCTGGCAAATCTGAAAATATTTTTTGGGTCTTACCCTATTACCCCTGCATCTCCCGTGCTGCATTCACTTGCGAAGATGAAACAATTCGGCGTCAAAACCTTTCAGGCCGAAGATGAAATCGCCGCGATCTGTTCTGCAATTGGTGCCTCCTATGCTGGTTCGCTTGGCATTACGTCTTCTTCTGGCCCGGGCATCGCCCTGAAAGGTGAAGCCATTGGCCTTGCCATTTCAACGGAACTGCCACTGATTATATTGAATTCGCAGCGGGCCGGCCCATCGACCGGCCTCCCGACGAAAACCGAGCAGTCTGATCTTTATCAGGCCGTATATGGTCGCAATGGCGACGCACCACTTGTGGTTTTGGCTACACATGGCCCATCGGACTGTTTTGAAGTCGCGATCGAAGCCTGCCGTCTTGCCACCAAGTACATGACGCCCGTTATGCTGCTAACAGACGGTTATATTGGCAATGCGGCGGAACCCTGGCTGATCCCGAGTATTGAAGATCGGGAGCCATTCCCGGTAACGTTTGAAACGAATGCGGAGGGCTTTGAGCCGTTTAAACGCAACCCCGAGACGCTGGCGCGGCATTGGGCCGTTCCAGGAACGCCCGGGCTTGAGCATCGCATTGGCGGGATTGAGAAAGAAGATGGTTCGGGTAATATATCTTACGAACCCGCCAATCATCAGAAAATGACCGATCTGCGACGGGACAAGATACTTAATATCGCGAATGATATTCCCGAGCAAACTGTTGAAAATGGAGCGTCGAGCGGTAAATTAGCAATTGTCGGATGGGGATCGACATATGGCCCGATTAGCCGCGCTGTCGACAACAAGTTATCGGAAGGCAAGGAAGTCTCGCATATACATTTACGCCACATTTGGCCCCTACCGCGAAACTTAGGCGACCTGCTTCGCGGATTTGATAAGGTTATCGTACCGGAAATGAATGACGGACAACTCAAAACAGTACTGCGCGATCAATATCTGATTGCCGCGCAACCTTTGACCAAGGTAACCGGCCAGCCATTCAAAATTTCTGAAATTGAGCGTGCAATCGATGCGGCGTTGGAGAATTGAGATGAATGTTGCCGTTACAAAAGATAAATTGAAACCCGCAGATTTTGCGTCTGACCAGGAGGTACGCTGGTGCCCCGGTTGTGGCGACTATGCGATCCTGAAAGCAGTTCAAAGAACACTGCCCGATCTAGAAACGCTGAAAGAAAACTACGTTTTTGTCTCTGGTATCGGCTGTTCATCGCGGTTTCCCTATTACATGTCTACCTATGGGTTTCACACGATCCATGGCCGGGCACCTGCATTTGCAACAGGCATTAAAATTGCTAATCCGGAGCTGGACGTCTGGATGATTACCGGTGATGGTGACGGTTTCAGCATTGGCGGAAATCACATGCTGCATGTATTGCGCAGAAATGTCGATTTGCAGATCCTACTTTGCAACAATGAAATTTATGGCCTGACGAAGGGACAATACTCCCCGACATCGGAAGTTGGCCTGCGCACCCCCTCCTCCCCGGACGGATCAGTCGATACGCCGTTAAAGCCGCTCGTATTTACGCTTGGTGCTGGCGCAAGATTTGCAGCTCGCGCCTATGACACGCAAAAGACACTTCCTGAAATACTGAAACGTGCCCATGCTCATAAGGGAACGTCTTTGGTCGAGATTCTACAAAACTGTATTGTTTATAATGACGCAGTTTTTGATAATGTCCTGGCCCGGAATGTCGCCGCTGAAAAGCAACTTCATGTAGAACATGGCAAGCCGATGTTATTTGGCGCTGAAATGAATAAAGGTATCCGGTTGAACACTCAATCCTTGACGTTGGAGGCTGTCACCATCGGCGAAAACGGGATTACGGAGAAAGATATCCTCGTTCATGACGAAACTAACCGGTCGCTCGCGACATTGATCGCTGATATGGACGGCCACGACCTGCCGGTCGCCTTTGGCGTCATTTACTGTAATCCGGCGGCAACATATGAAGCTGGAATAACGCAAAAGATCGAGGCTGCAGAAGCCGAGGGGACGCCATCTCTGGATGCACTTTTGCGCCAAGGCCACACCTGGGAGGCTTAAAACCGGTTCCAGTAATTTTAAAGGCAAAGGCTGGTCTATACTGACCGGCCTTTTCTTTGCATGCGGCTGGATAATGACGTAGCTTGTATTCATGACAGAGAAAAGTCCGAAAGAAAGCCTGCTGGCTCGCCGGGAAAAGTTACTCGCTGTAATGAAATTAAATGCCGATGATAGCCGCCCTGTGGAACTGGACCAGACCCGATTAGGTCGGCTTTCCCGTATGGATGCGCTGCAAGGTCAGGCAATGGCGCAAGAGACAGAGCGACGACGGAAGAACGAACTACAACGGATTGACGCAGCCCTGGTTCGCGTTGAAGAAGGTGACTATGGATATTGCGTCACCTGCGGCGAAGAAATCTCAGAAAAACGCCTTGCCCTAGACCCAAGCACACCGCTTTGCATTGATTGCGCAAGCGGGTAGCGACTTACGATCTAGTCCTGCTTTTTAGAAGAGGAAGACATACTCCGCCGACTTTTCCGCTGAAGATAGTTTAGGCCGAAAACAATCGCCCAGATAGGAATGACAATAACCGCTCCCAGCAGGATATAATCCGCCGCCCAGCGCACAGTATTAAGCGCCGTTGAGTAAATCTGCCCGATAGTTCCCGTCAGATCCTTCAACAGATCAAGCGGTGTAATATCAAACAAGGTTAGTCCCCAACCGACAATAAAAGAGAAGACAACTAATTTTATAATCAGTGAGCCGATATTCTTTGGCATTTAAAATCCTTAAATAAGTCGTACAACGCTCTGTTCAGGGCGTTCCAACATGAGTGATCATATAGTTTACCGCCAGCTCATGACCAGAAATTAATTACTCTTCACGTTAAAACGCCCGAAAATCAAATAATCCTGTATAAGAATACAATCCTATTTTGCACAATTTGTGACTATTGTTATAGTAGTCGGTGTGGTCCCTATCTGGAGACGAGTTCCATGTCCTTAAAGTTTCGTATTCCCGTCGGCGAGAAAATTGTTGTCAATGGCGCTGTTCTGACAAACACCGGCAACAAAGCCATGCATTTTTCGCTGGAAAATGACGCATCTATCATGCGTGAAAGAGACATTCTTCTTCCAGACGATGTCAAAACACCGCTGGAGAATGTTTATCTCTTCGTACAGCTGATGTATATCGAGCCTGGCAGTCACGACACGCATCACAAAAGCTTTCAGGACTCGGCACAGATAGCCTTTCTCTCTACCGCAGATAATGAGGAACGGAACCTGGTTTTTGAAGTAGTGGGCCTTGTTGGCGAGAAAAACTATTATTCAGCCCTCAAACTGCTTCAAAAATATTTTAAAGCCATTGAATCAGCGGCGGAAGAATCTACTAAATAACCCGGCTATATCACACTGATCGGGGCACTGATTCAGTCCTTTTATGCGCTTCAACCGGATAAAATTAGGCGCGCAGCCAAAAACATTCCTTACTTTTTCTAGAATAATCGATCCTTCCCAAGTTGCGGAAAATATCAGTTTTCCGGGCTTTCCGACGTCATATCCAACATCTTTAGAAACATTCACCAAGCTAAATGCAGCTAAAGAAATATGCATTAATCTTTTGTTAGGGTTTCAGAGAGATAGTCGTTTCACGGTTTCGAAGTAGACCGGGGCTCAAAAAGAGCTGATACGTCGCAGATGCGACAACTCTAGAAAGAGGAATTAAATTATGGCTTCTATCAACACAAACTCTTCTTCCATGGCTGCTCTGCGTACTCTCAACATGACGCAGAACTCTCTCGGCAAAGTTCAATCTCAGCTCGAATCCGGCTTGCGCGTCAGCAGCGCTAAAGATGCTCCCGCAACTTTCGTTATTGCCCAGGGCATGCGTGCTGATATCGGCGCTCTGAACGCCATTGATGAAGGTATCTCTTTCGGTCAGGCAACAATCGGCATGGCTATGGCTGGTGCAACGGCCATATCCGAACAGTTGACCACGCTGAAAGGTCTGTTTACTCAGGCTAAGAATGAAGGCCTCGACGGCGCTGTCATCCAGGGTCAGGTTACTGAAATTCTTGCTCAGATTGATGCAATTACCAGCACGTCTGCTTTCAACGGTGTGAACCTTCTGACCGCGACTGCAACAACGCTTACCGTTGCAACAGGTCTTGGGGCGACAGACAACGTTACGTTTACCAACATAGACGTGACGTCAACTACAGGTCTTGCCCTGAATACGATTGATGCAACGGATACTGCAAACCTCGATACACATCTGGCCACCATTGATGCAGCAATTGGTACTATTGGTGGAGCATTGACCAGTATCGGTACTTTCTCCAGCCGCCTTGATGACCAGAGCGAATTTACCCAGCTTCTGGTTGACACCATGAAGGAAGGCCTTGGCGTTCTTGTCGATGCTGATATGGCTGAAGTTTCCGCTGAACTGACAGCGCTTCAGACTAAAGAACAGCTCAACATCCAGTCACTAAGCATTGCGAATTCTGCGCCGCGGACAATTCTGGCATTGTTTCAGTAATAGTGATCT
Organism: Sneathiella litorea; assembly: GCF_009882915.1. Lineage (GTDB taxonomy): Bacteria > Pseudomonadota > Alphaproteobacteria > Sneathiellales > Sneathiellaceae > Sneathiella > Sneathiella litorea. The sequence continues at coordinate 1,237,398 of NZ_WTUW01000002.1, forward strand.
GAACTAAGAAAAGGCGGCCCTTTCGGGTCGCCTTTTTCGTTAACCTCCTGTTCACATTCTATCTGTTAGAATGAACTAATTTAATTCATGAACCATCAGGTGTTGCCATGCAAGTATCTGCAGATAGTTCGCTTCTTTGGTACAAGCTCGCCAATAGCTTAAAAGATTCGCATATGAAAGCGTTCGAGGCGCAGCCTACTACAACGCGCGACATGGCGAAATTCCAGGAACAGATTGGCGACATCAAATCTGTTGATGACTTGATGCAAAATCGCACCGTTCTGACCATGGTTCTTTCTGCATTTCAGCTAGAAGGTGAAGTCGGCAAAACGGCGATGGTCAAGAAGATACTGACCGAGAATCCCGCTGATGAAGATAGTTTAGTCAACAAGCTGGCTGAGCCGCGCTGGTCAAAACTGGCAAGCGCCCTCTATGGCTTGAATAGCGATCCTGACTTCTTTCAGAAACAATCCAATGTCGATGCCATACTCACGGGGTACAAAACCAACGAGTTCGAGAAATTCGAGGGCGAGAATGCAGATGGCGTTCGAGAAGCTCTCTATTTTCAACGCTTGGCTAGCGACATCGAAACGCTACCACAGGTCATGGCAGATTCGACGTTAATGCATGTCGTACGGGTCAGCCTGGGATTGCCAGAGAGCTTTCAAAGTCTAGAGTATTCTCAGCAGAAAGATCGTCTCGAGAAGCAATTCAATGTTGAAGATCTGCAGGACCCGGAGAAGGTCGAGAAAATCATTCAACGGTTTCTGGTCTATACGGAAATCAACAATTCGGATCCCACTGCTAATCCAATGTTAGCTCTATTTAATCCGATCTCAACAAGTAACGAATATGTCGGTCCGACGCCGATCCAGATAGATCTGTTTGTCTAAACTTGTCGACATATGAATACCAGCCTTACCTATCCAAGTAGGGCAGATCTTTCTCATCTAAGAAATTTATGCCTATTCCTGGCAAGATGAGCACCATCCTTTCCTAGTAAAAATTGCAACAACACCACCCGAAACCCGCAGTTTTCTGCGGGTTTTTAAGTTGGCACGACCCTTGCTTCTGTAGTGCTGAGTGAATTTGCGTTTTTGGTGACGCAGGAAACTACAGGAGAGATATAATGACTTCTTTTTCTATTAATACCAACGCGACGGCGATGGCAGCGCTTCGAACATTGTCCCTGACACAGTCAGCGCTAAGCCACACACAGCGCCAGGTCGAAACAGGTTTGAAAGTTGCCGAACCTAAAGACAACCCGGCATCCTTTACAATCGCACAGGCGATGCGCGGCGACATCTCGGCCATGGACGCCATTGAAGAAGGCCTGACTTTCGGACAGGCAACGGTTAGCATGGCAAATGCAGGCGCGCTGCAGATTTCTAATATTGTTATCGATATCAACCAGAAAGTGACTCAAGCTTTTAACGATGGTCTTGATGTTACCGTGCTGCAGGAGGAAGTCGATGCCCTCCTTGCTCAGATTACGGCTGTTGTCGGTTCAAGTGTTTTTAACGGCGTCAACCTGATTGACGGTGTAAGTGCCGACCTAGACGTTTTGACAGGCCTCGGTGGTGTTACACAAACTATTGCCGCACAAGACCTGCGTTTGGCCACTTTGGGCCTGGTCGGGCTTGACCTGACGAACCCGGCGACCGCTCTCGCCGCAGTTGACGCCGCTGAAGTTATCATCGGCGATGTGATTACCACATTAGGTACCGCAGCGAATCGCCTCGACAGTCAGGCAGAATTTACCCAACTTTTAACGGATAAGCTTAAAGAAGGCCTTGGTATCCTGGTTGATGCCAACCTTGCTGAAGCCAGTGCAGAGCTGCAAGCGCTACAGACCAAGGAACAGCTTGGCATCCAGTCACTTTCGATCGCCAACTCACGCCCTCAGTCAATTCTTCAACTTTTTCAGTAATTAGTAAGAGTATCGTAAGGATTTTCGTAAATAGTAGATTTTACTATCGAAAGTATATGAGAAGAAGATATGTCTGTAGCAGCTTACCAAAAAGCCAGTCAGAATTCCGAAGGGCCCCGTCAAACAGAATACCGGGCGTTCGCTATATTCACTCGTGCTATGGAAGAAGCTGACAGTAAAGATGATGCCATGGAAAGAATCCGGGCGGTTGCCAATAACCGACGGCTGTGGCTTACCATGCAAATGGATCTTCTGTCAGAGGAGAATGCTCTCCCCGACGACTTAAAGGGTCGGCTTCTCTCCATTGCATTCTGGGTTGGTCGCTATAGTCTACAGGCCATGAAAGGTGAAGCTTCAGTTGCTCCGCTTATCGCGGTGAACAAGCAGATCATGGACGGCATGAAACCTAAAGATCCGAAAAAAGCCTCGCAACCAAATTCCACGCAGCCCCAGCTGGGGACGAAATTATCCCTCTAGGCCAGCCTCGCTGACATCTCACGAATGGACATCTGCAAAGCCGCAGCCAAATAGTTGTAGTGGAAACAACAGGTTTCTTTAGTCCGGTAAGGTCAAAAATCCGTCATTTGCGCGGTAACACCCACTCAGCTGAACTTTGGCGTTCTTGAACCCTATCTCGATGAACTCACAGCGTCTATACTCCGCAAAAGGTTAAACCTACGCGGGGTACGGAAGATATGAGTTGGGAAAAAGAAGCCGAAGAAATAAAAAGAATGCGCATTGCGGCGAAGGCCCAAGGAGGGGAAGAGGCCATCAAATCCCAGCATGCGAAAGGTCGCCTTACCATCAGGGAGCGGATTAGCGGCATTCTGGATAACGAAAGCTTTCAGGAACAAGGACGGATAGCGGGTTCGGCAGAACGGGACCAAAATGGCAATATCACGGATTTCTCTCCTGCCAACTATATTACCGGCCTAGGGACAATTGACGGCAGACGTGTGGCAATCGGCGGTGAGGATTTTACGCTGAAGGGTGGCTCTCCCAACGCTGCCGGTCTTCGCAAGAGTGTCTTTGCAGAAGAACTAGCCTCCCAGTACAAGGTACCGCTTGTCAGGATGCTGGAAGGCGGCGGTGGCAGTGTTGCCAAAGGCAAAGGCGGCGGTACAGTCGGTAGTCCCGCCTACGAAAAACCAAGATTCCTCTCAATTGCTAAACTGCTTGGCGAAGTCCCGGTCGCCTCCGCCGCTTTAGGGCCCGTGGCCGGTTTCCCCGCAGCGCGTTTCGCCGCCTCGCATTTTTCAGTAATGACACGTGACACAGCCCAGCTTTTGATTGCCGGTCCGGCATTGGTTGAACGCGCGTTAAATATCAAGATTACCAAAGAAGAACTCGGTGGCGCGCAGATCCATAGCCGAAATGCCGTTGCCGCCAATATCGCAACGGATGAAGCGGATGCATTTTCGCAAATCCGGCGCTTCCTAAGCTTCCTTCCCAACAATGTCTGGGAATTGGCGGCACGGCAAAAATCAAATGATCCTGTGGACAGGGTGGAAGAAGAGTTGCTCAGCATTGTCCCGAAGAACCGGCGCCTTCCCTTTAAAATACGAAACCTGATCCAGATGGTCGTTGACCGGGACAGCTTCTTTGAGATGGGCAAGAATTACGGCCGCGGCCTACTTACCGGCTTTGCCCGCCTTAACGGACAATCTGTCGGCGTAATAGCTAACGATAGCCTTTATTATGCTGGCGCCATGGGGGCGGATGCCGCGCAAAAGGTCCGCCGGTTTATCGAACTTTGCGACACTTTCCATATTCCGATCGTCAATTTCACGGACGAGCCAGGTTTTATGATCGGCCCGGATTCTGAAAAGGACGGCACCATCAAGTTCGGCACCTCAGCAGTTGCTGCAGCTGTCATGTCTGTGGTTCCCTGGGCAACAGTAATTGTAAAGAAAGCTTTTGGCGTCGCCGCGGCGGCACATTTCAGCGAGAATGGCTATGTTCTCGCCTGGCCTAGCGCAGAGATGGGACCCCTTCCCGTCGAAGGCGGAGTAGCTGTTGCCTATCGCCGACAACTGGCAGAGGCGGAGAATCCGGAAAAACTGAGAGCTGAACTCGAAGAACAGCTCGCAGCGCAACAATCCCCCTTCCCGCGCGCAGAAAGCTTCAGCGTACATGACATTATTGATCCAAGGGAGACCCGCCCTGCGCTCTGTCAGTGGGTCGACTGGATTCAACCCCAACTCGAATGTCTTAAGGGACCCGTGAGCTTTTCCTTCCGCCCCTAAACCATTTACCTCCGTTGGTGGCTTTGTTAAAATCAGGCGCCCATAGCACAATAAAATGAGGAACGACATATCATGACGGCAGCATTAAAAGTAAAAATCGATGGTTGGGAAAATGGCGGGACTATCCCGGGTAAATTCGCCTTCGGTGTGCCTGCCGCAGAAGGACATGTCGCACTTAGCGATAACAAAAGCCCGGCGATCACCTGGTCCGATGTTCCTGAAGGGACCAAGTCCTTCGCAATCATCTGTCATGATCCGGATGTCCCCTCCTCCGGTGAAGACGTCAATCAGGAAGGAAAGACAGTTCCGGCAGATCTCCCACGTGTTGATTTTTATCACTGGGTTCAGGTTGATATACCTATGGAGTATACTAACCTCGCAGAAGGAGAAATCAGCGACGGGATAACAGCCAAAGGCAAAGCACCCGGCAAGCGCTCCTATGGCGTCACCGGTATCAATAACTATACTGACTGGTTCGCAGACGATCCAGATATGGCGGGGAACTATGGCGGATATGACGGCCCGTGCCCGCCCTGGAATGACAGTATCATTCATCACTATCATTTCACGGTTTATGCGCTGGATGTGGAAAGTCTCGGCCTGTCGGGTATTTTTGGCGGTCCAGAGGCGCTCTCAGCAATGGAAGGTCATATTCTTGCAAGCGGATCTTACGTCGGCACCTATAGCCTTAACCCGGATGTTCCGGCCTAACGCAATATTGCTGTTTACGGCACCTAAACCGGTGCATTCACTTATATTTTTCGCGGTATATCCTTTTAAAATAAAATAGGAAAAGGATTTTCATTGCCTTGAAAGTAGGGTCCTAAAACGGCTTGTTTCGCTTTCCCATGCCAACGCAAGAACTTTTAAACGCGAACAAACTTAGCAAGATGTCTTCGGCGCTTATCTCGGCCCAGCTGCCACCCTGCAACTCATAGAAGGGAAGAAACAGCGCGGTGATGGCGATATCATTAAGGCTGTTATCTGTATTTGCGACCTAAGCGGCTCCAGCACGCTTGCCAACCCACTCTCACAATGGCCAGCCGATAGCAGGACCTGGCCAAGACGCTCAATGCAAGCCTGTTGATATCATCCGCGATTGCTGATCACCTCCCGAATAACTGGCAGCGGTTCCCACAACAAACCGTTCCGGGGCTTAAATATCCGATTGACGTATTTATGCCCGCTCGGTCAACGCAAGACGTATCGCTAGCCCGATAAATATTGTTCCCGATATCCGCGAGACCCATTTGGCTGTTCCCGGCCGTTGCAGCAGAAGCCGCCCCGCGCCGCCGGAAAAGAGGCCAACACCGCCATTACAGAGCAAACCCGTTAAATTGAACAGGAGACCCAAAATCAGAATTTGCAGAGCGATAGAACCTGCGTCGATGGACACAAACTGCGGCAAGAAGGCGATAAAAAAGAGCGCGACTTTGGGATTAATTATATTAGTAAGCATGCCGCGACGAAAAACAATGATCATATCAGCCGTCTTCACATGTGGCCGGCTGAGATCTCCACCGCGCGCCGAAAAGCTGCGGATTCCAATCCACAAGAGATAAGCCGCGCCCGCAAAACGCAGGACATCGAACGCAAGCTCGGATGTCTTGAAAATTGCCGTGACACCAATGATCGCCAGCAGTACATGAACCAAGGAGCCAGCGGAAATACCCAGCGCTGCCACCACACCGGCGCGAGGTCCTTGCTTGAGGCCGCTCGCAGTCGTGAAGAGCATGTCTGGTCCAGGCGTCAGATTAAGCGCCAGCCCGGAAAGAATAAATAAACCCAGCGCTCCCGGCTCAATCAACATTTCAGGTGCCTCGCAAGACGTCCGGCCTAACCACGGCCTGCGCGACAAGCATCTGGTTCTTATTGGGATCAAACGTCGCAGAGGGAGAGCCGTACAGTATATATCCTTCCGCGAGGGCCTTGCTCACCCGAACACAGAAGTCATGCGTATCTTCGCCCGTCAACAATCGGTAGTCAGGTTTTTCTTCAGCCATTCGTCGCCTCACACCTCAATAACTAAATGGTCTTTCTTCGTTCCCTTATCAGGAGAAGAACGCCAAGGCCAAAACATACAACACCAGCAATCAGATAGGGAATTCTCAGGGGCTCTACATTTCGTCGCAGGGAAATCGCCCCGCTAATAACCTTGGCCTTATCCGGTATAATCCGCCAATCCAACACATAATCGCCGGGCGCGGGAACCGCAAATGTTTTAAGAACCTGTTCCAAATTTTTTGTCGCATATTCCGGGGTGTTGTCTTCACGTTTATCCCGTTGCTGCCCCTCTGCTGTGAACGCAGTAAGGCCGCCCGGTCCGGTCAACATTATGGAATAATCGAATGCGGTCGCACTGCCAGCCAAAAGCTCGATTTCATACGTTACACTCAACAGCGCCCGCATCGAATTCAAGGAGGGCTCAAGACTAATGAGATCCGTACTTCCCGCCTCACCTGTCAGTTCAAACCGGGCGAACTCCTCCCCGCTGGTGGAGTAGTCATACCCAACCCAGCCGGTCAGACCCAACCCGAGGAGGATAAGTAAAATGAGAAATTTACGCACGAGGGTTTAGCGTCTTTCATGAAAGGAATGATTTTCCTCAATCTACTTAAACCATCGGGGGGAGAGCAAGAAAATAACACGCCCCCCTAAACCCTCGATGACACCCCTAGCGCCGTTTCGTAAATCCTTGCACATACGCACTTACAGCGCGTTTCTCCGGGACCTTGGCTGGCATTCGTATTCTCATATTGTTGAACGGCATTTCCAGATACCGGTAACTTAAATGCGCCAGGAAAACTGTAAGAAACATGCCTAATAGCAACAACGCGGTACCTAACATTGGGTCCACCAGCAAAAATGGATTACCTGTTTCTGGATCTTCGACCATTTTGTACATGAATATTTTTTCCATTACGAGCGCAATGGCATAATATACGGCCGCATGGATCATATATATTCCATAACTTACAGTGCCGAGAAATACCAGTTTTGGTGCGCTCAAAATCCTCTTTATTATCGAGTCGCCCGACCATAATAACGATAGAAAAATAAAGGAATATGTAAACGGCGTCAGTAAGCTCGAAACAAAATTTCCATAATACCAACATGTAAACATTAAGATAAAACTTAAATAAACATATATCGGCGCCACTTTTATTTTGAAATTACTGTAAACATAAAAAAGCAAAACACCCAAGTAGTAGGAATACATGCATCTGAATATTGCAGTTTGGGTTTCCGGATAAACGCTATTTGTAATATACAGCGTTATCCCCGACGCAATAACCAGCACTATGCTCGTAATAATTCTCAACGACTTGGACGCAAAAAGGAAGAACACCAGTGCAAAAGTGGCATAGCTATAAAACTCGATAGACACTGACCAGCTAGGATAGTTATAGCTAAGGCATTTGTCGAGAATACCGTTAGTTAGAAGTATATTGTTGATAAATTCAGATGCATCAAAGCTGGTAAAACTATGGCTCAGACATACTTTTGCTTCTTCATTGAATGAAAAAAGCTCGGTCCAAACGCCAGAAAAATCAAACTTAGAAAACGCCGACTGACCTTCTGTATTCCCGACGAATAAGTCCTTGATAAACTTAATCAACGGAAATCCGACCGCAAAAACTAAAAATGTTACGATATGGAGTGGGTAAACTCTCAGTAACCTGTTGAACTGAAATACGGCGGCAGAGGAAAAACTATGGATGCGGTCAGCATAGTTGTAGGCAATTACGAATCCGCTCAATTGAAAAAACAGGTCAATTAGCATCCTGCTGTTTTCAAAGAACATGCCTCCCAACAAGAAAGACGTGTGTCCGACAACGTCACCATGAACGAAAACAACTACAAGCGCAAAAATGCCTCGTAAGGGCTCTAGGAATAGAAACTTCTCTTTAGACGCCATAAAAATCTCTTAACACGCGAACGCGGCTCTTCTTGCGGGCACCTCCACCCAGGTTGCAGTAAATGTTATCATAACAAATACATACGATAATCTTAAAAAAAATTTACGATGAGGGAAATTATAGCGACCGGATTCTGGGCGAATGGTGCCGCCGGACAGATTTGAACTGTCGGCCTCTCCCTTACCAAGGGAGTGCTCTACCCCTGAGCTACGGCGGCAAAATGGGTCGACGCGCGGCGGAATATATAGGGATTTCAAACCATGTCAAAGAGTTTCATCCGCAGAGTCAAAAAAGCCTCCCAAAAAAGGGAAGAATGCCCAACTCCAAAATTAATCTCTATGGCGGACTACTGACACAAAACTGAAATCTGCCTTCGGTAACGTAATGCAGCTTGTACGCCGGACCGCCGGATACAGACAGAAACTTAATCTTCCAGGAGCCAGAAATGTCCGCACCAATTACCGATGATATATCCTTTGATGAATTCGATGAAATCCGTTCGCCCAAAAAGGAAGCAACGGATTTTGAGAAAATTTCTCAAACCGTCCTTTCCCGGCGCAGCTTACTCGGTAAAGGCGTTGCCTTTGGTGCCACAGCCTTCGTCATGGGTACAACAGGCCTCTCCCCCATTATGGCGCGAGCTGAAAGCAGCAGCCGTCTTAAATTTGAGCAGGTCGCCGCGAACGATCTTGATACAATCACTGTGCCGAAGGAGTTTGACTGGCATATCGTCAGCACCTGGGGCGAGCCGCTCTGGTCAAACAGCATTCCCTTCGATCAGACGACACGCGGAACTGCCGCCAGTCAGGAGCTTTCCGTCGGGGATAATAACGACGGTATGGCCCTGTTTCAGGATGGCGATAAGAACATTCTCGTCTCAAATAACGAGTATGTTAACCAGTCCATTATTTACGGCAACCGTGAAAGCAGGAAGCCAGAGACGGCAGATGATGTAAATAAGGGCATGGCAGGGCATGGCATGACGGTCACCGAAATTGCCTTGCATGACGGTAAATGGGCCATTGTTGTCGACAGTCCGTACAACCGCCGGATCACCGCCAATACGCCAATTGAAATTTCCGGACCCGCCCGCGGTCATGCGATGATGAAGACAGCCGCTGACCCTGAAGGTGTACTCGCTCTTGGTACCTGGAACAACTGCGGCAACGGCCGGACACCTTGGGGGACTTATCTTACCTGTGAGGAAAACTTCAATGGGTACTTCTCCTCCAGCGATGAAAATTACCAGCCGTCCGCCGACTTAAAGCGGTATGGCGTCGGCAATAAAGACTGGGGGTATGCCTGGGCCACCGTCGATGATCGTTTTGATATCAGCAAAAATCCGACGGAACCAAACCGCTTTGGCTATGTTGTCGAATTTGATCCGTCCAACCCGAAATCGGCTCTCAAAAAGCGCACGGCCCTTGGCCGCTTCAAGCATGAAAATGCGGAACTGGTTGTTGCAGATAATGGCCAGGTTGTCGTTTACCTCGGCGATGATGAACGTGGTGAGTTCCTCTATAAATTTATTTCTGCTGCAAAATTCATCGAAGGAGGCGACAACAGCAGCCTTCTTGATGACGGCACGCTTTATGTCGCGAAATTCGATGACGACATGACCGGCAAATGGCTGCCCATGACGCCAGAGACGACTGGCATGACCCGGGCGGAAATCAGCATCCTGACACGGCAGGCTGCCTCAAAGGTCGGCGCCACAACCATGGACAGGCCGGAATGGGTCGCGGTTAATCCAAACAAAACCGAAGCCTTTGTCGCACTGACCAACAACAAGAATCGCGGCAAGAAGCCGAATGCGGGCGGGGATGAAGCTCCTGTTGGCGGCCCGAACCCACGCGCAGAAAACCAATATGGGCAGATCGTTCGCTGGACACCAGCGAACGCAGATCATACGGCCGACAGCTTCGAGTGGGATCTCTTTGTTGTCGCGGGAAATCCAGCCGTGCATGGCGATGCCTATGCCGGATCAAAGAATATAACTGCAGAAAATATGTTCAACTCCCCGGATGGGTTGGCTTTCGATGCAAGCGGACTTCTCTGGATTCAGACAGATGGCAACTATTCCAACAAGAAGGATTTTGCCGGCATGGGAAATAACCAGATGCTTCTCGCTGATCCAGAAACCGGAGACATCAAGCGCTTCATGGTAGGGCCGAAAGAATGCGAAGTAACAGGCTTTGCCTGGAGCGCTGACCGGAAGACCGTCTTCGTCGCCATCCAGCATCCCGGCGAAAAAGGGAATAGCCACTATCCCGAAGGCGGCACAACGGTACCGCGGTCAACTGTGATTGGCATTTCCCGAAAAGATGGCGACGCCATCAGCTAAACTAAATAATAACAAAATCAAAATACAACTGGGGAGCCTATTGGCTCCCTTTTTTGATGATTTGCGTTAAAGGGAAATACGGTTTATTGACTTAAGATTGATAGAATCTGGTGCAAATGACATAGCGAAATGACCGATAAAAAAGCGGATAACAAAAGCCTCAAGGAACAACAGCAAGCAGAGAAAAACGAGCGGCTTGCCTCAGCTTTGAGGAACAATTTACGCAAACGCAAAGATTTGCAGCGTAATCGCGGCGCGACCGCACCAGACGCGATCAAGAACCGTGACCGGCTAACCGATTAACATTCGAGCATTTAATCTTGGCCCGCGGTGCCACAATCTATAGTATGCCGGTCGAGTTAGGCTGTTTTAGCGGAGAAAATTTGTATGTCCATTCTGTCCGATAAATGGATCAGATCAAAGACCCTGGAAACAGGAATGATTGAACCTTTTGTGGAAAGCCAGAAACGTGAAGGAACCATTTCCTATGGTCTTTCTTCATATGGCTATGACGCGCGGGTTTCTGATGAATTCAAGATATTCACCAATATCGATTCGGCAACCGTAGATCCAAAGGCCTTCTCCAGCTCAAGTTTTGTTGACAGGAAGACAGACGTTTGTGTTATTCCGCCAAATTCTTTTGTTCTTGCGCGAACTGTCGAATATTTTCGAATCCCACGTGATGTCCTGGTAATTTGTCTGGGCAAATCTACTTACGCCCGCTGTGGAATTATTGTTAATGTGACACCGCTGGAGCCTGAATGGGAGGGACATGTCACTCTCGAGTTTTCAAATACAACGCCTTTGCCTGCCAAAATTTATGCGAACGAAGGGGCCTGCCAGTTCCTTTTCCTTAAAGGCAACGAGCCTTGTGAAGTCTCCTATAAAGATCGCGCAGGAAAATACATGAGGCAAGAAGGCGTTACACTTCCAAAACTATAGTCTCGCGCCTCAGATCTCCTATTGAAACGCTCGAATATCAACTTTTAGAAGAATAATCACCTGCCAAATTCTTTTCATTATTGTGAAAAATGAGATAATAGCCGCTCTTTCGACAAATTTTCATGGTCGAGTCATTGCGAATTGGAACTTGACCCGCCGTAAGCGGTTAGAAAGATAAAAGAGTAATTTAATATGGATAGCATACGCATCAGAGGCGGCAAACCGCTTCAGGGTAAGATTGAAATCAGCGGCGCTAAGAATGCGGCCTTGCCGCTGATGGTTGCAAGCCTGTTGACGGAGGATACCCTTACCCTTTCCAACCTGCCCCATGTGGCGGACATCTCGACCCTGACCACATTGCTCTGTCAGCACGGTGCAACTGCGGTAATGAACGGGGAAAGTACCAACGGTGGCGGAAGCGACGGACGATCGTTGGCGATCACCGCGAAATCGATTACCAGCACGGAAGCGCCTTATGATATCGTGCGTAAAATGCGCGCTGGTGCCCTGGTCATGGGGCCGCTTTTAGCCCGTATTGGCAAAGCCCGGGTCTCGCTACCCGGCGGCTGCGCCATCGGCACGCGGCCAATGAACCTGCATGTCGATGGGCTTGAACAGATGGGCGCAAAAATTTCTATCGTCGGTGGTTACATGGAAGCAGAGGCACCAGACGGTTTGAAAGGAGCAGAAATACGCTTCGAGACTGTCTCCGTTGGTGCAACCGAGAATTTGCTGATGGCTGCTACCCTTGCAAAAGGGACAACGATCCTCGAAAACGCTGCGAAAGAGCCAGAAATTACCGATCTTGTCAGGCTCCTCTGTCAGATGGGTGCAGAAATAGAAGGCGAAGGCACCGAGAAGCTGGTCATACATGGGGTCGATAAACTCCATGGCACGAATTACCGGGTGATGCCCGACAGAATCGAAACCGGTACCTATGCTATTGCGGCTGTCATTACAGGCGGAAAGATTGAACTTACCAATACGCAGGCTGACTTGATCCGATCCGTGCTGGACGCCCTGACTGAAGCCGGTGCAGAAGTTGAGGAAACAGAGAACGGGTTTATCATTTCCCGTAAAGCTGAAACTGTTCGTGGCGTTGACATCATGACTCTGCCCTATCCCGGCTATCCCACGGATATGCAGGCGCAGTTCATGGCACTGATGACAATTGCCGATGGTGCCGCCATGATCACGGAGACCATTTTCGAGAATCGCTTCATGCATGTACCGGAACTGGCGCGCCTCGGTGCCAATATAACGGTTCACGGACATTCCGCCCTTATCCGAGGGGCGGATCATCTCGTCGGAGCGCCGGTTATGGCAACCGATCTGCGCGCATCCGTCTCATTAGTGCTTGCGGGCTTGGCAGCAGAAGGAGAAACCGTTATCAATCGTGTATACCATCTTGACCGGGGCTATGAGCGGCTGGAGGAGAAACTGGCTGCTTGTGGTGCAGAAATTGAGCGTATTCATGCGAGTTGATTAAAAAGCAACAACAGGACGAAGAAATGCCCAAGGCCCTGAAACTTATTGCTGCTGAAGCTGAGGATATGGAGATCCTCTCTGCAGCATTGGAAGGGATGATCACAAGCCCTGGAGAGATGAGCTATCTCAAATCAATGCGGGCTTTTACGGTTATGGGCTCCCGCTTTAAATGGGAAGATGCAACAGGCCCCTCGAAGAGTGATAAAAATTGGTTCCGTATTCGCACAGGAATATTTTTCGGCGATGTGATGAGCATCAAATCCGCCGGTATTACGCAGGCTAATCCAAAGGAAGTACTTGAACTTCTCAGTCTTTCGACACATGTCGGTGAAGATGCGCAAGCGGAAATAAGACTTAATTTTGCGGGCGGGGGTACTCTTTCTCTTGCGACAGAATGCATTAATGTAACCCTGACCGATACGGGCGAGCCTTGGACCACCGAGCTAAAGCCCGGGCATGATGACGCCCCTTCGGCGGAATAGGAAAACTGAAAGAGAATGGAGCGATCGCGTGCCATCGAGTGAAGAGTTGGTTATTGCCCTGCCTAAGGGCCGGATACTGAAAGAAGTGATGCCATTGATCCGAGCGGCCGGTATTGAGCCTGAACCGGCGTTCGACGATCCGGCAAGCCGCCTGTTGCAGTTCCGGACAAACCATCCCAATATTTCGATTATCCGTGTCCGTTCCTTCGATGTAGCAACATTCGTCGCCTTTGGCGCCGCTCAGCTTGGCGTTGCCGGCAATGATGTCTTGCTGGAGTTCGACTATCCAGAGATTTATGCGCCCGTCGACCTGGATATCGGGCACTGCCATATCGCCGTCGCTCAACCAAAAGAACTGGAAGAGGACCGGGATCCCAGCCGCTGGAGCCATATTCGTATCGCAACAAAATACCCGAATCTGACCCATAAATTCTTCGCCGAGGCGGGCATTCAGGCAGAATGTATCAAACTCTCCGGCGCCATGGAGCTCGCGCCGGGCCTCGGGCTCTGCCGACGCATCGTTGATCTTGTCTCGACAGGCGCAACGCTGGAAGCCAACGGACTTGTTGAGGTCGAGAGAATTCTCGATATAAGCTCCCGTCTCGTTGTTAATCGGGCGGCCCTTAAAACACGGTCTGTCGAATTGAATGGCTGGATAGAAAAGTTTAGAGAGGTCGTCAATGCCGCTTAAACTAAATTCGAAAAGTGCGGGGTTTGAGGAAGCGTTCAAAGCCCTGCTTAATCAAAAGCGGGATGAAGACAGAAATGTCGATATGGTTGCTGCCGACATCCTTACTGATGTTCGCAAACGCGGCGATGCTGCACTCCTTGACTATACTCGAAAATTTGATCGGCTGGTCCTCAGCGATACCACTAAACTACGCGTGACAGCAGCAGAAATTAAGAATGCGGTTACCTCTTGTGACGCGACGACACTCGAAGCCCTGAAAGTCGCTGCTGCCCGCATTGAGGATTATCATCGCCGGCAACTGCCTGAAGATCAGATGTACAAGGATACAGCGGGCGTTTCCCTTGGGTATCGCTGGACGGCAATTGAGAACGTTGGCCTTTATGTGCCAGGTGGCAGGGCGACCTATCCTTCCTCTGTCCTGATGAACGCTATCCCCGCGAAAGTCGCCGGTGCTAAACGCCTCGTCATGGTCGTCCCCATGCCGGACGGCATAATCAATCCGATGGTATTGGCCGCAGCCGATCTATGCGGCGTTAACGAAATCTATCGTATTGGCGGCGCGCAGGCTGTTGGCGCGCTTGCTTATGGCACTGAAACAATTGCCCCAGTTGATAAAATTGTTGGACCAGGGAATGCCTATGTCGCCAGCGCCAAGAAGCAGGTCTTCGGCACAGTTGGTATTGATATGATCGCGGGTCCTTCTGAAATTCTGGTGGTTGCCGATGGGCAGAATGACCCAGCCTGGATTGCCGCCGATCTTTTAAGCCAGGCGGAACATGACCCGGTCGCGCAAAGTATCCTTATTACAGATGATGAGGATTTTGCCAAAGCCGTTGAAGCCGCCATTGAAAGCCATCTTGAAAATCTCAACCGCGCGGAGATCGCACGAGCGAGCTGGCAGGATTATGGAGCCGTGATCATTGTGAAGGATCTTGAAGATGCTCCTTCCCTGGTTGATCAAATCGCACCGGAACATCTGGAACTCTGTGTCGATAATCCGGAAAGCCTCGCGGCTAGCATCCATCACGCGGGGGCTATTTTTCTCGGCCGCTATAGTCCTGAAGCCATCGGTGATTATGTAGCTGGGCCAAACCATGTTCTCCCGACCTCGCGGACAGCACGGTTTTCCTCGGGGCTATCGACATTAGATTTCGTAAAGCGTACATCGTTGATGAAATTGGATGCAGATAGTCTCCACAGGATTGGGCCGGCCGCCGTGGCGCTTGCGGAATCGGAGGGATTAGACGCCCACGCCCTTTCCGTCTCAATTCGGTTAAACTAGGAAACTGTGTAAAGGAGCCGCAACGCCATGCCCGACACACAGCATATCGCTAAAATTGCGCTCGACGAAAAAACAGTTGTCCGCCGCAACGCGGATATTGAGCATGAACGAAAGGTTGCCATTTTCGATATTCTCGACCAGAACAGCTTTGTTGTGATTGGTTATGAGAACCAAGGCCCCTATTCCTTACACCTGAGCATTGAAGATAACCGATTAATTTTTGATATCCGAACAGAAGATGATGCGGCCGAACTCGTTCGCATTCCACTGCCCGTAATATCCTTCCGCCGCATAATTAAAGATTATTTCCATGTTTGTGAGAGCTATTTTGACGCTATCAAAACGGCATCACCCTCAAAGATTGAGGCAATCGATATGGGTCGGCGCGGCCTTCACAATGAAGGCTCTGAACTATTGAAAGAGAGGCTAAAGGAAAAAGCAGAAACCGATTTTGATACTGCACGGCGACTGTTTACCCTGATGTGTATCCTTCACATAAAGGGTTAGCGATGAAAACCGCCAACATTTTTCCTATGCACGCCAGTATTGCGGGCCATAAAATTAAATGAGCGCCCTTCCCTACAGCGATGTCCTGCCAGGCAGCGTCCTTTTTGCCTGCACCCATAACAGTATTCGTTCTGTAATGGCGGAAAACATCATGAAGAGCCTGTACGGGCATGCTGTCTATGTGGACAGCATCGGGGTTCGCGCGAAAAATGTCGATGGCTTCGCAATTGAGGTTCTGGATGAAATTGGTCTGGATGCCTCCAACCATGTCGCCAAAAATTTCGATGATTTAGAAGTTAGCTCCTTCGATATGATCATCTCGCTGTCGCGTGAAGCCCATAAAAAAGCGGAAGCGATGACACGCACCACTGCCTGCGAAACGGAGTTCTGGAATATTATCGATCCGTCCCTCACAGAAGGGAATCGAGAAATGCGCCTAAATGCCTTCCGGCATGTACGAGATGACCTTTATGAGAAGATTAAGGCGAGGTTTAGAACAGCGCCGGCACCGAGAGTATAAGAAGCTCTGGCCTATTCTGTTGCTGTTTCGCCCTTATAGGCCTGTCTATTCTATATTCTTGTCGCCAATTTAAAGGAAAAGCTTGCATTTTAGTTACAGTGCCCTCTATTTTGCAGCTTCCGAAACAATTGGAATAGGATTTTATGGCGAAAGAAGAACTATTGGAATTTGAAGGAACTGTTACGGAGTTATTGCCTAACGCAATGTTCCGCGTCGTTCTTGAAAATGATCACGAAGTATTGGCCCATACTGCGGGCAAGATGCGGAAGCATCGCATTCGTGTATTGGCGGGCGACAAAGTCACCGTCGAAATGACCCCTTATGACCTGACAAAAGGCCGCATTACCTTCCGCTACAAGTAAGGTATTGCTTATGGGTGATCGAACAAACCTCCCGAGGTCTGCCGGGACGGCAGCAGAACGGGATAACGAAATAAACCCGCCTTTACGTCAACCCCTTTCTCTTATTCTAGCCTCCGCTTCGCCCCGGCGTCTTTCACTGCTCAAGCAGATTGACGTTTTCCCCGATGCCGTGGACCCGGCGGATATAGATGAAACCGCAAATGTACAAGAGCGGCCCCGCGATCTGGCCCAGCGTCTTGCAAAAGAAAAAGCTGAAGCAGTCGCTAGACGGCATAAAAATGTGTTTCTACTTTCCGCTGACACTGTTGTCGCCGTTGGTCGTCGGGCGCTGGGTAAAGCGGAAACGGAAGACGACGCGTACGCATATCTTAAGTTGTTGTCTGGACGGCGCCATCACGTGTATACGGGCGTTACCCTGATTACCCCCGCCGGAGAAGCAGTTTCTCGCGTTGCTTCCACTGCGGTTATTTTTAAGCCGCTGGATATATCTGAAATCCGCGCCTACATCTCATCCGGCGAATGGCACGGCAAGGCAGGCGGCTATGCCATTCAGGGGCGCGCCGCGGCGCTTATCCGGCAAATACAGGGCTCTTACAGTAATGTTGTCGGCCTCCCTCTGTTCGAAGTTGCCAATATGCTGAAAGGCAAGGGATATCCGCTTGGTGCGGAAAGAGGTTGATGAACGAGACGCTTCTAATAGAGGATGGCCTGTTTGAAACTCGCGCGGCGTTAAAACAAAACAACCAGATTGTTGAGTTACAGATCGAACGACCTGAAAACATCTCCCGTATAGGTGATTTTTACCATGGCCGTATTGCGAAAATCCTGCCGGATATGAACCTCGCTTTCGTCGACCTGGGGTCTCCAGATGATGGTTTCTTGCAGCTTGATGATATACCAACTGATGCGATAAATATAAGCTCCGCTGTGCATGAGGGAGAGAAGCTGCTTGTTCAGGTCATCAAGGATAAAAAAGGCGATAAAGGTCTTCAGCTTGGATGTCGTGTGGCACTCTCCGGACCAAACCTTATTTACCGTCCCCTTGCAAAAGGCCTCACGGTATCAAAAAGTATCAAGGCTAAAGACAATCGCAACCGGCTTGAAAAGCTACTTTCCCCGAGCTGCCAAACGAGCGGAATTACAGTCCGCACCTCTGCTCAAAATGTGACCGATGAGGACCTTTCCCGAGAAGTCCAGGCCTTACAAAACGAATGGGCTGAAATTCAAGCCGCGCAAGCCGCGGCGAAAAAACCAGGTCCGATTGGGCGCCCTAAAACCCCGCTGACCAGTATCCTGAAAAATCTTTTCACGACAAACACGGATGTGATTGTCAATAACACCGCCACGCTCATCGCGACAAAAGAATATGTCTTGCGCCATGCTCCTGGCGTTCAACCAAAGATCACTTTATGGGACAAGCAAGCTCCTCTTTTTGAGGTTATGGAGGTTGAGGCCGAGCTGGATACCGCCCTGCAAAAATATGTTTCCCTTCCATCTGGCGGAAATATCACGATCGAACCCACAGAGGCTGCCATCATTATTGATGTAAATTCAGCCGGGAATACCCGCGCAGCAGGCCTGCAGTCTGCCGCCCTCACGACCAATATTGAAGCGGCACATGAAATCTGTCGCCAGATACGACTTCGTAATCTTAGCGGCATCATCATCATCGATTTTATCCAGATGAATGGTAAGGGGGAAGTTGGCCGTCTCACCGATACTTTACGGAAGAACCTGGACCAGGATCCACGACCAACCCGGCTGATCGGCATGACGGAGCTGGGGTTAATGCAAATAACCCGTAAGCGCGATCGCCCGGCTTTACAGGAGATTATGAACAAACCCTGTGCCGCCTGTGATGGAGACGGACACCTTCAAAATGATATTGCCACCCTCGCAGGGCTTATTCGCGCCCTCCAGAACCAAGCAAGATTCTCGCACTCTGCCACATTGAATGTCGAGGCCGGCGTCGAGCTTGCCTTAACACTTCGAAAGCATCACACTCTCATTGAAAAGGAACTCGCGCGACGGATCGCCGTCTCAACAAACGCCCAGCTTGCGGATTTCGAGTACAGAATAGGCTAGAAACAATGAAGAACGTCCAAACCCCAACAAAACCCTGCCCCCAATGTGGTAAAAAGGCAGAGGTAAAATTTCGGCCCTTTTGCTCGGCCCGCTGTAAACAAGTGGACCTTGGCAAGTGGTTTAATGAGGCCTATGTAATTCCCGGAGAAGAAACTATCCCTGCCAATGACGAGGACGGGGAATAGCGGCTCATTTCCATATGCTTAGAACAGAAGTAAGAGTGTAAAAGACCTTCCAGAGTCTTTTCTGAATTTTTAGATCAAGAACTCTGGACAGCCCCGATTATTTCTTTTATAAACCTGCTTCCTCGCCTATATGGCGACGCGTCAAACGCGATATGCCCAGGTAGCTCAGTTGGTAGAGCAGCGGACTGAAAATCCGCGTGTCGGTGGTTCGAATCCGCCCCTGGGCACCATTTTTCTGGTATTCATAATGTCTATACAGCACTGGTCCTAAAATCGGGGGTCTAGTGCTCAAAAATTCCACCGCTGCTGACGTGCAAGATTTTATAGATGAAATACTTGAAGAGAACTCTCGTGGGCTTTGTCAGAGGAAAGTGCTTGAGCTAGCATGATGTGGAATTTACGATCATGTCATGAAAAATCCATTTCGTTATTTCAAGACTTCACCTGATATCATTCGTCTAGCGGTGATGATGTATGTCCGATATCCATTGTCACTGCGTCAGGTTGAAGATCTCCTGCATGAGCGGGGAATTGATGTGAGTTATGAAACGATACGCGCTTGGTGGAACAGGTTCGGTCCTATATTTGCTGCAGAAATTAGAAAGACTAGATCAGCTTCAACGCGAAAAATACTACAATGGAAATGGCATCTGGACGAAGTATTCGTCCGGATCAATTGGTGAAATACACTATCTGTGGCGTGCCGTCGACCAAGAAGGAGAAGTTCTGGAGGCCTATGTCACTAAGAAACGAGATCGCAAGGCCGCGCTGAAGTTCTTGAAGAAAGCCATGAAGCGATATGGCCGTCCAAGACCGATCGTAACGGATAAACTCCGCTCCTACTGCGCTGCAATGAAGATAATTGGCAACGAGGCTCGTCAAGACACTGGGCGTTGGCTAAACAATCGAGCTGAGAATTCTCATCAACCATTCCGCCGTCGAGAACGAGCGATGATCAAATTTCGAAGCACAAAATCACTACAGAAATTCGTCTCAATTCATTCATCAATCCAAAACCATTTTAATCAAGAACGCCACCTCATCAACCGCAAAGACTTCGAACTCAAACGCAAATTGGCTCTTGTCGAGTGGCGCCAACTGGCCGCTTAACCGGCAGCACTTCACTTCTTTTCACTGCCTACCAACTTTCCTCTGACAAAGCCCTCACGTGAACTTGAGTCACTTGTCGTGCTTTATGGGGGAGGTAAAGCGCAGTGTTCCCTGAAGGAAAAGCTATTTTATGTAACAAAACATTCACGAGATTTTCTCACCAGTAACTCATAAAGTCCTCCAGCAATGTAATTTGGAAACCGCCAAACAGTATTTGCAATTAAGTTATTGATAATATGGAGGAAATAGATGGCTCTGAAATGGCTCGGCAAAATTCTTGCCGTTGCTGCCCTGACGGTTACAGCGTCTACTGGTGCGCAGGCAGCGTTCACACTTGATTCCCGTTTTACTGACAATGATGGAAACCTGACTGCAGATACACCGACAGATCCGGCGCAGCAAGTCGACCCTGACACGCTTATTTTTGCCTATACTCCTGTTGAAGACCCTGCGGTTTACGCCAAGGTTTGGGACGGCTTCCTGAAGCATATGGAAGAAGTTACAGGCAAAAAGGTACAATTCTTCCCGGTTCAGTCAAATGCTGCCCAGTTGGAAGCCATGCGTGCAGGCCGGTTGCATGTTGCCGGCTTCAACACCGGATCTAACCCGATCGCTGTTGCCTGCGCAGGCTTTAAATCCTTCGCCATGATGGCTCGTGAAGATGACAGCTTTGGCTATGAGATGGAAATCATCACCTACCCAGGCTCCGGAATTGAAAAGGTGGAAGATATCAAAGGCAAGGAACTGGCCTTTACGTCCGAAACGTCAAATTCCGGTTTCAAGGCACCGTCTGCCCTTCTCGCGAGCGAGTTCAACATGAAAGCGGGCGAAGACTTCGAAGCCGCTTTCTCAGGCAAACATGATAATTCTATCCTTGGCGTCGCTAATAAAGACTACCCAGCCGCAGCAATTGCTAACTCCGTGTTGAGTCGTATGATCCAGCGCGACGTGATCAAAGCTGATCAAGTCAAGACGATCTATAAATCCCAGACGTTCCCGACAACCGGTTACGGTTTGGTCTACAACCTCAAGCCAGAACTGCAGGAAAAAATCAAGTCGGCATTCTTCAGCTATAACTGGGAAGGCTCCGCCCTCAAGGAAGAGTTTTCCAAGTCCGGTGAAGCGAAATTCATCCCAATCACCTTTAAGGAACACTGGGACGTCATTCGCAAGATCGACGACGCTAACGGCGTTTCTTATGACTGCCAGTAGTGGCACTCCAAGTGTAACAAGTATGAGGTAGTATATGCTCCGCGTAGATAATTTGCGGAAGCGTTATCGGACGGGAGACGAGGCGCTAAAAGGCGTCTCGTTTTCTGTGCCCGATGGCGAAGTTGTCGGGCTGATCGGCCCGTCCGGCGCAGGAAAATCAACTCTTATTCGATGCATCAATCGCCTGGTCGAACCGAATGATGGCGATGTTTTCCTAAATGAACTGAATGTCACGAAGCTCGGTCGAGGCGACCTGAAGCGTGCTCGTCGCCGTATCGGCATGATTTTTCAGGAGTATGCGCTTGTGGAACGTCTGAGCGTGATGGAAAATGTCCTCTCGGGCCGTTTGGGCTATGTCTCCTTTTGGCAAAGTTTCACGCGCCGCTTTCCTCAATCCGATGTAGACAAGGCTTTTTCCTTGCTGGAACGTGTTGGACTGACCGATCATGCAGATAAACGCGCGGATGCTCTCTCTGGTGGACAACGCCAACGTGTTGGCATTGCCCGAGCCCTCGAACAGGACCCCGAATTGCTATTGATCGATGAACCTACGGCCAGCCTCGATCCGAAGACATCACGGCAGATAATGCGCTTGATTACCGAAATCTGTCGAGAACGCAATCTGCCGGCGATAATAAATATTCATGATGTGCCGCTGGCGCAGGCTTTTGTCGATCGTATTGTCGGCTTGCAAGAAGGCGAGGTTGTTTTTGATGGGCCACCGTCCGATCTAACCGAGGATGTTCTGACCCGTATTTATGGGGAAGAGGACTGGACAACAATGCACGGCGATCAGGATGAACCTGAAGACACACATCCCCACCCTGCCCGAAATGATCCAACGGCTGAACTTGTATGACGACTGATCAGATATCTACCACAACGACGTATGTATGGCGCAAGCAGCCCTTCATCAAAAGCCCCGTTACTCGCTGGGGCCTGTATATCGGCGCTCTGGCCTATCTATTACTGGCCGCTTTCTCTGTGCCGGTGAATTGGGCACGCGTTTGGGAAGGGCTTGACCGCGGCTGGCGCTTTGTCGAAGGTTTTCTGGTGCCCGACTTCGCCTCGCGCTGGGGAGACATCGTGATCGGTATGCAGGAAAGCCTGACGATGACCGTAACGTCAACAGTTGTGGGAATCCTCATCTCGATACCCATTGGCATCGGCGCGGCGCGAAACATCGCCCCGGCGCCTGTATATGCAATTTGCCGCGGGGTTATTGCACTTTCCCGCAGCTTTCAGGAAATCATTATCGCAATTTTGTTCGTCGCGATGTTCGGTTTCGGCCCATTCGCGGGTTTTCTAACCCTAAGCTTCGCAACTATCGGCTTCCTCTCCAAACTACTGGCGGAGGATATCGAAGATATTGACGAATCCCAAACAGAGGCAATCCGTTCAACGGGGGGCGGATGGTGGCAAATCGTCAATTACGCAATCCAGCCGCAGGTTATGCCGCGCCTGATCGGCCTATCCTTATATCGTCTGGACATCAATTTCCGGGAATCCGCTGTGATCGGAATTGTCGGCGCGGGCGGCATCGGCGCAACACTCAACACCGCCATCGACCGATATGAATACGATACTGCGGGAGCAATTCTCATTGTCATAATCCTAATCGTCATGGTCGCGGAATACTCATCGGGCTATGTACGAAAATGGGCACAATAATATGCCGATAACGAAATCAGAAAATGGTGCAGCCGTCTGGACACATCGCACACCGAAAGCAAGAATCGTCATGTGGGTGGGTTGGTTACTGCTCGTTGCACTGTTCATTTTTTGCTGGCAAGTGATGACCGAAGGTACCATTTGGTTCTTCGTCTATGATGCCCCACGACAGGCCGCAGATATTGGTTCGCGCATGTTCCCTCCGAAATGGAGCTATATGGACGAGCTCTGGTGGCCACTTTGGGACACCATCAATATCGCGACATTGGGAACACTTCTCGCGGTTATCATGGCGGTGCCGGTCGCCTTCCTAGCCGCCCGCAATACAACACCCAGCACAAAATTCGTCCGGCCTGTCGCCTTGTTCATCATAGTGGCGTCACGATCGATCAACGCACTCATCTGGGGTCTGTTACTGGTGGCGATAATTGGCCCCGGCGTGTTTGCCGGAATTATTGCGATTGCACTCCGTTCCATCGGCTTTATCGCCAAGCTACTCTATGAAGCGATTGAAGAAATAGACGAAACACAGATCGAGGCTATCAACGCGACAGGCGCCTCCGCAATGCAGCGTCTTGATTATGGTATCACGCCGCAAATTACCCCTGCCTTTGCCGGGATCACCCTATTCCGATGGGATATCAACATCCGGGAATCCACTGTCCTTGGACTCGTCGGAGCAGGTGGGCTCGGCCTTAAACTCCAGGCTTCCATCAATGTCCTAGCCTGGGGACAGGTAACAACTATCTTCATTGTTATCCTCGCGACAGTATTGGTCAGTGAATGGGTCTCCGCCAAGGTGCGCCATAGCCTGATATAAGACGAGCAATGGATTGCTCCTAAGATAAAGCTTTAGTCGTCAGTCGCGCTTATTCATCAAAACCGTTAATGGTGGCAACCTCCTCCACCGATCGTCGGGTTGAAACTAAGGTGTTTACAGGAAAACTGTCGTCCGGACACCCCATGGCAATGGCAGCTTGAATGACATGGCTCTCCGGAAACCCGGCATGCTCACTCACCACCGGAGATTACTTGATTCCCTGATTATTAAAGGCCGCGCCGACCCCCCGGCTCCATGCGGCGTTCCGCGTCACGCTGCTCAACCCCCATTACTTCAAAAAGCTGCACCGCAATCTTAATCTGGCGATCGCGATGAACGCCTTCATACTTGCCCTCAACCCTAAATTCCCTCGATGGCGAAACACCAGCTAGATTTCGCTCGATATTTCCCTCGCGAATCCGGCCCCACGGTTCCTCGTCATAGAGTATCAACAATCAGATAAAAAACGGTAGATTGTGGATATACGGTAAATGGAGAATGTGAATATTTGCAATTTATGATACAACAGCATTTCAAGATGCAAATCTGCAACAAAAGAAAGTTGTGTTGCGTGGATCTAAATATCCACATTATTGACAACGCAAGAAATTGCATCTCGGTGAACAGGAGCTCTGTCAGATGGCAGCCCATCGCACTCAAAGACAACTCGCAGCGATTATGTCTGTCGATGTCGTCGGCTTTTCCCGGCTGATGGGCTTGAACGAAGAGGGCACGTTAGAAGCCCTAAAGTGCTTGCAGAAAACTGTAGTCTCGCCGCAAGTGTCTCGCCATCAAGGCCGCATTGTGAAATTGTTGGGCGATGGTGCAATTATCATCTTTTCCAGCGTCGTCGATGCCGTCTCAGCCGGAATTGCCATTCAACAGGCAATGACCAGTTTTAACGATGGAATTACCTTTGAACATATCATCACCATGCGCATTGGGATCAATTTGGGTGACGTTATTCTGGAAGGCAAAGATATTTACGGTGACGGCGTGAATGTCGCAGCCCGCATCCAAGAAGTGTGTACTCCCGGCGGCTTGGCGCTCAGTGCTACCGCTTTTGAGCACGTAAACGGCAAAGTGAACGCGGATTTTGTAGACGCAGGCGAACGGGTTTTGAAGAACATCGACCGCAAGGTACGTGTATTTCGCTGGCCTGACACAAGAACATCAGATGCTCCACAGCGGCTATCGTTACCCGACAAACCATCCATTGCCGTGCTCCCTTTTGACAACATGTCCAGCGATCCGGACCAAGAGTATTTTGCCGATGGTGTGGTCGAAAGTTTGACTGCTGCCTTGTCCCGGATACGGTCATTCTTTGTCATCGCTCGCAATTCAGCTTTTGCATATAAAGGCCGCCAAATGAACGTCATCGATATTGGTCGCGAATTGGGTGTTGGCTATTTGCTTGAAGGGTCGGTTCAAAGGGCTGGCGGTAAACTGCGGATCACCGTTCAGCTTATCGAGTCCACAACAGGCGCCCATCTTTGGGCCGAAAAATATGATGGTGTAGACAGCGAGCTTTTTGACCTTCAGGACCGGATAACCGAGCAAGTTGCTGGCGCATTACAACCGTCGATCCAAAAAGCAGAAATTGACCGTGCAACGCGCAAGCGACCCCATGATATGGGAGCTTATGATTATGCCATGCGTGCGATCCGCCACGTCTGGATGCAAGATCAAGAAGATTCCGCCATTGCGCTGAAATTGCTCGAACAATCGCTTGCCATTGACCCGGACTATCCTCTTGCGCTGGCGCTGTCAGGTTGGTGTTGGGCTCAACATTCAGTTTACAACTGGACGGATGATATCGAAAGCGCAAAGACCCGTGCACTTCAACTAGCAGAGAAGGCAGCTGCTTTCTCGACCGATGATCCATTAATCCTTTCAGTACTGGGTGTTGTCCATACGTTTGCCCGTAACCACGGGACCGCACGTATCTTGCTGGAGCGCGCAATTACGCTTGATCCTAATTCAGCATGGGCTCTTAGCAGATTGGGCTGGCTCGAAGTATATGCTGACCGCCCCGAAGCCGCCTTTCAGCATTTCGAGCACGCAATACGCCTCAGTCCACTTGATCCAATGAATTTCAATAATTTTGTCGGTATCGCGAGCGCACATCAGATATCCGGCGACTATAGTGAGTCTGCCGATCTCTTCGAGCGAGCTCTAATGGAACGACCGAATGCGTTTTGGATCTACCGTAATCTTGCACCGGCTTTATTGGCGGCGGGCCGCCGCGAAGACGCTGAGGCCGCGAAGAATCTTATGCTGAAAGCATATCCAGCCATGACGATTAAACGGTTCAAAGATGCATTGGTTTTTTCTCCAAAATCTCTTGAAAGTATGGCTGCCTATTTTCGCGAAATGGGTATTCCTGAAGAATAAATCACATACGGACCTTTTGACAACTCGGGCAATCCAATTAAACCCCAACTATTTCAAAACCGGCGAACAACAAGAAGGTGTTAGTGCTGCGGTTAATATGCGAACCTTCCTCTCCGAAATTGGATGCTTGCCGGTTTCAGCGATGGTACATATCCCCAAAGCTCAAGAGGTTCTCGACGAGAATGGTCTCTGGATTAATGAGGGAGAACGGTGGGATGGCTATGTAGGTCGGGCGATTTCACAACTTGAATGGTGGGGAGAAGCGGCGCGTCACCAGCGCTCTGGGGGAGATGTCAACAAGACAGAAGCCTTCCAGAAAGACCCCTCTCAGAGAAACGCTCCTTAAGTAAGGGCAGATGGAGTTCCCTGATTTCATTCTAGAATGATTTACTTAGGTTAAATCTGTTGAGACTGAANGAACTTGATTTTGCGCACAAGCCGTTTCGACCCAAATCTAATCGGAAAATTGAGAAAACCGATAACCCAAAAGTTTACTACCTCAGTAGTCGGTGCAGAGAGTGTAGTTAAAAATGAGTAGCACTCGATACAAAGCATAGAGTGCAATAAAGCTATCCATAGAAATATAGTCCACGCGGACTGAAAATCCGCGTGTCGGTGGTTCGAATCCGCCCCTGGGCACCATTTCTTCGGGGGTCCATATTGGACACACAGGTTACATATTATACTGGAGACATGGGCAACAGTTTTGCAGCGAAAGGGTTTGCTGCGGGTTTCAATCTGCATGTCTCTTCATCATAGTACCCTAGATCATATTTCATAAAGCTGACCATAAAGATACCGTTGCTGACCTCTTTGATGCCGACTTTCTGTCCGGCAAAGACGACACAGAGATTTACCTTCTTCTTTCTATAACATATTCGGCCGGATGTTGTGACCATCTTGGACTTGTCGTGGAACGGGTACTCTTGTTCAGACAAGCCGCAGTATGTCCGTTTTGAGGGTTCACAGACTTCGCCTGGATATCGCATATTCATTGCCTGATGTGGCCTGTCGTTGTTGTAGCAATCAATGAAGTCATCAAACTTCGCTTGTTGCTGCAGGAAGTGTGCGCCTGCTGGTTTGCAGGTTTCTTTCTTGAAGGTCAGATGCATACGTTCATGCCTGCCATTCTGTTCCGGGTGGCCGGGCTTGATCCGCTCGATCTCAATGCCGAGCCGTAGCCACCAGACGCTGAGTTTCGACAGCCTGAAAAAGGCATTCGGACTTGCAAAGGGGACGCCGTTACCGGTACGGATTGCCTTTGGTAGGCCGAACTCCTCGAAAATACGCTCAAAAACAGAGAAGGCGTAGAACTCTTTTGTTGTCTCCAGCGCTTCTACGACAAACAGATAACGGCTCTTATAGTCAGTAATGGTGAGCGGATAGCAGTATCGCCTGTCCGCCAGCATGAATTCGCCTTTATAGTCTGCGCACCACAGTTCATTGGGGCTAGAGGCATATCTGAGTTCTGTTCCTTCTGTCCTGTATCTACGCTTCTTGCGACGGTTGACCAGGCCGTTGTGAACCAGCATAGCATGAACGAGTACTGGTCGCAGGAAGCGGGATGTCCGGAAAGCGGAGCAACTGTTGGACAGTTCATCGGACTGGCAGACGAATACTTTACTGTAGTGCATTCTCTCCTTTCCCAAGTTAGCTGGACGAGCGTGGTGTCTTCCGTTCCAGCACGTCTTTGTGTAATTCTTGCCGTTGAGATGTACTTGAACGCTTTTCTCGTTCTCCACGAAATCAACAATAAACAGTTGCGTGGATTGCAGCACGATCTTGCACAGCGGACAACTATGGTGTCCGAAAAAGGTCTTCGCCTCCGAGCTAGGACGGAGGCTCACCTTCAGAAAATCCACGATCAGCGCGAGTATCTCAACGTACGATATGGCTCAGAGCAGGTAGGCGAGTTGTCAGAACTCAATCGAATGTTCGCCACCTTGAAAGAGGTCAGCACCAAGGTAAGGACTGCGATCCTGAAACAACTCTACGACCCCACCGATCGGCGTTTCAAGAAATACTGGTGATAAAGAATGAGGCTCCACCTCGGACTGGTGACAATCAGTGGCGCGCGAGAATGCCAACTTTCATTGGAAACCGCAAACGATCCGCAAACCGGGTATCGAGCTTGCCGGATATCTCGTCGAAATAGGCGCGATCATCTTCGACAACAGACAAGATTGTCTGCGTTTGAGCGGCAAGCGATACGATCAGCCGCTCAAGCGGAACGCGGAGAGGTGCCGCCTTCTTGTGCGATAAGACCGCCGCGTGCGCGGCTTTTGCAGCCCAATTTGAGAGAGCTAGGTATTCCAACACACGTCGCTGCTCGGACTCGTCCTGCTCGACAGTCAGATTCTGCAATGCTCGTGTAGCGCCGAAATGCTGTAGCAGCAAGCGACCGATCAGACGCGGCCAGTCGTGACCTTCTGCCGTGTACACTGGAAGGATTTGCGATGGTGAGAACGATCCGTCGATAGGCTGGGCGTGAGAAAGAACGATCTGCATAAGAGCGCGCAGCCTGACCATTTCTGATGTCGTGATCTTCTTTTCGACGAGCGCCTTGCAACGGGTTTCGAAAGCGGTGACAGCCTCTTGGAATTTCTTGGCCGTCGCGCAGCTTTGAGCGGAAAGTGTCCCACTCTTCGGCACGGTGTCGGCACGTGTATCGCCGCTTTCGTTATCGTCTGCGGACTGTAACTCCGTGGTTCGGAAATCTATCGCGCCGAGCGCATCAATATCCTCGTCTTCCATGCGCCTCAGATCTGGACCAACCAGCCCGATCATTTGATTGAGGCAAGCGCTCATCATACTAG
Organism: Sneathiella litorea; assembly: GCF_009882915.1. GTDB lineage: Bacteria > Pseudomonadota > Alphaproteobacteria > Sneathiellales > Sneathiellaceae > Sneathiella > Sneathiella litorea. The sequence goes on from NZ_WTUW01000002.1 coordinate 1,266,405, forward strand.
CAGCGCTGTCATTGCGGCTGTTCAGATAAAGCCCGAAGGATTCTCCATGCGCATTGGCATGGGTGCGCGCGCGCGTGAAATCGTCATAGGAAAGAACTTCATATACAGGTGGCGCAGCATCAGCGACTTGTGGATTAGCTCTCGGGGTTGGATCGAGCCGACTTGCACGATCCTCTTCCTCCAAGGCTTCGAGCTGATTGAGCGTTTCGATCAGAACCAAATCTTCGTGGATGGATTCCAAAAGAGTATCCATCAAGCGCCGCTTGCGTCCCCGTTGTGCGGGCAAAGTCGTCACCGCGAGATAATCGAGATCCACGATCTGCACAGGCGCTGACATCGCACCGTCCGTGAATATCAAGATTCCGTATTTGGGGCGCTGCGCATCGGGCAAAACGGTATAGATCGCCGAACGACCCTCTAGTTCTATCTCTGCCAAGCCGAGTCCATCTCGATCATAGAGATGGATCGTCGCCGGCGCCGCCGGCGACGACGCCGGAGCGGTCCATGACAGCTTGCTCGACTGCAATATCAATGTGCCGCCATCGATAGTTGGCTCAGCGGTCTTGGCCTCTTCAAATGATTGTTGAAGGTTAGCGAGTTGCGCGCCCTCAATGCGGGCATCTTGATAATCTACTAGCCCGAGCGCTTCCAACGCAACACCGCGGGCCACGCGCTTGTAGATTCCCGCCTCCGCATTTCCGTGGGTCATCGGCCCCATCAAGGCCGGAAAGGTGCAATTCATGCTGCCGGAGATCACATGATCCCAGTGTTGGCCCTGAGCGATGATGAGCTTCGCGTGCAGAAACCGGCTCTCGGCGTGCGAGCTGACATCGAACAAAGAGATGTTCGAGATTCCCGATAGCGCGCTCGAGGGAAAGCCGTTCGCATCGCTCTCGATCAGAATATCGATGACGGGATTTTTGAGCGCGGCGCAGAGCCGCGCCAGACCTTCAAGCCGGACATCCCAATAGGGTGATATGACGATGAGACGCTCGATCAGATCTTCACCGATTGATGCGGCGATCTGATCGAGGAAATTGATATCGGGACGGTCGAAGAGAAGATTAAGGTCCGCCGTCCCGTTCACATTGAATGCGTGATCGAAATCATCATCGCGCAGCCACGGTGCGGATCGCATCGCCCGTTGCAAGCTAATGGGAAACCATTGATCGTCCTGCGGCACGTATCGCCGCAGATAGCCGAGCGCACTGATGAAGAACTTGGCGCTATCGGGCGCGTCTGGCGAATAAGAGATGCTAGCAATCTGCTCCTTGTTACCGCCGAGGCCGAGAGCCGTCAGGTTCGCGGACCCTACAATCAACCGGCCTTTCGCTTCACCAATCAGCATCGTAATTTTGGGATGGAACGCACCAGGCGCATCGGCCTTGACGAGATGATAGCTGGTTCCGGCAAATCGTGGTGGGCCGAACTCGGAAAAGTCCTGATTGACCATCGCCCGGTCGGCAAGCACCGTGATGTTACGACAACCAGCTCCTCTTAGTTTGGGAAACGGTATGTCTTCGAAGGCGAGCGATCCGAATGCATATGTCGTCATGAACGCGGTGTGGAACCCGCCTTCGCCGAAGGCTTCAAAGTATCTCATGCCGCCGCCATTTCCGCGCGGCCGAGTTGCGTGATTCCATCTTCATCAATCAGGCCGATATCACGCAGGAATCGGACGGCCTGATCGAGACGCGGGCTGCTGGGCGAAACGCGAAAATGGTTGCGGTAGCGAAGCCGACCTTCTTCGGGTTCCATATGGAAGGTGTAGGCTTTTTGGTTGCGGAATTTGCGCGATGCGACCCAGAGATGCCGTTTCACAACCCGCTCGCGAACCATATCCGCGACCACAAGGCGCGCCGGAGCAGAACTCGCGCGATCGAGGAACTGCACCTCCGTCCGCAGCGACTGGAAATAATCGGCCCCGCTGATAGCCTCTTCAATCAATTTGCTCGCATCCGATGCCCTGACAAAGAGGATTGCGATGAGAGACACAGCAAGGCGCACCTGCTCGGCTGTTTCGCCTTCGTGCATAGCGTCTAGCATGGCTAGCGCATGTTCTCGCGCCGCATTCGCTGATCCATCGGCGAGACCAAGCGAAACATTTTCCCATGTTTGATCCTCGACGACTTCAGCAAAGCTGACCAACTCGTCAGTGAGATCGGAAAGCGACATCCGCCGCCGTGGCGCTGTTTCCAACAGGGTCAGCGCAGCCGAGAGGATCACCTCATAGGCAAGTCGCATGAGGTCACACGCTTGATATAGAAACCAGAGATGCGGAACCTCGTGGGCATTTCCGTCCTGCAATTCCGGCACATTTTCAAACCAATACCATTTCACCTGCTCAGCGCGCGGGATCGAACGCAATGCTGCAGTTACGTCGAGAAGCATCTGAAGCGTGCTACGCCGCATCAGGTCTGTCTCGCTGCGTGTGTCGGATTTGCCGAGCAAAATATCTGTCAGCAAAATATGCTCGCCGCTGCCGCGTCTGAGCCGATTGGGTTTCATCGCCTCGAACGATTCCAGCGATGACAGAGCGACTTTTCCCGCCGCCACCACTTCAAAAAACTCGTCTGCCGTTGCTCCCAACTCCCGCGATAAGGCATCGGCCAACTTCAAGGCCGCATCGGAACATACGGGATTGGGGTTGGGATCACCGGCTTCGGGAAAATGGATCAGGCCCATTTCCGACATCTGCGTCGCATAGATTGCGCCAAATGCACCTCCCTTGTTCCGCAGGTAACGCAGACTGTCATCGGCATCGGGATCGGCGCCGATGCTGAAATCTATGATCGCCGTTTCGTTGGACTGCGCGCGCGCGTCATTCAGCGTCCGGCCCGCCCAATCCGAACCTGTAATGCCTAGCTCCGGTTCGCCATGTGTGCAGATCAGCGCGAAGAGCGCTTCGCACCGGCGCTGGAAAGCGCGGAACGTGTCTGGATCGGGATGTCGGATGTGTTCTTCGTAGTGCTTGAGAATAAACGGAAAGAACGAATAGTAGCGATAGCGAAGCGTGATCGTGCTGATTCCGGGCACAATCGATTGGTAGATAGCTTCGATTGGTCTCTGCATTCCAAGTGGATCGAAGCCACTATCCTGCCCTAACTCGGTCCATTCGGGAAATCCCTGCCCTAAGTCCATTCAAACATCGCTCTTTTTATTCTCCGTTAGATCGCTAAACTATGGCGTTTGCATGGGAAATCACAACCGCTTTTTGTTATAGATTGTGCCAGTGGGCGAGGAGACTGACTCGGGTCAGGATTTTCGCCGCTTCTCGCTCAAACGGTTCGGTCCACCACCTCGGACCTTTTCGTAAACAATGCCCTCATAGGGCTATGGCGTAAACGTAGAGATCATCACTATCGGTCGCGGCCCGCCAGTTACCCGTTGGTCCATTCCGGACACAGGGGGCTACATTTTGTACAGGAGACTTGGATTACACTTTTGGTCCCAAAGGGTTTTGAAGCGATTCCAACCTGAAGATTCTACTCCTCAAGCAATCATCCTATCAATGATTTTACTTACATACTGGTCGTTTTGATCTTCCATAAAGAGGACGTGCATATCCTCCAATTCTTGAATCGTCTTTCCCCAATTCAACCTGCCAAAGCGAGTCGGCGTAACGATAAAACTGTTCAGAACAACATTATCGCTGGCGAGCCGTGCCTGTATATCCTTGATGACCCGGTGGAATTCGATCTTCTTGTGACCAGGGCCTTCATGCTGAAGGCCGTGCGGTTCAACGAAGGAAAGATGTTGTTTTCCGCCCTTCACTAACCACAGAAGGAAGTCAGGATAGAAGTTACCGGCTTCGAAGAAGCCCACACCACGACCGCGGCTCTCATTGCGAAGTAGGAATAGCTCTATTCCTTCCGATGAAAGCCTCGCGTACTCGCGTTCAATATAGATCCGCAAGTCATCGAGGAACCGAAACTCACTTTCGTTCAAGGACACGGGCGCAATCTGAATCCGGCTTCCCTTGGTGACATGAAGCACTGGCTCATAAAGATGAGTGCCGAAGAGGCAACCTTTCAAATCTCCAGCACGGAGAACCCCAGCCTTCCGGGCCGTAATATCACGTGTCAAACTTTGGATGTCGTTCATGAGGGCTGCTTCACTCGCATCGACGATCAGCTGATATTCATCAGCTTCTGGCAGGCTTCCGTCGCCGGCCTCTATCTCACGAAGCTCAAGCCTCGGCTCGATGAACTCTGCCTTGCAGTAGTTGTAATACTCTTCCGAGAATTTCTGCAAAAGCTCGGCCGCCATCTCCTGCCAGAGAGTAGCATTCGAAAAATCGGAGAACTCCATCTTTCCATATGGTACTACGACCTTGTACCAAGTCCGGTCTTCAAGGAGCGTCTTCATCATTGGCTTGGAGATATTCAGGTTGTGCCAAGTACGCTCGCGCTTGAACTTCTCAAGCCTGAAGAACAGGTCATCGTAGTCCAGGAAGGCAAGGTGACTGTCACCAAAAACGGTCTCTTCCTTGCCGCCAAGCTTGGTGCCTTTTTTAGATTCGAGGGATTGGATGCGGGGATACCAGTCTATCTCGACAACCTTCTGGCGGATCTTGTCAGGCACCAAGGTCAGCGCCGGAACAGCTCCGTCTCGCTTGAAATCGTACTCCCGTCCATCACCACGCTTCTTGCGAGGACGCAGCACTTTCAGGCGCTGACCGAAGTTGTAGGTAATGGTCAGCGGAACCGTGAACACCTGCTTCTGGTCGTTGCGCGGCAGCTCCTCTTCTTCAAGGAACTTTCGGAAGCGTTCCATGAAGTCAGCCTCGATGCCGAAGACGTTCAGAGTCTCGACGTACTGGATCAACGCCGGCTGATTGGTGGGAGTGGCGAAGCCGCTACGCTGGAGCGACCAATCATAACCTTTAAGACGTACGCCGCGCCCGAATAACTGGATGATCTGCGCGCCTTCGCTCTTCCCGACATGCATGAGGCCAAGCGTACTTACACGCCAGCAATCCCAGCCTTCAACGAATCGCTTCGAGCCAATAAGCAGGTTTACCGGGGAGTTTGACTGGTTGATCTGTCCAAACATGGTCTCCGCAAATTCGGATTCCAAAACCGCGACGTTGTCGAAGCTTTGCTCTGCGATATGGCTTGCCAAGCCCGATGCATCGCCCACGTTGATGAGGCCGAATGGTTTTTCGGCCTGCCCCACGCGAAGCATGATCTCATTCTCGTCTCCCTTTATCCGGGCTATCGACAATTCACCACCCGCCTTATTCTGAAACAGTTTGTCGAGGATATCGCGGAACAGGTCGCTGGGTTTCCAGCCTTCTCGTAGCAAAAGCTGCTGGAGGTAAACGAAACCGCCAGCGAAAATATCGCCACCGTCCTCGTCGAGCAGACCAGTCTGCTGCGCGTTTCCGGAAAGGATGTGCTCAATTTCAGATCCGGATATCACCTCGCTATTCAGAAACTTCGCAATAAAGGCAAGAATCTTACCGACATCGGAAACCGTCGCCTTCTCGGCTTTTGAACCAGTCGCCTTGGTGACGCTAGAGCCCACGAATACCCAGAGCGGCTTCTCGATGTTATAGGGCGCATAGAGGCTATGATTGTCTTCATAAAGCTTCAGCTGCTGATAGAAACTCAGAAGGCATGCAGTTAGGTAAGAGAATTCAAGTTCGGCGAAGGTTCGTGGCAGGTTGAAGATGCGGTAGTCCTTGCCGTAGCCGTCCTCATAGAAATATCGATAGGAATAATCAAACAGGATCGTCTTAGCGTAAGACGCTTCGATTTCAGGGCGCTTGGCGGCTGTGACCGCTTCCTTCAAGGTCGCGGAATACTCGAAGACGAAACCTTTCTCGGAAAGGCGCGAACGGCTTCTGAACCAGCCACGTTCTTCCTGGCTGCCCATGCCACGGTGCGCCTCATCAACCAACAGCAGGTTTTGGTCGCCCAGATTCCGTGTCGCGATTACGTTCGGTCCGTCAGTGTCGCCGAGCTTGGTGACTTCTGTGAAATCTATCTGATGTAAGCCATTTTTGCCGGAGGACAACAGATCACTATTATCCGTTAAAAGGCGAGAGGCGACAATGTTACTGCCTTTCATCTCACGGGCGTGCTGAAGGGAGAGTCCTTCGTTTGGAGTGATCAGCACCGTCCGTGTCAAGTCGTGCTTGAAGCGAGACTTCGAAGAATAATGCCGGAATTGCAGGAAATTAACATGCATTAACAGCGTCTTACCTGATCCCGTCGCGTTTTGGAGGCAGAGCTTGTTCAAGTCGTCGAGCTCGTAATATGTGATCCCAGTCTCGTAGCCTTCTCCGGTCCAATAGATATTGAAGTCGGTAACATATGCATTAAGTGCTTCCAACAGCGCTTCGCGGTCCGCAAAGAAGCGGTCGAGATAGATTTCCGCGAACAGGAGAGAGAGCCACTGGTAGCCCTTCCAGACAATCGGCTGGTCACGTTTCTCGTTTATGGCTAGCGTGTGGCTGACGATGTTGTGCTCGTAGCGCAGCAAGTCCGACCGTGTGATCTCAGCCATCGCCCGAAGGTTGATATCAAGCGCCTTATAGAAGTGATGTAGGTTCTCGGGCGTCATGCCCTCCTGTGCGTCTTTCACTCTTTTCGCCAGCGGCTGCATGGGTCGTAACGTGCGCTTGCCATCCTTGTGGTCTTTTAGCGGATCGAACCCAAAAAGACTGACTATCCACTGATTGAGCACCAGCTTGTGGCCAAACGGAAGCTGCTTGTGCTTCGAAGTTTTAGCCATTGGACTTCTCCGCCACAAGCTTGTCCGCAAACAAATCGTTGCCAACATCCCGAAAGACTTCATAGGCTCGAATTGAGCGATCAATCTTATTCATCAAATCGTCTTTGATGCTTTGAAACCGCTTATGGTGCTCATCGCTCCACTCATCAAAATTATCCCAGTACATCGTGTAGACGTTACCATTCGCGTGATGCGGGAAAAGCTTCAATGGTAGGAAGTCGTACAGTTCACCAAGTGAATCGGAAAGCTCATTCTCAAGTGGCGTAAGCTTCCGGTGTAAATATTTCGGCATGCATTTGCGAATAGTTGTCAATACCTCGTATCCCTTTACAACGCCATCCACAGCAATACTTCCAATAGTACTGAGTGGTATCTCTCTGAAATAGTGAAGGTGTTCCGGATTTACTGCATTAATGACAGCTTGGTAACGCTCCCTATCCTGCTTGTAGGGTAGCCTTGATTCCCGCCACCAATCAAAAGCAGTTTTCCCAAACCACCCGAGTGCCGCGACAAGGGCAGTAGCAACAACCACCCAAATCTCCACTGGCAGGATGTTCAATAATGGGTTGACAGCATCCACCGCATTCTGGCTTGCATCCGCAATCGGCTGTGCCGTTTCTGTAGTGATCTCCACCAATGTTAATCCTCCTCATCCCACATGGCCTGATGAAAGGCTTCCTCGATCAGGCGCACTTTCCAGGTTTCCCCTTCTTGCCGAAGATTGGGCAGATTATTGGAGCCGTTCACAAAGATCACATTAAACTCAGTGTCCTGTGCGGAGAGGCGGTACTTCCGGAACCACTCGTCCAGCATTAGATTGTCTTGCTCCAGGTCGCCGGTCAGCTTGCGCCACACGACCAGCGCCCTCTCGCGGTCGTTCTGGTTGCCGGGGGTGCGTAGCATGTATCCCTCGACCTTGCGGAAACGCCAAGCACCTTCGTCCGTCTCCTTCAGAGCGCCGTCGAGCGTCAGCCGGGTGTTTGTGTCGTCGAGCAATTCTGGATCGACCTCACGCTTGAAGGCTGCGTCATAGCCGCGCCAGCGATCCAGATGCTCAACATGCAGGCCGATCAGCCAGTTGAATGTCTCGACAAGATCGATTGCCTTCTCGACATACTCGTCCGAACCCGGCTTCTTGATTTTCAGCTTGTAGGCTGTCGGATCGTCGAACCACTCGATGTTTAGGAGCGACGGACTACCCTTAGTCTCGAAGTCGAGCCAATAGCGAAGCATATAGTCACGCGCGAAGTCCTTGGTGACATGCGCCATATCGGCGCTTGGTCTCAAAGCGAGATTGTTGAGGGCGTCTTCGTAGGACTCCAATCGTATGTAGGAAAACAACGAACTTAGGTGATCGTTGGAGGAAGGAATGCCCTTTTTCCAATCATTGCAATAAAGTGACTTCTTCACACGAGGCAATGTTACACGGTCGAAGTAATCGCCCATCTCCACTAGAAAGAATGTTCTAGACCCGCCGTCCAACCTGTTAAGGTTCATCGTTGCGTGGGCTGTAGTTCCGGACCCTCCAAAAAAGTCGAGGACGATCGAATCCCGCTTAGCACCGCACGCTCTTAAGCAATCCTCGACAAGGTGAATTGATTTCGGAAAGGAAAAATCGGCGATTCTTCCAAACATAGAAGTCAAATAGTTAGTGCCGTACTGCGTCGCCGAGTATTCCTTTTTGTCCCACCACGTAACGGGCATCATGCCTTCCTGATTCACGCGGGCCTTCATATAGACGCCAACTTGGCCAGATTGATCGTTTTTTTGCGTAGAAGTTGGAATAATCGGCTCTCACACTTTCTATACCCCACTTCCACCGACGCTCCGTTCCGTCGGCGGAAATCGGAAGTACTGCAACCTCCTCCGTTCCGAGTTTCTCCAAAACGTCCCATGCCTGCACCTCGGCGTTCCAAGACATTTCGGGCAGACGTATGCTGTCGCCGGAGACATAGATTGGATAAAACATTTTTGGCCGAGCCTGGCGACTGGCCTCAACGCCGCCGTGTTTTCGAAAGTTCACCCATTCAAAAGCACCTATTTCGTCAGATTCCGCGTATCGGGCGATCTGTTTTTCGGTTCTTGGCATCCTTCCAACAGAAGCTAGTTCGCTGGCACCCGCAAATAGGGTATAATCGTGCGCTTCAGAGAAGCCATTTGGAGTGGATCGCCCAGACGGATTACTTCTTACGACTGCGACCCCTAGCATGTTTTCCTGACCGAATTTGTCTTCCATCAGTTGCCGCAGCCTGCTGAACTCAATATCATCAATCGCGACAGCTATTACGGAGGAACCGCGCATAAGTCGTTGAGCTTCGCGCAGTCTATTCTCCATAAGGCTTATCCATGAAGAATCTTTGTAGTTGTTTTTATAGACGATCGAAGATGCGTCGGTATTGTAGGGTGGATCTATATATATGCAGTCCACTGAACTCCGAAGCGTTGCACTGAGAGCCCGAAGAGCCTGAAAATTCTCCGAATGCACAAGAGTACCGGTTTTCTCATTGGTGAGAAGCTGAATTTCCGCGAGGACATTCTCCTTGAATGACTCATTGAAGCTTCCCGTATCTAGGGGCAGCGAAGTATTTTCTTTTAGAAAATCGACCAATAGTGGTTCTGAATAGCCTTCAAACTTATCAATTGCGAAAAGCTCGACCCACTCCTGACGTTGCGTCTCATTGGCTGCGATCTCCGGGTAGAACTCCTCCGGGATTCGGTCGATCGTGATGCAATACTGCGTATCCACCACGAACTTCTTCTTCAGCCAGAGCTTCTTCTGGAAGTCCTCGAGCTGGGCGAGGAAGTCAATCAGATGCTGCGCGATACGGCGCAGCACCTTGACTTTCGCCAGGTAGGTTTCCACCCGTGGCGCATCAGCGGACTCGATGTCGTCCAGCCGCATAACCTCGTTCTTGATGTAGAAGTCCAGCTCGCGCCGCAGGAACCCTCCTAGGTCTTTATGGATAAAGTAGTCCATGGTGTTTCGGGCTGTGTACTGCGCCAGATACTTTTCCAGCAGTGTCCGATCCTTCACGGATTCGGTCGGCGCTGGCGTCATCAGAGCGGTCACATAGTCGCTCGCTCCTTCAAGGCCCGAGAGAAGCTCCTTCACCTTCACAGCCGCCTCAGCGAGGCGCTTCTTCCGCCATGGCCCCTCCTTACCGGTCTTCTCTGGGTCAGCGCGATATTGAAATTGGATAACTAGCTCGGCCGAACCGGTTATGCCCATCTCTAGCTTCACCGGCTCAGCGTCGTGGATTATGAAGAAACGTTCCGTCTGCTCGGTCGCCTTGACGTTATTGTACTCACCTTCGCTGGCCGACAGGATACGGCAATTCACCTTGATGGGCTTGTTCTTAAACAGGCCGCCGTGACGCTCCTTGAACTCCTTCGCCTGCGTCGGATCAAAGGTAAAATTAGAGAGATACTCAGAAGTCTTGATATAATATTGGTCACGGTTAGCCCAATGCAGATAGACCTCGCGTCCGTCATATGGCACTGCGTAGGGAGCCGCTTTACCGTCCGTCTCCCGTGCGAAATAGCGGCGGCTCATGAAGTCGCCGTTGTCGTAATAGCGCTCGAAGAAGCGGTAAAGATGGTCGTAAACGTCGCCCTCGTTGCTGCCGCTGTCCTTGGCGGCGTCCCACGCGGCCTTGGCCTTCTTGACTGGCTCGGTTGTGTCCGGATCGGGTGCGCCATAATCAACGGCATGCTTTCTGGCAGCCTCATAGGTGGCACGCGCCTCCGCGATGCGGGCTTCGTCCACTTCTCCGAATGCCTCACGGATGATCCCAAGCAGGTCGTCTTCGAGAAACTTTGTCACCTGCCCGGCCTTAGCGTGCATGATGCGGTAGAAGCCGAAGTCAAGATCAGGTTGGTCCAACTGGAACAGCTCTTTTAAAAGACTGATTAGACGTTCTCTTTGTTTTTGTGATTTACTCATACTTTCAATCTTCTCTAATCCGATTTCCCATTCTGTGTCGAACTCGACTCATTAAATTCTCAATGTAGTCAAGGTGGCCCAACTCAAAGCTGTCTCAATTCCTAACCGTCAAATTCTGTAGCCTTAAGTGTTATCACACGGAAAAATACCTGTGGTTTCCATACCTAGCATAACTGATGGATGGTGACCCCCAATAATTCAGAGATACCAAACTCCACTTTACAGATTATCTTGGAAACCTTCATCGATAAAAATGGGAGGATAGATTGTGCCTCGAAAGCGAAATATTTCACATGATCTCCAATATCTCGAATACCTATTTGAAATAGAAAACTGGACGACAGATTATCTGTTCAGCATTGGTAAGGGTTATACAGAGAACCTGCCTTATACCGAGTACCTGGATATGGCGATTCAGGCCAAGATGATTTCACCTGAAAAATATGCCAATGGGTATGTTCGTTTGACGATCCTTGGCAATAGAGATATCGATCACATATTGGATGACCCTGAAAGCGCACATTACGAACCGCAATCCGTCGGTACTTTAACACTGAGAGGAGATCGACGTGAGTATCTTGGCTCTCTGCCCTCGTCAGCGCTGCGCCATATAATATCGCGACTAGAAGGAAATCGGGTTAGGTTTATCTTATTACACGGCCAAAAGCTGCGATATGGGTCAGCTCCAATAGACAGCATTGCCTTCAAAGAAAATTACGATCCTGAGAATTACTAGTTTTGAATTCTTCTGACATTCCGAGCATGAGGATCGAAGTATAGGTTCTGAAGTTTATCGGCTGTGATTTATGGACAGGGCGCAATTTTTAAGGGCGGTAAACTTATAGTTTCCTTCTCCCAGCCAACCTTACTTTCTAAAGTATAAGGTTGCGTTCCGGTAACCGTTAAATCTGGCAGCAAACCCCAGAGAACACATAAAGAATTCCTAGGACTTCAATTTTAAGCCTGCAACGTTTAACTTTAGTCCGCATTGTTACCAATACATAAAATCCCCCTGATCTAAAAGCGAGCGCATCCCGCGGCAACTAGGGCTTCATATGTACATTCAAAGCTCTCTGGGAGTCGCGTAGAGTCGCTTTGGTCCCCTTTTGGCATATACACCACCAAACCAGCCCTGGAACGCGTCAGGAGGACTCTATAGGCGTTTAAACGATATTGCTTTTCTTCAGGGTTGCGAGACACGGACCAGTTTGGCGCCCGCATCTTTCTCGGAACCCACTCGTCATTTTGCCAAATTAGATCATTTCCCCAACAAAGACCGACATAATCGATCTCCAAGCCCTGGCAAACGAACTCCGATAGAGGTGTCTCCAAAGCATTTGACGAACGGTAATCCCCTGTGGGCCGTAAGAACCAATGGATCACGTCTTGGAGCTCGTTAGAACGCGGCGACGGTGCTATTCCTTCGGCGACCAATCTCACAGCCCCAGAGCTTGCTAAAAGCCCGACACGGTGCTCTCCGCGTCTTCTCTCTCGCAGCCATGTCTTGAGCGTTGTTAAATCTCGCGTAATTAGAGCCGGAGGGCTTTCCATCTTATCTGCTGTTGCTTTTGCCTCGTCAATTTTTCCCGCAAGTAAGGCCTCTACCCACTTTCCGTGCAGCTCATTTCGAAAGGCACGCAGGTTCGTTTTTTTTCAGACGGCTCCACAAGGATCAACATGTCGGAGGCCCCATCCTGAAGAATTTTATTTGAATGATCTTTAATGCGAAAGCGACGTTCGACTAAACCAACTCCCTTCCGTGATGTTTCCCGCTTTCCTAAAATTTCCATCTCCACATAAATTGTGTCGCCAATCAGGATCGGTACATGAAAATTCCAGTCTTTAACATTCAACATAGCAACGGCAGATTCTTCAAATATTCCCCATTGCGTCATTGCGCCAGTAATTAGTGAAAGCCCAAATAGCCCAGGTACAATTCGTTCCCCAAATTGTGATTTTTCCGCATATTCCTTGTTAACGTGAATAGGATTCCAGTCACCTGACAACATGCAAAAATTTGTCAAGTCAGCTTCAGTCGCCGTTCTGCCGCCACTACAGAAAATGCTACCTACCTCAATATCATGATAATATAGTGATCCCATACTTCTCTCTGTTTTCAGATTTATTCTGCAGCTCTCAGTCAACTCAACCGTAATGTCGCAGAAAAATGCAACTTAGCGGTCAGAGATAACCACATAGTCGAAAGTTTAAAAAAAAGTTCGGCGAGAAGAGATGGGCGGACACCCTACCGTCCATCTCATTCTAAGTTATTGACCGAGCGATTTGGCGTCGACCTTGGATAGCACTTCGTTGTAAAGCATGTCCGACATCGCCGCGTTGTCATCTTTGATGGGTTCGAATTTTTCTTCCCATTTCTTAATCAACTCGACCATCTTGTTCATCAATGGTTCCGGATCTTCAATCTTATACTTGGTTTTGCCTTGCTCAATGATGACGTCCCAATCCGCCTTCTTAAATTCTTCAATAGAATTCTTGACCTCAGCTGATGGCTCAATTAACTCAACTTCCTTTTCTTCAAGCATCGCCAACACTTCATCGTCTTTTTTCTGATATCCGTATGAAGTATCAATCAGGCCTATCGCGGCATTCTTCATCAGGATCGTCCTTTGATCATCTGTCAAACCATTCCAATGCTTAGCACTGATTGAAAAGACCCCCCAGGGCCGGAAGCTTGCAATGTCGATCATTGTCACTTTCTTTGCAATATCCCAAAGACTGTGGCTTTTCATCGCGCCGAGCGGATTGACGACAACATCAACCTGCCCCCGAGAAAGAGCTTCATACATTTCACTGGAAGGAATGGAGACCGGTACGGCGCCAACCGAGGTCGCCCAGCGAGCGTATAGTCCGCCTGGTGTGCGGATCTTTTTACCCTCGAGAGACGCAAGCGTGCTCAAATCCGACTTACTCATCAACTGAAAGGCCGTCGCACTCGCGCCACCAAGTACAACAATACCGTTTCTCTTGTAGTCGTCAAGGCAGCCATCGCAATGCAGCATCATAAACTCGGTCGTCGCAGCCGATATCGCTGCCGGCAAGTTTCCATACATCGCCATGTCAGCAATTAAAATTGAGTGAGGAAATTCTGACGGATTGTAGTTGAAAACAATTTGTCCGATATCCGCAATACCGTCCCGCAGGCCAGCAGCCGTATTCTTTCCTCCGAGTAATGAGCCACCCGCATATAATTTATAGGTTAGCTCACCATTACTATCTTTTTTTACGCGTTCGATAAATGGCTCAGCCACAAACTCGACCACGGGATTTTTCGGCGATAAGTATGAGGCAAAGCGACCTTCCTCTGCCAATGCCATATTTTGAAACGTTGATACCGTAGCAAGAGTAAGCCCCCCAACGATCAACGCGAGCGAAGTAACTTTTTTCATTAATTTCCCTTTCCTGGTTTACTTCTTTTCAACGTATTTTTTTTAAATCCCATAAAGCTGGAATAGCTTTTCGCTCCGATGAAGCCCCGTATAATGGTGAACTAAGCCGGAAGGATCCTTCTTTCATCAACTCATTAACCTTGGCAGCCACAGACTGATCTCTGGAAATACGATCATCAGGGTCATGGTGATAAGGTCAGCTATAAGGAACCAGAATATGCCTCGAAATATTGTAGTTGTCGGAATGGCGTCACCGACAATTCCCTTGATGACAAACACATTCAACCCGACCGGCGGTGTTATCAGCGCAATTTCCAAGAACTTGGCGATTAAAATGCCGAACCAGATCAGGTTGATATCAGCAGACTCAACAATCGGCAGAAAGATTGGCAGCGTCAGCAACATGATGCCCAGCGGGTCAAGAAACATCCCGAGGATCAGATATACGAGCGCAATGCCCAGCAATATAACAAAGGGGTTAACCGCCGAGTCCAGTACGAAGTCTGACAGAAAATCGGGAATTCCTGTTAATGCAAGAAACCGCGTCAGGATTGCCGCTCCAATAGCAATGACGAATATTGCGGACGTACTGACTAGCGTTTCCGTCACAGATTTTTTGATTAGGTCAAAGGTCAGTTTCCCTCTCAACGCCGCAACAAAGAAAGAGAGAAATGCCCCGACAGCACCCGCTTCCGTCGGTGTGAATATGCCCAAAAACAGACCGCCGATCACCGCGAAGATTATGATCAGAAGCGGCCAGGTCTCTCCCAGCGATTGAAAGCGTTCCTGCCATGTCGGCATAATATCCGCGGCAGGAGCCAAGGATGGCTTAATCTTGACGCGGATGACGACCATTATTGAGAACATAACCGCCGTCAAAATACCCGGTATAATGCCAGCGATAAACAACTGCCCGATTGGAACTTCCGCAAATACACCATAGATGATGAGCATTATGCTCGGCGGGATCATCGAACCAATGGTGCCCGCGGCGGCGACAACACCCGATGCCAACCCTTTATCATATTTATAGCGCAGCATTTCCGGGACAGCGATGCGGCCCATGGCAGCCGCGCAGGCAAGGCTCGATCCGGTCACCGCAGAGAAACCTGCACTTGCACCAATTGATGTAATAGCCAACCCACCGGGCAAAGCGGATAGCCAAAGCCTCGCCGTTTTAAACAACCCATCTGTAAGCTGCGCATGAAAGCCGACATAGCCCATCAAAAGAAACATCGGGATGGAACTCAAAGTCCAATGCGCAGCAAAGTCATAGGGTATAGCTGTAATAATTCCCCACATTGGACCGGCCCCTAGAAGGACAAATATCCCGAGTGCGCCAACCAGACCCAAGGCCACTCCAATTGGTACATAGAGCAGCATCAAGATGACCATGACCGCCAGACCGATAAACCCAATGGCCAGATCACTCATCGAAGTGCTCCATTGTTGAAGTACCTTGTTCAGCCATAAAGAAGGATTTATCCGTCACATATCGACACAACTTGTAGAGCAGGAGCAGTACGAGTAATCCGCATCCGAACGGTAAGAAGAAACGTCCAGGCCAGACGGTGACCTGCGCCTCGCCCATCACATATTCGCCAATTTCGTATTTATCGATGGCATCCGCCCAGGTTTGCCATGTTATGGCACCAAAATAGATAGCTGCTACAATGCCTGAAAATATAGCAATTGCTCGCCTTCCATTGTCGCCAAGCATTTGCGCGAAGAGTTCCACGCGAATATGACTATTCTGCCTTTCGACTTGCGCCAGCGGAAGGAAAACAATGGCTACCATCATATAGTTGGCCACCACGTCCATCGTCCACAACAGCGGCATGTTAAAGAAATACTTACAGAAGACATCAATAGTTATCTGCAGCAACATCAAAACGATCGCCATACCGCCAAGCAGGGTGAAGCTTTCCGTAATACGGTCAAGAAACTTCAGGATCAATTATACCTCCCAAACGTAATTGCAGTTCATTGTTATGCCGCGAACTGCGTTTTATCGCGGCGCATATCGCTATAAATGCTGTTTCTCAGTCTTGTATTGCGATAGCCTTACACCCCTATCGGTTTATCCTGCTCCGCCACATGCTTTGCCACATTGTTAGTTGTAGATGGCAATTTCACGCCGCGAATAGCTTACTCTCCCCTATACACAGGCTTGCGTTTTTCCTTGAATGCCCGCGGTCCCTCCCGCGCATCCTTGGTGGCAAGCACTGGCATGGCATATTTGGTTTCCAGACGAAGCGCTTCTTTCTCTGGCAGTCCGAGACAAGCACGTGCAGATGCCCGAATTGCCTTCACCGCAAGTGGGCCGTTACCGGCAATTGTCTCTGCAATTGCCATGGCCTTCGACATGAGCTGTTCTGCCGGAACAACATAGTTCAGGAACCCAAGTTCAAGCGCTTCTTGTGAGGAAATCGTATCGCCGGTCAAAAGCAGTTCCATCGCCTTTGCGTAAGGCATTTGCCGCGGCATCCGCACAGTCGAGCCCCCGCCCGGAACGATCGCCCATTTCACCTCCTGCACGCCCAGCTTAACATCGGGAATGGCAACGCGAATGTCGCAGCCTTGCAGAATTTCCATACCACCTGCGATAGCATGACCGCCTATCGCTGCGATAACGGGTGTTTCGGTGTCAAAATCACGCAGGAGGGCCTTGGATATCAATTTCCGGTCTTCCTGAATTTTTTGCCCCCACTCATCTTTCGGTTCTTTTGCACCGGAGAGTAGTGGGATCAATTCACCGAGATCCGCGCCCGAACAAAAACTACCCTCAACGCCGGTAAGAATGGCGACGCGCACATCATTATCTTCTCGAATAGATGCCCAGGCATCCGCCAAACGAACAATCATTTCCGGATTAAGCGCATTGCGCATTTTTGGTCGATTTAGTCGAACAGTAGCAATGTGATCTTTAACTTCATAGCTGACTAATGACATTTTCTGCCTCCGTCACGATCTCAATTAGGGGAAAAAATATTGTATTTGCCTTGGCGCTCAACTCGCCCTGGAGCATTCAGAAAGTCACTCTTGGTCATGGAGAGCAGGAGATCGCTATCTGTTGGAGAGTAGGCCAGGAAACGGGGTGCGTTTAGATCAGATCCATCCCCCAACCGACCGACAATAATGCATCTATCCGGCTGCCCATCACGCCCAAACCCAACGGTATAGGTTTCGATAACTGCTGCACCGGAGGGATTTTCCACCAATTCCGGACGCGGCATATTCTGAATTTCATCTCGGTATTCTGCCGGGTCGGTCCGCCGCCAAGGCGCCATCCCTTCCGTTGGAGAAACGGGTCTGTTAGTAGAGTAAATCCCCGCTGCATGCTTCGTGAGATATCCACCATTGGCCGTTACCATACCAAACTTGCCCGGATTTTCCCTTACTTTGTCCAGCATAGCTGCGATGGCATTTAGCGAGTAGGAGCCCGCCCCTCCATGATAGGGGAGTCCACCTGTAATCGTCAGTGGGCGATCATCATCGACCGGAATGCCGAGTTCATCCCGCGCCACTTGCACCGCGCATGGGAAGCAGGAATAGATATCGAAGAAATCAATATCGGAGGCACCCAGGTCCGCCATATTCATTGCTTCGCGCACCATGACCCTAATGGCAGGCGAAGAATGATAGTTCACCCGCTCACTTACATTCCATATTTCGTCCGCATCACCGCACCCATGCAAATAAACCCATTTCTCTTCCGGGATACCAAGTTCCTTCGCGAAACCAACTGAGGTCATCAGGATCGCCCCTGACTGATTAACTTGGTTCATCGCATTCATGTATTTAGTATAGGGCCAACTGACAAAGCGGTTGCTTGGGCCCGGGATGGCAATCTCTTCGGCACTTCTGCGTATTGGATACCAGGAATGCGGGTTATCCGCTGCCACTTCGGAAAATTTTTCGAACAGGCGGCCAATTGCCAACTGATGGGTGTCAATATCGTGCCCGTATTTTCCGCGCAGCGCATTTTCAAAGAGTGGGTAAACATACCGAGCCGGCCATATGCCATAGGCTTTTTCATGCTCATTCCCGAAGGACATTTCCGGTTGCATATGATCGGGATCGCGATCACTTGGCTCCTGCCAGTCAGGTTTCTTCCCTGATTTGATCAGTTTGCGCCCTGTCGCCATTGCCTCCGTCCCCGCAAACAAGGCAAAACGGGATTTTCCATTGGCAATTTCTTCCGCATATTTATTGACCAGAAATTGCGGATAGTTACCGCTTGCCGGCAGTATCCATTGCTTCGCAGATTGTGCATTGATCCGGTGCGCCAAAGCTTCCGGCGAATTTCGAGTGAATTCATAGAGGCTTTTGATAACAACCAGCGTATCCAGATCGGTGAGGCGGTCTGGATTAATCCCCGCGTTATCTGCTGCATCAAGAACTGCCTTCTCCATGAGGTCCATCGGTGTTGAGGCTGTTTCAATATCGGTCTTTTTCTCGGTAATCTGTCCGCCACCGATCAGAATGGGCATTAAATCTTGGTTCATACTTTTCTTTCCCCTGCTAGTCGCATTCAATTCACATTAACTGTGAGCGTATCGTCGCCAGCGATCTTTTTTGCCTGCTTGTAGTCCGCCTTGCCATTGGCCCCGCGAGGAATTGCTTCCACAAAAGCAAAGGCTTTGGGCAGTTTGTATCGAGCAATATGTTTACCCGCCTCCTCCAGAATTGAATGAATTGAGATTGACTTTCCGGCTTTAGTGGAGACCAGCGCGACTACCTCACTACCCCAGCGCTCGCTCGGTCTTGAACTCACAACGGCATCAGTAATTTCTTCATGCTCCAAAATTGCGCGTTCGACTTCCTCCACAAAGATTTTCTCGCCACCTGAATTGATGGTCATGGAATCTCGGCCGTAAAACTCGATGAGATCCTCCCCAACCAGTCGAACACGATCTCCCGTTATGGAGTAGCGGGTGTTTTCAAAGACCGGAAAGGTTTCAGCGGTTTTCTCAGGATCACCCAGATATCCCAATGGCACATGTTTTCGGATTGCAAACCACCCCAGCCCTTCATGGCCCGGCTCCAAAAAGCCACTCATGTCGGGTTTGAAGACAACCGAATGCTCCGAAATACGAAATTCCTTTTTAAAAGCGCTGTTCCTGTCTGTTGTCGTTTTCTCAACACTTGGACCGGTTTCCGTCGCTCCGATCGCGTCAATTATTGTAATGTGGGGGAGCATCTCCATTAGGCGCGCCTTGAGAGCGTCCGACAGCATGGTGCCACTTGTAATAATGTATTTGAGCGACTCGAGAGCGTAATGACACCGATCCATTTCTTCCAGAATTGGACGGGCAAAGGCATCACCCGCGATGGTCAAGATGGCAACTTTTTCTTTCTGTGCCCGTGAAAGCATATCAGCCGGATCGAACGACGCGGTAACATTTGGAATAATCACATAGTCGCCGCGCGTCCAAGCTCTCAAGGATGCAAGTTGCCCGATACCATGCATGAAAGGTGTTGCCGGAAGTATACCAAATCCCTTTGATTTCTGGGCAGCACCAACAAATTCCTCAACGCAATTTATTGTGCTTTTGTCTCGGCGTTTGCCACCTAAGTGAGCGGCGAGAAAATCGCCTTGACGCCACAGTACTCCCTTTGGCATTCCGGTCGTGCCGCCGGTATAGAGAATATGCAGATCGTCTGCGGAATAGCTAAGCCTTGGATTGTCCGGGGAATAAGATGCGAGCAGTGTTTCATACTCTATCGCGCCCGGCAGAAGTGCATTTCCGGACTCATCTGAAATCTGAACAAGGAGTTTCTGTTTGGGAATATCCGGCAGGACTTCTGATACCAGCGGTGCAAAGCGCGCGTGATAAATAATCGCTTTGGTGTCCGCGTTGGTCAGGATATAACGAAATTCCTCCGCGACATAGCGGTAGTTGATATTAATGCTTACCGCGCGCGCCTTGAAACAGCCGACGAGGCACTCAAGATATTCACTGCAGTTGTACATCAGAATGGCAACATGATCCTGACCCGACTGCCAGTTTTTCAGTTCTTTGCGTAGGGTCTGTATCGTAATGCCCTGGCTTAACAACGCATTCGCGAAGCGCCATGATCTGTCGTTAAATTCTGCAAAAGTGAAACGACGGTCCCGAAAAACCAGTGCCAGCCGATCCGGAACCGCCTTCGCGACAGCATCCAGAACCGGTGCAAGCGGCAAATCTTCAGTACTTTCAATATTTGCAGTAACTTTTTTATCCATTTTTATTGCCTGCCCATTTGAAGTCGTCAAAGTTCGGCTGCTGGGTCATCGACCAATAATCGACCAACCGCCAGGGAGAATTGGAAACCACACGCCCCCTGCTGTTTTTGTACCAATTACCAACATCTGGATGGGTCCAAACCATGCTGTTATGTTCTATATCGACACGGTCGTTGTAGTCAGCGTTGACCTCCTCACGCACTTCAATTTCCCGGCTATCTGTTTCGATCAGATGCATAAGGCATTGCGTGATATAGCGAGCCTGACATTCCGCATGGAAAATTGTACTGCCACCATGCGCCAGGTTCGTGTTTGGCCCATACAACATGAACATGTTGGGAAAGCCGGGCGTTGTTATGCCGAGATATGCCTTTGGATCATCACGCCACGCCTTGGATAGTGTATTTCCATCGCGACCATGGATTTCCATCGGGGAGAGAAAGTCATGTGCGTGAAATCCGGTTGCATAAATAATCAAATCGGCTTCATGCAAAGCATCGTCATCGTCGACAACGCCATTTTTCTCTATCCGCTGAACGCCGGACATAAGAAGGTTCACATTGTCCCGCTTCAACATTTCACACCAATGATTGTCGATCAGCATGCGCTTGGCGAAAGGAGGGTAGTCTGGAATGACCTTTGCTATCAGATCCGCATCATCATCCAAGGCCGCTCTCAGGTTACGAACATAGACTTGCCTGTGATATTCATTTTCTGAGTTCAGTGATCGATCCCTATGCAACCATTCAGGATCTTTATGCAGGGAATCCCAAATACCGTCGCCATAGCTCCAAAATAGTTTGAAGCGATACCAGTTTCGGTAATAAGGGATGTTCCGAAGCAGCCACGCCTTATTTTCACTTACTTCGCGATGGTAGTCCGGCAACATTCTAATCCAATGTGGTGACCTTTGAAAAATAGTCAGTTCTTCCACCAAAGGAGCGATTGCCGGCGCAAACTGCATTGCCGATGCGCCAGTGCCAATGACAGCAACTTTCTTTCCCTTAAGATCATGTTGGGGTTCCCATTGTGCCGAATGAAAGGCTGCTCCCTCAAACGTATCCCTTCCGGGAAAATCTGGTATCTTGGGACGATTAAGCTGACCTACCGCACTTATTAACGCATTCGTCTGGAGGTTTTCCTCTCGTCCATTCTTATCACGAATGGATAGGTGCCAACTCTTCTCGCTATCATCATAGTCGGCACGCAGAACCTCTGTCTCAAAGCGGATATGGCGCCTCAGATCATATTTGTTGGCGAACCGCTCGAGATAAGCAAAAATCTCATCGCGCTTGGAATAGAAACGAGACCAATGAAAATTGGGTTCGAAGGAAAAAGAGTAAAAATGATTTGGTGTATCTACACCACATTCTGGGTAAGTATTTTCATACCATGTGCCACCGACGGTCGGGTTCTTCTCTATAATCACAAATGGGATGCCCGCCTGCTGCAAATGCACCGCCGCGCAAAGCCCAGATATTCCTGCGCCAATAATTGTAACCTTGAATTCATCGCGACGTTGTTTTGGTGGTTGCTGCTGCCACTTGAGTTTCTCAAGTGTTGTGCCGTCAAACCCCATATCGCTCAGCATCATCGGTATATACTCTTCCGCTACTGGCTGATTTACATAGACGGAAGCCATCTTTTGCAAAGTGTCAGCATCCGGCAGCGGGGGAATTGATCTTTTACCATCCCGAAGTTCGCAAAGAACGCGAAATACATAATCGCGAATTTCCCGCTGCCGTCTGGGAGAAATATTCGAAACACCATCGATGCTGCTGGATGGTAGTTCATCACCTGACAACATTGGTAAGTCTTCTTCTAGATGAGCTAAGACAATGAGAAGTGTCGGGATATTCGCATCTGTCAAAGCCTTCCGAATTACGCTATTCGTCGCTTTTTTTAGTTCCGTTAAATCCATTTGAAGCATAATTTCCGTGATTAACTGACTTCTTAGCTTTACTTGTTTGTATTTCAGTAAAAACTGTCATTCCTGGTTAAAGGATTGCAGTCGTTCCGACGCTTCAATGAAATTATCCATAAATTCGTAGACAACCTGGCGAACTGTCGTTTGCTGATTCATCATACCCACACCCTGCCCAACGAAATATGAGGCCAGTTCCTTCGCTCCCTCGTGTCCAGACTCAGCCAGTTTAAGAACTTTAGCCATAGCCGGTTCAGCAATGCTGGTTTGAAAGGGCATAGGAAGAGCTTCTGGGGCGATATCTGATTCCCAGGCGTCCGTCCAAGCGGACCTTAACTGCCGGGAGGGCTTCCCGCTTCTGTTTCTTGATCGCACGGTATCACTAGACCGCGCCGCCAACATTTTTTCCTTCACAACGGGATTGGTTTCCGCCTCAGCCGTTGTAAGCCAAACGGATCCCGTCCAGACACCGGCAGCTCCCATGGCCATGCAGGCCGCCATCTGCGATCCAGTAACGATTCCGCCTGCGGCCAGCACGGGAATGTCCCCAAAATCACGCAGTGCTTCACAAACTTCGGGAATGAGAACTAGGGTTGATATTTCTCCGCAATGACCGCCAGCCTCGCCGCCAGCAGCGACAATAATATCAACTCCCGCCTTTGCCTGATTAATGGCATGCTCTTTCTTTCCGACTAGCGCCGCCAGTGGGATATTACGTTCTTTCGCCTTTTCAATCATATGCTCTGGCGGCACACCGAGTGAATTACAGAGCAATTTAACCGGGTGCGACAGGGCAATATCTAATATTTGGGAATTACCGCTGAAGTCAGCATTTTTTGCAATACGAGGTTTCCGCTGCATCAAATCATCCGTTAGATCTGAAGTATCGATTCCGTAATTGTTAAGAAGCTTTCGAACAAAATTCCTCTGAGCGGTGGAATCAATTTTTTCGGGAGGGGTCTTTTTATCTACCGACCCTTTTTCATCCGTTATTTTTCCAACATATTTATTGGGAACGATGATATTTACGCCATAGGGCTTTCCATCGATATTGTCATCAATCCAATCCAACGTCATTGCCAGATCTTTTGCATGCAAAGGTGCTGCACCCAGCACCCCCATCCCGCCAGCCTTCGACACTTCGACGACAACATCACGGCAATGACTAAATGCAATTAAAGGAAAATCGATTCCCAGCATGTCACAGATTTTGGATTTCATCAGATACTACCCGCATTCGTTTTTGTTTTCATTTGTTGAGGCTATTAAGACAAAAAATTAATATGCAGGGAAATGCTAAATATGATACCTAATATAAATAAAGGGCATATTGATAATGACGGTGGATATACGAAAACTCAGACATGCAGTTGAAGTTGCTCGGTCGGGGAGTGTGACATTGGCGGCACGAAATATGTTCATTACCCAACCCGCTTTGACCAGAAGCATTGCCGAAATTGAGGCGCAGCTTGGGTTACAGCTTTTTCATAGATCATCTAAAGGGTTGAAAACAACGGACGTTGGAAAGGATTTTGTGAGCAGAGCGCAAAAAATCCTCTACTCATTTGACGACCTGATGCTACATATTGGCGAGCATGGCAACTTAAACACTGGCCGACTGCGCATAGGGTTTGCCTCTTCCATCTTTCAACTTTTTGCTGCGTCGACAATCATAGAGATTGTTAAGAATTTTCCTAGCATCCGGATAGAAACAATCGCTGGATCAGGTGAAGATCTCGTGCCAATGCTTGTGAGCGACGAACTCGATCTGCTTTTCGGACGCGCCGGACATATGGAACGCTGGTCTGAATTGGAAATTGAGAAATTGAGCGCGCTTTATTGTAAAATCATGGTTCGAAAGGATCACCCGCTTAGTGAACTTCCTGAAATGGACCCAACCGATATACTTGCTTACCCACTAGCCCAAGCAGCCGTTGTTGAGCAAGGGAGCAGTGAAATTCGAGGCCTTTATAGCCTTCACGAGCTTGAACCAGTGGAACCTTTCTACATATGCCATGATTTTGAGCTGATAAAACGTATTGTCCTAAACAGTGACGCTTACTCCCCGGTCTTCAATGTCACGGATAATTTCGATAGACTGAAGGAAAGATATATGTTGATGGAGAATACGATAGGCCTTCCCAAACAAAATCTCGCCATTGCTACATATCGCAATCGAGAGAGGACCCCTGCTGTCGAAAAATTCATTGAATACGCCAATATCAAGATCGGAATACAATAAAATATATTTCTTTATTAGGTTACTTCGTTTCGATTAATCATAAATATAAGATCTCAAAATAATGGCAGCCATTCACTAACACGGCTTTGATTTTCAGGATAACAAACTTATACATCCACAAAGCCTTCTTTAGAAAACTAAAAGCATAAGGTTCCTTAATCGTTGCAGAATATTCTGGCCCCAAGCCCCACATATCAATTCAATTGGCCCTAGGACTTCAGTAAGGAAACACCAATGTTCTTATATATGCTCTAAAAGCCTCCTAGAGTCTCTGAGTGTCGCTTGCGGCGCCTTTGGCTACCCCCCTATATCATCCCAAACTGGTCTAGAGCTTGCCAGCAAGCTTCTACGGGCGTTTTTATTGAACTTGCAGAAGATTTCAATACTTCCACTATCCAATTTGCTTGTTCTTCTCCGAACGCAGTTGCTATGCCAACCCACTTTTCGGGAACAGCCATTCTACTAGCAATTATCTTTCTTGGCGTTTCAAAGTCAGGGTTTACATACTACTCCAACGCTCAGTCGGTATATTCCGTCGGATCCGGTCACGAGCCCGATCAAAGGATATGATGTGTTGTTTCGCTAGTATACGTGCAGCAGCTGTTTGACTTGGATAACTTTCACCTTCAAATTCAAACTTCAACCCTTTCGTTGATGTTAGGCCAAGTTCTCGTGAAACTGCTTCTTCGGGAGACAATCCAAGTTTTTCTACTCGGTAAGTGAAAGTCGAAACCGCTATATTAAATTTTTTTGAAACAGATTTCTTACTTGGATAGTAATTATTGAAAATCCAGTATCCCTTACCGTGAACTCTCTCCACTTTCTGTTGAATAGTTACCCATTTAAAATTTTCAATTTCCCAAGCTTTGGTGTCATCAATTCTTACTAGTTGGTATTCCTCGATATAGCTTGGAAGCACATCTGCAGACCAGTTATCATAATTCTGCCAACGGGAAGATATAGGGCCAGACCTAGTTCCATTTCGCACGCCATTAATCAAAGACTTCCAGATTCTGAAAAATTTTGTACCTGCGTCAGGATGTCGACTCATTTTGCGTGCAGTTTTTGGCAAAATTTGGCCTCGCGCCAAACGAGTGAGTATGACATGCGGTGCAAGATCAAGCTTCAGGCTCAATAGATTTGCCGCCTCGACACGTGATGGATATTTCACACCCATAATAACGATCGGCTTACCTCTACTTCCTCCAATAGTTCCGCCTCGATTAGCATTAAAGCCATTTGGCACAACGGAATTAAGTGCTGATATCCAGTACTTCTCTTTTCTCCCTAAAACATTGATTTCCAGATTAGCTTCTAGCTCTTCGAGTTCAAAATCATCAGGGCCGAATTCTTGCAATGCTTTATGCAAGGGGGAGATGGATGATTTCGAATTTGCCGACGTTAAGTGGCTAGCATATCTTTGTTCCAATGAATTAATGGTAAGTCCTACATAGACTTTCCCGGTTGATAGCTGAACTATCTTATAAATTCTCCCCAAGCGATCAGTCGCCGGTATTGCAGGTTCTTCTAAGGCAACATCTATATCCCATTTCATTTTCTTTCTTTGCTTGAGATATGCCCGGTCTTCATATCTCCCTATTTTCTTCAAAAACGCTGTGAAGCTAGGATACTCACCTCTCGCGTTTGGATAAAAGTCTCCAAGATAATCAAACTTTCTGCGGCGACCGCCACCATATAAATTACTCCAAGTGTTGTAGTCGGAGCATGCAGCTTGTTTTATCTTTTCAAATGACAACGAAAATCGCTTTTCAACAGATTTTACCCGTGTTCGGAATGTGGCATACTTAACAGCAGGCTCAGGAAGCCCTTCATAGAGCTGTCTTAAGTCATGTTTCGCATTTTCGATAGAAACCCAAGTTTTTCTAACTCTGAAACGCCTTTTATACTCATCGGCTGAGAGTTCGATACATTCTGCGTAGTCCTCTTCAGTTAAATGTGCTTTCTTAAGGAGCCTTCTGCGGAGCCTTCCACAAACCGTAGCAACACCCACAGCTGGCGTAACTCCGGAGTTGTGATAAAGGTCGCGTACACCTTGATACTTACGGCCTTTAAACAAAATCACCTCTTTATTCAGAGTATTGTGTGTGGGCTTCAATCTCATATCTGATCAGAACTCCATTTCACCAACTGACCTTCTGATAATCCGCGCCACCCGGCTAGCTTCCATATGCCTCAAACCGGGGTTTGGCTCTGCAAGAGCCCTCATAAACCGCCGCGTCAGTTGTGGCCCCTTTTCAATCGTTTGGCTTATCTCTTCCAGCGCCTTCTCTAACTGGCGGCTGCGCACATCCCGGCGTGTACAATCCCTCGCCGCCCGTTCGATAACGTACAGCCTTCTTTGAAGCTGGTCATTATCAACCAGCTCTTCCGACCAGTTGCCACCAAAGGCGACATTTCCGAGTTGCTTTTTCTTTTCCGTCATGGAACAAAAAGAGAACATTTGGCTTCATTTTGCAAGACGGATTTTTATGACATGACGCCTATGCGGTCCCTTTATGTTGATATGAATAGCTTTTTTGCGAGTGTGGAGCAGCAGGCAGACCCATCACTTAGAGGCAAGCCGGTGGCAATTACGGCAATCGACAATGAATCAGGGGCTTGCGTTGCGGCGAGTTATGAAGCCAAAGCATATGGCATCAAAACCGGCACCCGTATCTATGCGGCGAAGGAGCTTTGCCCCGGTATTATCTTCCGCCCCTCCCGGCATCGACTGTATGTACGGGTTAATCAGAAAATCGCCCGTGTCATTAATGAAATTGCGGAATTGGAGTTTGTCCGCTCCATTGATGAATTCCAGGTGGCGCTGGGAGGCGATAGTTCCAGTCTGGACCGGGCGCTGGACCTTGCCCGTGAGATCAAGGCGGCGATACGGGAGAAGGTCGGCTCGGAGCTTCGCAGTTCCATTGGCATCGGTCCGAACCATCTACTGGCAAAGATAGCGGGCAAGCTGGAGAAACCGGACGGGCTTCAATGGCTGGCTCCTGAGAACATGCCGGAGGCTATCAGGCATCTCTCCCTGGATGACCTGCCGGGTATTTCACAAGGCATCAAGGGCAAGCTCTATGGTGCGCAGATTTATGACGTGAAGGCGCTTTACAATCTTGATCCGCGCCATGCCAGAATGATTTGGCATTCGGTTGAGGGAGAGCGGTTTATCAGAGCCTTGCGGGGAATGGATATCCCGCTTATGCCGACCAAGCGAAATGGCTATGGGAACAGTAAAGTTCTCGCGCCCGAATACCGCCCGCCACACAAGGCAAGACTGGTTGGACGCTGGCTGGTCGAAAAGGCGTCGGAGCGAATGCGCAGGGACGGCTATTGCACTCGGCATTTCCATCTATCTCTTCGATTGACTGACGGCGGACGTCATGCAGGAAAGAAGATTGGGGCAACGCGGGATACACGGTTCCTACTCTCGCTGTATGAAGGGCTTTGGCGAGACATCCGCCGTCGCAGCAACGGAGATGTTTTGTCGATCAGCGTTCACCTTGGCGACTTGGTCCTGCTAACAGAGCGCAATGGCGACCTGTTTGCGCCGCTTTCGCCAGGTATGCCAAACAAGCCGGAAAAGCTCGCCATTGTTATCGACCATATCAACCGCCGCTTTGGGGAACGTATGGTGAAATATGGAGAGCATCAGGACCCTCCGGGATTCTTTGAGAAGGGATAAATTTCACTTCTTCCATCAAAATTATTGGACCATTTGAAATATTAGCTCAGAAACAAATGCATCCTGACGCCATCAATGCTGCAAACACTCCATCAAATCTCTCTGGGAAGCGCGTAGAGTCGCTTACATCGCCTTCGGGCACATAGATGACCAAACCAGCCCTGAAACGCGTCAGCAGAACTCTGTAGGCGTTTAAACGATATTGCCTCTCGTCAAACCACTATTCTAGTTATAAGTTTAGCTTTCACCGGCGCAGTGGTTTAACAGCACTCTATTATACTATCCAGATATAGTTTTTTTGTATTCCCCAAGAAGCACTAAGAAAAGAATTGGGCTTCCAAAATGAGAGTTTAGCTTGTAGCTCAAATTGCATTGTCATATTGGTTCAACTAATTCTTATCGAATAATTCGTGTGAATTTTCCCTAAACCCGTTCTTCGCTTGGTGCACAAGAGAACTTTTGTCGATAACACTTAGAAAAATGTGATGCCGATGTGAACCCGCAAGCCAACGCAACCTCAATTACACTCATGGAACTTTGAACGAGGAGGAAACGGGCTTTGGATAGTCGTAATCCTAGATAGTATTGAGCGGGAGAAGTTGACAAATATCTCCTAAATAATCTGTCGAGTTGCCGAATGGATATGTTCACCTGATCGGCAAGCTTCCTACAGGTTAATGGCTCTTCAAGAGAACTTTCCATCAATGAAATTGCTGCTAGTAATTTCGGGTGGCGTATACCAATTCTACCTCTTATCGGCATACGCTGACTTTCATTTCCTTCACGAATTCTTTGAAGTATCAGCATATCAGCAACTTGAGAGGCTATTTCGCGATTATTCTGTATCATAATCAAACTAATCATCATATCCAGCGCTGAGGTACCGCCAGCACAGGTGAAGCGGTTACGATCAACTTCATACAAATTTCCTGTAACGTCCAAATCTGGAAATTCTTCAATCAAGCTATCCATTATTTCCCAATGGACTGTGCACTTATATCCA
Source organism: Sneathiella litorea (assembly GCF_009882915.1). GTDB lineage: Bacteria > Pseudomonadota > Alphaproteobacteria > Sneathiellales > Sneathiellaceae > Sneathiella > Sneathiella litorea. The sequence continues at coordinate 1,295,585 of NZ_WTUW01000002.1, forward strand.
TTAAGCAATCCTGCTTTTGCAAGAATCTGACTACCAGTGCAGACAGCGCCGACTGCCACTCCATGGGATACTAAATACTTCAACTTGTTTAACAGTTCCGGATGAGACTGACGGTTTAGTTCGTTCCCGCCGATAACAATAACAGTTGATAATTTATCTATGTCAGATAAAGCCCCATCGACATTCAGGTTTATTCCATTACTTGCCGTGACGGCATTACCTTCAAGTGAGTAACATTTCCAACTATAAATTGTTCGCCTTGATATTCTGTTCACCATTCTCAGTGGTTCGATAGCAGAAGAAAAACCCACAAATGAAAAATCAGAAACCAGAATAAACCCTACTTGCCAGACTTCCTCATTCAATAGAGTTAGGTGACGCAGCGACCTCGTTTCATTTCTATATATGTCCTGTGCATACAAGACTTCATTGCGGAACATATCGTTCTTTATCTACCCCCATATTCTATTGTCCGCAAAAATTAATCTAACAACCATTTTGGCAGCCAAAGAGCGATTTCCGGAAATAATGTTAATATTACAACGGCCAAACACATAAGAAGAAAAAATGGCAGCGCATATAATGCAATTTTCCCGATAGGTTTATTTGTAATACCCTGGAGGACAAACAGGTTGAATCCTATTGGCGGGGTTATCTGGCCCAACTCAACCATGATCACTAGGAAAACGCCGAACCATATGGGATCCCATCCTGCGAGCATCGCTATTGGTAAAGTAATCGGCAGGCTCATCACAACAATTGAAATCCCATCTAGAAATAACCCCAGAAGGATATAGAACATGGATAAAACAAAAATCAGTCCGTAGGGAGATAAGCCCAAACTGGCGATCTCTGACGCCAGCATTTGAGGAACATGGATAAACCCCATCGCCGTTGACAGGAATGAGGCTGAAACGACGATCGTAATTGCCATGCACGAAATATTAAGTGCACTCATAAGAGATTCTATGAGAATGTTCACCGTGAGCTGTCGCGTGACCAAAGCCAATAGTAACGAAGCCGCAAAACCAAGCGCGGCCGCTTCCGAGGGCGTAGCAAAACCCGTGTAGATGCCACCAAGAACAACAACGATTAAAAGGAAAACCGGAAATAAGTCCAGCGCAGCCCAAAATCGGTCTTTCCAGGTAAATCGATCAATAGCTTGCGGAGATTTTTCCGGGTCCGCCGAACAACTCAAAATTATATATGCCGAATATAATCCCGCGACCATTAGTCCTGGCAAAATACCCGCGGCGAAAAGACGAACAATCGAAACCTCGGCCAGAACTCCATAAATAATCATGACAATCGAAGGTGGGATCAATAGTCCCAAACTACCCGCGCCGGCAAGCGATCCAATTGTCAGAGCTTCGTTATAGTTTCTCTCCGCCAACGCCTTCGTTGTGATCCGTCCTATGGTGGCAGTTGTCGCTGTACTTGATCCACTCATTGCCGCAAACAAAGTGCATCCGACAATGTTCGTATGAAGTAACCGGCCGGGAAGCCAATTGACAAATGGCGCCAATCCCCGAAATACCCGGTCGGACATATCCGTCCTATAAATAATTTCTCCCATCAGTATAAATATTGGTATGGCGGCCAGTTCCCAGGTGCTCGCCGTTTTCCACATTATGCCTTTCAGGATAAATCCAATACGATCAATGGGAAAATCAAGGATAAGAAACAGTGAAGTAACTCCGACCAGCATCAAACCGACGAATATCCAGGTCCCCATCCCAAGAAAAAGCACAATGAGTCCGACCGTGACAACACTAGCTGTTAAGCCATCCATAGTTTCTTATCCCCTCACAACGGTTTTGCTTTTGGGCAGTAAATCAGCCGGAACATTTACATTGATGTATGCCGTTGAAATACCTGCTACTGCACATGTAAATCGTGAGAATAAGATCAGCCAAAAAACTATGAGGCCAAGGAGCATGGCTGCTTCCGGAATCCACATGGGAAACTCTGCAACTGTCTCACTCACTGCCCCTCTTTCGTAGGCTCGCAAGATACTTCCCCAGAAGTATATAATAGCCATACCAACTACGCCGAGCGTTAACAAAATCGCCGTATTTTCAAGTGCGACCACAACCCGTTGTTTGTTAGAAAAGGCATTTAATATAAAATGCACCCGGATAAGAATATTTCGCTCAAACGCGTAGGCGAGAGTATTAAAAGTGATGGCTGCAGTTAAATATCCAACAAATTCACCAAGTACATAGGTCGATGTATTGAAAAAATTCCGGAGGGCAATTTCCAACAGTATATGCCCCACCATTAGCAACAAAGCTATTGCAGAAATATATGCGAGAATCTGTGCAACATAAGAGAGGATCTTATGTATACAGAGAATATATCTCTGAAATCCATTAAGTGGCTCGCTTTTATTTGTACTCGGAAGCACTAAAATTATTCCTGCGTGTTTAAATTTATGAAGAAAGCCCGCATCAAAAGTTTAGGCCTTCTTCATATTAAGAGAAGAACTTTTATTTTGCTCTTGCATCGTTATAGGCTTTTAGCACTTCATCACCACGTTCGCCGACCTTAGCCTTCCAGTCACTGATAGCGTCGCTGGATGAACTGACCAAAAAATCCATAAAATCAGCAGGAACATCATCCACAATGGTAATTCCGGCCTCTCTCATCAATTTATAGTTTTCCTGAACACGGTTTTTTGCAAGAGACCATACAGCTTCTTCAGCTTCCTTGGCTGCCGCAGTAACAGCCGCTTTCTTACTGTCTGACAAACCCTCCCAGGTATCCTTGTTCATATGGACGACGCTAAGTGGAGAGGCATAGTTGATTTCAACAAAATGGCTGAGAAGATCCTGAAATTTGTTTTTGAATCCACCTTCTTCTGAAGTCAAAACGGCATCAAGACCGCCCGTCGTTAATTGCGGCACAACATCAGAAAACCCTAGAGTTACTGGCGAAGCATTAGCCGCCCGAAATGTCATGAGGCCTAAAGGGTCAAATGTGCGAATTTTAAGATTTTCAAGATCCGCTTTTGTAGTAATTGATTTGTTCGCCCAGATCCCCGAAGGTGTCCATGGGATAGTGTAGAGCAATATCTGGTTATCTTTTGCCAGAGCTACCTCATAGTATTTTTTGGTTGCCTGATACAGTAACCAGGCTTCGTCGATACTGCCTGTTAGAAAAGGTATCGCACTGACCTGCCAGATGGGATCAAACCCAACAAAAGGACCGGTGTAACTGTCCGCCAAGACAACAGCGCCGGTACTAACAGCATCGTAGTGATCCTTTCCCTTGTAGCCAAGAGAACCGCCATAATGAACTGTCACATTAATTCCACCATCCGTCTTTTCAGAGAGTGCTTTTGAAAAAATTCCATCAGCGATCCCTGTAAGCGAAGTTGCACTTTGCGCAGTTGGCATATCCCATTCGACGGCATTGGCTGTCGGGATGGTTAAGGCAATTAAAACTACAGCGCCAAGTGCGGAAAACAAATTTGTATACCGTCTCATGCTGAACTCCTTGTCATATTTAAGATGTTATATAAAAAACACTTTTCGGACCCTATTGTTCTACTTTCCGGATTACCTGTCCGGCCCGATGGTTGGTAATTTCAGAGTTATCAAGTGCAATTTTACCGTTTACAATGACATGTTTCATGCCCGTTGCTATTTGATTGGGATTCCATAGCGTCGTTCTTTCCCCAAAATCTTTCGGATCAAAAACAGATATGTCTGCGTACGCATTTTTTGCCAAAACACCACGACCTCGCAGATTCAGAATACTGGCGGGCTGACCCGTTAGTTTGTAAATAGCCGCTTGTGGCGTTAGAAACTTGCGCTCGTTTACAGCGAAACGGAAAAACCAGGAGGCCCAGCTATAAGCGCCATGAAATGCGGAACCGGCCAGTGGCCCGTCTGGACATAAGGCCGTTGCATCTGATCCCGGCACGCAAAGATTATTTGCAAACGCCAGCTCTTGATCAGACACAGAATACACGGGCCTAATCACCATTAACGGTGAGGTGGCGTTCGCTGATCGGCAGAGAAGCTCCAACGCAGCATCTCCTGGTGACATATCCATTCGTCTGCCAATGGCAAAAAAATCCAAGCGACCGAACTCAGGGATAATTTCGTTGTCAAGTAACGTGACTTTACTCCAGTTTCCGTTGTTAACAATCGATGGAAATTCAAGAATGCGTGATCGAACGCCTTTATTTTTAATCAATTCAGAGAGGCCGGATAACCCATTGCTCAAGGCCCAGGGCGGCAGCATCGCATGCAAAAAAGTCATCGAAAATGAACGTGTATGCATATCGAAAGATACATCCTGTCCATCCATGCGCGCGTTTTCAACAGCCTCCACACAGGCTTCACAATCCGAAGACCCTCCGCGAGGCAGCAAGTGAGATATCTGAAGTCGAACACTACTCTTTTGAGCTGTTTCCAACGCCTCTTCTACCGCGTTGAGTGCACCCTTATCGCGTTTGCGCGTATGGGTCGCATAAAGAAGATCTTTCTCATACAAAGGCACTAACAGAGCCTCTATTTCTTCTTTTCCTGTTCCCGTTTCTATTGGATACTCTAATCCAGTGGACAGACCGAATGCTCCCGCCTCAAGCCCTTCATCAAGATGACGGCGCATAAGCTTTATTTCATCAGGCGCTGCCGGCCTATCTTCAAGCCCTATTACCGCTTGCCTTAACTGACCATTTGGAACGAGTGTTGCCACATTGATTGCAGGGCCTGCGTCTTCAAGGCGATCAAGATATTCAGATGCCGTTGACCAATTAAGAGGTGCAAGGTCGGAAATGCCATAAATACTCCCTCTTGCAAGGAGTTTATCAACAATAGGGAAGCAACCGTGCCCACAGTTTCCAATAACCTCTAGTGTTACTCCCTGAAAAATTGAACTGACAGCGCGCGGATCAACAAGCAAGGTGAAGTCCGAATGGCTATGGATATCAATAAATCCCGGTGTCACATACATAGCTGTGGCATCAATTTCGTGAATGCCAATCGTGTCAATACGACCAATCTCTATTATTTTGCCATCGCTCACCGCAACATCAGAAATGATGCCAGGATTACCAAGTCCGTCAAAAACTGTTCCGTTGCGAATGATGATATCAGGAGTCATTGAAGCAGTGACTCCATATTAGAACGCAAATCCAAGGTTGCTTTCGCATCGACTTCATTGTCATTGATGACCACACCATAGTCGTGCCGTGCACCCTCCAACGTTACCTTGCCGTCAAGAACATCTTCGAGCACAAGCATGGGAGAACGTTGTAGCGCTTTTCCATAGCCTCCGCCGCCAGCTGATACCGTACGAACAATGTCACCAGAATTTTGATCAAAACTCTGCATCGGCATCGTCGGAATCATCCGTGCCTTTCCATCTCTGCCAATCAACTCATTTCGAGATGGGCTGCCCGTCTCTCCACCTGCCACTCCGTAAGGCGGGCAACGGCGACGATCAGAACGAACGGTAAATTGAGCGGTGTCTGAGAGAAATTCAAATTCTCGGACGAACGCCAGACCCCCGCGATATTCTCCAGGCCCTCCACTGTCCGGGACCAACCCATATCGTTGAATGCGCAAAGGAAGTTCGGCTTCAATTAATTCTATCGGCTGATTTGAAAGATTTGCAGCTGGATTGGATACCCCTTCTTCTCCATCCAAACCAAATCGGGCGCCCCAAGTCCCAACCATTACTTCCGTCAGTACAAACGAGCGACCCTCATGGCTCCCTCCTACAGAAAATAAAATTGGCCCCCCCTCACATCCAGCGATGACGCTTTCCGGCATTGCCTGAGCAAGGGCCCCCATGACAGCATCAAAAACGCGATAGCCCATAACGCCACGTGCAGCGCAGGCCGCAGGCTCAAGCGGATTCAGTATCGATCCTTTTGGTGCAGAGATGCTGATTGGACGCATATAACCCTCGCAATTTGGTATATCGCCTTTTGCTAAACAGCGGATTGCACAATATGCAGCAGAATGTACCATGGGTATAGGACAGTTAATAGCCGCCGCTACCTGAGGAGATGTGCCCTCGAAATCAATTAAAATTTCGCTACCTTTGATTTCCAGTCTTACTGCTATGTCTAGCTGTATGGGGTCATCTCCAACACCGTCGATATGATCCAAATTGTTATACACACCATCTGGCATCGACATAATTTCCTCACGCATTCGCTTTTCAGCAAAATCGTGCAGCGCGCGGAAATAAACGTTCAGGGTACCCAATCCATGTTTTTCGACAAGTTCGGCAAGGCCTCTTTCTCCTGCTTGACAAGAGGATATTTGAGCCCGGAGGTCCCCCAAGACCTGAATAGGTGACCGTGTATTACGTTCGATAATTTTAAACAGGGTTTCGTTTACCTCACCAGCGGCATACAGCTTGAGGATTGGAAGGCGCAGCCCTTCCTGATGAATATCCCTGGCATGAATAGCGACGCTACCAGGTGCAATTCCACCAACATCCGAATGATGAGCCATTGTCGTTGCGTATCCCGCAAGAGTACTGCCGACAAAAAGCGGCTTTATGATGTAAATATCAGGAAGATGTTGGCCACCGGAACCATATGGATCGTTTGCGATAAAAACGTCACCCGGCATGATGGTCGACCCATGCTCTTTCACGATCAAAGACATAATATCGGGGAAAGAACCAAGCTGTACAGCCAGCGTTAGGCCCTGCGCGACAACTTCACCATTCGCATCGCATAGTGCTGTTGAATAGTCCATGGAATCACGCACGACCGGTGAATAAGCACTCCGCATGATAACAAGGGCCATTTCGTCGGCAATGGAACTCAGGCCGTTCTGAATAACTTCAAAGGTGATCGGGTCGATTGGAGAGGTCATAACATTTCCTCCAATTCGACCAGAATATTGCCCGCTGGGTCTAGCGATGCCTTACAATAAGGCGGGACAACACAGGTTGAATCATACTCTTCAATTATGAACGGGCCCTTGCGGGAATTTATATTAAGTTCGTTTCTGGAAAGTACCGGCACGGTATGTTCTCCAAATTCTTCTCCGAAATAAACAGATCTTTCGCCACTGGTCGCATAGCCACCCTTTACCTGGAGCCGAGAACCATTCCGGTTGTTATTAATGTCGATCGTTGCAACAAGCTTTAGATTGATGATGTCAATTGGATCTGTGTCTGATTTATGTCCGTAAGTTTTCTCATGTTCCCTGTTGAAGCCTGAATACAACTTATCAATATTCGGATGTTTATGATCTGTAGGTATCGTTAGCTCATACGCCTGGCCCGAGTATCGCAGGTCCGCGTTTGCCCTAAACCTGACATCATTTACGGCATAGCCTTCATTCTCAACCCACCGATATGCATCTGCTTCTAGTTCTAAAAATATTTCCCCTAGTGTTTTGACATCCATCTTTTTCCTGGAACCGAAAATTGTTCTTACAAACTCATGTTCAACATCGGAGAATAGTAATCCGGCAGCGCTTAATACGCCCGCCGCAGGTGGTATGAGAATATTCTTGATTTGTAAGACACGCGCTATTTCTGCGGCAACTACCGGCCCGTTTCCGCCAAATGCAACTAATGTAAATTCCCGCGGATCTCGCCCTTGATAGGTTGAGACGGCCTTAATTGCCCGAGTCATGGTCGCGACACCAAGCGTCAGCACACCATGAGCAGCGTCCTGTAATGTTTTGCCAAGAGGTTGCGCGATTCTAGTTCTCAACGCTTCTCGCGCAGATTCTGCATCAAGTTCAAATTCTCCGCCAACCAGAAATTCCGGATTGATAAACCCTAGTGTAAGAAGCGCATCTGTAAATGTCGGCTCCTTCCCGCCTTGCCTGTATGCGACCGGCCCTGGCATTGCCCCGGCGCTCGCGGGGCCGACGGAAACCCGCCCTTCTTGATCAATCGCAATAATTGAGCCGCCACCCGCCCCTATTTCGGAAACATCAATAAAGGGCAACTTAATTGGATACCCACCTCCCTTGACCAGCTTGGAACTCAAGTTGATACCCGCACCGACTTCATATTCCCCGGTTTTTGCTGGCCGCCCGTTTTCTATCAATGCCGCCTTTGCTGTCGTCCCTCCCATATCAAAAGAGATTACCTTGTCATACGATACTGACTTAGCAATATGCGCGCTGGCAATAACTCCAGCAGCCGGTCCGGATTCCACGAGGTGAGCAGGCTTATGAATTGCAGAATTGATACTCATGACGCCCCCTGCGGAATGCATTATCCTAATCGGGCATTTCAGCCCAATTTCGCGCAAGCGATCCGACAGGGACTTTAGATACTGCGCTATGATCGGGCCTATGTAGCAATTTACAACCGTAGTGCTTGTGCGCTCATACTCTCGAATTTCCGGGAGCACCTCTGAAGATCGGGAAATGTAGACATCCGGCCCCAGTATTCGGGACAGAATTTCTGCCACCTGCTTTTCGGGTTCTGCATTTGCATATGCATGCAGAAAACAAATTGCAACTGCCTCAATACCGTCCTTTTGTAATTTCTTGGCTAGCACCTCAACATCTTCTTCAGAAAACTTACGGATTATATTGCCAGAAGAATCCATTCTTTCTGCTACTTCATAGCGAAGGCGACGAGGGACCAGCGGTTTAGGTTTTTGGTATCGAAGGTCATAAATTACCGGTATTCGTAAGCGTCGCATTTCGAGCACATCGCGAAATCCTTCAGTGGTAACAAGACTGGTATGCGCGCCTTTATATTCCAGGATAGTGTTCGTCGCGACGGTGGTTGCGTGGATCAACCCCTCAATCTCATCAGCAGAGATATTATTAACTGATAATATTTCACGAACACCTTCAGTTATTCCCTTACTATAGTCATCCGGAGTAGAAGGAAGTTTGTGTGAGAATATTGTCCCATCATCCAACAGTAGCGTGATGTCGGTAAATGTTCCACCAATGTCGACCCCGATTTTATGTCGCTTCACAGCGCTCATTATTGCTTTCCTTCACCTGATGTTCGTGGTGTTGAAAGCATGATAGGAAGGAAATATTCTCAAAGATAATGATTAAAATTAAGAAATTTAATAGGTTTTAACTATCATTTTTGCCTAGTCAATTTTACCTATGTCACAATAATACTTTTTATACGTAGTCTAACTGTCCAGAAGAGCATCAACTACTTTACGTAGAACGGATTGAATTGTGGCATCACTATTATCGTTGTTGAAAGCGACGTATGCACTATGCGCCTTTACTGGACGAGAGACATGAATTGGGAAAGCAGTGCCGCTTGCATGCAGTTCGTCAAGCAGAGATGTAGGCAGGACACTAATCGCAAAACCTTCGACGACAAGTTGCATCATACCCGACAATGTATTGCACGTTGAAATGCGTTCAGGACTCAACCCAGCTGCTCCAAACCAGTCGAAGATCGAATTATAAAGATTAGAAGGTGGTGGGTTAGTTACAATGCGCTGATCAACAAGATCTTTTGCCCGCAGCTTACCCTTGGGAAGTTCTAAGTGAGTCGATCCTGCCCATGCCAGATCAATTTTTCTCACTGGCAGTGCTTCCATTCCAGGGTGGTGTTTAGGTTCTGTCAAAACGGCAAGATCAAGTTTTCTTTCAGCGAGAAGAGCATTTAAGCGTGTACCGTAGTCAACTGTTACGTCAATATGTAGCTCGGGGTAATGCTCCTCAAACATTCTGAGCAATTTTGGCATTTCAGTCATGGCCGTATAGTCGACCATACCAAACCGTAACACCCGCATGGGCGTAGAGTTATTTTCGTGAAAGGTCTGGATTTTTCCTGCCAATGTAAGTGTTTGACGCGTATAGCGCATTATTTCACTTCCAGCTTCAGTTAAGGTCGGACGATAACCGGAGCGGTCTAGTAGTTTTATATTAATTGCTTCTTCAAGTTTGTGTATTCTTAGTGTGACCGAGGGTTGAGATATACCAAGGTGATCCGCAGCAGCACGAAAACTTCCTAACCGCGCGACCCAAAAAAGAGCCTCCAACTGGCTCAGGCTAAAGCGGATCATATTCTTTACGGCCTATGAATGTGACAATTTGTAAACATCAAATTTAAATTGGAAATTTACAAAAGTCCAAATTTATTCAATCTATTAGTAATCAATACTGACGATTAGAAATTTCAACACCCCACAATATCTTTTATGAGGAAGATAAAATCTGAATTATTTCCTGTCGGCACCATTGTGGTAGTGTTAGTTCTTTTAGATTTAAAGAGTGTTTTTGGCTCATCGTTGTGACGTGAAGAATTAAGATGAGCCAAAAATCAAAAGACAACCGTACGGCTTCTAAAAGTCTGGTCAACGCCTACTGCATAAATACCCGCAAGGTTTTTAGCATAGTAAAGGGAATACGGATTGTCTAAGATAGTTTGAGATGAAGCCAAGTATCACAGCCTATGCAGTTGCAAAAGCATCACCGAGTGGTTCTATTGAAAATCGGCCAAAGACTTTCTTTCAACGGGTAAGTAGCGCATAGAAACTCAGCAAAGGGATGTAATGGAAACACTGGATCTGGTCTTCATAGTTTCAGGCTGAGATCAGGTCAGCTTCCGCCACACCCAATCAATACCGGAGTACAGATAATGGTTTATGCGAAAGAATATTTGCGTGAGATGTGTAAAAGAATGAAAAATGGGGTACTCTAAATGAAACTAGAGAGGAATTAAAGCCTCCATTCCTGAAAATGAGCCTTTTTCCTATTACAGTTGGCGACCAATAGTAGTATAGAGTTTTTTCTAGCGAGTTTTCCGGTAATTACACTCAAGCCCTTATTTTAACAGCTGAAAGATGAGGTCTTACTGATTTTTGCCGGTAAAGGAAAAGGCCATGAAATTATCAACGTCAAAAGCCGTCATCTTACTTCTCGGAATTTGGATTCTGTCAGGATGCGCAAATAGCTATCAAGCAAATGCCATTAAAACCCCACCCACGAAAATCTCGGCCAACAGCAAATTTTACGTCACACAGCCTAAAGACGGAGTTTACGGGAACACCAACTATGCCGGATCAGGAAAGATGACGAGTGCGGCTATTGCTGCTGAACTCAGCAAGAAGGGCAGCGAAGTCGTTGTTGCTGAAACTGTAGAGACGGTTGAGCAGGCTAAGCAAAAAGCAACCACCGCATCCGCAGATTATTTGTTCGTCTCCAAGATTCTGCACTGGGAAGATAGGGCCACTGAATGGAGTCTTCTTTCCGATAAGATAACGATGAACTACGTGATCTATGATACCCATTCCGGAGAGAAGATAGCCTCAACAACTGCGAGCGCTACCAGCGGGCTAGCAACATTCGGAGGGGATCATCCGCAAGATTTGGTACCAAAGACTGTTGAGGATTTTCTGAAGGAAGTGATGCACTAAGATTTAATAGGTTTTTCAAAGGTCCAAGAAAGTCCGTAAACACTAAGACAAAACGAGTCAGAATAGGACAGAATTGACGTAACTCCTTGATTGTTAACAGATCGTCATTTGGGATGGAAATTACGTCAAAGTATAAGGATAGGGGTAGTACTTCGCCGCTAATGGCGGGAAGCCCTAGAGAGTGGGTTAAGGATCCTAGGACTTCGACACTGAACGAAGAAGATTACTTCCGGTGATCTATTTCAAGCTTCTTGATGAAAATAAGGCATCTTTTTGGGCTTGCCGTGGAACTGAAACTCAAACACCAAGCAAACCTTCTTTTGCGGTTCGCTTCGCTCACCGTTTACGTTTTGCTTCGCTTTTTTGTAGAGTATTATTTTGAAACGATTAGTTCTGTAGACCTTCCGGAATAGACATTAGTCTATCCCCCCTGCTCCTGAAATTGCAGCAAACAGGCGCTGCAAAGCGAAGAGACATTGATCTTCGCCCTCTCAGAAGCAAGGGAGGATTTTCTTCCGTATACAGTGTAGTAGATGACATAAGGGCTTAACAGCTAACGAACTGTAATCTGGCGGCGTTCATTTACCAGATATTCGGCCCCACACCCCCAGCCCTTTCGAGCTAACGCGGTTATCACAATATTTGTGATGCCTTAACACTTAGCTAGGTCATTTGACAATGTGTTAAGCGAAGGTTGTTGCCAAACAGAGCCTTCATCTTTTCAAAGTTCCATTCGCGAACATGAGATGCTCGCAGGCTTTTACCGGATAGGTGGGATACATATTGACAATCTATCCGATGTTCCTTTCGCGCTTGGCTCGCTCATATCTCCGGTCTAAGTCCCGGTATAGACGTTGTAGTATAGTGCCAATATGGAAGCTTGCAGTTGTTTGCTGCTTGCCTCTGCTGAATTCTTCGATGTTTAGTTTGATTGAGGCTAGTTTAATAAGTGCTTTATTTAGGGGTTCTTGATCGCTTTTCTCTATTTGCTTAATTTTTTGCTTATCTTCTGTCTATTCATGATCTTAATCTGTATTTATAAAATATAATATTAAGGCTCTCATCCTAACAACATAATTATTCAATAATTTTCAGATGTTTATTTCAATTCGTATATTTATTACAATATTAAATAATTGTTTAAATAAAATTAATAATAAATATCGGAGATAAATATCTCATTTTGCGCATATAACTAGAGGCACTACAACAACAGAAAAGACAAAGTATAAGATTTCAGAAAAATTGTCATGAGACACAAAAAATTTCTGATTTATTAATCGCCTATACTCAGCCTTCAAACAACGGAACGGTTTCAGAAAATCCTAGAATTAAATATTTTCTCATGGGCAAAACAAAGCGAAGTACGTGAAAAACCGGCCATTCTCGACACATTTACCGACTCCAAATTGGCCCTCTTCTAATGAAACTAGTAGCGATCAATAGCCAAAGTGAATCCGGCAAATCTTTGATTTTAATACAAATGAAAACCTCATTTTGTCCTATTCTGTCCTGTTTTGTCTCAGTTATTTGTCGTTTTTCGGAGTATCTGACGATTTATAACCCTCAAACCTTATACTTTATAGCTTTTTACAAGAAGAAAATGCATGAGGACGTGGAATAACGCCCGACACCAGAATCCGCCCGTCGTATAATAGTCGTCAACGTGAATTGATAAGGAATTACAGATGACTAAAGCCAACGCAACCATCAAATATGCCGCCCTTCTTTGGCTAAAACGCTGCAAGCTCGATGGGCTAGAACGGGCCACTATTCGCTCTTACAAAGGGCACTTCATGCATCATATCGGACCAAAGATTGGCGGTCTTCTGCTCGAAGAATTCACTGCCGCTGACGTTCAGGATTTTATCGATGAAATGCTTGAAGAGAACTCTCGCGCAATGACCAAGAAGGTGCTCACAAGCTTGCGGTCTATTCTCTCAACGGCTCAGTCTCGTGGGATGATCGATAAGAATGTAGCCCGCGAGATCAAACTCCGGAGAGCCAGTCGAAACGATAAGGAGCGGATCATTCCAACCAAGGATGAAATCCGACTGCTAATCGACAAGGCCCCTCCCCGTGAAAAGCCGCTCGTCATTACCGCTATCCTCACCGGTATGCGCTCTAGCGAGCTTAGAGGGCTTTCTTGGGCGCATGTAGACTTCACCAAGGGCCTTATCCACATCAAGCAACGGGCGGATCGGTATAATGCCATAGGTGTTCCCAAGAGCCGCGCCGGTATTCGCACTATTCCGATGTCTCCTTTAGTTGCGAGTACGCTGAAGGATTGGAAAGCACGATGTCCGAAAGGGGAACTTAATCTTGTGTTTCCCAATGGCGCAGGCAATGTTGAGGGGCATGCAAATATCTATCATCGGATCTTCAAGCCCCTCATGATTGCCTGTGAGAATGTTGACAGTGACGGCAAACTGAAGTTCGGGTTTCATTCTCTTCGTCATGCTGCTGCGTCCTTATTCATAGAACAGGGTTGGACACCCAAGAAGATCCAGGTGCTGCTTGGTCATTCTTCTATCAATATGACATTTGACGTGTATGGGCATCTGTTCCACAATCCAGAGGAAGATATTGCGCAGATGGCGAAGATGGAGAGTGATCTCCTAGCTACATAGCTGGAAACGCACTTTTTATAGAGTAGCACCAACTTGATCTTTGCCCTAATTGCATTGATCGCAACTCTGTCAAACGCAACACTGACAAAGCTCAATGAATAACTAACTTTGGCTGCCACACTGATACAAGCGTGCAAGTGGGGGCCGCGTCATTAATTGAGAGTTCTTTTCATAGATTACAATCGGTTGTGGATAGGGTATCCTTCACGGTATTATGAGTAAAACCGTCACAATTATTCTAGGCCACCCTGCTAAAGCTTCATATTGCCGTGCCATTGCTGAGAGTTACAGAGACGGTGCCGCTTCTGCAGGCCACAAAGTACATTTTCTACCGCTGTCGGATATGAAATTCGATCCCATTCTTCACGAAGGCTACCATAAAGAACAAATACTCGAGCCTGACTTACAGCATGCGCAGGAGGCCATAATAGCATCGGATCATATTGTTATTATCTACCCTCTTTGGATCGGCATGATGCCAGCCTTGCTCAAGGGCTTTTTTGAACGAACGTTTCAACGCGGTTTTGCCTACAAAGAAGCAAAGAATCCATTTGAAGTTGGTTTGCTGAAAGGTAGATCAGCTCGTGTCATCATTACGATGGGCATGCCCGGATGGTTTTTTCGTTGGTTTTATTGTGCTCATTCGGCAATGGCACTAAAACGCAACCTATTACATTTTTGCGGAATAAAGCCCGTGCGCTTCACCTACTTGGGAATGGTGGAAGCAGCGAGTGAAAACGAACGAAGAAAGTGGTTAGAGAGTATTCGCAAACTTGGCAGAAAAGCATACTAGCGGTGCTCAAATCGCTGTACTTTATTCCAAAATGTTATTGACTTTATAGCTTTGGAAAAACTGCCTGAATCATCTTAATTTTAACACGTCCACGCGGACTGAAAATCTGCCTGTCGGTGGTTCGAATCCGCCCCTGGGCACCATTTCCCCCATCCCTTGTGTTCAGGTTGTTACCACTCCCAATTTCTGAACTCTTCGTCACTCTTTAGTTGCTACGAAATAACAAAGCTACTCATTTGCTCAAGTCCCTAGCTACGCTCCTAATCAATAATCAGGGACGTTCTGCCTTCATGGATGTTTCAAACGATTATTCTGCAAGCCAGCTTCTTATATCCGCCTCAGCTGGAACAGAACCGCTATGAACCAGGGCTTCGTCGATAACTACAGCAGGAGTTCGCATCACTCCATAATTCATAATGGTTTCCGCGTCGGTTTCCTTATTAACTTCGACGGCGATGCCCATCCCGTCCGCCGCTTTTTTTATTTTCTCTGCTGTCTGAATACATTTCGAACAGCCACTTCCAAGTACCTTAATCGTTTTCATAGTTTCGCCCTTATTTTATCAGATAAGTTAAATTCAGTATCCAGCCGACAAGCGTGAAGGAAACCAACAACATTAGAAAAAGCGTCGCCAGCAATTTCCACTGCATGACCTGTTTCAGCAGTATAAATTCCGGAAAACTCGCGGCGACCGTACTCATACAAAAAGCAAGGGTAGTCCCCACCGGCAAACCATTAACAAGTAGACTTTCCATAACGGGTATTACGCCAGTTGCATTTGAATACAGCGGGATACCCAATAGCACCGCAGCAGGAACAGACCACCATTGGCCGTCTCCAAGATGTTCTTCCAGCCACCCTTGCGGAACGAAACCATGCATAGCCGCCCCCAATCCAACGCCCAGAAAGACCCATTTCCAGACGCGTCCGATAATTTCCATGGTCTCACCCTTGGCGAATTGGTGACGCTCCCTCATCGACAATACAGCAGCAGTCTGTTGGCCAAAAGCAAGTGCCTCTTTCCCCTTAGCTTTCTGATAGGCCTTTGCCGCAAATGGTTGAAGCCAGCGTTCTGCCCGGATCTGGTCGAGAAAAAAGCCACCAAAAATGCCAACAGTTACTCCCGCGATCACATATAGCAGTGTGAATTCCCAACCAAGCAGGCTAACCAACAGAAGGACAGCCACTTCATTGATCAAGGGTGAGGTAAGCAGAAACGCCATCGTAATACCCACAGGGATTCCGGCGGAGGTAAACCCGAGAAACACGGGTATGCTTGAGCAGGAGCAAAAGGGAGTGATAGCGCCAAACCCGGCTCCGAGGACATATCCCGTTGCCCGATGCTTTCCGGCGAGAAAATTCCGAATGCGCTCAACATCCAGTGACGCACGAACCAAGGCAATAAAATATATCATCACGAAGAGAAGAACAAAGATCTTCGTCGTATCTTCTATAAAAAAATGAAGCGCATCCCCAAGTTTTTCTTGGCGGACCAAGCCAAAAAGGTCATACACGACCCAATCCGCAAACAACGTAAAGATTTCAAACATGATGATATTTCCAATGCGCTGTTATCTAACAGTTGCGGGTATATTCACGGACGCCCGCTCGAACTCTTTATTTGTGACTTATAGGCCTCTACTAGCTGAAGACAAAGAGACACATTGACGCATAAGAAATCAGTTATAAGGTGCTTGAGTTTGGATGCAGCCAACCATTTTATGCCACACCTCACACACATAACTATTATCAGCGGATCCACCCAATAGCCGGACCTATTCAGTAACTCGCGAAATAGGGCACAATAGCGTTCCTACTATGCCGCACTGGTGGAGTGGCAATAACCTAGTGCTGGATCAAAGTAACCCCTTGGAGTGACTTACCAACAAAACTAACTTGTTGGCGGCTGAAATTCTTCTCGTCAACCAAGAAAGAGGGGATTTTTTTGCTAATTTTATTTAGGAGCCAGCAATCGATTTTCATTCGAAGACGCAGATACGTCCCCTGGATTCTTCACGGAAATAATATTCTATTCAATAAAACCCCAAACTACTTTAATTATTAAACAATTAGACTAGAAAGAGCTTGCACGCGGCAAGCAATGCCGCGATTATTAACTTCGTTGCGACCCACGCTTTCAATGCAGAGTATTGCGCATTTAACAGGAGGATAATCTTGGAAAAGAAGAAAATATATTGTGCGTTCGGTGTTGATATTGATTCGGTTGCAGGGTGGATCGGATCTTACGGCGGAGGAGATAGTCCGTCAGACATACAGCGCGGCATTTTTGCAGCTGAGGTCGGCGTACCCCGCCTATTGCGATTGTTCAAAAAGTATGAACTTCGCGCGTCTTTTTTTGTACCAGGCCATTCCCTAGAGACGTTTCCAGAGCAAATGAAGATGGTCGTTGACGAGGGGCATGAAATTGGAGCGCACGGCTATCTTCACGAAAATCCGATAGCAATGACCGCACAGCAGGAGGAGGACGTTCTCGCAAAGTCGATTGAGCTGATTGATAAGCTTACCGGCAAGAAACCGCGCGGCTATGTCGCACCTTGGTGGGAGATGTCAGCTGTAACGACGAATTTGCTAAAGAAATACGGATTCAGCTACGACCATAGTCAAGGATATCGCGACTTTCAGCCCTTCTATGCACGGACGGGCGATAAATGGAATGTCATCGACTATACTAAAAAGGCTAGTGATTGGATGCATCCTTTAAAGCATGGTAATGAGATCGATCTTGTCGATATATGCGCAAATTGGTATCTCGATGACCTTCCACCCATGATGTTCATGAAAACGTCACCCAACAGTCACGGCTTTGTCAATCCCCGGGATATCGAAGAATTATGGCGTGACCAGTTCGACTGGGTATATCGCGAAATGGATTATGCGGTCTTCGCTCTCACCATTCATCCGGATGTATCCGGGAGGCCGCAGGTTCTTCTAATGCTCGAACGCCTGATCGAATATATCAATGGGCACGAAAATGTAGAATGGACCACCTTTGAAGATATCGCTGACGACTTCCGCAATCGATATCCGTTCGAGAGCAATCGGCGACCGGAGGTAGTTTAACCCCATGTGCAGTGCCTGCGGTTTGCCGTCTCTGCCGGGCCATTGGACAGATGCCGGTGCCTCGGAGCCAGGAAGTCGATTGCGGCTACGTTTCACACGACTGACAATCATAAATCGGTTGCTGGCTCCGTACCAACTTATTGCACATGACGACGGATCGATGCCTGGTTTGCAGCTAATGGCTCCTGATGGCAAGCGCGTGATCGTTTCTGATCTCGAAACATTATGGGTGGAGGCGGCAAGGCTTGCGGGCGTATCCATAGACCCTCTCTCACCTTTCGTGCTCAGTGATGACTGAAGTCTATCGTAGGGATGGGCGCCTGCGACTAACGATAATCGGCGGATTTCTGGGTTCGGGCAAGAGCACGTGGTTACGGCATCAACTGCATGAGCGGAGTTTCGGTCCGGTTTGTCTTCTCGTCAACGAAGCAGCAGAAACATCCATAGACGATCTGCTACTGGGCGGAGCTGAGCAAGTCAAAGTTTTAGCCGGCGGCTGTGCATGCTGTGAGGGTCGCAATGCACTTGTCGCTGCCTTGCTTAGGATATGCGAGAAACAAGACTCCACCGACGGACAACGATTGAGTGGCGTTCTGCTCGAAACCAGTGGATTGGCTGACCCTACCGCCATAGCCAAAACATTGTTAACTGATCCAGTGCTCACGCGACGGTTTGTCGTGGATGAAGTGATTGTGCTAATGGATGCTATAAATGGCCCGCTCCAACTAGCCCAGGAATATCTGGGGCGGCGCCAGATTGAGGCTGCGGAGCGGATCATTGTAACCAAAATACACGGCACACCGACAGACCAGGTTGTTCGTCTAGTAAAAACACTGCGTATCCTAAATCCGGCGGCAGAAATTGAAGGTGCGGAGCTAGGCGTACCCTGGCAATTGCCATCGGACGCCGCTGTTCGACCATATGAGTTACCAGCTCTGCCGGCATTCAGCGAACCAATTCAATCTTACCGATTGGATGTTTCGCGAGAAGCAGGTTGGACTGGTCTCTCAGTTTGGCTTTCAGCCCTTCTAGCAGCGCGCGGCGACCAAATTGTGCGAGTCAAAGGGGTGGTCGAGAGTCCGGCCGGCCGTCTTCTATTGCAATCAGTCCATCGAGCCGTACAACCGCCGGAGATTTTACCTGCGGTTCCGGCCAATAGCGACGGAGCTAAATTGGAGAGCAATTTTATAGTTCTCCTCGGGCGCGGAATAGATGAAAAGACACTCAACCGCTCTTGGTCGAAGCTTGTCGAGGCTAAATGAAATGGGCACCCCTAAATAACCTCTCTTCAGGGTATATATCTTACTCTCAAGCGACAACTCGGGTAGCTATATAGGCTCGGCGCAATGGGTGTCCCAGTGTTTCGGTCAGTTGCGCTTAAGCATCACATGGTTCCGAAGGAGCGAAAAATAATCGGTCTTGACTGCAGATGTTATTGCGCGTGTCATTCAATATGACTACTGCGGATAGACATCTTGCGACGTTCAACCACCATTAGATACGCACCATACTGCCAACTCGAGGGCCGGGCATTTTCCTTTGGTCAACTAGTAGAAGTCTTCAACTTGAACCGCGGCACCACCATACCGTCAAAAGAGGTATCCCAGTCTAGACGTAGCGCAGAACCAATTGTCACGGTTTCCCCTTCGCATCCAATCAAATTTGAGAGAAGCCGGACGTTACCGCAGTCCGGAAAATCCACGACTATCACGTCGTATGGCAATAGTTTCTCCACGCTCTCATGCGCTGCATAGGATACTCGTGTGTGCGTGAAGATAAGTGCCGGCCCGCGCACCTCAGTCCACTCAATTTTGCCTTCACTGGGTGACGCGATAGGTAGTGATGGATGAAGCCAACGGCCGGAGTCACTACATCGGGGAAACAGAAGCTTTCGTTCTTTGCAACCTGCCCAGAAAGGAGCATCTGTACGATTTGGGCGTGGGCTGGGAAGGTGAGCGAGAGGTGACATTGGATCTATTCCTAATAATCAGGATGCTAGGATAAGTGCACTGGTCGGTGTAAGCCCACTAACTGAGGATACAAAAGCAAGCTCAGCGTCGGTGACCTGCGCCGTTGATGTGCCGCGAATTTGCCGCACTGCTTCGAGGACTAGGTTTGCGCCATGCATATACCCTTCTGAAAGATGTCCGCCCGACGTGTTGATAGGCAAAGCGCCTCCAAGCCCGATCCGCCCGCCTTCGACGAAGTGGCCGCCCTCTCCTCGGGCGCAGAAACCGTAATCTTCTAGAGCAACGATAACCATGCCAGTGAAAGCGTCGTATATCTGAGCAACGTCGATATTCTCGCGATTGACACCGGCGCGTGCGAAGAGTCGATCAGCAAGATCACCAATACCCCCAGTCTCATATATTTCGATTGGCATATTGTTCCATCCTATTGGTCCGCTACCAAACCCACCGCCGGCCCCCTGTTCCGCTGCTAGAACGCGTACAGGGCGGCTGGCTGAATCTCGTGCTCTTTCTTCTGTTGTGACAATTAGCGCGGCTGCGCCTTCACTTTCGACGCAGCAATCAAACAACCGGTATGGTTCCGCGATCATACGCGAAGCAAGGTAGTCCTCCATCGACAGCGGTTGCGAAAAAAACCGTGCTGATGGATTGCGGTTAGCGTGGTTGCGGAAGGTGACGGCCACATGTCCAAGTTGCTCAGAGGTCGTCCCATAAAGTTCCATATGCCGCCGCATGGTAAGCGCATAGAAAACAGGTGGTGCGAAGGCACCGTAAGGCGCTGTCCAATTATAAAAGGGACGCTGCGGATTGTAACGACCATAGCGTTGCTCGGACTGAACAACCGATCGGAAAACAGCAACGTTTGTGGCGCGCCCGGTTTCGACCGCAGAAGCCGCAAGCGCAACTGCACCACATGCGCCGCCTCCTCCAGAGGTGTATACGATCGATCCATGTCTCAGATTAGGAAGCCCCAGCACTTCCTGAAGGAGAACTGCACCATAGGTGTCTTCCCCTGGCAGATCAATGGCGTAAGTAACCAGACCATCAATGGCATCAACCTGTAGGCCAGCATCAGCGGCGGCGGCGCGAATGGCCTCTGCAGCAAGATCGAGTTCTGGTCGTCCATCATACCCACCTCGCTTTGCTATGGGTGTCTGGCCGATACCAATTATGTGCGCGTCATTCGACATCTAAATCAACTCCTAAGTTTGCGATTGCCTGTTTTCTAAACCTGCAATCACGCTTTCTGCATATCAGCGGCTTCACGATCCCATGCACGTTCATTACCGTGTTGTTTGAGTTTGTGTCGCTCAATTTCTTGCTTCGCTGCCGACTGCGGCAACCTCTCAACAAACTCAACAAAACGCGGCACTTTGAATCGCGCCATATGATCCTCCGCCCACTTGGTAAGCTCCCTGGGATCGATTGAAACTCCATTCTCCGGTCGAATGAATGCTTTGACTTCATCTTCACCCAACTCTGAGGGAACACCAACCACGACTACCTCCGCGATACCCGGATATCGTGCTAGAATGGACTCGACTTCATATGCAGAAATATTTTCCGAACGTCGGCGAAGCCAATGCGCTTCCCGCCCGACAAAGGTGAGCCAGCCGTCCTCATCGACGGAACCGAGATCACCCGTGTGCCACCACATATTTACAAGGCAGTCTAGCGTACGCTGCGGATTGTTATGATATCCGTTTAGCATAGAATACGGCACAGTAGGCCGCACGGTTATTAGCCCCACGGTACCAACAGGCACGGGCTCCTCATTCGCATCTACAATGCGCAAATCACACCATCCATTTGGATGACCATTGGTACCCTTTCTGTGAATTTCGCCCAGAGGTGTGTGCACAACAGCAGTGCCTCCGATCTCTGTCCCCCCATAGACGGGGACAATGAATATGCCGAACCGCTCAACGAAATCTTCTTCTACATGTTTTGGCAGCATTGCTGTCGCGCCCCAAGTTACCCTTACCCGATGGGCCCTATCCTGTGGACTTGGCGGTTGCTTCACAAGAAGGGTAAACATCGATCCCATCGGATCGATTATACTTGCATCACATGCTCGCACACGTGACCAATAGCGTGACAAACTGAACCAGCGGTCGAGTGTACTGCCATAACCATACAGAATTGGCGTTACGATCGCGTTAGTCTGCGCGGCAACATGAAAGCACTGCAAAACACTATAATGGTGATCACTAGAAGTAGCTTTGATTGCACTGCCCCACCGATAGGCGCTGACAATATAGTAGAATTGAGAAAGCGCCACTCCCTTCGGCATTCCTGACGTTCCCCCTGTATAGATGATACAGCAGGTATCTCCTGGCTGCACAACAACGCTTGGGGGCGCGCTGGCCGAAAAAAGTTCATTGAAATGGCCACAGTCAGCTACCGGTTCCACGCTGAAGACAGAACGACTAATGTTTTCTGGAACCGCCGCTTCCAACTTCTCCCAGCATTCCGAATCAACAATAAGTAATTCGGCCCCGACATCATTGAGCGTATACCGCAGATCATCTCCTTGAAGGCCGACGTTTAAGGGGGCTGCGATTGCGCCGATACGGCAACAAGCAAACCAAATCAGTACTTGTGCCTCGTGGTTGTGCATGAAGGTGGCAACAACGTCACCTTTGGCGACGCCTTGCTCCGTGAGGCCGGCTGCGAGTGAGGCAGAGCGCAAGGCGATATCCCGATAAGTCAACGATTTGTCTACAATTGTGAGCGCTAATTTATCACCCCAGCGCGCTGCCCGATCGTCAATCAAAGCCGGTATTGTCTCAAACTCGGCATTTTCCTCTCTAATTTTCATCTCACTTCTCCCAACAATTCACTAGTAATCACGCGGCTGTCAGATTTGATTTTGTGCAAAAAGGCACCCTCGATGATTTTATTTGTGTTGCTGCAACAAAGCTTCCAGGCAGTTGACAGCCAGCGACAACATGGTCTGAAGGTTGATGCGTCGCTTAAAATCACGGAGTATCTCATAAAACAACTGGCACCAGCTCTGCCTACCGGCAAGCTCATCCACCGCTCCGACAGGATGGAGCATGATGGGGCGGCAACCTCGGCAAGGAATGCACTGCGGAGCGTCTCTCGACAGGCCACTACGATCCGCAGCCATAGATCGGCTATCGCTTCAGCAATGACACCAAGCCGAATAAACTGCGGCTTCGCAAAGCCGCCCAACGACAATATTGGGTGTTCAGCCATTGCCGAACACCCTTTCAGGGAGGAAAGTGACGATCTCTGGCACAACAGTTATCAACGCCACTATTAAAATCATTACAAAAAGGAAGGGCAGTGTCGCCTTCGATATGAAGCCAATATTACGCCCTGTCAGACCTTGCAATACATAGAGGTTGAGACCGACAGGCGGCGTGATCTGGGCGATCTCGATAACGATGATAATGTAGACTCCGAACCAGACAAGATTGAAACCTGCTGCTTCGACCAACGGCAAAACGATTGATGTTGTCAGCACCACCATCGACACACCGTCAAGAATGCAACCCATCGCAATATAGAGTAAGGTAAGCACCAAGATGAGCATGTAGGGCCCGAACCCATAGGCGGTAATCGTCGCAGCCAAGGTTTTTGGTAGACCAGTCAACGTCATCGCCGAGGACAGAAAAGCAGCGGCGGCTAGTATGAACCCAATCATACATGTAGTACGTACAGCGCTTAGCGCGCTGCTTGTGAATGCTTCCCACGTCAGCGTACCTGAAAACGCCGAAAGCAGGAGCGAGCCAATTACCCCGATCACCGCAGCTTCAGACGCGGTTGCAAAGCCAGTATAAATTGATCCTATTACAAGAAGAATAAGTACTACTAGCGGAAAAAGATGACGAGTTTCCCTGATTTTCCAGAGAAGGTCGCCGGTTTTCTCTCTCGGCGGAACTGCGTTGGGGCTCACCACCGACCAGAGTGCAACCGCGGCCATCATCCCAAATATCAGTATGATGCCGGGAACGATGCCCGCCATGAATAGCCGCACTATTGAGACTTGTGCCGCAATTCCATAGACTATTAGCATGATCGAGGGGGGTATCAGGAGGCCGAGCGTACCCGCTCCGCAGAGACTACCGATAGTCAACGCATCGCCATAGCCACGCCGTCGCAGTTCCGGCACTGTGATCCTGCCGATGGTGGCAGCCGTCGCAGAGGACGAACCTGAAGCGGCTGCGAAAATGCCGCAGCCCACAATATTAACGTGCGCGAGGCGACCAGGGAGCGCCATCATCCAAGGGCTGAGTCCACGAAACATATTTTCGCTCAACCGAGTGTGGAACAGAATTTCCCCCATCCAAATAAAAAGCGGAAGTGCCGTCAACGACCAGTTTGCGGTCGACCCCCAGACCGTTACTGCCATGATTGAGCCGGTGGGCACCGGGGTGAAGAATCCCATTGCAAAAAGCGCCGATGCGTAAAGCGCCAGCGCAATCAAAAGCCCAGAACCAATTAAGCCAAAGAGAATTAGTGCGACACCACTTGCCAATAGAAGACCCATACTCAGCTACTCCCCTTTTGGCATGGCATGAACAGACGAATCTGTGCCGGTATCAGAAGGCACAGGCCGGAAAAGACGTTCGGCGATGGCAAGCCATAGACAACCGCTTCCAAGAGCCATTGAGCACTGCGGAATCCAGAGCGGTATTGCAAGCACGCCGGGACTTACATCGCCGATCGAGAACGAAACGATCACAAGGTTTGTGGAAAACCATACGAGATGGCCTATAAGAGCAAGCATCACCAACCCCGCAATCACTTCGAGCCTCCGCCGTAGGAGGAAAGGTAAGCGACGGGTAACAATATCTACGCTAATGTGCCCGTTTGACCTGTAAGTATAGGCGAGCCCCATGAACACGGAGCCCGCCATGCAGTATGAAGCTAGATCGTCGGCCGAAGGCACCATCATGCCAAGCGCCCGTGCAACAATTTGGGCCGCCACAAGAACTGCAATGCCTACGAGCAAAGCCGCCGAAACAACTCCCGAAATAGTGAAAACTGTTTCGAGCAGCTTGACCTGCATCATACTTCGCATCATTTTGTCTCGTAACGCTCGATGAGTTCCTTACCTGGAGCCCCTGCTTTCTTGATCCATTCCTGAGTCATCTGATCGCCAATTTTGCGCAGCTCACTCATGAATTCTGGCGTAGGTTTTGCAATTTTTACGCCATGAGATCGAAGCGTTTCAGTCGTCTCAGCCATAACCTTAGCGCTCATCTGCCAGCCGCGTGTTTCAGCTGTTGCGGCCGCTTTGAGGACTGCGGCTCGCACGTCTTCTGGCAGGCTGTCAAATTCCTTTGCATTGACGATGACACCGGCTTTGGGAAGCATCCCACCAACGGTCGTGAAGTAGTTGACGAAATCCCAAGCTTGGATTTCAACAGAGCTCGCAGCCGAAGTCATGAAGGTATCCACTCCACCGGTCTCAAACCCTTGCGGCACATCCCCGAATGGCATGTTGATAGGCACAGCACCCATTAATTCACCGAAACGCGCTAAGAGGGGACCAGCGGTCCGGAATTTGGAGCCTTTCATGTCCGCTACGCTGTTGAGAGGCACTTTCGAAAGAAATCCCTGCGCTGGCCACGGCACCGCATATAGGAGACGCAACCCTTGGGTCTCGAAAAACTCATCAATCAGCGGTTTCTGCAATTTGTATAGCTTCTTTGCCGCATCATAATCATTAGCAAGGAATGGGATCGCATCAACCTCAAGGATCGGGTTCTCATTACCATAGCCGTTAATCAGGATCTCCCCTAACTGAACATTGCCGGTTTGAACGGCACGCTTGATCTCGTTGGCCTTAAAGAGCGTGGCGTTGCTATGCAACGTGATTTCAAGATTCTTACCGGTCGCATTTTCGACGTCCTCTAGGAACTTAATGACGTTTTGGGTTTGGAAGTTGTCACCATAGTATGTGGCCATGTTCCATTTTTCTGCCTGCGCCGTTGAGACAACTGCTAGGACTATTCCTATTGTCATCGCTATTTTTGTTAAAAGATTCACGTCTACCTCCTCCTGATAAATAGTTGCCACTTACTCCAGTGTTCTAACCTGGGAAAGAATTTTGATATGGTCAGCCCCCCTGACGACGGGTACACACAAAACAAAACCAACCGCCATATTAGCCCAATGCTAGCCCTTGATATCACTCCTGTTCTTTAGCCATCGCATTGATAGATGTAGCTAAATCGGCTTAACAAACAAACGATTGCGCAACCGTTTGCATTTTTTTATAATAGCGTCTAGTTTATTGGAGTCAAGCGCCTATATCAGAAGTGGAGACCTATGTTATCTAGATTACAGAAGTTCGACGTGCTCTATGATCGACGCGCACTTAGTGGAAATTGCCCTCCGGAAAAGTGAGGGAAGATGTGGGAATTTAAATGTCAGAAGACAAAACAAGCGCTAGACCGACAATGCGTATGATCGCCGACTTAGCTGGTGTAAATATCTCTACTGTATCGCGCGTCCTTCGCCAACCCTCAACGGATTCAGATAGCGAGACAGCGAGGCGAATAAGGCATCTAGCCGATAAACTAGGCTATCGTCGCGACTTATGGGCAGCAAGCCTTCGTAGTCGTCGCACCAATGCTCTTGGCATTGTTGTAACCCGTCTGACAGACATAGTCATGGCCAGCGTTTACGAGGCTATCGAGCAGCATGCTCAAGCACGCGGCTACCTTGCCATAGCAGGCTCATCCCAAGATGATCCCAATCAACAGCGAAGCAGGATCGAACACTATATCGACCGAAAGCTGGATGGTCTTCTGATAGGCGATGCCCATCTCCATGCGCCATTTCTCGATGAGCTTGCAGAGCGGGAAGTGCGATTCGTCCTGTTCAACCGCTCTTCCGGCGAGCATCCGTCAGTAACATGGGATGACGAATTGGGCGGCGCGATAGTCGCGCAGCATTTCCTTGATCTCGGCCATGAACGTATGGCCATCATTAATGGCCTCAACTACTCTAGTTCTGGCGTTATGCGGGCGAAGGGCTTCTTGGCAGCACTTTCAAAAGAGGGAGTAAATCTTCCTTCTGAAATGGTCATAAACGCTGGCTTTGACGCTGCCGCCGGTCGCGAGGCCGCCAAAGAACTGCTGCGTTTGCGACCTCGACCAACAGCCATTTTCGCTGTGAACGACTATTCTGCCATCGGCGCAATGGGTGTAATCCGTGATGAGGGACTTGAAGTTGGAAAAGATATTGCTGTCGTTGGTTACAACGACATCAGTATCGCTGATGATCTTCTTGTCCCACTTTCCAGTGTACGAGTTCCTATTGACATAATGGGGCGGACTGCTGTCGAGATGATTATTTCTCAGATGAATGGAGAACCCGTTACATCCCGACGGCTTACGCCCTACTTGGTTGTCCGCGACTCGTCCCGTGGCCGTCCTGGTAAACCCACATGAGTCGCTTCATATCGGATGCTCAGTTGTCAACATTATCGGAAGAGCACTGAATGCTTTCAATAGGCAATATCAACGAGGTGTTTAATTGCAGAAAATTTGTGTGATTACTACAGGTGGTACCATTGCTTCAATGCACGAACCGAGCAGCGGACACGTCACGGCAAGTATTTCCGGATTTGATTTACATGCAAGTCTTCAAAACCTGCCTGATGGCATCGATGTTACCATCGACGAATTCTGCAAGATGGGTAGCTATGCAATGGACTTATCGCTCAGCTTCTCCCTGGCTCAACATATTTCTTCCCGACTAAAAGAAGGTTTCGATGGAGTAGTCATAACGCATGGCACGGATACTATGGAAGAGAGCGCCTTTATGGCTGATCTCGTTGTCAGATCTGACAAACCCATAGTTTTTACTGGCGCGCAACACACTGCCGATGATCCTAACGCAGATGGACCGCAAAATATACTGGATGCCATTCGAGTAGCCGCATCCGACTTAGTTCACGGCATGGGCAGTATGATTTGCTTTAACCATGAATTTCATGCAGCACGTGACGTGAGCAAAACCCATACCTCTCGTACCGACACTTTCTTGTCGGGTGAGCACGGTGCATTGGGTGATGTTGACGGCGACCGCGTCGTTGTTCATCGAACGCCCATACTTCAACGCAGCTATGATGTCGCTCATATTGAGACGGAAATCGAATTGATCAAACTTGCAATGGGATCGAATGAACGCTATTTGAAATTCGCATTCGAGAGCGGCGTAAGAGCGATAGTATTGGAGGGGTTTGGGCGCGGCAATGCCCCTCCGGTAGTTACTCAAACTGCAATTGAATTGATCCAAAAAGGCATTTACATAATCATGACCAGCCGTTGTCCGCGCGGTCGTGTCAAACCAGTTTACGGTAACGGCGGGGGCAAGACTCTCGCAGAAGGTGGAATTGTGTTCGCGGGCGACCTGAGTGGCCAAAAAGCACGTGTGCTTTTGTCGGTCTTGCTAGGGATGAACCTGAGTGATAAGCAGTTGCGCGATGAAATTTCATATTTAGGTGGCTGACAAAGTGCTTCACCGCGACACTGAACAAATCGAGCTTGAACACTTTGGATAATTTTAACCAATAAACAGCAATAGTCTTATAGAAAAATATGATCCTGGCAAAATTAGCCATGAGGTCTGGTGCGCAAGGATTTTACCGCCTCTGACGTTCAAGCATTTCATCGATGAAATTCTTGAAGAGAACTCTCGTGCAATGACGAAGAAGATACTCACAAGCTTGTGCTCCATTCTCTCGACCGCCCAGCCTCGTGGGATGATCGACTGCGAAATTGTTGACAGTGAGGGCCAACCAAAGTTCGGGTTTCACTCGCTACGTCATGCCGCTGCGTCCTTGTTCATTGAACAGGGTTGGACACCCAAGAAGATCCAGGTGCTGCTCGGTCATTCGTCAATCAACATGACCTTTGATGTTTATGGACATCTGTTTCATAACCCAGAAGAAGATGTTGCGCAGATGGCAAAGATGGAAAGTGATCTGTTAGCTGCCTGAATTTGTGGGCTTTGGAATGTATGTTTGACAATACCACAATACTATCCAATAAGTAGCATCAACATTCCTTTATAATAAATTTAGTGGTATCAAAATGAAAAGTGCTCTGGCTATAAATGTGGTTATAATTTGCGCGGTGGCGTTTCCAGTTCAAGCGGATACCGTATCTCGAACTATAGAGAATCTTTCTGCAGTATTAGCGTCAAAAAGCTTGTGTGGCTTCAATGTCAATATGCAGATAGTGAAAATTGCAGGAGACGCCGCCTTGGGCGATGTGAAGAAAATGGCGGAAGGCGGTCGATACTATGTCGATATGTTAGAGAACATGGATCGAATTTCGAGACTAACAAACACCGCTTCTGGAAAAGCATCTTTTTGCAATACGGTTCGAACCGAGTTGTCAGCTTTCATTGATTAACGGTTTAAAGAATGTCGCTGATTTCTCGCTTTTACTATGAAACTTTGATCAAATCCACGCGGACTGAAAATCCGCGTGTCGGTGGTTCGAATCCGCCCCTGGGCACCATTTCTTCAGATCTTCGGTATACTTCCAAGGCAGACAAGATACTCAGTCTGTCGACTGGCTAATTCAAAGCCGGGCTGTTCCTTTGAAAACAAAAGACCTGCTTGGACGTTTGATTGGCCCGCTGATGACACACGCCAGTACAGTGAGCTTTATTCTTCTGGTAGCCCGGCTTTGATGAGGCCTTCCATATAATGCCGGAATACATGCTCGTCTCGAAAGGGAATGCCCGCTCTACCGCTGGATACAGTATAGTTCGGCGATACCGCGAGAAAGTCTTTTAAGGCGGCACGGGCCTCGTCCAAACGGCCCAGTTGCGCCAGCGCATTCGGGCGCCCCCTGAGTGCCAGCGGATAATGCGGCGCAATCCGGATCGCCTGTTCCGCAAACTCCAGTGCTTCCTCATATTTTTCCGAAAGATAAAAGCTTGCCGAGAGTGTTCCCAACCACATCGGCATCAAACTGTCGAACGGGCTTAAACGAACGGCTTTATTAATCGCCGTAATTGCCTCAGCTTGCTGACCCATGAACATATTAACTGCCCCCAAAGCATGATAGGCCATGGCAAAACTCGGGTTTAGTTCAATGGCCCGCTGACAGCCGTTTATTGCCGCTGCATATTTGCGCTGATAAGCATACATGAAACCGGACAGCGCATTTCCCATGGGATGCATTGGATCACTGGTAATGGCAGACATGGCCTGTGCGGTGCCGTCTTGCAAAGCCTTCTGCGGATTGTCAGTCCATGAAAATAGCGCCAGGCACATGTTTGCAAAGGATGCGAGCGCCTGCGCCTGGGCAAAGTCAGGACTTTCTTCAATGACGGGCTGCAGCATTCCAAGCGTGGCCTCAATGTCCTTCTTGGTGAATTTGTTGAAGTGCCACAATGCCCGTTGTGTCTTGTCCCAAGCCCCCAGGTTGTCCACTGTCAGCCGATGTGCACGGTTCGCTTCCGCCTGACCGACAATCGGTTCAAGTGCCGCGACGATTTCCTCCGTGATTTGATCCTGCAGATCAAAGATATCGCCTATCTGCCCATCATAACGATTTGCCCAGAGATGGTGGCTGGTTTCCGCATCGATAAGCTGCCCGGTAATGCGGACCTTGGTTCCTCCCTTGCGGACGCTGCCTTCCAGCACGTACCGGGCGCCAAGCTTTTTTCCAACTTCTTGAATATCAGCCTTCTGCCCTTTAAAGCTAAAACTGGAATTTCGGGCGATTACCGGCATCCAGCGCCACATCGCCAGCCGGGTCAGGATATCTTCGGCGATCCCGTCGGCAAAATACTCCTGATCCGGATCGTTGGACATGTTATCAAAGGGCAAGACAGCAATTGCCGGGCGGCCATCGAACCCTGAAA
Source organism: Sneathiella litorea (assembly GCF_009882915.1). Lineage (GTDB taxonomy): Bacteria > Pseudomonadota > Alphaproteobacteria > Sneathiellales > Sneathiellaceae > Sneathiella > Sneathiella litorea. Next base: position 1,326,272 of record NZ_WTUW01000002.1, read on the forward strand.
CCGGGCTTGATACGTCCGTGACAATCTTGATATCCGCTTTCCCCTTGGCGGGCCAATGCCAGACAGTGACTGGTCGCGCGATATTCTTTAGCGCATGTTGATCCCCACCACCAAAATTAAGAGCGGCCTTGCCATCCAGACTCTGGTGGGCGGTATCGGATATCAACACCTGTCCAGGTTCGGCCAGGGCTTCTAGGCGGGCGGCGACATTTATCCCGTCGCCATAGACATCATCGTCCTGAAACGTTACGTCGCCAATATGAACGCCGATGCGGAGATGAATGACCGCATGATCCAAAAGCCCTTCCTGAACCTCAATAGCGCAGGCGGTCGCATCGGAAATATTCGGAAATTCGACGATCCAGCCGTCGCCCATGCGCTTGATAATCTTACCACCACGCGCAACGACAACCGGTTCAAATAATTTCTGGCGCAGTTCCGCCAACGCGGCAAGCGTGCGGATCTCGTCCTCACCCATAAGACGAGAATAATCGACCACATCAGCGATCAATATGGCGGTAAGTCGACGCTGCAAAAATGAAATCTCCCGTTTCAGGCATAGTATCTGATTTGGGGAGGAATGATAGATGCAAAGAATGTCCATTAGTGAGACCATGACTGTTGTCATCGTTGATGATATATAAGTAAATTAGATGACACTGAAGGATCACGCCATGACGACCGCCGCACCAATAGAGAACCTGGGAGCACGTATTTTGGCCGCGCTCCCGGCCGCTCCCGCTGATTTCCCACCGGACTATGCGCGGTTTTATGTTATCGGCCAGCTTATATATCCGATTGGCTTTCTTGCTCATATCGGATTTTTTATACTGTTTAATCACCTGGACCTGAAAGTTTTGGCAGCGTTCAACATACTGAGCGTTACTGTATTCGCTTTTGGGATGTGGCAGCATAACAAAGGAAATATGAAAAGGGCTTACCTGACTTTAATTGAAGTTCCGGTTCATGCCGCTTTGGCGACGGTATATCTCGGTTTGTTCGCCGGATACTGGCTGCATATTTTAATCGTAGTTTCTATTACCTTGCTGGTACCGTTTATCAGCAGGCCAATCAGAATTGGCGCAGGAATCGTCCTTTCCCTGTTAATGGCATCGATTGCTGTTTATGCCGTCTTTAATGAGCCGTTGATTCCGGTTTCAAACGAAATTTATGCGTTCTTTCTGACGTCAAATATTCTGGTCATGGCAACGCTTATTATAAGCATCCTGGTCTCCTTCGATATTGCCGTGATCCGCGCGGAAAAAGCGATGCAGATGGAATTTTCGCGGGCAGAGTCACTTCTGCTCAATATCCTTCCCGCGGAAATCGCCACGCGGCTCAAGGCACAGGAAGAACCTCTGGCCGATAGCCATGACAATGTCTCGGTCCTGTTCGCTGACCTCGCTGGTTTTACGGACCTGTCGCGCAAAATGTCTGCTAGCGAACTCGTCAATTTGCTTAATGATCTTTTTTCGCGTTTTGACAAGCTGACAAAGCAGCACGGCGCTGAAAAAATCAAGACCATCGGCGATGCCTATATGGTGGCGACGGGCTTGAGTAGCAGCCTCGCGGATCACGCTGAGAAAATTGCCGATCTGGCATTGGGAATGCAACAAGCCTTTGGTGAGTTTCGCCGTGAAAACAATGTCGATTTGAAACTCAGGATTGGGGTCCATTCTGGCGCAGTCATCGCCGGTGTGATTGGTAAACAGAAATTCTCCTATGACCTCTGGGGCAATACGGTCAATGTTGCGAGCAGAATGGAATCGGAAGGAATTCCCGACCAGATCCAGATTTCAACGGAAACCCGGGAAAAACTGCCAGAGTGCTATAAGACAGCTCCGCGCGGCGAGATTAAAATAAAAGGACATCGCGTGAGAGCAACCTATTTACTTGAAGGCCGCAGATAGTAACTGAGTCCAAGAGCTCCGTGCCTGCCCCCTCGCAGTTTCAAATCAGCGGCCGATGACCATCACCCAAGGGCAGGTTTAGTAACAACCATCCGCTTTTGACGAAGTTGCGACATGAACAACAGCACTGCAAACGCTAATCCGACCAAAAACAGGACCAGTTATTAGCAGCATGATATAGGATTTTTGTTATACCCTTCAAATACCTTAAAAGCATAACATACCTTTGTGATATGCAGCCCTCCACAGGCAATAGGATAGCGGCTGACATAATCGGTGATGGTAACGCCATCGATCTGACATCTAAAGTACGATTGGCATTCATGCCGACTTAGACACTGTTTGTAACCTTGAATGTCCTGAAGGGTTTATGGAACCCCTTCATGAAAATGGCCTCCTGCTCTTCTGCGTGAAGCCAGTCTTTAACCAATGAATGGGTTTCATTGCCGAGGAGTATGCCGCCAGCATCTGCACGGCTTTCCAGACGAGCTGCCAAATTCACTGTACTGCCAATTATCGTATAGTCCATTCGTTCATCGCTGCCAAAATTTCCAACTGTACAATAACCGGTGTTGATACCAACACGGACTTGAAAAGGTTGATCTATTATACCACGACCTTGCCAATCTTGCTGAATATCAGTCAGGCGTTGTTGCATGGCTATGGCCATACGAACACATGCTGATGCGTCTTCTTTCACTCCGTTGCTAATGGGATCTCCAAAATAAATGACCACGGCATCACCAATGAACTTATCAATGGTACCGCCATGATCCAGCGCAATTTTTGACATTTCTGTCAGGTACTCGTTCAGCAATGCTGTTAGTTCCTCGGATTCTAGCTGATCCGTAATTTCAGTAAAATTTACAATGTCTGAAAAGAAGACTGTCAGCTTTTTCCGCTTTGAGGCAATTTCAGCCTGTTGCTCACCACTAAATATGGCCTGATAGAGTTGGGGTGATATGTATTTTCCGAGCCCTTTCGAAATCGTTTCCAACACTCTGGCATGCTCGGTTTCTACGGCTATCCGCTCCAGGTTTAATTGGACGGCTTCTTTCGTGTCCTGCCAGTTTTGCCAAGCCGACTGCCCGAGACCAAACAGCCCGTTGAATGTATAGAAAGCCAGAAGTCCTGGCTCTAAAACGTCATTGACATAGGCGCTTACTATTGTAGCGGTTAGAAAGGGGATAATATAAAGGGCGGACGATAAGGGCATGCTTGGCCGCAGGGCAACTGCACCATAGCACATAAAGAACATCGAGATAAGAACAGCAATATTATGGACCTGGCTCAAATGAGGTATCACAAGAACAATGCTTACCGCCCAGAATAGACCAAGAACCAGCGATAGTTGATAGATGATACGAATGCGGCGATGGCTCACACGGATTGGTCGCGCCCTCTTTCGAAGCTTGAAATAGCTTAGCACCATCGGCAACAACATGAGCCCAATAAGAGAGAAAGGATAAATGGCAAAGCTAGCCAGTATCGCTGGCGGATCCATATAGGTGATGATGGATATGCCTAATAAATTACCGATGATAAGGACCGGCATCCCCCGTTGGGTCTGAACTGATTGAACAATACGGATCTCATCCGAGATGGCGTCTCTATCTGTGATCGAAGTCGATATGCCGGTTACATTCACGGGTTTTATTGCGCTTGTCTGCGTTTTCATAGCGGCCCTCACTTCCCAAGTCCTATATATCAGAGCCTTACACAGCGACCTGCGCATTTTCTCAAAAAGACTACCGATATGATAGAGGAACCTCAAATGAAGACAAGCATTCCACTTTCCTCGATTTAAGCGTCCTACGGTGGCTTCTCCCCGTTTATCAGCTACAGGAATTTCTAAGACCACTGTTGCCCGTCAGTGCTTATGGGTCTGAGTAGCGGAATTGGTTAAATTGCGGATCGTTAATAGTTTCTAGGCAACTTATTAACCTGTACGCTATGTCTGACAAAGTTTAAAAAGGTAGTCACTTGAGATAGGTAAAATGGAAATCCTTGTTTTTCTCGGTTCCGTACGGAACAGTATTCCACCAAGGCCAGCACGTCTTGGCGCACGCGTTTCAGCAGCATGCTGCCGCCTTCTGACCGAACGCGGTCATACTCCTCACCTCATAGATCCGCTGGATTTTGACACAGGCGGAGAGTTCAAGCCGCATTTCTCCTATGCGAAAGGCAAAGCGCCAGGCGACCTCGAAGAGTTGGCTAAATTGATTGATGCTGCTGACGCATTTGTCATGGTTAGCCCGGAATATAATCATTCTATGTCACCCGCGTTAGCACATTTACTTAATCATTTCGGCGCTTCTCTTTTTGCATGGAAGGTCTCAGCTATTTTCACTTATTCCGCCGGCCAGTGGGGCGGTGCTCGCGCGGCGGTTAATATGCGAACCTTCCTCTCCGAAATTGGATGCCTGCCGGTTTCAGCGATGGTACATATCCCCAAGGCTCAAGAGGTTCTCGACGAGAATGGTCTCTGGATTAATGAGGGAGAACGGTGGGATGGCTATGTCGGTCGGGCGATTTCACAGCTTGAATGGTGGGGAGAAGCGGCGCGTCACCAGCGCTCTGGGGGAGATGTCAACAAGACAGAAGCCTTCCAGAAAGACCCATCTCAGAGAAACGCTCCTTAAGTAAGGGCAGATGGAGTTCCCTGATTTCATTCTAGAATGATTTACTTAGGTTAAATCTGTTGAGACTGAANTAACTTGTTTTTGCGCACAAGCCGTTTCGACCGAAATCTAATCGGAAAATTGAGAAAACCGATAACCCAAAAGTTTACTACCTCAGTAGTCGGTGTAGAGAGCGTAGTTCGAATTTAGTAGCGCTCTGTACAGAGCATAGATTGCAGTAAAGCTGTCCATAGAATTATAGCCCACGCGGCCTGAAAATCCGCGTGTCGGTGGTTCGAATCCGCCCCTGGGCACCATTGTTCAGCTTCAAGCTCTTAGCGTGATCTCGGGATGAAACTAAGCTGCCTCTCTTTGACCTCCGGCATTTAATCAACGGTCGCAGCATTGCCGTTTTACAATTACCAAACAGAATTTAACCGATTACTTTGAATAGACAACATCACCGTTGACGATCGTCATGCTGGCCGTCTGATGCGGGAGGTCATCCTCATCTATCGTCAATAAGTCTTCCTCGAAAATCACCATATCAGCGGCTTTCCCTACTTCAAGAGTCCCTTTGAAATCTTCTTCAAAACTCAACCAGGCGCCTTCACGACTAGCACAGGCAAGTGCCTCAAGACGGGATATTTTCTGGTCCTCTCCAAGCGGAGTAGTCCCGCCTTCGGTCATCCGGGATACTACATGCCATATTGGCGCCAGCATCGTTGGAGGGACATTATCGGTAGCGAGCGAGACATGAACACCAGCATCGAGCAAATCTCGCATCGGAACGACGCGGCTTGCTCCTTCTTCACCTAAATCTGCCCTCAGCTGCTCTCCATCCTGCCAAATATATTTGTTGGTATAGGATTGTAGAACCAATCCCAAATCGCTGATCCGCTTGATTTCATCTCGATCATAAATGCCAATATGTTCAATGATCCAACGCTGATCCACGATAGGAGCCCGTTTGTTCACACGCTCATAGAGGTCAAGAAGGTTTGGACTGAATGATCCAACGCGAATTCCGGCTTTTGCGGCTTCCGTCATCATTTCAACCATAATGTCTTCAGGTAAAGCACTATCAAAATTGAAACCCGCCCAGCCTGTATACGGCCCGCATGTGGCACGCAACCGGTTTTCCTCTGAATAATCGGATTCCGTATAAATTCCGGCAACCCGCAGGTTTTCGTCCCCCAGCCCCCGACCGCTTAGCCAGCGCCCCCAATCAACCAATAAGTCTTTTACGTCACTGTCATTGGCATTTGGCCAAGCCGGGCTGAACATCAAGGAAGAACGCACAGGTAACGGGCCTTGTTCATACACGGTCTGATAAGCCGCCAGCACTTCACCAGCCACACCATGCCCCTCGAATACACTTGTTGTTCCAGTGCTATTGTACACTTCCATTGATCGGCGCAACCCGGCGATCCGATCTTCGAGAGTGAAAGCCGGAATGACAGACATAAGTGTTTTTTCAACAAGCGGCTTATAGGTGTATTCATAGAATATGCCGGAAGGTTCGCCGCTGCCTGATTCCTTATCAATTACAATTGAAGGTGCCGGAGGCATCGTTTGAGCCGTAATGCCAGCGGCCTCCAAGGCTCTCGTATTGGCAACCGATACCAACGGTAGCGTGTTTCTCCAATGCCCCCAAATTGGGCGAATGTAGACAGGATTGTTGGGCGATACTCTATCCAGATCGCGGCGGGACGGAAACTTGTTTTCTTTCAGAATCTCAGGAACCCCCTCATAGAATGGCGGCTCGCCTATGGGCATTGTAACGACCCATTCTCCAGGCGCAGTGTCCTGAACCAGTGCCTCAATTTTCTGAAGGATATCATCAATTGACCGGCAACCCGATAATGACGGCAATAGCTCTTTGAGGCCTTCGCGGTCCATATGCGCATGCCCGTCTATCAGTCCGGGTGTGACAAGCCGTCCATTTGCCTCAATGACTTGGGTATCAGGGCCACAACAGTCACGCACATCGACGTCCGATCCGACCTTGGTGATCCGACCATCCTTAACTGCAATTGCCGAAACAATCCGATCGTTCGGGTCAAGTGTCGCGATTTTTCCGCCAACGATCACGAGATCGGCTGTCATTTCCACATTGTTATTAGACATCACATTTCCTTCCAGATTGACGAGACATGTCCCGGCAATCACACACCATGCTTCAGCAAAATCACTGTTTTTTGTATATGAACGATTTCATTGATTTCACGTCCCAACGACACAGACCAGGGCACCTCGCCCACCACAGAGTATTCAGAACATTGTTCTGGATATATGCAGCATCGGATCTTTGTCGGAAAATTTTGAGTTACGAATACTTTCGGCCAAACGATTCAGCTCTTCCCGGACAAGATCGGGATGTATATCGCAGGTGATCACAACAATACGGTTTTTCCGATTGCCATGATCGTCTTCTACATATGTTATTGGACTCACGATATCACGAACCACCTGCAGCACGGCCATATCACTGTTATCCTGCAAATTGAGCAGTCCCTTTAGCCGCAATGTGTAGGGCGCAAACGCAGTCAGAAAATCGTCAATCCATTCTTGCACAACGGAAAGAGAGAGGCACCCGTCAAACTCAATACCGGTTGATTCAAAAGTAATTTCATGTGTGTGCGCGGTATCACCAATGTGCGGCAAGGAATGGTCCAGAAGATGTGTTCCATCCGGATTTACAAGCCTTGGGATCAATGCGGCTGGCACTTCATCATTTACAAATAAATGACAATTAGCAAACTGGTTCAAAGTCCTGATCCGCTCTGATAGCTCTTGGAGGTTTGCTTTCCCTTCGGGCATATCCGTTTTTGAAATGACAATATGATCCGCACTGGCAATCTGCAGCTTTCCCTCAATCGAACTATCAATGTTCTTGAGACCAAATACAGAATCAACAACTGTCACCACGCATGAACAATGAACATGGTCCTTCAATCCAGGGATTGTCGAGAATGTCTCAAATACCGGAATTGGATTTGCCACGCCAGACGTTTCGATAATGATCCGTTCAGGAGAATAGCTATCGGTAATTTGCTTAATCTTACCAGCTAAGTTACCGCGATACTCACAGCATATACATCCGCCTTCCAATATCAGGATATCATCATCATCGATGGCAACAAGATCTTGATCAATCCCCACATCCCCGAACTCATTTATCAAAATTGCGGTATTTTGGAGCTCTGGACTGCGCAGGACTGAGTTTAAGAATGTGGTCTTGCCGCTACCTAAATAGCCGGTAAGAATTGTACATTGTATTTTCATATTCACTCCAAAATTTAGCCTAGGCTTTAGCTTTTATTCCGCAATTTATTTGGTAAATCCAAAATTGACTCGAGGTATATGTCGACGAACTCATACTCTTCTGATTGTCCGGATTGATAAAGCCAGGCTGTTTTCATGCCGATGTTCTTTGCACCCAACATGTCATTAGTCAGGTCATCGCCTACAAACAGTATATTGCAGGGTTTCACACCAAGCCGATTAACCACAGTGTTAAAGGACTGTTTGAACGGTTTGACTACGCCGATATCCGCAGAAATGACCATGGTATCGAAATAACGACGATCGACAAATTGCTTGAGCGTTTGCCGTACAACCATCGAACTTGGATAATTGGACAGCAGGCCAAGTTTGAAATACGGCTTCAACGCACACACAACATCCAGAGCCCCTTCCACCAAAGTACAGTGTTCGGTAATTGTCTTTGATAGTTTTTGGGCCAAGCGCCCGAGCTGGCCGCCATCAATCCTAGTTTGAATATCCATCATTTCGATTGTCAGGCCTAGTCGCGTCTCGAAGTCAAATTCAAGCCCTGTTTGAGCTGATTTACGGACCAGAGAAAGTGCTGCGTTGCGATAGCACTCCTGAAACACGTCCCAATCCCAAGTTGACGTTCCCATTAGCGCGCTAGAAATAAATTCCTTTTCAAAGAACTCCCTGACACTGGCGAAATGAGCCTGCGGATCCGTTGTGATTCCTGGCACTCGAACGAGTGTGTCGCCCCAATCAAAAACTATAGCCTCAATATTTGTAATTGCGCCGCGTTTCATCATCTCGCTTTTTTGATCAGACACTGAGCTATTGATTTAGATACTCAGGAAGCCAGGTCGCCAGCTCTGGATAGAAGGCAATCATACCCAATACAAACATCTGGATTAAAACGAACGGAATTATGCCGATATAGATATCCTTGAGCGTGACTCCCTCTGGAACTACAGACTGCAAATAAAAGAGTGAAAATCCAAATGGCGGCGTTAAAAAGGATGTTTGCAAGTTCATTGCCAGTAGGATTGCGAACCAAACGGGGTCCACACCCAAAATGAAAAGTGGAGGAGCAACCAAAGGAATCACTATTACAGTGATTTCAATGAAATCTATAATAAAGCCTAACAGGAATACTATGAACATCACAGAAATGAGCGCTGTCGTTGCCCCTCCGGGCATTCCTGACAGAAACTGATGGACCTCTTCTTCGCCGCCAAGTCCTCTGAAGACAATCGCGAATACTGTGGCGGCCAACAGGATCATGAAGATCATCCCCGAAAGGCGTAACGTACCGAGGGCGGTTTCTTGAATAATCTCACGGGAAAGGCGCCCATAGATTAACGCCAGGATTCCTGCCCCCAATGCACCGACAGCCGCGGCTTCGGTTGGAGTTGCGATACCCAACAGGATTGAACCGATTACCGCAATCATTAAAAGAAATGGCGGCACCATACTTTTGATCGCCTTCACCAGAATTGTTGCTCTGGACGCGTCTGGATCGGTCGATTTTATCGGGGGTGCTTGGTTCTTGAACAAAAATCCATAAAGCAACTGATATAGCAAATAAAGAAATACCAGCACTAATCCAGGAACAAGAGCCCCTGCGAAAAGATCTAATACTGACACAGAGTCAGGTGCCATATTACCGAGTGAAGATTGAGCAATACGGTTAGCATTGGTGATCTGGTCTGCCAATAGAACCAGTAATATGGATGGCGGGATAATTTGTCCTAAAGTCCCCGCCGCACAAATCGACCCCGTCGCAAACCTTTTCGAGTAACCGTTCTTAATCATTATTGGTAGCGACATCAAACCCATTGCTACAACTGAAGCACCAACAACACCTGTCGATGCAGCTAGCAAGGCTCCGACTATGGTAACGCCAATCGCTAACCCGCCGCCAATCGAACCAAATAATTGACCGACACCTTCCAGCAATTCCTCAGCAAGTCGCGATTTCTCCAGCAGGATTCCCATAAAGATAAACAAAGGGATTGCGACCAGCACTTCGTTTGTCATCAACCCAAAAAGGCGATCGGGAATATAGCTAAGATAGAATGACGGAAAATCACCTGAAATTATACCAATGCCGCTCATAAACAAAGCGGAGCCCATCAAAGCAAAAGGAACCGGAATGCCAATAAATAGAAGAAGGCAAAGCGTAGGAACAAGTAACAGTAAAAGCATCAAAGCCAAGCCTTCCTAAATATGCTCTTCATTCGTGTGGGGGGCTTCCTCTGACGTCGCATTCCCAAAGGCTACGTAAATGGAGGCAAAAACCATCAGATATGAAAATATCCAGATAAATGTCTTAAGAATAAAAATGGCATCTAAACCGCCGTAACTGGATGATGCCTCTAGTATTTTCCATGAATTTATAACGTAATTGTAAGCCGCATAATGTAGATAGATAAAAAATGGAGCAACTATTACAATATAGGTAATTGAATTTATGTATTTTTTTACCTTATTACTGAAATTTGAATAGAATATATTAATTCGTACGTGACCATCTTTTATGGAGATATACGCTCCACCAACCATGAATACTGCCACATGAAAATAAACAACCAAGTCCTGTATCCAGGCGTAGGAAAGACTTAATCCGTACCTTAGGAAAACATTCGTAACACCCAACAGGACAATTGCGACTGTCAACCAGCGGACTTTCAACGCGGTCCAGTTTACGATCTGGCCAGATATTTGGGGTAGTTGCTTACCGAGCATTTAGAGGAGCTTTCAAATTTCTAAGCAGGAGAAATGCGCCGTGAAACCCAGAATGATTCCACGGCGCTTTCAGTTAGCACTAGGCTTTCTCAGCCACTGCGGAACGCCATTTTAACAAGCCCAATGTTTGGTTATCACCAAACTGAATGCGAGCCTGACGGTACCCATCCCAACTTTTATAGATACGCCTTGCAAGATCACTGGAATCACCGATTTCCAACATCAATTCGTTGGATGTTTTGAAAATGGCTTCCATGACCTCATCCGGAAAAGGTTTGACCTGAACATCGTACTCTTCCACAATTTTCTTGAGCGCCATTGGCTGATGATAGGTGAAGAGCGCTGAATGTTGCGCATATTCGGATCGACAAGCATGCTGCACCACAGTCTTCAAGTCGTCTTCGAGATCATTCCATTCATCAAGGTTAATCAACAGTTCTTCTGTGGACCCCGGCTCATGGAAACCCGGACCATAGAAGTATTTAGCAACCTTTGGGAAACCGAATGCCAAATCGACCCAGCCGCCAATAAACTCAGCCGCGTCGATCGTACCTGCCTGAAGCGCACCAACTACTTCGCCAAGTGGCAGCATTGTTGGAGAAGCACCCAAGCGACCTAAAACCTCACCAGCCAATCCCGGTATACGGATTTTAAGACCCTGCAAATCATCCAGAGAATTAATTTCTTTGTTAAACCAGCCAGCTTGCTGGCTACCGAATGCACCTGTCATGAGACCTTTAAGGTTATACTGCGCATAGACCTCATCCCAGAGCTCTTGCCCGCCGCCGTGATACAGCCACGCAGCCTGCTCTTCAGCTGTCAACCCTCCGGGCGCAGCGCTAAAGAAGCTAGCGAGTTTATCTTTGCCCGTCCAAAAATAAGGCATGGAATTTCCGAGTTGAGCTTTATTCTCGCGCACAGCGTCGAAGGTTTCCATGGCCGGGACTAGTTCTCCAGCCCCAAAGGCTTTCACCTTAATTCTGCCCCCGGATAGTTCCTCAATGTTCTTTGCAACATTGGCACCGCTTTGCTGAAGACCCGGCGATCCCTTTGGAAAGGTGGATACCATCACCCATTCCCGAACGCCGCTTGCAATTGCGGGTGCCGGAAAACTGGATGCAACCGCTGTCGCCGCAAACGCACCTGCAACAGCCTTAATACTGCCTCGACGGTTAAACTTGTCTTCCATATCGCTCTTCTCCATTCCTGAAATTTCCTGATTTATGGCATTGTGAGGAACGTAATTCCTCTGCCCGTCTTATCTCTGCCGCCCTAACATATTCAAAAACGTTATTATGATATATCACATGTTGTCAATTGGAAATTTGGTGATTTAAATTTAAAATATATTAAAAATCCCATTGTTGCCTTATCACTAATAGATTATGTATGAACCGGGAATAGAGTGCCTGCAGCCGATCGATCTGGTGTCAGACAAGAAAAATAAATACTACGTATAGTTTACACGCCTGACATGCATTCGAAGTGGCGGCGCGACAAGAATAAAGGGAATATCAAGATGGCAGTTGATCGCTTAATGTTTTCAAACTCATCAAATTTGGGCCTTGTTCAGAAAGCCTACGAGGAACTTGAAGAACTAATAGTAACTCTGGACATTGCCCCAGGCTCAATTCTTTCAGAACAGGCGTTGTCGAAAGAACTTGAAATTGGACGTACACCAATCCGCGAAGCATTAATAAAGCTATCTCACGAAGGCCTTGTCTCAATTATCCCGCGCAAGGGTGTGATCATCACTGACATTGACGTAAATCAGCATTTTAGAATGCTCGAATTTCGCCGGGAAGTTGAGAGACTCGTTGTTCGCCTTGCGTGTGAAAGAGCAACGCCAGAAGAGAGGGAGGAGCTTTTGTCACTTGCAAACGCACTTGACGAGGCAGGGGAATCGGCGGACCCGAATTCCTTTATCAAGCTGGATCAGCAAATGGATAAACTGATCTATAGTGCCGCACGCAACGAATTTGCGAAAAAAAGCCTTCAGTCGATGAGTGGCTTGACCCGGCGTTTCTGGTTTCGATACCACAAGAGTTTTGTTGACGTTCAAGCCACCGCCAAAATGCATTCTAATATCGCCAAGGCAGTTGCAAATTCAGATGCCGAGTCAGCGACTAAAGCACTGGATGATCTTTTGGATTATATTGGTGAAATGACCCACGAGAGCGTCGCATCGGGCGGCCGGTATTAAGATGCCGGCCCCCTCGGCGCATTTGGTGTAACGAGCTAGCTCTCTAAACTTAAGTATATGGATTTCGTGTGCGTGAATGCCTCTATGCCATGCATAGCCAGTTCACGCCCTATTCCGGATTGTTTGTAACCTCCAAACGGCATATATACACCGTTCTCGCTCATGCTAGGCTGCCCATTGACACTCACCGACCCGCATTCCAGAGATTTAGCGACCCGTATCGCCCGCGAAGCATTCGTCGTCCAAACGGACGAATTCAATCCATAACTGCTGTCATTCGCAATTTCTATAGCCTGAGCCTCATCCGAAAAGGGAACTAAGACCGCAATCGGCCCGAAAACCTCTTCACGAAAAAGCTCATCCCCACGACCAACGGAGGTAAATATTGCAGGAACCATATAGTTACCCTGCGCTAAACCCTCAGGCTTCTCTCCCCCGAACACATGCCGCGCACCACTTGCTTTAGCACGGTCAAAGAACCCCTGTACGCGCACCATATGCTCAGGACTAATTAGCGGACCTATTTCAGTTCCGGCAACCCGGGGGCTTCCGATTTTTATACTCTTTGTAGCGTTCACAAAAGCGTCTTCGAACTCATCAAAGATACTTTCTTGCACTAGAATTCGTGTGCGCGCTGAACAAGACTGCCCTGTATTTCCAAATGAAGCTCTTGCCGTTACATGCGCAACAGCACCAATCTCTGTATCAGCAAAGATTATGGACGGGCTCTTCCCACCTAGCTCAAGTGTCAGATGCGGCAATCGATCAGCGGTGTTTCGCGTAATGGCAGATCCAACTGCAGTGGATCCAGTAAACGAAATCTTTGAAACTTTCTTGTTAGACGTTAATGCCTCTCCGACAGCTTGCCCACCCAAGACCACGTTAATGACACCATCGGGAACATCAATATCCTTAATAATATCTACCAAATATAACGCCGAACAAACTGTAAGAGGGGAAGGTTTCAGAACGGTAGTGCAACCTGCAGCGATAGCCGGTGCAAGCTTCCATGCAATGGCCAGGAATGGAAAGTTCCATGGTACGATTAGAGCCGCCACCCCAACAGGGTCATGCAGCGTCATTGACAAGAGATTACCCGATAGAGGTAAGGTTTCTCCATAAAACTTGTCAATCGCTCCGGCATAATAACGATAGACATTTGCCGCCCCGATAACTTCTTTGCGGGCAGCAAGCAACGGTTTCCCCGTATCAATTGACTCTATTAATGCGATACGATCTGCATCGGATTCAATGCGGTTTGCAATTGCATTAAGAACTCTGCTGCGTTTAGAGATATGCGCTGATCGCCATTCCTCCGCCTTGAAAGCTCTTGTCGCGGCATCCACCGCAGCATCGACAATCTCCGCAGATGCCTCATAATACTCACCTACAACATTGTTCGTCGAAGGGTCAAAGACCCTGACAGAGTCAAGACTGCCCGATGCAACACTTTCCCCATCTACAAAGGACTTGTTCCCGATTTCTGTGCCGTCTTCGAATTTAATCATCATAAGCTCTCTTGAGTTTATACGTAGCCAGTTTATAGCCACAGCATCTGCTTTGATTAGACTTGGAGTAGACTAGATAGAATGCGTCACGGCGGGCCGATGACCCGCCAGGGTGACGGAAATTTGTTTCTGCTCACAATGCTGAGTGAGCTTCATCAACCAGTTTTTTTGCGGCCTCTGCCGGATCATTGGCAGCCGTAATAGATCTGCCAATAATTGCATAGCGACGTTTAACTGCCTCAACCAGCTTGAAAGACTCGGTGATACCGCCCCCAAGTGGGCCGATCCCGGTTACAAACATACGTCCATCTTCAACGTTACCTGCAACCCATTCGGCCCTTTTTCGATTGGCCTCCTTTTCATTTGCCGGAAGAATAAAGCTCGTTGCCCCGGCTGCTGCCGCGTCACTCATAATCCGATCGAGGGCATCGTCAGCGACATAACCACCGCCAGACACAAGGTAATCTGAATGTGGGATTTGCCCCCCAACCAAAGGCAACAGATTATTGTCTATCGCGCCTTTAACAAACATTGATGTTGCGGTTGGCCCCGCCATTGGGAATAGGATCAAACCATCGATATCGGACTTTGCGCACATAGCGCCAAATTTTGGCCCCATATCCGCCATATCCGGGCCCGCCTTTTGATGATCGTAAACCAGGAATTGATCGGTCTCCGCTCGAATTCGGCGAACAGCTTCCACTATGCCGAGATGGAGAACGGAGGTTAGCCCGACTTTGTATCCGATCACCCCTTCAACTTTATCAACTTTTCGAACAAGGTCTAATGTCTCCTCGAAATCCTCAATGTCCAGTGCGACAATTATTCCCCAATCATGCTCTGAAAGACGCTTATCCATTTTCATTGACCTTTAATAAGTTTCACCAAATTTCCAAAAAATCACTCTGCCCGTCAGTCAAAAAGACTGGATACTGAACGGGAATCCCCAATTCTTACAATCGCCTCACCAAGCAAATTGGCCATTGTGATCACTTTGATCTTTTCGCAATCACTGTGGGCACTGGCATTAATACTGTCCGTAGCAAATAGGCTTGATAACTTCGATGCCTCAATTCTTTCCAACGCCGGACCAGAAAAGACACCATGCGTTACGTAACCAATCACACTTTTCGCACCCTTCTCCAGCAACGCATCTGCTGCCTTGCACAGCGTTCCTGCTGTGTCGGCCATATCATCGATTAGAATGCAATGGCGATCGCCGCAGTCACCAATGATATTCATAACCTCTGAAACATTCGCTCGCTCACGGCGTTTATCAATGATTGCAATATCAGCGCCCAGCTTCTTGGCAAAAGCCCGAGCCCTGACCACACCGCCAACATCTGGAGAAACCACTAATGGTATTTCAGTTTTTAGTCTTGCTTTGGCGTGGCGAACGAATTCCGGCATTGCATAGAGATTATCAACCGGAACATCGAAGAAGCCCTGTATTTGGTTTGCATGCAGATCCAACGTCAATAACCGATTGATTCCCGCCTCTGCCAGTATTTTCGCCACCAGTCTTGCCGTAATTGGAGAACGCGGGCTTGTTTTTCGATCTTGCCTCGCATAGCCAAAGTAGGGAACAACCGCTGTTATTGATTTAGCCGATCCGCGCCTGAGCGCATCAACCGTTATCAATAACTCCATGAGGTTTTCATTCGCAGGTGCGGAGGTAGACTGTATTACAAATACTTCCTGACCCCTGACATTTTCGCCTATCTCGACGAAAATTTCTTGATCCGAAAAGCGGGAAACCTGTGTTTGTCCCAAATTCGTTCCAATATAAGAGCAGATACTCTTTGCCAGATCAGTACTGGCGGTGCCCGAGAAAATTTTCATAATCGTCTTTCACTTTTCGATTTTTCAGGGTGCAAGTTGGCAATGGTTTAAGAACCTCAACTTGCCCTAAAGGATATTCAATCCGACACGTCGGCTAAGCTCTGGCCCAAAAGATCAAGCGCATCGGCAACAGCGGACAACCGGACATCATTTCGATCACCGGAAAACTGAGATCGTATAACCTTCGTTTCCCCACCTTCCTTGGCGACCGCGATATAACATGTGCCGACCGGATCTTTCGCATTCCCGCCCCCCGGCCCTGCGTACCCTGTTACAGATACGCATATACCCGCACCGGAATTTGCTAATCCGCCTTCGGCCAAAGCCTTTGTGACTTCGGCGCTAACCGCACCAAATTTTGCCGGTATTTGCTCATCAACCCCCAAACCGGTTGCCTTGGCAGAGTCGTGATACAGAATGAATCCCCGTTCGAAAGTTTTCGATGCACCGGAAACGGATGTAATGCATGCCGCAACCAACCCCGACGTAACTGTCTCAACGGTTGTAATGCGAACTCCCTTGGCAACAGCCCCATCAAGTGCTTTTGCCGCAAGAGTTTTATGTTTCTCAGAGAACATGGTGCCTCCATTCAATTGGATTTGTGAGAGCCTTCCAATTGCTCTGCTTCTTTGGTTAGGATAGGCGAAACAGGCAAATCGGAATTATGCAGTCGTCTTTTCAAGGGGTTGGTGATTTCCTAATGCGGTATCCGCGTTGCACCACCTTGAAAAGACAATTTGCATCAAAGTGATTAAACCGCAGCGCCCCCCAGACGTTGAATAGTACGGATTGCGCTGGGCTTCATGTCCTGGATGTCCAGGCTTGCATCCAACGCAGAGACGCTATGTGTAATATCTCCCACCGAGATGATGTCCACGCCGGTTTCAGCAATGGGGACAATCGTTGATTCATTAATACCGCCCGATGCTTCCGTAATGGCACGGCCATTTACAATCTTCAGGGCCTCTTTCATTTCACCCAGATCCATATTGTCAAACATGATAACCTCGACGCCGCATTTAAGCGCCTCCTCAACCATTTCCATGGTCTCGCATTCAATCTCAAACTTGAAGGTATGCTGTGCACGGCTTCGAATTGCGCTGATTGCTTCTGCAACGCCTCCGGCACTCTTAATGTGGTTATCTTTAATGAGGACACAGTTACTCAGATTAAAGATGTGATTATACGCGCCACCAGTCCTCACCGCATACTTCTGGATCATCCGCAGACCCGGCCACCCCTTCCGTGTATCAGTGACGCGAACATTGGTATGGCTGACCAGATCTACATATCGGCGCGTTTTCGTTGCGATACCTGAAAGCTGCTGGACCCAATCAAGAGCGGCCCGCTCAATAGCAAAGAAAGTTGAGGTTTTCGCTGTGATCTTGAGCAACACATCTCCCGGCGACACAACATCTCCGTCCTTCGCCATATACTCGATTTCAGCGTCAGGCTCGATCAAGCGGATTGTTTCCTCCGCCAACAGAAGACCGCATACGATACCGTTTCCTTTTACATAGATTTGCCCACTTTGAATCGGATCATCGTTGGTAACAAGAAACCCACCAGTTGTATCGCCAGCAGACAACTCTTCCCTCAACCCGGCTTCAACAAGCGGCCGTACCATGAAGCTATTAATTTGCATGTTAATTTCCCCTATCAAAAAAGTAATAAATTGAGATCAGTTGCCGAGAGTGTTTGTGTAGGCCACACCATCTTTCATCACGAGCTTTAGGCGTGCCCGATCCTGTAAAACCTTAATGTCGCTAAGTGGGTCACCATCTACCACCAGCACATCCGCCAAGCGACCCGGCTCAAGCGCACCCACATCATCTCTTTCAATGCATTCCGCAGCCTTGGTGGTCGATGCCACCAATACTTCCATGGGAGACATACCAAGCATATCGACCATGGCTTCAAGCTCGACGAGATTTTCCCCGACTAATAGTCGATGCGATTGGTCCGTACCCATTGCAATTTTTACACCGCGCCGAACGGCTTCTTTCCAAATCGGAACCTGCTCCGTCTGCAGGCGCTCATTGATTTGCGCTTCTTTTTTCTCTTCCTCACCCATCTGCTGAGCGGCCCACTGCGTATCGACCTCTCTTTTTTTCAAGGCTGACGGGACCAGTGCGAGCGTAGGTACCCACCAGGTTCCTTTTTTGATCATCGTGTCAATTGACTCTTCGTCAATGAACCAGCCATGTTCGAGTGAGTGAGCATTAGCCGCTAATGCTGAGCGAATTCCATCAAGGCCCTCAGCATGGACCGCAACGCGCTTACGCTTTGCCGCCGCTTCCGCCACGGCAACCGACAGCTCTTCAACAGTGTATTGTGGCTCATCCCAACTGTCGGAAACGGAAGTAATTCCACCGGTTGCACAAATTTTTATGAAATCGGCTCCGGCCGCCAAGATTTGGCGCACAAGCTTACGAACGCCATCTGTTCCATCCGCTATTGGGCTTGGTAGCCACCGCCGTTTCGGAACTTGCATACCAGCCGGGACCCAATAATCGCCGTGCCCACCTGTTTGCGACATCATGACTATAGAAATGAGCAAACGCGGGCCGATAACGAACCCGTCATTAATGGCTTCCCGAAAACCCGCATCGGCCCCGCCCATATCCCGGGCAGTGGTGACGCCACAGGCCAACGTCTCTTCGAGAATATGGGTTGAGCGCAAAACATTGTAAGTCGGAGTATTCAGGAGATGCTGCCGCATATCCCGCGACCTGTATGTCCCATGAACATGACAATCGACTATCCCCGGCAGGACAGTATGCCCGCCCGCATCAATCACCTCCGCTCCTGTTGGGACCGTAATAGATTTTTCGGAACCCACATTTACGATCCGGTTGCCCTCGAGCAACACAACCCCGTTCTTAACTGGATCGCCCCCAAAGCCATCAATGACCGTACCACCCACTATCGCTTTCAATTTGTCCTCCACCTGACAATGATATACACCATCCTGAATAATGATATATATTGCTGTATGTTTGTGATATATTACATACGAAAATGAATTATGCAACTGTTTCAGCGGAAATATCTATATTGGGAATTCTGCAAAGAAATTTTTCAGCAACAGACAATGGGTCGGACGTCTTGCTCGCCCTGTCACACAGCGTCGAAAAGGAAAATGGTGCATGAGTGCCTCGAAGCAGGCCGATGCTCCTAAAACAAGGTTTGTTTTTAATTATTTAACGGAGAAGATGACTAATGAGAGTAAGTGATGAAGTTCAGAATGCGCTAGAAAGAAACACCCCAGTCGTCGCGATAGAATCTGCGATAATTCGATCCACCGGCGACAAAGATATCCGACTAGCGAAGTATAATACCGCCATGGATATACTTGGGAAACTGGGCGTAACCCCGGCAGTTTGTGCCATCATAAAAGGTGAACTCGTAATCGGAGCCGGAATTGAAGAATGCGAACAATTGGCATTCGAGTTAGATCCGTTGAAGACAGGCCGTCGTGATATTCCCTATATGTGCTCCGAGCAAAAATCCGGTTTAACCACCGTATCCGCAACTATGTTTATGGCCAGAAGAGCAGGTATCCGCACTGTAGTTACCGGCGCAATTGGTGGCGTGCATCGTGAAGTGCATTCATCACTTGATATTTCTTCTGATCTTGAGGCATTGACCGAGGACGATGTTGTTGTTGCTTGCTCTGGCGCAAAAGCAATATTGGATTTACCCAAGACATTGGAGTACCTGGAAACGAAGAATGTCCCTGTCATTGGCTGCGGTACCAATGAGTTCACAGGTTACTACACCCGCTCGAACCTGCCACTCGAATGTCGTATGGATGAGCCGATGCAGATCGCAAAAATGCTGAATAAAAAGTGGGACCTTGAATTGAGTGGCGGGGCTGTCGTTGTCGCTGATTTGTCGGCCGAAGCAAAAGCAGTAGATCATGGCGCTATAAATGAGTTGGTCAATAGCGCAATTGATGCCGCAGAAAAACAAGGTGTTGTGGGTAAGGCCGTGACTCCATTTCTGCAGAAATACCTAGCGGAAAGAAGCGACGGGGAGTTAGAACGCTTAGCTGAATTCGCTTTTGCGGAATCGCTGAAACTATCAGGAAGGTTGGCTGTTGCACTGGCATCTTCAGCTGTGGATGACGTCTGATATATAGGGAAAATCTGATAAGAAATACTCACAGTTTATCATCTTCCGCTTGATCTGCTGCATTCCTATCAGCGCCAAGCCTATCTGCAGTAATAGACGGCGCGAACGGTTCTACTCAAGCAGACACCTTCGGCTATATCATTAATATTACTGACGTTATAGGAAGAATCTGAAGGCAATAGACAATACAAGCAATAAACAATTATGCATAATCTGCATAGAAACGTGACTTATAAATGCATTGGACAGCATAGCAAGCGTTTGCTTTTATTGTCGATACGGCAATTTCGCCGTTGCTTCGACTGTTATAGGAAGCAGGTAAGAAAGGAATTTTATATGAGCACCTTAAAAAAGTCACTTGTGGCAGTCGGAATTGCCTTCACAGTACTTGCCGTCTCCGCTCCTGCAAGAGCTGAATATCCCGAGAAGCCAGTAACCATAACAGTTGGCTTCGGTGCCGGCGGTGGCGTAGACTCAATTACCCGCGCTGCATCTGAGGCGCTTGCGGCCAGTCTTGGGCAACCGATCGTAGTCAAGAACAAGCCAGGAGCCGGCGGAGCTCTCGCCGCTACCGCCTTGAAGGCAATGCCCAATGATGGCTATTCGTTAGCGGCAACTATTTCTACAACCATTTCATTTGATCCGCATTCCAGCAAACTATCCTATGATATTGATGACTTTGAATATGTAGCTGCATTCGGCGTATTCCCCGAAGCTTTAGTGGCTCTTCCCAGCAAAAACTGGAAAACTTTCGCAGATGTTGTGAAATATGCGAAGGAAAGTCCTGATGGCGTAACCTACGCTTCGACAACCTCTCTGGACAAAGTCGTGTTGGCAAATATTGCCAAAAGCGAGGGTATAGTTATTAAACCCGTGCCAACAAAAGGCGGTGCGGAAGCAGTCGCGCAGACTCTCGGGGGGCATGTTGATTTTGCCTATAGTTCAGGCGCATATTATTCTCAGGCTAAAGCCGGCAACCTCCATGTGCTCGCAGGTCTCGGAAAACAGCCTATTCCCGGATTCGAAGATACTCCAACCCTAGAACAACTTGGCTATGATATATCCAGCGTAAATATGGTCTTGTATCTTGCCCCGGCTAACCTTCCCAAGGAAGTAAAAGCAAAGCTGGTTGATGCATTCAAGGCAGCTTCTAAAGCTCCGGAAGTTCTTAAATTATTGGCGACGCGGAATATGGGTAGCTTCGTTTTGACAGGCGATGACATCGATAAACAAATCAGAGAGCAAAGCGCTCAATATGCAGACGCCCTCAAGTAAGTTAAGTGAGAGATAAGTTGAAACCCGAAGAAAGCCTGCAGCCTACGTTGCAGGCTTTTTTTGAACTCTTGATTGTTGGCGGCTTAAGCTTAGTCACACTATTTTGGATTATTCCTTCGCAAACCGAACCGAGTGATAACTTTGGATTATCTCCGTCAATGGTCCCTACAGTGTGTGTGGTTAGTATCGCGATGCTGGCCATATTGCAGTTTTTTTCATCATTTCTCCGAACAGAAAAAACTGACAAACGACAACAAGGCCTTGGAATTCCGTCTGCAATAGTGGCGTCTACTATCGTCGGCACAATATTGATCGACACAGTTGGGCTTGTCACTGGTGGCGCGGTAGTTGCAGTACTCATTTCTATCGTTATCGGAGAACGACGAATACCTAATCTCGTAACGATAATGGTCTCTGCCGTCTTTCTGCTTTTATTCGTTGAATGGTCAGGTCTCTAAAACATGGAATTATTTTTACAGGGGGCATCAGACGCCTTTACCTTCGGCGCAATGATCGCTGTATTAGGCGGCATCTTGCTGGGTTATGCTGTCGGCGTTCTCCCCGGATTAAGTCGGCCAGCGGCCCTCGCAATTGCAGTGCCAATTACCTATTCCATGTCTCCCATAGCTGCGATTGCTTTTTTAGTTGGCGTTACAAAAGCCAGCGCAGCGGGCGGGGCAACTGGCGCGATACTTCTCAATACACCCGGAGAGCCCAGCTCTGCTGCGACTTGCTTTGATGGATACCCGTTGTCGCAAAAAGGTGAAGCAACGCGAGCACTTAAAGTGGCGCTCTATACGTCAGTTTTCGGGGATATTGTTGCCACCATCATTTTGATTGTACTCGCTGCCCCTCTCGCGAGCTTTGCGCTCAAGATGGGCCCCGTCGAGATGACATGCGTAATGATATTCGCACTTACATTTATTTCTGCACTTTCTGGCGCATCAATATCACGAGGCTTAATTTCCGGTATTTTCGGTATTTTCCTAGCGACAATTGGACTAGATCCGGAAAGCGCTACCCCTAGGCTCACATTTGGCATGGTAGAACTGTTTGACGGAATTCCATTGATGGCCGCTACAGTGGGTATGCTTGCATTCACAGAGATGTTGAACCAGGCAGAGGCATTTGTTGCCAAGGACCGAAACAAGCACATAAAAAGCGAACCTACAACAAAAGAGAAAGAAAAACGCCTATTCTGGAAAGATATTCGTCGCATACTGCCAACGACAATAAAGTCTACTGGAATTGGCATATCAGCCGGAGTAATTCCTGGCCTGGGCCCGACAATTGGCGCATTTCTATCCTATGCAATTGCCAAGCAAACAGCGCGCGAAGGCGATCAATTTGGTAAGGGCGACATTAAAGGGGTAGCCGCGAGTGAGGCGGCGGACAATGCGGTACTACCTGCCAGCTTAATTCCGCTCTTTGCCATCGGTTTGCCCGGAAGTGTATCTGCGGCAATTCTGGTCGCGGCTTTCATGTTGCACGGCGTTGTGCCCGGCCCGCTCATCTTTGTAGAACATCCGCGGCTGATTTATGGCATATATGTATCAATGATAATCGCCAGCATCTTTATGCTGATTGTAGGCCGAATAGGTCTTAATTTCTTTGCCAAGATAGCGTCTGTTCCGGCAAGTATTATTATTCCGTTTATCGTACTTTTTTGTACCGTCGGCGCATATCTCGAAGCAGATACAGCCTTCTCAGTCTTTGCCATGATAGCGCTTGGAGTCGTTGGGTTTGTAATGCAGCGATTTGGATATTCAGTTATCACATTTCTTATTGGATTTGTTGTCGGACCATTATTCGAGCTATCCCTAAGGCAAGCTTTGATTGTAACAAACCATGATGTCACAAAAATAATTGACCATCCGATCGCAAGTTTTTTCCTCCTGGCAGCTCTTATTTCAGCCGTTGCCTTTCTCAAGCCAAAAAAACTGAAGTGGAAAAAAAGCGTTTAAGGTTAGCTTATCCCCCAAATGCCGCCCCACTATGCTTGGCCAGGATTTCAACAAAGGTTCCCAGGCTGGCAGGTCTATAGCGGTTCGGATTCCATATCGCGGCGACCTCTGCCTCAGTTCTGCACAGATCCGAAACAATCGGAATTGTGCGGGTTCTGCCGGCTGTGTCACCGGCTGAAGATGAAACGATAGCAATACCATGCCCATCTTTTGCCAACGATATAAGTGTATGGGTACTGTCACTCTCGAGCAGTATTTTCGGACGAATTCCATGAGCCGCGCAAGTTTGATCAAATATATGCCGGGTTAGGAAGCCACGACTCAAAATAAGAAGGATGTCCGACGCGATCTCGGAAATCGTAATTGTCTTTCTTTGCTCCAGAGGATGCCCCAACGGTAACACGGCATATAACTGGGCCGTAAAGAGCTTTTTGCCTACCAGAACGTTATTAATCCCTAAGCATGCTATCGAAATGTGGACCGCGCCATGCTCAATCATTTCGACCAACTCATCATTATGACCTTCAGAGACAATCAATTTAACATTCGGCCGTATTTCCCGAAACTCTGCCATCGCCGGTGAAATAAGCCATGCTATTGTTTGCGGTGACGCCCCCACCCGAAGAAGACCGCTATGGCCTTTTTCCATACCATGCGCTCGATTAATCAGCTCCTGGGCTTTGTCAAGCAGCTCCGCAGCATGCCCCAGAAACTCTTCACCCTCCGCTGTAAGCAGAATGCGCTTGCCAATTCGCTCGAATAGCGACACTCCCAATTTTTTTTCAAGGGACTGTATCTGCCTTGAAAGCGCTGGTTGACTTAAATTTACCTCTTTCGCCGCAACAGAAACGTTCATTCTTTCAGCCACGGCCACAAAATTCCGGATTTCTCTCAACTCAAACAATTCTCAGTCTCCAACGGGCATTTTTTATGCAAATTAAGCATTAAAACCTACCCTTTAAATGCATTGGACAGCAAGCCACTAAATGCTCATTTTGACACCAAAGGAGTATTGAATTGAAAAAAATATGTTTGAACGCAGATATGGGTGAAAGTTATGGACGCTTTAAAATCGGAAGTGATTCAAGCCTTATGCCCTTCATTACATCGGCAAATATCGCATGCGGCATGCATGCTGGCGACCCAACCGTCATGGCACAAACAGTAACGAACGCAATCTGCCATGAAACGAGCATTGGTGCCCATCCGGGCTTCAATGACATATGGGGGTTTGGCAGGCGGGCAATGAACATGGCCGTGCGCGATATAGAATATTTGGTAACATATCAAATCGGGGCCCTACAAGCGCTCGCACAGTCTCAAGGGGCAAGTGTACATCACGTAAAGCCTCATGGTGCTTTGAATAATGTTGCACATGATGACATTGAAGTCGCCCGAGCTATCGGCAGAGGCATTAAAGCAGCCGATAGAGACCTTATCTTTTTTGCTAATTGTAAATCGGCTATGGCGAAGGCAGGCGAGGAACTTGGGTTGAGAGTTGCCAAGGAAGCATATGCAGATCGCAGATATGACGATAATGGGAAAATGCTCTCAAGAGACTCGGCTGACGCTGTCATTACTGACCCCAAATTCGCTGCGGCTCATGTCCTCAGAATTCTTGAGGAAGGCGCAATATTCAGTGTGAATGGCAAACGAATTCCAACGGACGTCGATACCTTTTGTTTACACGGCGATGAACCGACTGCCGTTGAACTTGCTAAAGAAATTCATTCTGTTCTCAATATCAATAATTTTGATATTTTACCGATTACCGACATTATCCAGTAATGTCGGTTTCCTACTGACGGCATGTCAAAGCATCAGGGGAAAAGCAAAAATATGAACAGTGGCATGCTGAAAACTCGACACTAATCCCTAACAGTCGATCACACCACGTCATTGGTTTGTTCCCCCTTCTAGGCACTATTTCGTTTTAGGACCATTCAGTATTGTGAGATTGATGTGCGGGTGATTGGCGCACATATATGCAATCTTTCGATTTTTCTGACACATCGAATGCCGCCCAGAGATCGCTATTCCATTGCTCGCAGGGCAAAATTACGATTAACTCCGGGATAGAAACTAAAAGGAAAATGTAGAAAAGCTTTTTTTTCGGGCGAAGGTCTCTAGGACATGATCCGCATAACAAAGTTGATAGCTGCCGGGCTTTGCATGCTGTTTCCTTTATTGTCGTTTGCAGAGGAAACCCTATCCAGCCACATACTGAAGCACGATGGTAATGAGCGTACTTATCTGCGTTTCGTACCGGCAACTGAGCAACATCCCGGCAAGCCCCTCCCGCTAGTTATACTTCTCCACGGTGGCGGCGGCTCGGGCAGATCAATGATGCGCTACACCCGTTTCAATCGGCTTGCAAGGGAAGCCGGATTTATTGTGATTTACCCCTCAGGTCTGAACCGGCGCTGGAACGACGGGCGTGAAAGCCATCAGGCCTTTGACGATGTCGGCTTTATTCTCAAGGCCATTCGACAGACCATCGCTGAAGCCAACCGGGTGAACGAGAAGCGCATTTTTGTCGCCGGAATGTCGAATGGTGGGCTCATGAGCCAACGTTTGGCCTGCGAGCAGGCTGAACTATTCTCTGGCATCGCCATCGTTACAGCACAGCTCACTCCAGAATTAATCACCAGTTGCCATCCTTCCAAACCACTCGCTGTGCTCTACATTAATGGCACTGAAGATCGGCTCGTACCCTATGATGGCGGGGCTTTGGCTCCGCAATGGGGTCCGTTCGGGACGGTAACACCAACCGCAGAGACACTCGCTTTCTGGCGTCGCGTCAACCGGTGCGAAAAAACACCAGCAGTTACCCTGTTGCCTGACCTGGATGCCAACGATGGGACCAGAGTGGAACAGTATGATTGGTTCGGCTGCGCGACAAACGCCCCGCTCCGGCTATACCGGATCGTCGGCGGCGGTCATACTTGGCCTGGCAAAAGACAGTACCTGCCGCAGACCGTCATCGGCCTTACTTCCCGCGATGTCGACGCCAACAAGCTAATCGGCGAATTCTTCCTTTCTATCCACTAAGGCGGGCGAATTCTGGTTCTTTGACCGTATTGTCACATTGCAAATATCCTTGATACTTGAACCTGCAACTTTCCTGTCAGCAGTTCGATTCCGCCCTTAAAGCACAATGTCTTTAAATGGTCAGTTAGGTTACTTTATCCATTTAGATCACCGATCTTTTTTAACCGGGAGTAAAGAGTTGTCGCCTTCATCTGCAACATCTCGGCTGCGCCATCCTTTCCTGATACTCGACCACCCGCCGCTTCCAATGCGCGCTTTATATTCTTCTTCTCCAGAGCCGCCAATTCCGCAGCTGTCAATATGGCATTCTGTTTACCCACATCCTTCAGGCAAATCTCGTCGGGCGCGTCAAATGACAATTCTTCTGGCACCGGCAAATTGAAGCTTAGCTTTTCTTCTCGCAACAAAATTGCCGATCGCTCAATAACATTCTGCAACTCCCGGGCATTTCCGGGCCAATCATAGGCCGACAGAACCTTAATGTTTGCCTTGGTCAGCGTGGGCTTTTTGATATTCAGACGACTACATACGGTTTCGAGAAAGTGATCGGCAAGGATTGGAATGTCGGAAGGCCGATCCCGCAAGGCAAGACATTCAATCGGAAAAACATTCAGGCGGAAAAAAAGATCTTCACGAAACCGCTTTGCGCTCGCCTCTTTTTTTAGGTCCCGGTTTGTCGCCGCAATGATGCGTACATCGACTTCTCGGGTTTTTTCCTCTCCAACCCGCTCGAAATGCTGATCCTGCAATACCCGGAGTAGCTTGGATTGCAGATCCAGAGGAATTTCACCGACTTCATCAAGAAAGATTGTACCGCCGTTGGCGAGCTCGAACCGTCCTATACGATCACGCAAGGCCCCCGTAAACGCACCTTTGACATGACCGAAAAACTCACTCTCAAACAGTTCTCTCGGGACTGCTGCGCAATTGACACGAATTAGAGGCCGGTCCCGCCTTTCAGAAGCTTGATGTATAGCCCGAGCAACAAGTTCCTTTCCCGTCCCACTCTCCCCGGTGATGAGAACATTGGCATCAGTCGGAGCAACCAGTTCAATCTGCTTCAGAACATTCTCTATAGCCTGTGAGTTCCCCAGTATATTGTAATGATTGATATGACTTCGAATTTCCTCTTGTAGATAAGCATTCTCCATCTCCAATCGCTCGCGAAGCCGAGCATTTTCTTCAAGAGCTGCTTTGAGTTGTTCCTCGTCCCGTTTTCGCTGCGTAATTTCGCGAAAAACAATCACCGCGCCGACAACTGACCCTTCATCCACAATAGGCGTTGACGTATATTCAACTCTAATACTGGTATTGTTCTTGCGCCAGAAGACCTCATCATCAACCGTATGCAGCGTCCCTTTACGGAAGGCATTGTAAATAGGGCATTCCGTCTCATCGTAAAGCGAACCATCGGCTTTGTGATGATGAATAATGGAGTGCATATCCCTTCCCACAAGTTCAGCCGCACTGTAGCCAAGCATCATTTCTGCTGCCGGATTTAGGAAGGTAGTTACGCCATCAGCGTTAACTCCGTAAATACCTTCACCAGCCGCTGCCAAAATCAATCGATTTTCTCTCTCAATCTCTCGAAAATATTTTTCTGCCTTACGCCACTCTTCAAGCCCGTTGCGGTGATAGGTATTTGCCTCGTCGTCAACAGAGCGCCTCTCAAACTTGTGCAAATCAGTAATCGTGACAACCATGCGGGCTTTCCCCTGCCATGTTACCGCGACAGCTGCATGTTCCAGATGCATCGGCTTTCCATCGGGACGCTGGAGAGTAATATCTCTCGTCCAGGCATAACCACGATATAGCGCTTCTTCAGTGAAAACATGCAAATGCCCCTTTTCATCAGAATAGATCTGCCCAATGGTTCGCCCCACAATGTCGTTTTCAGCAATCTTGAAAAAGTCCAGAGCAGCTTTGTTGGCACGAAATATGACTCCAGAATGCGGGTCAAATATTATCCCCGGCTCCGGCTGCTTATCAAAGGCCTGCCGTAGTATTGCACTGGCCAGGAACCATTCATCCTCCAATAGCTGAGAGCCATTTAGCTCATCTGCAGTCCCCACCTGCCCCGTGTCAGATTCCATCAGACCTATCGCTCTCGCAAATTCGTTTAATTCAAACCTTACGATAATTCGTAATTAAAATTATGTAAAATCGTATTTTATGATTCTCCGTAAGTCAATTTTATTTCTGAAAATTCATAACTAATTGAAAATATTAGATAATTTTTATTACTGAATTTGGCACGGCTTTTGCGATTGTATCGTCAAGTAATAACAGGCGATGACCGGCTTCAGTATATAAATCAAGGAGACATTTAGATGGCATCAAAAAGTCTAGGCAATCCATATGACGGGGACGCAGATCTACGGCACGGCGCGAATTGTGGGTGCAGCGAATGCTGGGGTAAACCCGAAAACAATCTTAAACACAACGCATCCACAGACATTTTCCAGTCCAGCGATGAATTGATGGAAAGGGTTGTTGAGAGCGCCGTTGTTAGATCCGTCTTTGGAAACAACGAGCTTTCACGTCGGTCTTTCGCGAAAATGTTGGGAGGGACGACATTGGCGGCGGCGGTCGGCTCTGTTTTCCCCATGGATAAAGCAAAGGCGGCAATTCTGGACAATCTTGGGAAACCTGAAAAGTCGAAACTGAACGTGGGCTTTGTTCCAATTACCTGCGCAACCCCCATCATCATGGCAAAGCCTCTCGGGTTTTATGAAAAATATGGACTTGACGTCGATGTCATCAAAACCGCCGGCTGGGCTGTCGCCCGCGACAAATCCCTGAACAAGGAATATGATGCCGCTCACATGCTTACCCCCATGCCGCTTGCGATTACAATGGGCGCCGGGTCCACAGCAACGCCTTTCCTGATGCCTGCAGTCGAGAATATTAATGGCCAGGCCATCGTGCTGCATAATGATCATCTGGACAAGAACGATCCGAAAATGTGGAAAGGGTTCAAATTTGGCGTTCCCTTTGAATACTCCATGCATAATTTCCTGCTTAGATATTATGTCGCAGAAGCTGGTCTTGATCCTGATCAGGACATCCAGATCCGTGTCGTTCCGCCGCCAGAAATGGTTGCCAATCTGCGCGCTGGCAATCTGGACGGCTACCTTTCTCCGGATCCCTTTAACCAACGTGCTGTCTGGGAAAAAATCGGCTTTATCCACAAGCTGACCAAGGAAATTTGGGACGGTCATCCTTGCTGTGCTTTTGCCTGTAGCCAAGAGTTTGCAACGACAATGCCCAATACCTACGGAGCATTATTGAAAGCACTGGTTGATGCGACCCAATACGCTCACAAGAGTGATAACAGGAAAGAAATTTCAGCGGCAATTGCTCCAACAAATTATCTTAATCAACCAGTTCCCGTCATAGAGCAGGTCCTGACCGGCCGCTATGCAGATGGTCTGGGAAATATCAAGGATGTCCCTGATCGGATTGATTTTGATCCATTCCCCTGGCACTCAATGGGCGTTTGGATTTTAACCCAGATGAAGCGGTGGGGTTATATCGAAGGGGACGTTGATTACAAGGGTGTGGCAGAACAAGTTTATCTGGCCGGCGATTGCGCCAAAATCATGAAAGATCTGGGTCTAACGCCCCCGACTGAAACCTACAAAAGCTATACCATTATGGGCAAGACGTTCGATCCCGACGAGCCCGAGGCCTATGTCAGCAGTTTCGCAATTAAAAAGGCATGATACATGTTCACGTCTCTAAATCTTAGAGCCCTGCTTCTGTCATTTGTTATTTTGACATTAGTATTGGGTGCGTGGGAACTGGCAACACCGGCGGTGAAAGCCGCTGGTGAACTCACAGAATATGAAAAACTCATCGGTGCTGCGGATCAGGAGGCGCGCGTCCCGCCCCCTTCCGCCGTACTTGTCAGAGCCTGGGAAGAACTTTCCGATCCTTTCTATGACAATGGCCCCAATGACAAGGGAATTGGTATTCAGATTGGGTATTCCATATTCCGCGTTCTGACTGGATACCTTATGGCAGCGCTGCTCGCCATCCCCGTTGGCTTTCTGATAGGAATGTCACCACTGGCCTACAAGGCCTTTGACCCCTTCATTCAGGTGCTCAGGCCAATTTCCCCCCTTGCCTGGATGCCGCTTGCCCTGTTTATTATCAAGGACAGTCAGGCATCTGCCATATTCGTGATCTTTATTTGCTCAATTTGGCCAATGCTGATTAATACAGCCTTCGGAGTTGCCGGCGTCAGGAAAGACTGGGTAAATGTGGCACGCACGCACGAGCTCGGCTCATTGCGCACAGCTCTTATCGTCATTTTGCCGGCTGCCGCCCCAACCATACTGACGGGCATGCGCATTTCAATCGGTATTGCCTGGTTGGTAATCGTCGCAGCTGAAATGCTCGTCGGTGGGACAGGTGTCGGTTATTACGTATGGAACGAATGGAACAATCTCGACCTGACAAGTGTAATTTTTTCGATCCTTGTAATTGGCGTTGTCGGCATGCTTCTGGATGCTGTGTTCGCCTTTGCGCAACGTTCCATCCAGTATCAAGAATAGGAGTACCCATGACAAATATACCTTTTCTTGAAGTTGATTTACTGACCAAACGATATCCTTCGCCGGATGGGGGCGATCCCCTGACCGTTTTCGAAAATATCAACTTTGACATCTATAAGGGCGAGTTTGTTTGCATTATCGGGCATTCTGGATGCGGAAAATCAACGATCATGAATGTCCTTGCCGGCTTGGATACCCCGACCAGTGGCGGTGTTACGATGGATGGAAAGGAGTTGTCTGGCCCAAGTCTCGACAGAGGCGTTGTGTTTCAGAACTACTCCCTGCTCCCATGGCTCTCAGCACTAAAGAATGTCATATTTGGTGTCAAGGCTCGACATCCCGATTGGTCGAAGGAAAAAGTAAGGGAGCACTCCTATCACTACCTCGAACTTGTCGGCCTCGTAAATGGCGCGGAAAACCGCAAACCCTCGCAGCTATCCGGCGGCATGCGCCAGCGCGTTTCCATCGCACGGGCTTTTGCTATCCAGCCAAAATTGTTGTTGCTTGATGAACCATTTGGCGCATTGGATGCTCTTACCCGCGGTACTATTCAGGATGAACTGAT
The DNA here is from genome assembly GCF_009882915.1 of Sneathiella litorea. Lineage (GTDB taxonomy): Bacteria > Pseudomonadota > Alphaproteobacteria > Sneathiellales > Sneathiellaceae > Sneathiella > Sneathiella litorea. The sequence continues at coordinate 1,357,925 of NZ_WTUW01000002.1, forward strand.
CCGCATTTGGTCAGGATCTGATCAAACGGTTTTTATGATTACCCATGATGTTGATGAAGCCATTTTGCTGGCAGATCGTGTTCTGCTTATGACAAACGGCCCCTATGCAACAGTTGCCGAAAGCGTTGCAATTGACATTCCTCGTCCGAGGAGCCGCGCAGATATCATTCATCATGACGGCTATTACAAGATACGAAATCATCTGGTGGAGTTTCTGGCAAAACGCTCAAAAGACTTGGCAGGCATTTCAAAAATTTCGGGGGGACAGAATGATGATCCGCAACAGCCAAAAATCGTTCGGCCAGCCCTGGATGGAGTTTCTTCATCCGAGATAGATTCAGCTACCTCTCCAAATCTTTTGAAGGTCAAAGGGTAGGCCATAATTTTACTGAAAGGACAAAAGAGTGAATAGAGCAGACGTTACCGAAATGATTATTGAGAAGAAGCGTAACAGTGGACTTACATGGGCCAGCATTGCCGAGGCAATTGGAATGTCGGAAGTATTCACGACATCAGCCTGCTTAGGAATGAACTCTTTTCCAAGAGACAAAGCAAATTCACTTGTTGAAGTATTGGGCCTTCCGCAAGACATCGCCGTGATACTGGCAGAATATCCGACGAAAACATTCCCCCAGACCATTCCGACGGACCCTTGCATTTATCGACTGTATGAAATTGTCGGCGTGTATGGCGATACTATTAAGGAACTAATTCAAGAAAAAGGTGGAGATGGCATTATGAGCGCCATCGACTTTGACATGACCGTCGAAAAAGTTCCTTATGAAAAAGGGGATAGAATTGAGATAAAAATGACAGGAAAGTTCTTATCCTACAATCAATGGTAACAACCAAGGACAACAAAAATTTTCGAAGCTCGCGTCAATTCAATCTGTCTTGCGACGTCCGCAGCTCTCGAAAAATGAAATAGCCAAGAATATTTAATCGAGATCCCAGCGGATAACTGCAAGATGATTGGTGGAGCAACCCGCCACCATTTCACCTCTCTACCCGAGGCCCCGGCCCAATCCACGCGGACTGAAAATCCGCGTGTTGGTGGCTCGTTGCCGCCCCTAGGTACTATTTCTTCAAGATCCTCATTACGCCAAACATAGACGAGGTCGTATTCGTCTGACAGCACCACTTCACCACTAATGGCAAGTAGCCCTAGTGGGTGGTTTAAAGCTCCTATGACTTCAACAATGAACGAAGAAGATTATCTCCGGTGATCTGTCTCAAGCTCCTTGAAAATACTATTGATCGTCACTTTGGACCATGGGCGCGCCCTCTAGGTGACTTATCTCCCACCTGATGAGTTCGTCAGCAATGGGTTGCAGAGATATTTTCCCAGTGGTCTTTAGATCAAAGATCACTTATGGAATTGCTCCGCTACCGGCCTGAGTCTTGAAGGTTTTAAGGCCCGTGGAAATATTGGTTCGTGCGAGCTCTTCCGCAATCATATCGCCCATAGCATCAACCGCGGCGTTCTTGCTTTTACCGGCACGATACAGCACCAGATCCACGCTCGGTAATTTAGGAAAACTTTCCCCCTCCCCCAGTATCCGCATACCGTCGATGATGGAACTTTTGGCGATTGCACTCACGGCGAAACCGCTTAGAACGGCTGCCTGCAAACCTGCAATACTAGTGCTGACGAGTGAGACCTTCCATTTGCGACCTGTCGTTTCCAGCCCCGCAAGGGCAATATCACGAAATACGTTTCCTGTGGGCAACAACGCCAATGGAACGGGATTTTTATCATGCATCGACCGATTTGCACCCGTGACCCATACCAACGGTTCCTGCGCCACCACTTGACCATCGCGAAACGCCCGCATGCCAGTAACCAGCGCAAGATCGATCTCCCCTTTCTCAAGTGATGCAATCAACGGGCTGGAAAGCTGCGTACGGATCTCTATTTCAACGTCCGGAAACGCCATGAAGAAACGCGAAAGTATCTCCGGCATGATATAGGCCGCATAAAGATCGGGCACACCGAGGACGACTCGGCCGCTTAGCTTGGGTGCCGCAATCCGAACCATGACTTCATTTTGCAGACTCATGATCGTGCGCGCGTAGCCGAGCAAGAGCTCACCATTGTTCGTGAGAACTAGCTTGCGGCCGACATTATTGAAGAGCGTTACATTCACAGCTTCCTCCAGACGCTTGATCTGGAGAGTCACTGCCGGCTGTGTGCGGCCGATCCGCCTCGCTGTTTCGGAGACACTGCCCGTTTCGACAAGGATGATAAAGGCCTGCAACAGGCGAAGGTCAATAGGTGGTTTCATGGATATATATTAATATTATTTATGAAAATAATTAAAACAATAAATTATCTAAATTGTGCGGCGCAGCATAAACTCACCTGATTAAAGCGGTATTACATAGCAACCACGATCCAGGAGATAAATATGCAAGGAAAAACCCGCCGTCATTTCATGCGTTTCGCATTGACAGCCGCCATCACTGCCTTTGCGGCACATGCTGCCGTTCCGGCAATGGCTGAAGACAAGGTTATTAAAGTCGGGACATTGAAACTCATCCACGGGATAACCCCCTATTTTTATCAAAAGTTCGCTCCTGAGGGCTACAAGATTGAAGTTGTTCCCTTTGAAAGCCCGACGGACGGCAAAAACGCCGTTGTCACAGGCACGGTCGATTTTGGTATTTATGGCTTAGCCGCCGCCACGTTGGGCGCTGCCGGCGGAGAGCCCGTAGTCGTTGTCGGCGCCGCCTGCAACCGCGGCATGGCGGTTGTATCGGGTATCGATTCAGATATCAACACCATCAAGGATCTTGCTGGAAAGAAGGTTGCCATCTGGCCGGGGTCTACACAGGAAGTTGTTATTCTTGACCGATTGGCTGCAGAAGGCATGAGTATCAAGGATATCAAGCCGATCCGCGTTTCCTTCAGCGACATGGCGCCCGCGCTTGAGCGCGGTGATATCGACGCTTATGTAGGTGCGGAGCCCGGACCGGGCATTAGCCTTGCAAAAGGCGTTGGCAAGATTGTCGAGTATCCCTATTCGACGCCAACCGGGTCATTGAATATGGTATTAACGACCAGCCAGGAAAAAATAAACTCAGACCCTGATCTGGTGAATACTCTGCTCACCATCCATAGCAAGGCGACAGAGTACGCGATGAGCGATCGCGCCGCGTTTGTGGAAGTAGCCATGCAGAAACTTGGACAGCCTGAAGCCTCTATCGCCAAGGCGGCTCCGAATGTCGAGTTGACCTGGAAAATAGACGATCTGTTTTTGGAGCAGGCCCAATATTACGGAACACAGATGCTGGACAAAAAGCAGATCCGTGAGCTTCCTGACTACAACACATTTATCGTACCGGACTTCGTCAAGAAGATCCAGGCGATGTGAGCCATCTGATGTCAAACGAAACACAGATTATGAGTAAAACAAATAGTGCCGTGTCCGGGGTTTCCACCCCGGCGCGGACCGCGCTTCTGACCTCCGTTATCAACCGCGCCAAAAAAATATTGATCGCAATTATTGTTCCTGTCGCACTGATCGGTTTCTGGTCGTTGATGGTAAGTTGGACTGGCACACGCCTGATCCCCCCGCCAAGTGAGGTCGTTCTCATGATGTGGGATTTTACCTTCGGCGGCATTTATGACGATGCCTTCAGCGCCAGCTTACCAATTCATCTATGGGTCTCCCTACAACGCGTTTATGGCGGTTTCCTGCTAGCCGCGGTCATTGCCGTCCCGCTGGGCATCATGCTAGGTCGATTTGCCTGGCTTCGGGCCATGTTGGATCCGACACTTGCTTTGCTCCGGCCCGTACCGGTCACAGCTTGGCTTCCTCTTTCGATGATCTTTTTTGGCCTAGGGCCAAGATCCGCCATTTTCCTGGTATTTCTAGGTGCATTTTTTCCGATCCTACTGAACACGGTTTTCGGTGTGAAATCCGTTGATGAGAAATTGTTTGAAGCGGCCTCCATGCTTGGCTGTAAAGGCTCTCAATTATTCCGGTCTGTCGTCCTTCCTGCGGCCACGCCCAGCATCTTCAACGGTCTACGCCTTGGACATGGTTTCGCCTGGATCCTGATCGTCGTCGGAGAAATGACAGGCGTTCCCGAAGGACTCGGCGCCGTAATTATGGATGGCCGGACGCTATCGCGAACCGAGCTCGTTATCACCGGAATGATCGTCATCGGCCTTGTTGGATTTCTCTCCGACCGGCTCATTATTATGCTTAACAACCGTCTTCTAAGATGGAGCCCACAACACCATGCCTAAAGTAAGTATCTCACGACTGAAAAACGCACCGCCGATCCTGCGAGTTGCCGAGTTGAATAAAGTATTCAAGTCCACGGGTGGCGACACACAAGCGCTTGATAACATCAATCTGGATATTGAAAAAGGCGAGTTCATATGTCTTTTAGGTGCCTCCGGTTGCGGTAAATCGACCTTACTTCGGATTATTGCAGGGTTTGAAACCGCCACATCTGGAGAAGCCGCACTATATGGACGGACCATTGATGAACCGGGGCCCGATCGTGGCATCGTGTTTCAGGATTATGCGCTTTTTCCGTGGCTTACCGTATATGAGAATATCTCTTTTGGACCCCGGCATCGTGGCCTGTCCAGCGAAGAGGTTCGTCACACTACTGAAAAATTCCTCAAAATGGTCGGGCTTACAGCCTTTTCCAAGCATTACCCAAGCCAGCTTTCCGGCGGCATGAAACAACGCGTCGCAATAGCAAGGGTACTTGCCAATGACACCGACGTTTTGTTGATGGACGAGCCATTCGGCGCCCTTGACGCGCTAACCCGCGCAAAGCTTCAGGAAGAACTTCTGGAGATTTGGGAACAAACGAACCTGACAGTTATTTTTGTTACACATTCTGTGGAAGAGGCTGTTGTCCTGGCAGACCGAATTGTCGTCATGAGCGCAAGCCCCGGTCGTATCGACAGCGATATTACGGTCGAACTACCGCGCCCACGCGATGTATCTTCTGAACAATTTAATGCCCTTCGCCGAACAATAACGCAGAAGCTCAGCAGTAATTTGGGGGCTGTACGGCAAGCGAAATCAATAATTAGCGACTGAAAATTGGATATAAAAATGGTTTCACTTGAAGTCTATCGGGGAATGAACAAGGCGACTCTCGACGCAGCATATAACAACTCCGCTGCCGTTACAGAAAGCGCGAGTATGATCGCTGACTGGGAGAGGCGAGGCAAAATAGTACGGTCACAGCCGAACGCTCGTCTTGATATTGAGTACGGCCCCCGTCCCCGTAACAGAATTGATTATTTTGCCACGCAAAGAAAACATTCCCCGCTATTTGTCTTCATTCATGGGGGATACTGGCAACGCAACAGCAAGGAAACTTTCTCTTTCATTTCCGAAGGGCCTGTTGCCCATGGCATGAATGTCGCCGTTATTGGTTATACCCTGGCGCCAGACGCCAGCTTAACTGAAATCGTTGCAGAAACTCACGCAGCCCTTGATTTGCTATATGCACGTGCGACTGAATTGGAGTTCGATCCGACTAGCATACATGTCGGTGGCTGGTCAGCTGGCGGGCATCTCGCAGCAATCGCGGCACACCATCCTCACGTAAAGGGCGTTCTGTCCATCAGTGGCATCTTTGATCTGGAGCCTATAGAGAAAACATACATCAACGAGAAAGTTCAACTTTCTCAAAACGAGATCAAAACCCTTAGCCCAATCAAGAATATTTCCCCGAATGAAATTCCTTATTTGTTGTTTGTTGGAGGTAGCGAATTATCGGAATTACGACGGCAATCAGAGATATTCTCAAGCGCCTTAAAGCAGGCGGGAATCCGCGCTAGTCTCATCATTCCCGACGACCTCAATCATTTCACGATCTTGGAGGAGATCGCACGCCCGAACGGGACCCTATCGGTCGAATTAGAACGCATGGCTCTATCCCAAAAATAATAGAGAAAGTTCCCTGCTACCGTTGGGTGAACGCCGCCTCATTGCGCTTCGTCTTTGAATTTAACCGGCGAAGACGAAGCACATCCACATGCAGTATTCTTTTTCAGATTCACCGCTCCCTATCAATAAGCCCCAAGCCTTAAAGTGATACCAGCTTCGGATTCAACACGCAGCCCCCATTCACTTCCCCGGAAATTTTCGCATACATCGCGCGCTTGTAATCTTCCATGGTAAAGCTATGCGAAACAAAGGGCGTCAGGAGACCATCCGTTGCCCATTTAAAGATGCTTTCAAGACGAGGGACGCGTATGGAGGGATCTCGTCCAGAATGAATTACCATGGGCGATCCCATGACAAAAAGACCCTTCATCTGCATAATGTTTGTCGGCAACCGATCCGTATTGTCAGAGCCGCGCTTTCCGCCCCCTTTTGCTACTTTCGTATTTTGGGCCCATCCGATGATTACCAATCTGCCACCAAAATCGAGCGATCGCATGGCCTCTTCTGAAACATCACCGCCGACGGTATCGAACACCACCTCAACCCCACGCCCTCCGGTCAATGCCTTCACTTCTTCACGGAATTTCGGGATGCCCGCTTCACCGGGCCGGGGGGAAGTATTAATAACGTGATCGGCCCCGAATTTTTTAACCTGCGCCAGCTTTTCATCGGATCGGCCGGTCGCAATTACTTTGGCGCCAAGAAGTTTTGCAACTTGTATTGCCGCCATCCCCGCGGCCCCTGAAGCTCCCGTGATAAGTACTGTTTCACCCGCTTGAAGCTTTGCACGGTTGATAAATGCGTAATAGGGTGTTTCATAATTCAGCAATAAGTTACATCCTTCATCAAATGAAAGATTCTCCGGCAACTTATGGACGCCGTATTCTGGCGCAATTGCAAAGGATTGCCATCCACCTTCTGCCTGATAAGCACTCTTGCTTCGAGGGCCTGTCACTAGAAAATCGCTCACAACCCTATCGCCTACAGCCAGTTTATTCACATCGACATCGCGACCAGTCGCAAGTATCACTCCGGAATATTCCATCCCCGGCACACAAGGTAATGGCACCATTGTTTGGTACTGTCCGCTCAACATCAGTAAATCGATGAATGAAACCGATGCGCTACGAATGCCAACAATTACTTCGTGAGGCTGAAGTTTTCCGACTTCAGGATTTGGGGCCGTTTCGAGCTTCAGATTGTTTTCTATCGCGTCTTCTCTATTCTCACCATATTGGCTGAGAACTAATTTTTGTCCTTGGTGCATCTCAGGCATTTCCTTTTTATTATTATTGAGCCCGCTGTTTCGCTATACGCATTTGTTTATGAATAGCGCAGGAAAATGATTTTGTTTACTGTTAAAATGATGAGTCGTCATATAAATCGGCCGCACATATTCCGATTGCTAGCGGTTAGTTTGGGCGTCTGGACACCAAGGGCATTGTCAAAAGAAGTCGAAGATACTCGCGATTGGTGAGACCGGTTTGGTCAATTGTTTACGCGCGACATCCGAAAGAAACGGACCTATCCTTCTCGCAATTATTCAAATTGGAAATGGCGCCATGATGAGGCCTTTGCGGTGATTAATGGCGAAACACATTATCTATGGTGTGCCGTCATCCATGGCTGCGCGGCCCAGCAAGCATTTGTTTTACTTTTGAAAACATATGACATACCCCATGTGTTCGTAACGGACGGATTACACTTATAACCCGCCGCAATGACGATATTTGGAAATGAGGCAATACCAGAAAAGGGCCGTTGATTGAGCTATCGCTGCGAAAACTCACATCTGCTGTTGTTCCAACGAAGAAATCAGCCGATGCTTCACTACAGCCGCTTGAGAAACTTACAGAAACTCGTCTCAATTCAAGCAACAGCCCATAGTCACTTCAACCATGAACGCCGCTTAACCAACCGAGAAGAATTCAGGCTTCAAAAAAATACCGCACTAGCCGAGTGACAGCAGCTTAGTGCGGCATAATAGTGGCACCGTTATATCAATTTATACCAAACAGAGACTAAGTCGTATTCATCTGACTACGCCTTGCTTGGATGTCGAACCTACAACAAGGCAATATCGCTACCGCCAAAGGTTATCGGCACGGTCGAAGCTGTTCTCGCGCAGATCTCCATCACGCATTTTATTCTTCGCGATCTTGCCAGTTGGTGTGCGTGGGAATTCATCCACATATGCATAATACCTAGGGATCTTGAAATCAGCCAAATGTTGTCCGCAATGCGCAATAATTTTCTCAGGCGGGCAATCTTCCGCCGTCACGCCTTCCCGAAGCATGAGAAAAACCTTTACCTCTTCACGACGCATTGGATCAGGCACAGCAAGAGCTGCCGCCTCTTCGATTTCATCCATGCCACGCAATACGGCTTCGACTTCCCGAGCGGAAATATTCTCTCCTGCCCGCTTGATCATGTCCTTTATCCGTCCAACGATATAGTAGTACCCATTCTCGTCCTGTTGAAAAATATCCCCCGTACGGAACCATTTCCCGCGAAAACTTTCTGCATTCGCTTCAGGGCGTTTATAGTACCCCCACAGTATAGCCGGACCTGAAACCCATAACTCTCCCGGCTCTCCTTGTGGCACATCATTGCCTTCTTCATCAACAATACGCACTTCACGAAAAGGAGACGGCAACCCACACGCCTCTGATCCCGCCATATGGGTTGCTTCGGCTGGCAAAGAAATGCCACTGCCGATTTCTGTCATGCCAAAAGTATTTCGCGCAACTAGATTAAAACGCTTTTCGATTTCAATATTCGCATCACCGCGCCAACCGAACGCATTGACATATTTCAGCTTTATGAGTTTGTCTTTCTCGGACGGCGGAAATCTGGCAAGGGCGGGTTCTGGAAATGCACAATACTCAATCTCGAAATCAATGAGCCAGTCGAAGAAATTCGTCAAACTCATACGTGATGCGATGTGAGCTGTACCGCCCAAGCACATTGTCATCAGAAACTGCCATTGCCCATCCATATAAAAGAATGGAGCCCAAATCAGGGTTTGCTTAATTTGGAACGGCCGCCCTCTTTGTAGAGCCGCACAATGGGCAAGCAAAACCCAATATTCATGTGTTAGCATACAGCCTTTTGGAAAACCAGTTGTGCCGGACGTATACTGCAAATTTACAAGATCTGTTGACGTGACACGTGACGGCGCCTTGAAGTCCTCAGGACCATTGTCATGAAGTTCATGCCAGTCTAGATGACCTGCCGGCGCCTCACCACGAACAATTATTCTTTCGCGGGCAAGCAATGTTGGCCATTCCGGCATATTATCCAGACGTTCCAAAAAGCTTGAATCAATAATCATGAACTGTGCGTCGCTGTCAGCAAGGACAAAGTGCAGCTCCGCGCCAGTGTAAGCGATATTTGTAGGCACCATAACTGCTCCGAGGCGCCCAAGAGCAATCCAGCTTATTACAAACTCTTTAACGTTCGGAAGCATCACGGAAACATGCGTTCCTTTTCTGACGCCAAGCCCAAGCAAACTTCCTGCTAGACGGTCCGCAGATTGATCGAGTCCACGATAGGTGAGCTTTTCGCCATCGTCAAAATAATCGCCAATCACCTGATCTCCCAGTGTATTGGCGCGTTCGCGAACAAACGCACCAAGTGTTTCAGGGAAATCGATTTCTGCCGCTAGGCGATGGACTTCTGCCATCCCTTTATGTCCGTTGTCATAAGTCATCTTGAACCTTTGAATACATTCAATCTAATTTGCTGAATTTGCGGGATTATCTATTTCTACTTCTGTTCTGGCGCATTCGGATCCAGGGGCGTTCCACTAACATTGTCGCCTGTCAGATATGCAGCGCGTTGAAGTCGATAGAGATGGCTCATGTAGCCATGAGTATCACGCTTGGACATATCCATGCTACGATAGAAACCTTCCATTTCCACGCGAACGGCAATCGGCGGATAAGAGGCAATTTTCTCTGCAATTTCCATGGCGCGTGGCAACAATTTGTCCTGATCAACAATCTCATTGATCAACCCAAACTTAAGCGCATCCTCAACGGACAATGGTTCACCTTCCAGAACCATGGACATTGCGATCGCAGGAGGCAGATGCCGCCACAACTGCGTTGCAGCGCCGGCACCGCCCATTCCGTATTTGATTTCTGGCAACCCAAACCAAGCATTTGGCGACGCAAGACGGATATCCATTAACAGAATTGAATATATAAATGCCATACCCAAAGCAGGCCCGTTTAATGCACCAACAATCGGTTTATATCTGTCAATTGTACGCATATCGCGTTCCCACCCAGGGCGGGTTTGCGCACTTGCATCCGTGGAGCGCTGAAAATGAGCGGTCAAAGTGTCATGAAGGGTATCTTGGCTCCAGTCGTTCTTGATATCATCTCCTCCGCTGAAAGCTTGTGTGCCTGCACCGGTGAGAACTCCCGCATGGATACTGGAATCCTTAAGGAAATCCTCCATGTAATCATAGAGTTCCTTATGCATTGGCGGCGTAATCTGGTTGACCTTGCCGTTTTCAAACGTAAAGACGGCCACATTTCCCACTTTTTCATATTTTACAGGCATTTAGATACTCACTTTTCTGGTTGGTTTAATTTTTTTTAGTTAGCTATTTGAGATATTAACACTACGTCGACGCAGGATTTCTGCCGCACCCATTCCAATGATTGACGCAACGATAAGGATGCTGGAAACCGCTGCAATTGTCGGGCGCATTTCCAGTTTTAGGTCTGCCCAGATCCTCATTGGCAGTGTCTGTTGTCCACTCATCATAAATTCTGCAATGATCAATTCGTCGAAGGAAACAAAGAACGAGAAGACCGCTGCGGCGACAATTCCCGGCAACAGGCTTGGAAATGCTGCAGAGAAAAAAGCACGAACCGGACCGGCTCCGAGAACACGGGCGGCTCTTTCATAAGTCGGGTCCAATTGGCGGTGGCTCGCACCAACGATTAAAAATACGAACGGAAAAGCGATTGTCGCATGAGCGAACGCAAGCGTAATTGCGTTGTCGTCAATTCCGAGACGGATCGCAAATATGAACATCCCCAAAGAGATAAATATATGCGGCACGATGATGGGCGATGTAATGAAATAGGTCAGCAGAGTTTTGGATCGCAGCCACTGGCGCTCCAAGACGAGCACCGCCAAAGTACCGACAACAGTCGACACGACACAGGCAATCAACCCAACCTTCAGGGATAACAATGTTGCCTCTACCCATCCGGAATCTCCGAAATAGGTTTCGTACCAAAGCACCCCAAGATTACTCGGCGGAAAGCGCAAGAATGGATTATTACTAAAAGATATAGGAATGACGATAAAAATCGGGAATGTCAGATATAGAATGATGACAATGAAATAGCCGATCAACAGGAACTTGGATAAATTAAATGGCTTCTTATTCATGCGTTTCCTCCACCGACGAGACGTCCTGTCAATATTTTTGAAAGCCGCTTAATGATAATTACGCATAACACCGTACCGATGAGCAGAACGATGGAGATGGCGGCAGCAAAGCCCCAATTTAACTGGTTGACTTGAAATTCGATAAGGTTTGCCATCATGATGTCTTTTCGGCCCCCAACGAGTGCGGGCGTAATGAAGAAACCCATTGATAGCATGAAGACAATAATGGCCCCGGTAACAGTCCCATCCAGACTTAAAGGCAGAAATACTCGGCGTATAGCTTGCCAGGGTTTTGCCCCTAGAATCCGGGCTGCGCGCATAAGATCGAGATCAATCTCAGTCATCGCGCTGTAGCAGGTAACAATCTGGATTGGCAATAAAATCTGTACCATGGCGACATAAACGGCGCCCGTCGTGAAAAGCATTTTTACTGGAGCGTCTGTGAATCCAAGTCCGATCAAGATAGCATTGATAAGCCCTTCACGTCCCAGTACGACCATCCAGGCATAGGAGCGAATAAGAACGCTCATCCATAGCGGGATAAATACCAGAAAGAGGAAAAATATTTGCTGCTTTCGTGGCCGTTGAACAATGAAGTAGGAGATCGGGTAGGCAATAACTGCACAAATCAAGGCTACAATACAAGACAGCCTTATTGTTCGCCAAAGAACGTCTAGATAGACATTGCTACTAAATAGTTTCGTAAAATGCTTTGTTGTAAATTCCGGGTCATAAACGCTCGCCCGAAGAATATCTAATGTTGGGATGAGAAAGAACGCCACCAGCATGAATAATGCCGGCCAAAGTAACCATGTACTCCTGATTTTCTTTTTAGTGCTCACTTCTCTACCTCCTAAAATCGTGTCTGGCGTCACCGTATTTTCCGCCAGACACGATCAATGTTATTGACCTACTGTAGGAGCCATTCGGTCCAGCGTTCCTGAATCGCATCAAGATTTTCAGCCCAGAATTCTGCACTAGCTGAAAACTGAACAGCCTGGTTTTGAGGATACGTAGGCATGCCGGCCGCCATCTTAGGATCCATGCCGTCGAACAGACCTGGTGCCCAACCTGGATAAGGCAGATGAGTGACATACTCACGCATACGATCGGCACTCGTCGTTCTATATTTGACGTATTCAGTCGCCTCTTTCAGCTTCTTCGTTCCTTTTGGAATTGCGAGGTAGGACTTGTGCATAGCTCCGCCGTTCCAGACGATTTCTGCCGGGATACCTGACGAAACAAGTGTGGTAATACGACCGTTGTAAGACGGACAGAAATAAACTTCACCGTCTGACAGCAACTGAACTGATTGTGCCCCACTGGTCCACCAAGTGGTGATATGCGGCTTGATTTCATCCAATTTTGCAAAGGCGCGGTCAAGCCCATCTTCGGTGCTTAGAACCTTGTAAATTTCGTCTGCAGGCACGCCATCAGCGAGCAGCGCAAATTCCAGATTGTCTTCCGCACGTCCACGCAAAGCGCGCGGTCCAGGGAAATTCTCTACATCCCAAAAATCAGCCCAGCTTTCCATTTTTTTACCGTCAGGAAGCTTGTCTGTCCGAACGATAAGCACTTGGGAGTAAGCCGCATATGCAACACCGAATTCTTCACGCGTGTCTGCCGGTAGTTTGTTGTCCGGATCGACCATACTGTAGTCAACAGCCTCATACAGACCCTTCTTAACACCAAGCGGATAATCAGAAGCGGAGACCTCCATAGCGTCCCAAAGAACGTTTCCGGATTTCACCATCGCTTCGAGCTGAGGCATACGCTTTGCTTCAGCGGCGACATGATTAATCTTGATGCCGGTCGCTTTTTCAAACGGTCCAAACCAGACTTCCTTTGACACTTTGCCAACGACACCGCCAGAACCACTAAAAGTGATTTCCTTGTCATCCGCGAGCGCCAAATTGGCGCTCCCGACGACGACAAGCGTTGCCACCGCAACTTTTGCCACCTGTCTCAATATTTTAGTCATACAAACACTCCCCAAAATGTGATGGTTTAAAATCATTTATGCGCGCCCTATACCGTGGGTGGTTTCTTCCAATGGGCGTGCGTCCGTGATTGAAAAAGCGAGTTTTAGCGCCTCACCCCGATTAAGGATGGGAACGCTAGGACCACGGTGTTCTTGAAACAAAAGCGTCTTTCCAGATTTGGTTCGAACGCTGTATTGAATGATATTCCCGAGGAACAGATACTCCTCAATCGTTACATCAAAAGTTATCATCTGATCGTTTGAGGAAATGTCACGATGAAGCTTTTCGGGTCGAAGACTAATCGAGTTTCGTCCCTGCCCCCAGTTCTCTTTATTCTCCGTAAGCTGAAAATCAACGCCGATATCAGAAAATCTAACTAGCGATGGCGACAGTCGTTCAAAATCGAGAAGGTTTGTTGTTCCAATAAAGTCGGCAACATATTTAGAGTTTGGCTCATCGTAAATTCGGTCTGGGGTATCGATTTGAACGATCTGCCCCTCCCCCATCACGGCAATTCGATCAGAAAGCGCAAGAGCTTCACCCTGGTCATGAGTAACGAAAAGTATCGTGCAACCTAATTGCTTATGATAGCGTTTGATTTCTAGCTGCATTGCCTCACGTAGCTTCAAATCCAACGCACCCAGAGGCTCGTCCATCAACAAGACCGATGGCTCAAAAACGATCGCTCTTGCAAAGGCTACACGCTGTCGCTGTCCTCCTGAAAGTTCATTAGGCATACGATCACCAAATTCAGCGAGTTGCACCATCGCCAGACTTTCGCCAACCTTCTTTTTAATTTCAGCTTGCGCCATCTTTCGCAGTCTAAGTGGGAAGGCCACATTCTCGAACACATTCATATGTGGAAAAAGTGAGTAATTCTGAAAGACCATCCCAATGTTTCGTCGTTCCGGCGGGAGACCCAGAATTGATTTCTTATTTACACGAACATCACCTTTAGTCTCCTCAACAAAACCGGCAAGAACATTCAGAGCTGTCGTTTTGCCGGAACCACTTGGGCCCAACAAGGTAACAAATTCGCCGGGCTGAATTGACAAATTGAAGTCAGATAGGGCCTTTACTGCGCCATACGTTTTCGAAACACCATCAAAGGTTACCGATGCACCAAATTCCACGTCGCGCTCAATCATATTTGCCCCAAGGTTAAATTTTATGACACATTAATCATTTATGACGCTATAACTATTTATGACATTGACATCATTTATTGTGCACGTCAATATTACAAATAAGAAATTTTAGCTCGGGCTGATAAACTTCCATCTGCACAAAGTTTTCTTATCGAATATTGCACGGGATGAGGGTAAGAAGGTGAATATGGAAAAATACTCGAACATAAAGACTTTCAGTCTCACTGATTTTCTCGTAGAGCATTCACAAAATGTTAAAGGCAAACGAAAAAGGTATCGTACGCGCGCAAAAATACTAATGGCGACAGCGCTTGAAATGGAGCGGGTTGGGTTTGAAAACATGACTGTCGACGGAATCGTAGAGACTGTCGACATGGCCCGGGGGACTTTCTACTTATACTTCGAAAATCGTGCCGAAGCCGCGAAAGCGGTCATACGAAGATATGAAGCTCTTCGCCGCAGAATTCGCCCGCGAAATAGCACCGCACCATCAATTTACGAAAAAATTCTCGAGTATAACCTATACTATATCGGGGTTTATGCCAGAAACGCCGGATTACTTGCCGGTCGTGAAATGCTGATGAGGGAAGCCCCGGAACAGAACTTGCGGCGTGATCAAATGGACGATAGATGGGCACGAGTCGTTATGCGCGATCTTTATACACGAAACTGTATTACTAAAGAAGACTTAGAAAACCCTGCGACCAAACTGATGGTGCGCACAGCTATATCCATGGCAGATGACTTACTTCGCGAAACATTTGTTTACAAATCTCCAAGTATGGCTGAATTCGCCAAGGATGAGAAATTAGTTGCCGAAGTCGTTTCGCTGGCATGGTATCGCATATTATATGGGAAAACGCCTGATCTAAAATTACTTGATAAAACAAGGTCTTTTGCAGAGAACACATCAAAAGCCGGATAGCATCCTTCGAAAGGAATATACGTCAACACTTTCTGTCAGCGAACATATTGTGAATTACTTTTTGTGCTAGGAAATAACAAAATGATAACACCACCAACAAACCATGACTGGCTTAACCTCACAGTAGAAGAAACACTGGAACCCGACCTGCCAATTTGCGATCCGCATCATCATTTATGGGAGTTCCGTCCGCTTAGGGCATCGCACAAGTATCTCCTTGATGAAATACTTTCAGACATCTATAGCGGCCATAATATCGTCTCTACTGTATTCATCGAATGCGGCGCCATGTATCGATCAACCGGCCCGGAAGAAATGAAACCGGTTGGCGAAACGGAATTTGTCAACGGTATCGCTGCGATGAGCGCTTCTGGTCTTTATGGAGACGCGCGTGTTGCTGCCGGTATTGTGGGCTCAGCCGACTTAATGCTCGGTGATGCCGTCGCCCCTGTCCTCGATGCACATATTGCCGCTGGCGGTGGTCGTTTTCGCGGCATCCGTCACCGTGCCCCGTGGGATGCAAGCGATGAGGTCCCTAATTCCCAGCCAACGACGATAGAGAACTTGTATCTGAATGATCGCTTTCGCCAAGGGTTTGCCACTCTCGCGCCACGCAACCTGAGCTTTGAAGGATGGTGCTACCATCCGCAAATCCCCCAATTGACGGATCTTGCCCGTGCGTTTCCGGATACGACGATAATCCTCAATCATTTTGGCGGGCCCCTGGGTATCGGGCCCTACAAAGGGAAACAGGATGAATATTTCCCCGCATGGAAGAAGGCAATAACTGACTTGGCAAGTTGTCCGAATGTTGTCGCGAAACTTGGTGGCCTGGCAATGGAAATTAATGGCTATGACTGGCATTTGAATGATCGTCCGCCATCAAGTCTTGACCTGATGGAAGCAACCCGACGGTTTTATGAACATACGATCGAACAGTTTGGTTCTGATCGCTGCATGTTCGAATCTAATTTCCCGGTCGACAAGGTAAGCTGCAGCTATAATATCCTTTGGAATTCATTTAAGCGCCTTACAGCAAATTATAGTGACTCAGAAAAAGCAGATCTATTCCATGATACCGCGAGCAGGGTATACAGAGTAGATTAATCAGGGAGCTTCAAATTAGCCTACAAGCTTGAAAAATAGGACTCGTTTCGCTACTTCAAGACATTGCCCGAAATCATCCGTCTGGCGATGATGATGTGTCCGATTTCCGCGATCCTTTCGCAACGTTGACGATCTTCGTCGTGAACGCGGCGTTGTTCACGAATGAAATCCCTAAGAAGCGAGTTCATCCTTTCTGGAGTTATTCCCTGCCGACTCCGCAACCCGGGCTATGTCGGGTGCACTGAAATCGAATTGACGTGTCGGAGTATTGTCTAATGCCATTGATTCAACCGTCATAAACGTCAAGACGGCCGTCGGCTGATTACAGACTAAATTATACGTTTACGAATTTGCGTTACCACCAGCTCGGCTACAATCACAACAGCGAAAATGCTCAGCAGAACCGTCGCGACCTTATCCCAGTAGAAGGTGTTAAGGGCATTGTTTAAGGCCACGCCAATACCACCAGCACCAACCAATCCGAGAACGGCTGATTCACGTACATTTATGTCCCAACGAAACAAAACGATTGACCACAAGGCCGGCATGACTTGTGGCCAGTAGCCTTTAAGCAGTACACTTGTCGCCGGTGCGCCCGTTGCTTTAAGCGCCTCAACGGATCCCATATGGACTTCTTCTAGCGCTTCGCCCAACAGCTTTCCGACAAAGCCAACGGACCTGAACGCAATTGCCAATACCCCGGCCAAGGTTCCCGGACCAAAAATGGCGACGAATAGCAATGCCCAGACAAGCGAGTTTACTGAACGAGATGAGACAAGAACGAGTTTAGCGAACGCATGCAACAGCGGATTAGTCGTGATATTTGTGGCCGAGCATAATGCCACAGGTAACGCGAGGATCAGCGCCAGAATCGTCCCGAGACTGGCAATGTGCAGAGTTTCAACAAGCGCTTCATGCACACCTTGTTGATAATATGATAGGTCTGGCGGCCAAAGCCTGTTCAACAGGTCAAGTATCTGCGTTGGTGCGTCGTAAAGAAACTCAGGGATGATTTCCACGTGTCGAGTCGAGACTACAATGGCCGCCACAACAACCAGCAGGACAAGCCAGCGCGAAAATCGTTCCAGAGGGCTAAACCGTTGGAGGCGGCGGTGCGTCATTTGCACTGGGTCGTTGCCAGTCATCATTTAAAGACGCCCTTTACCCATGTACTAAAATATTCACCTGCCATGATCACGGCAATTAGCGAAATCAAAATGGCTGCAACGAAATCGTAATCGAAACGCTGAAACGCGGAAAACAATGTGCCACCAATACCGCCAGCGCCGACAATCCCGACCATCGTTGAATTGCGCAAATTTGAATCAACTTGATATGTCGAGAAGCCCACGAAGCGGGATAACACCTGCGGAACAACACTAAAAATAATGACGTTACCAAATGGCGCGCCGGTCGCCCGCACTGCCTCAACCTGTTTCAGGGAAATCTCCTCAATTGCTTCGGCGAACAACTTCGCTATAAAACCCACCGAGGCGACAATCAACGCCAATATACCGGCAAGCGCGCCGAACCCCACCGCCTTGACGAATATAATTGCGACGATAACCGGATGGAACGACCGACAAATTGCAATAAGCGTCCGCGCAGGCCAGGAAACCCAAGGAGGCATCATGTTGCGGGCTGCTAAAAAACCGATCGGCAAGGATAAAGTGATCCCCACCGCCGAAGCGAGGATTGCAATCTCAAGGCTTTCCAAAAGCCCTTCCAAGAGTAGGCTCCAGCGCGAGAAATCAGGCGGGACCATGCGGCCCAACATGTTGGCCCCATGACCAAGGCCCGCCATCACGCGCTCACCGCTTATATCGATTAGGCTGAGCGCATAGACCAGATAGGCCAGCAGAGCCGCCCAGATGATCCGGGACGGCCAATTTGTCGGAAACGGGTTGCGCTTTGCGCGGGGACTGGACGGCATGGTCATTGCAGCCAATCCTCACCACCATAAATTTCTTTGAGGTGCGTGTCTGTAAGGCCAGACGGTAAGCCGTCATATACAATATTGCCCTCTGACATGCCAATTATGCGTTGTGCAAAACGAGAGCCGAGCGCAACATCGTGAATATTAACTATGACAGGTATATCGAGGTCCCCGGCAAGACGTGCCATCAGTTCCATGATTTCGACGGACGTCTTCGGGTCGAGCGACGACGTTGGTTCATCGGCCAAAAGGATATGCGGTGCCTGCATCAACGCCCGCGCGATGCCGACACGTTGACGCTGCCCGCCGGAGAGGTTATCGGCCCGTTGATACGCCAAATCTCCTAGGCCAACTTTGTCCAACAACTCAAACGCATGATCGATATCCTGGGATGGAAATTTTCTAAACCACGCTTTTAACGGCGAGATATAACCGAGCCGACCGCATAGCAAATTCTCGATAACGCTAAGTCGCTCAACCAGATTATACTCCTGAAAGACCATGCCGATCTTCCTACGCGCACGTCTCAGGCCAGCACGACTCAACTTTGTAATATCCTCGCCCTCGAATATAATTTCACCGCTGGTCGGCTCGACCAGACGGTTAATGCACCGAAGAAGTGTACTTTTGCCGGTTCCAGATGGACCGATGATCGCCGTCACACCCCGACAATCGACATCAAGATCAAGTCCTTTAAGCACAGCAACACCGGGCCGGTATTCCTTAAATAAACCACGAATTTTCAGGGCCGTTTCTTCGCCTACAAAATTATCTGCGGGGCGTTTGCCCCGCAGATTTTCCGGCTCTGTTGGACCACTTCCGGTCTCAGACATCAGTCAGCCTTCTTCTTAGCTGCTTTTTCTGCTTCCTTTTTGGCCATCTGATCAAGACCCTTGCGATCATATTCCTCGCCGATTGATTTGGCGATCTGACGAATAACGCCCCAGTCCTCTTTATATGTTATCTCGAAGAATCGATCGGCACCGCCAAAAGTCTTCTGCATTTCCGGCGGGAACCTGAACTCCCGGAATGCTTCACGGATCTGTTCGATAAGTTCCGGCTTTAAATCATAGGCATAAGCAAATGAGGAGGTTGGGAACTTCGGACTCCGATAAATAATACGGAAGTCATCAGCGTTTACGACACCCCGTTCTGCCATTCGCGTGAACACGTCCGACGCAACCGGTGCAGCATCGTAGTCTCCGCTATTTACGCCCAAGACAGATTGGTCATGCTTGCCGGAGTAGAGCACTTCATAGTCCTCATCAGGAATTAGACCCTGGTCCGGGAAAAGAGCCCGCGGTGCCAGATTACCGGAGTTTGAAGATTGCGATGTGTGGGCAACTTTCTTGCCCTTCAAATCTGACAGTTCCTGGTATGGGCTGTCTTTCTTGACGATAACAATGAGGTTATAGCCCTGGAATTCTTTTTCCGTACCTTTCACCGCAAGCGGAACTGCGCCGGCAAGGTTGACGGCAAAGCCCGTCGGGCCTGTTGAAAATCCGGCAATATGCAGTCGACCAGACCGCATGGCCTCGATTTCAGCCGAGTTTGACTGAACGGTATAATAGATCACCTTCTTGCCGGTTTTCTCCTCCAGAAAATCCTGGAATGGCTTAAAAGCATCGCGGTATACGGCCGGGTCTTCAACCGGTGTGTAGGTAAACACGAGCGTCGATGGATCACGGAACTTTGACGGATCTTTAGGGGCGTCAGCAACCAAGTCTCCGTCTTCATCGCAGAATATCACATCCAAAGAGCCCCTGTTTTTGCATTCGTCCGCCAAACTTGGCGAGACCCATGCAAAGAAAACAGCCATCATCAAACCGAGCCCAATGGGCAATCTTGTAAATTTGAATTTCATGGTTTACCTCCCCCACGAATATTATTGAGCCAATTTATTGTCTTTTTGAAACGTCGGCTACTTTAACGTTTCAGCTTTCCAATGTGGAAATTGTTGTTCACTTTTACTATCGGTGATCTTGCTCACTCTTTATCTTTCTACTTAACGGAGTGAATCTCAGGAAGTCAATATACTTCAAGAATTCCAGTATATTATAAAACCATAATTCTTATAATAAAAGTGAACCGCTTTGATTGCACCCATTGGGACATTGTCACCCTGGTAAGCCCCGCCTTTCGCGTCTTCTTCTTGCCGGAAACCTGCAAACTTTCTCTTCTACCTCTTAAACTGGAAGGTAATCTGAAGAATGCAAGCAACCAAACAACATTTTCCAAATCCTGTTTTCAGGACGGTCAAAATGGCGGGTTCAAGACAGGGTTGACCGTGCCCCATACCCTGGGGGACACGGCCATAAACCCAAGCTAATCGTTCAGGCAGGTGACCAGTTCCAACGCGACCTGTTTCAGGAGCTGCGGATACATGTCCGGCCCCGGCGCTAGTTCTGCGCCAATCGGATCGACTGTACCCAGTTTTGCGGTCGTTTCTTCCGTCACCAGCCTGGAAAGCTTGTCCGAAAATTGAGGCTCGCGAAAGACACAAATCGCTCCAGTTTCCGCTATTTTCTTGCGCAATGTGGCAATCCGCTTGGCGGACGCTGCATCGCCAGGCTCAACGACGATTGATCCGACCGCAGAGAGGCCGTAGTAGTTTTCAAAATACTGATAGGCGTCATGAAAAACAACATAGGGCTTGTCTTTCACTGGCTCCAAAACAGCGTTCGCCTCTTTATCGCTCGCTTCGATCTTTGAAATCATCTCAAGAGCGTTTTCCTTATATTGGGCGCGGTTTTCCGGGTAGGCTTTTGAGAGTTCTTTGGTGATCGCCTTGACCATGACAATGGCGTTGGCGGGATCCAGCCAGATATGACTATCTCCCATTTCTTCATGTTCATGGCCGTGATGATCGTGTTCATCATGATCATGATGGGCTTCTTCATCGTGGTCATCTGCGGAATGATCGCGATGTTCTTCCTCACCATGATTATGGGCAGAGTGATCATGATGCTCCCACTCACCACCTTCACGGATTTCCAGAATGGTCATTTCCGGCTGATCCATCATGGAGACCTGGGTCACGGAATCGGGCAGGGTTTCAAGGGCTCGCACCAGGAAGACTTCCATACCTTTGCCAATATAGAACACAATCTTTGCTTTCTGGAGTTTGGCAACTTGGGAAGGTTTTAGCTGAAAAGTATGAGGGGATACATTCCCCTTGAGCAGCAGGTCCGCTTCACCGGTATCTCCGATAACTCCCTGCACGAGAGAATACAGTGGCGCGATCGTCACGACGACATTCTCGGTAGGGGCGGCATAGCCCCGCGCGGGCAACATCAAGATCAATCCGATCATCAACAAATACTTCTTCATCAGGTCTCTTTCCTTCATTAGTGTGTGGTGCTAAGCCGGTTCCGGGCTTGTATTTTCTATCAAACTTATCAGTAATTTGGCAGTCCCCGGGAGGGGGCTTGACAGCGTCGAATTTTTAATATTGTTATGTTATAACATTTCATATTTAGAAAGCAATGACGAATGAGACTGACCAGCCTACTCCCTTGTATGCCCCTACTTTTAATCCCAGCCACCGCCCTCGCTGCAGATGATCATGACCATAATCACAACCATGCACAGGGAACTGCCGGTTTCTACGGACATCTGGATATCAAGGTATATTATGATCACGTCTATAAGGCGGAAGAAGCAGACGAGGAAATAGACGAGGCCTATACCCATTCGCATCTGGAGATGGGATACGGCTTTGGCAACGGTTTTTCGGTCAATACGAATATCGAGCTGGAAGGCGAGCCAGCCGGTCATGATCATGGCGGCGGTGGAGCGACGCTAGACGGCAGCAACCGTTATTTCGAGGATACGCCCCTGTTCGTGCGGGCCCTGACCGTCAATTATGATAACGAAAATTTCGGCGCTTATGCCGGTAAGTTCGATCCGGTTATCAGCTTTGACCAGCATGTGATGCCGGGCATCTATGGCTATCAGATTGTTGACGAATATACGGTACGCGAGAAAATTGGCGTTGGTGGTTACGGTCGGATAAATGCCGGTGATTTCGGAACTCACCGGATTGATGTCAGCACCTTTTTTGCGGATACCACTTTCCTCAGCAACTCCGTCCTGTATGAACGCGGGGTCACTCACAAGAGTGATGGCGGCGTTTCGAATACCGACAATTTCTCATCAGTTGCTGTATCCATCGGCGGATCAGACTTCTACTCCCTCAATAGTGACATCCCGGAGGGTCTGTCCTATCGTATCGGTTACGCGCATCAGGCCGCCGGGGAAGGGGATGAAACAAGCGAGGATCGCTATACATTCTCTGGTCAGTATGAGCATGTTTTCACTGCTGATCTGAAGGGCCGCGCTCTGGGAGAAATTGTTTATATCAATCACCTGAACGGAGAGGCGCCGCACGACCGAACCTATAATACGGTAGGGGCAGAGCTTGACTACCGGCAATGGTCCCTTGGCTCGACCTACACCTATGTTCAGAATGAAAATCCGGAGGACGCGGATGAAGCGCAGGACGGAGAGGTTTTTCAGGCATCACTAAGCTACAACTTTGCAAATGGTATCACGCTCGGAGCCGGATATAAATATCAGGAAGAAGAGGGCGAGAAAAACCACCGCATCGGTGCCCTCATTGGCTACTCTCTTGCCTTTTAAACCTTCATAATCGACCTATATCTCGCATGAACGACACACTCCCTCTTTTAGTGCGGTTGCCAACCGTTGTCGAAAGAAGACAACTGCACTATTTAGGGGGAGATGTGTTATTAAACACATCAGTTGCCCTTATGTTGGGAATGATCCATGCGTTTGTTTGTTATTGCTTTCAGTCTTTTTCTTCTGACACCACTAAACCTCGCCTCAGCCCACCCGCATGTCTGGACTGATATGACCATCAAAATCCTGTTCGATAAAACGGGTAAGGTCAAAGGGCTGCATCAAACATGGTTGTTTGACGATTACTACACGGCGTATGCGATCGAGGGAGTGGGTGTAGGTGGCGATGGCAAACCTGATCCGAAGAAGCTAAACGAAATTATGCAGGTGAATATGGAGCATCTCAAGGAATATGGGTATTTCACCGAAGCGCGAAATAAAGACAAAATACTCAAGCTCAAACCCATAACTGATAAGTCTACCAGGATGAAGGGAGCGCGACTGGAGATGTCCTTTACAACTCCCTTCGAGACGCCGGTCTCTCCCAGCAATGACAGTTTTTCTTACGCCATTTTTGATCCAACCTATTATGTCGAAATGCTCCATGCAGAGGTGGAAAGCCCTGTAATCCTGTCCGATGCACCGACGGGTTGTCAATATAAGGTCATCCCCCCCAATCCGGACCCGAGCGCAGTTGCGCAGGCCGCGATGCTGGACGCCTCGATGCGCGGAGAAACTGGGCTGGGTTCCTTTTTTGCCGAACGGGTCTCTCTGACATGTCCAGAAGAGTAAAAGGTCTTATAGGAAAAAGCCTTTATTTGACTATATTTGCATACCTGATTTCCTCGCAAGAAACATTTGCTGCGGCAAGTAGCGCCATGGAAGCAGGTTTGTGGGCTAACAGCATAAGCTGGATCATGACGCAACAACGGGCCTTTCATGAGGAGCTTGTCATAGCTCTCAAGGCACTGACCGCCGGGGGCGGCATGACCGCAACCTGGAGCCTTATTTTTGGAAGTTTCCTCTATGGAGTATTTCACGCTGCAGGTCCCGGGCATGGCAAGGCCGTCCTGACAACTTATCTGCTCACCTACCCGCAAAATATGAGACGAAGCGTGAGTATTGCTGTTATCGCGGCTTTTTGTCAGGGGGTGGTGGCCATAGTCCTTGTTTACGGACTGATCTACATCGCCGGATGGGTTCCGCGTGAAACAAGTTCCGCAGTCGCTTGGAGTGAACGACTAAGTTACATCCTCGTAGCGGCCCTTGGCGCCCTTTTGATTTTGCGGACAGCACGTCAAATAATTAATCGTTTCTTCCTGAAAAAACCGAGACTAAATGATGATTCTGCACATCATATACATGACGAAAATTGCGGCCATAATCATATGCCAAGTGGAGAACAACTAGAGAATATCCGCGATCTTCGCTCTGCAATCGGCGTGGTTCTCGCCATCGGACTCAGGCCTTGTACCGGTGCCATTCTGGTTCTGGTTCTGGCGAAAGCAATGGCCCTTCCGCTTGCAGGTGTTGGCGCTGTTGCCGCAATGTCAGTGGGAACTGGCATGGCTGTTGCCATGCTCGCTTTTCTTGCAGTATCTGCGCGGCAAAAGGCAATAACGCTAACCGCACACAAAAGCTCTTTCTGGCTGTTAGCCGGAGACGCCATAGCTCTGGCGGGAGGCAGCCTACTGCTTGCCATCGGCACCTCCCTCCTCTTTGCGTCCTTTTACAGCCGCCACCCGCTTGGGTTTTAAGGCCGCTGATACTATTGAGGTAATAGTTTATTGGGTATGCTTGGATATCAAAAAATATCCAGATGTTACCGGTTCATTCACCAGTCAACATGGCCTTTGATGTCTAACGACATCTATTTCACTATTCGCAGAAAGACATTGTGTAGATCGCCAAGGTGGAGAGCAATTTTCTGGCGACTTTACTTCACGGAGTTAGCTAAAATCCACGCGGACTGAAAATCCACCTGTCGGTAGTTCAAATCCGCCCATGGGCGTCATTTATCCAAAAGCATCTAGATTAAACGAAGCCATAAACGTTAACCCGCTTATGCTTGTGCCCCTAAACCGACATCAAGATGCTTCAGCTTAGGTGCGCCAGAAGCCCGCAAGGGATTAATTATTCTTTGATTTGGCTTTTTGATTTTCGCTTATTCTTCGGTGTGTTGTTGTTTGTATTCCGTGAGTGCTCGGGATAACATGCCCAATAATCAACCAATAGCATATTTATCAACGGGAGCTAAAATGTTTAGTCATGTAATGATTGGGGCGGATGATATTGAGAAGGCAAAAGTTTTTTACGATGCAATCCTTGGAGCGCTTGGCCATGAACCAGGTGTAATTGACAGTAAAGGCCGCTGCTTCTACCGCACAAAAACGGGCGTGTTCGCAATCAGCAAACCTATTGACGGAGAGCCTGCCTGTCACGGCAATGGCAGTACGATTGGATTTGCAGCAGCAGATACGGAGATGGCAGACAATTGGCATGCCGCTGGTCTGGCAAACGGCGGCGTTACATGTGAGGACCCCCCTGGCGTTCGGGAAGGCAGCAATCTTTACCTTGCCTATCTGCGCGATCCGTCAGGCAATAAAATTTGCGCTCTGCATCGCATGGGTTAAGTCAATAAAGTACCTCTAACCGCTATTGGTACATTAAAGATCCTGCGTGACTACCACCACATTTACGACATCCAGATAACATGTTGACATGCCATCTGGATGTCGGTGGTTTGCGAACGTCACAAGGAACGGGCCGACGTGTTACGTAGACTTAAGTATTCCAAAGTCAGAGCATTAGTGGTTTCGACTATATCTACTTTTGGTGTGTTCTTGCATAGGGTCTGCTTCTAAATTCGTCCGAACAGCATCTGGAATGCCAACAGATTTACGTTCTGCTGTTGAGAAGAACACATTTACGCTTTCAGATGTAGCAGCGCACGCGTCACCAACGAAACATCCATATCCAGTTGTTATCGATTTAGTGCCTAGTTTTATAACCCTTGCACCAACATCAACTGTATTGGGATAGTGAGTTTCTTTCAGGTAATCAATAACAAGGCGGGCAAGAATAAAATCAATTCCCACTCTCTCGTCAGCGTCTAATAATCCACCTAAAAACATGGTTCGCGCAGCCTCAAAGTAGCTAGCGTACGCTACATTATTTACGTGCTGCAAAGGGTCTTGATCTGAGAAACGAATAGTGACGGGGGTCCAGTGTCTAAAGCTATCTTTGTTTGTTAAATCAACAACATCGTTCATTATATAACCTATTGAAATTAAAATGGTCTAATAGCGGGTCATTTTAAAGAGTTCCTGAGAGAAACAGAAATTCACTACCAACATTATAGTTGGCATCTCCTATTTTAAACAGGCTCAAAATGCTAATCACCCTTATTAACCGTGGTTATTAGGTCTGGCTTTTTTTGACGCCTGATTACCACTGAAATTCCAGATATCGCTATTGACTGGATTATTCCCTTAGCGCTTGAGAAACCGGCTAAATGCCGAACCAAATAAAGCTTCGTCATATTGGTATTTATTGTTGATTGGAATAAACAGCATTAGAATTACAGGCACGGAGAAAATTGATTTTAGCGAAGAGCCGAAAAAGCTATCTAGATCACCAGGAAATACTGCTGCCTTTTTTATCCCCGGGAATAGGCTGCACGGGTTCCGCCATCGACTGGCAATACCGTACCGTTGACATATTTTGCACTGCCGCCCAAGAAAAATTCGATCGCATCCACGATATCGTCAGCATCCGCTATTCGCCCAAGAGGCGAGTTACCGGAGAGCTGAAAACCAGACGAACCTGCATTTTCTGCCGCTTGCTGCGCCATTGGCGTGTCGGTCGTTCCGGGCGCGACCGCATTTACCGTGATACCATCCTTTGCGAGTTCAACAGCGAGCACGCCGGTCAAGGTATGTAGGGCCGCTTTAGTCGCTGAATACATACCGCTTCCTACCTTTGGCCTGATGCCACTTACTGAACCGACGATGACAATCCGGGCTGGGTCGGCCATGTTGGAATTATACTTTAGAAGCGGATAGGCGCCACGAATAGTAAGCCAAGGGCCTTTAAGATTGACGTCAATTAGCTTATCGGTCGCTTCCTCCGGGAAGTCCATTAGAGACCCCACGAGAGTAACACCTGCCGAGCAGATCAGGGCGTCGATTGATTGGTTTTCTCGACTGACGGCCTCAAAGACTTCCTTAATCTCGGAAGCGGAGCTGACATCACAAGCTCGGTAGTAATACCGCCCGGTGCAGTCTGGCGTTTCAAATGCTGCCAGTTTCTCATGAGACAGGTCTAATGCCCAGACAGTCCAGCCTGCGTTAAGAAGGCGTTCGACACTTCGGCGACCAATCCCAGAGGCGGCCCCTGTTACGACGGCTGTTTTCTTCATCTCTAATTTCCCTTTCAATGCACAAGATCTCGGAGAAAGTACTCCACTGAAAAATCCGTCGACAGTTCAAGTCAATGAACCTTTTCTATCTTCGATGTTTGATAGATATTTTTATAATAGAAGGCGGCCGCCATCGACCGCCAGGGTCTGTCCTGTGACAAAGCTTGCCTCATCTGAGGCCAAATATACCGCCGCTTGCGCTATATCATCAACATGTCCGATACGACCGAGTGGGATTTCTGAATCCATCTTCGCGCGTTTTTCCACGGTTTCTCCATCAACCATGTACCAAACCATAGGCGTATCAGTTCTGACAGGAGCAATTGAGTTCACGCGGATACGCTGTGGTGCGAGCTCAAGTGCAAGTGCAGCACTGTAGGCATTAACCGCCGCTTTACTCGCCCCGTACCACGCCATGCCTGCGCGTGGTCGAATACCTCCAACAGATCCTATATTGACGATCGCACATCTTTCATACTTCGCCAAAATTGGTACTCCATGAAGGGTCGTGAAGTATAAGCTCTTAACATTCACATTAAACATTCGATCGAATGTTTCTTCACTAACTTCTGTACATGCAGTTAGTTTCTGATTAATGCCCGCACAATTTACAATGATTTCCAGCCCAGAAAAGGCCATTTCTGCCCCTGCGAAGGCATTCGCGACATCGTCAGAATTGGAAACGTCTGCATAAAATGGGACCGCCTCTCCCCCGTCCACACAAATCTTATTCGCTACCACCTCCGCCTTTTCCAAATTAATATCCACTACGGCAACTTTCGCGCCTTGTTTCGCAAAGTGACAGGAAATTGCTGCGCCAATTCCGGAACCTGCTCCGGTAACTATTGCCCGTTTGTTTAGTAGACGCATAAAACTAAACCTTTCTTTTATTATATCTATTGCTTTACCAAAATAGCGCATTACCGCCCAGTGAAACAGCCACTGCCCTTCAAACAGTGATCACAGTTTTATAAGTTTTCAGCCCCGCAGAAAAACCGCGCAAACAAACGATTTCTAGGTGCCGACACTTATCTGCATCACAGGCAAAATTTCTAACAATGCCCTTAAGCCCGTCAGAGCTTTTTTGAATGCGTGACCGTATCGTCCAAGGATATAGCGTAAATGCGGCCGGGATAATTAGTTAGAGAACACGAAACCTGGTCTGAGATATCGCCACCCAACCAGAACGTAAATACGGGCCGGAAAAGGTGACCGGCCCGCATAATAATCGGATTTACTGAACTTTTACTTTCCCAAAGCGGCTTTGTATTCGCTCAGCGCTTCTTCTGCTGGCAGACCGCGATCATTCAGGCGTTTGAGAAAACTAGTCTCGACCGAGACCATCTGCTCCGCAAACATATCAAGTTGTTCAGGGGTCAGCTCAAAAACTTGCTGTCCTTGTGCAGCCAAATCCTCTGCGATCTTTTTCTCATTAGAGTCGATAAGAGCGGCCATCGACAATTCAATCGAGCGCCCGCATTCCTTAATTACCCTCTGCTGATCCGCGGGAAGGTTGTTAAAGAATTTCAAATCCATCCCCCACATAGATGCCGAGGTGCCAAAGCTGGCATTCGTAGAATAAGACGAAAGCACTTCCTGAAGGGAATAGCCTACAAGGCTTGTAAAGGAAAGGATCGTCGCGTCCACGGTGCCGCGCTGGAGCGCAACATAAATTTCAGTCGCGGGCATCTGCACAGCGACTCCCCCAATAGAGTTAACCAAGACAGATAGCGAAGAACCGGTGGCTCGGATCTTCAACCCGTCCCATTTCGAGGGATCGTCGAGCTTCTCATTTGCCATAATCTGATATGGCGCGAGTGGCGAGAGCAAAAGAGGCATTACGTTTTGACGGGTGAGTTCTTCTGCCATTGCGCCGTTCTGGTCAAGAGCCTTGCGCCAACCAACCGTCGCCTCCACAGCAGAACCAGTCAGCCCGGGAAGCGTCAGAAGACCCTGCAATGGAATGTACGCAACTTCGTCCGGTACACTTGAAACTGCGATCTGGGCAAGCCCTTGGTTGATACCCGTCACCATGCTGTCACGTTTTACAAGCTCGCCTGATGGGAAATAATTGAAGGTAACTTCACCATTCGTCCCCTTTGTAACGCACTCCATCAAGGCCTCAGAACCCTGAACCGATTGAAAGTGCTTCGGCGGCAGACCTGACGCTAGAACGATGGTCTCTGCTGAAGCCGCCGAAGCGAAGAGGCACGATCCTAAGACCATTGTATTTACAAGAAACTTCATTGACATATTTTTCTCTCCCTAAGATTTGTAAATCTAGCGAACCCATAAACTGCCTAGTTGTAAGCAACAAAGACACGATCGAGTTTTTTTAAGTTTTTGACCATTCCGATGCTAACCGCAGAATAGTTCCTGACAATACCCGTGAGCGTGTAGGAGTTTTGCGTTGAGCGCATGATCGGCCTTTCTTGACGTTTTGGACCAAAGTCTCGAGGCAAGGAATTGTTCTCTTCTGGGATATTCAAAACGAAGCTACATGCCTCTAAGTCAATGGTAATTATGAAGAATTTTTATTTGTGTGTTTCTTTTTCTTTCTCCAAGACTTGCCAAACTTGCGAACCCAGAACCCGATTAGGGACAAGCAGCAATGACAGGATCGAGGCTTCTTAAGCTATAGACAATTCTGATGCTATAGGATTAGTTACATTTCAACAAAAAAAGAATTCGAATGATGTGCAGCCAAATTACAGCACATGATGCGAAGTTGAAGGGGGGGTAACAAAAGTTGGAACGAAAAGCTCCACGAAGAAATGCGACATTCAAGCTGCTGGACCAGATATTGCGTCCACTTGAGAATGGCGCAGCGATCATTGGTGCAGCGATGATGTTGGCGGCCATGACCATCACAACGTTCGATGCGCTGCTGCGATACACGATCAACAAACCGCTCAGTTTCAATTATTTCCTGACTGAGCAATATTTGCTGGTTGGTCTGGTCAGCTTGCCCCTTGCGTGGGGCTTCCGCACAGGCGGCTTTATCCGGATCACGTTTCTCCTGCACGTTATTCCGCAAAATGTCGGCAACCTGCTGCTACGCGTCGGGCTGTTAGTCAGCAGCATATTCTGCGCCGACCTTGCCTGGATGTCCGGTAAAAACTGGTACGAAATCTTCTCCAACGGGCTCGTTGAGATGGACGTTATCGACTGGCCGGTTCACTTATCATGGATCTGGGTGCCAATTGGTTGCGGCCTACTGAGCCTTCGACTGCTAACAAGCGTGTTCGGTGCATCCGAGGACCTTATCGTCGAGCATACAGCTGAGGAGTATCCCGAATGACTTTTGCTATTGGCGTATCGTTGCTACTCATAATGATGGTGCTCGCCGTTCCTATTGGCTTTGCATTGGGCATAGCCGGCTTCGTAAGCCTCAACATGTTGGTTCCCATGAGTGTGCTTCAGGCGATTATGGGAAAGGTCATGCACGAGACTCTTGCCAACTCGGTTCTGCTGACGATTCCCATGTTTATTCTGATGGCAGAGTTTCTCTCCTGCGGCGGCGTCGCCACCGACTTGCTAATGGCATGCAACCGGATGCTCCGTCGGGTACGCGGCGGTCTGGCTATGGCCTGCATCGTGGCTGGCGCCATCCATGCCGCCGCCACCGGCAGCAGCACCGCTTCAGCAGCGAGCCTTGCCCGCGCGTCATTTCCTGCGATGATGAAAGCTGGGTATGCGCCGTCTTTTGCGGTGGGCACAATTTCTATTGCTGGAACGCTGGCAATCATGATCCCCCCTTCAGTTTCCTTTGTAATCTACGGCATCATAACTGAGACCTCGATCGGAAAATTGTTCATCGCAGGCATCATACCCGGACTGCTGACAGCATTGGGCTATATCGTGACAATTTCCATCACGCTTAAGCTAAAACCAAAGCTTGGCCCGGATGCGATCGACGAACAGCGCGTTGCAACGGAGCAACGTGGCGGCACAGTCTGGCCAATGATTTTGCTTATCTTCATCGTGTTGGGCGGGTTGTACAGTGGTGTGGCAACGCCGACGGAGATCTCCGCAATCGGTGCTGCCGGAGCCTTGGTTCTGTCAATCATGTCTCGCCGTATGGACCGCAATGACTTTATGGGAGCAGTCAGCGGCACATTACGGATTACCTCAATGATTATGCTGATCATTGTCAGCTCTCATGTCGTGGGATACTTCATCTCCATTACACATATTACGAATACACTACTGGGCTGGATTGCCGAAAGCGGCATGACACCAACGGTAGTCATGCTGATCGTCGTCCTTATCTATTTGATCCTAGGCATGTTCATGGATCAGGCAGCAGTTCTAATTCTAACGGCGCCGATTTCGACTCCGTTGATGGTCGGTCTCGGCTTTGACCCCATCTGGTGGGGCGTGATCATGATCAAGACGACAGAAATCGGCCTCGTCTCACCACCATTAGGGCTTGTGGTTTTTGTCACCTCATCGGTCACCCGTACGAACCTCTATTCGAGTTTTAAGGGGATAATTCCCTTCCTGATTGCTGAGTTCGTTACCCTCGGATTGCTCCTCGCCTTCCCAATTCTGACGCTTTGGTTGACGTGATGTAGATCTTGCCAAAACCAAAGTGTCGACTGACGGTGGTTTCGGAAATGGTCATTCTAGCCGAGATGCCGGTCATTCCGGTTGGAAAGTACTGCTCGCTTAAACGCCACAGTTGCTGGCTAGATCGAGCGGTTCAACTGAGATAATTGCTTTTTTCTAGGCTTTATTAGGCTTGCGGATCACGCTTTTTGCTACACTCGGCATCTTGATGCAGGCCTTAGTAGCGCGTTCATCGATCGGCCACCACAAAAGTGCTCTCGAGTTGAGTAACGCAAGCCATCATCTCAATCAAAACAATGAGCAACATTCAACCCTAAATAAAAATGAAGGGCCCCACCAGCTAACGGGAGTAATCACGAGGTGACCCCGTTCAACCACTATGGGAAACAGAACTTTTCATTCAGCCAGATCATACGATATTTCAAAATCTTCAGTTAAGATTTTCCGTCAATCAAAGTAACCTCATGAATACTCTGAATTAAAAGACTTTGCCAAAGACGAATTCTGATGGAACGTATGTTGACAATACGTTACCTTTAGGTCCGCTCAGAGACGATGGGTTGTTCTATTTATTAAAATTCATCCATACTGTGAGCTGAACAGAAAGATCAGTTAAGGCGACATTTAAAACTTTAAAAAGTACAGAGGTTCAGGCAACAAGGAAGACAACATTGGATGAATTAACCAGTATTCGTACGTTTCTTAGGGTGGTGGAGTCCGGCAGCTTCTCATCTGTTGCCAGACAGCAGAACACGACTGCGAGTTCGATTGCAAGACACATAGATGCCCTGGAGAAAAATCTCGGGGTGCGGTTGCTAAATAGAACCACACGCGCTCAAAGCATGACTGAAGTTGGACAAATGTACCATAATCGTATGGTCGAAATAGTGCGCAAACTAGACAATATAAATAGTTACGCATCAGCATATCAAAGTGAAATTAAAGGGGTTTTGAAAGTCCAGCTTCGCACTTCGATAGCTACAGAAGTGATTATTCCACAGATTTCCAAGTTTTTGGATAGCAACCCCGATCTAAGGATCGATATTGAACTAAATGACGAACAGATTGACCTTGTTAAGAACCAAATAGATGTCGCTGTTTGGTTAGGTAAACTGGAAGACTCAAACATTATTGCGCGCCAACTGAGCTCTAGCAATCGAGTCGTTTGTAGCAGCCCGGACTATTTTCAGAAACACGGCGAGCCAGCACATCCTACTGACCTCAAATCGCACAACTGTCTGGTCTACTCGGCAACCAATTATGAAAGTACATGGCGATTTAGTAAAGGTTCTGAGGTTATCAAAGTCGACGTTTCCGGTAATCTGAAGACCGATCACAGCACCGCACTGATGAAAGCTGCGCTACACGGCGTTGGGATAGCAGTGGTGCCAGAGTGGGTGGTTAAACGAGCGATCGAGCAAGGAGATCTGCGTGTTGTACTGCAGGATTTCGAGGTTAAACCTACCGAGCAAGATACTGCTCTGTATGCTGTCTTTCCCCACGGACAGCTTGTACCCCCGAAAACTCGAGCTTTTGTTGATTTTCTAGTATCCTTGTTCAGCCATAACAAGCTTAAAGTAATAGATCGTAGTTCCTAATTGACGAACCGCTGTGAAAACAGACAAAAAGCTAAAACAGCAAAGTTTCGGCACGTTATTGGTTTTCCATCCCCTATGATGCAGCTATGTTCGCCTATCTAAGCGTTTCGAGATTTAGGGGCGTTTAGCTCAACCAGCGACACAAGCTCAGGACCATGGACCCTGTCCTCTTGATTATACAGAAACAGCCAGCGTCTTGCCTGTATACCCACGGCTGTTTAATCAAGGTTGCCAATATACCCATTTCCTCTGATCGGAAGGCTGCGATGTAGCAGGTGATGTTTCCAATACGTCACTGACCGTTTACCCTACGCTGGCAAGGCATACAAAGCCATCGTTCTCACTGCGACCCGAAAACTTGCGACGATTGTAAACCCGCTTTGCAAATCAAGACGAATGTGAGCATCACCTGCCTGCCGATGAAGACCGTTGCTAGTCAACTATTTCTTGTTCAGAGAGATCTGTAGTGCCGGCAGTTTCTGTAATCGTTGATGAAACAACCCCAAAATTCTTTAAGTCAGCAAGCTTGTTAACGATATGATGTAGTGTCGGAAGCTGTTCCCAACTGGCTTTACTAAATGATGCGGATCCATCACAGCGCCATTTCTTCTCTACCTTTACGTGGCCCGTCGTGACCGGCGTAATTGCGGCATATGCAATCTCTTCTGTCCCCCATTCACCGGTGCGAGGCATATACTTGTAATGCAAAACACCATCCGTTTTCGGAGCGCTGAGCGTAGAGATGTCCAGCTCTTCAATTGGCTTGACGTTCATGTGGAAAAACTCGTGACCCTGCCAAGACGCAACGTAATGTTCTTGCCCTTTAAACCTTCGTACGGGTGGTAGTTCACAGTAAAGCTTGCTAAAGCCCAGTTCTTCTCTTCCAGAGAGGATCGCGTCTGGAGAGTTCTCCCAAAGAACGGCCAAAAAGGGGCCGCGTACATTCTTCGTCTTACCTTGAAACACCGTTGGGATCTTGACTGACAAGATATTATACCCCCTCCCCGCTAGCCAAGCGAGATTAGTTAGGTATTGGTATTCCAGTGTTACCAATGGCTCTCCGTCTAGAATGAACCCAGGCGGTAACAATGTTTCTAACTGCTTCGCATCTGAACGAAACGTTACCTCAATTGTGCGCCTCCTTGACTCCGAAAGATTAGCAAAGGGCTTCCCATCCGGTCCTTGTCTTGGTCCGGGTGTTGGACCAAAGGAAACGGGCATTCGGTACATGGGGTTTTTTAAGACGTTATCTGGCATTTTTTAATACTCCTGTTTGAATATGGTATTCGTGCTCACGATTAGCGGAAAGGCCATCTGCAATGGTTCTAAGGAAGGGATGATTAAAGAGTAGCTGGCATCTTGTTAGATCAGAAATTCTTCGGCCAACAACTTTCGCCGAGTAGTTGCTATTTCGGAATCCCGCCATACATTCCCCAAGGGTTTGACACAAAGAACCCTGCATCAACCACAAGATCGATCCCGGTAATAGCCGACGCACGATCAGACGCCAGAAACTCGATACTTTCGGCAATTTCCTCTGGTTCAATCCGTCGCCCAAGTGCCATGAAATCATCTGGATTGGTCGCATAGCGTCCGGGAGGGCGGGCTTTTACTCGGTCCACCAACACCATGCCAGGAGAAATCGAATTGACCCTCACCCCAGACCGACCCCATTGTGCTGCAAAAGATTTCGATAGGTTAACAAGCGCGGCCTTGCTTGGCCCGTATGCGAATAAAGGTGACGAAGCATGAGCTGTGATCGACGCGATGTTAACGATGCTGCCCTTACCTTGCTGTGCCATGGCACCACCGAATATGCGGCAGGTGTTAAACGTACCCTGAATGTTAACCTGTAGTATCTTCTGGTAGAGTTCTTGTGGAAAGTCGTCGAGCGTTTTCTGTTCCTGCAAGATGGCTGCACAATTGACAAGCACAGATGCTGGTCCTTGTGCAAGTGTAATTGCCTCTGCTGTAGCCTCTATAGCCTGAAGATCACCGATATCACAAATGTACCCCTTACCTCCGATTTCCTCCGCTACGACCTTGGTGCGATCCTCCACAATATCAACTATAGCGACATCCCACCCACGGCTTGCCATCAATCGGCCGGCCGCGGCTCCTATGCCATTTGCACCCCCAAAAACAACTGCTAGTCCGTTTCCCATTTCGCCCCTCTCTTTGTCCTAAAATCAAATAGAAGACACTCAGTCGTCGCCCTTACCGAGCAACTCAGTGACTCCAATTAAATAACCCTCGAGCCCCATTAGAGCGACGAGATGCATGACTTCGATGATCTCGTCGCGATGCGCTCCTGCTTTGAGCGCGTTTCGAATATGAAGCCTTAATCCAGCTTCGTAGTTGTGCGAGGCTGAAGAATCTATGGCGATAAAGATCAGCTCCCGTTCACGCGGCGTTAAGCTTCGCGATTGCCATGGAGCAACCGAAAGCGTTGACTGCGCTATAAAATAGTCCGGCATTAAACGGGCAAGGGTTTCTCTATCCGAATGCCAGAATCCACGCTTTTCTAAAAATTCCTTTTTGATTACCGCCATATCCTCCCGCATATCGGGAAGAACGTCATCGGACGCAGAATGTGATTGAAGTTCATCAACCAAAATAGACCCCGAAAAATAGAGCGCATGATTGGCCTGCCCAACGATGGAGATCAACACATCGATCACATCTTCTTCGCTTGCACCAGCTGAACAGGCGCGGCGAATATGGCGCTTCATGGCTGTTTCGTTGACTGACGATGCAGAGGCATGAACACCAAGCAGCACAAGTTCCTTCAACCGGGGCGAAAGTAACGGTGCGTCCATTGCGCTTTGCCAAAAAGCTTCTGCGGCTCCATGATTGGAGGGAGCTTTTTCCCTTAGTTTTTCGACTATAACGGGATCTCCAATGGCATTGTTAAGATCTAACGTCTCACCTTTAGGCATCGCGTTCTCGCTTTTCTCTAGTTTGGGTACAAAGGAAATTAGTTGTTTAGTTTTTTTTGAAACATGACCCATTACGCTCTCCGTCACAGTAGCACGGGCAGCTCGCAACTGCAGGTATGTCAAATGGCAAGAACTTTTGCGTGCGGCGCATAAGTACATTTTCGGTCGTCAATTACTATGTAGCTTCACGACGGTCCGCATGCTGTTTTCCACTTAGAAGTGCGGTAAGTTTAAACAACTGATTTCTGTTTTTTTGTACACAGCCGCTTGAGAAAGTGTGAATATCAACAGTATTGAAGCCTTCTGCATCAGCGTACCCATAGCTACACGCTCTTATGAAGAATAGTGGGAATGAATGACCCTTTACTAAATGGTTTGGGGTAAGCAGCCCTGGCTTGAAGCCGCAAAGTCAGAGGAGTTCAAATACAAGCAAATGTCATCGCGTCTAATTGCAACGACATGATACGCAAGACCAAATATGAATTTTATCCGTCAGTTAGCGAGCACTAGTTGATTTCTCAACATCGGCATTGCTTCAAAGCTCGGTATTGAAAGGGATTACGTCTTAGGAAACCCCGGCGTTTACAAGGGCACCCACATCCTCCAGTTTTTCCATCGACAGCACTGCATCGACTAAGCGCATGGCCTGGCTTTCACCCAAATGTTCAGTGCAACCGAGGAATTTCTCTATAATCTCATCTTCTGAAAATGGCTGGTCGCGGTCACCGCGAACTTTTGGGATCTCATGTGCCAAAACACGACCATCCGACATGGTGATTTTCACAGAACCCGGCATGTCTTTCACCGAATAATCTGGATTCACCTCATATGAAACTTTAGACATGAGATCACGTATGGGTTCATGTGTCCACTCGTTGGCATCAAACTCCGCAGCGCCAGCCTTACCTTTGTAGAGCATAATGCAAACGGCATAGGGCAAGCTGAAACGCGCGTCATAGCCAGTGACTGGTGCGGTCTTAAGATCCCATGGCTTACAAATCATATTTACCGAGCCCTCCGTCACCTGGCAATCAATTGAAACAATTTTGTCCACGCTAAAGTCTTCGACGCGCCGTACAGCCGCAGCACACTCTATAAATGATTGCAGATAGTGACAGCAGGGGTAAAGCTTTGCTCGCGTATCTAAGAGTTCCCAGTGTTGGCCAATACCATCAAGGATACTCGCCAGATCGTACTGCTCGCCCCGGAGAATTGAATTATAAAGACCGAGGTGTCCCTCGATAACGCTGGTCGGACCCGTAAACCCTATTTTAGCAAAATCGCTCGCCATTATGCCACACAAACCAGCCCAGCCTGCGTGTAGACGCTTGGCAGAGCTCCGTGCCGGGACGCATTCAAGGAGACCGGAGGCAAAACTGCCACATATGCCGAACGCTTCTTCATAAGCTTCAAGACTGGCGTTCCTAGTGTGCGACGACAGGATGGCTGAGCCAAACGTACAGGCGACGGAAGTTGTGTGGAAGCCTCTGAGGTGAAATCTGTTTAGCGCTGGCATTGCAAGACGGATCGATACTTCAACAGCGATCACTAATGCCAGCAGGGCACGTTGGCCGTCAATCTGATCACGCTCTGCGCACGCGAGCATGGCAGGCACAAGCGCACTGGATGGATGAACTACTGACTCCGTGTGCGTGTCGTCATAGTCTTGTCCATGGCCGAGAATACCGTTGACAAGCGCAGCGTGGTGCGGCGCAACCTTAAGCGACGATCCAATCAGTGAGACTCCGCCTTGTATTTCCCACTCCTTGGCAAGTTTAATTGTGTCTCGACCGAATTCGAGCTGGCTCGATGAAAGGCAAACCCCGATAGTATCAAGTACCATTAGTTTGGCTTTCTGAAGCACATCCGGGGGCACTTGGGAAAAAGACGTTTCATGTGAAAAGCGCGCCAATTCTGAGCTGATCGTCAACTTGTTTCCCTCCATTTTAAAGTGTCGCTCTTGGTCGAAGCGAGTTTACATTCTCTCAACAGTGAACCTAGCTATCCGCCCTACTAAACCATTCGACATGAGTGCCCCCTAGTACCTCCTGCTGTTTTCGGTCGACAGTTGTTCGCGGCACTTTAAATCCCTGTTTGGATTACGTTCTGCAATCTGTATAGACGCGATGCACTTCGCCAGAAAAGATCATCTTTTTCATCCACACTGGCGCCAGCCGTGAGCCATTTCATGGTATTCCAGACCTTATCATAACTAATCCAGGCCCGATCGGCAGGAAAATTACTTTCGAACATGCAACGTGACGTTCCAAATGCTTCAATACAGGTTTCAACCCATGGCTTCCATCCGCGCGCCAACTCTTGTGAACTAGCGTTTCCATCTTGCTGACGGCTGAACCCTGTGAGCTCCAGTCCGAAACCACCAATCTTCATCGAAACATTATCGCATCCGGAGAGTTCAACGATGGCTTTCTTCCATTGGGCGAATACCTCTGGGTGGCGATTAGTGTATTTACCTATGCCGAGAATGCCCCCGCAGTGATTGACTATTATAGAGGTCTCCGGAAAGGCACGCGCCAACTTCACCAAATCATTGAGTTGATGGAAGAAGAGCCACGCATCAAAACTTAAGCCCGCGCGCGCCAGTTCGCTAAATCCTGCCCGAAATTTTGCACTATCCATCATATCGCGTGACGTGGGATAAGCCGGATTAAGTAGCGATTTGTCGGCGTCCCACGCAACGATATGTCGGATGCCTCGAAAGCGCCCCTTACCTGAATCGATATGAGCTTCGAGAACCTCCGCGACCCTCTTGCCGAGCTGCAAATCAGCATAGCCAACTATGGCATCGCAAACGGATGTCTTTATCTCTGTGTCGCACGCGCATTGATCGGCGACTGTTACTGCAAACTCCGTTTCACCCACTGATCGCAAATGCTCAGGACCCGTCTCACGGTACATGCTTCGCGCCTGCACGAATACCGTAGCGCGTATATTATGGCCGGTCTTCAGATCCTTTTGAAAATCTGGAAGCAGGTAGCGCAACTCTTTGCGGTCATACAAATGATGATGAGCATCAATGATAGGCTGTGACGGATAGAGAAGCGGATCTTGTTCCAAATGGTCAATATCCCCTAACGCTTTTTCGTGGATTTGCTTCTTTTCCATGCCCTCATGGTGCCTCCTGATCAGAAACTGTGTCGTTCAATTCAGCTGCAACATTCTCAGGTAAACCCAACTCGAAAACATTTAGCGTTAGAGAGACGAGACAGTAATAGCCCAGTATGGCAGTTAGCTCTACGAGACAACGTTCACCAAACATTGCCATTCCTTCGTCATAAAGTGGCTGGGAGAGCTTACCCTTCTTTAAGACTGTAGCAGAGAGTTTGTGAACCATCTCTTGCTTCTCATCGTCAAAGTTGGGCTGGCGGCCTGCGGCAATGTCTGCAATCACGCCGCTTGACACACCCGCTTGGAGCGCAAGTTTTTTGTGAGCTGTCCATTCATGGTGAGACGTCCAGTACCTGGCGCAGGTCAATATCGCAATTT
This sequence comes from Sneathiella litorea, assembly GCF_009882915.1. GTDB lineage: Bacteria > Pseudomonadota > Alphaproteobacteria > Sneathiellales > Sneathiellaceae > Sneathiella > Sneathiella litorea. The sequence goes on from NZ_WTUW01000002.1 coordinate 1,398,042, forward strand.
CAGTGAGTGCCGCATCGAGCTCGGTATCGAACCGCAACAATTCGCCTAGCTTCTGTCCCCGTCGAGCGAGCTCTGCATTTCGAAGCCAGGCGGTCATCGGTGTGGGAACCTTGCCGCGTGGACCCGCTTGCACTTCTCGGCAAGCGTTAAGCTGTTCGGCACTCAACTCATCTTGAGCCAATGGCTGAATTCTTGCCATATCATGTTTCTCCTGAATAAATGGAACTTTTGACTCTCATTGGCTCGGCCTTGCGGCGGTCATACCACCATCGACTACGATCTCGGTTGCCGTGATGTAGCGCGCCTCATCACTGGCCAGAAAGAGCACGGCGTTGGCAACATCCCATGCATCTCCCATGCGACCCATGGGAACGCTGGCATTGCGCGCCGCGATCAGGGATTTAGCATCTCCGGCACCGAGTTGAGCGACAAGTCGGTTTTCAACGAGCGGCGTATGCATGACGCCTGGAACGACGGTATTTACCCGTATTCCCTGCTTCACATAAGCTATTGCAGTCGAACGGCCGAATGCGACCACCCCTGCCTTGGATGCAGCATAAGCCGCACTTACCCGCCCCCCAACCTGATAAGTCATCGAGCCAATACTGGACAAATTGACAATTGCTCCGCCCTTGCCTTCATTCTCAAACTGGGACACCATTGTGGGTAGCGCATGCTTGCAGGCCAGAAAACAGGTAGTGAGATTGAGATCGATCTGATGACGCCAAACTTCTTCACTCATTGAAACAGGATTGCCCGGTGCACTGCCGCCGACATTGTTGACGAGAATATCTATACGACCAAACCGCGCCAAGCACGCATCAAACGCAGCCTTCACTTGATCATTGTCAGTCATGTCACAAGGTAGCGATATCCATGAATCTTCCAGGCCTTCCGCCCTCATGCGTTCAGCGGTCCCCTCCAAAGCTTTCTTGTCTAGATCAACACCAAAGACTTTCGCTCCTTGACGAGCCATGAGCACAGCCGTCGCCTTACCGTTTCCCCAGCCCTCGCCTACAGAGCCAGCTCCGGTTATGAATGCTATTTTCCCATCTAATCGTAACATTGCTCAAGCTGCCCCCTGTGTTGACTGATGGCGTGCGCCCTGGGCGCTGTCATTCACAAGGCCCAGTTGATCGGCCTTAATCCGCAGGGCAATATAGTGTGAGTATATGCGCGCATGTGAAAATCCTCCCCCAATAAACCACAAACCCGACTGTGCAGTTGCCCGGTACATGTTCGCCAATTCTCCGTCATCGGCAATGCCCCATATGCGACCAATTTTGTCAGCGATCCGATCACCGAGCAGTTCGCGAACGACTTCCTGCTGATTCTGGTAGCCAGTCGCGGAAACGATTAGATCCGCCTCTATCACGCTGCCGTCCTTCATACGGATGCCCTGTGGTACAAAACAATCCACGTCCTCAAAGTGGAGTAGCCCGATCTTTTCTTCAATAATCAACTTGCTGCATCCGCAGTCGAGATAGTAGCCACCGTGTCGACGGCGGAATTTCATCTGATGACCCGTTTCGTCTTCACCGTAGTCTATGCGAAAGCCACGCGCTTCTAGCCCTGCGATCATTTCTGCATCTATCTCTTTCATTTTCTGAGCTGAGAGCTGATGACCGCGAATAAGCAAAGGATAAGTACTAGACGTGCCGACAAGATCGGCATCTTCCAGTGGCAGATTCTCATTGTAATAAACGGAGTGTACTAAGCCAGCAGCCTTGATACTGGCAACAGTCGTCGACCCGCGCTGGACCAAATTCACATTCGCACCGTGACTTTGTAGATCCTGCGCCACGTCGTGACCGCTTGTCCCTGTGCCGATGACTATCGCTTTTTTGCCCGCCCAAGCTGAACCGTCGTCGAATTCATGGGTATGCATTAGAGTCCCGGAGAAGTCCTGCAAACCTTTAAACTCGGGGATTATCGGCCTACCCGCAATGCCATTCGCAAATACGATGTGCTGCGGGCGCAAGAGTCTTTCTTTGCCATCCTCTGTACGCACGCGCGCACTCCATTCGGAGTTTTTCTCGATATAGTCAGCACCGAGAAACGTGGTACCAGTCCATACATTGCACTCCATTGCCCAAGAATATGTTTCCAGCCAGTTAGCGATCATATCCTTTGGCAGGAATTCGGGCCAGTTCGGAGGAAACGGAAGATATGCCATATGATTAAGGCCAATCTTGTTGTGTAGCGCAAGTGAACGATAACGATTGCGCCACACATCCCCGACTCGCGGATTGCGGTCTACCACCAACGCACTTACTCCAAGAAGCCGCAGGCGCGCGGCAACGCTCAAGCCTGCCTGACCTCCACCGATAATCAACACTTCAGGTTCGCGTCCTTCGAAAGTAATTTCTTCTTTACGGTTGTCACTCCAATTGCTTCCTCCGAACATGCGCGAATAGGACGACCCATCGGGACGCATCGCACCGATGGGCTCCTCATGCCCTTTAATCTCCTCAAGCGAAGTCGTAAAAACCCAGGCTTGTTCAGGATTTTCAGCTAGCAGCCGGAGTAGGCCATGCCCTCGCCCTGCTTGTGTTTGGAAAGAAAAAATAGCTTCAATTGAATCTATGCCTAGCCGGTTGACGCGGCGCGGAGGTGTCCGGTCTTCATCGAGACAAAAGTTGCTGGCCTGCACTTCGGGTTGAAGTGCAAGTAAGCTATCAATGATTGCCGATAGACTGTCATGTGGTGTGATGCTCCAAGTGAAAGCCAGGAGATCCTTCCAATGGCTCTTCTCGGAGAATAGAGTTCCAAGATTTTCCCTGTCTGATGCTAAAAGACTTCGCTCAAAATTAGCCAACCAAGCCCTAACAAAATTGGCATTTCTAATCGTTTCATCGCTACTATCTGTGTTCATCCTTGAAACTCCTCTCGCCGTTCTTATCGGCATGACTTGGCAAAAAGTTTGCCGTATTTCGTGGCGGCAAATTTTTACTCACACACGCACAACTATAGGTTTTTTTATTTAGTTTTTAATAGAGGCCTTGACTGCTCGGAAATAATTTCATCGCGCATTCGTTTGAAGAACGCTGGCCTGAACCGCTGATTTTAGGTGGCTCACGCTCATAATCATGTTGCTTTCGAACCAGATGTCGCCTTGAAGAATGATCATCAGAAATCATTCTTTTTGGCTTTAAAGATACGATCATAGAAGGACGAAGGAGCTGAACGCGCTGCCCGTATTTTGCAGTAAACCGAACAGGTTGAGGCATTCTCCGGCATTGAAGCCCATGATATCCGACTTGTCGAAACATTCGGCGAACGGCCCGAACAAAATTCTTTCTTCCGTCTCGAAGCTTTGTTCGAAGATCGTCACGATGAGAATGGCATCGACAAAAGCGCCTTGCATCTGAATGCGAACCATCAACTCTTTGTAAAAATGTTGAGTGGTAGCAAACAATACCTCGATCAAGAGTTGAATGAACCTTCCGCTCAATAGGACCATCCCCTGAAACAGAATTTGGCCGAACTTTTACAGAGTAGAACTGTTGAATGATTTCAAAAAATCCAAAGTTCCTTTTATTTAAGTCATTAAGAAATGCTATGGCCATAGTATCCGGTATCCAAACTGCTGGTCTTTTCAGAAACAGTAGTCCGGAGTTGAAGGCTCGAGAATGACTACTTTGCGGGCAGGACACTTTCGCTGAACGCAAAGATCAATAGTAGCTAGAGATCATATACCAATGGACAGCATTCGAATTGAAGGCAAGAAGCAGCACTAACCAGCGAGGCTGTTCCAATTGATAAGCATACTTTTCCAGTTTCGCTTAATTTCGCGTGTGGAGACCGGAACTATATAGCTTTCAGCGGCACTTTGGCAACCACCGACGCGGGTAAAGGCGTGGCGATCGCTTCTGGAGCCGATACAGAAATCGGATACAAAAGCGGGAGGTTTACGCTAATTAGTTTGGTCGGGCTGATCGATCCAGCACAAGTTGGCCCAAAGGATAGCCTAATAACTTTTCAACATTATTAGGTGACTTTACTGAATCATTGTATACTCGTAAGCTTCTCGGATATGCATGTGTGTGGGGAGGGAAGCATGACCAACGAGGGAAAGACCATACCCACAAAGGAAGCGCCCGCAATCGAACCACGCCCCAGTGAATCAGAAAATCCGCCACCGCATCACGGCCCTAAGAATGCTCACTTTCTAGTTAAGGAGATGGCTCTGGTAGGTGAAGTGGCTACGGAGGATGTCTGGAAGTGGCTCGCCGCCGGCTGGTCGGACCTGAAAGCCAATACCGCTGTCAGTGCTAGTTATGCTGCTCTGTTCATTTTCATCGGGCTGATGATGTCTTTCGGTTTCTACTTCATGGGCTGGCCATATCTGATACTGCCTGGCCTGACCGGATTTCTTCTTGTAGGACCCGCGGTCGGGATCGGCTTTTACGAGATCAGTCGTCGTCATGCGGCAGGAGAAAAAGTCTCTCTTATGGCTGCGGTTACCGCTGCGCGCCATAATAAATTGGGAATCTTCGGCTTTGGCATTGCGCTTGCCTTTATATTTCAGGTTTGGATCCGCATTTCCTTTACCGTTTTTGCATTGAATTTTCCGGGTATCATGCCGGAGTGGCACATCATTCTGATGCGTGCCCTTAGTATGGAAGGCGTCTATTTCGGAATTTCCATTGCTCTTGTTGGTGCCGTTTTTGCTGGCTGTATTTTCTTCGTCGGAGCTTTTGCCATGCCGATGATGATGGACCGGAATACAATACTGTTGCCATCTATCATTGCCAGCGCCTATGCCGTCGCCCATAACCGTAACGCAATGATCCTGTGGGCAGCAATTATTGTGATACTCACGGGAGTTGGCCTGGCCACAGCCGGGATCGGACTGATAGTGACACTACCGCTCGTTGGCCACGCAACTTGGCATGCCTATAAGCAAGTGATGTCGGGTGATCTTCCAGAAGAGTATCCCACCCCACCTAAACCAATGCAGAAATAGAATGAAAATTTGAGTATGAAAAGAGAAAGAGAGAGAAGAGCGCGATTGAGGAGCTTTTACTCTCTTCTTAAAAACCCGGTCATTTTATGAACAAATACCTCGCGGAGAAAAAGCTTTTCTATCCGCACTCAGTCTCAACTAAGACCGGCTACGAATTGAACGCCATAACCGGAAATACTGGATAAAGCCCGCCCAAACCGCTAGCTTGTAGCTCGCCCGTTAAAAACGGGTCTCAAAATCTAGACCCAAAGGCGTCGTTGGAGGGGAAAGTGGTGATGGCAGACGAAAGCACCAGTACCACGACGGTTAATCAATCGCAGCCTAAACCTGCTTGGATAAAATTAAATACCGGTGGGATGATAGAACTTGGGGGATGCTGGACTATCGGCGCGGCCGAACGGCTGGACAAGGAGCTCACGGTTATCCATGACGGTACAAGCACCAAGTATATTTTTAATCTTTCAGGGTTAGAGAGGTTAGATACGGCTGGAGCATGGTTAATCTATCGCACACGTAAAAGTCTAGAATCTGGTGATACAGAGGTGGTACTTGAGGGTGTGAAACCTGAATATGGTATTCTTTTGGACGAAGTTGCGGCCAATGATCAAACTCCTCCTCCCCTTCCCCATGCAAACCAACTATTGGAATGGGTCGCGCACACTGGCGAAATGACTCTGGATGCCTTGGCCCGGGCGCGCGATTTTCTCGGCTTTTTTGGCCTCGTTTTACTGACCCTATCACGCAGCGTGTCGCACCCGGCTCGCCTTCGCATCGTCCCGATGATCCATCACATGGAGAAGGTTGGGCTAAATGCGCTTCCTATCGTCGGCTTGATTTCCTTCCTCATCGGCGTCGTTATCGCTTATCAGGGCGCCAGCCAGATGAAGCAGTTCGGGGCAGAAGTGTTCGTTGTCAATCTGATCGCTGTCTCAATCCTGCGCGAGATAGGCATCTTGCTTGCCGCCATTGTTATTGCGGGACGGTCGGCCAGCGCCTTCACCGCACAAATCGGCGCAATGAAGGTGAACGAAGAAATCGACGCCATGCGCACTCTTGGCCTGGATCCCATCGAAGTACTCGTGCTCCCAAGATTGTTGGCATTGGTATTGGCCATGCCACTATTAGCGTTTTTCGCCGACATGATTGGATTGCTTGGCGGAGGACTGATGACTTGGATCGTTCTTGACATCAGGCCAGATCAATTCATCGAAAGACTTAGCGATGCAGTTTCTTTGTGGAGTTTTTGGATTGGCATTATCAAGGCGCCTTTCTTCGCTGTTATAATTGCCTTGGTTGGTTGTTATGAGGGCTTCCAGGTTGGCGGAAGCGCAGAGAGCGTTGGTCATATGACCTCCCGTTCCGTTGTTGAATCCATTTTTCTGGTTATCGTGGCCGATGCCATTTTCTCCATTTTCTTCCAGTTGGCCGGAGTTTAAGGATGACGGGCGATGCAGTTATCAAGGTTGAGGATTTACATACGGGTTTCGGGGATCATTTAGTTCATGACGGCCTAAATTTGGAAGTCCGCAAGGGAGAAGTTCTCGGTGTTGTCGGCGGGTCCGGCACGGGAAAGTCGGTCTTGCTTCACTGTATCATCGGTCTGAAAAAGCCATGGTCGGGATGTATTGAGGTCCTTGGTCAGCGCGTATTGGACCTAGAGCCGCCTGAACGTTCCGCCCTCGAAGCGCGATGGGGCGTATTGTTCCAGGACGGCGCATTATTTTCATCATTGACGGTGGCGCAGAATATCCAGGTTCCTTTAAAGGAGCATCTGAATCTGAATCAGCGATTGATGGATGAAATCGCAATGATAAAAATTGGATTGGTTGGCCTGCCGCCGGAGGCTGGCAGACTCTATCCTGCGGAATTATCAGGGGGTATGCGTAAGCGCGCTGGCCTGGCGCGTGCTTTGGCACTAGATCCGGAAATACTGTTTCTGGATGAACCGACCTCGGGCCTTGATCCGATTGGTGCTGCACGCTTCGATGCCTTGATCGAGAGATTACGGAAGACCCTTGATTTCACTGTTTTCATGGTGACCCACGACCTTGACAGCTTGAATGCCATCTGCGACCGTATTGCTGTTCTTGCGGACAAACGGGTGGTCGTGATCGGCGACATGAAACAGATGTTGAACGAACGCCACCCTTGGGTCTTGGAATATTTCCATGGACCACGGGCGCGATCCGCCGGGTTATTAAAACCAGGGCGATAATGCATCGGCATAAACGGGGGAACGATGGAACTCAAAGCAAAACATATTCTTGTTGGCAGCTTTGTCCTGATCAGCACGCTCTCTTTGTTCGCATTCGTCGCCTGGCTTGCAAAGGTGGAGTTTGATCAGGAAACGACGTTCTACGAAATATACTTTGAAAACTCAGTTAGTGGCTTATCGCTAGCCGCAGACGTAAGATATCGGGGTATCAACGTCGGTTCGGTGAAACATATTAGTATTGATCCCGAAAATCCCGAGCGTATAAGGGTTCTGGTCGAAACAGACGCCGCAGTCCCTCTCCGAAATGGTGACCACGCACGGCTGGAATTACAGGGAATAACCGGCGTTTCCTATATTAACATCGATGGCGCACAAGCAGGTGCCGAAGTTTTGATCGCGGACCGAGGCAGACAGTACCCTGTTATCCCCTCTGAACCATCGCAACTCGAGAAACTGACTCTTGGAGCACCAGACCTGATTGCCAGCAGTAAGGAATTGGCTGACCGGGCGTCTAATATTCTGAATTCAGACAACCAGCGCCTTGCTGCGGAGATACTTGCGGATGTGGCCCGGGTCATGGCAAGTATTTCCTCGCGCACAGACAAGATCGAAAACATTATTGATTCTTTGGATCGCACCAGTGCTGATGTAGTTGAATCTGCCCGTCTAATTCGCCAGATTGCAAACGAAACCAAACCTCTAGTTCAAGATTTGGAAGCCAGTCTTTCTGTCGCTCACGGTACTCTGGCTGACGTCGATAATCTGATCGAGAATGATGGTAAGGCAGCGGTTATGGAATTTAGGGATTTTCTTGCTGAATCCCGGAAACTGGTCGCGATAATGACTCGCATTACAGACCGTATTGAAAACGATCCATCCGGGTTTCTCTTTGGCGAACGGGACGCAGAGTTTAAGGCAAAATGATGAAGTCAGAACACTCCATATCATTTATCGTTGCGACGTTATTAATTGTTTTAACCGGCTGCGGAACCATTTCCATTTCCGGAGATAAAGGCGTGGTGAGCCTTTACAAATTAACCCCTAAAAGCACGTTTTCTGATGATCTGTCGGATGTCGATTGGAAACTCGTAATCGAAGAACCGGTTGCCACGGGTGGGCTCGACAGTAAACGTATTGCCTTGCACCCTAAACCGACAGAGTTGAAATACTTTGCCGATGCAAGCTGGACAGAGCGAACCCCGCGAATGATCCAAACGCTACTGATCGAAAGCTTTACAAATAGTGGTCACATCGCCACGGTCGGGCGAGACACAATTGGTTTACGACCTAATTACATCCTGAAGGGCGAACTCCGGGAGTTTCAGGCTGAATATTTTCATGGCACTGCAGAACCATTGGTTCGGGTCCGTTTGAATGCGATATTATTCGACCCGTCTCAACAGGAGGTCGTCGCATCAGAAAGCTTCGAAGCGGCTATTCTAAGCACGGCTACGAACATAGACGCGATCATACTCGCCTTCGATACGGCTTTGGGAAAAGTCCTGCGTAGGACTGTGGAGTGGACTTTAGCCAAGCCATAGAAGAAGCGTCAATGAGACGGGAAACTAAGGCCCAAAATGCACCATCAGGAGAGAAAAATATAGGTAAACTCAACCAAAAAGAAGTAGCACTCCTCACCCGCCCCGCTCTGATAATTACCTATGGCGACGTCAGGGCACTACATTATGTATAAGATGACATAGGGGAAGTGATGCGCGGTAAATACTATATTCTCAACAGGATGGTTCACGGGCTGGCTCCGGCAGCTTTAATGGTCATGCTGGGGCTATGTCCCGGGGTCTTTTATAATACAGCCGTGGCCGATGAGGTCAGGGGTGGATTTGAACCTGCGGTAGTTGATAAAATTTACGCTGATTTAGGAGAAGATTCAATTTGGTGGACGCCGGCGACAGGCTTAACCGCGCGCGGAAAGATTATTGTCAACTTGTTGAGTCAAGCAGACCGGGAAGGGCTCAAGCCGTCAGACTACCTCCCTTCGAATAATCATATAAATGAAAGCCTGGCACCAGAAAACTATGACCGCAGCTTCACAAAGGGTCTGTTGCGTTACATTTCAGACATACGGGATGGCCGTCTGGCTGCACGTTATGTGGATCCAGAGCTTTTTGACATTCCAAACCCGACGGATGCCGCTGCTTTATTGAAGACCGGACTGCTAACAGCCGATTTTCAAGCATGGTTGGAAAGCCTACCTCCGCAAAGCATGAAATACAAAAGCCTGAAGGAATATCTGGAGCGATACCGTAAAATCGCTGATATGAAATGGCCCCTTCTGAACACAGGTCAAAAGCTGGAACTCGGATCCTCCGACCCTAATGTTCGTCACGTCAGGGCGCGCTTGAAAATATTAGGGGATCTTCCCGCCGATAACGATGAGACAAATGATGTTTTCGATAATACCCTTCTCGTTGCCGTCGAGCGGTTCCAGACCCGAAATGGGTTAACGCCGGACGGCATTATTGGCCCTGAAACTTATGCCGCTTTGAATGTTTCACCCGCAAGCATTATCCAAAAAATAACAATCAATCTTGAAAGGTTGCGCCAGTTACCAGAGAATCTCGGCTCCCGTTATGTAATTGTCAATGTTCCGGGGTTTGACCTGACCGCGGTTTCCGATGGTGCCGAAAAACTGCGCATGCGGGTAATTGTTGGACAACCAAAGCGCCGCACACCGATCCTGAATGATAAAATCACCGGTATCAAATTCCGGCCAACCTGGACGGTGCCTGTCAAAATTGCCCGCGAAGACCTGTTACCAAAAATTAAAGCGGATGTGAATTTTCTGCGCGCGTCGGATTTTCGGGTATTCACGTCTTGGAAGAAAGATGCCCCGGAAATAGATCCCGAGGCAGTCGATTGGCGGATAATATCGCCGGAGCGCCTAAACTATAAATTTGTCCAAAACCCGGGATCGAGCAATGCTCTCGGCCAGATCCGATTTACGCTGACCAATCCCTATGACATCTATCTTCACGATACGCCGCATAAGAATCTTTTTAACAAGTCGGGTCGAGCGATTTCCTCAGGGTGCATTCGCGTAGCGGACCCGCTAACCCTGGCTGGCTTCCTCATGGAACCCTCCGCCAAATGGACGATAGGATCGATACAAGAGGCGATGACCTCTAGCGAAAAGCAGGTGGCAAAATTACCTGCCCCAATCCCCATTTATATCACTTATTTCACGGCACTAGTGGATGAGGCTGGCCAATTGCAACTTTGGAAGGATGTTTATGGCCGGGATGCGGATTTGATACATATTTTGGGCCTTGGTGCCACTGAATAATTATTCGCCATAAAGACAAAAAATTAACACAATTTGTCTAATATATGTGAGCAGCTTAATCAGAATATGACGGATCGTTGCTTATGAACAATACGGCGGAGACTTTATCCAGGCATCGTTCACGGCGCCTTTTTTTACGCAATGGAGTAGCCGCTGTTTCAGCGGGGTTTTTTCTTCCTTCAATTGCACAAGCGGCAACGCAATTCACAGGACATGAAAAAAAGTTATTCTTGAACAACCTGCATACAGGTGAACGTCTTCAGTCTGTTTTTTGGATTGAAGGTAAATTCGTTCCCGAGAGCTTGCGGGAAATAAATTACCTGCTTCGGGATTTTCGCACGGACGAGGTAGCCAAGATTGACCCGAAACTGTTACTGCTGATTCATAAGCTTCATCATTCAGTTGACGCTTCCAAATCTGCGCAGATTATCTCCGGCTACAGGTCGCCGAAAACAAACGCCGCCCTGCGCAAGAACAGCAGTAATGTAGCTAAAAAAAGTTATCATATGAAGGGAATGGCTATAGATCTTCGCATTGGGGGCGTCGATCTCAAGTATCTTCAAAAAGCTGCAAAAAGTCTCAAAGGCGGCGGCGTAGGATATTACCCTAAATCCCAGTTTCTCCATATTGATACTGGCCCCGTCCGTTACTGGACATAAGTTCTGATGATCCGGGACTTAGGTCATTCTTGTCGCGCTACCAACGCCTCGGTGGTTTGAAGTCGCCCGAGGCGCTTCGCCTTCCACGCATCCTCAAAACAGGTCGGGATAATAACGGTGACTATATTAACGCCCCATCCAGCCGCCATCAACGGTCACAATTGATCCGTTTAAGTAATCTGACGCGGACGACGCGAGGAAGACTACCGTACCGGCAATATCTTCAACCTCACCCCATCGATTAGCCGGTATACGCCCGAGGATCGCTTTTTGTCGCTCAGGATCATCCTGTAAATCCTGAGTTACATCGGTTCGAATATAACCCGGCGCGATTGCATTTACATTGACACCCTTACTGGCCCATTCGTTTGACAGTGCCATCGTCAACTGCCCTATCGCGCCCTTACTTGCAGTGTAACCAGGTACATTCAAGCCGCCCTGGAACGTCAGTACCGAGGCGGTGAAAATAATTTTTCCCGATCCACGCTTCACCATTTCCTTGCCAAATTCTCGCGAAAGCACAAACGGGGCATTCAGATTAATGTCAATCACCTCATCCCAAATTTCATCCCGATGGTCAACGGCTGGCGCTCGCCTGACAGTTCCGGCATTATTAACCAGAATATCAATTTGATGATTTTTTGATTTAACCCGGTCGATAAACCCATACAAAGCGTTCCGATCCCTAAAATCGCAGCTATATCCTGTAAATTTTCTACCCGTTGCCAGAACTGCTTGCTCTACCACGCTTCCGTGCTCTTCCAGCGACGAACTTACACAGATAATATCGGCCCCTGCCTCTGCCAGCGCAACTGCCATGGCCTTACCTATCCCGCGACTGGAGCCTGTGACCAACGCTGTCTTACAATCAAGTCTGAATTTTTCCAGAATGCCCATATATGAGATCTCCTTGCCGCCATATTTCAGGTTTTGCTGATTCCAGTGACCACTTAACCTGTTACCTTACCAAACAATCACAGTAGTCTATCTACGGCAAATTCAAATCAAGTTTTCTATGTGTATCTCTTTCGCTCGGAGAAGGTGTTATTGGTCTCAGGGAATAGACGCAATATCAACAGCACTCATCATTTCAAACCAAAATGAGAGTATATTTTTGTCAGTCCCATAGCATCAAAAGGAATTCGCTTTCCTCTCGGGCCGCTCTCAGGTGTGTCAGGCATCTAAGGCGGCGGTGCTTCCCTCAAATATTTTCCTGCCACCCAGCCTGAAGTCCCAATACCAACTACACTAACTTGGCACCAGCGCTCTGTGAACGACTTACGGCAGCCCATATTTTGCAATACATCCCCGTTATTCACCTTGTCGATTATCGCATAGCGCGTTGATGGACCTATTCGCACATTCAAACGCTGTCCTCCGCCCACTCCCCTTACTTTCCAATAATCCGGGCCTCCTGCAAGACCATCTGCGAAATCCGGCCCATGAATTCCGATAGCCAGGGAATAGGTCGCTTTTTCCTCCCGGTTTGCGGCACTCCTTGCGAGGTAAACTTTAATTAAAAAGTCACCAGGTTCGTTTGTATATACATCCGCTACCGCACCCTTTCTTTGTCCGGAAAAAAGGGCTCTATCTGATCCGGAACGTTGAATATCAAAGTAAGCACCGGGATTGCTGCTTTTCATGTCAACCGAAAGAGTTTGGTTGGCATCGGAGGTCATCCGATATTCGTGTATCTCGTAACCTTCAATCTTACCCTTGATCAATGTCGCGGCACTTGAAGAAGAAATAGAATGGCGACCTGATGTCACATTGTCAGCATTGGCTGACCCCGCGAGAAAAATGGCTGTGGCGAAAACGAAAGCTGTTGAGCGAAAGAAACAAAAATCGTTCAACTTCTTTACTCCCGTCATAGAATATTTACGCCACAACTTCGCGTATGTGAGAAACGAGAACATTGGTAAGAAATTTCAAGCATTATGCAAGATCAAACCTAGGTCGAGGCTCAAGCCATTGAGTTATTATGATGGCATCATTCAGGCCGCCGATTTTTTGGCGTCAATCAGCTCATACCCCGTATTCTCGATTAGCGCCTTGTGAAGGATCTCGACCGCTTCCGTATAGCTGCCATCGGGGAAGGCGAACTGGATATCTACACCGCGCCCGGACACATGTGTGGCAAGCAGGTCGAGATTTGAATTCTCGATCGCTGCAATTGCATCGCCAAGGATGTTTTTGGCCCGCAAGTTTGCTCCGATTGCCGACACGATATCAACCTTTCGGGTCTGAATATCTGCGCCGGGCTGATGTTTCTGGATGTTTTCAATCACGCGGCGCACCTGCTTCATCGGCGCGGAAACATAGAATGACATTGTATTCGCGTTCATGCTCCAGCTGACAAGCGGAACCTTGAAACGACGGAAGGCCGTCAGCGCAACCTCACCCGACCCCGGTATGCCGACCATATCCTGATCGAACACCTCAATTTCAAACGCATTTTCAAGGCCAGTTACAATTTCGATGCGGGCCTCCTCCGGTGTCCAGCTTTCTTCAATAACGGTGCCGGGATGGTTTGGCTCAAAGGTATTGACGATCCGAAGGGGGATACCCTGCTGCCGGAGACCTTTTGCCGCGCGAGGATGGATCGCTTCCATCCCCATGTTGGAGAGCTGGTCTGCGACGTCATAGTTTGTCCGGCCAATAGGTTGCACCTTGTCAGTACCGACAATCCGCGGGTCTGCACTGGAGAGGTGAAATTCCTTATGGATAACGGATTCTTTCGCCCCGGTTACGCAGGCAACCGCGGAAAAGGTTACTTCAGAATAACCGCGCCCGTAAATTCCCATCAGACCATCTGCGGCCTGTGTATAGCCGGTGACGATGGGCATCACGGTCTGAACATCTATATCGACGAAGGCATCGCGGATGCGATCTTCAAGGCTCATGCTCTCGCTTTCACGCCAGCCCGAAAGATCAACAAACTCGGCATTTACGCTCCGACGACGCAGCAATAGCATCGTATTATGAGCGCTATGGGCCTCTCCAATGCCGCTTATCATTTCTCGCACGGTCATCAGATGTTCTTTAAGCTTGAAATGTCCATAGCCGCAAATCCGCTGCAGATCGATCAGGCAGCTTCGAACGCCCTCAACCCGTTCCTGCACGAACCGGTCGGCAAGTTTGCGGTCCGCCTCGTCGTCAAAGGCATCCGCATTGATTTCCAGCATGCGGTTTTGAACTCGGGACAGGGCGTCGCCCCATGCCCAATCATTCTCTGAGCCGGCATAAAGCGCGAATACGCCCGGTTCCCCCGTTTTCTTGTTTTCAAGCAATAAATCAGTGACACCGCCATAAGCGGAGACCACGAAAATCCGATTATAAAGCTCTTCGGGTTTTCTGCCGCCAATGAGGATGTTATCAAACACCGCCTCGATATTCGACATCGAGGTTCCGCCAATTTTGTGGACGGTATGCGACCTGCGATCCTTCGTTGCTTCCCCGTTATTTGCGGTTGGCATTGTCTTACTGGTCATAGATTATCCCGTTTCCGTATTTTTATACGTTTTGAAGTGCTTCTTCGTTCAGCTTGTAGGCGCCATCCTCATCATGGACTTCGCGGCCGTTAAGCGGCGGATTGAAGGCACAGGCGAGCTGCATGTCTTCGGTTCCACCCCGCAGCAAATGCTGGTCATTCTTGTTCAGAATATAAACAGTACCAGGTTCGATCTTGTAGATCTTGCCATCGCTGACGGTTTCCACTTCGCCATTGCCGGAAATGCAGTAAACGGTCTCAAAATGGTTTTTGTACCAGATTGGCGTTTCCGTTCCGGCGTAGATGGTCGTGATATGGAAGGAATATCCCATTCCATCATCGGCCAGGGAAAGGCGAACGCTTTTCCATGTGTCGGTTTTTACGGTGCGGTTAGAGTTTTCACACTCTTCAAGCGTGCGAACAATCATAATAGTCTCCTGAAATAGTATCTAGCTGTCTGGTGCCTTTACTCGGCAGCGATCAGGTTTGAATTTCCTGCGTTAATAGCCGCGTCAAACGCCTGATTGAGAATATCAAGGCCGCGGGCCAGCTCCTTATCCGTAATGGTGAGGGAGGCGAGGCATTTCACCACTTCGCCATGCGCGCCCGAAGTCTCGATGACAAGGCCGCGCTTGAAGGATTCCGCGACGATACGGCTCGCAAGATCGCCGGACTCTACGACAATCCCGCGCATCATGCCTCGGCCGCGCAATTCAACAACTTGGTCGGCATAGTTTTCCTGAATTGCCTTAAAACCACTCAGTAGTTTTTCGCCCTTGTCCTTTACGCCATTCGCAAAGCTGTCATCATTCCAGAATTTTTCGATAGCGACTGTCGCCGTGACGAAAGCATGGTTATTTCCGCGAAACGTGCCGTTATGTTCGCCGGGCTCCCAGATATCGAGGTCGCGATTGATGAGCGTGACAGCGAAGGGTAAGCCGTAGCCGGAAAGCGATTTGGAGAGCGTAACCATATCCGGCTTGATACCGGCCGGCTCGAAACTGAAGAACGTTCCCGTCCGGCCGCAGCCTGCCTGAATATCATCAACGATCAGCAGGACGTCATGGCGACGGCAGACCTGTTCCAAATTTTGCAGCCAGTCAATACGGGCAGCAGTTAATCCTCCCTCACCTTGTACGCACTCGACTATGACAGCCGCCGGAAGATCAACACCGCTGGACGGATCGCCCAAGGCGCGATCGAGATATTCCGTGCTGTCCAAGTCCTTACCGAGATAGCCGTCATAAGGCATGGTGCTGCTACCCGGCATATCAACGCCTGCGGCGCCGCGATGATGCTCGTTTCCAGTGGTCGCGAGGGCACCAAGCGTTACTCCGTGAAAGCCATTGGTAAAACTTATAACATTACTGCGACCCTTGACTTTACGGGCAAGTTTCAATGCGGCCTCAACGGCATTTGCACCTGTTGGGCCGGTAAACTGCAACACATAATCCAACTTTCTCGGCTGTAAGATGTGTTTCTCGAACGCGCTCAAGAATGCGGCTTTTGCCTTTGTATGCATATCAAGGCCATGAGTGATGCCACCAGAGCTTAAATACTCAACCAGCGCGTCACGCATGTCTGGATCGTTATGACCATAGTTTAGACTGCCCGCACCAGCGAGAAAATCGATGAAATTATTGCCCTTCTCATCCGTAAGGGTAGCGCCTTGCGCCTTGTCAAATATGACAGGGAAGGACTTAGCATAACTTTGAACCTGTGATTCACGTCTTTCAAAAATAGAGATAGCAACCTCACTTTTGTTGTTGAGTTAAAAATATAGCCGTTTCAATAATCATGGCATTGCGACCCGACCCCGGATGCATTCACCTGGCAACATTAAAGGATGATTTTATGCTCCAGCCTTACGCTGCGCTGGAGAGGGCCGACATTATGTCCGCACGCTTGAAAGGACCAATATTCCAAAGCATTTCTGTGCCTTGCTGACCATCGAAATGCTCTTCCTCGTCGAACAAGACATCTCGATCGACGTCTGCGCCCATTTCCCGGGCTATTGAGTTAAAGACTCCGTGGGAGGCCTTATTGTCCGGTGTTATCGTCGTCTTAATATATTTTACCTTCTTCGCAGAGGAGCGATGCAGGATATCGAAAATCATCCGCTTGCCTAAAGAAAGCCCCCTTGCTTCAGGCGCTACTGCGACTTGCCAGACGAACAGGCTTTCTTCGTCTTCCGGGATCATATAGCCGGATACAAAGCCAGCCACTTCACCATTGATCTCCGCAAGCGAGCTGGTTTCACTGAAATGAGAGCATTGAAGCAGGTTGCAGTAAACCGAATTTTCGTCGAGTGGCTTGCACTTCTCTACCAGTTCATTAATGGCAATTCCGTCTTCTGGAGACGGGCGCCTGAGAATAATTTCCGGGTCACGATCTTTCGTTGCACTCATTGTACTGAACTTCCCTCTTATTAATATATCAATAATCGATATAATTTTCTTGCGTATGACATAAACAGCCATGCCGCCAATGTCAAGTAAGTCACCAAATTTTAATAATATATTTTTATCTCATATGCCTAACGCTACTATATTGGCCATATCTTGCCGCTAGAGAGTAATTAAAATACATTGATATTTGATTGAAATTTCGTTACTGCACAATTTATGGAAGATGTTTCAGCAATTTTGGGCTATGTACCTTTCCTTTTAGCGCCAAACTGCCGTACAGGATAACGGGCATGGATCAACTCAACGAAGCACTTGTCTCTATTCGCAAAATATTGCGGGCGACGGAATTGCACGGGAAAGCACTGCGAATTGCAACAGGATTGAAGACATCACAATTGATTGTCCTGCAGGCGCTAGAAGAATCACCCGAACTTACAGTTGGCGAAATTACAGCTCAGGTGCATATGGCACAGGCAACAGTGACCATGATTGTAAGCCGACTTGAAGCGATGGGCTTTGTTCTTCGAAAGAAGGGCGTTACCGACAAACGTAAAGTCTTTGTGAGTCTCACAGAACGCGGGCTGGAGGTATTAGCTCAGGCCCCCGAAGCTTTGCATGAGCGTTTTGCCGAAGAGTTTGAACCTTTAGCGGCTTGGGAAAAATCAATGATGATTGCGTCCCTTCAGCGGGTGGCCGCGATGCTGGATGCGTCGGACATCGACGCAGCGCCACTCCTGCAGCTAGGCGAGGCCCATGCCCATGATGCAGGCGTCAAGTAAGTCAGCTGCGCCAACCTACATCCCT
Source organism: Sneathiella litorea (assembly GCF_009882915.1). Classification (GTDB taxonomy): domain Bacteria; phylum Pseudomonadota; class Alphaproteobacteria; order Sneathiellales; family Sneathiellaceae; genus Sneathiella; species Sneathiella litorea. The sequence goes on from NZ_WTUW01000002.1 coordinate 1,415,891, forward strand.
TTTCCTTCAAGAAAATACAAAATTTCTTCCAGCTTCCTCCCTCCTAACCTGAAACCGGAATTGCAAGAGAAGATCAAGTCCGCGTTCTTCAGCTTTGACTGGGAAGGCTCTGCCTTCAAGGAAGAATTCTCAAAGTCCAGCGAGGAGGACGGGACGTCAATATGGGACACGCAGGATGAAAACGATGATAAGCATCCTCGCTAAACATTAGGCGCGCGTCGTTATATCAACTACCATTCATTCCGCTCTGATCACTATTGCTTTGTTTAAAATGATTTAAACTTAATAAAAGCCCGTTCAATGGCCCTATATAAGAATTCTAACGAAACCTTATCCAAACCAGTTTATGAATGGAAAGTAATATGGACAGAAATCCCGAAAACACAGCCGGCAAATGTCCGGTGATCCACGGTGGCGCTACATCAACTGGTAGGGCGAACATGGAGTGGTGGCCCAAGTCTCTGAACTTTGACATCCTTCATCAGCACGACGCGAAAACCAATCCGCTGGGAAAGGACTTTAGTTATCGCAATGAGCTCAAAAAACTAAACGTGAAAGCACTTAAGAAAGACCTTCACGCCCTGATGACCGACAGTCAGGAATGGTGGCCTGCAGACTGGGGACATTATGGCGGTTTGATGATCCGGATGGCCTGGCACTCGGCAGGCTCTTATCGCTCTGCCGATGGCCGCGGTGGTGGCGGCTCCGGCAATCAGCGTTTCGCACCCCTCAATTCCTGGCCCGATAATGTCAGCCTTGACAAGGCGCGCCGCCTGCTCTGGCCGATCAAGAAGAAATATGGCAACAAGATCAGCTGGGCTGACCTGATCATCCTCGCCGGCAACATCGCCTATGAGTCCATGGGCCTGAAGACTTTCGGCTTCGCTTTCGGCCGTGAAGACATCTGGCATCCAGAAATCGATACATATTGGGGAGCGGAAAAGGAATGGCTGGCCGAAAGCACTGGACGCTATGACAGTGACGACCGCGAAACATTGGAAAACCCGCTCGCTGCCGTGCAAATGGGTTTGATCTACGTCAATCCAGAAGGTGTCGACGGCAAGTCCGATCCACTCAAGACGGCAGCGGACATACGTGAGACATTCAAGCGCATGGCGATGAACGACGAAGAAACTGTCGCCTTGACTGCTGGTGGCCATACTGTCGGGAAATGTCATGGGAATGGCGATGCGAGCCTGCTGGGCCCAGAACCTGAAGCGGCCGATGTCGAAGAGCAAGGGTTAGGCTGGCGCAATCCGACCGGTTCGGGCAAGGGCCGTGACACCGTTTCAAGCGGTCTCGAAGGCGCATGGACAACCCATCCAACCAAGTGGGACAATGGCTACTTCTATCTTCTCTTCAATTATGACTGGGAATTGAAGAAGAGTCCGGCAGGCGCTTCGCAATGGGAGCCCATCAACATCAAGGAGGAAGATAAACCTGTCGATGTCGAGGACCCCTCTATCCGGCTCAATCCGATCATGACCGATGCTGACATGGCCATGATCAAGGATCCAAAATACCGGAAAATATCTGAGCATTACTACAATAACCCAGAAAAACTGTCGGAAGTTTTTGCGCGGGCATGGTTTAAGCTCACACACCGTGATATGGGCCCGAAATCACGCTACATCGGCCCTGACGTTCCTAAGGAAGATCTGATCTGGCAGGATCCAATACCCGCGGGCAACACTGACTATAATACGGATGCCGTCAAAACGCGCATTGCTGACAGCGGCCTAACGTCAAGCGAAATGATCACGACTGCCTGGGATAGCGCCCGTACGTTCCGTAGCTCTGACAAGCGGGGAGGCGCAAATGGGGCGCGCATCCGTCTTGCACCGCAGAAAGACTGGGAAGCCAACGAGCCGAAACGTCTTGCCAAGGTTCTCGCTGTGCTTGAGGGTATCGCGGCCGATACGAGTGCAAGCGTTGCGGACATTATTGTTCTTGCTGGCAATGTTGCCGTTGAACAGGCCGCCAAGGCCGCAGGCTTTGAGATCACTCTGCCCTTCGCGCCGGGTCGCGGGGATGCAACCGATGAGATGACCGACATCGAGTCCTTTAACGACCTGGAACCCGTCGCAGATGGATATCGCAACTGGCTCAAGAAGGACTATGCCGTTAGCGCCGAAGAGCTCATGCTTGACCGTTCACAGCTCATGGGGCTGACCGCCCCCGAGATGACCGTTCTTGTCGGTGGAATGCGTGTTCTCGGTGCCAACCACGACAACACCAAACATGGTGTGTTGACTGATCACGAAGGCACTCTCACGACCGACTTCTTCGTCAACCTGACCGATATGAACAATAAATGGAAATCTGTTGGGAATGGTCTCTATGAGATCCGCGATCGCAAAACTGATGAGCTGAAATGGACAGCAACGCGTATGGATCTCGTCATGGGGTCAAACTCGATCCTGCGATCATATGCAGAAGTTTATGCTCAGGATGACAGTAAAGAAAAGTTCGTAAACGACTTTGCCGCGGCATGGACCAAGGTCATGAACGCGGACCGTTTCGATCTGGCCTAACCTGAATCCGCATCTCCAGACGGCTAAAATCAGTCGCTTGGAGATGCGGAACAATTAACAGAATTTGCATTTACCGAGTCTTTGAAATTGTCCGGGAAATTAGCATTTGCATTAGTTCGATTGCGAGTGCAGTTCGAACGGTTGCCTAAAATCTATTCTCTGGTACCAGTCTTTTCCCACATTGCTTATAGGGTGACTTTGTTACGCCATAATAGCTTCGAACTCTAGCGGCACCCAGAAATAAACAATCGTATAGAGGTTAATTAAGATAGGATGGATCAGTCGCGTCCAATTCTGACTTCAACTGCTCAAAATGTGCGAAGGAAGCTCCAAGGAAATCATCCCAACCTTTCGCGATTTCACAGGCCAATTCATGGGATAGAATATTCAGCGGTTGCCCCGAGGAATAGGCCAGGATCATGGTTTTGCAGGCTTTTTCGAGATAGTAAAGATCCTCGAATGCTTCCGCGACAGTTTCTCCAACGACGGTTACGCCATGATTTCCCATCATAAGAACCGATTTCCCCTGAAGGCTCTCGGCGATCCTCTCCCCTTCGTCTTCATTGTTTGCAATTCCGCCAAAGTTGAGGTCGTAAGCAATGCGTTCGTAGAAACGCGACGTATTGTTGTCGATTGGTAATATACGGGGATCTTTTAGAGTTGAAAGAGCGGTGGCATAAGCCGGATGCGCATGCAGGATCACGCGGGCGCCGGGACAATTCCTGTGGATACTGCTATGAATATGCCAGGCCGAAATATCGGGAGCATTATCGCTATGCAAAATACTCTCATCCTCAACATCAAGAAGCTGAAGATTACTCGCGGTGACATTCGAGAAATGTATCCAGCGCCGGTTCATTAGGAATTGCCGGCCATCCTCGGAAACTGCCGCACTTAAGTGATTGGCAACTGATTCATGCATATCAAGCTTATGAAGAATCCGGAAGGCAGCGGCGAGATCTACTCGCAATTGACGTTCATTCTGCGCCGATGTCATATGTTTCGTCCACCATTTGGATATCTGGCCTTGAGAACACGATATGTACTACGCAGATCTCCCCTGTCAATATAACAACCGCGTAAATGTCTCAATCCGCTCCCCTCCTCAAAGGAGGTGCGACCGTGGGCCACACGATGATTATCGAAGACAATGCATTCACCGGCATTTAAACGGAAGGTCATCAAAAACCGAGGGTCCTGCATCATTTTCCCAAATTTGCGAAAGGCTGGATAGAATACATCCATTTCATGCTGCGGAAAATCAAAGATGTCCGCCAGATGCTGGCTGAAATTGATTCCACTCACTTCGCCGTTATTCTCATCAATTTCAATAATATGTTGCTTTGCACGAACATCCTGGGAATGTGTTGTGTAACGGAAGGGAACCTTATACTCCGACAATATCTTAAAATACTCGGGATAGGCCTTCTTTAGTTCATTGGCGACCGCCATCGCATCGACAAACAAACTATTACCGCCAGCCACTTCATTCGCGCGGCAATGCAGAAACTGAATGCCAGGCGGAAATTCCTCCGCCGCTTCATCCGTATGCAATTCAAGTGCCTTGTTTGTATAAGCGAGATTAACAGGATCTATCTTCATTCTGACATCAAAGGCGTTACCGGAATAAGTTGGACGCACAATACCCAGAAATTCACATAATAGCTGAAGCGCCTCATCGGTATTGGGCATGCCACTCACCAAAGCAATGCCATCATCCAGCAGCGCTTCCGCCCAATCGAGAACCTCTGCTGGACGGTCCAGCAAGGCGTTAAAATCAAAGCGCGCCATACTCTCATAGTGATTGCTGTACCAAGGACGGCGATTGCGAATAGCCACATCAATGCGACTTTCTTCTTTATGCCACTGTTCCAGCCAGCATAAATCATACTGGCTTTCATGCCCATTTCGCCAAGCAATCCAGAGATAGTTACCCCTTACTTCGGCGGCGGCGGCATTCAAGTCGTCAGCCTCTGCAAGAATGTCAAAAATACGTTCTTGGGTAACAGTGTCCCAGGAACTCGGGCAATTATCCCGTAACCAGAAGTAGTTGAAATACGCCAACTCACTGCCGAACGGAACAAGCAAGCCATTTTGCATCAACGAGACAAGAGCCATATCATCTCTCCTGATTTTTTATAATCACCATTATATAATAAAAATGTTATAGCTCGTCCATGCCAAAAATAGTGGATCACGATCAAAGACGAAAAACAATTGGTGCTACGGCAATGAAAGTAATTGCCGAGCGCGGTTTGGAAGCGACCAAACTTGTGGATATCGCGCGCCTCGCCGGGGTGACCACAGGGGCCGTGACCCATTATTTTTCCGATAAGGATGCGATCCTGATGGCGGCATTGGAAATGGCATATGACACGATGTTTGCGAATATGGAACGCGTGAAGAAGGGGGACAACTACAGCTTTCTTGACATTATTTCCAAAGCGCTACCCACCACCGACGAAAGCCGCGTTGCGATGACTGTGTGGTTAGCCTTCTGGAGTCGATCTATCGCGGAACCCCGGGTCGCGGAGATGCAACTCGAATTTCATCACCGATGGCAGAATATTGTTTCGCAGGAACTCATTCGCCATTATCAGCGGACTAAAATGCCCGCGCCAAAGGACCTCGAGAGCATAAGCCAGTCTATCACAGCACAGGTAAATGGCCTGATCATTCGCGGACTTGTAGATAAGCCGGATTGGCCCGCATCCCGTTTGCACAATTGCCTAAAGGATTATCTTGAACAAATTGGCATTAAGGGCCACCAATAAATTAAAGACTGGCTTCTTAAATTATACGAGTTTGACCCTCACTCCAGTTTAAACCAGGCAGATTTACTCTGAGTATAGCCCAGCAAGCTTTCCATTGATTTGTCCCGACTGTTCCCTGACTGTTTATAACCCCCAAATGGCTGGGTCATGTCTCCATCCCCAAAACAGTTGACCCATATTACCCCGGCCTCAATATTCTTTACCATCCGCATGGCAGTTTTTAAATCTTTCGTCCAGACGCTTGCCGCAAGTCCGTAGGGGGAGTCGTTCGCGATATCTATTGCCCCTTGCTCATCCTTCACCGGGATGACCGATGCAACGGGACCAAATATCTCCTCGCGGGCCAAAGTCATGTGATTTTCGACGCCCGAGAACAGGGTCGGCTTCACATAGGCACCGGGTTCAAATGTCTCGGCCGCGCCGCCACCGAAAACGATTTTTGCCCCCTCCTCGCGACCCAGCGCAATCTTTCTCAGTATATTCTGCTGATGCTCCTTCGTGACAACAGGGCCGAGCGTTGTATCGGGGTCCAGTGGATCGCCGGGCTGATATACCGCCTGACTTCTTTTAGCGAAACTCTCAACAAAGGCATCATGGATATTCTGATGTACCAGCAAACGGGACCCCGCATTACACACCTGGCCCGCGTTATCAAAAATCCCCGCAAAAGCGTAATCCACGGCTTGATCTAGATCATCTATATCCGCCATGAATATTTGCGGACTTTTGCCACCTGTCTCGAGCGCAACGCGCTTCATGTTCGATTGACCTGCATAAATCATGATCTGCTTGCCAACCTCGGTAGACCCGGTAAAGGTAATTTTTGCAACATCGGGATGCAGGGCCAGCGCCTTTCCTGCTTCGTCCCCAAACCCGTTAACGACATTGAATACACCAGCAGGACCGCCAACTTCCATAAAAAGCTCCGCCAGCAGCAAGCAGCTCAAAGGGGCCTTCTCCGAAGGTTTAAGCACAACACAATTGCCCGCCGCCAAAGCCGGCGCCACCTTCCAGACAGCCATTAGCAAGGGGTAATTCCATGGTGAAATGGCGCCAACCACCCCAAGCGGTTCTTTCATAATCATATGCAAGGCATTGGTTTCCGAATTCGTCACCAACCCTTCGAGCTTATCGATACATTCAGCAAAATACCGAAATGTTACAATCACTTCTGGCAGATCAATCGTCAGTGAGTCCGTAATCGGTTTGCCCATGTCCAGAGTGTCCAACAAGGCAAGATCTTCACTACGCTGCTCGATAAGATCAGCAAAGCGGAATAGAACATTCATTCGATCTCTCGGGGCCATAAACCGCCAGCGCCCGTCTCGCCAGGCTTCCTTTGCCGAAGCGACGGCAAGATCTATATCTGCCGCCCCACCCCGCGCAACTGCAGCCAAAACCTCGCCCGTTGCTGGATTAAGACTTTCAAAGCGTGCGCCGCTTTTTGCTTCCACATAGGAACCATTGATAAACAACCGGCCTTCAATATTCAGAGATTCTGATCTTCTCAGCCAGTCACGATGCTGCAATTTGTCAGAACTTTCTTGCATCACAAGCGACCAACTTCCGCTCCCTTGGGGAAGACTTCCGCGCCTTTTTCCTCCGGTTCATCATCGACCATTTCAGCCGGGAATCCCGGTGCCAGCACCTGAACACCACAGGCATCTTCCAGCCGCCGGATGATATTTGGGGACAGTTCTCGCGGCCCATATCTCTTCTGCCCGTCCTTGAATATGTCCAGTATCATGGGAGAGATTTCCAAAGGAACCCCATGGTCTTTGGCAATTTCGTCAAACAATCCAACGTCCTTTATTACAAGGTCCATCGTAAAGCTGATGTCCCGACTGCCATTGAGGATAACCTGGGATTCCGTTTCATGAACGAATGAATTTCCAGAGGAAATCCGGATTGCCTCATAGGTCGTGTTGAGATCCATGCCTGTCTTCTTGGCAACCGTCAACGCTTCTGCGAGAGAACAAAGATTGGCTGTTGCGAGATAATTTGTCAGAACTTTCAAAACGGAGGCCGTTCCGATAGGCCCCGTGTGAAGAATTCGCCTTCCCAACGTCGTTAGTACCGGAAGAACCTTCTCGAATGCCGATCGCTCAGCGCCAACAAAAATGGAAATATTCCCGGTCGCGGCCCGATGGCATCCACCCGAAACAGGTGCCTCCAAGGCAATGGCGCCTTTACCGATGACCAGTTCGGAAATACGACGAATTTCATTTGCGTCCGTCGTGCTCATTTCAATCCAGAACTTATTCGGTCCCAAACCCGCGATAACACCATTCGCTGCTTCCATGACTTCTGAACAGGCCGCGGGGGAAGGTAAACATGTAAAAACCATATCGACGGCCTCGGCCATCATTTTGGGGGTCTCCGCCCAATCTGCACCTTTATCAAGAAAAGGCTGTGCGACATCCTTGTCTAAGTCGAAAACAGTCAGATCATGCCCGTTTCGCAACAAACTTCCGGCAAGCTTACTACCAACATTTCCGAGGCCAATAAATCCAACTTTCATAACGGCTCCCTCTCTCGAGTAATACGCTTGCCAAGGTTCAGTCTGGCGGCGTGTCTAAATTTAGCATCCGCGTAAAAAGCATAAAGGATCTAAATATATTTGCAAAAGACGATGTTCCGCAATTTAAACACAGGGCAGCCCCCCTGCGTTTCATGCGAGTGCCTGCTCTGAATGTTAGCCTACCAATTTACCCTTTTATCTTAGTCGAAACGAGACCACGCCTTCTTTGTCGCGCTTTCTAAGTTGTCCCACGCAATTTCGATCCCCGTCTTGAGGTCCTCCCAAGCTGTCTCGCTCGCTTGCTGGAGTTCATTCAATTTCTTCTGAGCCTCAACCTGCTCTGCCTTAACCTTATTAATTTGCGTATCATACGCAACCTTAGCGTCCGCCTGGGCACTGTCGGCCTTAGCTTTGAGCTTGTCGATCTCTGCATTCCATTCGTCTAACTGTGCCTGCAGTTTTTTCACATAGGCTTCTTTCATGCTCATAACCATTGCTCCTTACATCTCGATTTGATGACCTCGGCAAGAGGTAGCGGAAAATCTAATTAATTTACCGCATACATTACATAGTTATTATAGACGAAATGACCGACTTTATAATTGACTAAAATCAACCTTTCCAGTTCCAGCATTCAATGTCTAGTCAACCTGAAAGCAGCGTCGTTACGCGTTCATCGACCAATGGCATATGCCTGCATTAAGCGCGGAGTCGCCGCAGCCTGCATCTGTCCATCGGGATGACGCCTTGCAGCCGTCAGGCGCCCTACCGTATTGGGCGCTGCGATGACTATCTCATGTCCACGTTCACGCAACGCAGCAATAACCTCTTCACCGATTGTCTCTTCAATCATCATCTTCCCCGGGTTCGCATTGCGCGGATAGAATGAGCCCTGAAAATGCATTGAATGGAACAGTGGGGCATCGATCCCTTCCTGCAGATCCAGCCCGTAGTGAACCAATCGTAAAAACCAGATTAGCTGCCATTGATCCTGCTGATCGCCGCCCGGTGTCCCAAAGGCGAGTGAGGGGCGACCATTCTGATATGCAATGGTAGGGGTTAGCGTTGTTCGCGGTCGTGCACCAGGCGTCAAGCTCGATGCCAGACCCTCTTCAAGCCAAAACATCTGTGCACGCGAGTTAAGCGGAAACCCGAGTCCCGGGATGACTGGACTTGACTGGAGCCAGCCTCCCGATGGCGTAGCAGAGACCAGATTTCCCCAGCGATCAATGATATCAAGATGGACTGTGTCGCCCTTCACATCGGTCAGGTGAGCCATTGTTGGCTCCCCCGTCGCGGCATTTCCAGCCACCTCCGTACGACGATTCACGCGAAAAACAGCCGCATCCGCGAGGTGCTCATGGCCTGCAATTCGGCCGGGGCGCGTTTCCAGGGACGCCTTGTCGGATATCAATGTGGCTCGATCACGCCCGTATTCCTCACTAAGGAGTGTTTCCAATGGAATGTCATAATATTTCGGATCACCATAATAGGCTTCCCGATCGGCCCAAGCCAGCTTGATGGCCTCGATCACGATATGCGTAAATTCAGTCCCAAACGGGTCCATTGCCGCGAGGTCAAAGTTTTTGAGAATCTGCAAGGCTTGAAGCAGGACCGGACCTTGTCCCCAAGGGCCGGTTTTAAAGAGTTCCCACCCATGATACGTAATAGACGTCGGCTTTTCGAACTGAGCACTCCAGCCTTCAATATCTGATCTCGTCAAGAGAGCTGAATTTTTTTGGCCGGACGCATCCATCACATTTGCGGTGGCTAAATATTCACCGATTTTCTCTGCGACAAATCCTTCGCGCCAGGTCGCACGAACTGCGTCAATGCGGATCTCGCGTGTATCGCCCTTTGCAGCATCGACAAGCCGTTGGTATGTTCGGCCAAGATCTGGATTGCAGAACAAAGCACCTTCTTGAGGGCACGCCCCTTCAGGGCACCAAACTTGCGCAGATGATGGCCATTGGTGTTCAAAAAATGTCTGCAAGTCGGCAATCGTGCTTGCGACAGATGGAAGCATCGGGTGGCCATTTAAACAATAGTTGATTGCCGGCTCGATAACATCCGCAACCTCCATCGTTCCATAGTCACGTAATAGCAAGAGCCAACCGTCGAAAGCGCCCGGCACGACGGTTGCGAGCAAGCCAGATGCGGGTATCAAGTCATTTATTCCGCGCGCACGCATTTCCTCAATGGTCGCTGACGAAGGCGCACTCCCCTGAGCGCAAAGAACGCCAGGCGCGTTGTCGCGAACAGAATGGAACAAGACCGGTAGATCTCCCCCCGGACCATTCAGATGAGGTTCGACAACCTGCAACACAAACCCTGTTGCAACAGCAGCGTCAAAGGCATTACCACCCCGCTCCAATATTGACATACCAACTGCTGACGCGATCCAGTGGGTCGATGTTACAACCCCGAAAGTACCGCGTATTTCTGGTCTGGTTGTAAATTTCTGCATCGTCGTACCGTCACTTATTTTGTTTATGAACTATAGGTGGACGGACGTTGCTTTATGGGCCATCTCAATCATATGCGTGAAATTGAAAGCCGACAAACCTGTTACCGCCTGTATCGACGCACTATAGGGCGGGAGCAAGGAACATTCCAAAAGAATTGCGGCGATTTTCAGATGATCTCTCACAAGCTCCCGCACGTTGGACAGGGAAACATCTTGGTAAAAAGCGGAAAAGATAAAAAGTACGACGGAGGAACTCTTTTATCTATAGTTCCCCAGTCGTTAACGATCACTTTTCGGGTTTTGCTTTTTTAAGCTTGTTTGCCCTGAACCCGTCTTTAATTGCGCCATCCTTGGAGTTCACGTTCTTTTTAGGCTTAAGCTTCTTTTCTTTTGGCTTTCGATTGAATTTGCTAACCGGTCGGTCATCGTCTGAGGAATGAGACGGTTTCTTGGGCGCGGATTTCGTCGCCTTATCTTTACCTTGCGCTTCCTCGCTCAATCCAGCTTTGAATCGTTTCTTCTTAAAGCGCTCTGTTGGGTTTTCTACGTCACCAAAACGCTTGTTATACGCATGCGCTGCCTCATCCTGCTGATTCGTAACATGGTCTTTCTGGACAGGGTTATCCCGTTTACGGGTTTCTGCCAAACTACGATCTTCTCGTTTGTCAGCTTTCTTATACGGCTTTTTATGGGCATTCTCGCCGTCAAATCTTTTTCTCGGTTTGGATTTATTATCGGAACCAGCCGTTTCATCCCGCCGGGGTTTACGATCATTTCTTCGTGGGCGGCTATCGCGCCCCCCACCGATATCGGGCTTTCGGTCCAAACGCGTAACTTCAACCGTTTTTTCCATTTTACGGCTCGGCCCAAGAGCCTTCAGGAAGGCGTCAACGCATCCACCATCCAACTCAACAAAAGTCTTTTCCTCTTGAATTCTAATCGGACCGATTTCATTTTTCGTAATATGCCCGGCGCGACACAACATCGGTAATAACCAACGCGGTTCTGCCGTATGTTTGCGCCCGACGGACAATTCAAACCATACGCCGTTTGAGAAATCCTGCCGCTCTCTTTTGGGTTGACCAGAATCTGAGGATCCCTGATCCAACAATTCTTCCGCGGCTGGCTTTGATGTATGGTGAATACGGACCAGCGCCGCGGCGATCTGATCGGCTGAATGATTTTCCAACAACTCTTTGACAATCGCCTTCTCGTCGTCTTTTATCGGCTCCGTCAAACATGGGTCGCTCAAGAACCGCTCCTGATCACGGGCGATCACATCTTCTAATGAAGGAGGTCTTTCCCAAACGGCCTTTACCTTGGCCGAATGCAGCAGCCGTTCCGTTCTTTTTCGCCAGTTATAAGGGACAATTAGGGCGCTGACGCCCTTGCGGCCTGCACGCCCGGTTCGACCACTGCGATGCAGTAAAGACTCTGCACCCCGCGGTAAATCAGCATGTATAACCAGTTCCAGATTAGGCAAATCAATTCCGCGCGCAGCGACATCGGTGGCCACGCAAACCTGTGCACGACCATCCCGCATTGCCTGCAGAGCATGGCTACGTTCATTCTGGCTTAATTCACCTGACAGAGCGACAACAGAGAAACCCCGGTTATTCAACCGGCTGGCAAGTTGAGTAACAGCCACCCTGGTGCCACAGAAAACAATGGCATTTTTCGCATCCTGAAACCTCAGAATGTTAACAATCGCATTCTGACGATCATTGGGCGCAACAGTTAAAGCTTTATATTCAATATCTTGATGCTGCTTTTCTTCTGCAGCGGTACTGATACGGACAGCATCGCGTTGGTACCGCTTTGCCAAACTGGCAATCATTCGCGGTACTGTTGCTGAAAATAACATTGTCCGGCGCTCAACAGGAGATGTATCCAGAATATATTCCAGATCCTCTCGGAATCCCATATCCAGCATCTCGTCAGCTTCGTCCAAGACTACGCATTTAAGTCCGCTTGTATTAAATGCGCCACGCTCTATATGATCGCGCAGCCGGCCTGGCGTTCCAACAACAATATGTGCGCCGCGGTCCAGGTTTCTTCGTTCATTTCGTGCATCCATACCGCCAACGCAAGACACCACGGAAGCACCTGTTTTGGCATACAGCCAATCAATTTCGCTTTTAACCTGCAGCGCCAATTCACGAGTCGGCGCAATGATCAAGGCAACGGGAACATCCTTTGACGTAAAGCGGTCATTTCCCTCCAACAACGTTGTCGCCATTGCCAATCCAAAGGCCACCGTTTTACCAGACCCGGTCTGAGCGGAGACAAGCGCATCCCTGTTTTTCAAATCGGGGTTGAGCATGGCAGTTTGAACAGGGGTTAAGACAGTATATCCACGCTCATCCAACGCCATAGCGAGAGGGGGCGTAACATCTTCAATACCGGTCATCTAATTGCTTTCAAATTGTAATTTTTTGCGCTCATAATAGTCGCATAATTTTCGAGAGGCAGGAACCGAACATCCGGTTTGCGGCATCGAACAAGTCGCAAGGTTTCTACTGTCTGTTAGGCGCAATGTAAAGATATTGGCATGGTTAGCACAAAATAGATACGCGCCACCAAAATCTATTGTAATTTTTAAATACAGTGGGGTGTCGCAAACCGGGTACAGCGGCGCAAACAAACCAATGCGATACTACAGAGCAAAGCACTAATATCGGACCAGTACGGCAACCATCACAAAAAATCTCTTAGGTCCGCAATAAACCTGTCAAACTGGTCATGATGCAGCCAGTGACCCGCATTTTCATAATTCTTCACAATCGCATTCTTAAAATGTTCTATACGTCCATCGTCAACCGGATTTGAAGCCCAGCTGTCATTGCCATAACAAAGCATTGTCGGGCAGGTAATGTCGCTCCATAATGCCTGGATATCCTCTTGGCTGATATCAGACGGTCCCCAAACACGCATATAGTTATCAAACTTCCAGCTGAAAGTACCATCTTCATTCTGGTTGACGGCGTGGATTGTCAGATGCAGTGCCTGCTCATCGGAAAGATGTTTGTTTTCGGCCTTCATACGCCCAAGGGCATCCTCAAATTTTTCATATCGACGATGTGTACGGCCACTTGCTGCGCGCTTTTTATCTATCCAGTCACGCCAGCGTCTGGCCATCGGCACAGCCTGAGCTTCCTTGATCATTTTGGGAGACGACCCTAGCCCCTCGATCGCAACAACCTTTCTTACATTCTCTGGATACAGCCCCGTATAGCGGAGCGCAATACTGCCACCAAGGGAATGGGAAACAATCGTTACGGGGCTCAATTCCTTTTGATGGATGAGCTGCGCGATATCATAAACATAGTTCTGGACGTTGTAGTTGCCGTCCGTGGACCAGCCACTATCCCCGTGCCCCCGCAGGTCAGGTGCAATAATATGCCAGTCGTGACGCAGTTCTTCTGCCACCCAGTCCCAATTCCGGCAATGGTCACGACCGCCATGAATAAGCAATAACGGCGGGGCGTCCGGATTTCCCCAATCCACGTAATGAAGCTTAATACGCTGTGAAATATAGCTATTTGAAATCGGCCCCATGGGTTGTTCCCGTATTATTCACCTGATTATGTTTACGCGCATTATAAGATAATTTATCCGCTACGGTCTATCCACATCAATGGCAGGAAAGAAGTAGCTACATTCAATCATCAAACCCGATAAAGGTTACAACTTCCTCAACCGGTCTGCGGGTAGAAACAACCGCATTTGCCGGAAAGCTATCGTCAGGATAGCCCATGGCAACAGCGGTCTGGATCACGTGATTTTCAGGAATGCCCGCATGCTCCCGCACGACAGGAGATTGCATGATCCCCTGACTGTTGATGACGGCACCAATACCCCGGCTCCAAGCAGCAAGCACCAGCCCGTAGGTTATAGCCCCAAGATCAAAATGACGGATATCCCCTTGTAGTTCTTTATCATAGGCAACGATAACCGAGACGGGCGCGTCGAACTGACGAAAGCCCCGAAGGACCCATTCCTGACGCCGCTCGGCATCATGCCGTTCAATTCCCATGGCCTCAAAAAGCTGAACGGCCACTTTCACCTGACGATCGCGATGAACGCCCTCATATTTATCTTCAACTCGAAACTCTCTGGATGAAGGAACCCCAGCAAGGTTCCGCTCTGTATTCCCCGCACGGATACGATCCAATGGTTCGCCACTGATTACATGCAGATGCCATGGTTGCGTATTCATGGAAGATGGCGCGCGCGCCGCAATATCAATTATTTCCTTAAGAACGCTTTTTGGGATTGGGTCCGGTTTATAGCCGCGGATAGAGCGCCTTCCGCGCACAATTGTATCGAAGTCCATTATATTTTCTCTTATTTTTTCTTGTTTAGTTACCGCAAGGCATCCTTGCGGGCAGTACAGTGTCTTTACTTTAAAATTCCTCTTCAAGGAAGGACTGTGTTGCCCTGAAAAGCTGATCCCTCCGCCGTTCAAGCAATGCAGAATGCGTTGCTTTTCCAATAATCGTATAGCGGCGATGGGGAGCATTGATCAGTTTATGATAAAGCGCCAACGCTCCATCGGCTGTCGTTTCGATATCCCTCTCGCCTACAATTACCAACGTCGGAACCCTGACCTCAGTCGGGTCATATTGGAAAACACCTTGCGACCAACGGCATATCTTGTCATCCACGACGCCGGTCGGCGCACGAAGCATTGGCGGGTTATGCTCACCTGATTTGGGATCACTGGCAACCGCCTCATCTAGCCACTGCTGCTGCCAATCGGGGTCGATAATGTCCTCTATCTCCTGTGGGTTTAGCCCATGCTCCCATCGGGCTTTAATGGATTGGGCATCCACATACCGATAGGCCGTCGTTGGCCTCTCATTTCCAATGAGGGACGCACCTGAATTCAGCATGCTTGTCCCATAAAGAGCCAGTCGTTCGACTTTAGCGTTATTTTTAGCCGTGTATGCGCCAGCGATTAAGGTTCCCCATGAGTATCCCAGCAGCTGCAGTTTTTCCAAACCGCGTTTAGCCAATATATACTCAATCACCGTACCAAGATCCGCTATGGCTACGTCCGTATGGACAATCGGCCCGTTGGCTTCCGCAGCCTGCTCCATCTCCGCCGGTCGATCAGATCGACCATAACCCCGGATATCCAGAAGCCAGCAATCGAACCCGGTCTCGGCCAGCGTATCCATCCAGGAGTAACCGCCCGCAACGAAATCAAACGTCACTGACGAAGGATATGTTGCCCCATGTACAAACAGTAAAGTACGTTCCGGCCGACCCAAAACGGCATTTTCCCGCCGCTTATTCCGCAGGAAAATGCGCAATTCATGGTCCCCGGCAGGAACCATGAATTCTTCAACAATCAAATCTTGAACGATTGTTCCTTGGCTCTCAGGCTCTACCATGCACCGTGCTTTTGCGCCTCGGCCCGACCGACTACCATATGATGCACTTCGTCCGGCCCATCAGCGAAGCGGAGGTGGCGTTGATTTGCATACATACCGGCAAGGGGCGTCCAATGTGACAGTCCCGTTGCGCCATGCATCTGGATCGCCTGATCAATAATTAGACACACTTTCTCCGGCACCATTGCCTTGACTGCGCTGACATAGACCCGCGCTTCCCGGTTACCAAGAACATCCATCGCTTTCGCCGCCTGCAGCACCATCAGGCGCATGGCGTCAATTTCAATGCGCGCACGTGAAATAACTTCCAGGTTCTTGCCAAGCTTCAGTATGGTTTTACCGAACGCTGTCCGGCTGCCAGCGCGCTTAATCATCAATTCCAGCGCTTTCTCCGCCTGGCCAATTGACCGCATGCAATGATGAATGCGTCCAGGTCCGAGCCTTACTTGAGAGATTTCAAAACCACGTCCTTCACCCAAAAGCATATTCTCTTCCGGGACACGCACGTTATTGAATTTGAGATGCATATGACCACGTGGCGCATGATCTTCTCCGAATACCTGCATTCCCTCGATTATCTCAACGCCGGGAGTATCGATCGGTACCAGAATTTGAGACTGCTGCTTTGACGCTGGGGCATCCGGGCTCGTCTTCACCATGGTGATCATGATTTTACAACGGGGATCCCCGGCACCTGAGATGTAATATTTCTCGCCATTAATGACCCATTCGCCATTTTCCAGATGCGCCGTGGTACTGATATTTTTTGCATCAGAAGACGCCTCTCCCGGTTCCGTCATCGCATATGCCGACCGGATTTCTCCGTTCAGCAACGGCTTCAACCACTTTTCTTTCTGCTCCGGTGTTCCGACCCGCTCCAATACCTCCATATTACCAGTATCGGGTGCGCTGCAGTTCAGGGTTTCAGAGGCAAGGCTATACTTACCAAGCTCCGATGCAATGTAAGCATAGTCTAGATTACTTAAGCCTGCGCCAGTTTCTGCGTCCGGCAGGAAGAAATTCCACAATCCCGATTCCTTGGCTTTTGTCTTAGCGCCTTCAAGCAGTTCAAGCTGACGCGGATGCCAGCTCCAACGGTCCTCTTTGCCTTCATTCAGGGCGTAAAATTCTTCGGTAATTGGGGCAACATTTTCCTGAATATGTTTTTGCACGGCATAAAGTAAGGGCCGTGCCTCTTCAGACATAGCTAAGTTAAACAGCTCTTGGTCGGTTCCCGACATATTATTGATCCTTATTTGGGATTAGTTGAATGTTCTTAATGCTGCGATTGTTCGCTACTGTCTGTCAACCGCTATCACGGTAGATAACCGCGTTCCTCATATGGAAAATCCCAAAGCTCCCGGTTCTTTGGATCTTGCAAGTAGTGATTATTATGATAACTACGGATCTCTGATATCTTGTCTTCTTTGAATATATACCATTCCGTACCACGTAACAGCTGGCGCTTTTGATCAAGCGGGGGTGTCCAGGGCATACTCCATTCGATCACAGCCTCCGGTTCCTGCACGATAATATGGTCCAGAATCCATGACGCCTTTGTTTTCGGACCAACCTTCAACCAGTAGTTTGCCAATGCCGCAGCTCCAAATACCGGGCTGTGATCGACGAAATAATGCACAATATCCGGGTCAAAAGTGGACATCATCATGTCGAAATCTGCTGTAGAACAGCCTTCATAATATCGGCTGATAATATTCGTATATCGGTGCTGCGTTTGCGACATTCTCTTGCTCCTTACAAAATTAAAGGGGGTTTAAATGACAGCACCCATGACTATACTCACATTTACAATGTACAGTCCGTGCTAGTTTTAAAGGCGCGGGCCTATTAGACTGTAAACCGGGTTCCACAAATTAGTAGAGTATTATCCTCTGATGACAACAACCAAATTATTCACACCGATTGAAATTGGTGGCCTGCACTTATCTAACCGGGTGATCATGGCACCTCTCACACGAATGCGCGCCACTGTTCCCGGCAATATCGCTAATGAAATGATGGCGCAATATTATGCCCAGCGTGCAACTCCCGGAGGATTAATCATTGCCGAAGCATCTCAGGTTTCAGAGGATGGACAAGGCGCCCCCTGCACACCCGGCATTCATTCGGCAGAGCAGATTGCGGGCTGGAAGCTGGTAACCGAGGCAGTTCATGCAAAGGGTGGAAAAATCTACTTGCAGCTCTGGCATATGGGCCGGCTGTCACATCCGTCCTATCAACCTAATGGAGAGCTACCAATTGCGCCGTCCGCGGTTCCGGCAAATGTTGATGTCACTACGCCTGATTTCAAACGCGTTCCCTGCCCGACACCTCGGGCTCTGGAAACGGAGGAAATTCCAGACTTAATCGAACGCTACACCCACGCTGCCAACTGCGCAAAGAAGGCCGGTTTTGATGGTGTCGAAATCCACTCAGCCAACGGCTATCTGCTGGAACAATTTCTCCAGGCGCGAACAAACAAGCGTACGGACATATACGGTGGTTCAATTGAAAATCGCTGCCGCTTGGTGTTGGAGGTAACGAAAGCTATTGCTGCAGTTTGGGGATCAAGTCACGTTGGTATTCGCTTGTCGCCCTTTGGTATTGCAAACGACAGTGGCGAGGACGAACCAATGCCGCTCTATTCCCACCTCATCAGCGAACTTGATAAGCTCGGCTTAGCGTATTTACATCTGATTGAGCCCCGCGCCAGCGGTGCGGGTCAACGCGATGTGGATCATAAGGATGTGCCATCGGCAGCACAGCTGTTCCGCCCCTTCTGGCATGGGACCCTGATCGCTGCTGGTAATTTTAACAGGGAAAGCGCCAACATCATGATTGCAAGTGGTGATGCGGATGCGATTGCGTTCGGCCGTCTCTTCATTTCCAATCCAGACCTGCCCGAACGACTAAGACTGGACGCTCCCTTAAATCCATACAACCGCGCGACCTTTTATAGTCGCGGACCGAAAGGATATGTCGATTATCCAGCAATGGCTGATACGGCGACAGACTGACCAGAGTTTAAGAACAACAAACTCAAGACTTACCTTGGTGACGTTCGACTTGTTAAATAGAGCTAGATTGGGAATAGCGTAAATCGCTTGGGGGCATTTTTGACACGCATATGGGCTAAACCGCCCTTGTGCCGCGTCACAAATGCCCTCTTTTCATCAGATTATGATTTCGCCGCTACGAAGTATAATTGATCTGGCGACACTATAGGCTGCCAGCATAGAAGTCTTTGGGTTTTCAGGTAATGAGTTGCCAGCAATTTTGACAGACAAGCTTCCAAAATCACCTACGGCCTTAAGGTAGTGAAAATTCGATGAGGTCGTCGGATCAGAAATCAGAATTGCCTTGGTGCTTTCAAAACCAAGCCCCGCCAACGCAATTGTGGCAATCACATTTGCATTTTTTGGATATTGCTTAACGGCGTCCTCGGCTGTCCCTTCATATAGAACTAACGGTTCGTTTTGCGCACTGTTCTTCACCAGGTCTTCGCCCGGCGTACCTTTCCAAGCTTGTGGTGGCTTAACGACTGTGTGCTCAACGCTCGCAAGCCCGGAATACCGCGCCGCTGATAGGGCTTCTACCCCCGCAATAGCGCCAGCAACAATTGAAATCCTGGCATTCCCCTTGGCTGCATTTTCAATAAGTGCTGTGCGCAATTGAGTATCCGCAAGTACACCTACAGAGACAATGGAAAAAGCAACCCCGGCAGCGAGAATCGCAGCGCCATATTGGCGCACAGCCTCATGCCCCGCGCATTCATAAATGCCGTCAGGTGCCAGAGCGATAAGATCTTCAACCCTATTCACTACCTGACAGTCTGACGGCAGGTCTTTTGTAACGGTGGCGCCAGGCCTGATCAATACAGCGGCAACTTTTGTATTACGAGAATTCTGGCAAACAACATCCATAACAACTTTTGATATTGCGCCATATCCGATCAGGCCTATCCGCCGAGAGTTAATCATGATGTCAGGAACTGCCCATCAAATACTTCGTTAAGGGTCATGGTCCGTTCAATCGACTTATTCGAAGTCAGAACATTCTGCGTTACATCGAGAGTTTCCTGTGAAAATTCTCCGGATGAAGAAACCGCAGCTTTGACCATACCGGCACCAATTTGCAAAACATCATCGCCCAATGCGCCAAACACTGGCTTTAAGGGTTCGCTGATTGTTTTTGCGTCATTCTCCAGAATAAACTTGGAGGCTTTGCTGAGCGCGCTCACCATGGCTTTACAGGTTTCAGGATTGGACGCCATATACTCCGGCGTGGCCCAAAGTCCTTCCATCATAAAGGAAGGCAAATTCGGATCCTGACCATTTGAGTTGTCGATAAGGGTAATCGCATTACCGGAGTTGACCACCCGCTCGCCCAATGGAACAGAAATATAGATAACATCTACATCCTTATTATCGAGTGCAGCAGCAACAGCCGGTCCGCCACCCACACCAACAATCGTCGCATCGGTATCAGGATTAAGCCCAGCTTTTAAAAGATTAAACCGCGCAAGCTGCCAGGTCAGAGATCCCGGGCGCGTGACGCCAATTTTGAGACCTTTAAGAGCGGCCAGCTTCTGCTCGATCGGGCTTTCCGGCGTTAGATTAAGACGATCCGCCGTTTCCTTAACCATCGAGACATTGATGATATTCTTGTCCAATGTCGCCATGATACACTTGAGGTCCAACCCGCGGGCTACCGCTGGCAGTACCTGCGCACCATCATTGACCGTGAAGGCGGCATCGCCAGAGATAACAGCCTGCACGTCAGGGCCACCGCCGCGTGTTACAACGATTTCAACATCAAGGCCTTCATCCTTGAAATAGCCAAGTTCTGACGCCAGGTAATTCTGAATAAATGCCAGGGATGTAACGGCTTGGGTTACAGTAATTTTCTGAAGGGAGGAAGCCGCGAATGCTGTCCTATTGAACCCAACAGCCCCCGCGAGCGCAAGAGTTGCTGCGGTTCCTGCCAGAAATGACCTACGTGGTATGCCTTTTATCTGCGTCATATTACTCTCCTAAGTATGATATAAGTTGGGTCCAAATACTGATTTCTAAATTTTCTGAATACTATCTATGTGCAACTCAAAGGCCTTGACCGCCCGCATCGCTGGAGCGAGACGGTGGCCGCCAAGCCAGGGCGCGGCGTTCAATCCAGGCCAGAATGGAATTCAACAGCACAACAAGGATCATCAGAACGATAATGCCGCCCATGGTTCCAGTTGTGTTATAAATGCTTGTTTCTAATTGGATCTTATATCCAAGCCCTTCGCTGGAGGCGATAAACTCTCCAATAATTGCTCCGATAACAGCATAGGGAATAGAGAGTTTCAGCCCCAGAATGATATAAGGCATGGCCGCAGGCAAAATCACTTTTGAAAACAGCCTGAAAGACCGCGCTCCCATTACCCAGGCAAGATCGACATACCGTCTTTCAACAGATCTTACACCGGCATAAGAATTATAAAACACGACGAAAAACACCAGTGTGAAGACGAGGACAATTTTGGGGGTAATGCCAATGCCGAACCAAATCACAAACAAAGGCGCCAAAGCGACACGCGGAATGCCATTTAGGGCAAGAAGGAACGGGTCGAGAATTTTCGCCGTTCTTTCCATGCGACCAATTGGCAACCCGAGCGCGAGGCCCAGACCAGCCCCAAGGGAATAACCAACGATAATCTCTGTCATTGTCGCAGTCAGGTGCCTCATGAAATCGCCATTAAGGACCCAGTTATAGATGTAGCTGACAATCAGGCTCGGCTTGGATACCCAAAAGGAATCGAACAATCGCCCAGACATGACTTCCCATGATCCGAGCAGGACGACCAAGATTACAAGTTGCCAGATCAATGTAGTATTAACTGACCGTTTCGGCTTAGCGACAGGTTGAGGTTGTTGAGTAGGTTTGCTGGTTTCAGACATTTATTTTCTCCCCATTGCGTTGGCAGCCGAAACCTCATCCGCCAATTCATCCCACAGATCCGACAATGCATTCCGAAATTCTGGATCATCATGAAGATGGTGTAGATCCCTGGGGCGAGTTAGTTTGATGTCATACACAGATCGGATACGGCCCGGGCGTGCGGTCATCACCACAACCCGATCACCCAGCGCAATAGCTTCCTGCAAGTCATGGGTAATAAAAATGACCGTCTTCTTGTCCTGTAACCACAAGTCCAGTAACTGCTGCTGAAGAACAATTCGCGTCTGGGCATCAAGAGGACCAAACGGCTCATCCATGATGATCAAACCCGGATCAAACGATAATGCACGCACAATATTGCCACGTTGACGCATACCGCCGGATAATTGGTGTCCATACCGGTTTTCAAATCCGGCAAGCCCTACCTTTTCCAGCAACTCCGCGCTTCGCTTTCGGCGTTCCGATTTTGACATTCCCCTGATTTCGAGAGGAAACTCAACATTTTCCCGTAATGTACGCCAAGGATAGAGATTATCTTCCTGAGTAACGTAACCGATATTTCGAAGCTGTTGCCAGGCCGGCTTCCCATTTATCAAAATCTGGCCAGAAGATGGCTTATCTAAGCCAACCACAAGATTGAGCAAGGTTGATTTACCACATCCGGATGGCCCCACTATCGTAATAAATTCACCGTCTGATACATTCAGAGAGAAATTATCAATTGCTGTTACCTGGCCGCCATCAGGACTTTCAAAAACCTTTGTTACATTGTCGAATATTAAAAAGTCCGAAGAAGACTGCATGCAAACCGTCCTAGTTTTGAGGTCACCTTGAAAGTATTTGAAGCATACAATCACATATATTGCCTTGCCAACAAGCGCATAATATGGAACGATGCATTGCTAAATCGGCAACAATAGAAACATTTGCATTTTAAATGACTGAAAAAAATGGGTTTAAGTATTATCCATGATTCAAGAACTACCTTCACTCATGCCCAAGGCGAGAGACGCCCAACACCTTACCGTTCTAAGGTACTTCCACGAAGTAGCTAGAACCGGATCAATTCGTGAGGCAGGCGAGAATCTGAATGTTGCCTCATCCGCTATAAGCCGACAAATATCCAAACTGGAATCTGAAGTTGATGAGGTATTGTTTGAACGCCTACCGCGGGGGATGAAGCTTACAGCGGCAGGTGAAATATATAGTGCATATGTTGTTGATAGTCTGCTGGCTCTTCGCCGACTCGGGTCAGAAATTCAACAGCTGAGGAATATGAAACGCGGGACCGTGAGAATTGCCGCCATTGAAGGCATGATCGGCTCGTTCCTCTCCCCCCTTGTTTCAAATTTTAGACAGACTTTTCCAGAAGTTAATTTCCAGCTTCTTGTTGCAAGTGCGGCCGATGTTACAACGCAATTACTGGCCGGAACGGCAGATATCGGCTTGGCTTTCAATGCGCCTGCGTTGGATAAAATTGAATACCGGATGCGGATTAATGATCCGGTAATGGCAATTATGGCGCCAGACTATGAGCTTAGTAGTGTAGAACAATTCGATCTGCAGCGTGTCCTGAAAGGGCCGGTCGCCATACCAATCACAACTTTCGGCATTCGTAACCTGCTCGATCAGGCTTGCAGGGAAACAAAAGTTCCTTTGGTGCCTGCCCTTGAAACCAACTCGATCGAGGCGCTGCGGGCATTCGCCAAAAATGGCGACGGGATATCGCTTTTACATACCTATGCGGTCAAAAAGGAACTGGATAGCGGAGAGCTGATAGCGCGTCCTATCCACTCCAAGACCCTCACAGGCGGTACAATTGACCTCTGCATTCTTTCCGAACGCTTGTTGCCGGTTGCTGCCAAAGAGTTTCTTACATTCGCAGAGGAAAAGTTGACTACGGTACGTTAAGTTTTAGTAACTGATGCTGGTTCCTTTTGGCCAATATCATGTCCATAAAGAAGCGAACGATTTTCTGTCAGATCTATATGAACGTCAATCAGGGCCGGTCCGCTTGTTTCAAGCAACCAGCGCACAGTTTCTTTGATATCATTGCCTTTAGAGATTCTACGCCCTTCTGCGCCAAATGACTTGGCCAAGGCCGCAAAATCAGCGTTACCATACTCCGTTCCATAGCTGAAGACCTGCCGTGCTTTCATGGCCCCGTATGCGAAATCATTCAGAATTACGATTTTGACATTGGCCTTTGTCCTCACCGCAGTTTCCAACTCCTGGCAATGCATAGTGAAATCGCCGTCGCCCAGGACACAGATAACCTGGCGTTCCGGAGACGTAATTGCCGCACCAATAGCTGCAGAAAGTGCGAACCCGACTGTACCGGAATTCGCTGCATAAAAGAAATTTTCCGATCGACGAACAAGCCACTCTCCAGCAAATTGCTGAAACCGCCCACCCCCCATCACCACTGTGTGATCATCACCCACAAAAGTCTCTAGCGCTTTCATAACGGCTTGCGGCTTGACCGCAACCTCATCATCAATAGCGTAGAACTTGTTTCGTTCCTTACGGCGATCAGCAGACCTTGAGCGTAGATCCCAGAATGCTGTTAGCGGCGCCTCGAACCCCTCCTCCAGCTTCTTGGCAAAAGCCCCGGCATCACTTACGATCGCAAGATCCACAGGCCAGTTTTGGGCAATCATGGTCGCCTCTATATCTACTTGGATAACGGTTTGGTCCGGGTTCAATAAAGACCAGTTATGTGTTGTTAAATCATCCAGCCGACACCCCAATGACAAAATGAGGTCCGCCTCGGCCAATGTTCTACTGGCGTGGACCTGACCAAATCGACCCGCATGACCTAAACACAATGGATGCTCTTCCGACAGCGCCCCGCGCCCGTTTGGAGATGTAACGACAGGAAGGTTCCAACGCTCGCACATCGCCCGAATAGCTTTACTGGCTTCCGGATTTCGACCCCCGCCACCTGCGACAACAACAGGTCGCCTCGATTTCCGCAACAGACTCACGGTCTTAACCATTGCTGCCTCTCCCGGGCTTGGCAAAAAGCCGGCGGCAAAGGGTTTGAGGGGCGATCTAACTTCCTGCTCCCAGATATTCTTAGGGACACTCAACAACACCGGCCCCTTACGGCCTGACATTGCAAACCTAAGGGCTTGATCAAGAAGGCGTGGAAATGCCTCGGCACTCTCCACACGTTCGCAGAATTTTAACATTGGAGAGAACACCGTAATTTCCGGCATCTCATGCCAAACCTCTCGCCCTATTAACGACTGATGTTCTTGTCCCGCTAAAATTAACAAAGGTGAAGAATCCCGACTCGCAGCAAGTGCGGAAGTCAGCGTATTTGCCAAGCCAGGACCAAGATCAACCAGCAATACTCCGAGCTTCGCCCCAAGCCGCGCGGTTGCATCCGCCATATGTCCAGCACATTGCTCATGCCGTGTTACAACGAATTCCGGCGCACCAAGTTGGCGCATAGCCTCCATAGCCGGTAAAGTAGTAATTCCGGGCAACCCAAATACTGTCTTAACCCCAAGGTTACTAATATTTCGCCACAAATAATCTGCAACCGTCGTCGTAATCAAGCCAGGTCTCCTCATGTCAGAAATTTTGTTGCCCTTTAACCAGCCTCAGCCAGAGCGCAAGTCCTAACCTACCTTAGCTCTACGGATCGCAAGAACAACAATCAAGTTTAGCGCACGCCGACCGCAAAACGGCAATCGTCAGACAGCGCCGACAGTCACCTGCTACAAATCTGGTTTAGTATAATCGCCTAGCTCTCGCCCTGCGGGACACCTGCAGAAACAGCGGACGCTACCCGGACAAGAGTCAACATCCGCCGTTCACCTTCGCGTGTGTCCCAATAAAAGCTAGCGCCCTCTTTCAAACCGATCAACGCGATACCAATAGGTGTCATTATCGATACCTTCTGGTGCGCGATATCCGCCTCGCCTGGGAAGACAAGCGTCACAGTTCGTTCCTCCCCGGTTGTTCTGTCCCGGTAGGTCACAACATTACCAATCGCCGCAACATTGGCAGGCATCTTATGTTGATCAACGATACGTGCTCTGGCAAGTTCGTCCAGAAGGCGGCCGGCCATAGCTGGATCGCGCTCCAAGAATCTTTCAGCCAACGCCTCCAGACGAGGCAGTGACGCGGCACTGATGACAATTTTTGGTCGACGTGTAGAGATAGGGAGTTGGGATGAAGCGGTAACCATACGAACCTCCAATTTCTTTAAGTGGATGAAAAATGTGGGAATTAGTTTAGTGACAGGCAGTGCCCGTTTTTCACAACCTGCAATTTTTTAAAGCCAAAAGCCCAGTATTAGGAAATTCTCGAATACAAGGAGAAATGGAGTGATTTTAAGCCGGTTGCTCAGACAAACTGTTCCGTACTCATCGTCATCCAAAGCTTACTGACACTAAAGATTAAGAAATATAGACATGTCCCGACTCCGGGCGTTTTTTCGCTGGCAAAGTCAACTTAATTATATTGGGACGCCCCGAGAGGTTTGGCAGGCGCAGGTGCGCCTAAACCGCCCGGGGAAAGGGGCGGTTCAGAAGAATAAACCGAAAATGATCTGCATGCGTTATCATAAGTCGACAGATAAGCGCAGTATGCTAGATAGTCAATGGGTAAATGCGAGAACAGGAATGGCTGGGCTAAAAGGTAAGTTCCCCGTCCCTTACTCCCGGGGCAGTCCGATTTTCACCAGATTTTCAAGGTCCCGCATCCAGCGCGCCGTCTCGATTATGAAATGGAATACCCACGCCAACGGGTCCTTTGGATTAAGTGCCAAGGCCGTTTGTGCCTATTTCTCCATCGCGTGTGTATCGGGGTCAACCTGATATAGATACATCACCGGGTTATTGTCATTCAGCGCATAGACACGATCCAGAGATTCCTTGGCCGGCGTTTCCTGATGCATCATGGTGTGCAATTTTTAGGCTGATATTCGTGGGATCACGGGTATTAATCGACGGCTATTGTGTCCTCTGGAAGTCAGTGCCTGTCCAATTAGGATTGAGACGGACAACTTTTCCGGTAAATGACCTTGTTGTCTCCGGGCCGATAGAAATCTTTGATTTCAACCAGCTTCTCGAACCCGACCCGTTCGTAAAATGCACGTGCCTTGTCATAAGCAACCGTTGACGAGGTTTCCGCGATCATGAACGCACCGCCTGCTTTGCGGATGGCTGCCTCGGTCCGCTCCAGAATTTGGTGCCCGAGACCGCTACGCTGTCGGTCCGGATCGACGGCGAGCCAATAGAGATCATAAGCCTGCTCGCTCCCCGGTGTCTTGCCATAGCAGGCATAGCCAGCGAGTTTCCCATTTTGTGTTGCAAGGATAAACTCATAGCCGGTGATCCGGCCCTTGGTGATACGTTCTTCCGCCAGCTCCGCCGCGATATCAATTTCCTCGCCAGAAAAAGCGTTGGTTGCCATAACGATCCGGCGTATTTCAGCTACATCGGAGGGGACAACCGACGAGCGCCATTTCATCGGCTCATTCTTGCCTAGGCCGCCTTTACGTTTCAGTTCCCAGGTCAAGTCTGGTGTTTTGGCAACACTTGCCACCCCTTCAAAAAAGCGCCGGGCATTGACACCGAGATTGCGCACGCGATAACCGCCCTCTTGCACGAACACCGTCGGCAGGCCTATTCCGGCGATCAATGCCCCCATCTTGAAGAAGTCGGCAGCGCGATACGGCCAGGTACCTGTCGGATCCCCCTTGGCCGCATCCAGACCTAGCGCGACCACCAAATAGGCCGGTGCATGATCCTTGATACGGGCAAAGGCTTTCTTTAGGGCCTCGCGATGGACATCGGCCATAATTGTCTCCGGCAACGGAATATTAAGATTACAGCCTGCTCCTGCCCCTCGCCCGGTTTCATTGCGAAATCCGGTAAAATACGGATAGGCGAAGGATGGATCGCCATGGATCGAGACAGTCAGAACATCGCCGCGTTCATAGAAAATGTCCTGTGTGCCATTCCCATGATGGTAATCGACATCAAGCACAGCCACCCTTCCATACCGGGAGAGATATTGCGCCGATATCGCAGCATTGTTGAAATAGCAAAAGCCGCCGAAGGCGCGGCTCTCTGCGTGATGGCCAGGTGGACGCACAAGTGCATAAGCGGCGCGCGCTCCATCAAGAACCGCTTCTGTCGCCGTCAGGGTGCAATCAACAGCCCGCCGTGCTGCCGGAAAGGCATTGCGGTTGAGCGGTGTGAAGGTATCAATACACCAATATCCGGCAAGAACGGAACGATCCTTGGGCATTCTCTGTGCGTTCCGGATCGGGAAGACATAGGGATAAATCGATTTTCCTTCAGGCGCATCCGCGCAGGCGCGCTCGATATAATCGACAAGCCGGGTATCGTGGACTGCCTTGATATGCCGGTCGCCATAATGCTTCGGCGACCTCACGGTAAAAAGCCCTGTCGGTTCCAGCTCCTTCAAGATTGATTTGATGCGGACTGGCGCCTCGACATACCCTCGCTCACGAATATGGTGGATATCATGCCGGTCATTGACAACGAGCGGAATTTTTGCGGCGATAGCTTGTTGTTTAACGTCGGGCAGTGTGCTGCCGTAACGCGGCAGCCGTATCGCATATTTATTGTCCTCAATCGAATCGACGACCCGCTGAACATATTCCGGCGGGCAGAGGTCGGCATATTTCCGCTCCAGGATTGCGCGGACTATCCGGCGTAGCGTCACGGCGGGCGGCACCATGAATTCGCCAAGGCCGTCAAACATCAGATAGGGGCTATCTGTCGTTCCCGGCGTAACGGGCGTCTCGTAATCCGTCCCCATAATTGGATAGGCGTTGAACCCCTCATAAAAGCGGAGCCGGTCCTCGTTCTGCTTGCGGATGGCCGGGTTGGGGCTCAACTCCGGATCATCGGGCAAACATTCAAAATAAAGGCCGCGCAAACCCTTTTCACGCGCGCGCTGCTGGATCTGTTGATAGAGCGCCGCGCCAACACCACTGCCGGAGCCGCTCTTCGCCGTCGCAATCAGCTCCAGATAGCCGAAATTGAGCAGCGGATCGACAAGCAGCAACGAGAAGCCGCGAATGCGTCCACGCCCATCCTCTGCGACGGAGACCTTGGCGACGAACTGGTGGGTAATCGGATCCGAAATCTGTTCCGGCAGCTTGGCGATGTCCTTGTCCGTCATATCGGAGAATTGATCCCGAATAATTGCCTGGATTTCACCAATGGCCTTCTGGTTCGCGGGGGCCGAAGCATCGGTAAGGGTTCGAATACGAAACATCAGTTCACTTCCTTCGCAAGGGCCGCATCGACAATCATTTGGATACCTTCTTCATAGCTCATACTGGCTTCCGTGAGAGCCGCCGCGAAACCTGCATCCCGCGCAAGGCAGGGATTAGCGTTATACTCGAGGATAGAAATCCGGCCCATGGCATCGACGCGAAAGTCGATCCGCGCGTAACCGCTAAGGTCCGCGGCAAGCCAGCAATCAACACACAAGCGCCGGAGTTCTGCCGCGAGATCCGGCTCTCGATCCTCCAAGCCAAACCTGCGTCGGGTGTGATGATAGACATCACTTTCCTCGTCCCACTTCGCATTATAATCAACAATCGGATAAACGCCCTCAGGCAATCCATCAAAACGCATTTCCGCGATCGGCAGAACCTGGGGTCCCGTCTTTGTTTCCAAAAGTGAAATATTAAACTCCCGCCCCGGAATATAGGCTTCGGCGAAAAAGCGTCCACCAAACTGTTGCTCGCGGCGCACAATCTCGCACGCCGCCTCTGGTCCCTCGACAATTGACTTTTGGTCCATCCCGTAAGACGCATGCTCATTAACTGATTTGACAATCACCTTCTGTCCTACGGGAACCGCGCCAGCCCATTCCATCGGAGTCGGTAGATTTGCCGCGCGAAGCAGCGACTTAGAAAGCCGTTTCGAATTGCTCTGGAAAAAGGCTGTCTCCCCCGCTCCCGTATAGGGAAGGTGAAAATGCGCCAGCAGAGCGCAGGCGAGATGGCCAAGGCTCCCGTTTCCGCGGATGCTCTCAACGAGATTGAAAACCACGAGAGGCTGTTCCTTGGTCAGTTCTTCAATAATTGCAAAATCGATATCGAGCGCGATGACATTGCTTCTATAGCCAAGGTATTCAAGCGCCGCTGCGACACATTTTGCGCTATCAATGGTATCGAGCTCGTCCGCCCGGAGGTCCGTGCCGCCATGCAGGACCGGGATATAGTCTGCCATTGACGTCTCAGGCCGCCCGGACGCCGATTGCTGGTAAAGAAAAGCCGTAGCGCTCTGACGCAGAAGCAATGATCTCGCCTATCAGCCAATCATAGTTGAAGCCGGCCTTTGTTGTCAGGATCGGCAAATCCGAATGGGTTGGATGCAATCCGGCAATCGGGTTCACTTCGAGAAACTGCGGCGAGCAATGACCGTCGGATTTAAGATCGACCCGCGCCGCATCACGGCAGCCGAGCGCATGATAGGCAGCCATCGCCCATGTGCCCGCAAGCTGTGCCTCTGCGTCATCCACCATAGTAAGCGTTACAAACGGTTCCCAGTTTTCCTTAATCTCGTAACTATAGATGCCGCTGTCCGCATCGGGTTTGACAGCTATTTCCATCACCCCGATTACCTTTGCATTCGCGCCATTACCGACGATACCGACAGTAAACTCGCGTCCAGCGAGATAGCTCTCGGCAATCACGGGCTGATGGAATTTCTCGATCAACCGCGCGGCCTCGCGTTTCAGTTCCACCTTGTTTGATACCTTGGAACGTCCGCCGCAGCCTTTGCCCGTCCCTTCCGCAATCGGTTTCAGGAATGCCGGAAAAGCAATATCCGGCAAGTCACTCGTTGCCCTCTCGAGAATGACGAAATCCGCTGTCGGAATGCCGCTGTCCCGAACAATACGCTTTGCGACCGGCTTGTCCAGCGTTACCGCCATGGTTAGTGGATCGGAAAAGGCATAAGGCTGATCGAACATCTCGCAAAGCGCCGGAACCTGCGCCTCGCGAGACCGCCCGTGTAGGCCTTCTGCGATGGAAAAGACAAGATCAAACCGCTCCCCGCCTACCAGTCGGTGGGCGAGTTCCTGTCCACGCCCGATCCGATGGACATCCCATCCGAGACGTCCAAGGGCGCCTTCAAGAGCATCAATAGTTGCCCGGGAATCGAACTCAGCGGTCTCCTCTTCCGAGAAGCCAAGGGCGAGATAATCGTCCCGCAGATCATAGACGAGGCCGAGCTTCATTGCGCGGCCTCCTGATGGCAGGGTTCAGACCCGATTACGCCGCCAGGATCATGGTAACGATAGGTCCCGCCCTCGAAGTTACGGAGGATAAGGTCTTCACCATCGCGGCCAACGACATAGTCAGGAAGCAGTGGAATCTTGCCGCCGCCGCCAGGCGCATCAATCACATATGTGGGAATGGCATAGCCCGTCGTGTGACCACGCAATCCCTCGATGATTTCAAGACCCTTTGCTACCGGGGTCCGGAAATGCGAAGACCCGGTAATCGGGTCGCATTGATAAAGATAATAAGGTTTCACCCGGCGTTTGAGCAAACCGTGCATCAATGGCTTTATGATTGAGATATCGTCATTAATACCTTTCAGCAAAACCGTCTGACTGCCAAGCGGAATACCCGCGTCGGCAAGCCGCGCAGTCGACTCGGTCACTTCGGGAGTCAATTCATCCGGATGAGTGAAATGAATGCTCATCCACAACGGATGATGCTTTTTCAACATATCCGTTAGTGACTTGGTAATCCGCATGGGCATCACCACCGGGATCTTTGAGCCGATGCGAATAAATTCCACATGCTCGATCGCCCGGAGCCGCGTCAGCAGATAATCCAGCCGATCGTCTGACAAAGTCAGAGGATCACCACCGGAAATCAGCACGTCACGAATTTCAGGATGCGCCGCGATATAGTCGAACGCCTTCTCCCACTGGGATTTCGAAAATTCATACTCACCGCCTGCCTCACCGACCATGCGCGATCTTGTGCAGTAGCGACAGTAAGTCGAACAGAAACCTGTTGCGAGGAACAGCACCCTGTCTGGATAGCGATGGACAAGACCTGGCACCGCCGCGTCGTGATCCTCGCCGAGGGGGTCGTCTGCCTCGCCCGGCATCTTGATGAACTCATCACCAACCGGGATATGCGTGCGCCGAAGACCCTCGGACGGATTGTCCAGACTCATCAAGCTTGCATAATAAGGGGTGATGCCCATCGGTAAAGACCCGGACTGGCGCGATACTGCATCCCGCTCATCGGCTGTCAGAGTAAACACCCGTTCAAGACCCGCAAGAGACCTGATCCGGTTTCTGAGCTGCCAGCGCCAGTCCAGCCATTCCGCGTCGCTCGCGGCAGGGAAGAACCGGTCCTTGAAGACGCGGGATCGCTCCGATATCGGAAATGCAGTCGTTTCCGCAAGAGCGGTGCTGTCTGCAACAATATGGGGAAGGGATTTAAAGTCTGCGCTTTGAAGGAAGCGTCGACTGGGCGGCTTAGCGGCCTCCTTTGCCGCTTGACCAGACATAAGTGAGTTCATCTTAAGATGGTTCTCTGTGTCAGAAGGGGCCGTCGCGCGACAATCGTCGATTCTGTCGCCACACTTCCGAACAAACGCATAATTAGAAACGATTTGTTTCATCGTCAAGCGTTTTTTTATAAACAACAGAAATTTCTAATTTATACTGAGCATAAAACACCTAATCCTTTGTATTTAAACATGTTTACTTTTATGGATTGTAGTCGGGATGCTCTTAAAATATTCCTGATATGGACGATCTACACGCGACAACATCATTCCTTGCAACTATTTATACTTACATTCAGAGGTGTTGACACATTATCAGTCTGCAGGAGATGCCTGCGCCACTTTTGGTGCCGGTTGAACGGGAAACAGAAATTCTAGTCAGGGTTTTTCAATGCCATTGGCCGGGCATAGTCATTCCCGCACCACCATCACTGAACAGGTAGCATGGCGTGTCACTCGCGCCGCGTTGGGACCCAGCAGATAATCCTGCAACTTAGGCCGATGCGTTCCCATGATAATCAGGTCAGATTTAATTTCCCGGCTTACCCGAAGAATCTCCTCATATATCGATCCAAGACCGATAATATGCTGGACATGAATATCTTCAGAAACATGCTCCTTCACAAAGGTGTGGAGCATTTCATTGGCCTTTTCAACCATCTTTTTTTCATGATCCTTGGGAAAGTATGAGCTGACAATACTCATGCCAAAATCCGGAACCACCGTCATGATATGCAAATTGGAGTTAAAAGCCTTGGCATATTCCGTGGCCACCTTAATGGGCTTTTGCCATGACTGCACATCCTCGACATCCACAGCAAGCAAGATATCTTTGAACATTCTATTCTCCCTTTATTTACGCTGTGCTAGCCGATGAAATACCGGATTGCTGTCGGCGGCGTTGCAACCAGAAAATACCACCAAGCAGCAAGAGAGCCGGAATGTATAAGAGCTCCTTCGTTGGCTGGCTTACCGGCACTAGAATAGTAAGTATCTGCTGATCAAATTCAAGGCCAGCGGCTTGTGCAGGACTGTCAAACATCGCATTATCAACGAGGACCTTGGTATCTTCAATCAGGATCTCAAGGCCGTATGCTTCAAGTCTTTCCTCACCTGTCGCTTGATCGCCAATAGGCATTACGGCTGTAAAAACCAGCTCATCACCAACATCGTCCATTCCCTGGACTATAAATCGCAGTTCCGACCCTACAGGTGAATTTTGGACAGCCTCAACTATTCCGGCTGGATCCGCTTTCTCAAACGGAGGAGAGATAATATCCATCCAGAAACCCGGTCGGAACAAGGTAAAAGCGATCAGGATGAGCACTATCGACTCCCATACCCTCGACTTGGTCATAAAATAGCCCTGTGTTCCCGCCGTAAATAACAGTATGGCCGCAGTCGCAACGACAAAGACAACAAATCCCTGTATCGGTGTTACATCAATCAACAGCAAATCTGTGTTGAAGATGAACAAGAACGGTAAAATCGCTGTTCGAAGTGAGTAGAAGAAGGCCACAAAACCTGTTCGGATTGGGTCACCGCCTGAAACTGCCGCAGCCGCGAATGACGCAAGGCCAACCGGCGGAGTAACATCGGCCATAATTCCAAAATAGAATACAAACAGATGAACCGCAATAAGAGGAACTATAAGCCCGCTCTGTTGTCCCAGACTCACGATCACAGGAGCCAAAAGCGACGAGACGACGATATAGTTGGCTGTTGTTGGCAACCCCATCCCAAGAATAAGGCTTAAAACCGCTGTAAATATCAGGATCAGAAGAATCTGCCCCTGGGACAGAAATTCTACAAGTTCCGCGAGAACCAGCCCGACACCGGTCTGTGAAACCGTACCGACGATAATTCCTGCCGACGCGGTTGCTATACCAATCCCGATCATATTACGGGCGCCCGCAATCATGCCTTCAATAAATTCGTCAAAGCCACGCCTAAATGTCCCCGAAGATGCTTCTTTTCGGAATAACGCAAACAGGCGCCGCTGCGTAAGAAGGATAAAAATCATCAACGCAACAGCCCAGAAAGCGGAAAGTTCAGGTGACAAGCGTTCAATCATCAGACACCAGATCAGAACACCAACCGGCAGAACAAAGTGCAACCCGACCATAACGGTCGGCCCTGGTTCCGGAAGTGCGGTAATCGGGGCATTCGGGTCATCGACGACGAGATCGGGATACCTGGCGCAAATTGATACCAGATAAACATAGACAAGCAGTACCGCTGCACCGGCAATCCAAGGCGTAAGGGTCGGCCCGACGAGCTGCCGCAATAGATCTACGGCAAAGAAAATGGCAAAGCTCGCGATCACTATATTGCAGAGGATCAGCGCCCCTTTAGAGAGAATCTTTGCTTTCGTCCCCTCTTCCGCTTTCTCGACAGCCACTTTGAAGATACCAACCTGAAGTAAAATCAGGATCAGGATTGCAATGAGTCGGTTGAGCGAGTTGTCCAGCAGATTAAACAATTCCGACAGATAATAAATACCACCCCCCAGAATGAGGATAGTCGCAAGGGTAATGCCAAACGACAACAACGCCAGCTTCATCGGCTTGACGTCACCCCCCCTATCCAGCCCCTGCATATTTAGCTTCATAGCTTCCAGATGCACGATATAGACGAGGGCGATATAAGAGATGATAGCAGGCACGAAAGCGTGTTTCACGACCTCGAAATAACTGATATCGACATACTCAACCATCAGGAAGGCCGCGGCGCCCATCACAGGCGGCATAATCTGGCCATTTACGGAAGACGCCACTTCCACAGCACCCGCCTTCTCTGAACTAAATCCAACACGCTTCATCATCGGGATGGTGAAGGTGCCGGTAGTGACCACATTGGCAATAGAAGAACCGGATATCAACCCTGTCATACCAGAGGCGACGACAGCCGCCTTTGCAGGACCACCCCGCATATGCCCCATGAGGGAAAAGGCGACCTTAATGAAGTAGTTTCCTGCACCTGCCTTATCGAGCAACGCGCCAAACAACACAAAAAGAAACACGAGACCTGTTGAAACACCGAGAGCAATGCCGAAAACACCTTCTGAAGAAAGCCACTGATGATCCGCAACCGCCCCGAAACTAGCGCCTTTCCAGGCAAGAATCCCAGGCGCATAGGGACCCAGGAAGGTATATCCAAGAAACACCATGGCAACGATCATCAAAGGCGGGCCAAGCGCCCGTCTGGTTGCCTCCAATAGAACGACAACGCCAACACAGGCAACGATGATATCCACCATATTCGGATTTCCGGGCCGGTCAGAAAGACGGGAACCCAACAGACTATCCGCGATAGAGCTATCGAAAAAGACGAGATACATCGTCGTGGCAATACCGAGAATACCAAGCAACCAATCGACAGCGGGCACATGATCCCGAGGGGATTTTTTGAATGCAGGATAGGCCAGAAATGCCAGGATCAAGGAGAAAGCCAAATGGATAGGGCGGGCCTCCTTGCCTGAAAAAACACCCCAACTCAGAATATAGGGAATTGGCGAGGCGATCCATACTTGCCATACCGACCAAACCAGTGCCAGTGCAGCAATAAGCAGAGCAATATTTCGGTTGGAAGGATTGCGGCCCCCTACATCCGTCGAAGCAACCAGATCCTCAAGCTCTTCAGCGCTGAGCGGCTTTTGTTCGTTGTTGCTGCCCATAGAAAGCGTCCCCCTCTTCCACTACATAATCTTCGCCCAGTTAGGTCATATACGTCACAATAGCAAAAAAATGGCAGGCGGAAAATAACTTCCCGCCTGCCCGTATGGCCTTACATCCAGCCTTGTTCCTTGTAATATCGAACAGCCCCTTCATGCAAAGGAGCCGACAGATTATTCGTAATCATTGCCTTTGTGTCCAGATTTGCAAACGCAGGATGCATTTTCTTGAACCGTTCAATGTCATCAAAAACCGCCTTCACAATCTGATAGACCACTTCCGGATCGGTCCTCGTTGAAGAAACGAATGTTGCCCCCACACCAAATGTTTCGACATCTTCATCCGTACCATTATACATTCCGCCAGGAATTGTTGCCATTGCATAAAATGCGTTATCCGCAACCAGCTTTTTGATGACGTCATTATTGACATTCACAAGCACTGCATCGCAAGAGGTGGTGGCCTCCTTGATGGATCCGTTAGGATGACCAACTGTAAAGACGATTGCATCTACCTTGTTATCGCAAAGAGCGGCAGCCTGTTCGGAGGATTTCAGC
The DNA here is from genome assembly GCF_009882915.1 of Sneathiella litorea. Classification (GTDB taxonomy): domain Bacteria; phylum Pseudomonadota; class Alphaproteobacteria; order Sneathiellales; family Sneathiellaceae; genus Sneathiella; species Sneathiella litorea. The sequence goes on from NZ_WTUW01000002.1 coordinate 1,452,298, forward strand.
TCAGACGCCAGAGCAAAATCGTCCATCGCCCAGCCCATTTTCTCCATAACGACTTCCATAGTGCCGCGCTGACCCGAACCAGGGTTGCCGACATTGACCCGCTTCCCTTTCAGATCTTCAAAAGTCTTGATGCCGGAGTCCTTGCGAGCCAGCACTGTAAAGGGTTCAGGGTGAACCGAGAATACAGCGCGCAGCTCTTCGAACTTACCATCCGGAAACTGCTTAGGAGCCGTGCCGTTATAGGCGTGATACTGCCAGTCAGACTGGGCAACCCCCATGTCCAGATCCCCTGCACGAATGCCATTGATGTTTTTTACGGAGCCCCCTGTTGTATGGGTACATTTAATATCATGATCCGCGGCCCCGCGATTAACCAGCTTACATATTGCGCCACCAACCTGATAGTAAACGCCGGTCTGCCCGCCAGTTCCGATAGTAATAAATGTTTCTGCACTCGCTGGCGCAGCCGATAGGCCAAGCCCGCCGATGGCAGTAACCGCCACCGCCGCTACGGCAAAAAACTTTCTCATTATATTCCTCCTTCACTTGTAAAAAATGCTGCTAGCAATTTCTTAATCTCCCCTAGCAACGAATTATGCCAATTTCGAAAAACAATCCCAAAGTCGGCCTTTCCTCTCAATTCCTAGCGCAAAGCGCCAAAAAATAAAATTCAGCCTTGAAGAAAATTTACCCTCATATCTTACCAAAAGCCTGCATCACGGGACGTAATTTTTAAAAACTAACGCCATATTGCTCTCAAAGCAAACTCTCAAAATTCCTTCCATGGCAAGAACGCCTGCTGCTGACGGATGAGCAACTCACGCTAAACGGTTGCCTCCCCTACAATCTTATCAATCACCGTTCCGAGCTTATTAACGATTTCCTCGATATGCCATTCTTCTACTATAAAGGGTGGCGCCAGCAGAATATGATCACCGCGCCGCCCATCTATTGTTCCTCCCATTGGATAGCACATAAGCCCAGCAGCCATCGCCGCGCTCTTAATTCTCGCATGTATTTTTAGGCTGGGATCCAGAGGTTCCTTTGTCATGCGATCAGCAACGAGTTCCACGCCCTGAAAAAGACCACGACCCCTTATATCGCCCACAAATGGATTATTTCCAAGCCGCGCGGTCAAGGCCTCCGCTAACAGTGCGCCACGACGACGAACATTGGATAGCAGGTCATTTTCTTCAATATATTGCTGTACGGCGAGCGCCGCCGCGCAACTGACCGGATGCCCCATATAGGTATGTCCATGCTGAAAAAAGCCCGATCCATTAACGATCGCTGCGAAAATTTCCTGTGAAACAAGCATTGCACCAATTGGCTGATACCCTGCTCCCAGCCCTTTTGCCGTCACCAGAATATCCGGCGCGACATCCTCCTGCTCAATGGCAAAAAGACTGCCGGTCCGACCCATGCCGCACATCACCTCATCGGCAATAAACAGGATACCATATTGGTCACAAATCTCCCTTATGCGTTTAAAGTAGCCCTCAACAGCGGGTACGGCTCCCATTGTTGCTCCAACAACCGGCTCACAGATAAAGGCGCAAATATTCTCTGGTCCGGCCTCAATTAATGCCGTTTCAAGCTCCCCTGCGACCCGTTGACCAAAATCCCATTCTGTTTCGCCCGTTGGCTTTTCGCGGTATTCATAACAGGGGGAAATGAGGGGAACCGACATCAGTAAAGGCGCATAGGGTTCCCGGCGCCATTGATTTCCACCTGCCGCCAGCGCTCCAATGGTATTACCGTGATAACTTTGCCGCCGCGATATAAAGCGGGTCCGGCTTGCCTCGCCTTTTTCCAGAAAATATTGCCGGGCCAGTTTCAATGCCGCCTCCACGGCTTCCGACCCTCCCGACACGAAATAAACATGATCCAGATCACCTGGAGCCCGTTCGATCAAAAAATCTGCCAAATCCTCCATGGGCTGATTTGTAAAAAATCCGCTGTGAGCGAATGATATCTGGTCAATCTGCTGTTTCATGGCATTAGCGACATAGGCGTTACTATGCCCCAAACAGGAAACAGCCGCACCACCGCTGGCGTCCAGATACTGCTTCCCGGCGGCATCATAGATGTAAGGCCCCTCTCCTCTTGCCGCCACGGGAAGTTCTACCTGCGGATTTCGATGGAAAACATGTGTCACCGGGCATCTCCATTTATCCAATAGGTGTTATTGTCACGGAGAAGCGCCTCTGACGCCTGCAACTTAATAACAGCCTCCTCGCCGAGCTTGCTCACAATCGCGGCAACCAGGGCCTGAACGATAGCCATTGCGCCAACCAAAGAACGGTAAAATGACGGGCTTGTGTTCGCTGCAAGAAAAAGATGATCCGCGCCAATCGCCAGAGGGGATACGACACTATCGGTAATAGAAGTCAGCTGTGCTCCCACGGATTGAGCCGCCTTGGCCGCCCTTACCGTTTCATTCGTATAGGGATCAAAGGCTATGACAAGGACCGCATCTCGCTCAGATATACGTGCGATTTCCTCTCCATACAAACCTGCCTGACCTTGAATCAAGCGGGCGTTGGGAAAGAAAACTCGAGTTGCATAATGGAAGTAAAAAGCTATCGGGAAACATTTCCTGAGGCCTATAATATTAACTGTTTCCGCGTTGATGAATGTTTCCGCTGCGGCCATGATGGCGCTATCTTCGATAGGGTCAAAGGTTTGTTCAATATTACGCCTGTCTGCGGCTGATATCTCCTGCAAGAGCCCTGATCCAGCCGTAAAAACCTCGCGCGCTTGTAATTGTCGAGCTCGCGCTGCATAGGAACCACTCGGCGCGGCAATCCGGTCGCGAAATCTGTCGCGAAAATCATTAAAGGTATTAAATCCCAAACGCTTTGCCAGACGTAACATTGTTGGCGGCAGAACATCAGCCTGAGCCGCCACTTCACGCATGGAGTGAAAAGCGATGCGATCCGGGCGGTCAAGAGCAAATCGCGCTGCCAACCGCAGCTGCGGACTCAATTGGTCATATTCATTTTCAATGACCTTAAGTATATCCTGTCTGTCTGTCATAGGTGTCGCCTACTTTTAAAACGCCCCCCTGAAGAAACGGCTATTACCGTCCCAGTCTATTAGACTATCCATGGACATAGGCTTCTGCAACAATTGAATCAAAATAATCCAATCAGATCATTTTGTGGCGCCAGCGCCTTACCTCCATAGCAGCCTCAATTATAGACGAGCCTATAGCGTTGGAATTGAGACAGAAGGATTATCAATAATTACTGTTTCTAATTTAGATTTTTCTAACCTATAGTGGTATGGGGGCCTGATTATATTCAATAACCAAAAGATGCGCATATAACTTTTTAGTTCTACGAAAGCGCGTTCTTTCATATTGCTGACTCAGGCTCCTCTGTGTCAAAGAGGAGGGCAAAATATGACGACAACATTGGTTATTGGCTTAGATGGCCATGAATCGGGTGAACGAGTACTTGACTACGGCAAACGAATGGCCGGGCTTATACAAGACAGCGAACTCCTGATTGTTTATATCGTCGAATGGTCACCATACTCATTTCAAACCCCTGAAGAAAATGCCGAACGCCATAAGCGGCGCGAACAAGAAATCTCCACCGCTTTTGAGCGCGTTGTTAATCCAGCAGTTGAAAAGCTGGAAAAGGCGGGGATCAAGGCCAAAGGCATCGTTCGGCATGGACATGTTGCGGATATCCTGAACTCGGTCGCCAAGGAACAAAATGCCGAACAAATCATCGTCGGCCGATCCTCCGGGCGAGGCCTGGCAGGACGCATCTTTGGAAGTTCAACATCTAATCTGGTCATGAATGCTGCAGTACCAGTTACCGTGATTGGTTGAGGGGGAGGAGATGATGAGAAAGTTTTTATTTACGATGCTGTTATTAGTCGCAGCTAATGGCTGGATTGACAGTGCTCTTGCGCAGGAGGCGCAAACAATCGATCAACAAGTCAATGAAATTTTTGCAAATATTACCGGCCCTTTTGTGAGCCTGATTTTTGCACCAATACCCGGCACAAGCTTTCCGTGGATAGTTATGTGGCTTGTTATTGCGGCTTCGGTATTCACTATTTATTTCGGATTTGTCCAATTCAGATTTTTTGGACATGCAATCAGTCTGGTAAAGGGTGACTATTCCGATCCGAACGATGCCGGCGAGGTCAGCCACTTTCAGGCTCTCGCAACAGCGCTTTCCGGCACGGTTGGACTCGGAAATATTGCCGGTGTTGCCGTCGCTGTCGGGATTGGCGGCCCAGGAGCAACCTTCTGGATGATCTTGGCAGGCTTGCTTGGAATGGCATCAAAATTCACGGAATGCACACTTGGCGTTAAATACCGTAATGAGTATGAAGATGGCACTGTCTCCGGCGGACCAATGTACTATTTATCCAAGGGATTTAAAGAACGCGGAATACCCGGCGGCAAAGTTATGGCCATAGTATTTTCAATTTTCTGCATACTTGGTGCGCTTGGTGGCGGAAACATGTTCCAGGCAAATCAGGCGCACGCTCAAATTTCCGGAATCGTCGGCAACTATCCGGGGTGGATTACAGGGATTGTCTTTGCTGCTGTTGTCTTCGCCGTCATCGTCGGTGGTTTAAAATCAATTGCGCGCGTTACAGAGAAAGTCGTCCCGTTCATGGGTATCTTGTATGTAACGGCCGCAATCATCATTATATTGATCAATTACGATAAGATCGGCTGGGCGTTTGGCCAGATTTTTGAAGGCGCGTTCACTGGCCTTGGCGTTGCCGGCGGCTTTGTCGGTGCATTGATACAGGGCTTCAAGCGGGCCGCGTTTTCCAACGAAGCGGGTGTTGGGTCAGCCGCAATTGCGCATTCGGCCGTTCGGACAAAAGAGCCAATCACCGAGGGGTTCGTTTCCTTACTGGAACCATTTATCGATACGGTCGTAATTTGCACAATGACCGCTTTGGTTATTACGATTTCAGGCCAATTGATAGTTGATCCTGCGACCGGCCTATATATGACCGATGGTTCAATGATTTCGACGATAGACGGCAATACGGGCGTTGAATTGACATCAGCCGCCTTTGGATCAGCGATTAGCTGGTTCCCGTATGTCCTGGCCATCGCTGTGATCTTGTTCGCTTTTTCGACAATGCTTTCATGGTCTTACTATGGCCTGAAAAGCTGGACATATCTGTTCGGCGAAGGAAAATCTAAGGAACTGGTCTTCAAGATCATTTTTTGCATCTTTGTCGTTATCGGTGCTGCCGCTAATCTCGGGCCGGTGATAGATTTTTCTGACGCCGCGATTTTTGCAATGGCCGTTGTGAATATCATCGGATTGTACTTCCTAATGGGATTAGTCAAAAAGGAATTCAATTCCTATAGTGAGCGACTTGAATCAGGAGAAATCAGAAAATTTAAGAACTAGGCATGAGAAGGAGGCGGCGTATCAGGCGCCTCCTTTTTTTGGCCAATCCCAAAAAAAACCTACGGCATTCTCGCGAAACTCCCTGGCTAGGGCTCACATAGCAACTAGAATACTGGAAACAGCTTTTTCAAGGCTGGGTAGGGCAAAGCACGAATATTTATTCCGTTTTCAAAAGATAACTTTTCACATTTTTCGAGGCCGAGATCTTGCAGCCATTTTAGCACATCGGACTGCTCCACCCCCAAATGTAAGGCTCCGAAATTAGTAAGCAGGCCCCTCAACCGTGCAACATAATGCTCTTTAGCTCAAAGCAACCCATTAGTTTTCCCTTATGCTGGATGCCCGGGCCTTAATCTGGCTATCAACTGGCTCGACAAGAACCGGGCAAGAAGGATAACATTGATCCTGAAACCAAATAATAAGAAGAGTTAGAGCATGACCAAAATACTTAACGAAACTGAAGTGATCGACAGAATTTTCTCACATATAGACGCAAAAACAACCGATGTAGGTGATCGTGTCTGGCGGGAACCTGTCGAAAATTATCGCTCGGAGGAACGCTTCAATGCGGAAATCGAATTACTCCGTCGCCTGCCGGTGCCCTTCTGCCCCTCTGCGGCGTTGCCCGAAAAAGGATCATTCATCGCACGAACTGCCGCCCTCACACCGATAGTGGCCGTCCGCGGGGATGATGGCGTGGTGCGCGCCTTCCGCAACAGCTGCCGACATCGCGGTATGGCAGTTGCGAATGGGACTGGCTGTGCGCGCGCTTTCGTATGTCCTTATCATTCATGGACCTATGGCCTGGACGGAAACCTCAAGCATATTCCCGGGCAGGAAGGGTTTCCCGGTATAGATATGACAGAGCATGGGCTGGTGCCCGTCACCGCGGAGGAGCGCGGCGGCATTGTCTTCGTAACCCAGGATGCGCCAATTTCCAACGGTGCGTTGGACGCACTGCCTGAGATTATTGACCCTAGGCAGGACATGTTCGATCACGGGGAATATACGGATGAAACCAACTGGAAGCTGATGGCCGAGACATCCATGGAAGGGTATCACATCAAGAGCCTTCATAACCGTACATTTTACCCCTATGGCCTGGACAACATAAATGTTGTCGAGACGTTCGGCCCAAACTCCCGAATCATATTCCCCTTCCGCCGGATCAATAAACTACGGGACGTGCCACGCGAGAAGCGGCGCATTAATGGTATGACGACAGATGTTTTTCAGCTGTTCCCCAATACCCATCTATCGGTTCTCTCCAGCCATTCGATCCTCATCGTGCTGGAGCCGGTTTCACCGACTGAGACCCGAACAATCATTTACAGATTGCGCAACCTCGATCCTGACGGAGAGCTTGTTGATCTGGCGATCGCAAAACGCGACGCCGGTTTTGTCAAGGAATCGGGAATTGAAGAAGATCGCGAGGCTGCCCGCTATATCAACACAGGACTAGAATCCAAAGCCAACAGCCACTTCACCTTTGGCCATTACGAAAAGGCTATCGTCCATTTTCACGAAACCCTGGACGACCATCTTGCAAAAGCAACAAGCGCGAATGATTGAATAGATCACAGACACTAAGGGTAATTCATCGAGATCCATTGTGAATTGCCGTAACCAATAGCTTTGCGATAGTTGAAAACCAGAATATCGAATAGGAAAAGAGATCAACGGCGGCTAACGCTCTGGCTGGAATGCCAGTGGTTAGCCCCTTGGTTGCATCGAGCTTGCTCAAGCGGCAAGTTGCCTTCACGCTAAACATAAATATACATCAAAATAATTAATATTATTTCACAAATATTAATTCGACAGGTCATTTTATTTCTTAATTTATTTAAATTCAGGAAAATAAAATGAGATATTTATTACGATACCTGCCTTCTATTACATCTTTTAGACATGATCGACATCGAGACTCCCGAAACGATAACTTTTCAACTTTCAACCAAATTATACGTAAAAATTACCTTGATCACCGACAAATCAAGAGTCTTTTCAATTTCGGCATTATCGAGACAATGTTACGCCAACAAGCCGATAGTGATCCTATTTTAATTAACAATCTTAAATCGACTGATTATTTTACACCTATGCTAACATATTCGGCTTTTTTAAAGTCGTATATCGATTCTAATACTTCAGGTCATTTAATCAGTATCGGCGGCGGCCCTCGTGGTACGATGCAATTCAATGCTGAGGTGGATTTTCTAAAAGAACATAAAAAAGACTTCGATGAATTAAGTTCTCTTGGCGCCCATTATAATATGCTAACGACAGTTATCGAAAGACAGGGACCAGAATCGATCGCTGGTGGTGTAGCCTGGACTGAAAGCTTCGGCGCAGCCATGATGAATACTGGAGCCGAGGGAGAAATCACGTCCCGCCTGATAAAATACATAGAGAAAAATCAGGATTCCATCGAAAAGGAACTGAAGGAAAACCCGGTCGCCTTCGCAACATTCAAACGAGCCAGACGAGCAGATCGCATTTTTCAAGCCCCTCTCAATCGCGCATTAGTGACCCGCAGAATAATAGGCAGGGAACTCTTGGAGCATTTCAATGACCAGGTGGAGACGGCAAATAATCTCGACATTGGATATGCGGTTCAAATCTTATCTGACACCACGGTCAAGGGAATAGATATCTCCACCCCCTTGAAACCTATTGTCGTTTTCGACGAAGACGGTCGGATAAACGGAATGTCGGCCGATATCGTACGTATGAATATTGGCACCATCACCCATTGTGCGACAGAAGATGAGGAAGTTCAAAAACTTACATATTGGGGGCCAATGTTTGGTTCACCTAGAGTCGAGAACTCTCAAGAAAGTAAGTCAGACCCTACGTTCGCGCCCACGGACCAGACACCGGAAAGAAATACCGGACTGGAAACGAACAAACAAAACCAGGGTGTAACTGCCTTCCTGAAAGAAAAGGGCCTGACCGATGAAAATAATAAACTAAAAAGCAATGCAACCCTGCTTGTGGGTGGATCAGGGCTATCCCTTTATGATCAGCTTCTAGCGCTTCAGGATAGCATGGGGCTTTTTGAAACTGTTGATGAAAGTGAATGGGATAGCCATCCACTCGGCTATAAAGTAAGTGAGGCAGCAATAGAAAAATATGTAAGAAACCGGAAGGGTGACATCCCCCCCATTGTCGTTATCAGCAGAAACCCGGGCAAATGGATTGCCCCACGCCACTCACACGGACCGTGGTGGAGGCAGACACTTGGTGATGAAGAGACTCCAAGCCGTCCATTGGCTGGCAGTTCGAAAGTCCAACATGCGCTGTTTCTACATGGCGACGGCGGTCATGTATTTGACACCTGGAAAACAATTATGGATGGGGCTATTGCTGCTTATTGCGGCGTTCACCCAAGAGATCTTCAAACCAAGAAGGATACCTATTCCTTATTGCAAGAACAGTATGAGCGGAATATCCAGCGCGCGAGGAAGATTAATGACTATAGCGACGATTTATCCGCGACAAGAACATTAGAAGGTGCCTCCCGTCAGGCATATCTGGCGGGCATCCTTGGGTTTGGCATGGAATTGGGGCCCGGACCCGTGTTGAAAGATGAAGACTCACTCGCAGAAATGGCGCCGCTGACGGCATATGGTCGACTTGGATATTTGATGCACCGGGCACAATTTAGAGCTATCAGCAACCCTGCCACATTTCAACCGACCGAAAAACATGCCCGCCTACAGAGAAAAATGCTGAACAATGCGGGCGAAATGATGAACCACGTAACGTCTTCGCCGATAGAGGTTCACTCATTGATACAGATGTTAATTGCCGCAAAACTCGCTGTGTATCTCCCCGTCGATTATAGGAACATAAAGAACAAGAATAGCAAACTCGTGATTGAAGGTTCTGCCATAGATAAGATCAAAAAAGCCCCTTACCTCGACCGGGTAGGCGGCGCCGATACTTTGAAAGGCCGACAATTCGATGCCTTTATTGTATCCGCAATCTTTTATGGAAAGCCGGATGTTATCCCCATAGCCGATGTACAGCTGAGCGAAATGAGCAATGTAAAAGTCAACGTAGGGTCCAAACCCCTGACCTTTAAAAACATACAATCCATGTTTCAGGATACAATCGAGCCCAGCGAAGCACCACCTAGCGGGCATAAAGCCATGGTTGCAGAAATTGAAAAGCGAACTATCGCAGCATCCAGTAAGCTGGGAACTCAGCTCGCTAAAATCGAAAGTCAAAAAGATAGTATCTTTAATATATTTATCCCAAATAGTGGCTTTTCAGTTTACCCCCACAGACGACTGGCCATGAAGGTTGATGGTCAAACAAAGCTCACATCAATTGAGCTCAATGCGCTTCTGGGCAAAGGGGTCAGTTTGGGAGATGCCGTTCAGTATACCGGAGATACTACGTTTGATCCTGTCTCCAAAGCGCTTAGAATGAAGGCAGACATCTTTGCAACCGATGTAAACAATCGGGAATCCATTACAAATCTTGTCAAATCCCAAGCCTACTACCGTTTTGCGTTAGAGCATTTAAGGGCAGCTAAAATCGAGAACCCGCAAGCAGAGCTGGACAGGTTTTACGCGATCCAGAATTTAAACTCACACAGTCTTGTCGACATCATAGAGATTGGAAGCGAGATAAAAATCGATCCTGCCCAGCTGGAATATAATGAAGAGGTTAGAAAATTCGAGCCATACTACAATGTAGGACGTTTAGGTGCAGCATACATCTCCGCGATCACGGAAATTACCGAAGGAGATGCAGAGCAATATCTTTCACTTTATATCGCCGGACGAGAAATATTTCAGGACATGTCGGTAAGTTTTGATAATTTTGAGGAAACAATCAGCAGCAAAGCTTTGCCGAAGGATGTGAACCCCGCAATAATCCGCCATATGAAGGAAACCCTTGGGGAAAGCTACGACTTTGCGCCACGAAAGGCATCTGACTACTTTAGCGCGTTTGTTGATTATCCCGAACATATCCATAAGTTAGCCTATCAATGGGCTGAAAAAGTAGCGAAGAAAAAGCTACGAAGTGATCAAGGCAGGCCCAGCAATTCTTTTGACTTTCCCGACCCAGAAGACCTCATGGATAGGGGACTAGATTTATTTTAACCCGCAATAAATTGCACTCCTTATTCAGACCACATTTCCTTTTTTTGTGCCTGAATGCCAGAAAAAAAGCCCGGAAGAGATACATAATCTCCTCCGGGCAAATAAGGTACCGCATCAAACTACAATGGGAAAAGTCGCTGCGTTACCAAACAAGAAAGATGGAGAAACCGCTGGCCTTAATCTGGACAGAGAACCGGGAATGGCAGCTACACTGTCAAATATGCCTCATGTAATATCCCCGGATTTTCGTTCAGTTCCTTTGGATATCCGGAGAAAACTATTCTCCCTCGGTTCAGAACATACGAATAATCTGAAATTCCGAGTGCCAAATGAGTAAATTGCTCTATGAGCAAAATGCCGATACCCCTTTCTCTCAATTTCACCAATACATTCATCAATCTCTCGATGATAATGGGAGCCAGCCCTAGAGACATCTCATCGACCAGTAAAATTTTGGGTTGGCAAACCATCGCTTGAGCCAGAGCAACCATTTGCTGCTGACCCCCTGAGAGCATACCGGCCCTTTGATTTTCAAGGCGTCGGATTTCAGGAAAGACTGCGTAGGCTCCCTCAACAGCATCGGCCAACTCTTTCCTGCTATGCATGGACCCGGCGGCTTGGAGATTGTCATGCACAGTCAATTTTGAGAGGACTTGGTGTCCCTCCGGAACAGCTGCCACCCCCAAAGCCCTTATCTTTTCAGGCCGTTTATCAGCCAGACTTGTCCCACCAATACTAACGGAACCTTCTGCAATTGCCATTTGCCCAGCGATCGCGAGAACTAATTCGCTCTTACCCGCGCCATTGGGTCCGAGTACCGAAACAATTTTTCCCGGTTCAACCGTCATCGAGATTTCCTCAAGAACCGTCCGTTCCGGCGTGAGTACGGTTAAATCTGAAATATCCAATACGCCTGCTTTCATCATGTACCTATTTCCGTCCCTAAATATGCAGCCTTGACATTTTCATCCTGTAAGACGGTTTCTGTCGGACCGTATGCAATGATTTCGCCAAAATCCAACACCATTGTTTTTGAGCAAACTGACCGGATCAGTTCAACATCATGATCAATCAGCAAAACCTGCGCGCCAAAATTGGCTTTGATATTGCCGATTACATAGCGAAGTCTGTCGACCTCGCATTCGGACAACCCACCTCCCGGTTCATCAAGGAGTACGATCCTGGGGGAGGCTACAAGGCATCTTGCAAGTTCCGTCATCCGACGTTGGCACGGATTGAGCATTGCTGCCGGCACGTTCGCCATATCTACCAACCCAACATATTCCAGCACCCTGTTAAGTGCGGCGGATTTTCTCATGCCTATGCTGGCAGAGGTATCAAGGGATACCCAAATATTATCCGCAACCGACAGATTATCTGCCGTTTGTACTTTCTGAAAGGAACGTGCAAGACCCCAACGCGCCCTTCTATGCGGGGCCAGCGAGAGCAGGTCTACCCCTTCGACATCAATGGCTCCGCTATCGGGAAGAACGAATCCGGACAAAACATTGATCAGGGTTGTTTTTCCGGCCCCGTTCGGGCCAATGACGCCGACGATATCATCCTGGATATCGACTGTAATGTTATCAAGCGCCACAACGCCGCCGAAATGTACGGTCAAATCAGAAATCTTGATCATTTGTTCTGGCGCCCCCAGGCCTGGAATAGAGTAGAGATCTGACCGGCAATTCCGTTGGGAGCGGTCATGATCGCGTGGAGCAATGCGGCGCCAAAAATAACGAGGGAAAGATCCGCATCGATCCCGATGTTGTTAAAGATTGCAGGGAGGACTCTGTATAGGAACCCAGCGATGACCGCTCCCATCCAATGCCCCACGCCGCCCACAATTGCAAGGGCGAACAACAAGATCGACTCCCCCGCAGGAAAGGATTTGGCATCGAGAATTTTCAAGGCGCCCGCGAGAAGTCCTCCCGCAGTCCCGGCTAAAAACCCGGATAGGGTGAAGCACCAGAGTTTGTAGAATGTCACATTCACACCGGCTGCCATGGCATTTGCTTCTGATTTTCTTATCATCGCCCATGCCCGCCCGGGCCGGCTAAATTTATGTGCCGCTGCTAACATGATGCCGAAAACCACAATAACAATTGAGTATCTCAGGTAGGCTGTATCACTCTCTGCGATCACCGGGCGTCGCATCTCACCGGGAGATTGCAAGGCAACTCCGAAAAAACCACTCCCACCATTCGGAAATTGAATTGCGGAGAGAATAATCTGGAAACCGCCTGCAATCATCAGGGTGATAAGGGCAAGATATAGCCCTTTCATACGTATGGCCGGCAGGGCAAGAACCATTCCAATAAAGGCGGTTATCACTGCGCTAATCAGCAAATTCACCTCGAAAGGAAAATCGGCTGCGTAGTTCAACCGCAGCATGATCCACCCTCCCGCACCGACTAAAGCGACCTGAGAGAGATTAACGAGACCAAGATGAGAATAAAGTAGCGATACCCCATAGGCGGCGAGTGTGAAAATAGCCGCAGACGTCAGCACTTTTACCCAGATAGAGTCAATAATAAGAGGAAGAACTAGAATACAGATCGCCACAAAACCAAATGTGGCGTACATCCGACTCTCTCTTCGAAGATGTAAGATCATACCTACTTAGTCCTCCGTTTGAAATACAAGCCGCTGCTTGCGCTGCATCCAGAGAATGACAAGAACAGCGACGACAAAGGGCACCAAGGACCTGAAAGGGGCCGCTGTTTTTACGAGCGTGAGCATCGCCTCCGCAACGCCGATTGACAGTCCGCCAATGAAGGTAAGAAAGAGAGATTCAAGGCGACCGCAAATAGCGGCAGCGATTGCCGGAATGACCATGAAAGTGATGATTGTCGGGTCCAGACGCACCAAATCTCCAAACATCATCCCCGTAAACCCTGCTAACGCGCCGGAAAGTGCCCAGGCGATCGTTTCAACACGCAAAATCGGTATTCCAATCAAGGCGGAATGGGCGCGATTATTTGCGAGCGCCCGCATGAGCAATCCTGTCTTGGTTTTTTCCAGATAGAGTATCATCCCAAGGGCGATCAACAGGCTTGCGCCGAACGCGATAACACGCGTTACCGTGATCCGAACCTCCATCAGGCGAAACCCGATCTTGTCTGTTGGCAGAACCAGCTTGCGCGCAGCATCATCCCAAATGAAGCTGATCAACCCGAGGATAATTAGCGCAAAACCGAGCGTTGCGACCGCCTTTACGACAGGTTCCCTCCATGCCAATCCCGAGGCAAAGAAGCGGCCAAAGAATACGGATAAAGCCACGCCGGTCAGTATAGACATCAGCCATGACACTGGTCCCGCAAATCCCCAGTCAATGAATTGCCAGCAAATCATCGCGCTTGCCGCTGCGATTGCGCCATACGCGAAGTTCAGGAACCCTGTGGCGCGGCGCAGGACGACAAGACCGATACCCCCAAGGGCATAAAGCGAGCCTACAGCAAGGCCGGAGATCAAAAATAGAGCATATATTTTCATGACAAATGGCCTTCAGAAAATGATAGAATGCCGTTCCCGGAACTTAATCAAAAACGGCATTTCAAGCAGTCTGATTACTGGATAAGCCTCAACTGACGTTCTTGCTCACGAATAGGCTCCAGATAGCTTGAGTCAATGTCGTAGCAATCCCTGACAACCTTGAACTCATTCTCCGAATAGACGACCATGCGACCTGCATGATTGGGCATATGCCGATCAAAATCGCCAACATAGTATGGCCCACACAGCAAATCGGACGTTAAACCGGATATCCCCTTAATCGCCTTTGTTACGTTCGTGCGATTAATCTCGGCAGAATCCATTTTGAGCAGCGTTTCAACAAAAAACTTTGCGGATAAGTACCCGGACTGGGAGAAGGTATCGCGTCTGTCCTCCTTCTCGCCGTATTTATCCATAACGGCTATCCAGTTTTGATTGTCCGGCCCATCTGAATTGAACGGCCCCAGTTCGATATTCACATAAAGCTTGTTGTCCCAGTAATCCCCGAGCGCCGCGGGAATAGTCGGGTCGTATAGCGGGGTCGGAGAAATCCATTTAAAAGTATCTCCGCCGTCCTGTTCTTCAGCCACTTTTAAAATCCCGAGAGCCGGGCCAGCCGGCAGCATCAGCATGATCGTATCCACACCTTCCGCCAGCGCCTGCAGATAAACAGAATTCAAATCAACCGCAGACGGATCCATTAATAAGGCAGTCGATTTTTTGCCGACAGACTCCATGTACTTTCCGGCCCAGTCACAGGCCCATCCCCCATTGTTGGGAATGTTGAACCCAATACAGGCGGCATGTTCCGTCCCGAGTTCTTCCACTGCAAACTTCAATGCGCCAATGCCTGACGGGAGCGGTCCCTGGTTGCTCGAAACAATGTTGGAATTCTCATAACAATCCGAAATCGCGCAAGCAGATGCCATTGCCATGACATCTTCGTCCTTATAGAGCTTCGCATTAACCGCCATGGATACAACTGAGCCATTGCCGACAAGTGCCACGACGCCATCATCTTTTACGAGCTTGGTAGCCACTTGTGCTGCCAGTTCCGGATTCCATTGATCATTTTCAACGATATACTTGATCGGGCGACCATTGATCCCGCCGTTATCATTCACGCAATGAAAATACGCGGCGGCGGCATCAGTTCCTCCGGAAAAATCGCCAGGAGGTGCATTGCCATTGATACCCCCAACAACAATTGGCTCGCCGGTTGCTTTCTCGCCGGTATTTAAACCGCATTCCGGTTCAGCAGCCTTCGCTTCCTCTGAGTAGCTTATAAATCCCATGGCCAGCATCAGTGCCAGCCCCATATACCGCATAAACATTATCCATCCTTCCTGTTTCGTTAAAACTTTGCCTGATGCCATTTCTATGCTGGCATTCCCTGCAATGTTTGATTGTTGGGTATTCTTTCTGGTGCAGGCTCCTCAGCTACGCACCCCGCTTAAAAGTCCTGTCCCCGACGCGCAGTTTACGTATTCCGCAATTTGGCTGACTGCCGGTAACACAGAAACTTCATGCCAGTAACGCGACCGCATTTTTGGTCCGTATCTTGGCGCAAACTCCATAAAGGCATTAAAAATCGCGAGATGAGTCGGGTGGAATTCCGCCCACTGTTCAAGGTCCTTCAAAGACCGGAAATACGCCAAGCCATAGGTATGGTCTCGGCTTTCGCCCCCTTCATCGAGAAGCGACATATATCGGCAATCTATGCAATTGACTTCTTCAAGCCCGTTATCCCGGAGAAAGTTCATTCCGGCCCTAAGCACTGGTTCAATATCCGAATAATATTCCTCTCTCTCGATCCCGGCTGCCTTGGTGAGGTCCTGACCCGACCTAATAACTGCCAGGTTCTGATTTGGACGGACGACAATGCGATTTGGTCCCTCTTCCACCACCTCTATATCTCCGGCAGGCTCCAGTACGTCAGTCGCGGACTCCTCAATCCTATCTCGCATACTCCCCCAATAGGCGTGCCTCAGAATCGGGTCACTAACACTATGGCGGGCGTGACCGATACCAACAATGTGATCAGGGCCGGAATGCAAGGTTTCAAAGCGTTTCAATGGAATATTAAAGAATTCGCGAAAAACACCGTAATCTAGGCCTTCCATACTATGCCGCGCCCAAAAGGCCCTGAAGACAGGCGTCTCAAAAAATTTGGCCATTGCGTCCGGCTTCAACCAGTAACAGGTCACTACAAGCTGACTATGGCCTGTGCCATCCATTTCGCACTCTGACAAATCCACATGATCGGCCTTGCCGATCTTGCGCAAGAGAAGATCGAGACCCGCCACGACCTCATAAAGCCTGTCCCGGTCTGAGCGGCTGAACTGACAGCCGATCACCGCCATGGAGATTTCGTTTGTCCCTGAGCCAAACTCTGAACTGAATGCCGGGACCGGCGGTTCCCATCCCGGAGGCATCCGAAGCGGATAGGTCCGCTCACTTCCTCCAGATAGATTATTCTGCCGCATGCTCAATCTCCATTGTAGCCGCGTCGGCATCCTGCGTATCTTCGCGGACCGCCAGCTTTTCTCCCTCATCAAAATTCATGACAACAGGGTTAGGACGCGAATTGAACATCAGGCGCAGCACGTCCGGCCGTGAATAGTGACCAACGGGATCCGCCGCCGATTTCGCATAGGCAATCATTCCAAGGTCAATTTCCGCGATCAGTAGCCCTTCTTCATTCTCGGCGAGTGGTTCGGCAAGCGGCGACCCATCGGGGCCGTAAATTCTGGCATGACCACCGCCCGCTTTCAGGAACTCTCTCTTATCCGGAGAATCGCAGAGAAGCTCGACCATAGCCGGCGAAACCGTGGCACATGACGCAACAACGAAACATTGCCCTTCCGCCGCATACATTTGGCTGGCGGAAGAATTCAACTCCGGTCCCAATGCGTATGCGACGCCGTTGTAAAGGCTGAAACTCGGCCAGGATGCAACATGTATTTGCTCATTCTGTGAATACATGGCGTACTTGGTAAGCGGCTGCAGATGTTCCCAACAACAAAGGGCGCCGACACGGCCTATGTCTGTATCGCTGACAATGAGATGGCTTCCGTCACTTTCGCCAAATACAGTCCTTTCCACATGAGTTGGTTTCAGTTTTCGGCGGCGGGAAACGATTTCACCATCGGGCCCGTAATGCCATTGGCCCATGTAAAGACTGCCACCGTCCTTCTCAGACACACCGATAACAACATGAATGTTGTTACGACGGGCTGCCTCAGCCAGCGCGTTATCATGGTTACTGCCTACCTGGATGGAATTTTCATGATATCGTCCCACAAACTGCATTCCCCAGGCCGGAGCGCCGAGCCAAATCCACCATGGATAGCCGGGCAGCCAGGTTTCAGGAAAGGCAATAAGCCTTACCCCCTCTGCTCCCGCCTGATCGATGAGCGAGATCGCTTTAGCGACGGACTTATCCAGATCCAGATACTCAGGAGCGGCCTGTACGGCCGCGACTTTGAAAGGTTGGTGTGACATAGTTGGAACCTTCTCCCTGTTAGTTAATTTGGCTTCCGATTGTTTGAAATTAAAATACGATTCAGACTTACGGACTTATCCGTATGGGCGGGAAATATTGTTATTTTGGGCAAAATTTAGTATTTTATGTTTTTATTATGTATATTACCCTCAGTAGAAGGACTTGAGGACAGCGAGTCGTGCAACTGAATTTTGATACGAGAAGTGTTACGAATAGAGATCGCTTTGCCTATTGGCGCGAGGCGGTTTGTGCCACCTATGTCCAGCTTGGTTGCGAAGCAGTTGAACGCCGGAATTTCAAGGGTTCAATCACATTAGAACGGCTTCCTCAGATCTCCATTTCCTTCGTTTCCGGAACATCGCATGATGTCATTCGTCGCAAACAGGATATATCGCGCGCGACAGACGAATTTTTTCTTCTCAGCTTACAGTTGAAGAAAAAGGCATACCTTAGTCAGAGGGAGCGCATTGCCGAGCTAGGCCCAGGTGACTTTGCTCTGTACAGCAGTACCGACCATTACAAACTGACTTTGACGGATAGTTTCGAGCAGTTGGTCCTCCAAATGCCGAAGAAACAACTTCTGGCGAGAATGCCTAACGCAGATCTTTTGACCGGGCGTCGTATTTCGGGGAACAGCGTAATTGGAAAACTGGTTGGTCAAAGCGTCCTCGGGTTTGCTCGTGCCGAAAACAACAACCGGATTATACAGTCCTTTATTCAGGACACTCTTATTGATCTGGTCGCGACTGGCTTGTCATCGATTGATGAGGGTAACTGTGAATTAAGTTTGCCGGAACAGCATATGTCACTGCGCGCAAGAACCTTTATTCAGTCCAACTTGATGGACCCTGCGCTGGACAGAAACGCCGTGGCACAGGCGACAGGTATATCCGTCAGGCGGCTGAACGAGATATTCATGAAGGAAGGTTATTCCATTAGCGGCTTTATCCGCAGTGCCAGGCTTGATAGAGCCGCATCAGATCTTAAGGACCCTCGGTTCCAGCGGCAATCTATCAGTGAACTCGCGATGAAATGGGGATTTAATAACTTCCAACATTTCTCGAGAATCTTCCGGGAAACATACGGAAAACCTCCAAGCGAATTTCGATCAGCGAAAGCTTCTTATCCCAAACAGTGAACACTCCTTGTGAATGTGCGCATAATTTCCAAGCAGAGGACACCGGTCTCATCGCGCCTTGGCAAGAGAGAAGCCTAATACAATTAGCGGTTATTAAAAATTTCCCTCGAAGTTAAACCGCAGAAGCGTCAAAACTCAGCAACCTTTTCTGTTCGCGTACCTGCCTATTGACTATTGCGATATTCTATATAACCATTCGGACCGCTTCGATAATCAAGAACGTAAATAAACTGAAGCGAAAAAAGAATAATTAAAACAATTTGCGGGAAAGTGACTTCCCGTGGGGAGAATATAATGAAATTGAAGCGTATGATTGGCAAAAGTCTCTTTGTGATGGCGGCTTTACTTTCTGTTAGCGCATTCAGCACCAGCGCATATGCAGAATATTACCTCCGTTACAGTGAACTCGGCCCGCCACGTGGTGCCCGTGCAGAATCCTTGAAATGGTGGGCTTCTGAAATTGAAGAGCGCACAAATGGCGAAGTTAAAATCGAGTTTTTCTGGAGTCAGGCGCTATCTAAAGGCAAGGAAACCCTGAGAGCGGTCTCAACGGGCCTTGCAGATGCAGGAACCATTATGGGTCCATATAACCCAGCAGAAATGCCGGTATGGAACTATGGTAACATCCCGTTTGTCGCAGGCGATATTTGGGTAACGCTGAGAACCTGGCAAGATCTGCAGACGACAATGCCCGAGCTTTCCGATGAAATGAAGAGAAACGGTATTCACGCGCTGGCCAACTTTACCACGGGACCCAGCGAGATTGTTTCAAACTTTGAGATCAAATCGTCCGCTGATCTTGATGGCAAAAAAATCCGGGCAACTGCCGGCTTTATACCGCTATTGAAAAACCTCGGCGCCATTCCTGTAAATCTTGGCCATAGCGAAATCTATCAGGCGATGGACCGCGGCACGGTAGATGCCGGTGCTACCTACATGTTTGCGACGCGCTCTTATAAATTTTATGAAGTTGCGGACTATGTAACGGAAGTCAACATGGGACAGGTTGTTGGATATGGTGCTGGTATAAATCTCAAGCTGTGGAATGAAATGCCGGACAACATCAAGAAAATCATGACCGAAGTCAGCGAGGAGTTTGTTGAACATTACTCCAAAGCCCTGATTGAAGATAACGCCTCTGCCCGAGCCGAATTGCTCAAAGGCATTGACGGTAAGGTCATGAAAATTACTACTCTTGATGAAGAAGAGCGTGCGAAATGGAGAGCTGCAGCAGAAGAACTGGTTGTTGAATGGAAAGAACGTACTGATGCCAAGGGTATCGATTCCCAAAGTGTCATCGATCAGTACAACGCAACTTTTGCTAAATACCAGAAAGAGCTCGAAGAAAAGGGCTATCCTTGGAACCGTTAAGCTGTCTTTTGTAACTTCTTAATCTGGAAAACTAGATGAAAAACAGCTTTCACTATTTCGAGAAAACCCTCGTTCTAGTTGCCGGCGTAGCCGTTATGCTCATGCTTGCAATCACCACATTGTCTGTATTAGGCCGATATGTCATAGGCGTCCCAATACCGGACGATGTGGTGATGAATGAGTTTCTTATGGTGTTCGTGGTGTTTTTGCCCTTCGCTTTTGTGCAGTCACAGCGCGAACATATCATGGTAACCTTGTTTACTGATAAACTCCCTGACCGCGCAAACCTGGTCCTTGACGCCTTTGGCTTTCTGCTTGGTTTCGCGTTTTTCGCGATCATGACCTATTCTGCATTCCACTACTTTCTGGATGCGTGGATTACCGGAAACTATATGGAAGGTCCGCTATCCTTACCGGAATGGCCGGTCCGTTTCATATTTTTCGTTGGCATTCTCATGTTTACGCTTCGGTTTGCAATAGACGTGGTCAAAGCCGGGCTCGAGCTCACGAACAGAAAGTAAAGTTTTATGGATCCCATTACTCTCGGATTCTGCGGAATCGGCGTACTTTTACTATTGATAATCATTCGTGTTCCAATTGCGGTTGCGCTTGCTGTTGTCGGATTTGTTGGTCTCATTCTGGCGATTGGATGGCCTGCGGGTCGGGAGGCTAATCTGGAGCGGGGCTGGCAGGCCGCCATCAACTATATCGCGTTTGAGCCCTATTCGTTCGTCGCCTCTTTTTCACTTGTTGCAATCCCGCTCTTCTTGATGATGGGCTATGTTGCCTTTCATTTCGGATTTACGCGAGATGGATATGACTGCGCTCGCGCCTGGTTATCCCGGCTTCCTGGCGGCCTTGCGGTCGCCTCTGTCATGGGTTGTGCCATGTTTGCTGCGGTCAGCGGATCAAGTCTGGCTACGGCTGCCGCAATGGGCAAACTGGCCGTGCCGGAAATGCTTCGATACAAATATGACAAGGGACTAGCGACAGGCGTAATCGCCGCAAGCGGAACACTCGGTTCACTTATTCCGCCAAGCATCCTTATGATTATCTATGGGCTATTTACCGAACTATCCGTTGGAAAGCTCCTTCTTGCGGGATTGGTCCCAGGTATTCTCTCTGCGTTAATCTATATCTTCATGATCATCATTCGGGCCATGATTAACCCGAAGTTGGCGCCCCCCCCAGAAAATGTTAGCTGGGAAACACGGTACAAGTCCCTGCAAGGAACATGGTCAATCATAGTTCTGTTTGTCCTTGTGATGGGCGGAATTTATGCCGGCATCGTAACACCAACGGAAGCCGCGGCTGTTGGCGCGGCGGGCGCATGGGGGCTAGCCGCTCTTTCAAAACGGTTAAAAGCCAGGGAAGCCAAGCTTTCAATTCTTGAAACAGTGACCCAATCCGCCAGTATTTTCGCCGTTGTCATTGGCGCTAAAATTTTCGTTGGCTTCATTGCCATTACTGGCGTTGCGGGATTTTTGTCGGACCTCGCATTATCGCTTGATTATCCGCCAATTGTTATCCTGCTGGCACTATCGCTGGTATATATCGTTCTCGGAACGTTCATGGATCCGCTCGGGATCATGCTCTTGACCTTGCCCGTGGTAGTGCCCGTGATTGAAAATCTGGGCTACGACCTCATCTGGTTTGGCGTCATCATGATTAAATTGCTTGAAATCGGGCTTATTACGCCACCTGTCGGCCTTAATGTTTATATTCTAAAAGGGGTTATTGGCGACAGGGTTAAGCTAGAAGTCATATTCAAGGGCGTACTCTGGTTCCTTGTAATGGATATTCTGACCTTGTTGCTTCTAATACTCGTACCGGAAATTAGTCTGTTCTTACCGAATGCACTCAATTGACGATATGCTCGTTTATGCAGGCACCTCACCTGCAGTATATGAACTTTTAGTTTGATTGCGATATAGAGTTTGCTGCCATCTACCCGGTCCGCTTAACCGGTGTTGATGGCAGCCTTCTCGAAAAAACAATGATTTTCGATCAGTAAAGTTGGCTAGTCTCAACTTTCCACTACACATCTACGCATAATCCTGACCTTATTGAGAATATTATATGGCCCAACCTTATGCAGGACGCTTCCGTTGTCCCAAATTAATAGATCACCGGGTTGCCATTTGTGCGTATAGATTGCTGTCGGTTTGAACTGGAGGCTGTTAATTTCTTTCATCTGCTTAATACCTGCCGGCCAAAACTTGCCTGCAATTCGCCAAGCGTGATCTCCGATGTACAGTGTGGGACGACCTGTTTTAGGATGAGGGCGTACAATCGGATGATAGACAGCACCATCACGAAACCGCCGTCCCAAGACACTCTTCCACCATTTCAGCTGCATCACCAGGGACTCGCGGTTTAGTTCCGAAAGCGACCATTGCCAAGGCATCCGCCGTTGCCTTGTTGCCCGGGCGAGTTCAAAATTATGTTCAGCCTGCAACCCTTTGAAGCGGTCCTTCACAGACCGATCAAGATCTTCATAAATCTGGTACATATTTGCGAAATGCGTGGCCCCTTCTCCCTCTGGCACTCGAATTCCATAAAGAACTGTCGCCCTGCTCGGTTGCAGGGACCAAGATCCATCGCTATGCCAGTGAGTAGAACCGGGGTCAGGGTGACGGCCGATAGGTTGGCCTTCCGTATCCACATTACTGAGATAATGAGCAAGATTGTTTGCACTGGGATAGTCTTGATTTTGCCAAAGTGCGCGGCAAGGACCAAAAATTTGCGCAAAGTGAATTTGCTGATCTTCAGTCAAGTCCTGTTGGCGAAACAATAGAACCTGATGGTCCACTAACGCCTGATTGAGAGCCGATTTTTGGCTTTCTGTTATAGTTTTCGACAGATCCAAACCCGAAACCTGTGCCCCGAACGTTTCAGAAAGGGGCATAAAATGAAGTGCCTCAAGCGGCACAGCGCGATTATCAGGCGGCATGACTTGGTCAGATTCCATCTAGTTATAATACTCCATCAATCGCGGTATAGGAAATCAAACCATCGCGCTTGATTGAGGTTTGATGCACACCGGATGCTTATAACCCTAAGCGCAAAATTGTAAATTTTGAGCAAAAACGATAAGTTTAGCGTCAACAGCGCAAGGAAAGCTGGGAGCAAGTGCATCCACTGCATGCCATATTAATGATTGGTTAGACATTCATTTCTATGGTTTACTAATCATCATAATGAGTTAGACCAAAAAAAAAGATATTGAAGATATATATATATGAAACTGTTGAAAAGTCTTCTCGATGGTAAAGCTGCCGTATACCAGATTGCCCCCAAAATTGACGAGCGCGGAAGCCTAGTCCCAGCTGACCTTTCAGAACTAAATTTCCCGGTCAAAAGAGTATTCCTTGTTAGGGCCACATCAAATGTCGAGCGTGGCGGGCATGGTCACTATCGTGGGCGACAGTTCCTGATGCATGTTTCAGGTAAGATAACAGTCGAATTGCGGTACAACGGGGTAATTAGAACAGAACAATTAGAATATCCTGGAAATTGTCTGCTGATTGAGCCCGGTGTATGGTCAAAGCAGATATACTCGAATGAATCCTCTGCATTAATTGTCTGTTGTGATACGAGTTATGATGAATCCGATTACTTTTATGAGACCCGTGAGGATGGCTTATTGACTTCATCTGTTAAGAAGGATTCTTAAAAAATGCGCATTGCCATTCTGGGTGCCGGAATTATGGGCAGCAGCCTTGCCATCTTACTTGCAAGACGGGGGGCGAACGTAACTTTATTTGAAGGCGGCGGCGCCCCAATGATGGGCGCAAGTAGGTGGAACGAAGGAAAAATACACCTTGGTTATGTTTACGCAGGAGACCCAACCTTGGCATCTGCGCGTCACGTTCTATCTGGTGGCATCTCCTTCGCGCCAATAGTGTCGGAAATACTGCAAACTGATATTCGTCCTTATTCTACTACCGAAGATGACCTTTTTGTTCTGCATCAAGATTCAGTTGTTGATAAAGCGGAGTTTAAAGGCTTTCTGAAGAAATTAGACGAGATAGCAGGATCGCATCCAGATGCAGGCGACTACTTTGGGAATTTATCCGGATATTCCTCTCTAGAGTTAACGACTAAAGAGATCGAACCCATCGCGAACCCGGAAACCACAGTTTCCGCGTTTCGAGTTCCCGAACGTTCCGTCCAAACGGAAGTTATCGCTGGTCTTTATTGCGCGGCATTAGGCAATGATAAAAAAATCACCCTGGAAACCGGCTGTACAGTAACTAATGTTTCGCCCCAGGATATGGATAACGGATCTTGGAGCGTGACTTGCGATACTGCCGATGGCAAAAAAACCTTTGAAGAATTTGATAGCGTTATAAACGCCCTTTGGCACGGCCGAATGGACATAGATGCCAAAGTTGGCATCCCGCCAAGTGGTACCTGGTCCAACCGATACCGGGTGTCGCTTTTCGCAAAAACAAACAGGGTTGTGAAAACACCCAGTGCGTTTGTCGCGGTTGGTGCGTTTGGCGATGTCAAGAATTACGATGATCGGTCCTTCTATTTATCTTGGTATCCCGCGGGGCTTTTGCTGGATAGTATTGACGTTCTGCCGAAAACACCGGATCCGTTGACAGTGGAACAAAAGAATATAATTACAGAAAATGTTCGGTCTGGATTAGCGACGGTACTGATTGGAGCTGACGAAATTTTTGATGCGGCGCAAGACATTCGGGTCGAAGGCGGCTTCGTCTTTGCGCAAGGCCGAGGCTCAATCGCGGAAAGGTCCTCTACCCTGCATTCACGTGATAAATTCGGAATCACGCGAAAGGGTCGGTACTATTCAATTGATACTGGAAAGTATTCTTCTGCCCCTGAGTTAGCGACAATTCTCGTCAAAGAGCTAATGGGATAATTGATCTGATGGTTTCTGAAGGCGGGACAAAACTGGATTCGAGTATGACGAAAGAAACGGCAACGAAGGAAGCAGACCTACCCCTCGTTACTGCCTTGTTACCTAGTTATAACGCAGAGGCATTTATCCGCAAAACGCTCGACAGCCTAGTCGCGCAAAGTTGGCTAAATCTGGAAATATTGATCGGCGATGATTTTTCGACAGATGGAACGCCAGAAATCATCCAGGAATATGCCGCTCGCTACGAGAATATTCGCGTTTTAAATCGAGAAAAGAACCTCGGCTGGCTCGGTAATTGTAATGATCTTATGGCAAATGCGCGCGGCGACATGATGTTTTTTGCTTTTCATGATGATGTTGTCG
Source organism: Sneathiella litorea (assembly GCF_009882915.1). Classification (GTDB taxonomy): domain Bacteria; phylum Pseudomonadota; class Alphaproteobacteria; order Sneathiellales; family Sneathiellaceae; genus Sneathiella; species Sneathiella litorea. Next base: position 1,477,583 of record NZ_WTUW01000002.1, read on the forward strand.
CGCCCGACTACGTGTCTTCTCTTGCTACGGCTCTGCAACGCGAACCGGATGCAATACTCGCATATTCAGATCTTGAACTTGTAGATCCGGATGGAACAAGGGAATTCCTGGATTGCGCCGAACTCTCCGGAGTTACGAATGCCACGATGAGAGGATTAATGTATGCGCGGCGGCGCCCTGACTTTCATTGGTGGATACCAAACCGAGGCATCTTTCGTAAACAAGCCTACACAATAATTGGGGGCATCCCGAAGAACGAGTATGGAGAGTTTAGTGCCGATTGGACCTGGCTGTTACATCTTTCACTATTAGGACCATTCATTCGCGTTCCAGAAACACTGTGCTTCAAACATTATCAAAAAAGCAGCTTAAGTATTAATTGGAAAAGAACATCCGCCAAGTATCGAGGCTTGGCGCGCTCGGGAATTAAAGAGGTCATGCGTAGTGACCTTGATCTGTTTGCAAAGCTACTGATATGCGGATATTTGCAATACCGAATTTTAGGTTCGAAAGTAAAATCTTTGGTAAAAGGTAGCTGAATAGCGGCCTATAGATTATTCGAATCCGTCTTGGCACCATCTATTCCAAACATAACCTCGACATCTGGGACACCTTGATTGCAGAGCCAAGGTTGTCACCAGATAATCGTTTCCTGCTGTCTCTTGGGAAAGTTTTTATCAACCCGGAATTAGGATTCTGACGACTGAGACAGATACAAATGCCTAAATCAAGGCAATCTTACCCGTTCGCAAATCATAAACACCACCGACAATGTCGATCTTTTTACCGGCATAAAATTCACCGACAATAGGAGAAGATTTTTTCAACTCTTCTACCTGTAAACGGACATTTTCGATAATAGCATTATTAAGCAGGTTATCTGCGCCGGACTTCTGTGCGGCGGCGACAGCAGGTTTTATCGACGAGATAAGCCCAGGCAAATGACCAGGAAGAACCGCATTATCCTCTAATACACTAATTGCCGCACTGACTGCACCGCAATTAGTGTGCCCCAGAACCATGACCAATGGTGTACCCAAAATTTTAACGCCATATTCAAGAGATGCCAAAAGATTTGGGCTCATAACGTTTCCCGCAACCCGCATTACGAAGAGGTCTCCCGGGTTTTGGTCAAACGCAAGCTCGGGCGACACACGTGAATCGGCGCAGCTTAAAATGGCAGCAATTGGATATTGCGATTTCGCGAGAGCCGCGCGACCCGCAGAAAAGTCGCGCTGATTGGGCGTGTTTGCCGCATACCGCATATTCCCTTCCATCAGCCGTTTCAAAGCGGCTTCAGGCTTGATAGCATTTGGCAACTCTCCCGCTTTATCCGCGAACGCAAGCCCTGCGGTCCATGGGGCGAGCATCGCAAGTGTGCCGGCAGTCGTCAGTATTCTCCGCCGGGATAGTTGCGGGCCTCGCAAACCTTCTTCTTTCGTTTCGCACATTTTCACTTCTCCATAAATTGGTACAGCATTGACGTAAATAAGGGTTATCCTATGCCAATGCATTCAGGCAATTAAGGCGAAAATTGAAATGCGCCCTACACTAGTTATGATAACAAATATCTCTTGGAATGTAACAATTGAATGTATTTTTTAGTCCGCGTCAGTAACCTAGCCTTTCAATCTTTCAAACTATTTTCTCGATTAAGAAGTTTCTAGTTAATGCATCATCAGGAATGAGACACGAGATACTTCTTCAAGTCATCAAGATTTGGCTCCACACCAAGACCATGGCTTTCCGACAATGTCGCCACTCCTTTTACATCTGACAACATGCCGCCAACAAGATCACTGCGAAGTGGATTATGATTGCTATCAACTTCGAGAAGGCCGTCGCCACCCGCTGCCGCCAAAGCATGGGCGGAGGCAACGAGTCCAACCCCGCCGCCGAGATAATGCGGGCAATAACGGGCGCCGGAGGCAATTATTCGCCGCGCTAGCGGAACGCATTTCGTTAAGCCGCCCCATTTTGCAAGATCCGGCTGGATCACGGACAGGGCCTTATGGCTGATCGCGGCATCGAAGATGTCGTCTCCCGCCATATTTTCCCCGCCGGCCAATGGCATTGGCGCCGACGCTTTTAATTGCGCCCACTCGTCTTGATCGCGGTCGGCGGCAATGGGCTCTTCAAGCCATGAAAGGTTATATGCCTCAAAGCTGCCCGCAGCAAAACAGGCTTCCTCAATACTCCAGGCCTGATTGGCATCTGACATTAACTGCCTATCGGGTCCCAACAGGCTCCGAAGCGTTTTCAAGTTACGGTGATCCAGCTCCAGTCCAAAACCAACCTTCAATTTGATGGCTTCAAATCCATCACGTAGCGCGGCTTCAGCGAGCCGTTCCGGCTTATCCGGACTTAGCCCGCTCGCATAGATAGGGACCTGATGGCGGTCGCCACCCAGCCTTTTCCAGATCGGCAGGCCGTCCTTCTTGGCGGCTAAATCGTGCAGCGCGATATCAAGGCCCGCGATACATTGCGCAATTGGCCCGGCCTCACCGGTTTGTATCGCCAGAATGCGGGTGGCGCCTGTTAAGTGATTGAAGGCGGTATCGGTGTCGTCAAAGGCTTCGCGTTTTAGAATTGGGCCGAAGACATCATCAACTAGGCGCGCGCGATGTTCCGCACCGACATTGGGAAAGTTGCACCATATCTCGCCCCAACCGGTGACGCCGTCTGCATCACGGAGGCGGATAAGTACCATTGGCCGGTCCCGCATCATGCCGAAGGAGGTCACGACAGGTTCTGTCAGCGGGTAGCGAAAAACGAAGCATTCGACTGTCTCGATATCGATCATGGTTTCATGTCCATATCGAAGCGGATACAGTCCGCGCGGTAAATAACATCAGCAAGATAAACGATTTCATTGTCTTCTTTCGTGAGTAGCCGCCGGACCTTGGCGACAGGATCTCCTATCGGATACTCGAGCAACTCGGCCGTTTCAATGTCACATTTTCCGATAGTCACCCGCTGTCGGGCGTTTGCAATATTCAGGTTTTCCAGACTGTAAAGGACGGGGAGGACGAGTTGCGTGCGAAATTGTTCTTCCGCCTTTCTGAAAACTGTTTCCTCAATGTATAGGGAAATGATGCAATATTTCATGTCTGAGCGCATATGTGTGCGCTTCAGATGGTAATATGATGGCGCAAGATATCCTTCATCTTCCGAAATACTGGGCCGGATAAGACCTTCCTCGATATTTTCGACATTGGGCTTATCCCCTTTATAAATGTCGATCAGGTCGGCCATGGTCGTCTCGACGCGTAGCGGCCGACGAGCAATTGCCTTCTGGGTAACGACGGTACCGCGTCCTCGTTCCGGCAGCAATAATCCCTCGTCACGGAGTAGCCGGACCGCTTCACGAACAGTAACGCGGGCAACGGAAAATTCCGCCATCAAGCTATCGAGAGAGGGTAGAATGTCGCCGGGTTTCCATGTGCCGTCATATACCCGTTGCCGGAATATCTCTGCCACCTGATGGTAGAGTGGAATGGCCCCCGTTCGTGAGAGAGGCGTATGTCTATTTTGTTCGGAGTTATCCATATTTACCGTGAGCCCTGACCCGAATTTGGAAGCTTTCTGTATATAGTTGCTTGCCCCTTTTGTCACTATATAGTACTAACTTATTAAAGGTCTATCTTTAGGATGTTTAAATTGGACAATTAAACGATAAAAACTGAAAACTCCGGTTTTCGAAGCATATCGCAGGACTGGTGACTATCGGCCATATTCGCCTTGAAAACCCAATTCTTATTATGAAAGCTTGAAATATGTCATACGAAGAACTTGCGCTGCTGATTGACGGGCGCTGGACACAGGGAACCTCCGGCAAGACGGAGACAGTGGTGAACCCGTCAACAAATGAAGCGTTGGGAGAGTTACCGCTCGCCTCCATTGCTGATCTGGATGAAGCGCTTGAGGCCAGTCAAAAAGGCTTTGATGTTTGGCGGAAAACGCCGGCCATTCAGCGTCAGATGATTATGGAGAAAACGGCGCGCCTGCTCGAGGAAAGGATGGACGTCATCGCCGCCAACCTCACCCGAGAGATGGGAAAGCCACTTAAGGAAGCGAGAATGGAACTTGGCGCGGCGATAGATGTGCTGCGCTGGTACGGGGAAGAGGGAAAGCGCGTCTACGGCCGCGTCGTTCCGTCGCGCATCACAGGCATGCGACAGACAGTGAAGAAAGAACCTATCGGACCGGTTATCGCGTTTGTGGCGTGGAACTTCCCGGCCATCAATGTGATGCGTAAGGTGGCCGGCGCTATCGGCGCGGGATGCTCCATCACCATCAAGGCCAGCGAGGAGACTCCGGGCACCTGTATCGCGATCGGGCGGGCGTTTATGGACGCCGGTCTGCCGGCGGGCGTTCTGAATATTGTCTTTGGTGATCCGGCCACCATATCCTCTCACCTCTGCGCGTCCGACATTCCGAGAAAACTGTCTTTCACCGGAAGCGTCCCGATTGGCAAGCATTTGCAGAAGCTGGCGGCTGACAAAATGATGCGCTGCACGATGGAACTGGGCGGACATGCCCCTGTCCTGGTATTCAGTGATGCAGATATCGACGCGGCTGTGCGCAATTGCGTGGCCGGAAAATATCGAAATGCCGGTCAGGTCTGCGTCTCTCCCACACGGTTTCTTGTGCAGGAAGCTGTCTACGATAAGTTCGCGACTGCCTTTCGGGATCAGGCCTCGAAACTTGTGGTCGGTGATGGACTCGCCGAGAAAACTGATATGGGCCCCCTCATTGCCGAACGGAGGATCGAGGTCATGGAGAACTTCATGGCGGATGCGCTGTCCAATGGCAGCAACTTGCTGACCGGAGGTGAACGTCTTTCCAATAGCGGGAGCTTCTTCGCACCGACTGTTTTGGGAGATGTCACCGACGACGCCCTGATCATGAATGAGGAGCCTTTCGGACCCATCGCCCCTATTTCGAGATTTTCCACACTTGATGAGGCAATCGAACGAGCAAACCGCCTACCATTCGGCCTGGCGGCCTATGCGTTCACCAAGAACGCAAAGACAGCAGCGGCATTAAGCTCGGAAATCCAGTCGGGCATGCTGGCGATTAATTCGCTGATGGTGGCGTCGGCTGAAACACCTTTCGGCGGTATTAAGGACAGCGGCTATGGATCGGAAGGATCAATCGAGGGTATGGAGACATTCCTGACAACACGCTTTGTAACGGAAGTATACTAGCTAATTCAGTGCTCCACAGGGTGCCGGGCAATGAATTCCTCGATAACGGCGTCGTCAACCTCAACAAGGTTTTCCGGCGCCGGATATCCTCCTGACCTGATATCCGCAGCGAATTCTGAAAAGGCGGCGATACGTTCCTTTTGCATATCTTGCCGCATTTTGTGAAAGTCCCTGTAAATTTTGGCGTGGCGCGGAAAAGGGCCCGGACCGTCACCCAGAATATCCTGCGCGAACAGGAACTGGACATCTCCGCCAACGCCGGATCCCAGTGATACAGTAATGAGGGAGGTACGTTTCGTCAGCTCGCTCATGATGCGATGAGGGATAACCTCGCATTCGACAGACCAGGCGCCGGCTTGCTCTAAATCCTTGAAATCCTGATAAATCTTTTCTGCCTCGGAAATTGTTTTCCCAACTGCCCGCAGGCCACCCGTCCAGGTGCTGCGCCTCGGCACCAATCCGGCATGTCCTTGCACGGGAATGCCGGCATTTGCCATTGCTTCTATAAATTGCAGGCTCCACGCGCAGTAAATGCCATCTCCGCCGCCTTCCATGGCCTGAAAACCAATACGGAGCGCCTCCTGTTCACTCGTACAGAGGGTCAGGGGCATACAAAAAGTGGTAAAGGTGTGAGGTGCTGCCTCGCAAACGGCAAAAGACTCTCGTGGATCAAGGGGGTTCCAGCGGACATTGATCAGATCGATGCCTGCCGCTTCGGCCGCAGCCGCTTCATCGGGCGTGAAGGCAAGGGTTTGCGTCAACTGCTTCTTGCCCTTTAAGTCCCGGATATCCCGTACCGTATAGTTACGAAGGCTGACGTCGCCCGCCATCGAAACGACACGTCTGAAATCTTTTTGCTGACTTGCAGTCTCATTTTGTATTTCCGTCACGCTAAGCTGTCCTCTCAATTAATGGCATGGTGACGGCTCATCGAAGCAGGTTCGGGAGCCATAGACTGATTTGCGGCAGCAACGTGATCACCACCAACATGGCAAGCAAACCGACGATGAAGGGAAGGACCGCGACAATCATTTTCTCGATCTTGATATTTGCAATCTGCGATGCGACGAAAAGATTGACCCCAAGTGGTGGCGTCAGGAATGCGATTTCGATATTCAGGATCAGAATGATCCCGAAGTGAACCGGATCAATGCCGAACGACAAAATCAGCGGGACCAGCACCGGGCCCAGAATGATGATGGCAGACAGCGTTTCCATGAAGCAACCGATGACGAGCAATAGAATGTTGATCATCAGCAGGATAATCAGCGGATTTTCTGTGGCTTGCGAAAAGATCTCAACCAGGGTCTGCGGTATCCGCTCCAAAGTGATGACGCGCGCAAACAGGGTCGAACTGGCAACCACGATCATAAGTGCGCCGGAAATAACATGTGTTCTCTCGAAGGCTTCCTTCAGCTTTCGCAAAGTGAGGGTCCTGTATATGACGCCACCAACGAACAGGGCATAGACAACCGCGACAACTGAGGCTTCGACCGGGGTAAAAATGCCCGTATAAATTCCGCCGAGGATAATAAACGGCATGGCAAGGGCTGCTTTACCCTCCCACAGGGTTTTCCAGATGCTTTGCTTTTCTTCTTCCGATTGGATGACGGGCTTAATGCCGTGATAGCGCGCGACGCCATAGGCGATCCCGGCCAGAACAATACCGACCAGAATTCCGGGTATCACGCCAGCAATAAACAGGTCGCGGATCGAGGTGTTGGCGATGATCCCATACAGGATGAGCGGGTTGCTCGGCGGGATCAGGACACCCAGCGTTCCGCCTGTTGCCGCGGTTGCGGCAGCATAGGAAGGGGGATATCTGTCGCGGATCATGGCCGGGATCAAGATTGCACCAATGGCAGCGGTGGCCCCTGGACCAGAGCCCGAGATCGCGGCAAAAAACATGCAGGAGAAAATCGTAACAATCCCGAGGCTGCCCGCAACATGGCCAATCATCTGGCGGAAAATGCGGACAATCTGCTGGGTAATGCCACCCTGTTCCATCAGGTTGCCGGCAAATATGAAGGCCGGAATAGCCAGTAGTGGAAATTTATCAAGCCCGTTCAGGATACTTTGGGCCGCGACTTCTACCGGAGTGCCGAGCACAAAAGCGCAGGCAAAACCAACCAGCCCTAACGATACATAGATAGGAACACCCAGAATGAGAAGCGCAGGGAAGGCGAATGAAAGAATAAGCTCGACTGGTGTCACGGCGTAATCTCCCCGGAACTGGGCGTTTGAAGGCCCGGGGCTTCAACAAACCGGGATAGAATTGTGAATATAATGGCAGCGGAAAAGCCAATCGCAGGGGCTAAAAACAAGATATTCTCGTTGAAATTGAGGGTCGGGGACAGATTGGGGTAACGAAAGCCCTCCTTAAGATTTTCGATGGAATACCAGGTAAACAGGACATCAAAGGTAAGAACCGCACACCATTGCAGCTGGGAGACGATCCAGCGACTTGTACGACCCATCTTGGATATCAGGTCCGAAAAGAATTCAACGCGAAGGTGAGCGCCGGTTTGCGTTGCATAACTGGCGGCGACAAATATCATGGCGATAAAGGAGAAACGGGCAAGCTCTTCCGTCCAGTCGAGTTGCCAACGCATCTGCCGGGCAAGAACCTGAAAGAACAGGCTGCCAACCATAATTGTTAATGTTATATGAGCGGCCCACAGTTGTGTTTGTCTGAGAAACGCAAAGATCAGGTTGGTTGTATTATTGCTGCGCATTCCTGCCTCTTTAGCACGAAAATGGTGGGCCTCCCTCCGGGAGGCCCAATTAGCATCTATTTCTTGTAACCTATTCTGGTTACTTCATTTTCGCACGGTGTTCTTCGATGATTGCGACAGCCTTGTTGGCAACCATTTCACCGTCCGGACCGATATTCTGGTAGTAATCGGGCCAGATCTTCCGGGCCTTTTCAACCCATTCGGTCTCGTCCTTGATATCCGTTACAATGACGTTCTGTTCTTTTGCCTTTTCCCACCAATGAGCTTCATCGATCGGCTGCCACCAGCGGATATAGTCAGTTGCTTCCCGACCGGCGCGAAGAATAGCTTCCTGATGCTCTTTCGAGAGACCCTGAAACCACTTTTCAGACACTATGATCGGGTGGGTGAGAATGGTGTAATGGAAGCGGGTCATCCGGTTGATAACTTCGTAAAACTTCATTCCGATGACGTCAGTCACCGGATTGTCACCACCGTCAACGACGCCCTGTTGCAATGCGTTGTAAAGCTCCGTCCAGCCGAGTGGGACAGGATTGGCATCCCAGGCCTTATAGGTCGCAATCATCACAGGATTTGGCGGCACCCGCATCTTGAATTTGGCGAGATCAGCAGGTTTTTCGATCGGTTCGTCAGACTTATAGAAGAAGGCGCGCCAGCCGCTATTCTCCCAACCGACAATTCTGACACCGGCTTCCTCAATAACGCGCGGTACAAGGAATGGCGTCAAGTTGTCCTGCAGGTAGTTAACTTCTTCGGTGCTGGTTGCGATGTAGGGCAGGATAAAGACATTCAGGCTTGGGGCCATGGTTGCCAGGTTATTTGTCGCCGGCAGGGAGACATGTATCTGCCCCTGGCGGGTCTGCTTCGCCATTTCCCGTTCGCCGCCCAACTGGCCGCCGGGGAAAATTTCACCGCGGATTTCATTGTTCGTATAAATGGCGACAAGTTCTGTAAAGCGTTTTAATGTCGCCGTGTGAGAGCTCCATTCCATATTCACGGTATGGGCAACAACCATTTTTATCTGGTCATCTTTCTCTGGCAGGTTCTTGTATGTATACGGATTTTCTTCCGCATATACGACCGGTGCCACCAGCATGGCCAGCGCAACGGCTACTCCCGAAAATAACAAACGTTTCATTTTTCTCTCTCCCTCTTGATGAATTGATTATTGTTTTTATTGGTACGCATGTACCGGCAAGGATACGCCGGATTTCGCTACTTACTGGGTATTGCAGATGTCATTTTTACCGCTTTCGTCCGTTCCCTTGACGAGATAGAGACGCCGCTTGGAAAGATCCGGCACACCCATCTCCTGAACTTGCTTTCTGGCAAGCTCACGATCGAAATGAGAGCTGGCAGGCATGTAACGAAAGACCAGACCACCACGTCGGCGTCCCGAATTGTTAGGCTCGGCGCCGTGGACAAGATTGACATCGTGGATTGAGAATTCCCCCGGTTTGAGTATCACATCTCTTGGGGGCTTAAAGTCATACTTGCTGATATCAATGGACTGGTTGAGGACGATTTTGTCACTATCGTCACGATCATGATCATAGAGAACCTGATCTTTGTGAGATCCCGGGATGACACGCATGCAGCCGTTATCCACATTGACGTCGTCGATGGCGATCCATGCTGTAACTGTTTCCAATGGACGAATTGGCCAATAATGACCATCCTGGTGCCAGGGCGTCGCCTTGCCACCAACACCTTTCTTGGCGAATAATGCTGATCCCCAGACGATGATGTCGGGGCCAATCAGGTCGGATACGATATCAAGGATTTCTGGGGATTTTGCGTATTTGAGCCAGCGTACGTCCTGATCGATGAGATTGGCAGCGTAATCCTGGTCAACACCGGGCTGTCGAGCGAAGAATGCTTCCATGGTCTCGTTTAGCTCCGCGACTGTGTCGCCGGACAGCTTTTGCGGGGCCGTTATTTGCCCATCTTCGTGATATCTAGAAATTTCAGCCGGCGTGAGCATTCAATTCTCCCTGTTCAATTTGTTGCCGTTGCAAACCCGGCTTTAGTTGTTGATTGCCTTGAAGAACGAGTTCGGCCCCCTTCTCGCCAATCATGAGCGAGGCGGCATTCGTGTTGGCCGACGTTACTTTTGGCATGATGGACGCATCAATCACCCTCAGCCCCTCTACACCACGCACCCTGAGCTCAGGATCGACCACTGCCAGGTCATCCGATCCCGCACGGCAGGTGCCGGTGCAGTGAAACACAGTGCCGCCATGTTGCCGGGCAAAATCTAGTAGTTCCTGATCTGTCGTGAGGTTAGCGCCCGGGAGGATTTCCTTGTCCCATAGGAGCTTGAAGGCAGGCTGTTGATAAATTTCCCGTAACATCTTGATCCCGGCGACAATGGTCTTCCGGTCAAGTTCTTCTTTCAGGTAGTTTGGGGTTATACGCGGGGAGGTAAATGGATCGTCCGACTGGATGTCAACGCGGCCTCGGGAAAGCGGATGACATTGCCAAACCGAAGCAGTAAAGCCGGAATATTTATGGAGTGGATCGCCAGGCTTGTCGACGGACAGAGGCATAACATTAAACTGTATGTCCGGGCGTTTTCCGTCCGAATATTCTGTACAGGCGGCACCGCCCACCTGTCCTGCGCCAACCGTCAGGGGTCCGCTCCCCTTGAACAGCCATTCAAGTCCCATTGCAGCCAGACTGAACGGGTTGCGAACGGCGTCATTGAGTGATTGACGGTTTTTAAGACGAACTATGGTCCGGGCCTGATAGTGATCCTGCAGGTTGCCGCCGACTTCGGGCGCATCGACCTCCACCTTGATACCGTGCTGGCGCAACAGATCGGCAGGACCTATCCCGGAAAGCTGGAGAAGCTGGGGAGATTGCAGCGCTCCAGCAGACAGAATAACCTCTCGATCCGTTTCTGCGGATTGTGGTTTGTCCTCGCTGATCCATTCAACGCCTGTCGCCCGTCCATTCTCAATGCTTACACGAGTGACCTGCGCGCCGGTGACCACGGTCAGGTTCGGCTTGGAAAGAATTGGGTGCAGGAAGGCAACAGCGGAGCTTTCCCGCCACCTTTTACCAATGCTTAGCTGGTAATCCCCAACACCATATGTCGTCGCGCCATTAAAATCCGGGTTCAGCGGCAAACCAAACTGCTCAGCTGCCTCTATCCAGGCTTTGCAACCTGGATTCTCGTTGCGCAAGTTGGACACCGACAATTCACCCTCGCTTCCCCGGTACTGGTCGGGTTCGGCAGAGTTTTTTTCAAGGCGCCGGAAATAGGGGAGGACAGAGTTGTATCCCCATCCTGTTGCGCCAAGCTTTTCCCAATCGTCGAAATCTTCTGCCTGTCCACGAATGAATATCAGACCGTTGATGGAACTGGATCCGCCAATCACCCGACCACGGGGCCAGATAATCTGCCGCCCTGCGGTGCCTTCATCCGGTTCAGTCAGGAACTGTCTGGAGAAACGCGGATCCAGCATTGACTTGAAGTATCCGACCGGAAGGCGGAGCCAGAAATTACGATCCCATCCTCCTGCCTCCAGCAGCAGCACCCGGTGGCTCGGATCTGCGGAAAGCCGGTTGGCGAGTACACAACCTGCCGAGCCCGCCCCAACAATGATGAAGTCATAACGATCTATGCTCACAAGCCGGCCTTCCTTCACATGGCATGAATAAAACGCCAATCTGCTGAATTCGCGCTATTCGAATTGGTTGTTGAACGGGTTGTGACATTCGGTCTGGCTTTAATGCCGGTGTTTAGTTTGTTATAATATCACTAACGTCCTATATATAGGATGTTAGAAATTAATGACTTTGTCAACATCTTAGAAAAAGGTATTATTTAACACCTACCGGACGGAAAGGTTGCCCCACCTTAAAGGTTTTCCTTGAACGACAAGTTAGCTTGGATTTGCCTTATGACATACGGAGCTATATTAAATGTTGCCTTCTTTAGACTTTCTTGAATTGTACGAATGGTTTTATTTATTATCTTAGCGGGTGTTTCTTTTTACCCGCTCAGGTAGATATTCCCGGAAAAATGCGGCATTTGAAGGAATAACGAGTTTGACACACAATCAAACGATTTATCCAAGAATATACCTGTAATATCGCCATCTAGACTAAAAGACTGCAATTACTCTAGGCGTTACTTTCGCCCCTCATTATATAATAAAATATTGAATTATCAGACTGAATGCATTGAACAGCATAGGTAGCGATTTCTTTTATTGTAAGGACAAAAACTTAGTTTGTTTATGCCGCCCTGAGGATCTCTGCCTCTAATAGAATTAAATATAATTGTTCTACCATTGACGCCCCTGACCTTCTCTTAAAAATTAAGCATTTGTTAAGAAATTAATATTACCTTAATTGCGTCGAATATTAGATATAGAACTATTGGAGCGTGTTATGTTTAGGTCAGTACAGAGTGAAATCGGGTATAGGCATCTATTTTCTATAACAATGGTTACCTTGCTGAGCGCCCTCGTTCTATATTTGTCGCTGCCTCAATCTTCAGAGGCAAAAGAGACAGCTTACTGGAACGTCCTTTTTGTGGAGGGTACTTCTCAATGGCGCCCTATTAGCAGTACTGAAAACTGGCAAGCATTATCCAAAGAGCAGCAGCTCCCTGCACGAATAGAACTCCGGACCCTGGATAATTCCCAAGCGGTTATCGCGCACGGTTTCGACAAAATAGAGCTTGAGCCTAATTCAACAATCAATGTCTCCCCCGAAGCAGATGCAGATGCTACGACCGCAATTAATCAACTAAAAGGTAAAGTTGGATATTCAGTCCAGAAACGCAAAGCCCGCACGTTCTCCGTGACCGCGCCATATCTTGTTGCTGTTGTGAAGGGAACCAGTTTCAGTGTGGATATCAATGAAGAATCAACCCAAGTCGACGTGGATGAAGGAATTGTTTCTGTATCTAATGTAAGCGATGGCACTACGGCCGATGTTACAGCTGGAATGTCTGCAAATGTTTCCAACAATACTAAGGGTGTCTCCACAAGCATGACTAACAGTTCTAATTCCACGAATACTGGCCTCGGAATTAGTGCCGAAGGTGGCACAAGCGGAGCTGGCGGTGTTGAAGGCAGCAACGCAAGCGTCGGCGTAGGCGTTGGCGGCATTGGTGTAGGTGTCGGCGTCGGTGTTTCTGATGGTGGTATCAGCGCAAGTGCAGGTGTTGGCGTTGGTGGCGTCGGAGCCAGTGTGGGTGTCGGTGTCGGAAGCAGCGGCGTTGGTGCCAGTGTTGGAGCAGACGTCGGCGGCGTTGGAGCTAGTGCAGGCGTAGGTGCCGGAAGTGATGGCGTTGGTGCCAGCGCTGGCGCAAGCGCAGGCGGTGTCGGAGCTGATGCAGGCGTAGGTGCCGGAAGTGATGGCGTTGGTGCTAGCGCAGGGGCAAGCGCTGGTGGCGTCGGAGCTGATGCAGGCGTCGGAGTTGGCGACAGCGGTGTCGGTGCAGATGCAGGCGTTGGCGGTGCAGATGCAGGCGTTGGCGGTATCGGTGTCGGTGTAGGTATCGGTAGTGACGGTGTTGGAGTCGGCGTCGGTATCGGCGGTATCGGTGTAAGTGTTGGTATCGGCGGCTAACACATAACCTGACATCCGATTGAAATGCTCCTTCGGGCTTTCACATGGTTGCTGGCTTTCGGCATAAGCGTTGCCGCTTTTAGCTTCCATACACTGGACTTCATAGAAAGACCATTGCTGGAGCAGCGCTTCAAGCTCGATCATCATGACGCAGACCCGAACATTATTATTGTTGAGATTGATCCGAAAAGTCTGCGGGAAGTTGGTATTTGGCCCTGGAAACGCTCGCTCCATGCGTTGCTGATTGATCGTCTGACTGCAGCAGATGTATCTGCAATCGTTATGGATGTGGATTTCAGCCTCGCGAGCAATGACGCAGACGATTCCGCATTTGAGAAGGCACTCGAGAGAAGCGACGGGCGGACTGTGCTTGCCGCCTTCCGGCAGTGGAGCGAAGCCGATAATTCCTTTATCGATATTGGGCCCATGCCACGCTTCGCCCAGCATGCGGAGATTACATCAGCGAACGTTTTCCCGGCAACCGACGGTCTTCTCTGGCGTCAGATACTGACTCAGGAATGGAATCAACGGATTATTCCAACATTGGCAAGTAGCCTGGCTACCAAATCAGGGCTATTTAGCCCTTCCAAAAATCCTATCCAGGATTTTGGTATTGATTATAGCATCGACCTGTCATCTTTTCAGCGCTACTCCTTCTCTGATGTTGTCAGGGGCGATATTGATCCTGCATTGTTGAAAGGAAAAACAGTCCTCGTTGGCGCAACCGCCGTAGAGCTTGGTGATAATGTTGCCACGCCCTTATACAAGTCCCTGCCAGGGGCTCTAGTTCAGATGCTTGCAGCCCAGTCTCTTGTCACTAATCGCGCTTTACAGCCAATCCCAACCAGCCTGACCGTCATTAGTTTGTTTTTGATAACGGTCTTCATTGCAATTATCAGCTGGAAATTCCGGTTAATTCATATACTCGCTGTTGTCCTTGCCTGTGATGTCGTCATTTTCGCCGCCGCCGTGGTGGTGCAGTCCAGAACCGAACTATTAATACCCGTTGCACCCTTTTTTATAGGCACCTTTTTAACTGGCAGCTTTACTGTTCTCATTCGCTACCACCAGCTTGCCCTTAACGTTATGGCAGAACGACTAGGGCGTTTGCGCGCTCAGGCTCTCATGGCAAATGTCGCGAGGAATGCTTTTGATGCCTTAATCACAACGGATGAACAGGGGCGCATAAAAACTATAAATCTCGCTGCAGAACGTATTTTTGATATCAGTTCGGCGAACGCAAAGGGACGTCTTATGTCGGAATTTTACATTCCTTCGACCTTGACTGACGGCAACACGTTTGATCAGGTGCTGGATAAGGCCGTCACCACGGGTAAGCCTTTACGTATTTTATGCAAGAGAACTGCTGGAAAGGCGTTTCATGCCGATATGGCTGTGACAGCCATGGAGGACAAGGACAGCAATGGCCTCATCCTTTTGATGCGAGATATCGATCAACGTGTCAGAGCAGAAAGAATTGCCCAGCGGAAAGAACGCCAATTGGTGGCAGCCAAACAGCAAGCCGAATTGGCAAATCGTGCCAAAACCGAATTTCTTGCCAATATGAGCCATGAGTTCAAGACTCCCCTGAACGCGATGATGGGTTTCTCGGAGACAATGAAGGGGGAATTTTTCGGCCCATTAGGCTCCCCCAAATATATTGAATACTCTACGGACATATATAACAGTGGCGCCAGGCTTCTGGAGACGGTAACAGACGTTCTTGACTTTGCGCGGCTCGAAAATGATGAATTGGTAGTGCAAAAACAAAAAGTTGATTTGCCCGCAATTGTAAAACGCCTCGGGGAGATGTCACTTGACCGTGCAGAAGCGGCCGGACTTGACCTCATTTTTGAGATACCCGAGGAACAACTTGTCTATGAAACCGACGAGAGATTATTAAAGCAGGCCTTTAGCTCCCTCATTTCAAATGCCTTAAAGTTCAATCGGGATGGCGGCTATATAAAGTTGGCGTTATGTCGTAGCGCAACCGGTGATATAAACTTATCCGTATCAGATAACGGCATCGGCATCGCAGAAGAGGAAATCGAAACCTGCCTCAAGGCGTTTGGACAGGCAAACAGAGGTCTCCAGCGAAAATATGAGGGCACGGGTTTGGGGCTAACCCTAGCTAAACAATATGCGGAAAAATTGGGCGGTACGTTGCAGATTAGCTCTAAACTCGGCGAAGGAACAACAGTAACAATATGCCTTCCTGAAGAAGTCAAAACAGAATAACCACACCCCAGCCAACAGGTTTATTCTTACGGGTCGCATTATTTTCTCCACCTCGGATGACCCCAGTTTTTGGAAATCGAGAACGAGGCACAGGAGAGGGAAAAGCGGATGTCCGTTATCCGCTTCCGGAAGGAATTATATTGCGGTTGTTCTTCTATCGTTTACAATTGTAGCATGACAAAATGGATCCCAAGGCGCGAGACACTGGATCGCCCCCTTCACGTTGGTATCGCGAACTCTCTCAAGGAGGCTATATCCGAAGGTAAACTCGCAGTCGGAGAACGTCTCCCTCCACATAGAACTTTAGCAGATTCATTAGGTGTTAGTGTCCACACCGTTGGCAAAGCCTATGATGAACTCACACGTACAGGCCTGGTTGGCGGCCAAGTCGGACGGGGTACTTTTGTTCTGGATCCGTCACAAAACTCCCAACAACCATTTTTAATGGAAAGGACTAATCAAGGGCTCATTGATCTTTCCATTGCGCGCCCGCTTTATGACAATCTTCATGCAGGCAAGATGCAGTCTGCACTCAAGGATATGTCCACGAGCTTAAACCCTGACGTTTATTTGGCCTGTCGGCCGAATGTAGGGTTGGAGGAACATCGCAACGCAGGTGTTAAGTGGTTATCGCGATGTGGATTGAAGACCTCTGCAAAAAATATCGTCATGACCAACGGAGTATGCCACGGCATGACAACTGCCCTATCCTCCGTGGCTCGCCATGGGGACGTTGTTGTTACAGATGCAATTGCTTACCACCTCATAATCTCTCTTTGCTCCTATCTCGGCATACGTCTGCAAGGCCTTAAGATGGATAATGAAGGCGTTCTGCCAGACGCATTTGAAGCGGCCTGCAAACAACAGGAGGTGAAGGTTTTCTTCACTGCTCCTACACTCGCAGGCCCATCTGTCAGCCTTATGTCGCTAGAAAGGCGGAAGGAACTCGTCCGAATCGCACGGCAAAATGACGTCTTGATTATTGAGGATGATGTCCTTGGACCTTTACCAGAGAATCGCCCTCCTCCAATATCCGCGCTTGCTCCAGAAAGATCCATTTACCTTACTTCTTTCACAAAATGCGTCATGCCAGGCCTACGTACAGGATATCTGGTCACACCAGAAACACTTCTGCCCACCATTACAGGGAGGCTGATTGTATTTAGCTGGATGGCCACACCATTCATTTCAGAAATCGCGAGCCGTTGGATTGAAGATGGTACAGCCGACGAATTAGTGCGCTGGCAAAGAGAAAAAATCGCTGAACGCCATGCAATTGTGACAGAAGAACTGGCCCAATTTAACTGGGTCGGGCATCCAGCCGCCCTCCATTTTTGGCTCCGGCTACCTGAGCAATGGAGTGCACAAAATATGGTTGACCATGCAAAAGCTCTTGGGGTTGCCGTAGCCCCCCCACAACCTTTTATGACGGCACAAAGCGAACCCATGAACGCTGTCCGTATTGCTGTTGGTGGAGTAAGCAGTATAGATAGGTTTCGGCAGGGCCTGATCCTTATCAAAGACTTGTTAAAGCGATCACCGGAGCCTTTGCCCCAAATTCTATAATTGTACTGCTACAATATAATATTTGACATGCAATACAATTGGGGGCCAGACTTTTAGCGAAAAATTTAGTCAAGTTGTTTTTCGTCAAACTCTGTACTGGACTTGATCCTTGGAAGGCCACTGTGGGGAAAACCATTATTGCTTTTATGTATCAAAAATAGTGTTTCGGAGTTTTAGGGCTGTTGTGCGCGAGGAAAATCAACTTGTCGAAAATCGCCAAACAACTAACTGGAGGTATGGCACTGATGACTTTGAAAAATCGCGGCTTCATAGGCTGCTTAACAGCTGTGGCGACATTCGCTGCAGGGTTGAGCGCCGCACAAGCAGATAGCTGGAAATACGCATTTGAAGAATCCCTGACTGAAGTTCAGGGAGTTTATGCAACAAAGTTCAAAGAAGAGATTGAAAAAAACTCTGACAATGAAATCCAGCTATTTCCCTATGGAACACTGGGTGAGTCAGCGGACCTAATGGAGCAGACCCAAGCGGGCATCCTTCAATTCGTTGATCAGTCTCCCGGATTCACCGGCGCACTGATCCCGGAAGCACAGGTATTTTTTGTTCCCTATTTGCTTCCGACTGATCAGAAACACCTGGCTCGCTTCTTCCGGGAAAGCAAGGCCATTAATAACGATTTCAAGGATCTTTACGCGGAACAAGGCCTGGAGCTCTTACAGATGTTCCCCGAAGGCGAAGTCGCAATGACGACAAAAGAGCCTGTTAATAGCTGTGAGGATCTTAACGAAGTTAAATTCCGCGTTATGACAAACCCGCTTCTGGTCGAAGCCTATAAAGCATTTGGGGCGACGCCAACGCCTCTGCCTTGGGGTGAGGTTTATGGCAGCTTGCAAACCAACATTATTCAGGGCCAGGAAAATCCAACCTTCTACCTTTACTCAACAAAGCTGTATGAGGTTACAGATTACATCACTTATACCGGCCATAGCAATTTTACGACAGCCGTCATGGCCAACAAGGAATTCTTTGACGGCCTGAGCGATGCTGATAAGAAGATCGTTCAGGATGCCGCTAAAGCAGCGTTTGAACATATTGTTGTTTATCAGGATGGCCTGGCTCAGCAGGAACTGAAAAAAATCAAGGAAACAAAGCCAAGCATGACGGTTACCGTGCTCTCTGAAGAGCAGCGCTCCTGCTTTAAAGATGCCGCAGGTGACGTGGAGGCTAAATTCATCGAAATGACCGGTGATCGCGGCACGGCAATCCTTAAACAGTTTAAGGCAGACCTTGCTGCCACTGCTCAATAGGGCTGTATGCCTAAAAGTACCGGGCGGTTTTTAATAAATTGCCCGGTGCACTATCCTCAAAATTTTGGGTTCGGATGAAACAGGGAATGCCTCGTGACAGATAAAGCTCACAAATCAATGCTACCCGGTTTCTTAGGGCAGATCGACACCTTGATCGGTCGAGCGGAAGCCGTCATCCTTGCAGCCGGCGTATTATTGATGGCCCTGAATACAGTAGGCAATGTCATCGGTCGGTTTGTCTTTCAATACAGCTTCTTCTTCACAGAAGAGGTAAACAGAATTCTCATTATCATGATTACCTTTGCGGGCATCGGCTATGCTGCGCGTCATGGACGGCACATTAGAATGTCAGCCATATATGACGCTCTTCCCATTCGAACGCGGAAGGTCATGATGATCCTCATTACAGTAATAACGGCGCTGACCATGTTCGCTCTGTGCTATTTCTCTATCGGGTATATTCTAAAAGTTGCAGCCTCCGGACGAGTGTTACCCGCTCTTCAGATTCCTGTTTATCTGATCTTTCTTTGGGTTCCCGTCGGTTTCGCCGTCACCGGAATCCAGTATGCGCTCACAACGGTTAAAAACCTTCTCGAAAAAGACGTCTACCTCTCCACACATATGCTGGAAGGCTATGACGATAACGAGATCGAGGTCTAGGAGAGTCAGATGGCAATCAAAATAACAGCGATCATGATTGTTCTCCTGCTGGCAGGCTTACCGATGATGATCCCGCTTCTGCTAGCTGCCTTTTACGGATTTTACGAGCTTTTCAACGGCTTTTCAAAAATGGACTTCATGGTCCAGCAGATGCTGGCGGGTATTCGCCCTGCATCATTGATTGCAGTCCCAATGTTTATCCTGGCGGCAGAAATCATGACCCGGGGTCAATCTGCAAACCGGCTTATCGACATGGTCATGAAGTTTATCGGTCATGTCAGAGGGGGACTGGCCGTTAGTACAGCTACAGCCTGCACCTTGTTTGGAGCCGTATCGGGATCGACCCAGGCCACTGTCGTAGCCGTTGGATCTCCGTTACGCCCTCGAATGCTGAAAGCCGGGTATAAAGACTCATTTGTCCTAGCATTGATCATCAATGCCAGCGATATCGCCTTTCTGATACCACCCAGTATCGGCATGATTATTTATGGGGTGATTTCCAGCACCTCCATATCAGAACTGTTCATTGCCGGTGTTGGTCCGGGTCTTCTGCTAATGGTCCTTTTCTCCGCATACAGCATGATATATGCGACCATTAAAAAGGTTCCAACCGAGCCAAAGGCAACCTGGTCTGAACGCCTTGATGCCGCGCGAAAGGCTATTTGGCCACTCGGCTTCCCTGTTATAATCATTGGCGGCATTTATGGCGGCATTTTTAGCCCGACTGAGGCTGCGGCCGCCTGCGTCTTTTACGCACTCGTTCTGGAAATCGCCGTTTTTCGATCCCTGAAACTCATAGATATATACCAAATCGCCAAATCCACTGGCCTGATTACCGCAGTTGTGTTTATTCTGGTTGGTGCCGGTGCGGCCTTTTCATGGGTTATCTCTTTTGCCCAGATCCCACAGGAAATTCTGGGGGCGATTGGCATTACCGAGATGGGTCCCAAAGCGGTTCTGGGTGTTATTTCCGTTTCCTTTTTCATCGGATGTATGTTTGTTGATCCGATCGTTGTGATTCTGGTTCTTGTGCCCATTTTTGCACCGGTGGTAGATGCTGTAGGTCTAGATCCGGTTCTAGTGGGAACAATTATCACCTTACAGGTCGCTATCGGATCTGCGACGCCCCCATTTGGATGTGATATTTTCACGGCAATAGCCGTCTTTAAACGACCGTATGCTGATGTTGTCAGGGGGATTCTCCCATTTACGATCATTCTCGCCGCAGTCTCAGTAGCTCTTATATTCTTCCCACAAATTGCCCTGTTCGCTCGTGATCTGGCCTTTCGCTGATTGGCAGGAGGTACCATATGTTTAAGAAAATTCTGATCCCGATGGATGGTTCGGAACAATCCCTAAAAGCTCTGAAAATAGCCGTCAATTTGCAGGAATCTTTTGATTGCGAGCTAATTATCCTGACTGTATTCAGGCATCACAGTCTTTTAGAAACCTCTATGTCCATGGTTCGCTCGGAGGAGCCAGAGATTATGGATGATATTCTGCGGAAACATGCATCCGAAGTGGCAGAAAGTGGAAAAGCATTAGCTCTGGATATGGGGGCCAAGCGGGTACGGGCTTTCGTAAAAAACGGCCACCCTTCCCGAACCATTGTCAGCTTCTCAAAAGACAAAGATATCGACCTTATTATACTGGGTAGCAGGGGGCACGGAGACCTAGAAGGCTTTCTACTCGGTAGCGTCTCCCATAAGGTAACCAGCCTCGCTAAATGTCCGGTAATGGTGGTATAGAACCTTGTCTGATTTCTAACCTCAACCTCATCATACCTTTTCAGATGGGATAGATTTAAATGGATACTTCAACCCTATATTCCCGGATCCTTCCATCCGAACTGGACGCCTCTCCTGTCGCTAAAAGGATCGGCCTCATTGCGCTTGCTACAGATCATACGTCGGAACTGGATTTTGCGCGGATTTGTGACCCCGAGGAAGTTGGAGTGTATGTTGCGCGAATTACCTACGATAATCCGACCACACCGGAAAGCCTCAAACGCACAGGTCCCAGGATAACCGAGGCTGCCAGCCTGATTTTGCCTGATGAACAAATTGATGTCATCGCCTATGGATGTACAGCGGCGACTGTCGTTCTTGGGGACAAGACTGTCGCCGATTGCATTCAAAAGGCAAAACCAGGCAGTAAATGCGTGACGCCAACATCCGCTGCCTTTGCTGCCTTCGAAGCTTTAGGGGTAAAAAAGGTAAGTGTTTTGACGCCTTACTCCCCTTTGGTGACAGAAGAACTCACTGCCTATTTTACAAGCAACGGCTTGGATGTTGTTAACTGGAACTGTTTCGGCCTTGACGACGATAGAAATATGGCCCGCGTCTCTCATTCCAGTATTATTGCCTCCAGCGCCGAGACTATTGATGAGGACGCCGACGCCCTCTTTATCTCCTGCACGGCTGTACGGGCTGCCGTTTGCGTAGACGAAATTGAACGTATCACGGGCAAGCCCGTAGTGACATCCAATCAAGCCGTTGTCTGGCGCAGCCTCCGACTAGCCGGTATTACCAGAAAAATCCCCGGCTATGGCCGGCTGTTCCAAATTTGAATCACCCAACAAGAAGGACCGCGAAATGGGTTCAGTAAATTTGGCGGCTATTGAAAAGGCCCGCATCAGGATAGCTCCCTTTATCCGGCAAACCCCGACTGTATCGTCCCCTTCCCTGTCAGGGATTACAGGCGGAGACGTTCACCTCAAGCTGGAGCAACTCCAGATTACGGGTAGTTTCAAGTTACGGGGCGCAACTAACGCAGTGCTAAATCTAACGGAAGAGCAAAAGGCAAATGGTGTGGTGGGCGTATCAACTGGGAACCATGGCCGGGGGCTTGCCTATGCCGCCCGAAATGCGGGCGTAAAATGCATCATCTGCATGTCTGAACTCGTGCCCCAGAACAAAGTTGAAGGCATCCGGGCGCATGGGGCAGAAGTTCGGATTATTGGTCGTTCGCAGGATGATGCACAGGTGGAAGTGGACCGCCTGGTTGCTGAAGAAGGCATGACCATGCTGCCACCGTTTGATCATGAAGACATCATTTGCGGCCAGGGAACGTTAGGAATTGAGATTCAGGAACAACTTGCAGATACCGAAACCGTCCTGATACCGGTTTCCGGAGGTGGCCTCATTTCCGGGGTTGCTCTGGCATTGAAAGGCTGGAAACCCTCCATCAGGATTATCGGCATAACTATGGACCGGGGCGCCGCCATGTTTGAAAGCCAGCAGGCCGGCAAGCCAATTATGGTGGAAGAGTACCCCACACTGGCAGACTCTCTCGGGGGCGGTATTGGACTGTCCAATTTATATACTTTCCAGATGGTGAAGGAACTCGTCGATGACCTTATTCTGGTAACGGAAAAGGAGATTGCCGATGCCATCCGTCACGCTTACTGGCAGGAGAAGCTGGTAATTGAGGGTTCTGGCAGCGTTGGTATCGCGGCTTTGCTCGCGGGAAAAATAACCGCGCCGGGAACCTGCGCCTGCGTCATCAGCGGGTGCAACATCGATATGGAATTACACAAAAGAGTCATCGACGGGGAAAATGTTGATGTCGGCCAGCAACAACTCGAAACGGAAGCCTGAAATGTCTGAAATTACCATTCTGAATGAAAAGGAATTAAGACAAATCATTTCTCTGGATAATCCCGCAGTTGAGTGTATCGAGAATGCTTTCCGGCTTCTCGCCACAAAAGAGGTGGTGATGCCGCCTATCCTCAGCTTTCACGTCCCTGATCACAATGGGGAAGTCGACGTCAAGACAGCTTATGTTCCGGGAATAGACTCGTTCGCAATCAAGATGAGTCCCGGATTCTTTGATAATCCCAAAATCGGCCTGCCAAGTCTCAACGGGCTGATGGTCCTTTTTTCTTCCAGGACGGGCATTGTGGAAGGGGTATTGCTGGACAACGGGTACCTGACAGATATCCGCACGGCTGCAGCTGGTGCCGTGGCCGCCAAATGGCTGTCTCGCAAGGATTCCAGCGTCGCAGGAATAGTTGGAACAGGAACACAGGCACGCCTGCAGCTCAAGGCCCTCTGTCTTGTTCGTGACCTCAAGAGAGCAGTTGTATGGGGACGGAACGATCTGAAAGCGGCCCAATATGCGGAAGAATGCAGCAAAGAGCTGGGGATTGATATTCAGGTTGCAGAAACCATTGATGACCTGATGGAACAAAGCGATATTGTGGTGACAACTACACCATCGCAAACAGCGCTTATTTCTGCAGAACAATTGCGTCCCGGTCAGCACATCACTGCGATGGGGACCGATGCTGACTATAAAACCGAATTGGCCACAGACGTTATTCCCGCAGCTGATTTATATGTCTGCGATAACCTCACCCAATGCCGCAAACAAGGAGAGCTGCGCCCCGCCATTGCTGCAGGGATGGTGGATAACGCAGCTGTTTTTCCGGAACTCGGCGGTATTATCGCTGGCCTTCATGGGGGTCGCCCGTCGGACCGCAGTATTACGATCTGCGATCTGACCGGCACAGGCGTTCAGGATACTGCAATTGCCACTTTTGTCCGAGAGCGCGCGCGTGACGCAGACATCGGCACTATTTTCAACAGCTAGCGGGACTTGGAGATAAATATGTCTGGACTTGATCTACCCTTTACTCAATCAGAATATCAGACCCGCATTAAAAAAGTGCGATCCTCGATGGTCCAAAACGACATAGAACTCCTTATCGTCACAGATCCATCAAACATGGCCTGGCTGACGGGCTATGATGGCTGGTCTTTCTATGTTCATCAATGCGTTGTCTTGTCTTTGGAGGGCGATCCGCTCTGGTACGGCCGCAAGCAGGATTCCAATGGTGCCGCAAGGACCGTTTTCATGAGCAGGGACAATATCCTCTTTTATCCGGAAACCTATGTGCAGTCGACGGAATACCATCCCATGGATTACCTGTGTACACTTCTCACAGATCGAGGGTGGGGAGCTTTGGCTATCGGCGTTGAGATGGATAACTATTATTTCTCCGCGGCCGCCTATCTGTCTCTGGTCAACTATTTACCCAACGCCAAGCTGAAGGACGCGAATTCATTGGTGAACTGGTGCCGGGCGGTAAAATCGGAGCAAGAGCTGATCTATATGCGGCGGGCCGGCCGCATTGTCGAGGAAATGCATAAGCGAATATTCGAAAAAATTGAACCTGGGCTTCCAAAAAATGAACTGGTTGCGGAGATTTATGACAGCGGCATTCGGGGGGCAGACGGATTTGGAGGAGACTATCCCGCCATCGTCCCCCTCCTCCCATCGGGCGCGGACGCCGCGGCGCCACATCTTACATGGGATGACAAGCCTATGAAAACGGGGGAAGGAACCTTTTTCGAAATTGCCGGCTGCTATCGGCGATATCATGTCCCGCTTTCGAGAACCATCTTTCTTGGAAAACCACCCCAGAATTTTATTGACGCTGATAAAGCCGTTCAGGAAGGCATGGAAGCCGGACTGGAAAAGGCGCAAGCCGGCAATACATGTGCAGATATCGCGAGCGCCTTTTTTGCAGTCTTAATGAAATACGGCATTATCAAGGATAGCCGGACTGGTTATCCAATCGGTTTGAGCTATCCGCCTGACTGGGGAGAACGAACGATGAGTTTGCGCCTGGGCGACAAAACCGTTCTCGAGCCAGGCATGACATTTCATTTCATGACAGGCCTCTGGATGGATGACTGGGGAATGGAAACAACAGAGAGTATTGTCATTACTGACAGCGCACCAGAGCTTCTTGCGTCTGTTCCCCGCCAATTGATGATCAAGGATTAGCGCGATGAAAGCCAATCCAATTTCCGTAACAGTCGATTATGACAAAGACGGCGTTCAGCACGGCTTCCTGAAACTGCCTTATTCACATGACGGCTCCGCCTGGGGTTCAATCATGATCCCCATCACCGTTGCCCGAAATGGTGACGGCCCTACCGTCCTATTGACCGGGGGCAATCACGGTGATGAATATGAAGGCCCGGTGGCGCTTTTTGATCTGACCAACACGATAAAATCTGAGGATATCACTGGGCGCGTTATCATTGTGCCCGCCATGAACTATCCCGCTTTCTGGGCGGCGAGCCGGACGTCCCCAATTGACAAGGGGAATATGAACCGGATTTTCCCGGGTAATCCTGTCGGAACCGTTACAGAGAAAATTGCTGATTACTTTCAGCGTACCCTGTTGCCGCTTGCCGACTATGTACTGGATATACACTCGGGTGGTAAAACCCTCAACTTCGTTCCATTTTGTGCTGCTCACGTCTTAGAGGACAAAGCGCAGGAGGAAAAATGCGTTGCAGCCATGCGGGCGTTTAACGCGCCCTTTTCGATGATGCTCCTCGAAGTGGATGCGACCGGAATGTATGACACCGCCGCGGAAGAAATGGGAAAGGTCTTCATTTCTACAGAGCTGGGAGGCGGCGGTTCCTCGACAGCGAGCAGTGTTGCTATCGCAAAAAAGGGCGTAAAAAACCTTCTCCGGCATACCGGCGTCCTAAAGGGAGACCTTGAAGTTAGCGCCTCAATCGAACTTAGTATGCCGGATCATCAGTGTTACGTATCCAGTGAGTCTTCCGGCTTACTCGAACTCTGCGTGGAACTGGGCGAACCGGTCACGGCAGGCCAGATTCTGGCCCGGGTTTACGATATCGACAGAACGGGAAGCGATCCTACAGAATACACCAGTCCGCTGGATGGCATCTTTGCAGCGCGCCATTTTCCGGGTCTGATCGGTATGGGGGATATTGTGGGCGTCGTTGCTGTAAAGGTATAGAACCGGTATATCTTCAATATGATTAAACTTGACGACCGTGACCTCAAAATACTGGCAGTTCTGCAGCAGGATGGCCGTATACCCAAGAACCAGCTTGCGGAGAGGGTTCATCTCTCTCCAACGGCCTGCTGGGAACGGTTGAAACGCCTGGAAAACGCCGGCATTATTGAAGGGTACGGCGCTCGGCTCTCCCTCGCTAAGCTTGGCTCTCCCGCCATAATTTTCATGCAGGTCGAGCTTGGCAGTCATCGCGCCGAGGATTTTGAGCGTTTTGAGAAAGCTGTCCGCGCAATTGATGAAATCACGGAATGCTGGGCAGTCGGTGGCGGTGTTGATTACTTCCTGAAACTCGTCTGTAGAGGTGTCGATGCCTATCAACGGAAAGTTGATGAGATGCTTGCTGCAGATATCGGTTTGCGGCGTTACTATACTTATGTGGTAACAAAGCCTGTAAAAAATTCGGATCAGATCCCCCCCTCTGCAATTGAGTGAATTTTAACAGTCGATCACAAAGGAATTCAGAGCGTCCCGAAAAATCTTTGCCTTTTTCGAGGTTTAAGAGAATTCTTCACTATATTTTCATACCATTTCAAAAGCACCATCTGGTCATTCTTTCCTATACTTCCTTCAGCATTTACCGGCGGAGGATGTGATGATCGAAGAAAAGAGAAACCTGTCCCGGATACCGGAGCTGGATCTGCTTGCAGATCCCAGACTTTTCAAGGAATTTTCCTATTGTGACGGACGATGGGAAACCGCAAATTCCGGCCGCGTCATTGAGGTTACCAACCCGGCAGACGGTGCATGGATAGGAACAGTTCCGTCCCACAGCAAGGAAGAAAGCAGGGCAGCCGTTGAAGCAGCACATCAGGCATTTCCTGACTGGGCTGCGCGTTTGCCACAGGAAAGGGCGTCGACTTTAAAAAGCTGGTTCCAGTTGATCAACGATTCCAAGGAAGACCTGGCATTGATCATGACTTTGGAGCAAGGCAAACCCATATCGGAGTGCCGGGGCGAAATTGACTATGGGCTCTCTTTCATCGAATTTTTTGCCGAACAGGCCAAGCGAACAGACATTCTGGGGGTAACATCCCACCTTCATAATGCGGAAGTAGAAGTCTGGCTGGAGCCAGTTGGGGTTGCGGCACTCATAACACCCTGGAATTTCCCGAACGCAATGATCACCCGGAAAGCGGCTGCGGCACTTGCCGTCGGTTGCCCCGTCATTGTGCATCCCTCCAAGGAAACCCCATTTTCTGCACTAGCCTTGGCAGAGCTGGCGGAGCGGGCAGGCTTTCCTCCGGGGATATTCAATGTCATCACTGGTGACGCTGCAGAAATCGTCGGAGAGTGGACGAAAGATACGCGCGTACGTGCGCTCTCTTTCACCGGATCGACGGAGATCGGGAGGCTTCTCTATGCGCAGTCTGCCCCGACCATCAAGCGCCTGAGCCTTGAACTTGGTGGTCATGCACCTTTTATCGTGTTTGCAGACGCGGATCTAGACAAAGCCGTTGAAGAAGGTATCAGTGCCAAGTTCGCGACCTCAGGCCAGGACTGTCTTGGCGCAAACCGCTTTTTTGTCGAGAAATCTGTTTATGATGAATTTTGTAAAAAGTTCGCGCAGAGAACAGCCGCATTGACAATTGGTCGGGGACTGGATGATCTGGACATTGGTCCGCTTATGAACGAAAACGCTATCAACAAACAGAAGGAACATGTAGAGGATGCCTTAAAAAAAGGGGCGACTCTTATGACTGGTGGGAACAGCCACGCATTGGGTCCGCTTTTTTTTGAACCAACCGTTCTGAAAGACGTGCCCGAGAGTGCAAAAATTATGCATGAGGAAACCTTCGGTCCAGTTGCTGCCATTACATCATTTGAAACAGAAGACGAGATCATCCACCGCGCAAACAACACGGAATACGGCCTGATGGCCTATGTTCACACGAAAGACCCATCCCGTATTTATCGTCTTAGCCGGGCGTTGGAATTTGGGATGATTGGCGTTAACCGCACGAAAGTTACCGGTGCTCCCATCCCTTTCGGTGGCATGAAGCAGTCCGGGATTGGGCGCGAAGGTTCCCGTCACGGGATCGAGGCGTTCTCAAATATCAAATATGTTTGCCGGGACTGGGCCTAGCCAGTTCTATTTAATCAGGAGAAATTTATGCTAACGAATGACCAACTCAGCCAATGGGACCGTGAAAATTTTTTCCACCCTTCCACGCATCTCGCCCAGTTCGCACGCGGAGAAATGGACAACCGTATAGTCACGGGCGGCTCCGGCGTTCACATTGAAGACAGGGACGGCAATCGTTTACTGGATGCCTTTGCCGGTCTTTATTGCGTGAATGTTGGCTACGGCCGCACGGAAATTTCTGACGCCATCGCAAAACAGGCCAAGGAACTCGCCTACTACCATTCTTATGTCGGGCACGGCACAGAAGCCTCGATTACTTTGTCAAAAATGATCATTGACCGGGCACCAAAAAATATGAGCAAGGTCTATTATGGCCTTTCCGGCTCCGATGCGAACGAGACGAACATAAAGCTGGTCTGGTACTACAACAATGTTCTGGGTCGTCCTGAAAAGAAAAAGATTATCTCCCGCTGGCGTGGGTATCACGGTTCGGGTCTGATGACTGGGTCCCTCACCGGGCTGGAGCTATTCCACAAGAAATTCGACCTTCCGCTCACGCAGGTCATCCATACAGATGCGCCCTATTATTATCGTCGCGAGGACCTCAGCCTCAGCGAAGAAGAGTTCACCCGTCAATGCGCGGAAAACCTGGACGCGCTGATTCAAAAAGAAGGACCGGACACTGTTGCCGCCTTTATCGGAGAGCCTGTCCTGGGAACTGGCGGACTTGTTCCTCCTCCTACTGGCTATTGGGAGGCGATTCAGGCTGTGCTCAAAAAGTATGACATCCTGTTGATTGCGGATGAAGTTGTGACCGGCTTTGGACGGCTTGGCACCATGTTTGGCTCCGACCATTACGGCATCGAAGCGGATATCATTACGTCCGCAAAAGGTTTGACGTCTGCCTATGCGCCGCTATCTGCCTCAATTGTATCAAAGAAGGTTTGGAAAGTTCTTGAACAGGGTACCGATGAGTTCGGCGCCATAGGCCATGGCTGGACCTATTCCGCCCATCCCATTTGTGCTGCTGCAGGGGTCGCCAACCTCAAGCTTATCGACAGCATGGGTCTGGTTGCCAACGCAGGAGAGATCGGCCATTACTTCAAGAATGCCATGACCGATGCCTTAAGCGGTCATCCGAATGTGGGTGATGTACGGGGAGAGGGTCTGATGCTGGCAGTTGAGCTTGTCAAGGACAAGGATACCCGGGCGTTTCTGGACACCTCACTGCTTTCGGGTGCGAAAGTAGCTACCGCGCTGCTTAAGCGGGGCGTGATTGCCCGGGCAATGCCCCAGGGAGATATTCTCGGCTTCGCACCACCGCTTTGCCTGACAAAAGGGGAAGCCGATACTATCGTCGGCGCTATGTCCGAGGCTGTCCGCGAAGTATTCGATAATGCCTAACTAAAACTGTTTGCAGGGTCTCGCAAAATCTCTTGCCATTATTGCGTCTAGACAACCTCCGCTGGCAATTGCATGCGAGGACCCTGCCGACATTCTCTCCCGCTTTTTCCGAGAAGGATAAACAGGTGCAATTCTCTAATGCACCATGAGTTTACCCCTTGCAATTCTTTTGAGTATTAAATAGCTTCCGCCAAGAGCCATTTTCTCTCAACACTCCACTTTCAGAAAAATACGAACATGAAGACAGGTATGCTCCGAACTGCGGCGATACTAGGCCTGCTCGCGGCGATTGGTCCGTTTGCCGTGGATATGTATTTGCCCGCCTTTCCCGCGATTGAAAAGGGCCTTGGAACCAGCGTCTCCTCGGCGCAGATGACGCTAACGGTGTATTTCATAGCTTTTGGTATTGCGCAGCTTTTTTATGGCCCCTTTTCCGATCAGGTCGGAAGGAAGCCGCCGCTTTATCTTGGCCTAGCCATATTTGCGATAGGGACTATCGGCTGCGCGTTATCTCCGACCATAGAATGGCTGCTTGTTTCGCGTTTCATACAGGGAATTGGTGGCGCCGTGGTTATGGTGGTGCCACGCGCGATCATCCGTGACATGTATACCGGTCCGCAGGCAACCCGCCTTATGGCAATGGTGATGTTGGTAATCAGCGTATCTCCAATGCTCGCGCCATTAGCCGGAAGCTGGCTCATACTTATAGCGGATTGGCGCGCAATTTTCTGGGTTCTCTTTGCAGCAGCTTTAATAGGCATTGTGATAACCGGCTATATGCAGCCCGAAACGCTGGAAAAGCACCACAGAGTGCCGGTTAATGTCCGCACTCTGTTTCGCGGGTGCCGAATTCTACTTACAGACCCTACGTTCATGGGAGTGACTTTTATCGGTGGCTTTGGAATGGCAAGTTTCTTTGTTTTCGTCGCCAACGCCTCATTCATCTATACCGGTCAGTTTGGACTATCCGCGACGCAGTTCAGTCTTGCATTTGCCGTGAATGCAATTGGCTTTTTCGCAACGTCACAGCTTGCCGCTGGATTGGGTGAAAAATTTGGCATGGAACGCGTTGTTTCATTGGCAGTATTGGGTTTCGCGGGATTTTCATTATTGCTGGTCGCCCTTACCTATGCAGGGTTTGGGTCCCTTTTAGTGACAATCAGCTTTCTTTTTCTCGCCAATGCCTGCCTCGGTTTCGTCATTCCGACGACAATGGTAATCGCTCTGGATAACCATGGAGACATTGCCGGCCTTGCATCCTCTTTGGGGGGCACATTGCAAATGTTGGCTGGGGGGCTCTTCATCGTTGTGATGGGCCCGTTTTTTGATGGAACGACCTTCCCGATGGTGGTCGCAATCGCGCTATGCGCAATCGCTTCGACCATCCTCACCTGGCGTATTCTACCAAATACCAAGTCGACCCAAGGCGAGCGAACCTAAGCTAATTTCTCTGGTAGCGCGAAGGCATAACCAAGGTTATGCCTTCGTCGGGTAAATTTACTGATTACACGCGTTCGAAGATCGCGGCCAATCCTTGTCCACCGCCGATGCACATCGTTTCCAGACCATAACGGGCATTCCGGTGTTCCATCTCCCGAAGTAACGTGGCAAGAATACGTCCGCCTGTCGCGCCAACCGGATGGCCAAGGGAAATACCCGACCCGTTTACGTTCATTCGGTCGAAATCAGATTTTTCGAACTTCCAGTCGCGGGTACATGCCAGTACCTGCGCGGCAAAGGCTTCATTGAGTTCGATCAGGTCTAAATCTTTAAGACTGAGCCCGGCACGTTCCAGCGCTTTCGCCGTCGCGGGGACAGGGC
This sequence comes from Sneathiella litorea, assembly GCF_009882915.1. GTDB lineage: Bacteria > Pseudomonadota > Alphaproteobacteria > Sneathiellales > Sneathiellaceae > Sneathiella > Sneathiella litorea. The sequence goes on from NZ_WTUW01000002.1 coordinate 1,509,001, forward strand.
CAATTCCCATGATCTCTGGTCCGACACCAGCTACGCCCCAGCTTACAAGGCTGCCATAGGGTTTAAGGCCAAGCTCATCGGCAATGGCACGAGTTGTCACGACACAGGCCGACGCGCCATCGTTCTGGCCGCTGGCATTACCAGCTGTAACGGTCGACTCCGGATCCTGCTTGAGGAGGATGGGCCTCAATTTAGCAAGGCCTTCCTCATTGGCTTCTGGTCTCGGATGCTCGTCCTTGTCATAGGTGGTGTCTCCTTTACGGCCACGCACAGTCACAGGAATGATTTCATCATCGAAACGGCCGGCCTCTTGCGCTGCGACAGCTCGGCGATGAGATTCCACGGCGAAACTATCCTGCTCATCGCGTGGAACAGAGTGACTTTTACGGAGATTTTCGGCTGTTTCCAGCATGCCGCCGGGAACAGGGAAATTAATACCGCCGGCGGTCACCCGACCCCGGGCAAGCGCGTCATGAAATGCCAGCGATGTGCCCTTGATGCCCCAACGTCCGGCCGTTGAATAGAAGGGGGCGTTCGACATGGACTCGGCACCGCCTGCGATAACGACTGAGGACCCGCCTGTTGCCACCTGCATGACAGCGTTGATAATGGCCTGCAAACCAGAGCCGCAGCGACGGTCCAGCTGATACCCACCAATGGTTATGGGAAGGCCGGCATCTAGCCCAACGACACGACCAAGTGCTGGCGCGTCCATTGACGGATAGCATTGGGCAAAAATGACATCTTCCACCCGATCTTTGAGACCATCGCAACGACCAAGCAACCCCTCAATAACAGTCCGTCCCAGTTCATGGGCATGCAGATCCTTGAATTGTCCGCCGAAGCGGCCTACCGGTGTCCTTACGGGTTCACAAATCACAACATCTTTCAGCATTAATTCTTATCCTTTTTTTACTGAGGGGGTATTTTTCTCAGAGGCCACTGGGCATTTGTCCTTGGCCACCTATAAAAACTTCGCCTTTTCCATTTAAAATTTGAATGTAGTCAATACCGATATATGGCACTCTCGGCAAGTGTCGAGGTAACAACATTTCGGATGGGCCGATTGTTAAGCGGCATGATGACGACAATGATGTTATATCTTAAAATACGGTTGATTCATTTTTTTAATAAAATGCAATCGAGACGATGTTATTTTTGAGATCAGGAGCAACGGTATATGGATGATCTATCCCCCCTCCCCCCGGCTATTTTGACAGTCGCACCTAACGGAGCGAGAAAAAGCAAGCAAGATCATCCAATGCTTCCAATCACGCCATCTGAACTGGCGGATGAGGCCGATGCATGTGTTCAAGAGGGAGCCGCCATGATCCATCTTCATGTACGCAACGATCAGGGCGGCCATTCTCTGGATGTTACAAAATACCGGGAAGCTATCGCCGCAATTCGTGACAAGGTGGGCGATGATATTGTTATTCAGGCCACGACCGAAGCTGTCGGCATCTATACACCGGAACAACAGATGGATATGGTTCTCGAGTTACAGCCTGACGCGGCTTCTCTTGCAATCAAGGAGTTGGTGCCAGAAGGCCAGGAGGCAGGGGCGAAAGCGTTTTTTAATGAAATGAAGACGCTTAAAGTCATGCCGCAATTCATCCTTTACTCTCCAGAAGATGTAAAGAGATTTGAAATGCTGATAGCGGAAGGTATTATTCCGTTCAAAAATCCTTTTCTGATACTGGTCTTGGGGCGCTATACATCGAACCAGCAATCACATCCGCGCGATGTGCTCCCGTTTCTGTCGGCTCTCAAGCTGGAGAGGATCTGGGCTGTATGTGCGTTTGGTCCGCTGGAACATGCCGCAGCAAGCACTGCGCTTGCCATGGGCGGGCATGTTAGGGTTGGCTTTGAGAACAATATATTTTTGAAATCCGGGGAGCGGGCTGGCCGAAATGCTGATCTCGTCCGCCAGCTTCGAGAGGTTGCCGACGCAATTGGCCGCCCTATCGCGACAGCAGAGGATATCCGAAAAACATTTACCGATTAGAAAGCGAACGGCCCCTAGTCACCGCCTTTGAGCTGATTTCATAGAGATACTGTCAGCCATCATTCGGAATGATAAAATATGAATAATTCAGGAAACCAAGACCTGAAGATTATCTGAATGAAGACAAAACTACCCATTCAAGTATCTGTTATTCGCCTTCTGCGCAGGCTTGTAAAGCCGCAATCTTTATTATACCATCAAACCAGAATGTAGTGTTGTCGGGCAACTCGATAAGAATGAAACGATAAAAATATAGCCCTAAGCATTTGTACGATAACACTTATTTCTGAAGACAATAGTTGCGGCAAGATAACAAGAACGACTGTTTCAACAGGGCAGTACAAACGCACAACGGGAGGAATATAATGACAAAAGATAAGAATCTTATTAGTCGACGTGGCGCATTGGCTGGCGGTGCGGCCGCTTTGGCAGCCCCTGCCTTTATTGGCAAGGCTGCCGCTGCAGAGAAGGTAACATGGAAGGTACAATCACACTGGCCAAAGGCATCTTCTTCATTTGGCGATAGCCTTGCCCTCATTGCCGAAGAGCTTAAGGCTAATACAGACGGGCAGTTTGAGCTCCAACTCTTTGGCGCGGGTGAGTTCGCGAAAGGTGGCGAAATTTTCAATATCGTACGCAAGGGCGTTGTTGAAATGGGCACCATCTCCCCGGGCTATATTCTAGGCGAAGCGCCAACGGCCGGACTGGCTCTCGGTGTTCCAGGTACATTCCGTGAACCATGGGAGTTTGCCCACTATCTCAAGAATATGGGTTTTGAGGAAATGTTCAACGAGGACCTCGCGGTTCACGGTGTTGTCAGCAGGGCAGAAAAAGTCTACCCGACGGAACTGGTTATCTCAAAACCAATAAGTTCAATTGAGGATTTTTCCACGTTGAAGCTGCGCTCTTCCGGCAGCTATCAGAAATTCCTTGAAGCTGCAGGAGCCTCCACTCAGAGTGTTGCTGGCCCGGAACTTTATTCCAGCCTGGCAAGTGGTGTGGTTGATGGCGCTCACTGGGGTGCTGCACAGGGTGCAATGTCGATGAGCCTTTGGGAAGTCGCCAAGTTCCACATGAAGCCAACTCTGGGACTGGCCATTGATACCTTGATCATGAACCAGCAGGCTGTCGATAACCTGTCCCCTGATCTTCGAAAAGAGTTTTTCACTCTTCTCGATATGCGTTTCTGGAAGCGGACGACAGAGTATCAGTACAAAGAAAAGCTGGCACTTTCAAAAGGCTTGGCAGAGCAAAACATCACTGTCGCCGAATTTCCGGCGGACGTGCAGAAAAAGTTCGCTGAAGCATCATCGGCAATCCTGGCTGAAGAAAGCGCCAAAGGCGGGAACGCCACGAAGGGAACCGAAATGCTTACAAGTTTCCTCAAGGGAATGGGCTACATCTAAGGCCCGTTTGTTCTGTTAAGAATCTCAGCACAAGCTGTTATTTCCACATTCCGGAATCCTTTGCAATTATCTGCAAGGGATTCCGACAGGATGGAAGTGAACACGACTTTTCATCAATTAGTCGCGCTTGTTCCGATGCCTGAAAACATGACTTTAGCCAGCTTCAATTGGAGAAAATTATGGCTGCCTTAACCACCTTCGCACGTACAATAACAAATACAAATGTCTGGATAGGACGGCTAGCTAGCTATGCCGTCCTTATTCTTTTCGTGCTTCTCATGAGCGACGTAGTCATGCGTTATATTACGCAAAGCCCTATATCCTGGTCCTCATTAGCATCAAAAATGATCTTCGGTGTCTATGCAATCATCGGCGGTGGCTATCTGTTAGCCAGAAGGGACCACGTCAATGTCGATTTATTCTACGGTCATTTCTCGGCGCGAAAAAAAGCACTGACAGATATTGCAACTTCCTTCCTTTTCTTTCTTTTCCTTGGTGTTCTTTTAAGTGAGAGTTATTCGATGGCGTATGACAGCATTTCTCGTCTTGAAGTCAGCTACGAAACGACCTGGCGACCGGCAATCTGGCCCTCTAAATCAATGATCTTCGTTTCCGCACTCCTACTACTGCTGCAGGGAATAGTGAAGCTAATAGCTGACATAATGATCCTTTGCGGCATAGAGGTAGATGAGAACGCCTATGGTCCAGTAGTTGATGACGAGACACACGAGAAGGAGTCCGTTTAATGTTTGAACTACTAAACATCGAAATCCTTACGCTCCTTTTCTTTGGCCTCTTGTTTTTGTTTATCATGCTGGGCGTGCCTTTGGCATTCGTCCTCGGTGGCCTGTCGGTTATCTTTCTCTATTTTGAACAAGGTCCAATAGCTTTTTACCTGATAGCCTCGAAAATGTGGGACTTGATGGAAACATCATCACTCATTGCAATCCCGCTTTATGTCTTCATGGCCATGCTATTAGAGCGAAGCGGGGTTGCCCATGACCTTTACCGAATGATGCATTTATGGTGGGGCGGCGTCCGCGGTGGCCTTGCCATTGGAACTGTCGGCATCTGTACGATTTTCGCCGCCATGTCGGGTATATCGGGCGCTGCGGTTGTGACAATGGGGACAATCGCTTTGCCCCAAATGCTGAGCCGAGGATACGACAAGCAACTCGCCTTGGGTGCAATTAATGCCGGGGGTGGCTGGGGAATTTTGATCCCGCCATCTATCCTGATGGTGCTCTATGCGCTCATTACAGAAGTCTCGGTCGGCAAGTTGTTTGCCGCGGGCGTATTCCCCGGCTTGCTTCTGTTCGCATTGGTATCGATTTACATTGGCGTAAGGTGCTGGTTTCAGCCACATCTTGGGCCTGCACTTCCCAAGGAAGAACGGGCAAGTTGGGGTGAAAAGATCGGGGCATTGAAGTCCGTCTTCTTACCAATTTTCATCATTGTTATTGTTCTAGGCGCAATATTCGGGGGTTACGCTACGGTCACTGAGGCCGCCGCAGTTGGCGTTTTCGGAGCACTGGTTGCCAGCGCGATAAATCGGAAATTGACATGGAAAGTTATTTCCCAGTCTTCGCTTCGCACGTTCCGACTAACGACCATTATCACCTGGATTGTTTTCGCGGCGCATGCCTACTCAATGGCTTATACCGCGATGGGCGCAGAGGAATTCATCACACATATTACGCAGCAGATCCCAGGCGGCAAATGGGGGGCACTTGGTTTCATGATGTTTGTCCTCTTTATTCTGGGTATGGTTCTCGACCCTGTTGGCATCATGTTGATTACTTTACCGGTGTTCCTGCCATTGGTCGCAAGCCACGGTTTTGACCCGGTCTGGTTCGGCATTCTGTTCGTCGTCATGATGGAAATCAGTTATATGACGCCGCCCTTTGGGTTCAACCTTTTCTACCTCCGGTCTGTTGCTCCACCAGACGTGACAATGAAAGATATATATTGGTCAGTTGGCCCCTATACCGTGGTGGAGTTGGCAGGGCTCTTCCTGATCGTTCTGTTCCCGGCAATCGCGCTGTGGCTACCGAACTACTTGTTCCAGTAAGGCTTGGGTAAGGCTCCCGAGAATATATTACGACCCCGTTGCGCGGACCAAACATCCGCGCAACGTTTTTTTTCAATGTACATACTAAGATTAAATCAATCACGTATTACAAGTCATCTGTTCCGAAGGTGTCACACTTACTGACATTCCCGTTTTCAAAACCCACCATAAACCATCTTACACGTTGCTTTGATGAACCATGGGTAAAGGAATCCGGCACCACCATACCAGTTGCCCGCTTCTGAAGCCGGTCATCACCGATAGCTGTAGCAGCATTGAGGGCTTCCTCAATATCTCCGGCCTCAAGAATATTACGGGACCGATCCGCATTATAAGCCCAAACCCCGGCTAAACAGTCAGCCTGCAGCTCAAGCCGGACCGATAACTTATTTCCTTCTACATCGCTCAAGTGGCTTCTTTGCTCATTCACTTTTTGGGAAATGCCGAGCAATGTCTGAACATGGTGCCCAACTTCATGGGCAATTACATAAGCTTGTGCAAAATCCCCAGGCGCATCAAATCGACTACGCAGCTCCTCAAAGAAAGTAAGGTCCAGATAAACCTTTTGATCTCCTGGACAGTAAAAGGGGCCCATTGCAGATTGAGCATAGCCGCAAGCAGATTGAACTGATCCGGAAAACAACACCAATGTCGGCTCGCGATAGTGTTTATTAGCATTCTCGAACAGGACCTGCCACGTGTCTTCCGTGTCCGCAAGTACGACAGAGACAAATTGGGTGAGTTCATCATCCACCGTTGTGCGAATGGGTCCAGATTGCGTCGATGATTGCATGCCGCCCTGTTGCGAACCACCTTGCAAAAGGATGGTCGGATCAATTCCAAGGAAAAGTGAAATACCAACAATAGCAAGGATGCCGACTATCCCCAGTTTGCCACCCCGCCCACTCGGCAAACGAATGGGGAGACCTCGTCTTCGACCTAGCCGCCGCGGGCGTCCCTGCCCTCGGCGATCTTCGATATTGTCGCTACGCCGTCCTCCGCGCCACCGCATAGTACTATCCTTCGTTATTTAAGATTGCCCAAAATAACGTGTATACAGGACCGATCAGTTCCTGAGCAGGCCTGCGATTAGCACATGATAATGTCATGATCCAAAGATGATGTCATCCAAGGATACTTTTCGACGGTCAGGCTATCCCTGATAGCACATAATTACACTTTGTATCCAAGAACGGTTGGTAGCCAAAGCGCAATTGACGGAAAAGCGATCACCAGACCGACAGAAAGGATCATGGCGAAGATGGGCCAGAAAACCCAACGCATCGTGGCTTCTATCGGTACATTCGCTATCTTCGCTGTTACCATCAAATTGACGGCGACCGGCGGAGTGAATTGACCTATTGCCACATTCATCGCCATCAGGACACCGAACCAGACCTGGTTCCAGCCAAGGGTCGCCATAATTGGCATAAGCAATGGCAGGGCAATCAAATAAATCGAAACCCCATCCAGCACCATCCCTGCCAGCAAAACAACGAACATAACCAAAATCAACACGACCATTGGTGAATCTGATATGGACAGGATATGCCCCGCTGCGGCATCAAAGGTTCCAAGTATCGATCCGGCAAAGGCAAAGATACCGGCCAACGATATAATAATCATTACCACGGCGGAGATTTGCGCGGACTCGGCCAGAACGTTATAGATGTCTCTCATTGACATGGAACGATGTAAGAACAGGCCCACGATCAGCCCGTATGAGACGGCAACTGCGGCTGCTTCGGTCGGTGTAAACAATCCGCTCCGTAAGCCGCCGAGAATAATGACCGGCGCGAATAGTCCGGGCAACGCTCTGACGAAACTTCTCCCAAGAGGAGGACGGCTCGCGCCCGAATCCGAGCCATATCCGTTCCGTCGGCTTATAATAAGCGCAGGGACCGCAACGGCCAGCCCAGCAAGCAACCCCGGAAAAAGCCCTGCGGCAAACAAGGCGCGCAAATCAACGCCCGGCACCATGATCGAATAAACAATCAATGCGATGGAAGGGGGGATCAGAATGGCGGTAGAAGCAGAAGCCGCAATAATACTTGCGGAAAATGCGCGTGGATACCCTTCCTTCATCATACTGGGGATCATGACAGTTGCAACGGCCGCTGCGTCTGCGGGACCTGAGCCGGACATTCCGCCCATGATAAGGCAAACAAGTATGGCAACAAGCGCAAGGCCACCCCGTCGCGGGCCGACAATTGCACGCGACAATTCCACCAGCCGCTCAGCAACTCCGGATCGCTCAAAAATCATGCCTGTCAGAATAAATAAGGGGATCGCGATGAGAGGATACTTGGCAATACTCGCGTATGTAATTGTGCTCATATTGGCGACGGCATCCATGTCGAGGCCGAAGAATATCGCAATGACGCCAGACAAGCCAAGAGCTACAGAAATAGGCGCGCCGGATATAAGAATAAGAAAAAACGATCCGAGGAGGATGACATGCGCGCTCATCTCTTTTTCCTCAAATCATTCCACTGCACCTGAAAAATCCTGAAGAGAACGGCCAACGACAACAGGGGCAACCACATCGTATAAATCCAGGTGGGATATCCTAGAGCTGGAGAGGTTTCTTCGAACAGATACTCGTCAATCGCCAGATCTGATCCATAATAGACAAGCATCACGAACAAGGAGACAGACGCCAGAAATGAAATTGTGTTCAATAGTGCCCGGCCGTTCCGGCCAAACCGATTGACAACAAAAGTGATGCATATATGGCCTTTATTGCTATAGGCCAGGCCTGCTCCGACAAACGTCACAATAACCAGAAGAAATACCGAATATTCTTCGGTAAAGGCAAAGGATACATTTGTCGCATATCGAACAACAACGTTCAAAATGCTAATTAGGCAAATCAATCCCATTGCCAGCGCCCCTATAGCCTCTTCTATTCGAAACGGATATTTTTCTTGTGGGCTATCTTCCGTATCGGCAGCAGTTTCTTGTTCCATAACTTTAGTACTTACCCGATTGAAGCCGGAGGTTCATTACCCGTTCTCTGGGTAACAATTCCTCCGGCTAAACCATAATCAAAGAAGTAGATTAGCGATTTGCTACGCTATCTTCTGCCTTTTTCACGAGGTCCTGACCAATGATCTCTGTCCATTTTTCGTAGACATCGCGGCTTGCCTCAACAAATTTCTGCCGCTCTTCATCTGTCAGATGCGTTACTGTCACGCCTAGGCTTTCGAGTTCCTTGTAAAGAGAATCATCTCCTTCAGTCAGACCTTTACGGGCAATCTCAATACCGTAGGCACCGGCATCAATTGCCGACTGGCGGAGAATTTCCTGATCTTCAGGTGTAAAGTCTTTCCAGACTCTATGGCTAACAGCAAAAATCAAGGGGTCCGCTACATAGCCCCAAGTGGTTACGTACATTTGACCAACCAGGTGCATTTTGGCGATCGTGAAAATCGTCAGTGGATTTTCCTGACCATCAACCGCACCTGTCGTCAACGCAGGCTTTGCGTCTGCCCAGCTCATTTGCGCAGGATTAGCCCCGAAGGCCGTGAACGTATCGTTAAACAAAGGAGAGCCAACAACCCGGATTTTCATACCTTCCAGATCGGCTGGCGACCGCACTTCCCTTTTGGAGTTTGTCAGTTCCCGAAATCCGTTTTCAGCCCAAGCGAGAGGCTCAACGCCTTTTGAGCGGACTATTTCAAAGATTTCTTCCCCGACAGGACCGCTGGTCAATGCATCCATCGCTTTGTAATCCGGAATAAGGAACGGCAACGCGAAGATATTCATTTCCGGAATTTGCGGTGACCAGTTAATGGTGGAACTAACTGACATGTCGATCGCACCTTTGCGTACCGCAGTGAATTCCTTGGTCTGCTCACCCGCCACAAGCTGAGTGCCCGGGTACGCCTTCATGTTGATCCTGCCGTCAGAACGTTCCCGTACGAGCTCGATCCATTTGTCCGCAGCAAGTCCCCATGGGAACGGTGCCGGCACCACAGTTGAGACCTTGTATTCAGATTTATAATCCGCCGCGAATGACGGCGAAATACTGGCGACGCCAATTAAGGCAGACGCAAGCAATGCATAAAGTTTCATTTTCTTATCCTTCCCTATTTTAATTAAACCGCGCTTTACGCCACGCGGTCTCCCTTTTTGACCTGTACGGTCCTATTATCCACCGCAGGAAGCATCCTTGCGGGGTCTCTTGTGACAACAACGTCTACGACACTTGGACGATCTTTCTCAGAAAAAGCACTTAGCAGTGCTGTTTCAAGCTGGTCTGGACTTTCAACGCGGACACCGTGACAACCCATAGCATTTGCCACGCTTGCATAATTAGTCTCTGAAAGCTCGGAAGATTGGTAGGCGCCTTCCCCATACATTAGATGTTGTAATGCCTTCACATACCCCGACGCGGCATTATTGACAACAATGATAGTTACCCCAAGCTTCATTCTACGGGCAGTTTCCAGTTCTCCAAGAACCATATTAAACCCACCATCGCCGGTAATCCCGACCACGATTGCTTCAGGTTCTGCCAACTGGACACCCATTGCGCCCGGTAATCCGTATCCGATCGATGCAAAACCACGATCCGGCACAAACGCCCGGCCCGCCTTTTTGGTATCAAACAGCAAGCCACCCCAATGCGCGGCAAATCCACCATCGGCGATAAGATAGCCATCTTCCGGCAACAGCTTGTTCAATTCGGTTATTAGCCGGGCCATATGCACCGGCGACTCCTCGGAATTGAGCCGTTCGGACACATCCTCCCGCCAGGCTTCCATCTTCTGCGGAATCTCTGCAACGTAGTCTTCCCGCATTTGCCGTTGCTCATCCGCACTATCTTTCAGCAGATCGTAAAGATCATTCAATCCGGATTTGGCGTCACCCCAGAGCTTCAGGGCTGGCTGATATGTTCGCCCCATTTCCTCTGCAACTATATCAAGATGGATAACGGGCCCATTGGCTTCCGGGATTGTATATCTTTTGGTGGCAATCTCGCCGAGCTTACATCCAACAACCAATAAGCAATCACTTTCCGCAATCAGATCGTTGGCGATACGATCGTACCGACCGAAGAGACCTGCACTTAGCGTATTGGAACAGGCGATTGCCCCTTTACCCGTCAGTGTATGGGCGACCGGTATGTTGCAGGCTTCTGCAAGTCGGGTTACCTCTTCTTGCGCACCAGAAATATGGATACCGCCGCCACAGAGGATCATTGGCCGTTTTGCCGTTGCAATCAGGGCCGCTGCTTTTGCCGCCATTTCCGCATCTGGGCGGCAGCGAAGGGCCGGCATCTTGGCATGTGCGCCATCAACCTCAAATTCTTCCGGCTCGAAATTATAGGTGCCATGCGCAATATCTTCTGGAACATTCACGACAACAGGTCCTGGGCGACCAGATGTGGCAATAGCAAAGGCGCGCCGGATTATTTCCGGAATACGGTGAATTGTCTCGATTTTAAGAAGTTCCTTGCAGGCCGGCCGCAGTATGGATACCTGATCCGTTTCCTGCGTCATATTCTTTCCTGCATGGTCGCGATGCGCGTCACCGATAATGGCTACCATAGGAGAGCCCGCGTTCAACGCCTCCACCAAACCGGTTACAAGGTTTGTTGCCCCCGGCCCCAGTGTTGCATCCACCAAACCAACACGGTTCGATACCTTTGCATAGGCATCTGCCGCGAATACCGCACAACGTTCATCGTTGATCAGATTGTGGTTAAGCCCCAAGCGTCTCGCCGCGTCATAGAAGGGTAGAAGCTGAAAGCCTCCCATACCAAACATCGGACCCGCTTCATGAGCCAGTAACATTCGGACCAGCGCTTCACCGCCTGTCATTTCATTATTTATCATTAATTTGCCTTTTCCAATGTTTCTTGTGCCGCCGTAACAATCATTTCAGAGGTAACGCGCAGCATGTCTTCCAGGTTTGGTGCGTAGGATACGAGCGAACGGGGGGCTCCGAGCCGCCGAACAGGGCCCTTAAGCGTATGGCCGGCTTTTTCGGCAACGGTGGCGACAATTTCCGCGCCAAAACCGCCGACAGCAACCGACTCATGTGCAACAACTAAATGGCCGGTCTTGGCAACACTTTGCAGCACGGCCTCCTTATCCCACGGCCACAGGCTGCGAAGGTCTATGACTTCTGCATTCACCCCCTGACCAGAGAGTGCTTCTGCAGCTTCAACCGCTAGGTTTGCTGTATTTGACCAACTGACGATGGTGACATCCGAACCTTCACGCCGTATCTTGGCTTTTCCAAATTCGTATTTTTTCGAGAAATCAACTTCACCCTCAATATCCCAGATGCCCTTATGTTCCAAATAGACAACTGGATCATCACAGGCAATTGCGGCCATTAGCATGGAATAATTATCCTGAGGCGTTCCTGGGCAGACCACTACCAGCCCTGGAATATGTGCGTACCAGCTTTCCAGGGACTGGGAATGTTGTGCGGCGGAGGAGCGCCATAGCCCCATTGGTTTTCGGATAACCATTGGCGCGCGCGACTGACCACCAAACATGAAGCGGGCTTTTGCAATCTGATTGACCAGTTCATCTGTCGCACAAAGCGCAAAATCTGAAAACCGCATTTCGACAATTGGTCGCGTACCAATCATAGCCGCGCCGAAGGCCGCGCCCATAATGGCCGCTTCTGAAATTGGCGCATCAGAAATTCGCTCCTCGCCAAACTCTTCGCGCAATCCTTTATACTGACCGAAAACACCGCCGCGCCCTAAGTCCTCGCCGACACACCAAACGGTCTGGTCTTCACGCATGGAATGCTGGACGGCGGCCAAGCTTGCGTCTCTATAACTTAACTTGGGCATTAATAAGCCTCCACCATGGGACTACCGATGTCCTGCACATCCTGGAACGCGGTCTCATTTGCCGGGAAAGGGGTATCTGTAGCTTTTTTAAGTACGTCTATCATTTCTTTTTGAGCATTCTCATGTAAGGACTGTATCTCGGCTTCCGACATACCCGCCGCCAGCAATATCGCGCGTTGGCGTTTTATCGGATCGTTCTTTTTCTCTTCTTCCGTTGCCTCATTTGCCGGACGATAGGTTGCCGGATCAAATGACGTGTGGCCGGTACGGCGGTAGGTTTTTGCATGAAGTAATTCAGGCGGACCGCCTGCACGCAACCGCGCGGCAATATCCGCCATCGTATCGGCAATCGCTTCAACATCGTTTCCGTCAACCGTTGTCGATTGCATCCCCAGGGAAACGGCCCGTGCGGCCGCGCCATCGCCCGCGGTCATAGACGACGTTCTGGTTGTTGCGGAATACTGGTTATCTTCGCAGATAAAAAGTATCGGAAGTTTAAAGACAACGGCCCAATTCATCCCTTCCAGAAAGGGTCCCCGGTTGATGGCGCCATCTCCAAAGATATCCACCACTATTCTATTATCGCCCAACAGCTTAATGGCATGGGCGGCGCCTGCCGCTATCGTGATATTGGCGCCGACAACGCCATTTGCGCCAAGCATACCCACATCGAAATCCGCGATATGCATCGATCCGCCCTTGCCGCCGCAACAACCGCCCTCCCGGCCGAGCAGTTCACGCATCATCGCAAGAGAGCTTGCGCCTTTGGCAAGCGTATGGCCATGGCCACGATGCGTTGAAAGCAGAATATCGTCCTTTAACAGATTATGCATGATACCGGCGGCAACCGCCTCCTGGCCGATGGACGGGTGAATAGCGCCAAGCACCAGCTTATCGCGTTCAGCCGCCAGACAGGCCTGCTCCTCAAAAGCCCGGATACGTTCCATCATTTCGAGCAATAACCGTCCGCGTTCAAAATTGTGACCGGCAGAAGTCATTTATTTTGTTCCTTTTCCATTGCGTTTAACCGATCGGCGAGCCGACGGGCCTCTCTTTTCAATCCTGGTAAAATAAGTTCTTCAATTCTTTCTTGCTTCATCCGCTCATCAATCGCGCCAATTGCAAGGGCCGCAACCAGACGGCCGCTGGCCGTTATAACAGGCACGCCAATTGCGCTCATACCACGAACAACCCCTCCCCTGTTGCGGGCATAACCGTTCACCTGGAAGAACTCATATTCAGAGGCAAGACTTTCTTCAGTTGCCCCATATTCAGCCAACCAGTTCTTATTAACCCGGCACACGGTAGCCCTTTGAGCTTCAGATAATGAGCAGAAAAGGGCAAGAGAACCGGCTCCTACTCCTAGAGGCCTGCGGTCACCCTTGTCCAAGGTAAGCGTGCGGATCGGAAATGCGCCCACCTTCCGATTTACGCAGATTGAAGATGCCCCTTCAGGGACTGACAGGAAGACGGTATCCTCCGACATCTCGGCCAGCCGCGCCATGCCACGCTCAGCAATTGCACTGACGTTTACCTGTTCCGCATTTCGGGCCATTTCGGCGAGTTTTGACCCCAGCCGGTAAATCCTGGTTGAAGGATCCTGAAAGACATAGTTCACCTCGCGCAATGACGCCAGCACACGAAATGTGGTTGTTTTGCTGAACTTCGACTGCGCAACAATTTCGGTTAGGTCGGCACCATCAGGCGCCAGAGAAAGCACATCCAACACGCGTGCCGCGCGAGCTATCGAACCTTTAGGCGCCAACAGGTTTGTCATACAGTCTCCCAATAATTCCGTTTATCGGAATTTTTTATCGCGTAATTTGAAACTTATTGATGCCAAGAGTCAAGACATGTAAGATCAAAAAATGTCAAAAAAACCAATTTTACTCGATTCAATAACGGATGCAGACGCGAGCTATCGCGGCGAAATCGTAGTTTCCGGGTCACACGGCGGAATGTATCCGGCAGCCCTTGCGTCTGCGGCCGGACTTCGCGCAGTCCTTTTCAACGATGCGGGAATAGGACTTGAACAGGCCGGTGTCGCCGGGGTTTTAGCGCTGGCAGAGATTGGCATGGCCGGCGCGGCAATTGATTGCCACAGTTGTTTGATAGGCTCCGCTCAGGATGCACTTGATCGGGGAATTATAACTGTCGTAAACTCCGTCGCAGCAGCTTGTGGCGTTGAAACCGGCATGTCAGTTCGGAAGGCTATACAGGCACTCACGATTGCACCGCAAGCCGATAACCATTTGCCCAAAGTTCACGAAGCACGGCATGAGTTCAGGCTAGAGGAAAAAGATCTACTTCTTGTGCTCGTGGATTCAGCCTCTCTCGTGATACCTGAGGATGAGAACAAGATTGTTATTACCGGATCCCACGGCGGGCTTATAGGGGGCAATCCGGATCGGGCATTGAAGGCTATTGCCAGAATAGCTGTTTTTAATGATGCGGGAGTGATCTCTAGTGAAGTAGGGATATCGCGCTTGCCCGCCCTCGATGATCGAGGGGTGGCAGCTGTCACTGTTTCCCACGACACCGCCCGCATCGGAGACGCCCAATCCGCCCTAGAGACCGGCATCATATCGAACCTGAATACACATGCCCGGCGCGCTGGCGCAGAAACGGGCCTCAAACTGAAAACCTGGTTGAATAGCCTATCGAATAAATCCTAAAATAGAGACTGACGCCGAGGACAGTTTTAATTATCTAGCGTTTGATAAAGCCGAATTCTGTTTGTGCTATACAGTTCTGAAAAATACCTTTTACCGCAGACCAAATATAAGTTTTGGGATTGCCCTTAAAAAAACATCTGGCTATTCCTGTTTGCTGTCGGTAATTGGACACTATGAAGAGCGGCAATATCGCCGATAACTTCAATTAGTAATTATCAAACCGTCATATTATGATGGCGCAAAATAATAATAATGGTAAATTCCTGATGTCCACCTTCCGGGCCTTACGGCCAGTTCTCCCGATACTGATAGCTGCCGCCGTGATGCTTAGCCTGAGCTTCGGCCTTCGGCAAAGCCTTGGTCTTTTTATGCCCTCGCTTACCCAAGATATCGCCGTCACCATAACCGACTTTACATTCGCGATTGCCATACAGAATTTGGTCTGGGGCCTTTGTCAGCCATTTGCCGGCATGTTTGCTGACCGCTGGGGATACCGCCCTGTCATGGTTGGCGGAGCCGTTTTTTATGCCATTGGAATGATTTGCCTCGCCAACGCAAACGGAACGGTCATGGTAGTTATCGGCGCGGGCATATGCGTCGGCATTGCAATGGCCTGCGCCTCCTTCGCCATGACCATGTCCCTCACCTCTCGTTTGGTTCCCGCCTCAGTGCGTAGTACGGCTCTTGGCGTCATGTCTGCTGCAGGATCTGTGGGAGCGATGTTCACGGCACCGCTCGGTCAATTTCTTGAAGCGTTATATGACTGGCGAGTGGGGTTGTTCGGTTTTACCATTGTGGCTCTGGTTATAATTCCCGCAGCCTGGATTGCAGGTCGCGTCGATAAGGAAGCGCCTCTGACGCTCTCGGCCAACAATTCTGATCGGCTCCCGGCAAGCGCCGCCGTTGCCGTAGCCTTCCGACACGCCCCGTTTCTGGTGATGGCAATCGCCTATTTCGTGTGTGGCATGCAGCTCGTATTTCTGACAACCCATCTCCCATCCTACCTGGTCATATGTGGGATGGACCCGATGTTGGGCGCATCAGCACTCGGTATCATTGGTGGCTTTAATGTTGTTGGCAGCCTGTTCTTCGGCTGGGCCGGTGGGCGATGGTCAAAGCAGGTTTTGCTGGGGATCATCTATGTCTCGCGATCATTTGTCCTTGCTGCCTACTTCATCCTGCCGCCCACGCCAACCACGACAATACTCTTCGCTGCCGTCATGGGTTTCCTTTGGCTCGGCGTATCACCTTTAGTTGCCGGATCTGTCGTTGAGATGTTCGGCTTACGTTGGCAGGCAATGATTCAGGGGCTCGCCTTTTTCAGCCATCAGATCGGAAGCTTTTTCGGTGCCTTTGGCGGTGGCTGGTTGTTTGACCTACTGGGTTCCTACGACCTGGCACTTCAAATTGGCGTTGGATTGGGACTGTTTGCAGGAATGGCACAGATTATTTTTGCCCTTTACAGACCACCAGAACAACCCATGCCAGCGTAACCTGCATATTGTATCGCCCACAGCATACAAGTTTCACCCAACCCGATTGCGGTCAATCAGAAACGGTTTCTGTGAAGTTTGGAGTAGGCAAGTCACAAACAGAGGCAAGCCCCACCTCATCTCTTTTGAATATTGGCTCGCAAATCACCTCAAAGAGCATAATGGCTTATTTCTCTTCAAAGCCAATGGCATCCTGAGGACTTCTGGAAGGTTTTTCATTCTGATCAAGAAAGCTTTGATCATAACCGGTGGCCTCACTCAACGCATCTACATCAAGAATACGTAGACGCCGGGTCTTTGGGTCAAGTTCAATCATTAGATCGTTGCGGAGTTTCCGCAAGGTACGATTTACATGCACAATGCTCAGACCCAACGTATCAGCTAGGACTTCCTGCGTCAGGGGGAGAAAATAGTCACTGTTCCCTGCTTTTTCGACCAGTTGCAATCTGTGTAGCAGCTCCAAGAGAAGGTGCCCGAGCCGCTCATATGCGTTCCGTCGGCCTAGGCGAACAATATGCTCTGTAAGAATTGCTTGCTCACGCGCGCGCGCCCAAGTGAAGGCAAGAGAAAGGTTTGTATGGCTGTCGCATATTTCAGCAATATTTTCCGCCGGTATGCAATGGACAATGACTGGCGTCAACGCCTGTACCGAGTCATCAGATAGTTCGAAAAGGCTTTCACGGAATCCAAAAATATCACCCGGCAATAGATAAGAAATAATTTGGCGACCGCCATCAGGAACAATCTTGTAGCGGATAGCCCAGCCGGACTGCAACAAATAGGCGCTTGAGTTCTTTTCACTTTCAAAAATAATATCCTGACCTTCATCGAAAGCCATGCTGTTCTGGGTAAGCTCCTCGATAACCTGATGTTCCTCTATCGACAGATCGATATAAGAAGAAAGCTTTGCAACAAAGATATTTGTGCTGGTTGATCCCGAATTTTCTGACATCTACGGCTGTCTCCTTGGGAGCTTTCGTCAGGACTAAAAATATGCATACCACAGATCGGATCATCAGAAAGTTTATCAAGGGTAACCTATGTAAATGCGCTGTGTGGTCGCTTCCACAATAATCATTCCTATATTAATTAGAAAGGAGCGATACAATTGCGTTGACTGATACGAACAACGCCGTGTTTGGTAAAGTAGCATTAAGTATATTCGAGAGTTTTATTCTGGCGATGCTGGATGAGGACATTCTTGATGAGGAAATGGTCAAGGGGCTACTGGATGACGCATCTAATGCCCACCGCCACGGAAAAACTACCTCTTCTGCTATGACAGACGAACTTATTGTCGCTAAAGCGATTGATCGTTTTTCACAAACTGTTCTGACCATTCACCAAGACGCGCCGCGAAGAAGACAACCCCGACCACCAGCCGGGATCGCTTACCCTCAGATAAAGGAAGGAGTTTATAACATGCCTGACAATATTTATTCTGTAACAGAACTCGTAGGCAGCTCAACCAAGTCCATCGAGGATGCAATCGAGCAGGCCATTAAAAGAGCCTCCAAGACTATTCGAAACCTCGATTGGTTTGAAACGAAGGAAATTCGTGGCCACATCAAGGAAGACAAGATCGTTCATTACCAGGTCGTACTGAAGATTGGCTTTCGTTACGACGATTAACGGATTTTGTTGCGAATACGTTATTTCCAAAACTCTAGAAGGAGAAAGAAATGGCAAAAACGTCAACCCCTATGGACGAAATCAGGAAAAATCCGGCTCACTACTTTAAAGAACCTCAGAATGTCGTTCAGGACAAGAATCTTACAACAGAACAACAGGCCGAAATCCTAAAAAGTTGGGAGGACGACACCAAGGCTCTGCTCCGCGCCGAGACGGAGAATATGCCGGCGGCGGAGAGACAAGCCAAGCCCGCTGAGCTTCTTTCGACAATATCGAAGTTAAGAGCGGAACTAAAGGACAGCCAAACTGATTAGTCGAATCCAGGCTATCGTCCTGTAAACTTTGCGGGCCGTTTTTCAAGGAAGTGAGCAACGCCTTCCTTGAAATCCTCGCTCGCAAAACTCTTTATCATTTCTTCATTGCCGATTGCGACGGCTTCGCTCAAGGACAGGAACTGTGCGTCATACACTTGGCGTTTCATGACAGCCATTGAGCGAGGAGATACATTCTGGGCGAGGTCGGTCGCATAGACCTTAACGGCGGGCATCAAATCCTCAGCATCATAGACCTGGTTCACAAGACCAAGTCGCAAAGCTTCCTCCGCTGTTACCTTGCGTGAGGAAAGCAGCAGATCAAGCGCCGCAGAATGGCCAATCAGTCGGGGAAGCATCCAGGATATGCCATGTTCTGCAATGAGCCCTCTTTTCGCAAAGGCCGTCATGAATACGGCCTCACGGCTGGCGAAGCGCATATCGCAGTAAAGAGAAATAACCATGCCCAGTCCGGCGGCAGGTCCATTTATTGCGCCAATAATCGGTTTGCTGATGGAGGGAAAATAAGAGTACTGCGTCTGGAAATCCGAGCGGACCGCAACATTATAAGCCTTTGTGCCATAAACGGCGCCGGCCTCCCGCTTTTCCGATCCGTCTTCTATACCGCTCAAAAGATTCATATCGGCGCCAGCACAAAACCCCCGACCTTCACCAGTCAAAATTATGACGCGGACGGAATCGTCTTTCTCTGCCGCTTCCATAGCGTCACGGACTTCACGTTCCATGATCCGGGTCCAGGCATTCAGCTTATCGGGTCGGTTCAGGGTTACAGTGGCGATGCCTTCATCAGTTGTAAATTTTATATGCTCATAAGCCATATCTATTCCCTTTTTTGTTTTTCTTTATAGGCGATACATCTTACCCGATATCAAATGTTGCGTCTCCCGATCATTTAATTGCCGACATCCAAAAAATCTCAAATGTCAGAATAAAACTGTAAACCTCGTCTGGTTGAATTAAATATGTTACTATTTTCTCTGCAAGAGTCGTAACTACGCATAAGAAACCAGCCTTTCTCAACAATATGAGCGGATTTGTCGATCATGAAAAAACTAACCCCAATTGTTTTTCTTTGCGCCCTCTTTTTTGTTGGGACGGTCTTTGCCGCAGAAGATATTGACAGGAATGTATCCGCAGCACTGGCAGACATTGAAAAATATGAGCAACAGTTCGCGGGGCAAAGCGCGGCGTCAAAGAACAATGTCAATCGCGCCCTGAAGCTCCTGAAGATAACCCGGCAACGGCTGGATGGCGCCAAAGATCATACGCACCCGTCATGGCAGGAAGCAGATCAGCGTTACAACGCCCTGGTCACGCAGTTGAATGACCTGCTCAATCCATCATCCGCAGGCCAATCCAGCACGGCACCCTCCAGTGCCCCTGCAACAAAAGCAAGCAGTACGACGAACAATACGACAAGCACAGCACCCAAGCAGATGATTTCCCACCATCGTGTGCAGGTCAAGAAGCTGAAAAGAGATATCGAGAGCGCGACCGACACCGTAGATAAGGCCGGACCAAAGCCTTTTCAGGACCCGCAATATGTTGAGAAGGTGGACAATGCCGTTGGCCGCTTTCAAGGAACACTTGGGAAGTTTACTGAATTCAAGGATGATACGGACGTTGTCGCCGCGGCAAACGCCCTTACCACACTGGAAAACATGGTAGCTTTCGGGAAGGATCATGCCGCAAAGGAACTCACGGCTCTTGGCGATGTGCAGGCACGTTTGAAAGAAATAAACGGCTATGTCCGGGAACTGAAAGTCCCACCGACACCACAGCAACCTTTCGAACAAGGGCAACTTGCGCAGTGGCTTAGGGATCTTGCCAAAACACGGAAAGCCGCGGTTGCGATCTATCACCCCATTCCCGAAATTAAGAAGCGCGCGTACTTGCCGAATAATGTGCCCACAGTTGAACAAGGCGCACCCTATGATATGCAGGATGTCGACAGGTTCGACCGCCATCTTCGTGAGATTGTCGGCAGTATCGATAATGGCGTGAAAAGTTTTACTGAAAACCTTACCCACGCTGTCCAGTTCGAAACCAGGAATCTCGAATTCTATGATAATTTCGACCCAACGGATCCAGAGCAGCAAATGCAGCAGTTTCTGCTCGCCGGGCGGGCAGATGAGATCCGTCGCGAACTTGCAAGCAAGCATCTTCTAGTCAGCGAAGCCGCCGAATATGCCAAACTTCTCAAGCATGACACTTACGAAGCGCGGGTGGCGCTGATTGCCCGCGTTGAAGAGGTTGCGGCCAGATATGAAAGCAACCATAAAAAAGCATTGGAATTGGTCAGGATGCCCAAAGCGGCAACAACGGATTCCGATCTGACTGAGATCGCTTTGGAAACACTTAAAAAATCCAAATACGACGATGTTGGAGAGATAAAGCGCCTCGTTATAAATACCGAAAAAGCCCATCGTACGCAGAAGACAAGCGAGGCAGAGTTTGACAAGATTGATGTGAGCGCGAGTGGCACCGTGACCCTGTCGGGAACAGAGACAACCTATTTTTACGAATGGGATCAGTTTCAGGTCGCCACAGCAGAACCGGTCGGGGATAAATTCTACATCATGTATTCAACGCTGAAGTACTACACCTCAGGTGACGAGAAAACGCCCCTGAACCAGTGGATTATCAGCGGTAGAATACAGGGAAGCGAAATTCCGGAAGCGAACATCAACCTGGATTAACGGCTTGTTTAGGTAGAGGTCCGTAATACTTCGGCCAGTTCGATAAAATCATCGACTTCATAGTCAAATGGAACAGTCTTTTCTTCTGGCCTGGCGCCCGGGCCATATTCTAGCGGACGATTGACATACGCGGTTTTGAAGCCAGCATTTTTCGCCCCTTGAAGGTCCCGCGCATGGCAGGCCACCATCATAATTTCCTCTGGCGGTAATTGAAGAAGATTTGCGGCATCATGGTAGATGGTAGGATCTGGTTTCACTTTCTTAAAAAAATCCGCTGAAATAATACCATCCCAGGGCAATTGATTATGACGACTTAAATCCAAAAGACAGCGGAAATCGCCATTTGAAAAGGGAAGGATTGAATAATTTTCTTTTAGTTTTTTGAGACCTTCAGCGACATCGTCCCACACCCCCAAACGATTCCATACGCGATTAAAGTTGTCTATTTCGCTGTTGCTTAGTCCGGTCACGCTATATTCATCAAGCAGGATTTCAAGCATGTTTCTATGGATCGTCTCCGTCGGAATGATGTCCATCTTCCCTGAGGAAATTTCACCGAGTACTTTCTGGTAACCTTCGATGCGCCATTTTTTCACAAATTCGCCCCAGGGAACTGAAATACCGGTTTTTTCGGATATTTTTTGCCCTTCCTGGGTCACAGAAGAATACCAATCCGTGACGGTTCCAAAGACGTCGAAACAGAGTACTTTCACATTTGCTGCGGACATGGTTAAGCCTTTTCCCTTTTTGACCGTCAGGTTACGGAGCTTACCCAAGAAATGCAACAACCTGAAAAAAGAATAAAAACCGCGACGGAATTCTAAATGTAGCCGCGTTTAACACCAGCGTAACTATTTGCATGTTAATTTTTAATAGAAAGTGGAGCCTGTTTAATGTGCGCCCGTCTAAAAATAAATCTAAAACTATCAATCTGTTAGGAGCTTGTTCAAGCTTGGCAGTTTTCAAGTTTTGGAAGATCTGCGTAATAACGAGAAACAAAAACAGGAATATTATGGCAGGCAATTTTATTAACTTTAGCGTTTTAACCTTATTAAGGCCTTATTGTTAGCCGAGTAAATTTTTTATGGATACTTTTCGAACCTTTAATGATGTCATCTCTTTCTGGGCAGATAAAAGCCCGAAAGCTGCCGTATTACTCGGCCCTGACCAGATACCGCTGGATTATCAAAGCCTACAAAAACTAGTCACCGATTTTGGCAAGGAATTGGCCGGTAGCGGATTTGGCCGTAATGACAGAATAGCTGTTATTCATTCAGGCGGGGCAGAAATGGCCGCCTCCTTAATTGGTGTTTGCTGTAATGCGACCGTGGCGCCCTTTAATCCGGCAATGTCCGCCGGTGAATTTTATCTTCACTTTCAGGATAAGAAGATAAAGGCATTGGCGATTGAGAAAGATCTTCCGTCACAAGCGCGCGAGGCGGCGGAAAAACTTGGGATTGCCATTATCGACATTATTCAGGCAGATCCAGCCTGCGCGGGAAAGGTCCGACTGGCGAGCGAGAATGCGAGACAGTCTGGAATTGTACCGGAAGCGGTTCAGGCAGACGACGTCCTCGTTGTCTTCACGACCTCAGGCACAACCAGCTACGGGAAGATCGTTCCCCTTCCTCATCGTATTGCGCTGCCCCGCGTAAAGAATATGGGGCAAATGCTTAATTTCACATCTCAAGACTGCATCCTCAATATCATGCCGCTTTTTCATACGGGTGGTTTTGCAGCCGGTATGCTAACAACAATTTTTTCTGGCGGGAGCTTCTTTCCTGTCAAGAACAATGACGTTGATATGCTGTTCCATTGTTTACGCAGCTCCAAGCCGACAGTTATCGCCGGCGGCTACACAGTTTTTCATTCAATTGAAAGAAAGGCTCAGGATTACCCGGAAATTGTGCAAGCAGCGAAGTCCTCTTTACGCATGCTGCGCACGGGTACAGGCCACCTTGACCAGAAAATTGCGGAGAGCTTAGAGAGCATCTTTGAAACACCAGTGGTGGAAGCTTATGGTTCTGCGGAAACCAGTTTCATGGCCTGCACCGGTCTCCCTCCAGCACCCCGCAAAACAGGCAGTGTTGGACAGCCGGACAGAAATCGTGTTTTTGTCGTGGACAAGAATGGTGACCCTGTTCCTGTGTTTGAGCGAGGGGAAATTGTCGTACCACGAGAGACCGCCTTTGAGGGCTACGAAAACAATCCAGCCGCAAACCGGGAAGCATTTTCAGAGAGGTGGTATCACACCGGTGACGAGGGCTATCTTGATGAAGATGGATTTTTATTCATTACCGGCCGGATAAAGGAAATGATCAATCGTGGTGGGATAAAGATTATTCCAACCGAGGTCGATCAGGCTGCAATGAAGCACGACGCAATACGCGAAGCGGTCTCCTTCCCTCTTCCACACAAAACTCTGGGGGAAGATATTGCACTTTGTGTGGTCGTTGAGAGCGGCAAGTCTATATCGGAAGGTGATCTTAAAAATTTTTTGAAGAACCACCTTATTCCAAACAAAATTCCGTCCCGCATTGTTTTTGTCGACGAAATTCCAAAAGGGCCAACAGGCAAAGCGCAGCGCCGCAAACTTAATCAACAGCTCCAGGTCCTAACGCAAGACACGGCAGATTCGGCATCGTTGCGCAAAGACGAACAATTGACCGCCGACACACTTAAAATGCAGAATATTTGGCAAGAGGTGCTCGGAACGAGCGATATTGGCCTTGATGATAACTTTTTCGCCTTGGGGGGGGATTCTCTTCAGGCCGTGGATCTTTTCCTGCGGATAGAGAAGGTTCTGGGGCGGCGTCTGCCTCGGGATATCCTGTTTGAAGCAGGTACAATCCGTGAAATGGCCCGGCTTATTGAAGAAGGGCTCTCGTCATCCTGTGTCGTCCCGATACAGCCCAAGGGAAATCGACCACCGCTCTTTTTCATTCATCCTATCGGAGGCGAAGTTCTTGGGTATCGGGAGCTGGCCCGCCATCTGAATGACGATCAGCCCTTCTATGGAATTCAGCAATTTCAATCCAATGAGAATACTTCACGTTACTCGTCACTTGATGACATGGCAGACTACTACTTAGATGAAATTCGTCAGGTCCAGCCAAAGGGCCCGTACTATCTCGGCGGCCACTCCTTCGGTGGCCTTGTTGCTTTCCTGCTTGCCCAGAAATTTTCTGCTCTTGGCGAAGAAACCGCATTGCTTGCTTTACTGGATACATATCTTCCCAGTCGCAAAAGGTATGTGTCACCAGCGCAGTGGATGTCACTGCATTACAAGATTTGGGCTGACCTTCCGCTCCTCGAGAAGCCCGGCTATATTTTTGAAAGATTCCGCAATATTTCTATCGGTCTGAAAAAATTGATAAAATTGAAGTTTATGGCGGTATCAAATCGCGATCCCTCAATATCCAAGACCTCACCAGCGGACGTTATCAGCTATCAGGATATCAACGCGCTGAATGTTCGAAAGTTTAGACCGACACCCTATGTGGGAAATGCTATACTTTTTCGAACGGAACTGCCGGTATCACTCCATCCCGATGTTCATAACGAATGGCAGAACCTGATAGAAGGGCGATTGGAAATTTGTGATATTCCGGGTGGCCATGTTCAAATAATGGAAGAGCCGAACGTGAGTTTACTCGCTGCCAAGCTCACGTATTTCCTGAACAAAGTACAGAGAGAGAAACCGTCGGCTTAACATAGGATTAGGAAAGACAGGTAAATTTGTTTCGGCTGATACCAGGATATGGCTTAGCAAACCCCGCCAATATGAAAGTAATCCGCCGGATTGCAATCAAAGCCGAACGAACCGGAAAATTTAACGGCACCTTTAAAAAGATTCTCTCTGTAAGTTTCATCCTGAGACGATTGCCGACTGTTTTTATCCCGCCGAAAGCAGAAGTTTCATCTGCGAAGCGACTGTCTGGGAAAGGCTATTTTAGGCAGGTACTGGAACGACTGATTTTACTTATCATGTTTCGTAGCGAACCAGATAATTATTATATCTGCGCGCTTTTTGTAGCCGAGAGATATGCTCGTGCTGGCGAATTCCTCGACTTTCGCCAGCTTAGCTTCCTGAACTTTTTTCTCAATCAGAAGAAAACGACAATCCTGACCGAAGACAAGGTACTGTTTGCAGAATTATGCAACCAAAACGGGCTACGGACAGCACCGATAATAGCCCGCCTGCATCCGGAAACCACGTCAGAGAAAGAACTTGAATTAGAGTTACGACCGATTGCGGCCTCAGAAGGCGTATTTTTTAAGCCCCGGTTTGGAATGAAGGGTAATGGAGCCGGAAAGTTAGTCTACCATGATAGCGGAAAATGGTCGCTCTTATACGCGGCGGGCAAAGGTCTTGAAGGTCCATGGCCTGAAATATATACTAGTTTGCAGGAAAACAACAAAGAAGAATTAGTGTTTCAGCCTTTATTGAGAAGTCACCCTGACCTTGCAAATTTTAATCCTGACAGTATTCAAAGTGTCCGTTTTATAACCTTTCGAGACTGTGATACCATACGCCCACTAATGGCACGGATGCGCCTTGGAATTGATAACAGCCTCGTTGATGCCTCCTACTCGGCTATTGGAGTACCGATAGATTTGCAGTCAAAATCACTGCGGCGCGGCGGACAGAAAAAAGCTGGCGTTCTACCGGAAAGTATTAAGACTTTCGGGCCGGACAATCAGCGTCTTGAAGGATTTGAAGTTCCATATTTTGATGAAGTGGAAAAACTTGCTCTTGCTGTGCACGGGGCCTTTCCAGAGATTTTTTCTCTCGGACATGACATCTTTATCCTTGAGGACGGGCCCATTATCCTTGAAACCAATCATATTTGGGGCGATCCGCAATTTGCACATAATGAAGGGCTTGGAAGTTTTCACCCATTTATTGACGGGATCATCAAAATCGCAAAGTGTAGTGGTCTTTA
Organism: Sneathiella litorea; assembly: GCF_009882915.1. Taxonomy (GTDB): domain Bacteria; phylum Pseudomonadota; class Alphaproteobacteria; order Sneathiellales; family Sneathiellaceae; genus Sneathiella; species Sneathiella litorea. Next base: position 1,535,083 of record NZ_WTUW01000002.1, read on the forward strand.
AAAGCAGAATTTAATCAACATATGTTTTATCTGGAACAACAAAAGATGCCAAATCCAGTTTCGAATTTGGCCGATCTGTGGTTTTAACAAATCTGTTGGTGGACTTTTGAATAAATTTGTACAGAATGGCCACGGGCGCGCAAATGAAGATAAACCCACATATCGCAGCTTGCGATGAGTGAACGGAGTTTCGCAAATGAATGAAACAGCAGCCTACGTACCGCCAAAAGTGTGGAAATGGGAAATGGAGAGCGGCGGCCGCTTCGCCAGCATCAATCGTCCAATTGCGGGCGCAACTCATGAAAAAGAGTTACCTATCGGCAAACATCCGATGCAGCTTTACTCCCTTGGAACGCCCAACGGCGTCAAGGTCACGATCATGCTGGAGGAATTGCTGGCTCAGGGCTTTTCTGGCGCGGAATATGATGCCTGGCTGATCAATATCGGAAAGGGAGACCAGTTCGGTAGCGGGTTTGTCGAGGTCAATCCAAACTCCAAGATACCAGCATTGATGGACCATAGCGGAGAAAATCCAATCCGGATATTCGAGTCCGGAGCGATCCTGCTGCATCTTGCTGAAAAATTTGGGGCGTTTATCCCAACTGGCGTCGCCGAGCGCGCAGAATGCCTCTCCTGGCTGTTTTGGCAGGTTGGCAGCGCACCATATCTCGGCGGTGGATTCGGCCATTTCTATGCCTATGCTCCGGATAAATTTGAATACCCGATCGACCGGTTCGCAATGGAAGTAAAGCGCCAACTCGATGTTCTTGATCGCCAACTCGCAAAAAACAAATTTATCTGCGGAGAAGAATTTACAATTGCAGATATGGCAATCTGGCCCTGGTATGGCGCACTCGTTCTGAACAGGGTTTATGAGGCGGCAGAGTTTCTCGATACAGCCTCCTATAAACATGTTAATCGCTGGACCAACGAGGTAGGCGAACGCGAAGCGGTCCGGCGTGGACGAATGGTCAACCGCACCTCTGGTCCGCTGGAGGAACAGCTACGCGAGCGGCATGACGCCAGCGACTTTGAAAACAGGACACAGGACAAAATCGAAGCGTTGGAAGGCGCAACCTAGATCACTTTATACCCCCTTCCTGCCCTGTTTAAAAACCGGGTGGGAAGCGGCGGCCATGGGAACGGGCTAGATGACGGATACAATTGGTATAACCCCCTTCGAGCATATTAAGCTCACGGTTGAAGCGCAAATTCCTCTGGTTCGGGCAATGGAAAAAGAACTTGGTCCAGAAAAAGCACATCGGCTGATAAGGGAAGCTCTGGATACACGCAACCGGAAGATATCCGAAAACAGATCCCGCAATGCACCGATGACCATTCCAAAACTGGAGGCCGAGTTTTCATCTTTCGGGATAGGCGTCGATTTCGAGTTTGAGGTTCTAAAGCGCAGCGAAGATGAATTTCATGTCGATGTGCATAAATGTGCCTATACGAAAATGATGGAAGAGTTGGAGGCACGCGACCTCGGACCACTTCTTATCTGCAATTGCGATTTTGCACTGGCTGAAGGGCTTGGGCTGGAACTCAAACGCGAAAAGACCTGTATGAAAGGGGATGGTATGTGCGATTTCCGTTTTCGCAAGGCAGCAAAATAAAGGCTATTTTTGCGACCATTTCCCGTTTTCACTCAGAAACCATGTCCCGCCAGGGGCTTTCTTGAAAATTTCAACGGCATAGACACGCCCAACCTGCTCAACGCTGACCCCTTCAGATTTGGCACGCTTCACATAAATAGCCCGCCGCTGATCATTCAAACTGGCAACAAATTCATTTGCCGATCCGTCTCGCGCGCGCGTGAACCCGTCGAACGCTTCCCCGACAGCACCAGAAGCCCGCAGGTCATCAAGCTGATCCGCCCAGGCAGGCATGCTCGCGAGCAACGGCAGACTTGCGATAATTGAGAAAGAGACTATTGCCTTTCCAAAAAGCTGTCTGCGGCTCAATTTCCCATCATTTTTTCCAGATCGCATATCAGAATATTCCCGGATTGTTGGTAATGTCATCTTTCGCCTGCTCTTCGATCTTGAGGCGGACTTCTGCATCCAGCTTGATATTCAAATTGATCGTTATCGGTTCGGCTGGCGCCTCAACTTTTACCGTTGGAGTGCAGGAAACTGCGACGAAAAAGATCACAGCTACGGCTGAAATAGCAAGAAGAGAACGATTTTCCACAGAGATTCCTTCACTCGTTTTACCGTCAGCGAACAGTAGCACGGAGCGCTTTTTCCGACAATAGGTAGCCTTTGAGTATGCCGTTGAATATCTTGTCCAGACTGGTAGTCAAATTTATATTCAGGATCACAGGTCGGTTGTTTTCAACATCAGGATTGCTGCCCTTTGCATGCAGTTTAACCGTGTCTTCACCGCTATCTGTTTTTGTTATTTCGATCGAAAGCTTCGAATAGTGAAAATTCTCAAGGATATCGAGCAACAGTTTGGTCTGCTCACCGCTTCCTCCAAGTGCCTGCCTTGCCGCCGCAGACGTCATTTTCAATACACCCGGTCCATCAGCGGCGAGCAAGCCTTCATCGACGAGCAACCGGTCTCCCCCGAAAATTAGGGGTATCCGCCCACTTACTCGACCCGTGGCCACAAGTTCCTCTACATTACCCAGCGCCATTACCTCTTCAAGATCAAGGCGGGTCAGCTGAATTTCCGCCCGATTGAACTCCGCTCCGGTGTCAATGATCGCATTATCTATTATGGCGGTGCCGCCAACCAATCCAACGTTTAGCCGGTCTATATAAAGAACCGGAGCACCGTTGTTTGTTAAGACGCGAAATCGTAGGAAGGGGTTCTCAAGAGACACACCGACAGTAGCACCGGACGCCTTAACTTCCTGGGGCGCCGCAATGGTGAGTGGGTTGAGTTCATCAATATGAACCTTTCCGTTGATACCCGATATACTCCCTCCCGTCGCCTTAACCAAAATATCATCAAGTTCAACATCCGCAGACGAGTTTAGACCATTGGATGACCAGCGCAGATTAGCCGTTGGTGTAACCAGACCCTCTACCTTCATTTCCGCATCTATTGCGACAAGATCAGATGGCTGCACTCCATCTTCTGCAAATGTGAGTGGATTGATACGGATGTTCGCATTTCCAATACCATTCGCTAACGAATGTTCGCCTTCGAGACGAAGATACTTACCGAGAAAATCTGATGCGAGTTCTAGTGAGAAATCTGCTTTTTTCCCATTTAGCCTGGCGTCACCGGTAATAGTTTGCACTTCCTTAAAAAGAGCGCCCTCCTCCGGGGTGACTTTCAGTTTGGTAAGGAGTAGATGCCCACTTCCTTTAGGTACCAGGTTCTCAACAGGCACCTTCACTCTCGCATTAATATCAGAGATGCTGACATGCTGGCTATCCAGCTGTATTTTCCTGATCTGACCTGTCACGTGGCTCTCAAACATCGAGTTATCATCCGGTTGGACACCGGCGAGCTTCAAAAAGAGACCATCTGCATTTATCTTCTGATCTTTCCAATGACCATCTCTAATCTCTGCGTTCAGCAATGAAATAGCAATATTGCCGTCCTTGCCTCGGGCAATTTTTCCTGCCGCAGCCAGATTTCCCGAAAAGCTTTTTCCAATGTCCTTGAAATGAGAGGATAGCGTCACAAGCGATAGTCCACCCTTTCCGAGATATGCTTCTGGAAAATTGAACGACAATCCCCCTTTTCCACTTTTAATCTCATACTCAGCGACAACATCAGCTTTGAAATTCGCTCGTTTATTATGGATCGAGCCCTGCAAGGACACTTCCTGTGATGGATTCACCCCGCCAGAAGCAGTGAAATTCAAGGGTGAAAAAGCGGGTTCTGAAGAAGTGTCACTGACAATTCCATTGAGAGTGACAAGCTCAAGTTTATCCGTGAAATTTTGAATATCCAGTTCCGCGGCCAATTCAGTCACCGACAAACTCAGGTCGGGAAACTGTGCAGCGATTTTTGCTTCCCGTAACATAATTTGAGCATCCTGCTGATTTCCATCCAGCAGGTATCGTCCCTTAATTTGAATTGGAAGCCGATCTGACGTTATTTGCCCATCGGCGACCTCTATTGCCATTGCTTCCATGACGATGTCACCTGCATACGTGATAGTGGAACCGGCAATCCCGATAGTTGCGTTGAGGGATAGCCGGCCATCGAATGGTGGCATATCTTCCGCAAACCGAGACAAGTCGCCTGGCTGCAGCCCATCCTTCCGAAAAGGGAGCGTTTCCAGATGTATCCGTGCGCTGCCAATTTTACTCCCCTCATCGTACTGTCCTGTCAACTCCAATAAAGACTGACCTTCTATGGTTTTTAAGGAAATCTGGGCGGTAGATTCCTCTGCTGTTAACTGCCCTTGCCCCTGAAGCAGGAGGGGCTCCCAATCTGGGTTGGCAATGTCCTGGCGAATTATCCCGTCCTTGACCGTTACCTTTGCAGATTGTGACGGAACGTCAGCATTAATTGAAAGTTGAATGTCTTCCAGAATAATTGGGCCGGCCGCCGTTTCAATATGGAGCTGAACCTCACTATCTGCAGTCAGACGTTGGTTCGAAGATAAAGCGCCGGATATAGTCGCGTGTATTTTCCGGCCCTCGCTTACCGCTACAATTTCTCCATTTTGCAATAGAATTTCGGGAAAAAGATATTTCGGCGCAGCCGCCTCGTCGCTTGTCTCCTCCGTCGCAAGAGCGATTATGCGCTCGACGGCCCCCTTTTCCAGATCGGATATATCAACGAACAGATGTCTGATATCAACCCTGTCGACCTCACCACGAAAAAGAGAAAGCGGGCGAAACTGCACGTCGATATTGCGCAATGTAATCTGATCGGAGAGTGATAATTCAGTTATAACGATGTGATCCGAGGCAACAGCATCAACGGTCAAACTGACATCGTCAAACCCAAGCAACTTCAAAGAAAGCTCACCGGCATATTCCAAAACCATCGAGCGCAAGAAAATCAGGGAGATAACCAAAACGGCGAGTATGCTGATCCCGCTCAGAATGAGAATGCGAAGAAATCCAAATTTCGCGGCTGCCGGCATCGACCTTCCCCTGTAAGACACTATTTCATTTACATGGGGATACCAAAAAGACAAGCCTGAGTATCTTATAGGCTATGCCTGTAACGGGCTTTCCCGCTGCAAAATGATTCTTCTAGGCTCTCGCACTCGGACGGCTAGTGACACGTGCCCACCAGGCATTTATGTTTTCTTGGTCTTCCGTGGGACGCACGCCAACGGCTTTCCCCATCAGAATGGCACATTGCGCAGTAATATCAGCGACGCTATACACCGGTGCCGCGATATACTCCCGACCTTCCAGCGCCGTCTCAAGCCAACCTAAACTGCGGCTTGCGTGTTTTTCGCAAACCGGCACATAATCTGGCACCTGATCGCGAATACCCTTCCACATTGGATGGCCGTGGACAAAAGCATGCATGAGTGGAATGAGCAGTTCCAACTCCATGCGTCGGTTCCACATCTCGATATGCGCCCGCTCCAAGGGTGTTTGCCCCATCAATGGTGGTTCCGGATAAATCTCTTCAAGATAGCGGCAAATCGCCTGGCTTTCCGAAATCGTGGAGCCGTCGGCCAACTCCAATACGGGCATCCGCCCGAGAATATTCTTACTCAAATACTCCGGCGTATGATGATAGCCAGAGGAAAGGTCAACTTCTTCCTTCGGGATTTCAAGCCCCTTTTCCGCCAAGAAAATACGGACACGGCGGGCATTTGGCGACGCGGGCAGGTCATAGAGCTTCACAACGATCTCCTTAATTAATTCGCAAATCCATTTGTTATGGCTGGCTTGGGGCAAACTCGGTCTTAGGGTCTCCGGCAATACGGGAATGATAAATGATATACGTCTCCATCGTCCAATTGTTGAATAAACGCTGAGAAGCGGAATATTCAGTGGATATCTAATTCAGAACAGGATGAAACTGGGAAATCGTCCTATCCTTATGTTATTATCACAACTTCCCTCTCGCGAAAAAATACTGTCTATAACAATAAAATGGAGAGAGTGACATGACACCGGCAGATAATCCAAAAATGCAAGCCCTAAGTAAAATACATCATTTTGCGACCACCAAGATCAAGTCTCGACGAGCTGAGTTAATCGCTGCAAAGGTCTTTCCAGAGGAGTTATGGCATGACTTTGCGAACTCCGGGCTAGCCAGCCTCTCGCTACCCGAAGAGTATGGTGGTCTGGCAGCTGACTACAGCACCTTATCCCTCGCTGGGAGGACCTTGAACCAAGTCGGAGGCGTGCCCGGTGTGACCATGGTATTCATGGCCCATTGGCTAATGTCAAAGCTCCATATTGCAGGTGATGCACCGAGTGCATTGAAACAACAACTGTTGCCTGAACTTGCAAAAGGAGAGACGACGTTATCAGTCGCAATTTCCGAACCTGGTGCCGGGGCGCATCCAAAACTCCTTAAGACAACAGCACGGCGTGAGGGGGAGGAGTATATCCTAAACGGAGAGAAGGCGTTTTTGACCAATGGTCCAATCGCGAACCACTTCATCGTTCTTGCCATTACTGATGAAGCGAATGGCAAGAAAGCGTTCAGTGCCATCCTCGTTTCCGCGGACAGCGAAGGCTTTCGCCGGACTGAGGGCGTAAAAATAGACTTTTTGCATCCCTGTCCGCACGGGGGAATTATCTTGGAAAACTGCCGGGTCCCCATCGCAAACCTTATAGGCAAGGAAGGCGATGCCCTTAACAGGACATCTTTACGCATGCGGGCGATTGAGGATGCGACCGGCGCCGGCAGTCAAGTTGGGTCGATGTATTGTCTGTTATCGGATGTTGCCACTCATGCCACAGAAATTCAGGCCCTTAAAATTGGCGCGATCGCGACGAGACTTAAAGCCCTTGATGTCATAGCAGCCCATCTGGCGTCGATGGCAAACACTACAGGCGATGACCTTCAACCGCTTCTGGAGTTACAACTTGGGTTTCATCAAGAGTGCAAAGCCTGCGCCGACGCTTTAGAAGAAGTACTGGAAGAATTAGCTATTTCAGACCAACCACAGATCAGTCTTTTGGTTCGGGACATTTCAAAGTCACTGACCATTGCCAGAAATGCCCATACGATCCGCCTTACAAAAATTGGCCGAACAATCATCAATAACCCGGCAAACCTCTGAGACTTATGACGAGACTAATCCTTTGCAATATGCTGGCGTGAGTAGGGTGATTTTTCGGCCGGGCGCCAGTCTACAGGCAGACCCTTTTCTGGCCGGAATATTTCTACCTTCAATGGAAAGCAAGCCGCTGCGTCACTCGAATGGCCGGAACTGCAATCTCCACCGGGACAAGTTGATAGCCCACCCAAAAGGTCTATCTCAGCAAAAAATTCAAGATAGTCCCCGGGTCGGACCGGGCTCGCCTTCATGAAATATTGATGGGTATCTCGCGTAAACCCGGTGCACATAAATACGTTTAAGACATCATGTACGAAGGGTTCCGCTTCATCATATGAAATGTTTTTCTTTTTTGCGAAAGCGCGGATAAGGTTGGAATGGCAGCAGTAATGATACTCCTCACCGCCAAGCATCACATTGGTATAGGGATCACAGCGGGTTCCGATAACATCATGGACTCCGCCACCATCATCATCCCAACCATACCAATCGAGAGTGTCATAGGTAATTGTCGCCATTGGCCGCATAAATGGCAAATTGCTCCATAATCGATCCCCGACACTGACATGTGTGCCGTGAAGCGCCCGTGTCTTACCGCTAAAAAACCGTTCTGTCGGATCTGCCGCGTTCCAAAGGTTAAGGTCGCCAACTTGAGCGCCTTCGATGCTGACGATCCGGAAGAAATGTCCTGCCGGAACTTCGAAGCATTCGGCATCGCGCGGCGCCACAATGACCTCATCGATCTGTTCCAGATGTGACCGCGCATCATTATAGATTTTTGCGTCCGGCAGAGGTAGCGTATCGACGGGATAAACGATTACCGGCTTGATGGCCTGGCGGCTCTTCGCGTCGGCAGGAGCCTGATTTTGTGGCATGTATTTCATAGGCAGCCCTCGTTATAAAGACATCCGATCCTACGTTGCTCAGTCTGAGCGGGCAAGCCGGGAAAGTGATCATACTTAATCACCATCCTCCGCCACCGCCACCGCCGCCACCGCCGCCGGAAGACCCGCCGCCCGATGAGCCGCGAGAGCTACCCGGCGCGGTTGCCGCGGACGAAATGGCACTCGTAAACCCTTGCCCGAGAGAACTGGAAAATCCAGCTAGATTAGTCGGGTTAAAATGCTGCCCACGATACCAGGATGGGCAATACGCTGGCCCTTGAGAGGGAGCTTCCTGCGCATTTGCGAAGCTGTTAGAGAATTGTTCCGCCCAAGCATTTTCAACATCCAGCGCGATAGCGTAAGGCAGGAACCGCTCAAAGAGCTCAGGCGTACGTTCCGGTGGGTTGAAAAAATTCATGCGGTCTTTCTCCGCAACACTCAGGAAGTCGGCAAAGCCTGCAAATCGGTCCAGCATTTTCCTTCCGAGCAAGGTTGGGGCTTTTAACAAATGGTAGAAGCACAGGTTTACCACCTGAATCAAGAGGAAAAGAACTGCCGCCGCTGGAGACGTTGCCTCGACCAGAAACATCAAACCAGCGGCCTCGCCACCAAGAAAAGGTAGAGCCATAGCGAACAGAATAATGGCGCCAATGCCGGAAAGTGGGTTTCTCCCATTCCAAAATTCCAGAAATGCCCGATAACCTCGGCGCAGTATAAAATAGACACCTGCGGTCCATCCCGCGAGCCAGATAGAAATAAAGGCGGCAGTTCCCGGATCCTTGGCCCAAACAATCATCAATATGATGACGACAAGGGAAAGCCCGGCACCCGGCAGGAAGTACTGCCGGTTATTGTTAAAATAGGTTTTCTCATACTCAGTCCGCAGCCATTCTTTCAGGCTACGACGCGCGCTTTGTATAATCACACGATTTTTTTGTTTCAGCTCAAGTTCATCATCTTCAAATTTGAAAAACCTGTTTGCTATAGCTCTTTCTCCCATAAAGAGCGGGGCCTTTTTTCCGGTCCGCTTCAGGACATAGCTCCGAGAGCCATCTTCCTCGATCGTCAGATACCCTTTTACTGCCATGCTCAATATCGCGGCAGAGAATACCTTGTTATCAAAACCCATATTCCGGATATACCGCATCGCCGCCGGTGAATAGCCATCTGGCGGTTCAAAAAACGGGATAATGGTGCCAGCCGTCGGGTCACGCCCGACGCGCCACCAAACAAGAAGGTAATAGACGATGAGTACCAATAACCCAACTATACCAACGAACAGAATTCTATTATCGGCAAGAAGATAGCCCAATTTTTCAGCATCTGAGGGTTTGGCGACAAACCCGCTGGGCCAGGAAACCGCAATTGTGAGCCCTTCATTTGGACGAAGTGGTTTTGTCGTAAAAAATTCAACCCCGTCGACATTTTCGCGGGTTTCAAACGCCTTACCTTTTTCACCCTGATATCCTGTGTAGGCAGTATAGTTTCGTATATTTGCGCCATCTGGGAGATGTATGCGGGCACTCGCCTTTTCGATATCGAAAACCCAGCCATTTCCTGTCACATTCCAGTAAAGCTCGTCGAGTCCATCAAAAAAACCGATCTGCCGCGTGGTTCTATAGGTGATTGTGTATCTGTGTTCACCATTGGTAATGAGGACATCTTTATCCCCAATATAAACCCGCACGCCATTGGAGTGCCGTTCAGTGTGAAACGGTTCCAACTGTCCATTACGGGTAACTTTTTCGACCTCGAACCCAACCCTGTATTGATTCCCCTGCGTATCCTTATAGTCCGTCGGAAAATCACGAAAAATGCCGCGCCTTATTTGGTTTCCCTCACTAATAACCGTGATCTTCTCTCGCACCATCAGGCTTGCATCGCCTTGAATCCAGAGATCGCTTCTGAACTCCTTAATGAGTTCTTTTGCATAGGGCGAGGATGGGAAAATCAATCCAAAAAGGAGAAATACCCCATACAGGACAAAAAGGCGGAGACTTGGCTTTTGTACTGGAAAACTCACCGGTTCAAGGGCGCATTGGTTAGTCGAACTTGACATTGACCGGCTTGCGAGCTGCTTCTTCATCTTCGGCCAGTTCAAAAAACTCGGCCTTGATAAAACTAAAGACATTAGCGACTAGGTTACTTGGAAACTGGTCTATCTTAATATTATTGTCCCGCACCACGCCATTATAGTAACGTCGGGCGGACTGTATTTTATCCTCGACTTCTGCCAGTTGATGCTGAAGGTTCTGGAAATTTTCGTTGGCTTTGAGTTCGGGATAATCTTCAGCAAGGGCGAACAAAGATTTCAACACGCCGGACAACATATTTTCCGATTGCGCCTGCTCCGCGGGGGAGCCATGGTTGGACATGGCATCATTTCGCGCCCGGGTAACGGCCTCGAATGTGCCCGCTTCATGCTTGGCATAGCCTTTGACGGTCTCGACCAGATTGGGAATGAGGTTGTACCGGAGCTTCATCTGCACCTCGATCCCACTCCAGGCTTCCTTGATTTTCTCGCGCAGGGTGACAAACTCATTATATGTTGCAATGACATATAGAATGACGGCAGCGATCAGACCAGAAACAACCAAAAAGGAAATCATGTCGCAATACTCCCAGACCAGGCGCCCTTCAGTCAATATTGAGTGCGCACTGCCGCAAGTTTACGGCCTAAACCGTAAACGTCAAATATAGATATCCTTAAGGTTGTAATTTTTAAGAACTTTTTCGCGATTTTCCTCATTCCAGCGGTTCTCCGCCATCTCGCCAGCAAGTGGCTGATATTTGTAGGCCGGTTCATCCGGGAACCGTTGCTGACGCGCATCAATCCCAAGCGCAATGATCCGACTTCGCTCATGGATGCGTTCTGCATCATAAGTTTCTGTCCGGTCATCAAGCTGGCTTGTCGTAATGTTAAGAACGCGACGGCGCGGGAAAAATCCGGCGTTAATCGTAACTCTTCGATCCGGCGATGAATTGGCGAAAGACCCATGCACCAGCTGTCTATTGACGGCGAAGACTTCCCCTGCCTTACAGACAAGTGGCACGGCATCCTTAAGACGTTCCGAGCCACTTTCTTTTACAAGATCCGGGATGTTTGCTTTACCGTTCCTATGGCTACCCGGGAGAATCCAAACACAGTTCGCGGGTGTGCTAGGATAGAGCTGCGTCATAAAGTTAAAGCCATGCGCATTTTCATCCCAGTCCGCGGCGTCCCAATGCGTTGTGCCATCCTGATGCCAGGCAACGGAAGGGCCAAGTCCCGGCTCCTTAATAAAAGCCACCTCATTATAAGGAACAAAGTCGGGACCATTGATGGCCTCAGCAACTGAAAGCAACCCGGGATGCCCATACAAACGCAGGCAGGAATCCATTAAATGTAAGTTTCCGTGCAAGAGCTCGATAGTCCATTGAGGCGCATCTTCACCCGGTGTTGGGTTGAGCATCTTGACCGGATGCCGCCCCTTGTTCTTAGTGGTACCGCCTAGCGGATCACTAAGCGGTTTGGCGAAGCGATAGGGGTAACGCACGAACTCGGCCCCAAGCGCTGGCTGGCCGGCCTTATCCAGCTCTGCTTCCGGTGCGACCGGTGCCCGTGAAAGGACGCGCTCGACATCCTCTCGGAGTTCACGCAATTCGGTGTCATCCACGACATTCTCAAAAACATAGAAACCATGTTCCCGGTAGGCATCCAGGATTTCCTTGGCCAGCTTTCCATCCGGCCCCAGCCTGATGGGACCACGATTGCCGAGTGCGTAGGCGCGTGCTTCACCCTCGCGAGTGTATTTCTCCATTAAACTCGCATGGTCAGCAGCGGTTATAGTGTTTGCGGGTTGTGCATTATTCATTATTTTTCCCTTCTTGCTTTATATCAGGCTAACCTGGCTGATTTTGGGGGCGCCATACCGTTTCTTAGCTTTCGGCTGCTTAGTTTCGCCGCGCTTACCAGGAGAGCTTTCGCCACTCATCATCTGTCCCCATAACCGCCTTTTCCGCGTCATAGGAGTACAGCCAACGTTGTCCGACAGGAAAGCCGTCCTGATCTTCCTGTTGGTGACGCGCGAAACGGGCATTCCGGCGGGAGATTTCATCCGGGTCGCTCATATGGAATAGGTTTTCTGCTGCCCGGGATTGCAGCAAGACCCGGTTAGCACGGTCGAGACGAAGCTTTTCATACTTTTTAAGTGCCGCGGGAATATCGCCCTCCGCCATCTCAAGGGACCGGCCGAGTACCCAGGCATCCTCAATACTCTGCCCTGCTCCTTGTGCGTGATAGGGCATCATCGCATGGGCAGCATCACCCATCAGAGCGACTCGATCCGTGACCCAGCGATCAAGCGGCTCGCGATCAATCATATTGGTCATGAAAAGACTTTCCGTCCCTGCAATCAGTTCGCGAATTTGTTCATTCCAGCCCTCATACTCAGTAAGAGCCGCATCGCGAGAGCCCGTCTGTGACCAGGATTCTTTCGCATTGTCGTTATAAGGACCTATCCCCACCCAGTTAAAAAGATCGCCCCCGCAGACATAGTAAAGAACAGCGGAACGATGCGGCCCCATCCAGACGTATGAATTCTGTTCGAACCCGAGGTTCCGCGCCACCTCAACCGGAACGAGCCCGCGCCAGGCGACACAGCCCGACGGACGTGGTTTTTCGGGCGTAAAGAATTTTTCACGAACCATGGAATGTAGCCCATCAGATCCGATCAGAACGTCGCCTTTTTCGACCGTTCCATCACTTAAGTGGACTTCGACTCCCTGCGCATTTTCCTTAACATCGACGACTTTTGTGTTCAGCCTGATATTCTGCGGATCCATCGCCTTCACCATGATGTCGAGCAAGTCGGCCCGATGGACATGGTAATAGGGTGCGCCGAAGAATTCCTCCACCTTCGGCATCAGGGGAGTTTTTAAATAAACTTCCCCTGTCTTGTAGTCCTTGAACAGATGCGCAGCCGGCGGTACGCCGATGCGGGCCAGTTCATCCTTCAAACCCAGATATTCAAGGACCCGAATGCTGTTTGGGCTTTGCTGCAGACCCGCGCCAACTTCGGAAAGTTCCGACGCCTGCTCCAACACCACATGGGAAATTCCCGCCCGTTGTAAAGTTAGGGATAAGGCAGCACCCGCAATCCCACAACCAATCAGTATGACACGCATGTTTATCTCCCTCCGGATTTTCTCCGTGTTATTTTTTTGAAACGCATGTACTCAAGATTTGCAGACTTCAGAACAAACAACAAGAAAAAAGGCAGTATATTTGCCATAGATCATCTTCGGCACTCTGCTCCTCCATGCCAAACGCCACACTAGTACTCAAGCTAAAATCTTCAATGGTAATAGCTGCGAAACACGCGCTCTTTACATTCATATGGCCCTATAGATGATTGAAAAATTACAAAAGAATTGATTCATATCAATTATATTAATTTTACATCAAGTAAGATGAAAGAGTAGAGGCACGTAATGCTTCGTCTAATGAATTCATCAATTAAAAAGCACATTATCAGTTCGAAACCATTGCACTCGAGTCTCCGAGAAACAAGGGGCGACATAGACAACAACAAGCAGTGACTGAGTATCTCTTATTATTAATGGGAAGGGAAACCAATGAGTTATAAAACCATTCTTGCTTACTTCAACAATGATAAGCAGGCCAAAGAGCTTTTGGCGGTTGCAACCCGGATCACAATAGACAATAACGCGCACTTGATTGGTGTTTATGTTGTCCCAAAAATTTGGCTTAATCCAGCGGTTTCAATGGAAATACCTGCCGATTTTCTTTCCTCTCAACGTCAGTATTATCTGGACGAAGCAGAGCGGATTGAGGCCTTATTTAAGCACGAAACTAACGCCGCCGGAGTTTCGTTTGAATGGCGCACCTTGCAATCACCAGATCAAAAAATAGCGCCTGTCGTCGTCGAACAGAGCCGTACTGCTGATATCGTCATCCTCAGTCAATCTAACGAAGCAACAGATACAGACTATTCGGCAGAAGTGCCGACAGCTGTTCTGATGGAAAGCGGTCGCCCGGTTCTAGTTGTTCCCTTCGGACAGCAAGTAAAAAATATGGGTGAATATGTCGCTTTAGGCTGGAACGGAACGCGGGAAGCGACACGTGCTGCGTTCGATGCATTGCCATTTTTGGAAACGGCAAAAGAGGTTAGCTTGATTTGCGTAGGGTCGAAAAAGAAGACAAGCTCAAGCTATTCAGTTATGGGAACAGAGCTCGCCGCAACCCTCGCACGGCATGATATTACGGCAACCATCAAAGATATTCCAGAAAACAACTCTCCTATCGGTGCGCAGCTACTGGAAGAAGCAACGATGGATGGTGGGAGTTTGCTCATTATCGGTGGCTATGGACATTCACGTCGCAGGGAGTTCATTTTCGGCGGGGCAACAAAGTATATTCTTGAGAACATGACCATCCCTGTCCTGATTTCTCATTAGGAACTGATAGAGGTTCCTGTTCTAGTTTTTTAATTGTCGCCGAGTTGCCTTGATAAGCGCCTTGAAAAGGGCGGATTGGCGTGAATTAAAAATCAGGAATTCCGGGTGCCACTGCACGCCAATAAAAAAATCTCGGTCTTTTCGCTCAAGAGCTTGAACGAAATTCCCCCGGTCATATCCCGTTACCGTTATCCCGTTTCCCACCTTATCAACAGCCTGGTGATGCAAACTGTTGACACGGATTGTATCCGATCCGATGATTTCATGAATTATTGACCCGGATTTCAATGTAACAATTTTTCGCGCAAGAACCGTCCGAATATTTGTTTTTTCCCGCGGCATACCGCGAATATCACTATAAAGTGTGCCGCCATGAAAGACGTTCATCATTTGGGCGCCGCGACATATACCCAGTACAGGCAAGCCCTTCTTCTCCGCAAAGGCTAACAACTCCAGTTCCAGAACATCGCGTTCAGGATCAATTCGAACATCCAGCGTTATTTCGGAGTGGTAAAGCTCGGCACCTATGTCATCCCCACCGCCAATAACCAATGCATCCAATTGATCCAGAGGATGCGTGGTACCCGGTTCCAGGAACATACATTTTCCGCCCGCCCGCCATACAGCGAACCAATCGAATCCGCGTGCTATCCAGCTTTTATAACGTGAGACGGTAACGCCAACGATGGGCTTCATAAGGTTTCAATCCATTCGCCGATATCCCGTATCCATTGTTCGACAAAGCTGGACGGTTTGGCAAGATAGCGATCAGACAAACGCTGGATTGCCTTTTCATCCGCCGCCAGTTTCTCAACAACAAACCAGCGGTTCCATTCTGCAACAATGTCCCAGGCTGGGTCTGAAAGATGTGTGTTCGGTAGGCGGTAATGAAAGGTGGGACGGGCCTTAATAAGGATATCATCTGTAAAACGAGCGACGACATCTGGTGCGAGAAACTTGAACAATGGAAACATATCCAGTTCACGGTTACGTGTCGGGTTCAGGCGGGCATAGTCCGAAATTAGCGTCTCAAGATCTGGAGAGTAGTCTGCATCCAAAATCAGGCGAACATATTCCCGGGGAAAGGGGTCAACATGAGGAAGCAATCGCCGAGTTGTATCAATTTCAATGCGGTCTCTCAGCCAATGGGATAAAAGCACGTATGCCCGCAAATGGCGGAGTAGATAGCCAACGTCATCTGCAGCGACTTCCGGGTTAAGATGGACCCCAAAAGCGTAAATAAAATTATCGTCAGTCCCCTTAGCTCCGTTCTCTCGCAACCCCTCAACTAGTGCCGTTAATTTGTCCAGTTCATTCCAGGGGATTGGCGGCGCGACAATTTCTGTTGGCACCGCAATCGACGAAACCTTGCCAATAACATTGCGAAAAAAAGAATCCAGATCACGTCCAATATTAACCGCGTCTTGATTAAGTGGCAGTTCTGCCTCTTCCATCAGGTCGCCCAAATCTTTTTCAGGGTTAACATATTGGGTATCCAGCTCAACCAAGAACTTTCCCCAAGGCGTTCCTTCAACGCTAAAGACAAAGGCCGAACTGGTCGCCACCACTTGGCCATCATAAATATCTGCCAAAAGTTGGGCTGCATTTGCGGGATCAAGGCCTGAAAACTCTATTTCGACCCCAACCCGCCGCATTCTACCTGCTTGGTTAGCTGAGAGAGGCGGCGACTTAATCAAGTAACTTGAATTTGCCATGGGTGATTGCCTCTTCAGTCATTAACAAAACAAATTTACTGGATGAGCTGTATACGGCAAGACTTCTGCGGTGACTGGGTTATACTTCATAACACTAACGTAATATTGCATGACGCCAAAACAAGTAAGAAAATGGGACACTACCCATTACGCACAGATCTGAGGACTTATTTAACTTTTTGATATATTGCGACAATGGACTTAGGCTAATCGTATATTTCTCCATTTAGCCGACGTCTCCTCAAGCAGAAAACAAAAGCAGGTAGGCAAAATTATGAAAATTAGCGGACAAACCACACATGATGCGGAGGAAGACGTCCGCAACCAGAATATCAAGATTTATGTGAACGGTGAAATTGTTCCGCGAGAAGAAGCCAAGGTGTCGGTATATGATTCCGGGTTCATGTTAGGTGACGGAATGTGGGAGGGAATGCGCCTTTATAACGGGAAATGGGCGTTTTTCGACGAACATATGGACAGGCTTTTTGACAGCTGCAAAGCGATCTCCCTGAATATAGGTCTGGATCGGGATGGAATTCTGGATGCCCTCACCAAGACTGCCGCGGCCAACGGAATGACCCATGATGTCCACTGTCGCCTGATGATCACGCGCGGTGTCAAATCCAAGCCGTTTCAGCATCCAAATCTCTCTAAATCCGGTCCGACGGTTGTCATAATTATGGAGCATTCAAAACCAGCGAAACACCTCCAAGCCACGGGGATTTCGCTGGCAACTGTCCCCCAGGTGCGCGGCCTGCCAATGTCGCAAGACGCAAAATACAATTCTCACTCCAAGCTAAACTGTGTGATTGCCTGTCTTCAGGCGGAGCAAGCCGGAGCGGATGAAGGACTAATGCTGGACCCGCACGGCTTCGTCAATACCACAAATGCCTGCAATTTTTTCATTGTCCGAAAGGGAGAAGTTTGGACCTCTACCGGAGACTATTGCATGAACGGGGTAACCCGTCAGAAAGTGATCGATCTTTGCCGGGTTAATGACATTCCTGTATTCGAGAAAAACTATTCTCTTGTTGAGGCTTATGGTGCTGACGAAGCATTCCTGACCGGCACGTTCGGCGCCCAAACCCCCGTTTCTCTGATAGATGGAAAAAGGATCGGATCGCATGACGGAATCGGACCAATAACCGCACGACTTCAAACCCTTTACGGGGAGCTGGTGGCGCAGAATACGCGATCCTAGTCACATAGAAGATATGGAGTTTTGTAAATATAAGGATCTAGGCTGATCTTCCGACCAGAACGCATCCACCAACAATCAGTACGGTTCCAATAATTCGCATCGGCGTCACATTCTCATTCAACAGCAAGATTCCAAACAGCATCGTTATAACGAAGCCAATGCCGACAAATGGATAGGCAACACTTAGATCAACTTTTGATAGAACCCAAAGCCAAAGCACCACACTCAGCGCATAAATAATGAGGCCCAGCCAGATAAAAGGAGAAAAAAGAGCCGTGAAGGCGGATTCATATATACCGGACTGCATTGCCGCCTGCATTTTCTGATCCGCCACGCCAAGTTTTAAGACAAGCTGCGCACAGGCCGATGCGAAAACCGTCAACAGAATAAGACTAAGGACGAGGAATGACATATTAGTAAGCCTCCAAATTTCGCTTCACATGCAGTGCGGCAGGCATCATCAAAACGCAATATATTTCGCGAGAAACAGGACCACAACAAAACTCACACCAACCAACTGGCTCGCCCTGTCCTTTATCGCAAAAACAACCGGGTCATCCGGAATTTCGCCGCGACGCGCGCACACCCAAATATGATTGCCCCAAAACAGGACAATCAGGCAAAGTAGCCATAAGACTTCCGGGCTGGCGTATGAACTCAACACAAACGGACTATTGATATAAAGGGCAAGAATAACGACTGCCGCAGTAAAATTTGTAATGCCGAGGCCAAACATTGTTTCACGATCATCCGCAGAATATCCACGCCCACGAACTTTGCTATCCGTTTCGGCCAGTGCCGCAACTTCGATATAGCGCTTCATGAAGGCAAGGCTGACGAAAATAAAGACCGAAAATGCGATCAGCCAGGATGAAAGATCAACCCCTGTCGCGGCGGCGCCGGCAACCACCCTCAATGTATAAAGGATTGCTAAAGTCATGACGTCAACCGTCGTGATCCGTTTAAGCAGGAAAGAATACGCATTAGTTATCGCAAAATACACGAGAAGAACGCCGACAAAAGCGAAGGGTAGGAAGGCAATAGAAAGTGCAAAGGCCAGAATTGGAAGTCCGAGTGCACCGGCCACACCGATTGGCAGGGGCAGCGTTCCAGAAGCAATCGGACGATATTTCTTACTCCGGTGCCGGCGGTCTTCCTGCAAATCAAGAAGGTCATTAAGGAAGTAAACACCGGACGCACAAAAACTGAAGCAAATAAAGGCCAGCAATGCCAGCAACAGATGCATAAAGTCTGAATATTCGTGCGACGTCACCAACGGAACAAAAATAAGGACATTCTTGGCATATTGATGCAGCCGCATTTCCTTTAAGAACGCCTTGAGGACAGAAGCCTCCGACTTTGTCTGCCAGACCAGCTTTCCATTCTTCTCCGCCTCTGCAACATATTGCTCGGGTGCATTCACCATAATATTGGCCGCAGCGGCCCGCCAGATCGGTGCATCCACCGCGCTATCACCCGCGTAAATGAAATCTTCATCGCCAAGCATTTCCTTTATCGCGGTGAGCTTATTTTTTCCTTTAAGATTAAAGTTATCTTCAGTCGCCATTACTCTGTCGAAAATGCCCAGATGTTCCGCTACCTGATTTGCATATCTTTGATGCGTCGCCGTCGCGAGGATAAGTTCTTTTCCCTGCGACTTCTGCTGTTTCAGGTAATCGAGTAAATCATCTTCATAAGGTAGAAATTCTGCCTCGACATCGACAACCTGTGCAATCTTCTCCTTGGCATAGGCGCGCCCCTGGAGCAACCAGAGGATAAGCTGGAAAATTTTAAATGGATTACTCTTCAGGTAACGCAGCAAAGATTCTACGAAAAGATCCGTTCGGACCAACGTACCATCCAGATCCACAACAACATATTTTATGTTATCAACCAAAATTCCTTGATCTCCACTCACCTGATTTCGCAAAATTTAGGAAACTCTACTAAATTTTAAATTAGACGACGATATTAATTGCCTCATGAAACCATTGTGTATCCATAAATCCTTAATTTTAGCTTTCTTTTCTCATTTTAGAAAAAACAAGGATGCGGACCAGTATTAACCAATTTATAGTCAGTTAATATTATGTAGCGTGACATTTTTGTGTTGAGAGAAACTGGAGTACAGGGTTTGCACCGTCGGGAGAGTAGAACCAATCAGATACGGCATTTTGGTATTCTTTCAGCCGTCATCCTGATTTCGCTTGCTATTAAAATAGTTCATGAAGGGGCCTTATCCTACTGGTTAGATGAAGGCTATACTGCCTGGTTTGCTAAACTGTCATTTTACGACTTATGGTTCTGGTTGCCGGAGATAGAATCTCACCCCCCGCTATATTATTCCCTGGTCAAGATTTGGGGGCTGATTGAAGGGGATTCTACTGGATTATGGCACCGCTCTTTGTCAATTTTTATCAGCCTGCTTCTCGTTATTACCTCATACCTTTCAACGAGAAACACCGCACTATATCTCAAGCAGGAGCGAAATCCTGCAGCTCTCTTCAATAGTGTCCTCATTTGCTTTAGCCCGGTCATTGTCTGGTATTCGATTGAAGCAAGGCCCTATATTCTGCTTTTTCTGGCTTATTCCCTCGCAATCCTTGGCCTCATTTCAATCATCGCCCAAAAGGAGGAAGCAACTTTAAAGGGGTGGGCCTTGTTTGCCTTTGGAGCCCTGCTGACCAACTGGTCCCATCATCTTGGGGGCATTTTTACAGCCGTATTATTTCTATCCATTGCCATCCATTGGGTTATTGAGAAAAAATTCGAGAAAGCCTTTCTCTACAGGCTTCTTTTGTGTTTTGTTGTCGTGCTGGCATTCTCTGCCCCCTTGATTATCCAGATCGTAAGACAACTGGTTTTCTGGGATGCCTCCAGTTGGGTGGCAGAACCTACAATAATCAGCTTTGTTCAGGTAATGCGCCGGATATTCGGCTTTGGATATGCCGACAAACTTATCGATACGGCCTTCGGACCATATACAATAATTCATACAGGAAGAATTGCCTTAGGGGTTGTCGTTGGCATTCTATCTTTCGCGCTTATTCTTTTCGGGCTTTTCAAGATAATACGGATGAAAGCGATTTCGCTTGCATGCTTCCTAGCTCTTAGCTGTTTCGCTGTACCGTTTGCTTCCTTTGTCGTTTCAATACTTGGCCCGAATATCTTTTTGGAACGCATCTTGTTGCCGGGCCTTATCCCCTATTTTCTGCTTCTCGCCATTTCAATAGAATTTATTGACAAAGCCAAACTTAGATACGCCATTAAGATCTTCTATGTTGCGATTCTGGCGCTCGGCCTAACAGCAACATTGCGTGCAGGGAAGAAGGAACCTTGGGGCGAAATCATGGCGGGCCTTGCAAATCAAATTCAGGAAAATGACGTCATCTTGCTAATGCCTAACGACCTGTATCTACCGGCAAGTCTATATGTATCGGATCCTGAAATATCTACGCGAATTAAAAGTATTCCAGCCAAATATCCGGCAGTGAAATTCTCGGATTTCTATCCAGATGGGTTTCCTGCAGTCCCCGGAATTCGCGCGCAGGATGCGGAAACCATCCGGACATTGATTGCAGGGAAAGATCGCGTCTTCCTTGTTACCCGCCAAGACACTCTTTTCGATCCAGAAAACGTCACGAGAAAAACTCTAGGCGAGCAATATTATCCTGTCACGGAACATGTTTGGGGAGACATCCGGCTCGAACAATTTGATCACAATTAACATGATCTGCGTAACATCATGATTGGCTGAGGATCTAAAGAAACTTCGATGGGCGTGGCGAGCCCCCCATCACCGTCACATTGACAGGGAAACTCTGCCGCTGAGGTAAGCGATACCGGTTTGTCGGTAACCACAACCTCAACATCCGGCAAGCTATCAAGCCGGTTAGCGAGAAGGGCCCCGCCATAGCGGATAGCGTTGACAATACCTGACCCCTTCAAGACAAGAACGGCAAGTCGGGGCGTTTCAATTCCGCAATCGGGAGCAATGACAAAGGGTCCGCCGTAATATTTCGCCTTTGTAATGATAACGCTCCCCGCCCTATGACGTACGCCATTTACTTCCACTTCAAGGTTCATATTTCGATAGCCCGAGATCACACGCATCGCTGCTAAAACATATGCCATAGCGCCAAAACGCTTTTTCTGGTCCGATCGCAGGGCCGCAACGGCAAGGGAGTCATAACCGGCCCCAAGCATCAGCAGAAACCGCTTTTCATTGGCAAATGCCGTGAACACAGGCACGGGTGAGGCAGTTACTAATGTGTCTACCGCCTTTTTTATCGAAACACCGACACCAAGCTCCCGCGCGAGCACATTTGCGGTTCCAAGGGGGATAACACCGAGAGGAATATTGCAGTCCTTCAGCCCATTTAAAATCTCCGATACGGTTCCGTCCCCACCCGCGGCCACGAGAACAAGGTCCGGACCCTTCCTTCCAACAAGCTCCTCAGTCAGCATCGTTGCATGCCCCGGGCCACTAGTCTTCAGGATTTCAACCTCGCATTGCGTCTCAGCCAAACCTAAAAGCGCTTTTGAAAACCTGCTTTTGTTTCGCATCCCGGAAGTAGGATTGTGAATAATGACCAAACGCCTGTTTGCAGGAGTCATGAGACTGACTTTCTATCGCAACAAAAACATAACCAAGTGGTCATCAAACTGACCCGTGAAGCTCCTAGACATTGCCCATACGATTGTTTCGTCATTCAAAACTTTTGATGACCATTTGATGACAACCCAACAGAGTCATGCGTAATGGATGCCCGTAATATAAGCCATAAATATAGATCCATCTGGATTTCGGACATCCATTTGGGGACACCGGGATGTAAGGCAAATTTCCTGCTGGATTTCCTGAGAAGTACAAAGAGCGAAAATCTCTATCTTGTCGGTGATATTATCGACGGATGGAGCTTGCAGCAAGGCTGGTATTGGCCGCAAGCTCACAATGACGTCGTTCAGAAAATTCTTCGCAAGGCGCGACAGGGAACCCGGGTTGTTTTCATTCCCGGCAACCATGATGAATTCGCCCGAAACTACGTCGACCATGACTTTGGATCCATTCAGGTAGTTCACGATATCATCCATGAAACTGCAGACGGCCGGAAGTTTCTGGTTCTGCATGGCGACGAGTTTGATGTTGTCGTGAAGTATGCGCGCTGGCTTGCTTATCTTGGCGACTGGAGTTACGGGCTTTGCCTTAAGCTTAATGATTTACTAAATACCGTTCGCCAACGGTTTGGATATCCTTACTGGTCCCTCTCCGCCTACTTGAAGCTGAAAGTGAAAAATGCCGTTAAGTTTATAGCAGATTTTGAAAATGCCCTCGCAGATGTCGCTCGAGACCGCGCTGTAGATGGCGTTATCTGTGGCCATATTCATCACCCCGAGATTCGTGAAATCGACGGCATCACATACTGCAATGACGGTGACTGGGTTGAAAGCTGCTCGGCCCTTGTCGAGCATTTCGACGGTCGCCTTGAACTCATTCACTGGATGGGTGCGGTTGCTTCCCTTTCTGACATACAAGGAAACAAATCATGCGACTCGTCCTCGTTACCGATGCCTGGCATCCTCAAGTCAATGGGGTTGTTCGGACGCTCTCGAACCTAAGAGACTATTTAATAGGGCTCGGCGATGAAGTCATCATGGTGACGCCGGAACTTTTCTTTTCTTTGCCCTGCCCGACCTACCCAGAAATCCGCTTATCCCTTTTCACGGCACGGAAAATCCGCAAGATTTTCACGGATACACCCCCAGATGCCGTCCATATCGCGACAGAAGGCCCACTCGGTATCGCTGCTCGTCGCTATTGCGTAAAGAATAATATCCCCTTTACAACTGCGTTTCATACGCGCTTTGCAGAGTATGTACACGCCCGCATCCGGCTTCCCCTCAAGTGGGGATATGCAGGATTGCGCTGGTTCCATCGGCCATCACGCGCCATTATGGTGGCAACTCCAAGCCTACAAACCGACCTCGAGAACCGAGGCTTCCAGCATATCAGGCGATGGACCCGCGGAATAGACACAGAGCTTTTTCATCCAAGAGAAAAGGACGCGTTCACTCAAGAACGTCCCATATTTCTATATGTTGGCAGAGTTGCCGTCGAAAAGAATATTGAGGACTTTTTGAACCTCGATCTCCCGGGTACCAAGGTCGTAGTCGGCGATGGGCCGCAACGTAAAGCTCTGGAGAAGAAGTATCCGCAGACTGCCTTTCTCGGCATGAAAGAGGGAGAGGAACTCGCAGAAATCTACGCTGCCGCTGATGTCTTTATCTTTCCTAGCCGAACAGACACATTCGGCCTCGTCCTGCTGGAGGCACTTGCCTGCGGAGTACCCGTTGCCGCCTACCCCGTTACGGGCCCTCTTGACGTCATCGGGGACCATCCGGTGGGCGTGCTGGACGAGGACCTGAAGAATGCGGCAATCAAGGCGTTGGATATTGACCCGGCGACATGCCGTGATTATGCCTTGGGCTACTCTTGGGCTACAAGCGCAAACCAGTTCAAGAATAATCTGGTGGTTTTTACGGACACCAGAAATAACCTTCTCACGCCTAAATCCTATAAGAAAACGGAAGAAGTCGGCCAATAGAATTTTGTTGGTGTAGAGTCCGCATTTGGTGATCCGGAGCCTGCTCGGGACCGTAATACTATGTGATAGGATAACTTAACATTAACCAAAGATTTAACCATTGTGACCGATAGCTCTTCCAAAAGTGCACTTGCAATCCACTGGTTCCGGCAGGATCTGCGTCTGTCAGATAACCCTGCACTGACAGCGGCAGTAAAGGTAGGTAAACTGCTCCCTATTTACATTCTGGACGATCAAAATTCTGGAGAGCATAAAATGGGGGGTGCAAGCCGATGGTGGCTTCACTATTCCCTGACAGCGCTCAACAAAAGCCTTCAGGGAAAACTCAGGGTCTTTCATGGTGACGCGACTGAAATCCTCCCACGGCTTGCGCAGGAAACGGGAACCAAAACGGTCACATGGAACCGATGCTATGAGCCCTGGCGCATTAACCGAGACAAGAAGATACTTACTGACCTGGAACATTTGGGAGTGGAGGTGATCTCAACGAACGGCTCCCTGTTATGGGAACCCTGGGATGTTCTTAAAGCCGATGGCACCCCGTATCGTGTTTTCACACCCTTCTATCGAAAGGGCTGTCTCAAAGGCACCGCTCCGAGAAAGCCGATCAAGGTTCCTGAAAACATCACTTTTTCCGATGACAAAGGAACAGGCGCTGCAGTCACTATTTCCGACTTGTCTCTTCTGTCTTCAAACTGGGATATAAAGAAATCCCCGGATTGGGTGCCGGGTGAAAAGGGGGCGCAGGACAGAATACGATACTTCTTGGATAACGGCATTAAGGGCTATAATAAGGGGCGAGACTTCCCGGCAGCAGAAAAATGTTCCAACCTCTCACCCCATTTACATTTGGGGGAAATATCGCCACATCAGATTTGGTACTCGCTTGCCTTTCAGGCACATCTTCTGGAAAGCGGAGAAGATCTGGACCAATTCCAGATGGAGCTCGCCTGGCGAGAATTTTCTTACAGTTTGCTTTTTTACAATGCGGATTTGCCGGATACAAACCTGCAGAAAAAATTTGATTATTTTCAATGGCGCAAGGATGAAACAGCGCTTCAAGCCTGGCAAACGGGGAACACAGGCATACCGTTTGTCGATGCCGGGATGCGGGAGCTTTGGCAAACAGGTTTCATGCATAACCGGGTGCGCATGGTTGCTGCCTCCTTCCTTGTGAAAAACCTGATGATCGACTGGAAAGAGGGAGCGCGCTGGTTCTGGGACTGTCTGGTTGATGCAGACCTCGCCAACAACAGCGCAAGCTGGCAATGGGTTGCAGGCTGCGGTGCTGACGCTGCTCCCTATTTCCGCATCTTCAATCCCGCCACCCAAGGCGTCCGGTTTGATCCAAAAGGAGAATATACGCGAAAGTATGTGCCCGAACTCGCGGGCCTGCCCGACAAGTGGCTGTTTAATCCTTGGGAGGCCCCTAAAGAAGTACTAGACGCTGCGGGGATAGTCCTCGATGAGACCTATCCCGCACCGATTGTTGATCTTAAAACATCGCGCCAGCGCGCGTTGGATGCCTTTTCTGACATGAAGGAAAAACAGCCTTCTTAGGTTACTCCCGCCGTATACATCCGGTTTGCCGTTGGGCTGATCACCAGTTGATTGACACAAACGCGCGTATCAAGCTGAGCCAGGAACAGGATCGTTTCGCCGAGGTCCTCTCCCTGCAACATGACAGCTTTTTCCTCATCCGTGACCTTGACTGGCCGGTTATCAAGGATTGGCGTTGCGACTTCTCCGGGGCAAAGAGCGCAGGCGCGAATGCCATTCACCGCCTCTTCCATATTGATGCTCTCGTTCATGGCAACCATACCATGTTTCGCAGCCGTATAGGCAGGACCTGTCATCTTTGAAACCCGTACTCCGGCCAAGGAGGAAACGTTGATAATCAGTCCCTCTTTCTGTCGGCGCATAATCGGCAAAACGGAACGACAGCAATAAAATGCGCCGTTTAGGTCGATATCAACAACTGAATCCCAGCCCTCCGTATCAACCTCGCCCCAGCTTCGATTCTTGACATTTATCCCAGCGCTAAAGACGGCGACATCAAGACGGGAAAAGCGTTCCTCAATCTTTGCTGCCACCGCAGCAACCTGATCGGCGTCCGCGACGTCTAATTCTTCTATTATGGGCGCCTTGCCAAGGCCACGGATCATATCCTCTGTTTCCGCGAGCTTTTCTTTGCGACGTCCAGAAAGCACAACCTCCATACCAGCGCGTGCAAGACATACTGCCCCTGCCTGACCTATGCCTGTACCCGCGCCCGTAACCCAGGCAACCTTGCCCTCAAGACTCCGCAGCGCCCCTATTGTATTCCCGTTTGATGCTATCCCTGCCATTGTTATTCTTCCTTATTTAGACCAACACAAAAGTGCAAAGCCAAAGCTTCGCTTCTTTTCCCGCAAACAGCATATCCAAGACGATGCGATTTGTCCCCATGATCCGCGAAGATTAAACTAATGCGATCATGAAAGACGTCGTTCGGTTTTAGGATCAAAAACATGCAGATGGTCCGGCGACACGCGGATTGGCAACACTTCGCCGCCTTTTATATTCCGGATTCCCTCAAGCCGTACGGTTAGATCAGACCTGCTCTCACCAAAATGGCCATGAACAAGCGTATCCGCACCCAGTTGCTCCACCATGGTCACAGTCATGGGAACTGCATCAGGCGCTTCAGCTACCAACTCCAAATGTTCTGGACGGACCCCAAGGATCACATCTTTTCCGCCATGTTCCGCCATTCCTCCATCGCCAAGTGGCAATGCCTCCTGACCGGAAATAGTGATCGTCTTCCCCATAGAGTCGATCCTGGCCTCCGCAAAATTCATGGCGGGAGAACCAATAAAGCCCGCCACGAAAAGAGACGCTGGGCGTTGATATAGCTCGATCGGTGTGCCGAGTTGCTCTACATTGCCGGCATTCAGCACCATCAAACGGTGGCCCAGCGTCATGGCCTCAACCTGGTCATGCGTAACATAGATACTGGTAATCCCAAGACTTGCCTGAAGCGTCTTTATTTCCAGGCGCATTTGAACCCGAAGTTTTGCATCCAGGTTGGAAAGCGGCTCATCAAAAAGAAAGACACTTGGTTCGCGCACGATTGCCCGGCCCATCGCGACGCGCTGTCGCTGCCCCCCGCTCAACTGACGAGGCTTACGGGTGAGTTGTTCGTCCGTCAGTTCCAGAATGGTCGCAGCCTTCTTGACCCGCTCCCCAATCTCAGCCTTTGACAGCCCCATGATCTTGAGACCATACGCCATATTTTTGTAAACGCTCATATGCGGGTACAATGCGTAGTTCTGAAAGACCATAGCGATATCCCGCTCAGATGGCTCCAGATTATTGACGGGGCGATCACCGATGCTCAGCTGCCCTTCAGTAATGGATTCAAGCCCTGCGATCATCCTGAGCAAGGTCGACTTTCCGCAACCCGAAGGCCCGACTAGAACCAGGAATTCCCCGTCCTCAATCTCGACATCGACGCCATGGATAGCTTTAAAACCGTTCGGATAGGTTTTACGAATGCCCTCTAGAACAACCCGTGCCATCGTTTCAAATTCCCTACTTATTTCTCAGTTTCCGTCAGCCCTTTAACGAAGAGGCTTTGCATAAAAATAACGACACAGATCGGCGGCAACATGGCGAGCAACGCCGTCATCATGATTACATTCCACTGCGGCACCTGTTCTGCCGCTTCCAGCATCTGCTTAATTCCCATCACGACCGTATACATTCCAGGCTCGGATGTAATCAGGAGAGGCCAGAGGTACTGGTTCCAGCCATAGATAAAGAGAATTACGAACAGGGCGGCAATGTTGGTCCGCGACATCGGGATCAGAATATCCCAGAAAAAACGCATGGGACCAGCGCCGTCGATACGGGCCGCCTCAAGCATC
The DNA here is from genome assembly GCF_009882915.1 of Sneathiella litorea. Lineage (GTDB taxonomy): Bacteria > Pseudomonadota > Alphaproteobacteria > Sneathiellales > Sneathiellaceae > Sneathiella > Sneathiella litorea. The sequence goes on from NZ_WTUW01000002.1 coordinate 1,563,029, forward strand.
TCATCAGGAATAGTCAAGAACACCTGACGAAACATGAAGGTCGCCGTCGCAGACGCAATCAGTGGAATGGAGAGCCCCCAGTAACTATCAAGCATACCAAGATTGGCAACCACCTCATATGTCGGTAAAATCCGGACTTCGACGGGCAGCATCAGGGTGATAAAGATCATCCAGAAGAAGAACATGCGAAACGGGAATCGAAAATAGACAATCGCAAAGGCCGATAACAGAGAAATGGCAATTTTTCCAACCGCAATCATCATTGCCATGATGAGACTGTTCAGCATCATGTAACCAACGCCATTGCCATCCATGCCGCTCATCCCGCGGTTCAGGGAGATATCGAGGTTCTCAAAAAAATGCCCCCCCGGTAACATCGGTAACGGGACTTGCGTCATGCGAATTTCAGGGTGGCTCGCAGCCACAAACATGATCCAGATCGGAAAGGCAATAACCACTACACCAAGGATCAACATAATATGAGAGAAGATTGCTAATAGCGGCCTGTTCTCAACCATCAGTACGCCACCCTCTTTTCAACATATTTAAACTGAATAACCGTCAGGCCGATTACCATGATCATCAGGATAACCGACTGTGCCGCCGACCCGCCAAGGTCAAGGCCGACGAAACCGTCACTAAACACCTTATAAACCAGTATATTTGTTGCGCCCGCCGGGCCACCCGAAGTGACAACATGGATAACACCAAATGTTTCAAAAAAGGCATATACAATATTAACAACAAGCAAGAAAAAAGTAGTCGGCGATAGCAGGGGCAGGACAATGTCAAACGTTCGGCGTATGGGGCCTGCACCGTCAATTGCCGCTGCTTCGATCAGTGATTTTGGAATGGATTGCAGTCCTGCGAGGAAGAATAGGAAGTTATAGGCAACCTGTTTCCACGCTGATGCCATAACCACCAGCCCCATCGCCTCTTCGCCATTCAATTGATGGTTCCATTCATACCCGAGCGCTGAAAGAGCATAACTCACGATGCCCAATGTTGGATTAAACATAAAGACCCATAAAGCACCCGCCGTGACCGGCGCAACGGCATATGGCCAAATTAATAGAGTTCTATAGGCTCCAGAACCCTTGATGACGCGATCTGCAAAAAGCGCAAGCAGCAACGCGAAAGACATGGAAAGAAAGGCAACGAGAAAGGAAAAAACAATAGTGATTTTAAATGAATGCCAATAGAGAGGGTCGCTGACGAGTGCCTCAAAATTCCTAAACCAGACAAACTCCGATTTCAGTCCAAAGGCGTCTTCCAGCAGCAGTGACTGGTAAAGCGCCTGACTTGCGGGCCAGATAAAGAAAACAAGGGTAACAACAATCTGCGGCAGCACCAGAAGAAAAGGCAGCACAGATGGCCCGAAATGGACATTCTTCAACATGAACTAGATCCCCTCTGAATGTGCCGCCGCAACATAATTACGTTACGGCGGCTTTCATCAGAAAATCAAACGTTACGATTCGTTTGCTTCTTCAAACTTACGAAGGAGAACATCACCGCGCTTCGCGGCATCATCCATACCCTGTTCCGGCGCCTTTGAGCCGTTCCAGATAGCTTCCATCTCTTCATTAATGATGTCGCGGATCTGGACAAAGTTACCAAAGCGGATACCACGTGAGTTCGGTGTTGGCGTATTCAGGCTAAGCTGCTTGATCGCCGTATCCGTACCCGGGTTGGACTCATAAAAGCCCTGCTTCTTAGAGAGTTCATAAGCAGCAGTCGTTATCGGCACATAGCCAGTTTCCTGATGCCACCATGCCTGAACTTCCGGAGACGACAGATAGGTCATGAACTTCGCAACGCCTTTATAATCATTATCCTGCTTACCGCGGAGCACCCACAGTGTCGCGCCGCCAATGATGGAGTTTTGCGGCTTGTCGATCACATTTGGATAATAAGGCAGCATCGCCTGGCCAAAATTGAACTTTGCCTGGCTTTTCATGGACCCGTAATATGCAGAAGAATTCATCCACATGCCACATTCGCCATTTGTGAACATCGGCAGGCTGTCACCCCGGCGTCCACCATAGACAAAGAGATTTCCTTTCTGCCAATCCTGAAGGTTCTTCATATGGGTTTTGACAATATCGTTATTGAATTCAAAGGTCGTTTTGGTGCTCTTGAATCCATTTTCTTCGGTGGCCATCGGGATGTTGTGCCAGGCACTGAAGGTCTCGATCATGACCCAGGATTGCCACCCAAAGGAGAAGCCACATTTATATCCAGCGGCAACCAGTTTTTCAGAAGCTTCCTTCATTTCCGGCCATGTTTCCGGCACCTTTGAGACACCCGCCTTGTCAAGTGCGTCCTTATTGTACCACAGAACCGGCGTGGAACTGTTGAATGGCATGGAGAGCAGTTCACCGTCAGATGTCTGGTAGTAACTGATCACAGCAGGCAGATAATCCGACTTGTCGAACGGCTCGCCTGCATCTTTCATCATTTGCTCAACCGGATAGACGGCGCCCTTGGCAGCCATCATCGTCGCGGTTCCAACTTCAAAAACCTGCACGATATGCGGCTGCTTCTTGGCACGGAAGGCTGCGATTGCCGCCGTCATTGTTTCCGTATAGTTACCTTTGAATGTCGGTACGACTTTAAAGTCGGACTGGGTCGCATTGAAGTCTTCAGCGATTTTATTGACCCGCTCCCCGTTGGTACCGCCCATGGCGTGCCACCACTGAATTTCAGTAACCGCCGAAGCGACACTGGTTCCGCTCATAAAGGCAGCCAAAGCTGCCGGTAGAACTAGTTTTTTGAATATAGCCATAATGTTTCCCTATAGGTTGATTATAAAACACCACGGTATGCGATGCCCGAATCTGATTTCTTTCTATCGGAGGCAACCCGTCCCCTTCCAATAGAGTATAGGTATTTGCCCGACCTTCAATTACGGTTTAATGACACCCCTTCAAACTAATTCAAGATTCCACAATTTACGGGATTAGTGATAATCTTTCTGAATAACTCCATAACATTGTATTATGAGATTGATGCGTAGATAATGGCAAATGGAATGAATCGGCTTAGACAACTTGAAGCTTTTAGGGCTGTTATGATTGCCGGCGGAGTGACCGCCGCAGCCAATATTCTTAATGTCTCTCAGCCGGCTGTCAGCCGCCTGATTGCCAGCTTGGAAAAGTCTCTAAAAATACCCCTTTTCGATCGGCGTCAGGGACGGCTATACCCAACTGCGGAAGCCGAATTTTTATACGGTGAGGTCGACAGGGCTATCACTAGTCTTGACCATGTCACACAACTTGCTGCTGATATTCGCAATCAAAAGGCCGGGCATTTACGTATCGCCTGTCTTCCCGGCTTTGCGACCTCACTGCTTCCCCGCGTTGTCGCTGAGTTTCTGGCTGAACGGCCAGACGTTACCATGTCAATCCAGACCCGGAGCTCTGCCCGGGTTCGCGAATGGATCGCTGCGCAGCAATATGACATTGGTATTGCAGATGAATTTGAAGGGCATAGCGCCGTCAACCATGAATCCGTCAATATTCGGACGGTTTGTGCCCTATCAAGTCGCCATCCACTCGCCAGTCAGCAAGTGATCACAGCTAAAGATCTCGATGGATTGCCGATGATCATACAGGATCGGCAGAACCGCTTCTATCACGCGGTCAAAGCCGCATTTGATGCCTCCGGCGCCGTCCTGAATCATCGCGTCGAAGTCCGCCAGTTTGCAACGGCCTGCCTGTTGGCAGAACAAGAAGCCGGCATCGCCATAGTCAGTTCAATTGACGCAGCGGAATATGTCGGGCGTGGCCTGGTGACGCGAACCTTCGAGCCCGAACTGCCCTTTCGTCTCGACATTCTGTATCCAAAGTATCATCCACGATCACTTTTGATGCAGGAGTTTATTACGCAGTTTCGGGAAAAATTGATGCCATTTGCCTTACCGGATGAATTCGCAGAACCAATTTAATTGACTGAGTCCAGTATTTTATTGTCTAATTACAATAAAATGGGAGGTTAAGGTGGCTGTTTCAGAAAAACGTATCGACGCCGTCAGAAGGTTCAACCGGTTTATTACGAAACATATTGGCGCCCTTAATGAGGGCTTGCTGAATAGTCGATTTTCCCTGACTGAAATGCGTGTGCTCTATGAGCTCCATACAAATGATGGTCTGACGGCGGGCGATCTGGCAAAACTTCTATCTCTTGATCCGGCTTACCTCAGCCGTTTGCTAAAAAAGTTCAAGTCAGAAGATCTCATCAATACGGTCAAAAGCACCGCCGATGGGCGATTACGTTTCCTCTCCCTCACCAATGAAGGCCGACGTGTTTTTGCGCCTTTTATTGAGGCGTCCCGAGCAGAAGTCGCGACCATACTCGAGCCTCTCTCCGATGCCGAGCAAATCCGCCTCATCGCGTCCATGAACTTTATTTCTTCAACTCTCGATAGCCCTGAGAAAGGAACTGACCCAATCATAATTCGAAGTCATCGTCCTGGTGATATTGGATGGGTTATCCATCGGCACGCTGTCCTTTATGCTCACGAGTATGGATTAGATGCGAGTTTTGAGGCTCTCGTTGCCAAGATCGGCGGAGAATTCCTTGAAAACTACAAACCTGAATATGAGCATTGCTGGATTGCTGATCGAAACGACGAAATTCTTGGTTCCGTTTTCCTGGTACAGAAGGACGAGTCAACAGCTCAGTTACGCCTGCTATATGTTGAACCTACAGCTCGGGGGCTTGGGGTCGGCCGCAACCTGATTGAAGAATGCATCCAATTTGCCGGGCGCAAGCAATACAAAAAAATAACCTTATGGACCAACAGCATTCTCCACGCAGCGATACATCTATATGAGGAGGCTGGTTTCAAACTGGTTGATGAGCAACCGCATCATAGTTTCGGTAAGGATCTTGTCGGGCAGACCTGGGATCTGGTTCTATGAAGCGTGAACAATTGGCTCTTGCAGCTGCCGCCGCGAGCGGAATTGTCATTGGAACCGCCACCGTCGCGACCGGATCGGTCGTCAACGAAACAGGTCCCATCACAATTGCTTTCATCCGTTACCTGATCGGCGTCCTGCTATTATTACCGCTTGCAAACCGCATTCGCTGGAGCCCGGTAACATTTCGGGACTTCATAGCAATCCTTCTCTTCGGTATTTTTCAGTTTGGATTTCTGATCATACTGCTGAACGTCTCGGTTATTTATATAGCGGCAGGCCTCGCTGTTCTTATTTTCGCAAGCCTCCCGCTTCTCACCATGGCCATCGCCATCCTGCTTGGGCGGGAGAACTTTACTTACCGCAAAATGTTCGGAATTCTTCTTACCATCGCAGGGGTTGGATTTGCCGTTGGAGCAACGGCGTTCGTTGAAGGCTTCGGCATGATGGGCTGGATCGGTATCGGTGCAGCGTTACTAAGCGCATTTTTGGGAGCGCTCTGTTCCGTCCTCTATGGAGCCTATATGCCCCGTTACCCGACATTACAGATCAGTACAATGGCTATGGGATGCGCTGTTCTATTCCTGTTTGGTCTCGCCCTTATGGAAGGCATGGCCGATACTGTAACAAGCTTTTCGATAAACATCTGGCTGGTTCTTTTTTTCATCGGCTTCTTAAGCGCAGTAGGTTATTTTTGCTGGCTTTTTGCACTCTCACACATCCCGGCATCAAATGTAACGGTGTTCCTGGGTCTCAGCCCGGTTACGGCGGCAATACTGGGCGCTATTTTTCTCGCGCAACCGCTTTCTGTTCAGGATTTAATCGGAACCGCGCTAGTAGCTGCCGGCCTTATCATTTCACTTTGGCGCAAGAAGGATCCGACGCCAGTGCCCTAAATATTTTTTTCTACTCGGTTAGAACACTGTAATTTTTTAAATAATCAGAGCGAAATTTGGCGTTTCCACGGTTTTGTGTTACGCAGCGTAAATTTAATTTTGCGTGAGTGAAGGTGACCCGTTTTTCAAGTCGAAGCTGTATTTGCTGAATTTTGTTGTAGTACGGATTAATTTGGGAACGTCTTAAAAAATGAAAACCGTCAATTCAGCTACAGCCTCCATTTTTATTTTCCTTGCTGTTCTCCTGTCAATTAGTAGAGCTGATGTTTATGGAATAATTCCATCTCCATTGCAGGTTGCCATCGCGATTGGAATTGTGCTCTTATTATTTGGGGTCTTAGGCGGGCGAAAAATCTTTCTTACCGTTCTTTTGGCTATTGGTGGCTTCGCCTTAATAATGCTTGCCTGGTCATTTGGAACCCAGCCCTTCTTCCCGGCAGGTCATGACGGATATGTATATCATCTGACCGCTATCTGGGATTTGGCGAACGGTTGGCATCCATTTTTTACATCGAATAACAACATTTGGGTTGATTCCTATCCTTCGGGGTATTGGACACTGCAGTCATTTCTCGTCTCTACCACCGGCCTGACTATGGCGGGACAATCCTTATTGATTGGATTAATGGCGGTTCTAGGGCTGCAATCTTATGCTTTTTTTCAAGAATTAACGTCGCCATTGATGACGAGATTCAAGCCATGGTCCGCAATCCTGTTCTCTGGAATTGTCGTTGCCAACCCCGTTCTTCTGACTCAAATACAAACACATTATGTTGATGCTCCGTTATATCTTGTTGGGGCATCGCTCATATTTTTTCTCATTTCCGATGCGTTTTCGCGAGACCGCACCGCCTTTGTAGGTGCCATTAGCTGCGTCATTATTTTAATCAACATTAAAACAAGCGCACTTTACTTTACACCGCTTATCCTTTTCGGTGGCTTTTTGGTGGAGCTTTATATCTTTAGAGAGCCTTCCGAACCGATGCGGAGAGTTTTTCAATGGATCGGAAAGCGAGGCATGTATTATGGACTGGCGGGAGTCTTCGGAATTCTCGTAATTGGCTATAAACCTTATGTCACCAATGTCCTGGACCATGACAATTTTTTCTATCCACCATCCGCAGAAATAATGGATAAAAACACGCCTGTTAATGTTCAGGAACCGATGTCCAGCCCCATGAAATTCCTGATCGGAATGCTGGCGAGAACAGAGCATAATCGGTACGGCATCCCTGTCGAAGCCCCCATCAATATTAAAATTCCCGGGACTTTTACCTTGGCGGAGTTTAAGGCGCCTGACTTCGATATTCGCCGTGGCGGATTCGGGCCATTATTCAGCCTTGCCTTGCTGGCTTCATTGCTCTCCATTTTGGCAAGCCGCCTCGCAATCATTCGAGAGGAATTAACCTTGCCTCAACGGAAAAGCTGCGGCATAGCGCTTTTCGGTTTCATATTGCTTGGCATGACTATCTTTTTTCCAGAACCCTGGTGGGCCAGATACGTCCCATTTCTTTGGCTCACCCCAATCTTTCTGGCGATCTCACCCCTGATTTTCGAGGTTACGGGTAGGACAAGGATATTTGCACAGTCCATGCTGACCATAACCCTCGCCTCCTTACTCGGCTGTGTACTTTCAGGGACGTTGGGTGCCGCGCGGCAACATGTTCAGACTTATGAAAGATTTGCCACACTGGAACAAATGAAAGCAGCGCCTTTCGTTGAACTGACACTTATAAAGGAAGTTCGGGTATTCTCTGATGAAGACTCTTTATCGCAATCTGATGCGGCCACTGTTTACGCGGAGATACTTCAAGAGGAAGGCATAAAAACAAGAATTACGGCGGAATTTGACGAAGAAAAATGCGCCCAGTCGGGATATTTTTTCGGCGCTGTTCTTTGGTGTATTCCGAATATGTCAAAGGAATAGTCACCCCAAATGATGACATCCTGAGTCATTTTTGCGAATATATAATCACGACAAATTTTATTGTTCCAGCTTCTTTATGGTTGCATGCGAGGGGGATCCGAAATTGCACCACAACAGCCACAGTCTGTACTCTCGTATTTCCATTGTTAGTGCGTCGTCAGTTTTTATTTTTTTGGGCCTTCTCCTAACTGTAAACCGGTTGACAATTGCAACCATGCTGCCCCCTTTCGCGGACATCGGAATTTCCTTCCTGCTTGCAGTTGTTTTCGTTTTTATTCTGGAAGGAATAAATGCCTCGAGAACCGCACTGTTATCTATCGGAATCTTCTTACTCTTTTTAATACTATGGGCACTTGCGACATCACCACTTTACTCACCGGGGGATGATGAATATGCCTATCATTTGACTGCGATCTGGGACCTCGCGGAAGGATGGAATCCACTCGCGACTGCTCACAATAATATATGGATAGATTCATATCCGAACGGTTATTGGGCTTTGCAATCCTATATTGTCGCAACAACCGGACTAATTCTATCCGGTCAGTCGCTTCTGACTGGCCTCATGGCCACTGTTACGGTTCTTACTTTTGGCTTCTTTCTTGAACAGTTTGCGGGTCGCCTCTCCCGGTACCAGAAACTCGCCTCACTTTTTCTGGCAGGGATTATAATCGGGAATCCTATCGTCCTGACGCAAATGATGACTCATTACACAGATGCGCCGCTCTACCTTATCGGCTGCGCTCTCGTTTTCTTTCTGATGATAGATGCATTTACGCCCAATAAACTTGCCAGATGGGGCGTAATCAGCTGCATAATTCTGCTTATCAATACCAAAACAGCCACCCTGTACTATGTTCCCCTTATCGTGATTGGTGGATTTGTCATGGACCTTGTTCTTAACGGGTCGATAAAAGATTGTGTTCCACGGGCTTTCCAATGGATTTTAAGAAAAGGATTCTTGTATGCTTTCGTGTATTTCTTTGCAATTATTGTTCTTGGGTACAAGCCGTATGTGACCAATCTTCAGGACCATTTGGCGCTGCTTTATCCCTCTGTTACAGAAATCATGAGCTATAATATTCCCAACAATGTGCAAGGGGTTTCGGCTCCTGTCGGGTTCTTTTATGGAATATTTGCTGAAACCGGCCGAACATTGTGGCCTTATCCCTTTGATTCCCAAATCCACCTCAAGATACCGGGAAGCTTTACATTCGACGAATTCAAAATCCTTCGTTTTGACACACGTCGCGGAGGGTTTGGCCCCTTTTTCAGCCTGGCATTATTAAGCTCCCTTTTAACCTACATTACCTGTAGAGCTGCCTGCTTCTCAAGTAGGTCATATACGATGGTCAAGGGTGGGGACAGCATTGCTGCCTACGCCACCATTCTTTTCCTTATGTCTATGTTTTTTCCTGAATCCTGGTGGGCCCGCTATGTCCCATTTACCTGGCTCAGTGCTGTACTTTTTGTTATTGCCTCATTTTACCTCACCGGCCATGGTAAAACGCTGATCTTTATCCGATTCATACAAAGCGTTGCCCTGCTTTCATTTCTTCTTAGTATGGCCGCAGGCGCTGGCGGTGCACTTAAGCAAAACATCCAGGTTCGGACGGCCACCAAGGCAATTGAAGCCGCGAAAGACAATCCGGTTATCGAAATATATATCGAGAAAGATATCAGAATAACCCGTGATTATCAGTCCAAACAAATTTCCGATGCCGCGAATGTTTGGGCCCGCGTACTTGCGCGAAACGACGTTCACGTCCGTATTGTCGGAACTAAGCTCCCTGCAAATGAAAAAAAATATTGTCAGAAACTAGGCTGGTTAGAAGCTCATGTGCTCTGGTGCATTCCAAAAACAAAAAACGGTGCAGGTGGTTGAATTAACTGCTGCCACTGGTGTTCAGGCAGGCTTATTTACCTTAACCAGGGAAACGTCTCTTGATCGTAACAGGAACAAGGCAATCAGCAGTATAAGAGCGCCGTAAAAATGTAAGGATTGCAACAAGTTTAGCGGAGGCTTACTGAATGCTTCTGTTTCGATGAATGAGAAATAATTGGCGAGAAGGAAATAACTTATACATAGAAGCAGAAGGTTAAGGTATGTCGAAAGCCTCGCTTCTTTAGAGAAAGAATGAACAGCCACCAAAAAAGCGGCGGCTATAACAGGCATCAATATTCCGTAATGGTGTACCCATGCGACCGGCGACGCGATTGTACAAACCAGCAGCATCGTCGCAAGATCCAGTGCAGAGCCCATCGTTTGCTCCCTTTCGGAGCCAACATAGGTCCCTCTTCGATAAAATAGCCCAACCAGTATGAATAAGACTGTAGAGACCAATGTTCCCACGTGAACGACACGATCATATGGAGCGAAAGTTTCCAATGTCCACATAAGGGACGTGGCGTCGACAAATAACCGGTTCAACAGCCCATTAACGCTCTGGTTCGGCCAATACACCTCACCATGCTGGCCCATGTGAGAGAGTGCTCGCAGATAATCGAGATGCTCCTGAAAACCGAATATGGCCAGGGAAATAATGCCCGCAGGTATAAAGACAAGCAGCAGGCCGATTGAAAATTGTTTTTCTTTCCTTAAAGCTGCCCAGAGAAGAAGCAATGCAAACTGCGGCTTAATTAGTGCCGCGAGTGCGATCATCATGCCAGAGAAGTACTTTCGTCCCATAAGCCAGCTCAGGAAAGCCATACTTATCAGTAAATCTATGATCACCTGTACCTGGCCGATAAACTGCCCCCACATGACAGGATAAAAGCTGTACGTGCCGATCAGGACAATGAGGAAGCTAGCGACGCGGAATACATTAGAAACCCGGAATTCCTGATAATATTTTTTTACAATGACGATTATTGTTTGATAGCTACAGACAACTATTCCGACCAACGATAAATATGATACGAAGTTCGCAATTTCAGTCGCCCGCTCCCAACTCATATCAAACTTATAAACCACCCAAAATGGCAGAATGCTGATTGGCGGATACTGAAACTTAATGTTCCGTTCGAAGAAAACGCTTTCGTAGATACCCTTATCTGGAAATTGAAGCTTGGCGACGGCAGCCTCTGTCATTGGCCACCATGAATCAAAGTAAATCAGGTCAAACTTCAGGACCGTGCTCGTGAGTGTTGCGATATAGGTATCGCCCAATGCATAATCTATGACGTCTTTCGCGATGCCCAGAGCGACTATCCCGCCCATTACTAGAATGAAAAGAACTGCGGGACTGACTGAAATATTGGATCGCTGAAACATTAAAGAACTATCCGAACTTGCGATAAAATTAACGGAACAAGTCACGCCTGAAATTAATAAGGAAGTCGCCCGAATACTACCGGATGAGGAAAAAGGGTCAAGTTTTCCCCGCAGGCGACAGACTATATGCCAGGAGTTTCCATTTCCTAACTACCGTCATCCGCTCTATTTGCTAGAGCATGTCTTAACAACAATAATGCGATTAATAGGAAAATGCCGCCATAGAAAAAGTAAGACAATACTAAATTTACCGGAGAGTCATAGTAGGCTTCTTTGTCCAGAAAACTAAAATAGTTCGATACTAAAATGTAACTAATACAGAGCAACGCGAAACAAGCCATTGCATAGCCTGTCCGTTCCTTCTGCAAAAGAATGATGGCAACCATAATAGCCATTAGAAATATAGGCCATGCAACACCATAGTGATGCGTCCATACAGTCGGAGAGGCCATTATTGATAACAAGACCATTGTTGCTAAATCCAACGCCGAATTTAACGTATTGTTACCAGACAAACTGGAGCCTGGAATTTTTGGTTTGTTATAAAATAAGCCAAACAACACAAGAAGGATTGTCGAAGCCAATGTACTGAAATAGACGTAGGGGTTATATTCAGAGTAGGAATACGGATCAAAATCTGCCAGATCTGCATCAGTAATTAAACGGCTAAGCAATCCGTTTACACTCTGGTTTGGCCAAAAGGCCTCCCCATGCAAACTGATATGCGATAAGACCCGCAGATAATCTAAATGTTCTTGGAAGCCAAATACGGCAAGCGATACAATACCCGCCGGAACGAACACGATTAACATTCCAATGGTAAAGGCTTTCTCTTTACGTATTATCCCCCAAAGCAAAAGTAAAATGAGCTGCGGCTTTAATAGGGCCGCTGCGGCAAGGAACATTCCCGCGAAATGCCTCCTGTCAACCAGCCAGGCAAGAAACGTAAGGCTTACCAGAAAATCAATGAGAACCTGTAGTTGTCCCAGATACTGCGCAATAACAATCGGGTGAAATGTAAAAACAGAAAGAAAGGTTACAACAAATATCCCCAATTTCTTTCTTGCGGGTAATAGTTTTTCGTTACCATAAATGCCTAGAATATTGATAACTATTCTGTAACCGCAAAATGCGATACCGAACACCGCCAGAAATGAAATGGTATAGGAAATTTTGACGATAGCCTCAAAGTCAAACCCAAATTTAATCAGGATCATATAGGGAAGCAGGCTTACCGGTGGATATTGAAACTTTATCCCTTTCTCAAAGAATATAAGATCATAGATACCTCGGTCAGTGTACACGCGTCTTGCTTGGGCCGCTTCATACATTGGCCACCAGGAGTCATCCTGCTCCATAGCATGCGTTAAAACCGCCTTTAACTCATAGAATATGTAGCCAAACCCCCAGAAATAATCGATCACCCCGCTAACAAGAAATAGGGAGATTATAACGCAAAAAACTAGCGTGAATGCATTTGCTGGATCTTTGGTTATTTTACGATACATTGTCTTTTCAACTACCTGTGTTCTAAAATCTTCGCCTGACTAAACGCCTGCTTGATCAGTCTGAGCATAACCTGCCAGATATCGCCGGAGTATTAAAAGCACCGCCAGCATCAGGAATGCTCCAAACAGGTAATACGACTGAAGCAAGTTGATGGGAGACGAAGAAAAAGGCTCACTCGCAATGGCCGGAAACCTATTTGATATCAAAAGAAAACTTATCCCCAGAAGCCAACTAACAACGATAATGCTTTGGTCACGCTTTTTCTTGCAAGAATAACAGGCCACCACAACGAAGGTCGCAACAAACAGGGGCCATAAAATACCATAATGGTGATACCATGCTATTGGTGACGCAATTGTCGCCAGCAAAAGCATTGTCGCCAGGTCAAGCGCAGACCATATCGATTGAACGCCTTCTGAAACCGGATGCCTGTTTCCAACTCGGTAAAACAAGCCCAGCAATATAAGCATGACAGTTGTCACGAGAGTCGTAACATGTACGATCGGATTATAGGGCGCATATGAATTTACTGGAAATTCCAGAGAATTAACGTCACTTAATAGCCTGTGCAAAAGCCCGTTAATGCTTTGGTTCGGCCAATAAGCTTCGCCATGTTTCCCCATTAAAGAAAGAGTATCTAGATAGTGGACATGCTCATCAAAACCAAAAACATAAAGGGAAACGATGCCGGCCGGAATAAATACGAGTATCATTCCAACCACAAGCTCCTTTTCCTTGCGAAGGAGCGCCCAAAAGAGAACTAAGGTAAACTGGGGCTTGACCAGTGCCGCAACAGCCAGACAGGCGCCGGAAAAATATTTTCTGTTTGTCAGGAATAATAAAAAAGCCAAGCCGATTACAACATCTAACAAGACCTGAACCTGGCCCAAATACTGCGCTCTGATTATGGCATCGAAACCGAATGTTCCAACCAAGGAAATAGCGAAAATAACGACCCTGTGTCGCCAGCTTAAGTAACTCTCTTTAGATAAATTCTTAAAAGTCGAAACTATTATTTCGTATATAAAAACCGCTAGTATAAATATTGAAGCATAAGACAGTGTATTTGCAATCTCCCGAATAGCCTCCCAACCCAGGCCCAATTTTATTAACACGATAAAGGGCAAAATACTCAGTGGCGGATATTGAAACTTCATCCTCTCTTCAAAAAAGATCGTCTGATAGATTTCATGGCCGTGAATCCAAACTTTCGCAGCATTATACATCGGCCACCAAGAGTCGTCGTCGACGATGATGAGCTGTAATACCGTCCAGGTTTCCTTTATCGCCTCGCCGCTCCCCCAAACATGGTCAACAGCTTCATACAAAAGGCTGATAGTAATCAAAGAGCCGACCATATAAATGAAAATGGTCGCTGGATTACTTTCTCGTGCTCGGAAGTTAAGCTCTGACATTTACACTTCTGACTTTCTTCAGTTTTTGGCCAGCGTACTGCCCGCGGTCGCGTTCGAGCTTGAACACCTCCATACTAGAGATCGACAGGCAAGGGTCAAGTTAGCAAAACAAAATATAATGAAGATAAAATTTAACATAACAAAACAAGCTCGCTCAGGATTTCAGCGCTACACATATTTTCATGGCTTTCCTTGGATTTCGGGACCTTTTATATCCCCGAACAATTACTCTCTCTGAAATGATGTTCGAACAACATGCGGTCATCATTGCCTATACTGGCAATGGTTTATTAGCTTGTTTATGATATCGACGGTGCCCTATAAGAATTTGTACAAAAGGAATACTCGTAAATGACGCGCTTTGCGAATGTAGGATCCGCGGCGATTTTTCTGTTTCTTTCCGTACTCCTTGTCATCAGCAGGATAACGGTAGTGATTGCCGTTCATCCAGTTGTTTTTTTGGCACTTTCGATAGCAATTATAGTCCTCATATTCCGGTTAACTCAGGGATACAGAGCGTCACTGTGGGCGCTGGCAGCGATTGTCGGATTTTGCGCAATAATCGCTGCCTGGGCAATATCAACTCAGTTTCTTTACGATGCCGGACATGATGGCCATTCCTACCACCTTACAGCGATTTGGGATATCGCCGATGGGTGGAGTCCGTTTCTATCGCCCCATGACAATATATGGGTCGATTCCTATCCAAGCGGCTATTGGGTTTTGCAATCATATCTTGTTTCCACAACAGGATTGCTCCTTTCCGGTAAATCTCTGACCATCGGCTTAATGGTTGCCGTTGCATTACTTGCATACGGCTTTTTTCTTGATCACTGTTCAGACCTTGTGGCGCACTACAGGAACTTCTGGGCATTCCTGTTCGCTGTATTCGTGGTCGCGAACCCCGTCACCGTTACCCAGATAATGACCCACTATATTGACGGGTCCCTTTATCTGTTGGGAAGCGCATTTGCGTTATTTCTGTTATCCGATACCTTTTCCGCGAACCGGTTCGCAAAATGGAGCGCCGTGGGATGTATTATTCTGATGGTCAATACGAAAACGGCTTCTCTCTACTATGTCCCAATGATTGTGTTCGCCAGCCTTATGGCCGGATGGGCTCTGAAAAAAATTGAGTTATCACATTTTCAGTTTTTAATTAACTGGATCCTGTCCCGGGGTATTCTGCTTGGAATGGCGTTTATTGTTGGCATTACCGTGATCGGCTACAAACCCTATGTTACGAATATCCTGGACCATGGAGAGTTGCTCTATCCGTCCGTTGATAAAATCATGGCAACCAATATCCCTGAGAACCTGGAACCATTACCCGTACCCATGAAATTTTTATATGGAATTCTGTCGCGAACAGAAGACAGCGTCTGGCCTGTTTTGGTGACAGCTCCTGTCCATCTGAAAATTCCTGGCACCTTCCAACTCTCGGAATTCAAGGATCTTGATTTTGATACCCGCCGTGGCGGCTTCGGTCCTTTTTTCAGTCTGGCACTTATTCTTTCCTTCGCTGTTTATCTCTTATCGAAGTTGACCCAGCAACACGACAGTAATGGACCATTGAAACGCAAGGGCGATGCCATGGCCTTGTTTGCTATCATATTGTTTGGCGCGTCCGTATTGTTTCCTGAATCCTGGTGGGCGCGTTACGTGCCATTTACGTGGCTAGTTGTTCTATTGTTGACATTGTCCTCGTTATTTCATGCCAAAAGGGGCAGCAGCCCCATAGCATCCCAAATTTTGGTTGCCGTCATCGTTTTGTGCTTCGCCGGCAATATTGTTGCGGGACTACTCGGCTCTCTTCGTCAAAGCTGGCAAACTTATCAAAGGACTGCGGTCATAGAGAAAATGAAGAATTATCCGATTATCGAACTTACCCTTATTCACGATCCAAGGGTTATCAAGGATGATCAATCAACGGCAATCACCTATTCAGACCATACCTGGACCACTCTTCTTCGTGAACGTGGCATTAAAACCAGGATCACATCAGAATTCCGAAAGGAAGATTGCGAGATTTCGGGCTTTTTTGACGGTAATATTTTGTGGTGTGCAAAAAATAAACCACGCGATAACTGAAAAATTCTCGGTTCAACATCAGGCATTTTCTGTTCAAAAGAACAGATTTTAGGAAAGATCATTTATGACACGATTTGCAAATATCGGCGCATCGGCAATTTTTCTTTTTCTCGCCATTTTGCTCATCCTAAGCCGTTTTGCTTCTGAGGCTATTCATTCCCCGGTTCTTTTCCTTCTTGCCGCACTCCTAACTACCTCTGTGCTTATCGGGAAGGTCAGTGGACGAAGGAGCATTGCTGTAGGCCTTCTCACCATTCTCGCCTTTTTTATTCTTATTGTTTCTTGGGCATTTGTAACCCAGCCTTTCTATGATCCTGGTTTCGATGGCTATGCGTATCATTTAAGCGCCATATGGGGCATCGGCGAAGGCTGGAATCCCTTTTTATCCCCGCATAACAATATATGGGTGGATTCTTACCCTAACGGTTACTGGGTGCTGCAATCCTACATCGTCAGTCTTACAGGGATGCTGATGTCAGGACAGGCTCTTATCGTTGGCCTGATGGCGGCAGTAGGCCTGTTGGCCTACAGCTTTATTCTGGATAATTTCGCAAGTAGAATAGCTCGCTTTCCCAGGATAGCAGCATTGATATTTGCAAGTCTACTGGTCGGGAACCCGGTTGTCATCGGGCAACTATTGACCCACTATGTAGATGCACCACTATATTTATTTGGCGCTGCACTCGCACTTTTTATGTTATCAGACACATTCTCTTCCAGCCGCCTCGCTCGGATCTCCGCACTCGCCTGTGTCATCCTGATGGTCAATACGAAGACTGCGGCACTTTATTACACTCCGTTGATCGTGGTTGCCGGTTTCGTGACGGAACTTGTATTTCAAAGCACCGATGGAAACATAATATCGCGCACTTTCCACTGGCTAAAAATAAAGGGAAGTTTGTACATCATCACATTCCTTCTTGGCGTCACCGTCATTGGGTATAAGCCTTATGTCACAAATATTCTGGATCACGGACAGCTTCTCTATCCCTCTGTGGCAAAAATTATGAAAGGGAATGAACCTGCAAATGTGGTTTCGTTATCTGCCCCGATGAAATTCTTCTATGGTATATTTGCTCGAACAGATCATAGTGAGTGGCCCATTGACGCTCCAATCGAGCTTAAAATTCCAGGAACTTTTAAACTCACAGAGTTTAAATATCTCCGGTTTGATACCCGAAGGGGTGGATTCGGCCCCTTCTTTAGCCTCGCGTTACTTACGGCGATTGCTGCCTATATGACCAGCCGGATCGCATATCGCAATAAAAATACACCTCACTGGCGCCGCGAGGGAGATGGCCTCGCCTTATTCGGTACTGTAATAATTGGCGCATCTGTATTCTTTCCGGAATCTTGGTGGGCAAGATATGTTCCTTTCACTTGGCTAAGCATCATCCTGTTTATGGTTGCAGCCCTGAAATTGAGCGAGACTGGCAAAGTACCAATCCTATCCCGCCTCTTGCTATGTATTGCGGCCTTATCCTTATTGGGGTGTATTCTTGCAAGTGGCCTTGGCGCGCTTCGTGAGAGTAAGCTTCTTTATTCCAGAACTGAAATGATTCAGGAACTTTCAAAGTTTCCCGAGGTGAAACTCCTTATGTTCTACGAACCTCCCGCCTATCGGGATTACCAGTCCACCTCCACCCAGGACGGACTGTCGGTATGGACGCGTCTTCTTACGGACAGAGGACTGAAAACAGAGATAACCCGCGAACGTAACCAGTTTGACTGTGACATGGCTGGGTATCTTAATGGAGGGATCTATTGGTGCATCGTCATTGATGAAATGCAATAACTCTTAAATCACCCTTCTTAAGCGTCTTTTCAACAAAAAGCGGCTCAGTGATTACTCACTAAGCCGTTGATATTGTTGGTTGCGGG